>NZ_JAHEVU010000030.1:0-213 GCF_018597345.1 Enterobacter quasimori | reverse complement strand
TACGCCCAGTAATTCCGATTAACGCTTGCACCCTCCGTATTACCGCGGCTGCTGGCACGGAGTTAGCCGGTGCTTCTTCTGCGGGTAACGTCAATCGATGAGGTTATTAACCTCACCGCCTTCCTCCCCGCTGAAAGTACTTTACAACCCGAAGGCCTTCTTCATACACGCGGCATGGCTGCATCAGGCTTGCGCCCATTGTGCAATATTCCC
>NZ_JAHEVU010000029.1:0-213 GCF_018597345.1 Enterobacter quasimori | reverse complement strand
GGGAATATTGCACAATGGGCGCAAGCCTGATGCAGCCATGCCGCGTGTATGAAGAAGGCCTTCGGGTTGTAAAGTACTTTCAGCGGGGAGGAAGGTGTTGAGGTTAATAACCTCAGCAATTGACGTTACCCGCAGAAGAAGCACCGGCTAACTCCGTGCCAGCAGCCGCGGTAATACGGAGGGTGCAAGCGTTAATCGGAATTACTGGGCGTA
>NZ_JAHEVU010000028.1:0-214 GCF_018597345.1 Enterobacter quasimori | reverse complement strand
CGCCCTTTCACGGCGGTAACAGGGGTTCGAATCCCCTAGGGGACGCCACTTGCTGGTTCGTGAGTGAAAGTCACCTGCCGTCATATCTCAAAACTGACTTGCGAGTCATGTTTGAGATATTTGCTCTTTAAAAATCTGGATCAAGCTGAAAATTGAAACGACACATCTTAAATGGTGTGTTCGAGTCTCTCAAATTTTCGCAATCAGAAGTGAA
>NZ_JAHEVU010000027.1:0-219 GCF_018597345.1 Enterobacter quasimori | reverse complement strand
AAGTTTAATTCACGAGCATCAAACTTAAATTGAAGAGTTTGATCATGGCTCAGATTGAACGCTGGCGGCAGGCCTAACACATGCAAGTCGAGCGGCAGCGGAAAGTAGCTTGCTACTTTGCCGGCGAGCGGCGGACGGGTGAGTAATGTCTGGGAAACTGCCTGATGGAGGGGGATAACTACTGGAAACGGTAGCTAATACCGCATAACGTCGCAAGAC
>NZ_JAHEVU010000026.1:0-230 GCF_018597345.1 Enterobacter quasimori | reverse complement strand
TCGTAACAAGGTAACCGTAGGGGAACCTGCGGTTGGATCACCTCCTTACCTTAAAGAACCTGCCTTTGTAGTGCTCACACAGATTGTCTGATGAATGATGAACTTCTGAATGTACTTTTGAGTGCATTAAGAAGTTTTGCTCTTTAAAAATCTGGATCAAGCTGAAAATTGAAACGACACATCTTAAATGGTGTGTTCGAGTCTCTCAAATTTTCGCAATCAGAAGTGAA
>NZ_JAHEVU010000025.1:0-239 GCF_018597345.1 Enterobacter quasimori | reverse complement strand
GAACCCTTGGTCTTCCGGCGAGCGGGCTTTTCACCCGCTTTATCGTTACTTATGTCAGCATTCGCACTTCTGATACCTCCAGCAACCCTCACAGGTCACCTTCAACGGCTTACAGAACGCTCCCCTACCCAACAACACCTAAGTGTCGCTGCCGCAGCTTCGGTGCATGGTTTAGCCCCGTTACATCTTCCGCGCAGGCCGACTCGACCAGTGAGCTATTACGCTTTCTTTAAATGATG
>NZ_JAHEVU010000024.1:0-245 GCF_018597345.1 Enterobacter quasimori | reverse complement strand
CATCAGCAGATTCAGGCCACCGCGACGGCGGCGGGGATTGCGCCGGGGCACACCTTCACGTTAACCAACGCGCCGTTCTTCAGCGACAACGGTGAGTATCTGGTGACGGCGGCGGGTTACCACCTCGAAGAGAACCGCTACGCCAGCGGCGAGGGGGAGACCATTCACCGCACCGATTTCACGGTCATCCCGTCGGCGGTGGCCTACCGCCCGGTGCAGAGCACGGCGTGGCCGCGCACCTACGG
>NZ_JAHEVU010000023.1:0-286 GCF_018597345.1 Enterobacter quasimori | reverse complement strand
AGTAAAAATCTCTGCAGGCTTGTAGCTCAGGTGGTTAGAGCGCACCCCTGATAAGGGTGAGGTCGGTGGTTCAAGTCCACTCAGGCCTACCAAATTTTCCCTGATACTGCGTTGCGGCAACGCTCACATACTGATGTATGCTTCGCGTTACCACGCCTTGTCTCAGGAAAAATTACCGGTACAGAGATTGCAAAACGATGGGGCTATAGCTCAGCTGGGAGAGCGCCTGCCTTGCACGCAGGAGGTCTGCGGTTCGATCCCGCATAGCTCCACCATCCTTTTACTG
>NZ_JAHEVU010000022.1:0-301 GCF_018597345.1 Enterobacter quasimori | reverse complement strand
TTTCTTGTGTTCGCAGTAAAAGGATGGTGGAGCTATGCGGGATCGAACCGCAGACCTCCTGCGTGCAAGGCAGGCGCTCTCCCAGCTGAGCTATAACCCCATCGTATACACTAATCTCTGTACCGGTAATGCTTTCTGAGACAAGGCGTGGAATAACGAAGCATACTGAAGTATGCGAGTTGTTCCGCAACGCAGTATCAGGAAGCATTTGGTAGGCCTGAGTGGACTTGAACCACCGACCTCACCCTTATCAGGGGTGCGCTCTAACCACCTGAGCTACAAGCCTGCAGAGATTTTTACT
>NZ_JAHEVU010000021.1:0-316 GCF_018597345.1 Enterobacter quasimori | reverse complement strand
CACATGGGGAGACCCCACACTACCATCGGCGCTACGGCGTTTCACTTCTGAGTTCGGCATGGGGTCAGGTGGGACCACCGCGCTAAAGCCGCCAGACAAATTCTTTTACTTCTTGCCGAACTTTAACCTAAGTATAAAGTGGTGCTGATACCCAGAGTCGAACTGGGGACCTCACCCTTACCAAGGGTGCGCTCTACCAACTGAGCCATATCAGCACGCTAAATTTGATGCCTGGCAGTTCCCTACTCTCACATGGGGAGACCCCACACTACCATCGGCGCTACGGCGTTTCACTTCTGAGTTCGGCATGGGGTCA
>NZ_JAHEVU010000020.1:0-426 GCF_018597345.1 Enterobacter quasimori | reverse complement strand
CGGTAGCTGCCGGTGAGTTTATCCTCAACGTTGACCTGATGCTCACCGAGCAGGGTTTTCACAATCTGCGGCACCGTCTGCCCCTGGAAAATACGCAGGTTACGGTCGCGCTTCATCGGCCACAGGTCCGGCTCCACCGTCAGCTGGTACACCGCATAGCGGGTGCCCGTCAGCTCAACGGCGCTGACCGCCACGCGGGTAATTTTTCCGTTAATATAGCGGGACGTCAGCAGATTTTGCGTCGGGATGGTCACCGTGACCGGCTGGCCCAGCAGCTTACTGCGGTCAATGCGCGCGTCCGTGCCGAGCACGGTCAGCGTCAGCGCGAACGATTCGGACATCGCCTCGCGGCCCGTCAGTTTCCAGAACAGAAGCCCCTCCACCGGGAGCTGAACGGTAATTCGGTTGAGCATAATCTTTATTCCA
>NZ_JAHEVU010000019.1:0-449 GCF_018597345.1 Enterobacter quasimori | reverse complement strand
CGGGAACTCAAAGGAGACTGCCAGTGATAAACTGGAGGAAGGTGGGGATGACGTCAAGTCATCATGGCCCTTACGAGTAGGGCTACACACGTGCTACAATGGCGCATACAAAGAGAAGCGACCTCGCGAGAGCAAGCGGACCTCATAAAGTGCGTCGTAGTCCGGATTGGAGTCTGCAACTCGACTCCATGAAGTCGGAATCGCTAGTAATCGTAGATCAGAATGCTACGGTGAATACGTTCCCGGGCCTTGTACACACCGCCCGTCACACCATGGGAGTGGGTTGCAAAAGAAGTAGGTAGCTTAACCTTCGGGAGGGCGCTTACCACTTTGTGATTCATGACTGGGGTGAAGTCGTAACAAGGTAACCGTAGGGGAACCTGCGGTTGGATCACCTCCTTACCTTAAAGAACCTGCCTTTGTAGTGCTCACACAGATTGTCTGATGAA
>NZ_JAHEVU010000018.1:0-461 GCF_018597345.1 Enterobacter quasimori | reverse complement strand
GTAACAAGGTAACCGTAGGGGAACCTGCGGTTGGATCACCTCCTTACCTTAAAGAACCTGCCTTTGTAGTGCTCACACAGATTGTCTGATGAAAAGTAAATAGCAAGGCGTCTTGCGATTGAGACTTCAGTGTCCCCTTCGTCTAGAGGCCCAGGACACCGCCCTTTCACGGCGGTAACAGGGGTTCGAATCCCCTAGGGGACGCCACTTGCTGGTTCGTGAGTGAAAGTCACCTGCCGTCATATCTCAAAACTCATCTTCGGGTGACGTTTGAGATATTTGCTCTTTAAAAATCTGGATCAAGCTGAAAATTGAAACGACACATCTTTAATGGTGTGTTCGAGTCTCTCAAATTTTCGCAATCTTGAAGTGAAACATCTTCGGGTTGTGAGGTTAAGCGACTAAGCGTACACGGTGGATGCCCTGGCAGTCAGAGGCGATGAAGGACGTGCTAATCTGCG
>NZ_JAHEVU010000017.1:0-552 GCF_018597345.1 Enterobacter quasimori | reverse complement strand
TCGTAACAAGGTAACCGTAGGGGAACCTGCGGTTGGATCACCTCCTTACCTTAAAGAACCTGCCTTTGTAGTGCTCACACAGATTGTCTGATGAAAATAGCAGTAAAAATCTCTGCAGGCTTGTAGCTCAGGTGGTTAGAGCGCACCCCTGATAAGGGTGAGGTCGGTGGTTCAAGTCCACTCAGGCCTACCAAACTCCTTTTAAAGGATGAGCGGTACAGAGATTGAAAACGATGGGGCTATAGCTCAGCTGGGAGAGCGCCTGCCTTGCACGCAGGAGGTCTGCGGTTCGATCCCGCATAGCTCCACCATCCTTTTACTGCGAACACAAGAAAACTTCAGAGTGAACCTGAAAAGGTGCACTGCGAAGTTTTGCTCTTTAAAAATCTGGATCAAGCTGAAAATTGAAACGACACACATGTTATGTGTGTTCGAGTCTCTCAAATTTTCGCAATCAGAAGTGAAACATCTTCGGGTTGTGAGGTTAAGCGACTAAGCGTACACGGTGGATGCCCTGGCAGTCAGAGGCGATGAAGGACGTGCTAATCTGCG
>NZ_JAHEVU010000015.1:0-788 GCF_018597345.1 Enterobacter quasimori | reverse complement strand
ACTGACGGCCCAATGCCTCAGACTCGTGAGCACATCCTGCTGGGTCGTCAGGTAGGCGTTCCTTTCATCATCGTGTTCCTGAACAAATGCGACATGGTTGATGACGAAGAGCTGCTGGAACTGGTAGAGATGGAAGTTCGTGAACTGCTGTCTCAGTACGATTTCCCAGGCGACGATACCCCAATCGTTCGTGGTTCCGCGCTGAAAGCGCTGGAAGGCGAAGCTGAGTGGGAAGCGAAAATCATCGAACTGGCTGGCTTCCTGGATTCTTACATCCCAGAACCAGAGCGTGCGATTGACAAGCCATTCCTGCTGCCAATCGAAGACGTATTCTCCATCTCCGGTCGTGGTACCGTTGTTACCGGTCGTGTAGAGCGCGGTATCATCAAAGTTGGCGAAGAAGTTGAAATCGTTGGTATCAAAGAGACTGCTAAGTCTACCTGTACTGGCGTTGAAATGTTCCGCAAACTGCTGGACGAAGGCCGTGCTGGTGAGAACGTTGGTGTTCTGCTGCGTGGTATCAAACGTGAAGAAATCGAACGTGGTCAGGTTCTGGCGAAGCCAGGCTCAATCAAGCCACACACCAAGTTCGAATCTGAAGTGTACATCCTGTCCAAAGACGAAGGCGGCCGTCATACTCCGTTCTTCAAAGGCTACCGTCCACAGTTCTACTTCCGTACAACTGACGTGACCGGTACCATCGAACTGCCAGAAGGCGTTGAGATGGTAATGCCAGGCGACAACATCAAGATGGTTGTGACTCTGATCCACCCAATCGCGATGGACGA
>NZ_JAHEVU010000014.1:0-1193 GCF_018597345.1 Enterobacter quasimori | reverse complement strand
GTCGCTGCCGCAGCTTCGGTGCATGGTTTAGCCCCGTTACATCTTCCGCGCAGGCCGACTCGACCAGTGAGCTATTACGCTTTCTTTAAATGATGGCTGCTTCTAAGCCAACATCCTGGCTGTCTGTGCCTTCCCACATCGTTTCCCACTTAACCATGACTTTGGGACCTTAGCTGGCGGTCTGGGTTGTTTCCCTCTTCACGACGGACGTTAGCACCCGCCGTGTGTCTCCCGTGATAACATTCTTCGGTATTCGTAGTTTGCATCGGGTTGGTAAGCCGGGATGGCCCCCTAGCCGAAACAGTGCTCTACCCCCGAAGATGAGTTCACGAGGCGCTACCTAAATAGCTTTCGGGGAGAACCAGCTATCTCCCGGTTTGATTGGCCTTTCACCCCCAGCCACAAGTCATCCGCTAATTTTTCAACATTAGTCGGTTCGGTCCTCCAGTTAGTGTTACCCAACCTTCAACCTGCCCATGGCTAGATCACCGGGTTTCGGGTCTATACCCTGCAACTTAACGCCCAGTTAAGACTCGGTTTCCCTTCGGCTCCCCTATACGGTTAACCTTGCTACAGAATATAAGTCGCTGACCCATTATACAAAAGGTACGCAGTCACACCACGAAGGTGCTCCCACTGCTTGTACGTACACGGTTTCAGGTTCTTTTTCACTCCCCTCGCCGGGGTTCTTTTCGCCTTTCCCTCACGGTACTGGTTCACTATCGGTCAGTCAGGAGTATTTAGCCTTGGAGGATGGTCCCCCCATATTCAGACAGGATACCACGTGTCCCGCCCTACTCTTCGAGTTCACAGCAAGTGTGTTTTCGTGTACGGGAGTATCACCCTGTACCCTGCGACTTTCCAGACGCTTCCACTAACACACAAGCTGATTCAGACTCTGGGCTGCTCCCCGTTCGCTCGCCGCTACTGGGGGAATCTCGGTTGATTTCTTTTCCTCGGGGTACTTAGATGTTTCAGTTCCCCCGGTTCGCCTCGTTAACCTATGTATTCAGTTAACGATAGTGTGTCGAAACACACTGGGTTTCCCCATTCGGACATCGCCGGGTCAAAGGTTCATATCACCTCGCCGGCGCTTTTCGCAGATTAGCACGTCCTTCATCGCCTCTGACTGCCAGGGCATCCACCGTGTACGCTTAGTCGCTTAACCTCACAACCCGAAGATGTTTCACTTC
>NZ_JAHEVU010000013.1:0-1603 GCF_018597345.1 Enterobacter quasimori | reverse complement strand
AACGTTCCTTCAGGAGACTTAAAGTCTCAGGGAGAACTCATCTCGGGGCAAGTTTCGTGCTTAGATGCTTTCAGCACTTATCTCTTCCGCATTTAGCTACCGGGCAGTGCCATTGGCATGACAACCCGAACACCAGTGATGCGTCCACTCCGGTCCTCTCGTACTAGGAGCAGCCCCCCTCAATTCTCCAGCGCCCACGGCAGATAGGGACCGAACTGTCTCACGACGTTCTAAACCCAGCTCGCGTACCACTTTAAATGGCGAACAGCCATACCCTTGGGACCTACTTCAGCCCCAGGATGTGATGAGCCGACATCGAGGTGCCAAACACCGCCGTCGATATGAACTCTTGGGCGGTATCAGCCTGTTATCCCCGGAGTACCTTTTATCCGTTGAGCGATGGCCCTTCCATTCAGAACCACCGGATCACTATGACCTGCTTTCGCACCTGCTCGAGCCGTCACTCTCGCAGTCAAGCTAGCTTATGCCATTGCACTAACCTCCTGATGTCCGACCAGGATTAGCTAACCTTCGTGCTCCTCCGTTACTCTTTGGGAGGAGACCGCCCCAGTCAAACTACCCACCAGACACTGTCCGCAACCCGGATCACGGGTCTACGTTAGAACACCAGCCATTAAAGGGTGGTATTTCAAGGACGGCTCCACGCAGACTGGCGTCCACGCTTCAAAGCCTCCCACCTATCCTACACATCAAGGACCAGTGTTCAGTGTCAAGCTATAGTAAAGGTTCACGGGGTCTTTCCGTCTTGCCGCGGGTACACTGCATCTTCACAGCGAGTTCAATTTCACTGAGTCTCGGGTGGAGACAGCCTGGCCATCATTACGCCATTCGTGCAGGTCGGAACTTACCCGACAAGGAATTTCGCTACCTTAGGACCGTTATAGTTACGGCCGCCGTTTACCGGGGCTTCGATCAAGAGCTTCGCGTTGCCGCTAACCCCATCAATTAACCTTCCGGCACCGGGCAGGCGTCACACCGTATACGTCCACTTTCGTGTTTGCACAGTGCTGTGTTTTTAATAAACAGTTGCAGCCAGCTGGTATCTTCGACTGATTTCAGCTCCACCCGCAGGGGCTTCACCTACATATCAGCGTGCCTTCTCCCGAAGTTACGGCACCATTTTGCCTAGTTCCTTCACCCGAGTTCTCTCAAGCGCCTTGGTATTCTCTACCTGACCACCTGTGTCGGTTTGGGGTACGATTTGATGTTACCTGATGCTTAGAGGCTTTTCCTGGAAGCAGGGCATTTGTTACTTCAGCACCGTAGTGCCTCGTCATCACACCTCAGCGTTAATAAGGTACCGGATTTACCTGGAACCTCCGCCTACATGCTTAAACCGGGGCAACCGTCGCCCGGCTAACATAGCCTTCTCCGTCCCCCCTTCGCAGTAACACCAAGTACAGGAATATTAACCTGTTTCCCATCGACTACGCCTTTCGGCCTCGCCTTAGGGGTCGACTCACCCTGCCCCGATTAACGTTGGACAGGAACCCTTGGTCTTCCGGCGAGCGGGCTTTTCACCCGCTTTATCGTTACTTATGTCAGCATTCGCACTTCTGATACCTCCAGCAACCCTCACAGG
>NZ_JAHEVU010000012.1:0-7487 GCF_018597345.1 Enterobacter quasimori | reverse complement strand
ATTCGGACATCGCCTCGCGGCCCGTCAGTTTCCAGAACAGAAGCCCCTCCACCGGGAGCTGAACGGTAATTCGGTTGAGCATAATCTTTATTCCACTATGGACTAATCTCAGTGCCAGAAGTTAACTCTTCATCAATACGCAAAGCGTAAACGCTGCTGATTTGATAATGAGTAGCTGTAAGATTGACTTCTCATGCCACAAAATGAAACTACTTTTCCTGTAGTTTCATTGATATATTTTTAAGTTAATATCGCGCTTATTTAAGCCATAAACCTGAAAACATAAGAACGCTACTCAGGGAAACTACGCTTTTAGCAACGATAAGTAAGCCAGGCGCAACAATGCGTGTTACTGACGATATTTCCCTATAATTATCCTCGTTGTATCTTTCATGCCCACGTACAATCCCGGAAAAAATCGTGCAGAGCAGGACTACGGTAACCTTCAATCCCCATACGCACAGGAAAGACATAGAAAATAAGATCGAATAGTGTTTTGCCGTTGCGACAGAAAATAATGACATTGACTGAGCGAGCCATTTCAACGTAAAGCCAATAACAACTGTAGCCACTGACACCAAAAGGAACATCAACCCAGCCAGGAACCATTGTTTTTTGCCGAACAAATCTTCTCCATTCCAGATAAGCGCCAGCGCCCAAATCAGAAAGAGAATAAAGAAAAGCCAATGCATCATAATATTCCGCATTTACTTATTTTCATATCCTGGCATTGTCAGAATTCTTCTAGCCTTTTCATATCAGCCTGTACTGCCAAACCAGATACCATAGAGCATCAAAATACAGCCTAACGAGGCGAGACATTTCACTACCAGGTGTAATTTAGCCCCGTACTGGGCAGACAGAGACGATAGTTTTAAATACATTTCTTTGGTATTACACCGTTTATGAAATCGCATAATACTTTCGAAAATAGCATTCAGCATCACAACAAAAAATTTCGACAGTAACATTGCCGTAAGGGATGCCGGTAATATTAATGCTATCGCCCGCGCGCTTTCTCTGTCCAGTAATGGGATGAATTTTGATACAACAACTAAAATGAGTGTCAATGCAAACGCACCAACCAACACTGAAATTAATTTAATTCGAAAGTCTCGCCACTCTTTTAGGGTATAAAGATCTTTCCCGTTCCAGATATAGACTAAAGCGATGAGTATAAAAATTATAAAGCCAGTCCATTTCATTATTTCATCTTTTATGCCAGAGCTAAAAAATAGCCACTACTTTTTTTCAGATTTATGACACGGATATCCTTCCGTGCCATAGGAGATAAAAAATTACTAAGCGATGTCGTCAGGAGCCCTATCGAACAATTCACCTGCCATTGTAGCAATCCGTTCGTATTGCACGAGTTTGTTTTTCCACTCCTTCGGAATACCGGAACAACCATATAATGCCCCAGCTATTTGTCCGGCCGTCGCCGCAACGCTGTCAGCATCATCGGCAAGATTCGCAGCCAGCAGAATCGCATCAAGGAAGTTGTCAGTATTCCATACGGACCACATCGCGGCCTCAAGCGTATCGATAACATAACCACTTGAACGAATCTGATCGCGAGTTTTTTGCTTATACTCACCCGCGTTGATAATCATTACACGTGGCTGAAGCGGCATGACGTGCGGAGAAAAAATAAAATCTTTATTGCTACCGTTAATCATATGCACAAGCAAATAACTTAAATACTGAGTGCTATTTATTGCTTCCGCGGCACCGTGTGTTGCGATACTTTGTTTTTTAGCTTCATAAAACGCTTTGCTTAATGATTTTCTAAAAAAAATTGAGACAGGTGCTTGTCTGATAATGGATGCATTACCTGCAGTTTCTGGCGCAGTATTACCGATCCACCCTGGACCAACAGTTAAATATTGCTCTAAAGCAAATCGAGTTGTATTACCTATATCAAAACAGATGCCATTTGAACTGTTACAACCATGCTGATACCATTCCAGAAGCTTATTCCTGAAGCATATAGTATCTGCATCACCTTTCTCAAGAAGCGTTTCCGCAAGACATAATGCCATGGATGTATCATCTGTCCATTCGCCTGCGCGAAGTCGAAATGGCCCACCACCTGTCATATCTTTGACTTGTGCTTTGTCACGAGGTAAAAATTCGAGCGTCGTACCTACAGCATCTCCAATAGCAAGACCAATAAGCGCACCTACCGCGCGATCCCGTGATTGCACTAGTGAGATATTACATGGTGGTGTTAAATCCCATTGTTTTTGTACATCTCTATTTGAGGATGATTCTAAGGATTTATTATCATACGTATACTGCATCCTTCGCTGGGCTGAAGGACTGCTAATGGGTAAGTATTTACGATATCTATCAACATATTTTATCAAGGCATTTAAATCAGCATGTAAGTCAATCACCTTTCACCCATAATAAAAAATATTATTCATATAAAATACTAAAATTCATCAGGGAATTTCTTCATGAGGTTTTGTTTCTTTTTATTATAGTTGGCATCGACTTCATGCGGCAGCCTAACCTTTAACCCTCGGCGGATTTGATCCACAATAAACCAGGCATCCGACAACCTTTCAAAAAACAACTCATCAGAATGATCAAACTCCTTCCCTGCATACATACCGAACGTCATACCCCATAATTTCGCTCTATCCTTTTCCTTGCCTTCGATTAAATCCCGTAGAAATAATAATTGTTGTACAATAGAGTCGTACATTTGCAAAAGCGGGGATTGGGGATCACGATTCTTGACGTCTGCATATCTCTTCTGTGCTAAAGTTAATGCTTTATCAACGTAGCCAAAAATTGTCATGTCATTCATTACAGTAGATTCAGTTAACTAAACATTCCACATCTGATCGCAAGTCATCATATCCCTTCGCTTACCCTTGGTAATTCTAACTATAAAAAATTATCCTCAGGTGCTCTATCGAATAAGTCACCTGCCATTGTGGCGATACGTTCGTGTTGCACGAGTTTATCTTTCCACCCCTGCGGGATACCGGAATAACCATATAATGCTCCCGCTATTTGTCCCGCCGTCGCCGCAACGCTGTCAGCATCATCGGCAAGATTGGCGGCCAGCAGAATCGCATCGCGGAAATTATCCGTATTCCATACGGACCACATCGCGGCCTCAAGCGTATCGATAACATAACCACTTGAACGAATCTGATCGCGATTTTTTTGCTTATACTCACCCGCGTTTATGATCATTACACGCGCGCATAATGGGAAAACATGAGGCGAAAAAGCTTGTTCTTTTTGATAACCATTAATTAAATAGTGCAATACTAATCCGAGAAATTGACATGCATTAATTGACTCTACAGCACCATGAGTTGCTCGACTCTGAGCCTGGGATTCGAAGTAAATCGCACGCAACGATTTTCGACGAAAGATAGATACCGGAGCTTGACGAATAACCCCAGCATTACCAGCCGTGTGCTTTTCTGTATTACCATACCAGGAAGGTCCGACACGCATATACTGTTCAAGCGCGAATCGCGTCGTATTACCGATATCAAAACACCGGCCATTACTGCTATTCTCTCCGTTACGATACCATTTCAAGAGATATTTTCTAAGCACATCGGTATGCATTCTGTTTTCTGAAAGATAAGTCTCTGCCAGACATAATGCCATGGACGTATCATCTGTCCATTCACCAGGTTTTAATTGAAAAGGTCCGCCACCAATCATATCCGCCACATGATCACTATCTCTTTTTTTAAACTCAAGAGTAGTGCCAACTGCATCCCCGACAGCCAAACCGACCAGCGACCCAAGTGCTTTATCACGTGAAACATCTTCAGTTGTGACTAAAGGCAATGTTACATCCCATGGGAGAGATGAATTCGACGCATCTATACTATTGCTTCTTATCCCCCTACGGAAATTAATTGGCATGTAGATATGATAACGATCGGCGTAATGATTGATTACTGAGTCTTTGCTGTGAAGATCTTCCATCATGCATTCTTTAAAAACGGATTAATCCAGAGAAACTTCATATGGATGTTATAATTCATCACTTCCTCTTATTTCCCCGAGAAATCAGACTGCTTAATTACTTTGAATATGGAGATTGATAGCAAGTATTTATTATAGTCAGAGCAAAAAAAATTTTTAGACATCAGCATAATCACATTTAAACCTTTAATCAAAAATTACTTATCACTTGCGATATCTTTTTTGCCTTTTCAGGTACTCTACGTCTTGCTCATGCGGAAGAATGATCTTTAATCCTTGCCCCATCTGCGAAGCAATATAATTAGCATTAGACAAATGCTGAGCAAGTTCAGCATCGGTGGTATCAAACTCTTTGGATGCAAGCACTCCAAGATTCAATGTGTGCAATTTACTTTTATCTTTTTCAGCACCAGTTAGAATAGATTTAATATAATCCAACTGATTCTTCGCCATAACATATAAAGAAAATGTAGGATTTTTTTCTAATCGATGATTTATTGCATCAATAGCATCATCGATATAATCCAGCGCGGTGTAATTTTCTTTACTCATGAGTCACCTTAAATATATCCTTTTCGCTTGAAAGCATTTGTATTGCCCCGCCTTTTGTCTGATAGGGTACATCTTTCACTGACCAAGTATCAAGCGCGGGCAAAGAAGTACTACGTAACATCTCGACTTTTTGCTGTGAAACATAAGGTTTTGCTACTTTATCAACAACTTGATCAGTGCCATAAATGGTACCTTTTGGATTGATGCCCAACTCTGTTGGTTTAACATCTTCTCGAAGAGCATACCAGTTTCCCTGTCGACCACCTGGCACCTGGTTTTGATAGAGTGTTTTATTTCTATTTATCGTTTCAACACTCACTCTGTTTGTATAATCAATACCATTATCAAAGTCACGAATCTGTTGTGGTGTGAACCCCTTAGATTCGAGCCAGTTTCTTGCCAGTTCTTTATTTCCTCTTGCTGTAATATCCCTATTGAGATCGCCCGTGCGTCCAAATTTTTCATTAAGTTCAGCTCTTCGGGCCGAGATATTTGGCTTAACCGGTTCGAGAACAGGCTTACCAGCCCGCCACGCATCAAACCTTGCCCCGCCCTTCATGCCAGCCCCGCCGCCAATAACGGAGCCGATCAGCATCCCCCATTTCTGACCGTCGCTGCCTTCGCCAAACAGCATTCCCCCCGCATAGCTACCGACAGTGCCACCGCCCATCGCACCGAGGGTACTCAGAAGAGCGATTGCCGGACTGGCCAGCACCGCCATGGCTCCGGCACCAACGGCGAGCATCGTCCAGTTCACCCATTCCGGGATTTCAGGACTTATTTCATCGGTCTGAACCTTGCTTCCACCGATAATAACATTTCGCGATCCCTGACTAATCTCAGCGCTGCAAGTCAACTTATCGCCTGTGCGAGAGGCGGGAAAGTTGTTGATGTAAACTTTTATCGAACCTTCCGCAACCCGTTGCAGGCTACTGCTGTGCTCATCACACTCTCCGGCTGACAGGTGAGCGCGGATCGCCTTTCGGCTGTTGATAAAAACATTGGGTGAACCTTCTTTTAGCGTACCGGTAGTATGGCGTGGAGCCCATGACATACTGCCGAGGAGCTCACCCAACCCACCTGCAGCACAGGCCCCGGCCGCAACGGCAGAAACAGCAACCAGCGCGGTCCCTCCGGTGACGACAACGGCAGCTGCGCCCAGAATTGCCCCACCCACCAATCCTGCGATCATCCAGCCTTTTGAGGCTGTATGTGCAATCTCATCATCTACGCGAGCAGCCTGACATTCGGACATGGCTATTCGGCTCGCTGTGCCATCAGATACTCACGGATCCGGTCGGCTGTATCAAGGGGGTCAGAACCAGACACCTGGCGGCATACGGAAAGCTGTGAAAGTAGGTGATGCGATTTGTCTGCGAAAGTCGTCCATAGCGCGTAACGAAGGGGTTGGCTCCCCGGAACGGGTGCAATACTGAGTGGTTTACCCTGTTTTTCAAAAAGCAAATATTGCCCCTCTTTCGCCCGCTGAAGCGAAAGATGCCCATACAGTTCCTGAATGTTTTCAAAGACACTCAATGCCTTGCTCTCACTATCAAGCGCAAAAAATGGCCCCTGGCTGTCGGCAGCGAGCATTTCTTTAGTTTCAGTCTGAGCCGGCTTGTGGAACTTAATACTACGGATAATTTCCTGATATTGATTATGATAATAATCGCTAAACTCGCCCGGGCATGTGCCGATGTAACATACCATTTTTTGTCCGGCAGGATGGTCAGCGAGCAAAATAACGGTCTGCCTCTGGAAAATGATCGCATTATCATTTTTGAATTGATAAAAAAGCTCAACCGCCGGTAGACCATCAACAGAGGTCATCTGCGAGGATTCGAGACGAAAGTCGGGCACCGTAATTTCCAGTTCACGTACCAAACGGGTTGCCGCATCATGGACTTTATCTTCGTTTTTAGCACTCGCACGAGAAACAACAAAAGTAAACTCACTGGCTCCGTTATCACTCAGGGTAAATAAATTCATGGTTCTGTCTTTAAATACATCGGGTAAGGCAAGGGATGCTTCCTGAAGAATATATTCAGCCATTCGGGTTACTCTTACTTATTGCCATTAATAACAAAAAAACTATCCACTTCCTGCTGGATTTCACCCTGAAGGGATGCGCCAGGCGGATCGATGACATTTTGTCCATCATCAGGATTCAAGTGTAATTCGCCGGAAAGCGTATTAATTTGCGCATTCTGTTTCGCAGTAAAGTTAAAGTTATTACCAATAATATGGACGCTGCCGTCTTTTGATAGCTCGATGGCGCTTTCACCACATTCCAGTCTCAGCGTATTTCCTGCGGAAAGTATAAAATTATTAACGACTTTATCGTTTCGACTGTTCCCCGTCAGGCATACCACATCGCCTTTAATCCCTGATTTCTGATTTTTCGCTACCCGTAAGGTTTCATCTTCGCCAACAAACTGGGTTCGATTTTTTTCAGTAGAATGTGTTTCGTCGTTTTTGACGTTAATATCAAGATTGCGCTCGGCCTGGATCCACACCTGCTCTGCGCCCGCTTTATCCTCAAACCGCAGGGCGTTGGCGTTGTCCACGGAACCGTCTTTCGTGCGGCTCATAAAACCCATCTGCGTCGCCGCGGCCGGCAGCGCCCACGGCGGCATGCTGGCTTCATTGTACACGCGGCCGGTGATAATCGGACGGTCCGGGTCGCCGTTGATAAAATCCACCACCACCTCATCGCCCACGCGCGGGATTTGCACCCCGCCGTAGCCCTGGCCCGCCCACGCGCTCGACACGCGCACCCAGCAGGAGCTGGTGTCATCGCCCTTCGCCAGACGGTCCCAGTGGAACTTCACCTTCACGCGGCCGTATTTGTCCGTCCAGATACTCTCGCCCTTCGGCCCCACCACTTTCGCCGTCTGCGGGCCGTAGGTGCGCGGCCACGCCGTGCTCTGCACCGGGCGGTAGGCCACCGCCGACGGGATGACCGT
>NZ_JAHEVU010000011.1:0-26244 GCF_018597345.1 Enterobacter quasimori | reverse complement strand
TCAACCCGTTATTTCAGGATTTTTTCTCTTCAACCGACCGGGTTGTTTGTGAAGTGATTCACATCCGCCGTGTCGATGGAGGCGCATTATAGGGATCCCATTTTTTAGCACAAGTGTTTTTTAGATCTTTTTTTCCGACTGCTGATTTTCCGCGCTTTTCGCTGAAATCCCGCCCGATCTGCTTAAATATTGACGTATTTTGCCTTGCCACGATCCCAAAATATGATCAAAGTCTTCTGTATAGCGTCCATCTGTCGAGGTAGATATGTCTGCAGTACTACGTCCTTATAAAGATCTGTTCCCCCAAAAAGGCGATCGCGTGATGATCGATGCCAGTAGCGTCGTGATTGGCGATGTCCGAATGGCCGATGATGTGAGTATCTGGCCACTGGTTGCGATCAGGGGAGATGTTAACTTTGTGTCTATCGGCGCACGCACCAACATTCAGGACGGCAGCGTTCTTCATGTGACGCATAAATCTTCTTATAACCCGGAAGGTAACCCTCTAATCGTTGGGGAAGACGTTACCGTCGGTCACAAAGTGATGCTCCACGGCTGCACAATAGGCAACAGGGTACTTGTTGGTATGGGTTCAATTTTACTGGATGGCGTAACAGTAGAAGATGACGTGATGATTGGCGCCGGTAGCCTGGTCCCGCAAAACAAACGTCTGGAAAGCGGCTATCTCTATTTAGGCAGTCCGGTAAAACAGATCCGCCCCTTAAAAGAGGCGGAGATCGAAGGATTAAAATACTCAGCAAATAACTACGTCAAATGGAAGAATGAATATCTGGATCAAGACAGCCAGACCCAGCCTTGATCGTCTTCCTGCTGATCGCGGATTAAATCGCTGGCTTCCTCTTCAAGATCCCAGCGATTTTCGCAAAATACCGATAACGGGTCTGAACCGCCAAAGCGACGCAGTAGCGTTTCCCCAGTAATTGCACAGGTCAGCTGCATTCCGTGCACCAGCACCGGGAAACAAACCGCTTGCTGATTTTCATCCCAGATTTCTCTGTCAGGAAAGTGGATCGCCTGATTCACGCCATCAGTTCCTGTTTCAGTTTTTCGATCACGGGCTCCACTGCAGGCAGCACACCGTGCCAGAGCAGTACTGCATGAGCCGCCTGGCCCACCAGCATGCCCAGACCATCAGCCAGATGCTTCGCGCCGTGTTGTTCACACCAGGTTAGAAAAGGTGTTTTGCCTTTCTGATAGAACATGTCGTAGCAATAAACGTGGGCACTTACCAACGAAGCAGGGATCGCGGGCACTTCGCCGCCAATACCGCTGGAGGTCGCGTTAATGACAAGGTCGAACTCATGGTCTGCAAGGTCATCAAGCGCAACGGCACTGACGCTACCGGTATGGGCGAACAGCGCAGCCAGCTCTTCTGCACGGGAGAATGTTCGGTTGGTAATCGTTACCGCACAATCCATTGAAAGAAGAGGAAGCAGCACGCCCCGTGATGCCCCGCCCGCGCCAATCAACAGGATCCGGAAACCAGGTTTGATAAATGAGAGTCTTTCTAAATCGCTGAGTAAACCAATCCCATCGGTGTTGTCACCCAGAAGTCGGCCGTCCTCAAGCTGTTTTAGCGTATTTACCGCGCCAGCAAGCGCCGCACGCTCGGTCAATTCATCCGCGCGTTCAAAAGCGTCTTCCTTAAAGGGCACTGTGACATTCGCACCTTTACCTCCCGCCTCGAAAAAGGCATTCAGCGTCGTCACAAATGCATCGACAGGGGCCAGCACGCGACCATACGGATGATCTATCTGCAGTTGTTCAGCAAACAGCTGATGGATCAATGGCGATTTACTGTGAGCGATCGGGTTACCAAAAACAGCATAGGTTTCCATGAGATTACCCCTGGCGAAAACGTTCGCCGGTCAAAGCGTCGCGAATTTCAGACGGATTCAGGCGCCCTCCCGTTTCACCGACAGCGACAGGGAAGTCATTCCCGAACTGCGCCAGTACTTCTTCGGTTGTGCGGCAGGGTGGCAACCCGGTCAGGTTGGCGCTGGTTGAGACCAGTGGTTTACCAAATGCCAGACAAAGCTCCACCACCAGCGGATGGTCAGTGACGCGAACGGCGAGGGAATTAAAGCGTCCGGTTAACCAGCGTGGGGTTGTCGGCTGCGCCGGGAAAACGAAGGTCACCGGTCCAGGCCACGCGGAGAAGATACTCTCGCGCTGCGCTGGCGTCAGCATGGAATCATCGACGTAGGGCTTAAGCTGCTCGTAATTCGCAGCGATCAAAATCAGCCCTTTCTCGACGGGTCTTTGTTTCAGGGTAAGCAGACGGCTCACAGCCGTCTCGCTGTCAGGATCGCAACCGACCCCAAAAACAGCTTCTGTTGGATAGGCGATGACTTCTTCATTTTTCAGTACGTCCACGGCATGGGCAATGGAGCCTGATGGCAGGTTATTATTCACTGTTTTGATCCGCCGAAACCGGCTTTCCACATTGTTTACTGACGCAGAAGCGTTTCATGCCTTGCGCGGTTTTCTTTTCTATAAGTAGCGGATAATTGCAATGAGGGCAGATTCCCGCTACCGGTTTAAAATTGATAACGAACTGGCATTCAGGGTAGCGATCGCACGAATGGAAGTTCTTACCATAGCGGGAGCGCCGTTGCACCAGCTGACCGCGCTGACACTGAGGGCACGCAATTGCCGTTTCATCTGGCTTATCAATTTGTTCCGTATGCTCACATTCGGGGTAGCGGCTACATCCAATAAACATGCCGAAACGTCCCTGTCGCAGTGCTAATTCGCCACCGCAGAGTGGGCAATGCTGACCCTCCAGAATTTTCACGATATGTCCATCCGCCTGGCTCTTCAGGGGACGGACATAATCACATTCCGGATACTGTGAACAACCGAGAAACGGGCCGTGTTTCCCGGACCGAATGACGAGCTCAGCCCCGCACTGCGGGCAGGGCTCGTTTTTATGCACCGTGAATAGTGCTGATTTGGCCATAACAACTCTTGGTCCCGCACATTGAATTAGTGCAGCATACCTTCATTCACTTCAAAGAGTAATTCTTCCATTTGCTGATAGGCATTTTCACAGCCTGGGATATTGAACAGAACCATCAGGATCACCCACTTGAGGTCTTCCAGTTCGAATTCTGCCGTATCCAGCGCCATGACGCGCTCTATCACCATTTCTCGCGTTTCGAGGTTTAGCACCTGAATCTGCTCAAGGAATAAGATGAATCCCCGGCAGCTGGCGTCCAGCCTTTCACACTCTTCAGCGGTGTAAATGCGTACAGATAAGGGATCGGAAGCAAGCTGCATCGGTTCGGCGAGGCCGTCCTGATAATCAGCCAGTTTATCCAACCACATCAACGCATTGTAAATATCTTCCCGCTCAAATCCTGCTTCGGTAAGATCCCGTGTCAATTTGTCCTGATCCACGCGCATTTCTGCTTCGTTGTGGATGTAAGTCTCAAACAAATACATCAGTACGTCGAACATGGCATGCCCTCCTTAATCGGACATAGCCGCCGGGTACAGCTGCGATCCACCCTGCTAACTCCAGTTCAAGTAGCTGTGCTACCGTTACTGGCACAGGTTGGCCGGCACGTTCAGCGACAACGTCAACAGGTGTTACCTCATCTCCTACGTTAGCCAGGAGCTTGGGAAATGGCAATGCCACCTTCTCCTGATCTGACGAATAATGTTGCTTTTTAGGTTCATCTGTTAACCGGTTCAAGCCATACCGTAAATTTTCCAGGATATCCTCTATGCAAGTTACAGGCGTTGCGCCTTGCTTTATGAGCCAGTGCGGCCCTTCACATCCTGGGTTTCCTATCGGACCGGGTAAAGCATAGACTTCTCGCCCTTGTTCAAGCGCACATCTTGCCGTAACCAACGAACCGCTTCGCAAAGCAGCCTCAACAACCAGCACGCCCTGACTTAACCCACTAATAATTCTGTTACGTCGAGGGAAATTCGCCGGTCTGGGGGGCGTAGATAGTGAGAACTCAGACACTACCGCCCCCTCCGAATCAATGAGGCGCTTAGCCAGGGCCTGATGGCGACGGGGATAGATGCTAAAGAGTCCATTACCTAACACCGCCACGCTTGCGCCTTGTACTGATAAGGCCGCGTTGTGGGCCACGCCATCAATGCCACAGGCCAGTCCGCTGGTAATGGTGAAACCGCATTGTGAGAGCTGCTCACTCAGGATCCTTCCCCATCGCTCACCATACCAGGAAGGCGCACGACTTCCGACCACAGCAAGTTGAACGGCATTAAGGGCCTCAAGGTTCCCCGTCACGAATAATGCCCCGGGATAATCAGGAAAAGTACGAAGCAAAGGAGGATAAAGGGGGTGATCGGCAGTTAAGAGATGGTTCCCCGGCTGTTCCAGCCACACAAGGCTACGCTCAACCTCACCTTCAGTGAGCGCAAGAAATCGCCCAGCCTGCGCTGCTGACAATCCGGCTTCACGGAGCGTCACGCCATCAATCGTCGTCTGTTTACTGAGCTGTGATGCGGCCTTCAGCATTGCATCACCACATAGAGGACCTATGTGAATTAACCGTAACCATATCTCTGTCGACGTCATCCTTTCCCCTGCCACAAGCAGCCTCCGCAATCATTGCGATTGGTCACTGATGCTGTCAATCGATGAGGGATTTGTCTAGAATAGAGGTAGTATTCTTATCAACTCCTGAACACGACTCTGGAAATTTATGGCAGTTTTGCAAGTGTTACATATTCCGGACGAGCGCCTTCGCATCGTCGCTGAACCGGTTAAAGAAGTGAATGCAGAAATTCAGCGTATCGTCGATGATATGTTCGATACCATGTACGCCGAAGAAGGTATTGGCCTGGCGGCGACTCAGGTAGACATTCACAAGCGTATTATCGTGATCGATGTCTCTGAGAATCGCGATGGCCGTCTGGTGCTGATCAATCCGGAACTGCTTGAAAAGAGCGGTGAAACGGGTATTGAAGAAGGCTGCCTCTCCATTCCGGAACAGCGTGCTTTAGTACCGCGTGCGGAAAAAGTGAAGATTCGCGCTCTGGATCGTGACGGTAACCCGTTCGAGCTGGAAGCAGACGACCTGCTGGCGATTTGTATTCAGCATGAGATGGATCACCTGGTCGGTAAACTGTTTATCGATTACCTCTCGCCACTCAAGCAGCAGCGTATTCGTCAGAAAGTAGAGAAACTGGATCGCTTGCGTTCTCGCGCCTAAGATCCCCCCGGATACAAGGATCAACGTGTCTAAAACACTACGTATTATCTTCGCGGGTACCCCTGATTTTGCAGCGCGTCATCTCGACGCGCTGTTATCTTCTGGTCACCAGGTTGTTGGCGTCTTTACCCAACCCGACCGTCCGGCTGGTCGTGGGAAAAAGCTGATGCCAAGTCCGGTTAAAGTGCTGGCCGAAGAACATGGATTACCCATTTTCCAGCCCGCATCCTTGCGTCCTCAGGAAAATCAGCAGTTAGTGGCAGACCTGAACGCGGATGTCATGGTGGTAGTGGCTTACGGTTTAATCTTGCCAAAAGCCGTGTTGGATATGCCACGCCTGGGCTGTGTCAACGTGCATGGTTCTCTTCTTCCACGCTGGCGCGGGGCGGCACCTATTCAACGCTCTCTGTGGGCTGGCGATGCTGAAACTGGCGTCACCATCATGAAGATGGACGTAGGTTTAGACACTGGTGACATGCTGTATAAGCTGGCCTGCCCCATTACGCCAGACGATACCAGCGCCACGCTGTATGACAAACTGGCAGACCTTGGCCCACGAGGTCTTATCGAGACGCTTCAGCAGCTTGCTGACAATACGGCAAAACCGGAAGTTCAGGATGACGCGCTGGTAACCTACGCCGAAAAGCTGAGCAAAGAAGAAGCACGGATCGACTGGTCCCTGTCGGCCGCTCAACTTGAACGCTGCATCCGCGCTTTTAATCCGTGGCCAATGAGCTGGATGGAGATTGATGAGCAGCCAGTGAAAGTCTGGAACGCCTCCGTCATTAGCGGTACTACCACGGCTGAACCCGGTACGATTGTTGACGCCAACAAGAACGGGATCCAGGTGGCGACTGCGCAAGGGATCCTGAATCTTGAATCGCTACAACCGGCCGGTAAGAAGGCTATGAGCGCTCAGGATCTGTTAAATTCTCGTCGCGAATGGTTTATTCCGGGCAATCGTCTTGCCTGAGCAAATTTATTCTTAAGGCCCGGTGTTTCCGGGCATTTTTATTTTTACGGTTATGAAAAAACAAAATCTACGCAGTATGGCGGCTCAGGCCGTCGAGCAGGTTATCGAGCAGGGCCAGTCATTGAGTAACGTCCTGCCTCCCCTGCAGCAAAAAGTCTCTGATAAAGACAAAGCCCTGCTTCAGGAGCTCTGCTTTGGCGTTCTGCGCACGCTTTCTCAGCTTGAGTGGTTGATTAACAAGCTGATGTCACGCCCAATGACAGGCAAGCAGCGCACAGTACACTATTTGATTATGGTGGGTTTTTATCAGCTTCTTCATACCCGCATCCCACCTCATGCCGCGCTGGCTGAGACGGTGGAAGGTGCCGTTGCGATTAAACGCCCTCAGCTGAAAGGGCTGATCAACGGTGTACTGCGTCAGTTCCAACGACAGCAGGATGAGCTTCTGGCTGAATTTGCCCAAAACGAAGCACGCTTCCTGCATCCGGACTGGCTGTTGAAGCGGCTGAAAAAAGCTTATCCGCAGCGGTGGCAGGACATTGCCGATGCCAACAACCAGCGTCCGCCAATGTGGTTACGCGTGAATCGTAATCACCACACCCGTGACGCATGGCTGGCATTACTCGAAGAAGCTGGAATGAGTGGTTTCACTCACGCTGCATACCCTGATGCCGTACGTTTAGCCTCCCCCGCTCCGGTACATGCATTACCGGGTTTCGAAGAGGGTTGGGTAACGGTACAGGATGCTTCTGCCCAGGGTTGCATGACCTGGCTTGAACCCCAAAACGGTGAGCAGATCCTCGATCTCTGCGCCGCACCAGGGGGCAAAACGACGCATATTCTTGAAGTGGCTCCGCAGGCCAGCGTGATGGCGGTGGACGTCGATGAACAGCGTCTTTCACGCGTCTACGACAACCTCAAGCGTCTGGGCATGAAGGCTCAGGTTAAGCAAGGCGATGGACGCAAACCCGCAGAATGGTGTGGTGAAACGCAATTCGATCGCATTTTGCTGGATGCTCCCTGCTCTGCAACCGGCGTTATTCGTCGTCATCCGGACATCAAGTGGCTGCGTCGCGATCGTGATATTAACGAACTTGCCCAGCTGCAGTCCGACATTCTCGATGCTATCTGGCCACATCTTAAACCAGGCGGAACGCTGGTCTATGCAACCTGCTCCGTACTTCCGGAAGAAAACAGCCAGCAAATTGCGGCCTTCCTTAAGCGTACGCCTGATGCAACATTACGCGATACAGGTACGCCGGAACGACCTGGCCAGCAGAATCTCCCTGGCGCCGAAGAGGGCGATGGTTTCTTTTACGCTAAGCTAATCAAAGAGTGATGTTGAGAACAGGTCACGAGATATGAAAATTATCATTCTGGGTGCAGGACAGGTTGGCGGAACGTTAGCTGAAAATCTTGTTGGCGAAAACAATGACATCACGATTGTTGATACCAATGGCGATCGGCTGCGCGTTTTGCAGGACAAGTTTGACCTTCGCGTCGTACAGGGTCATGGTTCACATCCTCGCGTTCTGCGTGAGGCAGGCGCTGACGATGCCGATATGCTGGTTGCCGTCACCAGCTCTGATGAAACCAATATGGTGGCATGCCAGGTTGCCTACTCACTTTTCAACACCCCGAACAGAATTGCTCGTATCCGTTCTCCGGACTATGTTCGCGATGCAGAAAAACTGTTTAATTCTGAAGCGGTACCGATTGATCACCTGATCGCGCCAGAACAACTCGTTATCGACAATATCTATCGCCTGATTGAATATCCAGGCGCTTTGCAGGTTGTGAATTTTGCGGAAGGTAAAGTAAGCCTGGCAGTGGTGAAAGCCTATTACGGCGGCCCACTCATTGGTAATGCCTTGTCTACGATGCGTGAGCACATGCCACATATCGATACTCGCGTCGCTGCCATTTTCCGCCACGACAGGCCTATTCGGCCGCAAGGCTCAACGATTGTTGAAGCCGGTGATGAGGTTTTCTTTATTGCCGCATCTCAGCATATCCGTGCGGTGATGAGCGAGCTTCAGCGTCTTGAAAAGCCTTATAAACGCATCATGCTGGTCGGCGGTGGGAATATTGGCGCAGGTCTGGCGAGACGACTGGAAAAAGACTATAGCGTGAAGTTGATCGAACGCGATCAACAGCGCGCTTCTGAACTCGCTGAAAAGCTGCAGAATACGATCGTATTTTATGGTGATGCGTCCGATCAAGAATTGCTGGCCGAAGAGCATATTGATCAAGTTGATCTGTTTATTGCCGTCACCAACGACGACGAAGCGAATATTATGTCTGCCATGCTCGCCAAGCGTATGGGTGCAAAGAAGGTCATGGTGCTTATCCAGCGCAAGGCGTATGTCGACCTGGTCCAGGGTAGCGTTATTGATATTGCCATTTCGCCGCAGCAGGCGACAATTTCCGCGCTCCTGAGCCATGTTCGTAAAGCGGATATTGTCGGTGTGTCATCGCTCCGCCGCGGCGTAGCGGAAGCCATTGAAGCCGTGGCGCATGGAGATGAAACCACATCACGCGTCGTGGGCCGGTCGATCGACGAAATTAAGCTGCCGCCAGGCACGATCATCGGCGCCGTTGTGCGCGGAAATGACGTCATGATTGCCAATGACAATTTACGTATTGAGCAAGGCGATCACGTTATTATGTTCCTTACGGATAAAAAGTTTATTACCGACGTCGAACGTTTATTCCAGCCAAGTCCATTCTTCCTTTAAAGAGTAGGGTGCTCGAGAAAGAGCACCCGCACTTTATCCTTTTCATTTTTGTGCCTTTTATTTTTCATAACGTTTAATTATCCCGAATGGCAATTGGCTAATCATTTGTTAAACTTATACTCGTCAGCTGGCACAAGGAGAGAACAATGAGTTTTATTAAAGAATTTCGCGAATTTGCGATGCGCGGGAATGTAGTGGATTTGGCAGTGGGTGTCATTATTGGTGCTGCGTTCGGTAAGATCGTTTCATCACTGGTTGCCGACATTATTATGCCGCCGTTGGGGCTATTAATTGGGGGCATTGACTTCAAACAGTTCGCCTTCACGCTTCGGGAAGCCCAGGGGGATATTCCGGCAGTTGTGATGCACTATGGCGTGTTTATTCAGAACGTATTTGATTTCGTGATCGTGGCGTTTGCCATTTTTATGGCCATCAAGCTTATTAACAGGCTGAACCGTAAAAAAGAAGAGCCTGCTGCGGCACCTGCCCCAACGAAAGAAGAAGTGTTACTGACTGAAATTCGCGATCTGTTAAAAGAGCAGAATAACCGCGTTTAACAGCTAAAAGCAGGAAGGCCAGTGGTAAATAAGCGATTCGCTTGCTTGCCACTGGCCTCCCAGTTACCCCGTTTTGCATGCTTGTTTTTACGCAGATAACTTCCCTTCCCTTTTTTGTTCTTTTCAACTCGCTGTCGAAAAAGCGGGTCGTGAAGTAATGCCTCTATGGCGTTGTCTTTAATTTGTCCCTTCGTATGCTGATAGCGGCTCATAATTTCTCCTGAGCATGGTTTATGTTGACGCGAGTGTAGGCCCGTGCTGAGGGAAAATCAACACCTCTGAGTTTCCGTTTCACCACTGGCCCCCTGCTCGAGGGTTTCAAGAATAGAGCAATAAATGCTGCTGTGCGCAGTACCACAGCATGCGTCATTCAATCTTTGCAGCGAACGCTGCATTGCCTGCAATTCCTGAATTCGGGCTTCAACTTCATCCAGTCGAGCCTGGACGATGCTTTTTGACTCCTGGCAAGTGTGGTGCTCCGGATCGATACGGATCGAGAGTAACTCTCGGATCGACTCCAGCGTGAAACCAAGCTGCCGCGCATAGCGGATAAACCGAAGGCGCTGGAGATCGTTGTCGGTATAAAGACGGAAACCACCTTCCGTTCTCACCTCATGATCTATCATTTGCTGTTTCTCGTAGTAACGGATGGTATCTGGCGTTACGTTAGCGAGTTTTGCAAGTTCACCAATACGATACATAGTTATTCCTCATTGATTCTCTGCATTAACCTTTCACAATATTCGCCGCGCAAAAAGTCAGTGCTCATGCCAGCCTGGCGGAGTTTAAGCTCAATCAGCGTCAGCCGTCGGCTGAGCTCAATATGTCGCGGGTCGTCTCTGTGAACACTTTTAAGTAGATCAACAAGTTCAACTGCCTCTCTTCGCTGTTCAAGTTCCGGAGGCAAACAGCCCGCATTTTTAAGTAAGCGATATCCAGCACGTAGTTCAGGAGCAATGTGCGAATCGTCCTCCAACACGAGCGGTTCGCCGCTTCCGGGAAGGTTATCGAATTCACCTTTGCGCTGGGCATCGCTGATATGGCGCTCTACCCATTGATCGAGTAACCACATGATGATCTCCACGGATGAACAGAAAAGATACAGATATTGTAGAGAGGTGGTGATACTGAGGATATAAAAAAACCCGCCGGAGCGGGTTTTTTTACGTTACTACAGATTACTCTGCAGCAGCTTCTGCTTTCTCTGAACGATCAACCAGCTCGATGTAAGCCATCGGCGCGTTGTCGCCTGCACGGAAGCCACACTTCAGAATACGAGTGTAACCACCGGCACGGCTCGCGAAACGCGGGCCCAGTTCGTTAAACAGTTTTGCCACGATCTCGTTATCACGAGTACGGGCGAATGCCAGACGACGATTAGCAACGCTGTCAGTCTTGGCAAGAGTAATCAGCGGCTCAACTACGCGACGCAGCTCTTTCGCTTTAGGCAGGGTCGTCTTGATGATCTCATGACGAACCAGTGAACCTGCCATGTTGCGGAACATAGCCTGGCGATGGCTGCTGTTGCGGTTCAGTTGACGACCACTCTTACGATGGCGCATGACCTTATCCTTCTCAGTAAAACCTTAACCTGTGATCCGGTTACTCGTCAGCAATGCTTGCCGGTGGCCAGTTTTCCAGGCGCATGCCCAGAGACAGACCACGTGAAGCCAGCACGTCTTTAATCTCAGTAAGAGATTTTTTACCCAGGTTCGGCGTTTTCAGCAACTCAACCTCGGTACGCTGTACCAGATCACCGATATAGTGGATAGCTTCTGCCTTAAGGCAGTTAGCAGAGCGGACAGTCAATTCCAGATCGTCAACAGGGCGCAGCAGGATCGGATCGAATTCTGGTTTCTCTTCTTTCACTTCCGGCTGACGTACATCACGTAAGTCAACGAAAGCTTCCAGTTGTTCTGCCAGGATGGTTGCCGCACGACGAATCGCCTCTTCAGGATCGATTGTGCCATTGGTTTCCATTTCGATGACCAGCTTGTCCAGGTCGGTACGCTGTTCTACACGCGCTGCTTCAACATTGTAGGCAATACGCTCTACAGGGCTGTAGCATGCGTCGACCAGCAGACGGCCGATTGGGCGCTCATCTTCTTCCGAATGAATTCGGGCAGAAGCCGGCACATAACCACGACCGCGCTGAACTTTGATACGCATGCTAATCGCTGCGTTCTCATCGGTCAGGTGGCAGATCACGTGCTGCGGCTTGACGATTTCAACATCACCGTCGTGGGTGATGTCGGCTGCAGTCACAGGGCCAATGCCAGATTTATTCAGAGTAAGAATAACTTCATCTTTACCCTGAACTCTCACCGCCAGCCCTTTCAGGTTGAGCAGGATTTCAAGGATATCTTCCTGAACGCCTTCTTTGGTGCTGTACTCATGAAGTACACCATCAATCTCAACCTCGGTCACCGCGCAACCCGGCATCGATGAGAGCAGAATACGGCGCAGTGCGTTACCCAGAGTATGGCCAAAGCCACGCTCTAAAGGCTCAAGGGTCACCTTGGCGTGCGTCGAACTCACTTGCTCGATATCTACCAGGCGCGGTTTTAGAAACTCTGTCACAGAACCCTGCATTGTGTCCTCTCTTTGGTACTAAGCTTTACTTGGAGTAAAGCTCGACGATCAGGTGTTCGTTAATGTCCGCAGACAGATCAGAACGTTCTGGCTGACGCTTGAACGTACCTTCCATCTTGCCAGCATCAACTTCCAGCCAGGTTGGCTTTTCACGCTGCTCAGCCAGCTCCAGAGCGGCCTTCACGCGAGATTGCTTTTTCGCTTTCTCACGAATGCTAACAACGTCATTCGCTTTAACCTGATAAGAAGCGATGTTAACAACACGACCGTTTACCATGATTGCTTTGTGGCTAACCAGCTGACGTGATTCAGCACGAGTAGCGCCGAAGCCCATACGGTATACAACGTTGTCCAGACGACCTTCCAGCAGAGCCAGCAGGTTTTCACCTGTGTTGCCTTTCAGACGTGCTGCTTCTTTATAGTAGTTACGGAACTGACGCTCCAGCACACCGTAGGTACGGCGAACTTTTTGCTTTTCACGCAACTGCACACCATAGTCAGACAGACGCGGTTTACGCGCACCGTGCTGGCCAGGAGCTTGTTCAATTTTACACTTGGTATCGATCGCGCGAACGCCAGACTTAAGGAATAAGTCGGTGCCCTCACGACGGCTCAGCTTGAGCTTAGGACCCAAATATCTTGCCATTTTCTATCTCCAACTAACCTAAAAAACGGAGCGTTATACGCGACGTTTTTTCGGCGGACGACAACCGTTATGAGGGATCGGAGTCACATCAGTAATATTCGTGATGCGGAAACCAGCGGCGTTCAGAGCGCGAACAGTAGATTCACGACCCGGACCCGGACCTTTAACCATAACTTCCAGATTCTTGATGCCGTATTCTTTTACGGCTTCAGCGCAACGCTCTGCTGCAACCTGAGCTGCGAACGGAGTGGATTTGCGAGAACCACGGAAACCGGAACCACCGGCTGTTGCCCAACCCAATGCGTTACCCTGACGATCAGTAATAGTAACGATGGTGTTGTTGAAAGAAGCATGGATATGAGCCACGCCGTCAGAGACTTGTTTTCTTACACGTTTACGTGCACGAACTGGTGCCTTTGCCATTATTCAATCACCCCGATTATTTCTTGATCGGTTTGCGCGGACCCTTACGGGTACGTGCGTTGGTCTTAGTACGCTGACCGCGCACTGGCAGACCACGACGATGACGCAAACCGCGATAGCAACCAAGATCCATCAGGCGCTTGATGCTCATGCTGATTTCACGGCGCAGATCACCTTCAACGACAAATTTGGCAACTTCGTCACGCAGCGTGTCGATTTGTTCTTCAGACAGCTCACTGATCTTAACATCTTCAGCGATACCCGCTGCAGCCAGAATGGCTTTAGAACGGGTCTTGCCGACGCCGTAGATCGAAGTTAATGCGATCACAGCATGTTTCTGATCAGGAATGTTAATGCCTGCTATACGGGCCACTATGCACTCCTACTATTTAATATGTACGCACCATGCTGAAAAGCCCGTTTTCAGGATACTCAAATGGAAACGTACAGACATACAAAAGATTGGCTGGCTAATCTAGCCAGCTCAACCCAACTTTGCAAGAAAAATATGCGAAATAATCAGCCTTGGCGCTGTTTATGCTTCGGCTCGGCACTGCAAATCACACGGATGACACCATCACGCTTAACGATTTTGCAGTTACGGCATAATTTCTTGACGGAAGCACGAACTTTCATTTTTACTCTCCGTAACTTCTCAGGCGACCATTTAGCGGCCGTAGCCTTTCAGGTTCGCCTTCTTCAATGCAGACTCATACTGACTGGACATCATCAGAGTTTGCACTTGAGCCATAAAGTCCATAATCACGACAACAACGATAAGCAGTGAGGTCCCACCGAAGTAGAACGGTACTTTCATTGCATCACGCATGAACTCCGGGATCAGGCAGATAAAAGTAATATAAAGCGCACCAACCAAAGTCAGGCGAGTCATTACTTTATCGATATACTTCGCCGTTTGCTCTCCCGGACGAATTCCTGGTACAAATGCACCGGACTTCTTCAGGTTATCTGCTGTTTCACGCGGGTTGAAGACCAACGCCGTGTAGAAGAAACAGAAGAAGATGATCGCAGACGCATAGAGTAACACATAAAGTGGTTGCCCAGGCTGCAAATACAGCGAAATTGTTGTCAGCCAGTTCCAACCAGTACCGCCCCCGAACCATGACGCGATGGTTGCCGGGAACAGAATAATACTGGAAGCGAAGATAGCCGGGATAACCCCCGCCATGTTCACTTTCAGCGGTAAATGTGTGCTCTGTGCAGCATAGACACGACGACCCTGCTGACGTTTAGCGTAGTTCACCACAATGCGGCGTTGACCACGTTCAACGAAGACAACAAAGAACGTCACTGCAAATACTAATACTGCAACCAACAGCAACAGGAGGAAGTGCAGGTCGCCTTGACGCGCTTGCTCGATAGTATGGGCGATGGCTGGCGGGAGGCCCGCAACAATACCGGCGAAGATAATGATTGAGATACCGTTACCGATACCACGCTCAGTAATCTGTTCGCCGAGCCACATCAGGAACATCGTCCCTGTGACCAGACTTACAACAGCGGTGAAGTAGAATGCAAAGCCCGGGTTTAATACCAGGCCCTGCATACCAGGCATATTCGGCAGACCGGTAGCAATACCGATCGACTGGAATATTGCCAGCACCAGAGTACCGTAACGGGTGTACTGACTAATCTTACGACGTCCAGACTCCCCTTCTTTCTTCAACTCTGCCAGGGCCGGATGAACGACCGTCAGCAGTTGGATAATAATAGATGCCGAAATGTACGGCATAATACCCAATGCGAAGATAGAAGCACGGCTGAGAGCACCACCAGAGAACATGTTGAACATTTCAATGATGGTGCCTCGCTGTTGCTCAAGCAGTTTGGCAAGTACAGCGGCATCGATACCAGGGATCGGAATAAAAGAGCCAATACGGAACACAATCAGCGCGCCGATAACAAACAGCAGTCTGCGTTTCAGCTCGCCAAATCCACCTTTGGCACTTTGAAAATCTAATCCCGGTTGCTTAGCCATCTGCTACTTATTCCTCAATTTTACCGCCAGCAGCTTCGATAGCAGCACGAGCACCTTTAGTAACACGCAGGCCACGAACAGTTACCGGAGTAGAAACTTCACCAGCCAGGATCACTTTCGCGAACTCGATCTGGATACCGATAATGTTTGCTGCTTTCAGCGTGTTCAGGTCTACAACGCCGCCTTCAACTTTCGCCAGGTCAGACAGACGGATTTCCGCTGTGATCGCTGCTTTGCGAGAGGTGAAGCCGAACTTCGGCAGACGACGGTACAGTGGCATCTGGCCACCCTCGAAACCGCGACGTACGCCACCGCCAGAACGAGAGTTCTGACCTTTGTGACCACGACCACCGGTTTTGCCGAGGCCAGAACCGATACCACGACCCAGGCGTTTACCCGCCTTTTTAGAGCCTTCGGCCGGAGACAGAGTATTTAAACGCATCTCTTACTCCTCAACTTTAACCATGAAGTAAACCGCGTTGACCATACCACGAACAGCAGGAGTATCCTCGCGCTCAACGGTATGACCAATACGACGCAGACCCAGGCCAAGCAGCGTTGCCTTATGTTTCGGCAGACGACCGATTGCACTGCGGGTTTGAGTGATTTTAATAGTCTTTGCCATGGTCAATTACCCCAGAATTTCTTCAACGGATTTACCACGCTTGGCAGCGACCATTTCTGGAGAATTCATATTTTCCAGGCCATCAATAGTTGCACGAACCACGTTGATCGGGTTGGTGGAACCATATGCTTTAGCCAGAACGTTATGAACCCCAGCAACTTCCAGAACGGCGCGCATTGCACCACCGGCGATGATACCGGTACCTTCTGAAGCTGGCTGCATGAATACACGAGAACCCGTGTGAACACCTTTAACTGGGTGCTGCAGGGTGCCGTTGTTCAGCGCGACGTTAATCATGTTGCGACGGGCTTTTTCCATCGCTTTCTGGATCGCTGCTGGAACTTCACGCGCTTTACCGTAACCAAAACCAACGCGACCGTTACCATCGCCTACTACAGTCAGAGCTGTGAAGGAGAAAATACGACCACCTTTAACGGTTTTAGATACGCGGTTTACCGCGATCAGCTTTTCCTGCAGTTCGCCAGCCTGTTTTTCGATGTGAGCCATCTTACACCTCTACCTTAGAACTGAAGGCCAGCTTCACGGGCAGCATCTGCCAGTGCCTGGACACGACCATGATATTGGAACCCGGAACGGTCAAAGGAAACATTGCTGATGCCTTTTTCCAGAGCGCGTTCAGCAACAGCTTTACCTACAGCTGCAGCGGCGTCTTTGTTACCGGTGTACTTCAATTGTTCTGAGATAGCTTTTTCTACAGTAGAAGCAGCTACCAGAACTTCAGAACCGTTCGGTGCAATTACCTGTGCGTAAATATGACGCGGGGTACGATGTACCACCAGGCGAGTTGCACCCAGCTCTTTGAGCTTGCGGCGTGCGCGGGTCGCACGACGGATACGAGCAGATTTCTTATCCATAGTGTTACCTTACTTCTTCTTAGCCTCTTTGGTACGCACGACTTCGTCGGCGTAACGAACACCCTTGCCTTTGTAAGGCTCAGGACGACGGTAGGCGCGCAGATCTGCTGCAACCTGACCGATCAGCTGTTTATCAGCGCCTTTCAGCACGATTTCAGTTTGAGTCGGGCATTCTGCAGTGATACCGGCCGGCAGCGGATGCTCAACAGGGTGTGAGAAGCCCAGAGACAGGCCTACTGCATTCCCTTTGATAGCTGCACGATAACCTACACCAACCAGCTGAAGCTTTTTAGTGAAGCCTTCGGTAACACCAACAACCATTGAGTTCAGCAGGGCACGCGCGGTACCAGCCTGAGCCCATCCATCCACGAAACCATCACGTGGACCGAAGGTCAGAGCATTATCTGCATGTTTAACTTCAACAGCTTTGTTGAGGGTACGAGTCAGCTCGCCGTTTTTACCTTTGATCGTAATAACCTGACCGTCGATTTTTACATCAACGCCGGCAGGAATAACGACCGGTGCTTTAGCAACACGAGACATTCTTTCCTCCGATTAGGCTACGTAGCAGATAATTTCGCCACCAAGACCAGCCTGGCGCGCTGCACGATCAGTCATAACACCTTTAGAGGTAGAAACAACTGCGATACCAAGACCAGCCATAACTTTTGGCAGCTCATCTTTTTTCTTATAGATGCGCAGGCCTGGGCGGCTGACACGCTGAATGCTTTCTACAACAGCTTTACCCTGGAAATACTTGAGAGTAAGTTCCAGTTCCGGCTTGGTGTCGCCTTCAACTTTAAAATCTTCGATAAAACCTTCTTCCTTCAGCACGTTGGCAATTGCCACTTTCAGCTTGGCGGAAGGCATGGTGACCGCAACTTTGTTCGCGGCCTGACCGTTACGGATACGGGTCAGCATATCCGCGATCGGATCTTGCATGCTCATCTGTCTTTACTCCCGTGATTCAATTGGTAATTACCAGCTAGCCTTTTTCAAGCCTGGCACTTCACCGCGCATAGCGGCTTCACGCAGTTTGATACGGCTCAACCCAAACTTGCCCACATAACCATGTGGACGACCTGTTTGACGACAGCGGTTACGCTGACGAGACGGGCTGGAATCACGCGGCAGAGACTGCAGCTTGAGAACCGCATTCCAACGATCTTCGTCGGAAGCGTTCACATCAGAAATGATCGCTTTCAGTTCAGCGCGTTTAGCGAAGAATTTATCAGCTAAAGCTACGCGCTTTACTTCGCGTGCTTTCATTGATTGCTTAGCCATTCAGTAACCCTACCTTACTTGCGGAACGGGAAGTCAAAGGCAGCCAGCAGAGCACGGCCTTCTTCGTCAGATTTCGCAGTAGTGGTAATGGTAATATCCAAACCACGCACGCGGTCGACTTTATCGTAGTCGATTTCTGGGAAGATGATCTGCTCACGGACACCCATGCTGTAGTTACCACGGCCGTCGAAAGACTTAGCGGACAAGCCACGGAAGTCACGGATACGTGGAACAGCAATAGTGATCAGGCGCTCAAAGAACTCCCACATGCGTTCGCCACGCAGAGTTACTTTACAGCCGATCGGATAGCCCTGACGGATTTTGAAGCCTGCAACAGATTTGCGTGCTTTGGTGATCAGCGGTTTTTGACCGGAGATTGCTGTCAGGTCAGCTGCTGCGTTATCCAGCAGTTTCTTGTCAGCGATCGCTTCACCAACACCCATGTTCAGGGTGATCTTCTCGACCCGAGGGACTTGCATGACAGAATTGTAGTTAAACTCAGTCATGAGTTTGTTAACTACTTCGTCTTTGTAGTAATCATGCAGTTTCGCCATCGTACTACTCCAAATTACTTGATAGTTTCGCTGTTAGACTTGAAGAAACGGACTTTTTTGCCGTCTTCGAATCTAAAGCCTACACGGTCAGCCTTGCCGGTAGCCGCATTGAAGATTGCAACGTTAGAAACCTGAATAGCAGCTTCTTTTTCAACGATGCCACCTGGTTGGTTCAGGGCCGGAACCGGCTTCTGATGTTTCTTAACCAGGTTGATACCTTCAACGACAAGTTTGCCGGAAGACAGAACATTTTTTACTTTACCGCGTTTACCTTTATCTTTACCGGTTAACACGATAACTTCGTCATCACGACGGATTTTCGCTGCCATGATTCGCTCCTTAGAGTACTTCTGGTGCCAGAGAGATAATTTTCATGAACTTCTCAGTACGAAGTTCACGAGTTACCGGCCCAAAGATACGCGTGCCGATAGGCTGCTCGCTGTTATTGTTTAAAATAACGCATGCATTACCATCGAAGCGAATGACAGAACCGTCAGGGCGACGAACACCCTTCTTGGTGCGCACCACTACCGCCTTCAGCACATCACCTTTTTTGACCTTACCACGTGGAATTGCTTCCTTGATGGTGATCTTGATGATGTCGCCTACGCCTGCGTAGCGACGGTGCGAGCCACCCAGAACCTTGATACACATTACGCGACGTGCACCGGAGTTGTCGGCGACGTTCAGCATAGTCTGTTCTTGGATCATTTTAGTGCTCCGCTAATGTCAACTACTACCTGAGACTCTAAAATCAGAGCCGTTAAAAAGCCCCATATCGAGGGCGCGGCATTATAACACCGCTTCTACAATATGGGTAGAAAAAATAAACGGCTCATCGCTGAGCCGTTTATTCGTATTGAGAACGCGTACTGTATTACAGAACCGCTTTCTCTACAACGCGAACCAGCGTCCAGGACTTAGTCTTGGACAGTGGACGGCATTCACGGATTTCAACCTTGTCGCCGATACCACATTCGTTGTTCTCGTCATGTACGTGCAGTTTGGTCGTACGTTTGATGAATTTACCGTAGATCGGGTGTTTCACAATACGTTCGATAGCTACAACAATGGATTTCTCCATTTTGTCGCTAACAACACGACCTTGCAGAGTACGGATTTTATCGGTCATTACGCACCCGCCTTCTGAGTCAGTAAAGTCTTAACGCGTGCAACATTGCGACGCACTTGCTTCAGCAGGTGAGTCTGTTGCAGCTGGCCACTTGCAGCCTGCATACGCAGGTTGAACTGCTCACGCAGCAGGTTCAGCAGCTCAGCGTTCAGCTCTTCAACGCTTTTTTCACGCAGCTCTTTTGCTTTCATTACATCACCGTCTTAGTTACAAAGGTGGTTTTGATAGGCAGTTTCGCTGCTGCCAGGCCGAAGGCTTCACGGGCCAGCTCTTCCGGAACACCGTCCATTTCATAAAGGACTTTGCCCGGTTGGATCAAGGCAACCCAGTACTCCACGTTACCTTTACCTTTACCCATACGAACTTCCAGTGGCTTCTCGGTGATCGGTTTGTCCGGGAATACACGGATCCAGATCTTACCTTGACGCTTAACTGCACGGGTCATTGCACGACGTGCTGCTTCGATCTGACGTGCAGTCAGACGACCACGGCCAACAGCTTTCAGACCGAAAGTGCCGAAGCTAACATCCGTACCCTGCGCCAGACCACGGTTGCGGCCTTTGTGCACTTTACGGAATTTTGTACGCTTTGGTTGTAACATCAGCGACGCTCCTTATTTACGGCCTTTACGCTGCTGCTTTTTAGGTTGAGCAGCCGGTTTTTCCGGTTGTTCAACAGCAGCCATACCACCCAGGATCTCACCTTTGAAGATCCATACCTTAACGCCGATTACACCGTAAGTGGTGTGCGCTTCAGAGGTGTTGTAGTCGATGTCAGCACGCAGAGTGTGCAGCGGTACGCGACCTTCGCGGTACCATTCGGTACGTGCGATTTCCGCGCCGCCCAGACGGCCGCTAACTTCAACTTTGATACCTTTAGCGCCCAGACGCATTGCGTTCTGTACAGCACGCTTCATAGCACGACGGAACATAACGCGACGTTCCAGCTGGGAAGTGATGCTGTCAGCAACCAATTTAGCGTCCAGTTCAGGCTTACGAACTTCAGCGATATTGATCTGTGCAGGAACGCCAGCGATATCCGCTACGACCTTGCGCAGTTTTTCTACGTCTTCGCCTTTCTTACCGATAACGATGCCAGGACGAGCAGTGTGAATAGTCACACGGATGCTCTTCGCTGGACGCTCGATAACGATACGAGATACAGACGCTTTAGCCAGTTCCTTAGTCAGGTACTGACGTACTTTAAAATCGCTGTCCAGGTTGTCAGCGAATTCTTTGGTGTTCGCAAACCAGGTAGAGTTCCATGGTTTTACAATACCCAGGCGAATACCATTAGGATGTACTTTCTGACCCATTGCTAGTCTCCAGAGTCTCAGCGATCGGACACAACCACAGTAATGTGGCTGGTGCGCTTCAGGATGCGATCTGCACGACCTTTCGCACGCGGCATAATGCGCTTCATGCTTGGGCCTTCATCTACGAAAATTTTCGCGACTTTCAGATCGTCGATGTCAGCGCCATCGTTGTGTTCAGCGTTAGCAATGGCAGATTCCAGTACTTTCTTGACCAATACCGCAGCTTTCTTATTGGTATAGGTCAGGATGTCCAGGGCCTGCGACACTTTCTTACCGCGAATCAGGTCAGCAACAAGGCGAACCTTCTGTGCAGAAGAACGAGCATGGCGATGTTGAGCTAAAGTTTCCATCTCTTCCTCCTACCTTATTTCTTCTTCGCTTTTTTATCAGCAGCGTGGCCGCGATAAGTACGAGTCGGTGCGAATTCACCCAGTTTGTGACCAACCATTTCGTCGGTAACAAAGACTGGAACGTGCTGACGACCATTATGGACAGCGATGGTCAAACCGATCATGTTAGGAAAGATCGTTGAACGACGGGACCAAGTGCGCAGGGGCTTCTTGTCTCCGCTTTCCACCGCTTTCTCTACCTTCTTCAGCAAGTGCAGGTCAATAAAAGGACCTTTCTTGAGAGAACGTGGCATGGCTTATCCTCTAAAATTATTTGCTACGGCGACGTACGATAAATTTATCAGTACGCTTGTTGCTGCGGGTCTTCTTACCTTTGGTCTGAACGCCCCACGGAGATACCGGGTGCTTACCAAAGTTACGACCTTCACCACCACCATGTGGGTGGTCGACTGGGTTCATCGCAGTACCGCGAACGGTAGGACGAACACCACGCCAGCGTGCAGCACCTGCTTTACCCAGAACGCGCAGCATATGCTCAGCATTGCCAACTTCGCCCAGAGTAGCGCGGCAGTCTGCTTCGACTTTACGCATTTCACCAGAACGCAGACGCAGGGTGACATAAGCACCGTCGCGCGCAACGATCTGAACGTAAGTACCTGCGGAACGTGCCAGCTGACCGCCTTTACCTGGTTTCATTTCTACGTTATGAACGGTAGAACCAACCGGGATATTGCGCATCGGCAGGGTGTTACCTGCTTTGATTGCAGCATCAACGCCAGACTGAATCTGGTCGCCAGCTTTCAGGCCTTTAGGGGCCAGGATGTAACGGCGTTCGCCATCTTTGTACAGAACCAGCGCGATGTTCGCGGAACGGTTCGGATCGTACTCAAGACGCTCAACAACTGCTGGGATACCGTCTTTGTTGCGTTTGAAGTCAACAATACGATAAGCCTGCTTGTGGCCACCACCGATGTGACGAGTGGTGATACGGCCATTGTTGTTACGACCACCGGATTTGCTGTTTTTTTCCAGCAACGGAGCAAAAGGTTTGCCCTTGTGCAGCTCAGGGTTAACCACTTTAACTACGTGGCGACGACCCGGAGATGTCGGTTTACATTTAACAACTGCCATTGTATTACTCCTCCGACTTACTCAGCGCCGCCAACGAAGTCCAGATTCTGGCCTTCTTTCAGGGTGACGTAAGCTTTTTTCCAGTCGCTACGACGACCGATACGCTGTCCGTGACGTTTAACTTTCCCTTTAACTACCAGGGTGTTAACGACTTCGACTTCGACTTCAAACAGTTTCTGCACAGCAGCTTTGATCTCTGCTTTGGTCGCGTCTTTAGCAACTTTGAGAACGATGGTGTTTGTTTTTTCCATCGCAGTAGACGCTTTTTCAGAAACGTGCGGTGCGCGAAGCACCTTCAGCAGACGTTCTTCACGAATCATGCCAGCATCTCCTCAACTTGCTTAACAGCATCAGCAGTCATTACGACTTTGTCGAAGGCGATCAGGCTAACCGGGTCGATACCAGTCGCATCGCGTACGTCAACCTTGTGCAGGTTACGTGCGGCCAGGAACAGGTTCTCGTCCAGCTCACCGGTGATGATCAGCACATCTTCCAGAGCCATGTCTTTCAGTTTCTGTGCCAGCAGCTTAGTTTTAGGCGCTTCAACAGAGAACTTCTCGACAACGATCAGACGATCCTGACGTACCAGTTCGGACAGGATGCTTTTCAGCGCGCCGCGGTACATCTTTTTGTTAACTTTTTGACTGTGGTCCTGTGGACGCGCAGCGAAGGTCACGCCACCTGAACGCCAGATCGGGCTCTTGATAGAACCTGAACGCGCACGGCCGGTACCTTTCTGGCGCCATGGCTTTTTGCCAGAACCAGTTACTTCAGCACGAGTCTTCTGAGCACGAGTACCCTGACGAGCACCAGCTGCATAAGCAACAACAACCTGGTGAACCAGCGCTTCGTTGAAATCACGACCGAAGGTAGTTTCGGAAACAGTCAGCGCGCTCTGCGCGTCTTTCAATACTAATTCCATTGCTATCCCCTTACGCCTTCACAGCTGGTTTAACGATCAGGTCGCTACCGGTTGCACCCGGAACTGCACCTTTAACCAGCAGCAGGTTGCGCTCAGCGTCAACACGTACTACGTCCAGGCTCTGAACGGTTACACGTTCGTTACCCAGCTGACCTGCCATTTTCTTGCCTTTGAACACTTTGCCCGGAGTCTGGTTCTGACCGATAGAACCCGGAACGCGGTGAGACAAGGAGTTACCGTGGGTAGCGTCCTGGGTACGGAAGTTCCAGCGCTTAACGGTACCAGCAAAACCTTTACCTTTAGAGGTACCGGTTACGTCAACTTTTTTAACGTCAGCAAACAGCTCAACGCTAATGTCCTGACCTACGGTGAACTCTTCGCCTTCAGCAAGACGGAATTCCCACAGACCACGGCCAGCTTCTACGCCAGCTTTAGCGAAGTGACCCGCTTCTGGTTTGGTTACACGGTTAGCTTTTTTAGCACCAGTGGTAACCTGAATAGCGCGGTAGCCATCGTTAGCCAGATCTTTAACCTGAGTAACGCGGTTTGCTTCAACTTCGATTACGGTTACTGGGATAGAAACGCCATCTTCAGTGAAGATGCGGGTCATACCCACTTTTTTACCGACTAAACCAATCATTGTTTCAACCTCTCAATCGCTCGATGACCTGATTAACCCAGGCTGATCTGCACGTCTACACCGGCAGCCAGATCCAGACGCATCAGAGCATCAACGGTTTTCTCAGTTGGCTCAACGATGTCAACCAGACGCTTGTGAGTGCGGATTTCGTACTGATCGCGCGCGTCTTTGTTGACGTGCGGGGAAATCAGAACGGTGAAGCGCTCTTTGCGGGTCGGCAGCGGGATCGGACCACGGACTTGCGCACCAGTGCGCTTAGCAGTCTCGACGATTTCCGCGGTTGATTGATCGATCAGACGATGATCAAACGCTTTAAGGCGGATACGGATTCTTTGGTTCTGCATGAGACCAGAGCTCCAATTATTTTATAAACGAAAATGATTACTCCTCAAACCCATTACGATTGATGGGAGAGTGTAACCGTTCTTACGTAGCTCCCCAATTGGGAGCATTGTTGAGTAACAAAATGAGTTACTCCGGTTCAGTTCGAACCAGCCGTCAATTACGACAAGCCCGCGCATTATACGTAAATCAGAGAAAGACGCAAGTGCCGTTTAGAAATTAAGCGCTAAAGGCGCGTTATGCGTAAGGACTCGCAACTTTTTAAGCAATGTATCCCTTCTCGAATCTTTGTCTGGAGCCCCTGCGCAAATGTGGTTTTTGTAGATTGCCGGACAGGCCGATTATAACGAGGATGCGCTCAAATCCTGTTGAGGCCTTTTCCATGTTGACCACCCTCCCCTTTCTGCTGTTCTATTTTTTGCTGACAGCCTTTCTCGTCTATGCAGATATCCGCTGCGGCCTGCTTCCCGATAAACTTCTCTGCCCGCTGCTGTGGGTGGGCCTGCTCTTTCAGCTCTGTATCCATCCTGATTTTCTGCCGAGTGCGGTGGTGGGTGCGATGGCAGGATATGTTGGCTTTGCCATTATTTACTGGGGCTATCGGTTTTTCTTTCGCCTCGAAGGAATGGGCTATGGCGATGTTAAATATCTGGCGGCATTAGGCGCCTGGCATGGCTGGTGCGTATTGCCGCTGCTGGCGTTGGTCGCCGCGCTGATGGCACTTTTGTGTCTTCTCATCCTCTCTTTAGTGCATCCTGATAAACAGACATTAAAAAACCCGCTGCCTTTTGGGCCATTTCTGGCGGCAGCGGGTTTATGCGTTGGCTGGGAAAACCTGATTAGCTTTCCACTTTGATCTGCGACTGAAGGTAGTTCTGTAGGCCAATTTTGGTAATGAGATCCAGTTCAGTCTCCAGCCAGTCAATATGGCCTTCTTCATCGGCTAGGATCTGGATCATCATGTCACGACTAACATAATCATGGACGCTGTCCGCGTAGGCGATGGCTTCTCGAAGATCTCTTGCGCCTTCGAGCTCCAGTCTGAGGTCGGAACGCAGCATCTCCTCAACATCTTCACCGATGCCCAGTTTGCCGAGATCCTGCAAGTTTGGAATGCCTTCAAGGAATAAAATACGCTCAATATATTTATCGGCGTGCTTCATCTCATCGATGGACTCATGGTATTCAACATCATTGAGGCGAGTCAGCCCCCAGTTTTTGAACATTCTTGCATGGAGAAAATACTGATTGATTGCGACAAGCTCATTTCCCAATAATTTATTGAGATAACTTATGATTTTAACATCACCTTTCATTATATAGTCCCTCCGCTTCCACTCATTGAAGCGTAGATCGGGCTACAGGGATGTCAAAAAAAAGATACGGGCTTACGCGATCTCTTTGAATTCCGGGATCTGCATCAATTCGTCCTGCATAATCTCACGCGCTGCGCGAACGCATTTACCGCATTGATTTCCCACCGGAACAAACTTGCGAAGCTGCTGGAAAGACTGAGGCTGAAACTGGCGAACGGCCTGACGTATTTTTTTGTCACTCACACCATTACATAAACAAACGTACATAAAAACTCCCGTTCAAAATATGCGCAAAGTGTAAGTGAGAATGGTTATGATTACAATAGCACAAACGCCGGGATGCGAGACGGAAGAAGGCAAAAAATGCGAAAATTTGTGACAGGTTCAAAACGCCAGAAAACAAAAAAGGACGCCGAAGCGTCCTTTTTTCATTCAGGGATAATTAATTAGCCCAGAACTTTAGCAACAACGCCCGCGCCAACGGTACGGCCGCCTTCACGGATTGCGAAACGCAGACCGTCGTCCATCGCGATTGGGTGGATCAGAGTCACAACCATCTTGATGTTGTCGCCTGGCATTACCATCTCAACGCCTTCTGGCAGTTCGATGGTACC
>NZ_JAHEVU010000010.1:0-29192 GCF_018597345.1 Enterobacter quasimori | reverse complement strand
GGCTTTCGCTCACCGTTGCGAGGTGGCGTATATTACGCTTTCCTCTTTCAGAGTCAACCCGTTATTTCAGGATTTTTTCTCTTCAACCGACCGGGTTGTTTGTGAAGTGATTCACATCCGCCGTGTCGATGGAGGCGCATTATAGGGAGTTCTCCGCAGGCCGCAACCGCTAAATGACAGAAAAATGACTGACTGCTGCATTCCACAGCAAAACACCGCCTTATACCTTTTTACACACAGACTTATCCACAATGATACGAAAAAGTAAAAATGTGCGAGCGTTGCGCAAACGTTTTCGTTAAAATGCTCGCGCTTAACAAGGATGCCCCGTCAGGTGTGTTAGATGAGTTTTTCACAGGAAAATTCATCTAACGCTCTCTGTAATCGTGAAATCCAGGGGATTTACCATGCAACAACGTCGTCCAGTCCGCCGCGCTCTGCTCAGTGTTTCTGATAAAGCCGGTATCGTCGAATTCGCTCAGGCACTTTCCGCACGCGGTGTGGAGCTGCTTTCCACAGGTGGAACCGCTCGCCTGTTAGCAGATAAAGGTCTGCCGGTAACCGAAGTGTCCGATTACACCGGTTTCCCGGAAATGATGGATGGACGCGTCAAAACGCTGCACCCTAAAGTGCACGGCGGTATTCTTGGCCGTCGCGGTCAGGACGACGGTATTATGGAACAGCACGACATTGCGCCGATCGACATGGTTGTCGTTAACCTCTACCCGTTTGCCCAGACCGTTGCCCGCGAAGGATGCTCTCTGGAAGATGCTGTAGAGAACATTGATATCGGCGGCCCGACCATGGTGCGCTCTGCAGCCAAGAACCATAAAGATGTGGCCATCGTCGTAAAGAGCAGCGATTACGAAACCATTATAAATGAGATGGATGCCAACGAAGGGTCGCTGACCCTGGAAACGCGTTTCGATCTCGCCATCAAAGCCTTCGAACACACCGCGGCGTACGACAGCATGATCGCCAACTACTTCGGTAGCCTGGTACCGGCTTACCACGGTGAAAGCAAAGATCCTTCCGGCCGCTTCCCGCGCACCCTGAACCTGAACTTCATTAAGAAGCAGGATATGCGTTACGGCGAGAACAGCCACCAGCAGGCAGCCTTCTATATAGAAGAAGAGGTAAAAGAAGCCTCTGTTGCGACCGCCCAGCAGGTTCAGGGCAAAGCGCTCTCCTATAACAACATTGCCGACACCGACGCCGCGCTGGAATGCGTGAAAGAGTTCAGCGAGCCGGCCTGCGTTATCGTCAAGCACGCGAACCCATGCGGCGTAGCCGTGAGCACCTCTATTCTGGATGCCTACGATCGCGCCTACAAAACCGACCCGACCTCCGCGTTCGGCGGCATTATCGCCTTCAACCGCGAGCTGGATGCTGAAACGGCTCAGGCCATCATTTCCCGCCAGTTCGTCGAAGTGATCATCGCGCCATCCGCATCCGAAGAGGCGCTGAAAATCACCGCGGCGAAACAGAACGTACGCGTGCTGGTCTGCGGCCAGTGGGCAGAACGCGTGCCGGGCCTGGACTTCAAGCGCGTGAACGGCGGCCTGCTGGTTCAGGCTCGCGATCTGGGTATGGTGACAGAAGCCGACCTGCGCGTGGTGACCAAACGCCAGCCGAGCGAACAGGAACTGCGTGACGCGCTGTTCTGCTGGAAGGTTGCGAAGTTCGTCAAATCCAACGCCATCGTCTACGCGAAAGAGAACATGACTATCGGGATAGGTGCAGGCCAGATGAGCCGCGTCTACTCCGCGAAAATCGCGGGCATTAAAGCAGGCGATGAAGGTCTGGAAGTGAAAGGCTCCGCCATGGCTTCTGACGCCTTCTTCCCGTTCCGTGACGGTATCGACGCGGCAGCCGCTGTCGGCATCACCTGCGTGATCCAGCCTGGCGGTTCAATCCGCGATGACGAAGTGATTGCCGCCGCCGACGAACACGGCATTGCGATGATCTTCACCGACATGCGCCACTTCCGCCATTAATTCCCGGAGCTGAAAATGAAAGTATTAGTCATTGGTAACGGCGGGCGCGAGCACGCGCTGGCGTGGAAAGCGGCGCAGTCTCCGCTGGTGAAAACGGTCTTCGTGGCACCGGGCAACGCCGGTACCGCACTGGAACCCGCGCTGCAGAACGTGGCTATCGGCGTGACCGACATTCCGGCGCTGCTGAGCTTTGCCCAGAACGAGAAAATCGATCTAACGATTGTTGGCCCGGAAGCGCCGCTGGTGATTGGCGTCGTTGACGCGTTCCGCGCGGCGGGCCTGACAATCTTCGGGCCAACGGAAGGTGCCGCGCAGCTGGAAGGCTCCAAAGCCTTCACCAAAGATTTCCTCGCGCGTCATAACATCCCGACGGCGGAATATCAGAATTTCACCGAAGTGGAGCCTGCAATGGCCTACTTACGTGAGAGGGGCGCGCCGATTGTTATCAAGGCCGACGGTCTGGCCGCCGGTAAAGGCGTGATCGTCGCGATGACGCTCGAAGAAGCCGAAGCCGCGGTTCAGGACATGCTGGCAGGCAACGCCTTTGGCGATGCGGGCCACCGCATCGTGATTGAAGAGTTCCTCGACGGCGAAGAAGCGAGCTTTATCGTCATGGTCGACGGCGAGCACGTTCTGCCGATGGCCACCAGCCAGGACCACAAGCGCGTGGGCAATGGTGATACCGGCCCGAATACCGGCGGGATGGGCGCCTACTCCCCTGCTCCGGTCGTGACTGACGAAGTCCACCAGCGCACCATGGATCGCGTCATCTGGCCAACCGTGAAAGGGATGGCGGCGGAAGGGAACACCTACACCGGTTTCCTCTACGCGGGCCTGATGATCGACAAGCAGGGTAACCCTAAGGTTATCGAATTTAACTGCCGCTTTGGCGATCCGGAAACGCAGCCCATCATGCTGCGCATGAAATCCGATCTGGTGGATCTGTGTCTGGCAGCCTGCGAAGGCAAGCTCGACGAGAAAACGTCAGAGTGGGACGAGCGCGCGTCTCTGGGCGTGGTGATTGCTGCGGGTGGTTATCCGGGTAATTACAACACCGGGGATGAGATCCACGGCCTGCCGCTGGAAGAGATCGACGGTGCGAAGGTGTTTCATGCCGGTACGAAGCTGGCTGAAGACGATCGCGTCCTCACCAACGGTGGCCGCGTGCTGTGTGCAACCGCGCTGGGTCATACCGTGGCAGAAGCGCAGAAACGCGCCTATGCGCTGATGGCGGATATTCACTGGAACGGCAGCTTTAGCCGTCAGGATATCGGCTATCGCGCGATTGCGCGCGAGCAGGGGGAGTAATTTCCCCCTCACCCTAACCCTCTCCCACAGGGAGAGGGGATCGTTCGTAGGCCGGATAAGCGTTAGCGCCATCCGGCTTAATCCACAGAACTCAAAAACTCTTCTCTGTCGGCTGCCAGGTACAGAAGTCTTCGTTCGCCACCAGCAGCAGCTGAGAGCCTTCCGGCGCTTCAAGCCACGCCACACTCACTTCCATTGATGAATGACGCTGACGGCGTTGAATGTGTTCGGTTGCCCAGGATTCGAGCTCAGGCTTGACCGTCTGCCCTTCGCAGGTCGTCACCGTCCCATCGGCATGCCAGCGGCCCTGGCGCAGCACAACGCGTCCCAGACGAAGCGCATCGCTGGTCTGGCGGATTTGTTCGGCACGATAACGGTAGAGGGCGATTTGATCGCTGGAAAGCTGCTGTTTTTGACCGCTGACTTCACGCTGCATAAAGCTCAGCTCGCCATGGTCGTCAAAACGCACTTTCACGTGTTCGGGGGTCTTGCTGTAGACGTTCAGTTCAATCAGCGACAGGTCGTCTCCCTGCCAGCGATATTCCGCCGTCGACGTATTGCCGCTATGCCACGGGCTGAAGGCAGAGAGCAGATGCACTTCACCGCCGGAATCTTTACGCCAGATCCTGACCGCGCCCTGGTTGTCCGCGTAACCGCTGGCGGTAAACGGAGGGAGGGAGGAATCGTGGCTACAGGCTGACAGCAACAGCACGCCTGCCAGCGCGAGCGTTCCGCGCCAGAATGACAAAAGGGGCGTTGCCGCCCCTTCGTTAAAACTGTTCACTGCCACGCGTCTTACTTAACTGCGTCTTTCAGTGCTTTACCAGAAACAAATGCCGGCACGTTCGCTGCGGCAATTTTGATTTCTTTACCGGTCTGCGGGTTGCGGCCAGTACGCTCAGCGCGGTGGTTCACTTTGAAGGTACCGAAACCAACCAGTTGTACAGCATCGCCTTCTTTCAGAGACTCAGTAATAGCAGCCAGGGTAGATTCCAGAGCAGCTTTAGCCTGCACTTTAGACAGATCAGCCTTGTCCGCAATTACATCAATCAGTTGAGTCTTGTTCATAAGTTATCCTTTCAATGTGTTTATCGCTTGCTAAGCATCGAGTGCGACGAAAATGCCAAAAAAGCACTCTCCTGCATACACGCACCGATAGCCACTTTTTTTCGCCCCCCAAATGTAGACCAGACGGGGGGCAGAAGGGAAGAGTCGAGGAGCGACAAAACAGGCGTTAAATCACGTTTTGTTGTCTCATTGGTTAAAAATTATACCAATATTGCTCTCACCGGCCTCACGTAAGTCCGCGCGCAGCCCTTTTATCAGCTCGATATCGCGTTCTTCGCACTCTGCCAGCAGGCGGAAAATTTCCCACTGGATGTCCCATTCCTGTTCAACCGCCGGGTTGGCACGCAGCTCTTCGTCGGTCATTTCGCGACCTTCCTGGGTCATTTCGAGCATTGCAACGGTCGTAATGGACGCTTTACTGACTTCAATGGCGTGCTCCAGCGTTTCACCACTCAGGCGGGAGTGGATCAGCTCGCTTAACGCCACGCAGGCATCAATGGCCGGGTAGACGCCGTACAGGTCAAAATCATCCGCCACCGGAATCGCCTCTTCCAGCTTTTCGAGCTGAGAGTCGAAATTCACCTTCGCGTCTTTCACCGTCAGCGTTTCCCAGATCAGATCCAGAATGCGGCGGTAGATGTGGCCATCACCAAAGCTCGTCTGCTTGCAGAACGCGGCATAGTTGGGATACATGCGCTCGCACAGGCAAGCCATAAAGGTGACGTGCTGCCAGCTTTCCAGCTTTTCAAGGCGCAGGTGAATCGGGTTTTGTAGCATGATGATCTCTCGAATCGAAAATTAGGCGCAGTTTACCTGAATCATCGCTGAATTTCCTGCCAACGAACAAAAGCCGGACGCGAAGAGGCCACCGCGTCAGCCCAGCGCGTCGGCTCCGGCAAGCGGTAGCCCTTCATGCAGCGCTGTACCCACGCCAGAGCGCTGTCCATGCTCACCCGATGGCCGGTGGCGATGAACAGCGGATTACAGCGAGCCTTGCTGCGCCAGACCCACGCCAGCTGCTCGCCCTTATGGATGAGCGGCGCAAGCGCGCCCGGCTCGGCGGAGAGTGGCTCAAACGCGCCGCACAGGCGTTTCTTGGCAACGCCAATGGTCGGCACATCCACCAGCAGCCCAAAATGGCTGGCTACGCCTAAACGGCGCGGGTGTGAAATACCGTGTCCATCGACAAACAGCAGGTCAGGTTTTTGCGAGAGCTGCTCCCACGCGGCCAGCAGCGCGGGATATTCGCGAAAGGAGAGAAAGCCGGGAATATAGGGCATGGTGGTGGCAATACGCGCGACCTTGTACTCCACCAGCTCAAGCGAAGGGTATTTCAGTACCACCATCGCCGCTCGCGTCACGTCCCCCCCCTGCTCGAACCCGACGTCCGCTCCGCCAATGTACTGCGGAGGATCCTTATCCAGACGATCCTCGCGGATCACCGATGAGGCCAGTTCGATTTGCTGAGCGCGTAGCGACGCGAGATCCATAACGACTCCTTACTTGTGATACTGGGCAGAAAGCCGATGCACCGCCTCCACAAATACGCCTGCGTGCTCTGGCGGTACATCCTGATGAATGCCGTGGCCGAGGTTAAAGACGTGGCCTTCCCCCTGGCCGAAACCAGACAGTATAGTCGACACTTCTTCTTCAATGCGGGCTGGCGGCGCATAGAGCATGGACGGGTCCATATTGCCCTGCAGCGCCACTTTGTCGCCCACGCGACGGCGCGCATCGGCAATATCGGTGGTCCAGTCGAGGCCCAGCGCGTCGCAGCCGGTGGCCGCCATCGCTTCCAGCCACTGACCGCCACCTTTGGTGAACAGCGTCACCGGCACGCGGCGACCTTCGTTTTCCCGCAGCAGGCCGTCGACGATTTTGTGCATGTAATACAGGGAGAACTGCTGATAATCGCGCCCGGTCAGCACGCCGCCCCAGGTATCGAAAATCATCACCGACTGCGCACCGGCCTTAATCTGCGCGTTCAGATAGAGGGTGACGCTCTTCGCCAGCTTGTCGAGCAGCGCATGCAGGGCCAGCGGCTCGGCGTACATCATCTTTTTAATCAGGGTGAAGGCTTTGCTGCTGCCCCCTTCCACCATATAGGTCGCCAGCGTCCACGGGCTGCCGGAGAAGCCAATCAGCGGCACTTCACCTTTCAGCTCGCGGCGAATGGTGCGCACGGCGTTCATCACGTAGCCCAGCTCGCCTTCCGGATCGGGGATCGGCAGCTTGTCCACGTCGGCTTTGCTTTTGATCGGAGAGGTGAAACGCGGGCCTTCACCCGTTTCAAAGTACAGGCCAAGGCCCATGGCATCCGGAATGGTCAGAATATCCGAGAAGAGGATCGCCGCATCCAGCGGGAAGCGGCGCAGCGGCTGGAGCGTCACTTCACAGGCCAGCTCGGCGTTTTTGCACAGCGACATAAAATCGCCCGCCTGCGCGCGCGTGGCTTTGTATTCTGGCAGATAGCGTCCCGCCTGGCGCATCATCCACACCGGGGTGACATCAACGGGCTGGCGCAGCAGCGCACGCAGATAACGATCGTTCTTCAGTTCGGTCATTTTTGCAGTTCCTTAAGCGTCATGGCCTCAGTGTAACACTACTCATACTCGGCCCGACACATCGCCACGGTATCTTCTATCAGCCGACGCGCCACGGTGCCCGGCGGTGGTAACAGCGGCAAATCGTCATAGCGATACCAGTTCGCCTCCAGCAGCTCTTTCCGATCGATAACGATCTCGCCGCTATCGTATTCCGCCATAAACGCGGTCATCAGCGACATCGGGAACGGCCACGGCTGGGAGGTGACGTAGCGCAGGTTCTTCACCTTAATGCTGCTCTCTTCCATCACCTCGCGCGCCACCGCCTGCTCCAGCGTTTCGCCCACTTCGACGAACCCGGCCAGCACGGTGTGAATGCCGTTGCGATGACGAGTATGCTGCGCCAGCAGGATGGAATCCTCCCGACGGATAGCGACGATGATGCAGGGTGCAATCTGAGGATAGTAGCGTTCGCGGCAGTGGCTGCAGAGCATCGCCCACTCGGTTTTGCTCGGGTGCATGGTATGACCGCAGTAGCCGCAGTATTTATGCGAGCGGTAAAACTCCGCCAGCTGCACGCCGCGCCCTGCCAGCTGAAACAGACCGACATCCTGATCCAGCACCTGACGCACAGATCCCATATCCTGACGACGCGCTTGTTGGATCAACCACACCGGCTCGCCCTGCCACTCGCCGATCCACAGCGCGGTTTGCCCTACAAGATCGAACGTTTCCGCCGTGCCATGGGGGATTTCCCCGGCGGGCAGCCATAATTTTTGTTCGTGACTGACGATCCACCAACCCAGATCTGATTTTTCAATAATACGATCCATATCTATTGCACTACCTTCGCTTCACTGACATGTTGTTAGCATTGTGGTTACATTTTGGATAAGCAGATTCAATCCTAAACCTTGCGGAGTCGACCATGTTAAACCAGCTAGAAAGCCTGACTGAGCGCGTTAGAGGAAGTAACAAACTGGTGGATCGCTGGCTGCATGTGCGCAAGCATCTACTCGTGGCTTATTACAATCTGGTCGGTATTAAGCCTGGCAAAGAATCGTTTATGCGGCTGAATGAAAAAGCGCTGGATGATTTTTGTCAGAGCCTGGTCGACTACCTGTCCGACGGCCATTTCAATATTTATGAACGCATTATCCGCGAAATGGAAGGGACAACACCGTATTTAGCGGCCAGCAAACTCTATCCGCTGCTGGAAGCCAATACCCGGCAGATCATGGATTACTACGATTCCACGCTCGAGAACGCCATCGATCACGATAACTATCTTGAGTTTCAGCAGGCGCTGTCCGATCTCGGTGAAGCGCTGGAGGAGCGATTCACGCTGGAAGATAAGCTGATCGCCCTCGTGCTGGACAATGACGTGAATACCAACAATGAAGAGAACGTCGCGCGCCCTGCTTGAGTTCTTAATCGTTAACGAGTAATTTACAATCATTCGCCCCTCTCACGAGGGGGATTTTTCTTGTCGGAGTGCCCAGTGTGAAAGCACGGGCTGAGACCGTTAATTCGGGATCCGCGGAACCTGATCAGGCTAATACCTGCGAAGGGAACAAGAGTCACACTGCTGTTGTATCGCCTGAGGGCGATCCTCTCTTGCTTCATCCGTCGTCTGACAAGCCATGTCCTTCACTTTTGGAATGAGCTATGTCTACTGCAAAACTGACCCGCCGCGAACAGCGCGCACAGGCCCAACACTTTATCGACACCCTGGAAGGCACCGCTTTCCCGAACTCTAAACGTATCTACATTTCCGGCTCGCAGGCCGATATTCGCGTTCCGATGCGTGAGATCCAGCTCAGCCCGACGCTTATCGGCGGCAGCAAAGAGGATCCGCAGTTCGAAGACAACGAAGCCGTGCCGGTATACGACACCTCCGGCCCGTATGGCGATCCCGATGTGGCAATTAACGTCCAGCAGGGTCTGGCGAAGCTGCGCCAGCCGTGGATTGATGCGCGTGATGATAGCGAAGCGCTAAACGAGCAAAGCTCTGCTTACACCAAAGAGCGCCTGGCGGACGACGGTTTGGACGCGCTGCGCTTTACCGGCCTGCTGACGCCAAAACGCGCCAAAGCGGGCAAATGCGTGACCCAGCTGCACTACGCGCGCCAGGGCATCGTCACGCCGGAGATGGAGTTCATCGCCATCCGCGAAAACATGGGTCGCGAGCGCATCCGCAGCGAAATACTGCGCCACCAGCATCCGGGCGAAGGCTTTGGTGCTCGCCTGCCGGAGAACATCACGCCGGAATTTGTGCGTGACGAAGTGGCTGCCGGTCGCGCCATTATCCCCGCCAACATCAACCACCCGGAATCCGAGCCGATGATTATCGGCCGCAACTTCCTGGTGAAGGTCAACGCCAACATCGGCAACTCAGCGGTGACGTCATCCATCGAAGAAGAGGTGGAAAAGCTGGTCTGGTCGACGCGCTGGGGCGCGGACACGGTTATGGACCTTTCCACTGGCCGCTATATTCACGAAACCCGCGAGTGGATCCTGCGTAATAGCCCGGTACCGATTGGCACCGTCCCGATTTATCAGGCGCTGGAGAAAGTGAACGGCATTGCCGAAGACCTCACCTGGGAAGCCTTCCGCGACACGCTGCTGGAGCAGGCGGAACAGGGCGTGGACTACTTCACCATTCACGCGGGCGTGCTGCTGCGCTACGTGCCGATGACGGCGAAGCGCCTGACAGGCATCGTCTCCCGCGGCGGCTCCATTATGGCGAAGTGGTGCCTGTCCCATCATCAGGAAAACTTCCTCTACGAACACTTCCGCGAGATTTGCGAAATCTGCGCCGCGTATGATGTCTCTCTGTCTCTGGGCGACGGCCTGCGTCCGGGCTCCATCCGCGACGCCAACGACGAAGCGCAGTTTGCCGAACTGCACACGTTGGGCGAGCTGACTAAAATCGCCTGGGAGTATGACGTGCAGGTGATGATTGAAGGCCCGGGACACGTGCCGATGCAGATGATCCGCCGCAACATGACCGAAGAGCTGGAGCATTGCCATGAGGCCCCGTTCTATACCCTGGGACCGTTGACCACCGATATTGCGCCGGGCTATGACCACTTCACCTCAGGCATTGGCGCGGCGATGATCGGCTGGTTCGGCTGCGCCATGCTCTGCTACGTGACGCCGAAAGAGCACCTCGGCCTGCCAAACAAAGAGGACGTAAAGCAGGGGCTGATTACCTACAAAATTGCCGCCCACGCGGCGGATCTGGCGAAAGGCCACCCGGGTGCGCAAATCCGCGATAACGCCATGTCAAAGGCGCGTTTTGAATTCCGCTGGGAAGACCAGTTCAACCTGGCGCTGGATCCGTTCACCGCCCGCGCCTATCACGACGAAACCCTGCCGCAGGAATCGGGCAAAGTCGCACACTTCTGCTCCATGTGCGGGCCAAAATTCTGCTCGATGAAAATCAGCCAGGAGGTGCGCGACTACGCCGCCGCGCAAACCATTGAAGTGGGCATGGCGGACATGTCTGAAACCTTCCGCGCCAAAGGCGGCGAAATCTACCTCAAAAAAGAGGAGGCGTAATGTACCAGCCCGATTTTCCGCCCGTTCCCTTCCGCTTAGGGCTTTATCCGGTGGTGGACAGCGTGGCGTGGATAGAGCGACTGCTGGAGGCAGGCGTTCGCACCCTCCAGCTTCGCATCAAGGATAAACACGATGACGAGGTGGAAGCCGACGTAGTTGCCGCCATCGCGATTGGGCGTCGATATAACGCACGCCTGTTTATCAACGACTACTGGCGGCTGGCCGTTAAGCACCAGGCTTACGGCGTGCATCTGGGTCAGGAGGACCTGGAAACAACGGATCTGAGCACTATCCGTGAAGCCGGGCTGCGTCTTGGCGTGTCAACGCATGATGACATGGAGATCGACGTGGCGCTGGCGGCCCGTCCCTCTTACATCGCACTGGGTCACGTCTTCCCGACGCAAACCAAGCAGATGCCCTCCGCACCGCAGGGTCTGACGCAGCTGGCGAGTCACGTTAAACGCCTTGCCGATTACCCCACCGTCGCCATCGGCGGCATCAGCCTGGAACGCGCCCCGGCCGTGCTGGAGACGGGCGTTGGCAGCATCGCCGTCGTCAGCGCTATCACCCAGGCTGCAGACTGGCAGTCCGCCACCGAACAGCTGTTACAGCTGGCAGGAGCTGGCGATGAATGATCGCGACTTTATGCGCTACAGCCGTCAGATCCTGCTGGAGGATATCGCTATTGACGGGCAGCAAAAACTGCTCGCCAGCCGGGTGCTGATTGTCGGTCTGGGCGGACTAGGCGCGCCCGCCGCCCTTTATCTGGCGGGGGCGGGCGTCGGCACGCTGGTGCTTGCCGACGACGACGAGATACACCTCAGCAACCTGCAGCGACAAATCCTCTTTACCACCGAGGATATCAACCAGCCGAAAGCAAAAATCACCCGCCAGCGGCTGAACCAGCTTAACCCGGATATCGAGCTGATTGCCTTACAGGAGCGTCTTAGCGGTGAAAGCCTGCAGCGTGAAGTTGCCCTTGCCGACGTGGTGCTGGACTGCACGGACAATATGGCGACGCGTCAGGCGATTAACGCCGCCTGCGTGGCAAGTAATACGCCGCTTATCACCGCCAGCGCGGTCGGTTTCGGGGGACAGATGATGGTCCTGACGCCTCCGTGGGCGCAGGGCTGCTATCGCTGCCTGTGGCCGGACGATGCCGAGCCAGAGCGTAACTGCCGCACCGCAGGCATTCTCGGTCCAGTCGTTGGTGTGATGGGCACGCTGCAGGCACTGGAGGCCATCAAGCTGCTCAGCGGCATGGAGACGGAACGTAATACGCTGCGGCTGTTTGATGCGCGCTCAAGCGGCTGGCGTCACCTGGCCTTGCACCGCGCCAGCGGCTGCCCGGTATGCGGAGGCCGCGATGCGCATTCTGTTTAACGATGAGCCAATGAAGTGCGATGACGGACTTACCGTTGCCGTGCTGCTCGAAAGGCTACGCCAGCTCAAGCCGGGAACGGCGCTGGCGCTCAATCAACAGATCCTGCCGCGCGAGCAGTGGGAACATCAGCAGGTCAATGAAGGCGACCAGATCCTGCTGTTTCAGGTCATCGCAGGGGGCTGAAATGTTACGTATTGCCGATAAAGTTTTTGATTCGCATCTGTTTACAGGAACCGGAAAATTCGCCTCGCCGCAGCTGATGGTGGATGCCATCCGTGAAAGCGGCAGCCAACTGGTGACGCTGGCGATGAAGCGCGTGGACCTTCGCCAGCATAACGATGCCATTCTTGCGCCTTTACTGGAGGCAGGCGTTACGCTTTTACCGAATACCTCCGGCGCGAAAACGGCCGAGGAGGCGATTTTCGCCGCACAGCTGGCGCGTGAAGCGCTCGGCACCCGCTGGCTGAAGCTGGAAATTCATCCGGACGCCCGCTGGCTGCTGCCCGACCCGATTGAAACGCTGAAAGCGGCAGAAAAGCTGGTGCAGCAGGGATTTATCGTCCTGCCTTACTGCGGCGCCGATCCTGTCCTGTGCAAACGGCTGGAAGAGGTCGGCTGTGCCGCCGTCATGCCGCTGGGCGCTCCCATTGGTTCTAATCAGGGGCTGGAGACGCGCGCGATGCTGGAGATCATCATCGAACAGGCCACCGTGCCCGTGGTCGTGGATGCGGGCATTGGCGTACCAAGCCATGCCACGCAGGCGCTGGAGATGGGTGCCGACGCGGTGCTGGTGAACACGGCAATTGCGGTGGCTGACGATCCGGTCACGATGGCGCGCGCGTTTCGCCTGGCGGTGGAGTCAGGTTTGCTGGCACGGCAGTCTGGCCCCGGCTCCCGCAGTGTTCAGGCGCAGGCCACCAGCCCGCTGACCGGTTTCCTGGAGGCACTCTGATGACCACGTTTACCGATCGCTGGCGGCAGATCCACTGGGACGATATTGCCCTGCGCATCAACAGCAAAACGGCTGCGGATGTCGAGCGTGCGTTAAACGCGCGTCATCCGACCCGCGAAGACATGATGGCCCTGCTTTCACCGGCGGCCAGCGCCTACCTTGAGCCGATGGCGCAGCGCGCGCAGCGGCTCACCCGCCAGCGCTTTGGCAACACGGTGAGCTTCTACGTGCCGCTCTACCTCTCAAACCTGTGCGCCAACGACTGCACCTACTGCGGCTTCTCCATGAGCAACCGCATTAAGCGTAAAACGCTCGATGAAGGTGAGATTGCGCGCGAGTGTGCGGCCATTCGTGAAATGGGCTTCGAGCATCTTCTGCTGGTCACGGGCGAACATCAGGGGAAGGTGGGAATGGACTATTTCCGTCAGCATCTTCCGGCTATTCGCCGTGAGTTTGCATCGTTGCAGATGGAAGTACAGCCCCTTTCGCAGGACGAATACGCAGAACTGAAAACGCTTGGGCTGGACGGGGTCATGGTCTACCAGGAAACCTACCACGAGGCGACGTACGCCCGGCATCACCTGAAGGGGAAAAAGCAGGACTTTTTCTTCCGGCTGGAAACGCCGGACAGGCTGGGACGCGCCGGGATCGACAAAATCGGCCTCGGCGCACTGACGGGGCTTTCAGACAACTGGCGAGTGGATAACTATATGGTGGCGGAACATCTGCTGTGGCTCCAGCAGCATTACTGGCAGAGTCGCTACTCCATCTCTTTCCCCAGATTGCGTCCGTGTACTGGCGGCGTCGAACCGGCCTCGGTGATGGATGAGCGCCAGCTGGTACAAACTATTTGCGCGTTTCGCCTGCTCGCCCCGGACGTTGAATTATCGCTCTCAACGCGTGAGTCCCCGGCGTTTCGCGATCGCGTTATCCCGCTTGCGATTAACAACGTCAGCGCGTTTTCCAAAACGCAGCCGGGTGGTTACGCCGACGATCGTTCGGAGCTGGAGCAGTTTGCGCCACACGATGCTCGACGTCCGGAAGCCGTAGCTGAAGCGCTGATCGCCCAGGGGCTTCAGCCTGTCTGGAAAGACTGGGACAGCTGGCTGGGACGCGCCTCGCAATTACGTTGAAATGTGCTGCAACTACGTAAAAAAATGACGAGGCGTCTTCTGAGATAAACACCGGGCAGTTGTGAACAGGTGCCCGGTTTTTCTATTCTGCTTTCGTCAGCAACGGATGCTGTCCAGGGCGAAAAGCTTCTTCCTCGTTTCGCCCTGCCTCCGCCCAAACATAACAAAAGTTGAGAAAATAAAAATAATGAGTAATTTCTTAATGATTCTTAAGATAAATCATCTCGCCTGAAATCCTGTTCCGTATAATTCGCTACCAACCTCAGGACAGCGACTAAGCTGAGAGAATATCAGCAGGCGTAACGTATTCATCATCTGGATTAATCTACAGCTCATGGCACTTCACAGTAAAAAGCTCTCTTTCACCCGGCCGATTATGGTCAGCTTTGCGGGGATCCTCTGCAGCTTCGCGCTGATCGCCGTGTTGATTACGCTTTCTCAGAGAAAGGATTTTCTTGAGGATTATCATAAGATTAATGGTAATTTCACCCATAACCTGGCGGTGAACTATACCGAATCCATCCTGCGTGAAAACGACTATATTCTGGGGCGTGCAGCGATGTATTTTGCGCGCAATGACCGGCTGAATCAGACAATCAACGTCGATCCGACACAAGGGCTGCAGATGTTAATGCATTTGCAAAACCTGATGCCGACCGTGTCGTCCATCTCTTTGACAGATACACAGGGGCATTATCTGCGCGCGCCGGAAGTGCTTCCAACGGAAAAGAGCAAGACATTCGACGCGCGAACCCGCCCGTGGTTTATAGGCCAGGCAGAGGCCAGTATCTTTAGCCACTATACCAGCCCCTATATGGACTATTTCACCGACCACCCAACCGTCACCCTCTACAAACCGGTGATTTCACCCGAAGGCAGGCTGAAGGGAACGCTCGCTTTTCATCTCGATTTGACCTCTATGGGATACACCCTCCGTCAAATGGTGGCTCCCGTACAGGGTGAATTTTTCGTCGTCGAACGCGATGGTGCCGTGGTACTTCACCCGGACACGGGCGCGCTCTTTAAACCGTACGTCAGCGAAGCGCTGATGGACAAAATGACCAGCGGCGAAGGCCATTTATTCGATCCAAAAAGCAAATCCTGGTACTACTACTACTCCTTCACCAACCCGGACTGGTTTGTTATTTATCGGGTATCCGACGCCACGCTTACCGCCATTACCCGCCACGAAACCGTTGTTGTCAGTTGGGGATTTGCACTCGCAGCCATTATCATCATTCTGTTTGGTTTGTACCTGCGCCATGCTTCCCGTACTGTGCTGATGAATATTATCAACGCCATCAAAACCGGGGATGTCAGCCAGGCCCCGCGCCTTGAGGCGATGCTCAGCCATACCATTCAGTCAAACAAAGAGCGTGAACAGGCCTATGTGCGTCAGGCAACCCATGATGCATTAACGGGCTGTAAAAACCGCCGCGCCTTCGACAACGATGTGGATGAACTGCTGAACGCCCATCAACCTTTCGCGCTGGCCCTGATCGATATCGATAACTTCAAATCCATTAATGACACCTGGGGACACCTGAGCGGCGATATCGTTTTGCGTAACGTTGCCCGCGAGGGGATCCAGATCATGCAGCCCCATCACATCTCTGTTTACCGCTACGGCGGCGAAGAGTTCGCGGTGATCTTCCATACGGAGCCGATCGCTACCGCTCACGCGCTGCTGGAAGCGTGGCGCACCGCCGTGGAACGGCGCGTCTGGCGTGAAGAAAACCTGCACGTGACGTTCAGTGCGGGCCTGGGGGAATGGCACTTCGAGCCGCTGGAACACTTTGTAGGTAGCGTCGATGGCGCGCTTTACGCGGCAAAACAGCAGGGAAAAAATCGTATCGTTCGTACATCTGACAGCGAGTGACCACAAAATTGTAACCGGTTTCAGAAAAATGCCGATTTCTTTGTGATGCCTGACACACAATCACGGTAAAGCGGTTGTTGAAGCGGTCTGCACGGGATAATTATCAATAAACACATGTAGATCGAGGCTGATTATGAAGAACATCGTTTTATGCTGTGCAGCGGGAATGTCAACCAGCATGCTGGTTCAACGTATGAAAGATGCCGCGCAGAAAAAAGGGGTTGAAGTCACCATTAAAGCCGTTCCGGTCGCGGAGTTTAAAGACAATATCGCGACGGCCGACATCGTATTGCTGGGGCCACAGGTAAAATACGAGCAGGCGAAACTTCAGGCGCAGGCCGACCCGCTGGGCAAAAAAGTCGCGGTGATCGACATGATGGATTACGGCATGATGAAAGGTGATGCCGTACTGGAAAAAGCGCTCAAGCTGCTGGAGTCATAATGGAAGACTTAGAAACCACAATCATGGAACTGCTGGTGAACGCGGGCGCGGCGCGAAGTGCTGCTCTGACCGCACTGCAGATGGCACGTAAAGGCGACTTTAACGAAGCCGAGAAGGCGATGGAAGAGTCGCGCGAATATGTGAAGCATGCGCACACGATCCAGACGCAGCTTATCGGTCTTGACGAAGGGACCGGGAAGCTTCCGGTTAACCTGATCACCGTTCACTCCCAGGATCACCTGATGAACGCGATGGTCATTCAGGATCTGGCGGGCGATATGATTGAACTTTATCGACGGATCCCGTTGGTAAACTAATAACATACAGATGTAAAAAAACCCGCCGAGGCGGGTTTTTTATTGTCGGGTGGCGCTACGCTTACCCGACCTACGAGGCATATGCCCGGTAATGTTTGTTACCGGGCATCAACGATTACTCGTTGTCGGAACCGCCCAGACCTGCGTTCAGCAGTTCTGCCAGGCTCGCGGATGCATCTTCTGCAGTGACCTGCGGTGCAGCTGGCAGTTCGCCCGCAGCACGACGACGCATACGATCCTGGTGGTATGCATAACCGGTACCTGCCGGGATCAGACGACCCACGATAACGTTCTCTTTCAGACCGCGCAATTCATCACGCTTACCAGCAACAGCCGCTTCGGTCAGGACACGCGTGGTCTCCTGGAACGATGCTGCAGAGATGAAGGACTCGGTTGCCAGAGACGCTTTGGTGATACCCAGCAGATCGCGTGCGAAGGTCGCACCGATTTTGCCGTTCGCTTCCAGATCGCGGTTAGCAATCTTAACGCGAGAGTATTCAACCTGTTCGCCTTCCAGGAACTCGGAGCTGCCTGCGTTTTCGATGGTTGCTTTACGCAGCATCTGACGAACGATAACTTCGATGTGCTTATCGTTAATCTTAACGCCCTGCAGACGGTAAACGTCCTGTACTTCGTTGGTGATGTAACGCGTTACCGCGTGTACGCCACGAAGACGCAGAATGTCGTGCGGTGCTTCTGGACCATCGGAAACCACGTCACCACGTTCTACACGTTCACCTTCGAACACGTTGAGCTGACGCCACTTAGGAATCATCTCTTCGTACGGCTCGCTGCCATCTACTGGGGTGATAACCAGACGGCGTTTACCTTTGGTCTCTTTACCGAAGGAGATGATACCGCTGATTTCAGCCAGGATTGCAGGCTCTTTCGGACGACGTGCTTCAAACAGGTCCGCAACGCGTGGCAGACCACCGGTGATGTCCTTGGTACCGCTGGATTCCTGAGGAATACGCGCCAGAGCATCACCCGCACCGATCTGAATACCATCTTCCAGCTGTACGATCGCTTTACCCGGCAGGAAGTACTGCGCAGGCATATCGGTACCCGGGATCAGAACGTCGTTACCCTGAGCATCAACGATTTTCAGTGCAGGACGCAGATCTTTACCACCGGTAGTACGTTCAGCAGAATCCAGAACCACCAGAGAAGACAGACCGGTCAGCTCGTCGGTCTGACGAGTAATGGTCTGGCCGTCGATCATGTCAGTGAAGCGGATGAAACCACTTACTTCGGTGATAACCGGCATGGTGTGTGGATCCCAGTTTGCAACGGTTTCACCGCCGGCAACCTGCTCGCCATCACCTTTCGCCATAACCGCACCGTAAGGCACTTTATAGCTCTCTTTGGTACGACCGAATTCGTCGATCAGTTTCAGCTCGGTGTTACGAGAGGTCACAACCAGCTTGCCGGCGGAGTTAACAACAGACTTCGCGTTGCTGAGCTTGATGCTACCTTTGTTTTTCACCTGGATGCTGGATTCAGCAGCCGCACGAGATGCCGCACCACCGATGTGGAACGTACGCATCGTCAGCTGTGTACCCGGCTCACCGATGGACTGTGCCGCGATAACGCCGATTGCTTCACCTTTGTTGATGATGTGGCCACGCGCCAGGTCACGACCGTAGCAGTGCGCACATACACCAAAGTCGGTGTCACAGGATACAACGGAACGCACTTTCACTGAGTCAACAGAGTTCGCTTCCAGCAGGTCACACCAGTGCTCGTGCAGCAGCGTGTTGCGTGGAACCAGAATGTCCGCAGTGCCCGGCTTCAGAATGTCTTCCGCGGTCACGCGACCCAGAACGCGATCGCGCAGTGGCTCTTTAACATCACCACCCTCGATAACCGGGGTCATGGTGATACCTTCGAGGGTGCCACAATCGTCTTCGGTCACAACCAGATCCTGCGCAACGTCAACCAGACGACGCGTCAGATAACCGGAGTTCGCTGTTTTCAGTGCGGTATCCGCCAGACCTTTACGAGCACCGTGCGTGGAGATGAAGTACTGGAGTACGTTCAGACCTTCACGGAAGTTCGCGGTGATTGGCGTTTCGATGATGGAGCCATCTGGCTTCGCCATCAGACCACGCATACCTGCCAGCTGACGAATCTGTGCTGCGGAACCACGCGCACCGGAGTCGGCCATCATGTAGATGCTGTTGAAGGAAACCTGCTGCTCTTCTACGCCGTCACGGTTAATCACGGTTTCGGTCTGCAGGTTATCCATCATCGCTTTGGATACACGATCGTTCGCCGCTGCCCAGATATCGATAACTTTGTTATAGCGTTCGCCCGCGGTAACCAGACCAGACTGGAACTGCTCCTGGATCTCAGCAACTTCGGCTTCCGCTTCAGAGATGATCTCGTGTTTCTTCTCTGGGATGACCATGTCATCGATACCAACAGATGCACCTGAACGCGCTGCATAAGCAAAGCCGGTATACATTGTCTGGTCAGCGAAGATAACGGTCGGCTTCAGACCCAGAATGCGGTAACAGGTGTTCAGCATTTTGGAGATCGCTTTCTTGCCCAGCGCCTGGTTGACGATGGAGAAAGGCAGACCTTTCGGTACGATCATCCACAGAATCGCACGGCCAACGGTCGTGTCTTTCAGGCTGGTTTTCGCAACGAATTCGCCGTTTTCATCTTTTTCGTATTCGGTGATACGCACTTTAACGCGCGCATGCAGAGAGGCCAGGCCAGCGCGGTAAATACGCTCAGCTTCTTTCGGGCCAGTCAGCACCATGCCTTCGCCTTTGGCGTTAACACAGTCACGGGTCATGTAGTACAGACCCAGTACAACGTCCTGAGAAGGAACGATGATTGGCTCACCGTTCGCTGGAGACAGGATGTTGTTGGTAGACATCATCAGCGCACGCGCTTCGAGCTGGGCTTCCAGCGTCAGCGGTACGTGAACAGCCATCTGGTCACCATCGAAGTCGGCGTTATAAGCCGCACAAACCAGCGGGTGCAGCTGGATAGCTTTACCTTCGATCAGGACTGGCTCAAATGCCTGGATACCCAGACGGTGCAGGGTTGGTGCACGGTTCAGCAGTACCGGGTGTTCGCGGATAACTTCGTCCAGGATATCCCAAACGACAGCTTCTTCACGCTCAACCATTTTCTTCGCGGCTTTGATGGTGGTGGCCAGGCCACGCAGTTCCAGCTTGCCGTAGATGAATGGTTTGAACAGCTCCAGTGCCATTTTCTTCGGCAGACCGCACTGATGCAGACGCAGGTATGGACCTACGGTGATTACAGAACGACCGGAGTAGTCAACACGCTTACCGAGCAGGTTCTGACGGAAACGACCCTGTTTACCTTTGATCATGTCGGCCAAAGATTTCAGAGGACGTTTGTTAGAACCGGTAATCGCACGACCGCGACGACCGTTATCCAGCAGGGCATCTACCGCTTCCTGCAGCATACGTTTTTCGTTGCGTACGATGATGTCCGGCGCAGCCAGATCCAGCAGACGCTTCAGACGGTTGTTACGGTTGATAACGCGACGATACAGATCGTTCAGATCGGACGTTGCGAAACGACCACCATCCAGCGGTACCAGTGGACGCAGATCTGGCGGCAGAACCGGCAGAACGGTCAGGATCATCCACTCTGGCTTGTTGCCAGACTGAACGAACGCTTCCAGCAGTTTGATACGCTTGGTCAGCTTTTTACGCTTGGTTTCGGAGTTAGTTTCGTTCAGCTCTTCACGCAGCTGCTCGCACTCTTGCTCCAGATCCATGCTCTTCAGCAGGGCCTGGATAGCTTCCGCACCCATCTTCGCGTCGAATTCGTCACCGAACTCTTCCAGCGCGTCCAGATACTGTTCTTCGGTCAGAATCTGGTTACGTTCCAGGTTCGTCATACCGCCTTCGATCACAACATAAGATTCGAAGTACAGAACACGTTCGATATCGCGCAGCGGCATATCCAGCAGCAGGCCGATACGGGACGGCAGAGATTTCAGGAACCAGATGTGAGCAGTCGGAGACGCCAGCTCGATGTGGCCCATACGCTCACGGCGTACTTTGGTCTGGGTCACTTCAACGCCGCACTTCTCACAGATCACACCACGGTGTTTCAGGCGCTTGTACTTACCGCACAGGCACTCGTAGTCTTTTACTGGCCCGAAAATACGCGCACAGAAAAGGCCGTCACGCTCAGGTTTGAACGTACGGTAGTTGATGGTTTCCGGCTTTTTAACTTCACCAAAAGACCATGAACGGATCATGTCTGGCGAAGCCAGAGCAATTTTGATCGCATCAAACTCTTCGGTTTTAGTCTGCGCTTTCAGAAACTTTAATAAATCTTTCACGGATTTGCTCCCGTCGGAGTTAGCACAATCTGGTGTCGGGGGTTAACCCGACACCAGTGACCTGTTTGAGCGAGAATTACTCGTCTTCCAGTTCGATGTTGATACCCAGCGAACGAATCTCTTTCAACAGTACGTTGAAGGATTCTGGCATGCCCGGCTCCATCTGATGGTTGCCGTCCACGATGTTCTTATACATCTTGGTACGACCGTTCACGTCATCAGACTTAACGGTGAGCATTTCCTGCAGGGTGTATGCCGCGCCGTATGCTTCCAGCGCCCACACTTCCATCTCCCCGAAGCGCTGACCACCGAACTGAGCCTTACCACCCAGCGGCTGCTGAGTAACCAGGCTGTAAGAACCGGTAGAACGAGCGTGCATTTTGTCGTCGACCAGGTGGTTCAGTTTCAGCATGTACATGTAACCTACGGTTACCGGACGCTCGAACTGTTCACCGGTACGGCCGTCAAACAGCGTAATCTGACCAGACGTTGGCAGACCACCCAGTTGCAGCAGCTCTTTAATTTCAGCTTCTTTTGCACCGTCGAATACCGGCGTTGCAATTGGCATACCCTTACGCAGGTTTTCCGCCAGACGCAGAACTTCATCATCGCTGAAGGTGTTCAGGTCGACTTTCTGACGCACGTCGGTACCCAGATCGTAGGCACGCTGGATGAATTCGCGCAGTTTCGCGACTTCTTCCTGCTGCTTCAGCATGGCGTTAATCTTGTCGCCGATACCTTTCGCAGCCATACCCAGGTGAGTTTCCAGGATCTGACCGATGTTCATACGAGACGGTACACCCAGTGGGTTCAGTACGATATCTACCGGCGTACCGTTAGCATCGTGCGGCATATCTTCGATCGGGTTGATCTTAGAGATAACACCCTTGTTACCGTGACGACCTGCCATCTTATCACCAGGCTGGATCTGACGTTTAACGGCCAGATACACCTTAACAATCTTCAGCACGCCTGGTGCCAGATCGTCGCCCTGAGTGATTTTGCGGCGTTTCGCTTCGAGTTTTTTCTCGAACTCGTGTTTCAGTTCGTCATACTGCTCAGCCAGCTGTTCCAGCTGATTTTGTTTCTCTTCGTCGGTCAGGCCCAGTTCCAGCCAGCGATCGCGTGGCAGTTTGTCGAGCTTCTCAGCTTCAACGCCACCGGCAACCAGCACCGCATAGATACGGCTGAACAGACCCGCTTCGAGGATCTGCAGTTCTTCAGACAGGTCTTTCTTCGCCTGTTTGAGCTGCATCTCTTCGATTTCCAGCGCACGCTTATCTTTCTCAACGCCGTCACGGGTGAAGACCTGAACGTCGATAACCGTACCGGAAACACCGTTTGGTACGCGCAGAGAAGAGTCTTTAACGTCAGACGCTTTCTCACCGAAGATTGCACGCAGCAGTTTCTCTTCTGGCGTCAGCTGGGTTTCACCTTTAGGCGTAACCTTACCAACCAGAATGTCGCCGCCGGTCACTTCCGCACCGATGTAAACGATACCGGATTCATCCAGTTTGGAGAGCGCAGCTTCACCCACATTAGGGATGTCAGCGGTGATCTCTTCTGGCCCCAGCTTGGTGTCACGGGACACACATGCCAGTTCCTGAATGTGGATGGTGGTGAAACGATCTTCCTGAACTACACGCTCGGAGACGAGGATGGAGTCTTCGAAGTTGTAACCGTTCCACGGCATGAACGCTACGCGCATGTTCTGACCGAGCGCCAGTTCACCAAGGTCGGTGGACGGACCGTCTGCCAGCACGTCGCCGCGCTCAACTGGCTCACCCAGAGACACGCAAGGCATCTGGTTGATACAGGTGTTCTGGTTAGAACGGGTGTATTTGGTCAGGTTGTAGATGTCGATACCCGCTTCGCCCGGATACATCTCGTCTTCGTTAACTTTGATAACGATACGGGATGCGTCGACGTACTGAACGGTACCGCCACGCTTAGCCACTGCAGTAACACCGGAGTCAACGGCAACAGCACGTTCCATACCGGTACCAACCAGCGGCTTATCAGCACGCAGAGTTGGAACGGCCTGACGTTGCATGTTCGCACCCATCAATGCACGGTTGGCGTCATCGTGTTCCAGGAACGGGATCAGGGACGCACCGACGGATACCACCTGCTGGGTGGATACGTCCATGTAGTCAACCTGGTCGCGGCTGAACAGGCTGGATTCGCCTTTGCTACGGCAGGTAACCAGATCTTCTACAAAGTGGCCTTCGTCATCCAGGTTGGAGTTCGCCTGAGCGATAACGTAGTTGCCTTCTTCGATAGCAGACAGGTAATGAATTTCGTCGGTAACAACACCGTCGGTCACTTTACGATACGGGGTCTCAAGGAAACCGTATTCGTTCGTCTGTGCGTACACGGACAGGGAGTTGATCAGACCGATGTTTGGACCTTCAGGCGTTTCGATTGGACATACGCGACCGTAGTGCGTCGGGTGTACGTCTCGAACTTCAAAGCCTGCGCGCTCACGGGTCAGACCGCCTGGGCCGAGTGCAGAGATACGACGTTTGTGCGTAATCTCAGACAGCGGGTTGTTCTGGTCCATGAACTGAGACAGCTGGCTTGAACCGAAGAACTCTTTCACTGCTGCAGAAATCGGCTTGGCGTTGATCATATCCTGAGGCATCAGGGTATCCAGATCGCCCAGAGACAGACGCTCTTTCACCGCACGCTCAACACGCACCAGGCCAACGCGGAACTGGTTTTCCGCCATTTCGCCTACGGAACGGATACGACGGTTGCCGAGGTGGTCGATATCATCCACTTCGCCTTTACCGTTACGGATATCGATGAGCTTCTTCATCACTTCGATGATGTCGTCTTTGCTCAGGATACCGGAACCTTCGATCTCATCGCGCAGCAGAGAACGGTTGAACTTCATACGACCAACCGCGGACAGATCGTAGCGGTCTTCGGAGAAGAACAGGTTCTCGAACAGGCTTTCCGCCGCTTCGCGAGTTGGTGGCTCACCAGGACGCATCATGCGGTAGATTTCGACCAGCGCGCTCAGACGATCGGTGGTTGGGTCGACACGGATAGTCTCAGAGATATACGCGCCGTGGTCCAGATCGTTGGTGAACAGCGTTTCGATACGTTTGTGGCCAGACTGGCTCAGCTTAGCCAGCAGATCCAGGCTCAGCTCCATGTTCGCTGGGCAGATCAGCTCACCCGTTGATTCATCAACGTAATCTTTCGCGGCTACTTTTCCTGCAATGTACTCAACCGGAACTTCGATGAGTTTGATATCATCTTTTTCCAGCTGGCGGATGTGGCGCGCGGTGATACGGCGACCTTTTTCCACATACACTTTGCCGTCGGCTTCGATGTCGAACGACGCGGTCTCACCACGCAGACGTTCCGGCACCAGCTCCATCTGCAGCTTGTTGTCGCGGATTTCAAAGATCACTTTCTCAAAGAACAGGTCCAGGATCTGTTCAGTGGTGTATTGCAGCGCACGCAGAATGATGGTTGCAGGCAGCTTACGACGACGGTCGATACGGACAAACAGGTTGTCTTTCGGATCGAACTCGAAGTCCAGCCATGAACCACGGTAAGGAATGATGCGTGCGTTATACAGTACTTTACCGGATGAGTGTGTTTTACCTTTATCGCTGTCGAAGAAGACGCCCGGGCTACGATGCAGCTGGGAAACGATAACACGCTCAGTACCGTTGATTACGAAAGTACCGTTGTCTGTCATGAGTGGAATTTCACCCATGTAGACTTCTTGTTCTTTAATGTCTTTAACGGTGCCTTCCGGCGCTTCGCGCTCGTAGATCACCAGACGCAGTTTTACGCGCAGCGGTGCGGAATAGGTCACGCCACGGATCTGACATTCCTGAACGTCAAACACCGGTTCGCCAAGGCGGTAGCTGACGTACTGCAGCTCGGAGTTACCGCTGTAGCTCTGAATTGGGAACACGGAGCGGAAGGCTGCTTCCAGACCGTACTGCCCTTCAGGATCTTGCTCGATAAACTTCTGGAACGAGTCAAGCTGGATAGAAAGGAGATATGGAATGTCCAGAACTTGTGGACGTTTACCAAAATCCTTACGAATACGTTTTTTCTCGGTATAGGAGTAAACCATAGGGTTCCTCAGCTCGCTGACAAGTCGACCCATCTGTCCGACGAAGGGACAGTTTGTGCAACACCATTTTGTGGACCGGAAAATTGAATACTTTCCGCAATACCTGTTGCTATCACGCTTAAATCATTTCGTCGCGATTTACACAGAGCGAGCACCCTGTCGCAATATATTAAGTCGTCGATAGAAACATGCATTGTCAGGACAACCAGCAGTCAAACAGTGTGAAATGCTACTGATGCCTTACAGCGCAAAAAGGCTGGTGACTAAAAAGTCACCAGCCATCAGCCTAATGACTTAGGCTGCAACCAGAAAAGTTGGCTTATTTAACTTCAACTTCAGCGCCAGCTTCTTCCAGAGATTTTTTCAGTGCTTCTGCGTCGTCTTTGCTCACGCCTTCTTTCAGCGCAGCTGGAGCAGATTCTACCAGGTCTTTAGCTTCTTTCAGACCCAGGCCAGTTGCGCCACGTACTGCTTTGATAACAGCAACTTTGTTAGCGCCAGCAGCTTTCAGAATTACGTCGAATTCAGTTTTTTCTTCAGCAGCTTCAGCCGGGCCCGCAGCTACAGCTACAGCAGCAGCAGCAGAAACACCGAATTTTTCTTCCATTGCAGAAACCAGCTCTACAACGTCCATTACGGACATAGCTGCTACTGCTTCAATGATTTGATCTTTAGTGATAGACATTTAAATTGTTCCTGAAAATCAGAATAAGTTTATACGTAAGCAAATGCTTTATAAAGATAACTGCGATTAAGCAGCTTCTTTCGCATCGCGTACAGCAGCCAGAGTGCGAACCAGTTTGCCAGCCGCAGCTTCTTTCATGGTTGCCATCAGGCGTGCAATTGCTTCTTCGTAGGTCGGCAGGGTTGCCAGGCGATCGATTTGCGATGCCGGGATCAACTCACCTTCAAAGGCTGCAGCTTTGACCTCAAATTTTGCATTCGCTTTCGCGAACTCTTTGAACAGACGAGCAGCAGCGCCCGGGTGTTCCATAGAGTATGCAATCAGGGTCGGACCAACAAACGTGTCTTTCAGGCACTCGAACTGAGTACCTTCAACTACGCGGCGCAGCAGGGTGTTACGAACAACACGCATGTATACGCCAGCTTCACGACCTGCTTTACGCAGTTCAGTCATTTTGTCTACAGTAACGCCACGGGAATCCGCAACTACTGCAGACAGCGCGCCTTTGGCTACTTCGCTGACTTCAGCAACAATCGCTTGTTTGTCTTGAAGATTTAAAGCCATTAGCTTTGCTCCTGGATGTTTGCCGGAACTCATGTTCCGGAACTCACTTCACTCTCCCCAACGGAAAGAGCGTCTTAATACGGTGAGCAGAAACAAGCCAGAGTATCCAAAAATAATCTTAGCGTTCTGTCACCGTCTACGCAGGGGATTAAGTCTCTTGCGAAACACCTGCGGTCTTCGACGGAGGCCTGGATTAGGCCAGGCTCCAACGAACAAATCTTTTAGCCGCTAACTTTTGTTAGCAAACGTGGGGGTAAGATTGTAGACAAAATCACCGCCCACGTAAAGGCATTAGTTTGCAGCAGCGCTCAGGCCAGCCTGGTCAACTGCAACACCTGCACCCATGGTGGTGGAGATGCTAACTTTCTTGATGTACACGCCTTTCGCCTGAGTTGGTTTTGCTTTTTTCAGCGCAACCAGCAGAGATTCCAGGTTTTCTTTCAGTTTGTCAGCGTCAAAGTCCACTTTACCGATGGTGGTGTGGATGATGCCGTTTTTGTCGTTACGATAACGAACCTGACCTGCTTTAGCGTTCTTAACCGCTTCAGCAACGTTAGGGGTTACAGTACCCACTTTCGGGTTTGGCATCAGGCCGCGTGGACCCAGAACCTGGCCCAGCTGGCCAACAACGCGCATTGCATCTGGAGAAGCAATAACAACGTCAAAGTTCATTTCGCCTTTCTTGATCTGATCAGCCAGATCTTCCATACCTACCAGTTCAGCGCCAGCAGCTTTAGCAGCTTCAGCGTTTGCACCCTGAGCAAATACAGCTACACGTACGGAACGGCCAGTACCGTGTGGCAGTACAGTTGCGCCACGAACGTTCTGATCGGATTTACGCGCGTCGATGCCGAGGTTAACGGCAACGTCAACGCTTTCAACGAACTTAGCAGTTGCCAGTTCTTTCAGCAGAGCGATAGCTTCGTTGATGTCGTACTGTTTGGTCGCATCAACTTTGTCACGGATCACGGACATGCGCTTGGTCAGTTTAGCCATTTCTTAGTCCTCCACTACCAGGCCCATGGAACGTGCAGTACCTTCGATTGAGCGAGTCATCGCTTCAATGTCGGCACCAGTCATGTCGGCAGCTTTGGTCTGCGCGATTTCCTGCAGCTGAGCGCGGGAAATTTTACCGACTTTGTCTTTGTTCGGTTTACCGGAACCAGACTTGATACCCGCTGCTTTCTTCAGCAGAACTGCTGCTGGAGGGGTTTTGGTAACGAAAGTGAAAGAACGGTCAGCGTAAACAGTGATTACGACTGGGATTGGCAGACCTTTTTCCAGGGATTCGGTTTTGGCGTTGAACGCTTTACAGAATTCCATGATGTTCACACCCTGCTGACCCAGAGCTGGACCAACTGGTGGACTTGGGTTCGCCATACCAGCTGCAACCTGCAGCTTGACGTAGGCTTGTACTTTCTTAGCCATTCTAAAATCCTCTGATTGGGTGATAGCGCCTCAGAGAGGCTCCCCGTGAATAAAATTCGTTTTACGGGCCGTAACCCATAAAAACAAAAGGCGCGAAATTGTATTCCAATCTCGCGCCTTGTGCAACGATTTAATCGTTGCTTTTTTGATCGCTGCTTAGGCTTTTTCGACCTGTGCAAAGTCCAGCTCTACCGGGGTCGCACGACCGAAGATAGAAACAGACACTTTCAGGCGGGACTTCTCGTAGTCCACTTCTTCAACGACGCCGTTAAAGTCAGCAAACGGACCGTCATTAACACGAACCATCTCACCCGGTTCAAACAGCGTTTTCGGACGCGGCTTATCACCCACCTGCTGCAGGCGGTTCATAATCGCATCAACTTCTTTATCGCTGATTGGCGCCGGACGGTCAGACGTGCCGCCGATAAAGCCCATCACGCGCGGTACGCTGCGCACCAGGTGCCAGCTCGCGTCGTTCATCACCATCTGAACCAGCACGTAACCCGGGAAGAATTTACGCTCGCTTTTGCGACGTTGGCCGCCACGGATCTCGACCACTTCTTCGGTCGGAACCATCACTTCGCCAAATAACTCTTCCATGTTGTGTAATTTGATATGCTCACGCAGCGACGTAGCTACGCGGCCTTCAAAACCGGAAAACGCCTGAACGACGTACCAACGCTTTTTAGGGGCTTCAGACATCTTAGAACCTCAGGCCAGTGATAAAGGAAACCAGGCGAACCAGAATACCATCCAGTCCCCACAGGATCAGTGACATTACAGCGGTAACCGCCGCTACGATCAGCGTGGTGTGCAATGTTTCCTGGCGAGTCGGCCAAATGACCTTGCGGACTTCGGTACGTGCTTCGCGAGCGAAAGCGACAGTCGCTTTGCCTTTTGTCGTCAACAGCGCGACACCACCCGCTGCAGCAATCAGAATTACCACTGCAAGCGCGCGTAGCGGCAGCATCATGTCACGATAAAGATAGTTGCCAACAATTGCCACGATCAGCAGCACGGCTACAACTACCCATTTCATCGCTTCCAGGCCGCGCCCGCTCCCTTGAGCTTCGGTATTCGCACTCATAAACCAACCTGTCAGAAGTATTCTACAAACATTTTCACCCCGCGATTGCGAGGCAAACCAAATCGAAATGCTTATTCGCTTTTCGGATTATACGCTCTCTGCAGAGCCTGTCTCAGCAATGATTATGACAAAAATAATCACTGATGAGCCAGGTTCTGATGTGAAAGCGTGCAAAAAGGGCATCAAATGATGCCCTTTTATTGCGCATTGCGTCAAATGTTATCAGCGATTAGCCGAGAACTTTAGCAACAACGCCCGCGCCAACGGTACGGCCGCCTTCACGGATTGCGAAACGCAGACCATCGTCCATCGCGATTGGGTGGATCAGAGTCACAACCATCTTGATGTTGTCGCCTGGCATTACCATCTCAACGCCTTCTGGCAGTTCGATGGTACC
>NZ_JAHEVU010000009.1:0-72234 GCF_018597345.1 Enterobacter quasimori | reverse complement strand
AGTCAAGCGTTTATTTTCGCTTTTCTCTGCTGACCCGGCGGCGTGTGTGCCGTTGTTCCGTGTCAGTGGAGGCGCATTATAGGGAGTTATTCTGAAGTGACAAGCACAAAATACAAAAAACTTTTCGTTCGCTCACTTTTCAAACTTAACGCTTATTTAAGTCGCGAATCGCCCGTTAAATGCGCGATTTCCCGCGCAAAACTGGCTACCTGCGACCAGTCGGTGTAGACCACTTCTTTATGCGTATCGGTTTCACCGCCCGTCATCTTCATAATCAAGCGGATCATAAAGCGGTCATACCAGCGGTAGCGCGGATAGCGCAGCGCCCCGGCAAAGACCGCGCAAAGTGTTGGCTGCCACGGAGAGTTAAGTAAAAACTTGCGCGTGTAGCTGTTCGTTTGCGGCGTGCGCTTTTCTGCTTTACGGGCAACCAGATTGACCGAGTAGAAGGCGCTGGGCAGCTTATTGAGCGCGTCCTTATGTTTTTTCACAAACCGATCCAGCGCGGGATGAAAATGCCCGTATCGAATAGACGCCCCAATCACCACACGATCGTACTCCTGCCACGCAATGTGTTCCGCACGGTTCAGGTTCACTACATCCGCGTAAATGCCCAGCTCTTTTAATTCAGAAGCCAGATAAGCGGCAATCTCGCGCGTTTGTCCGTCTCGCGTAGAGAAAAGAACTAACGTTTTCATTAATGACTCCTTACTCGCGCCAGAATGTTGGGGTAAACAGCACCAGCAGCGTAAAGACCTCAAGACGCCCAAACAGCATGTTAGCGATAAGGATCCACTTCGCCACCGGGTTCATACTGGCAAAGTTATCCGCCACCACGCCCAGCCCGGGACCGAGGTTATTAAGCGTCGCCACAACGGAGGCGAATGCAGAGAAATCATCCACGCCGGTAGCAATAATAGCCAGCATACTGACGATAAAGACCAGCGCATAAGCAGAGAAGAAGCCCCACACCGCTTCGAGAATACGTTCCGGCAGCGCGCGATTTCCCAGCTTGATGCTGTAAACCGCATTCGGGTGAACCAGACGCTTCAGCTCGCGGTTGCCCTGTTTAAACAGCAGCAGTATACGAATGACCTTCAGGCCACCGCCCGTAGACCCCGCACAGCCCCCGATAAAGGCCGAGCACAGCAAAAGCACTGGCAGGAACAGCGGCCAGCGCGCGATGCTGTCCGTGGTAAAGCCCGCCGTTGTCGCCATCGACACCACCTGGAAGAAGGCCTGGTTTAGCGTGGTCATCGCCGAGTTATACACATCGTGGAACCACAGAACCAGCGTACAGATGATCACCAGCGTCAACTGGACGCCAATAAACATGCGGAACTCCGGATCGCGCCAGTACACCTTCAGGCTTCGCCCGCTCAGTAAAGAGAAGTGCAGACCGTAGTTACAACCGGAGATCAGCAGGAAGATAGCAATAATAGTGTTAATCGTCGGGCTGTCGAAGTAGCCCACGCTGGCATCGTGCGTGGAGAACCCACCGATAGCGATAGTCGCAAAGCTGTGCCCGATGGCATCGAAAGCGGGCATTCCGGCAAACCACAGCGCCAGGGCGCAGGCGACCGTCAGCAAGACATAGATCAGCCACAGGGTTTTTGCCGTCTCCGCAATACGCGGACGCATTTTGTTATCTTTTAGCGGGCCGGGCATTTCAGCCCGATAAAGCTGCATGCCACCGACGCCCAGAATGGGCAGGATAGCTACCGCCAGAACGATGATCCCCATACCGCCAAACCACTGCAGCATCTGGCGATAAAAGAGAATGGCATGTGGGAGAGAATCCAGCCCCACCAGCGTCGTCGCACCGGTAGTTGTTAAACCAGAGAACGATTCAAAAAAGGCATCCGTGACGCTCAGATTGGGCTGTTCAGAGAAGATAAACGGGAGCGAACCGACGCTTCCCAGCACCGTCCAGAACAGCACGACGATCAGAAAGCCTTCGCGAGATTTCAGCTCGCCTTTCTCACGACGGTTTGGCCACCAGAGCAGCGAGCCAATCGCCAGCGCGACAAAAAAGGTCTGGGTAAACGCACGCCCCGCGCCGTCCCGGTAGATAAGTGCCACCAGTCCTGGGAGAATCATCGTCCCGGAAAAAAGTATGACCAGCAGTCCAACGATTCGGGTTATGGCACGAAAATGCATCTCTGCCGCTTCCTTTGGTATTCAAAAAGTGAGGTGGGGATTATTCTTCAATCGGCAGCAATTGCAACGAACCACGACTAAAATCAGCGAGTTTTGCTGAAAAAGAAGCCAGTTCCGCCTGAGGGAGCGCCACGCGTAATTGCACCATCGCCTGGTAATCACTGTGCACAATCACACCGTTAGCGTGCTTCAGTAACGCTTCAATGCCCGAAAGCTGCGAGTACTCGCATAACAGAGTATATTCGGTAAGTGGCGTTTTGCGGGTGGTTATCAGCAGATTAAGTGCCTGCTGGACACCCCCACCGTAGGCTTTGACCAACCCACCCGTGCCTAACAAAATGCCGCCGTAGTAGCGAACCACTACGGCGGTGATCTCACCCACGCCGCTGCCCATCAGCTGCGAAAGCATAGGTTTACCAGCCGTGCCAGCCGGTTCACCGTCGTCAGAAAACCCCAGCTGTTGCGAATCGTCCGGCGGTCCTGCCACCCACGCCACGCAGTGGTGACGTGCATCAGGATGCTCCACGCGAACGGATTCGACAAACGCCTTTGCCGCCTCTACGCCGTCGGTATGCGCCAGCAGCGTAATGAAGCGGCTTTTCTTGATTTCCTCAACGAAGGTGACCGGTTCAGCCGGTATCAGCCAGCTTTCCATCAGGCCAGCTTCAGGTCTCGCGTCATGTTCTCGACACCGTTCTCGTGAATCACCACGTTATCTTCGATACGAATGCCGCCAAACGGCTTCAGCGCGTCAATTTTTTCCCAGTTGAAGTGCTTGCTGAACTGCCCTTCACGCCACGGCGCGAGCAGGGATTCAATAAAGTAGATCCCCGGCTCGATGGTCAAGACCATGCGCGGCTCCAGAATACGGGTGCAGCGCAGGTAAGGATATTTAGACGGTGCCGCCAGGTGCGTGCCGGTATCATCCTGCATAAAGCCCGCAACGTCGTGCACCTGCAGGCCCAGCGGGTGACCGATGCCGTGCGGCATGAATGGCCCGGTCAGATCGTTTTCGACCAACGCCTCTTCACTCATGTCTTTCACAATCTGATGCTTACGCAGCAGTTTAGCAATGCGCTGATGGAACTGGATGTGATAATCCACATAGCTGGTGCCCGCCTTCATGGTAGCAATCAGCGCCAGCTGTTCATCGTTCACATCTTTAATCAGCTGCGCGAAATCGGTATCCCCATTCGCCGCCCAGGTGCGGGTCAGGTCGGCTGCGTAGCCGTTGTACTCGGCACCAGCGTCCAGCAGGAAGCTGCGCATCTCAGCCGGAACCTGATGATCCAGTTTGGTGTAGTGCAGAACCGAGGCATGCTCATTCAGCGCCACGATGTTGCTGTACGGCACGTCGGTATCGCGGTGACCGGTCGCCGTCAGGTACGCCTGGTTGATATCGAACTCGCTCATGCCGGACTGGAAGGCTTCATGCGCCGCACGGTGACCGTTCACCGCAGTCTTTTGCGCTTCACGCATGCAGTAAAGTTCATAATCGGTTTTATACGCACGGTAATAGTGGAGGTAATCCAGTACCCCTTTCGGGTTGAGTTTATCCGCCGGAATATCCAGACCCAGCGCACGCTCTGGAACAGGGCCAATATAGGCGATGTTGCCACGCGCCGCAGGAAGCTGGCTGCCAATACCGTCCGCTTTCGGCAGCGCAATTACGTCAATTTCTTCGGTCCAGAAAGAGGTCGGCAGCGGTTCCACGTTGTGCCAGTAATCCACCGGCAGATAGAACCACAGCTTCGGCTTGTTCACGCCATCCACCAGCAGCCAGCAGTTGGGCACCTGCGTCACCGGCACCCACGCCTTAAACTGCGGGTTCACCTTAAACGGATAAGCGTGATCATCAAGAAACGTGTTCATCAGCTCGCCGGAGTGAATTAGCAGGGCATCCAGCTTGAAGCGGGCCAGTACATCGCGGGTACGCTCCTGTAGGGTAACGATATGATTTTTATAAAGCGAAGCCAGTGAGTCCATCATTATTCCTTTCGTTTTTTGACCTCAAGTCATCGCATCTTAGCACACCTCACTCCGGCTGCGTGATTTCAACCGACCGTGATCAACGCAGCAATTTCTTAATGAGTAATTTGCATTTTATTAACATAAATTCCACACTCCGTCTCATCTGGTATGACCAGATCCACTTGCTGGATTCAGGAGACTGACATGCTTTACAAAGGCGACACCCTGTACCTCAACTGGCTGGAAGATGGCATTGCCGAACTGGTGTTCGATGCCCCCGGCTCAGTGAATAAGCTTGATACCGCGACGGTGGCCAGTCTTGGCCAGGCGCTGGATGTTCTTGAAAAACAATCTGAATTAAAAGGGCTGCTGCTGCGTTCGAACAAAGCGGCCTTTATCGTCGGTGCCGATATCACCGAGTTTCTTTCGCTGTTTCTGGTCCCGGAAGAACAGCTGAGCCAGTGGCTGCACTTTGCCAACAGCGTCTTTAATCGTCTGGAAGATCTGCCTGTCCCGACCATTTCCGCCGTTAACGGCTACGCGCTGGGCGGCGGCTGTGAATGCGTATTAGCCACCGATTACCGTCTTGCCACGCCGGATCTGCGCATCGGCCTGCCGGAAACCAAGCTGGGCATCATGCCGGGCTTTGGCGGCTCCGTGCGTATGCCGCGCATGCTGGGTGCCGACAGTGCGCTGGAGATCATTGCCGCGGGTAAAGACGTCGGCGCAGAACAGGCGCAGAAAATTGGCCTGGTCGACGGCGTCGTGAAACCTGAGAAGCTTGTTGAAGGTGCACTCGCCATTCTGCGTCAGGCGATTAATGGCGATCTCGACTGGAAAGCCAAACGCCAGCCGAAACTGGAGCCGTTAAAACTCAGTAAAATTGAAGCCACCATGAGCTTCACCATCGCTAAAGGCATGGTGATGCAGACGGCGGGTAAACACTACCCGGCGCCGATCGCGGCGGTGAAAACCATTGAAGCCGCGGCCCGCTTTGGCCGCGATGAAGCCCTGAAGCTCGAAAATCAGAGCTTTGTCCCGCTGGCGCACACCAATGAAGCCCGCGCGCTGGTCGGTATCTTCCTTAACGATCAGTTCGTGAAAGGGAAAGCCAAACAGCTGACCAAAAACGTTGAGACGCCAAAACACGCGGCGGTGCTCGGCGCGGGCATTATGGGTGGCGGCATCGCCTACCAGTCGGCATGGAAAGGCGTGCCGGTGGTGATGAAAGATATCAGCGAGAAATCCCTGACGCTGGGCATGACCGAAGCGGCCAAGCTGCTGAATAAACAGCTGGAACGCGGAAAAATTGACGGGCTGAAGCTTGCAGGCGTGATTTCCACCATTCAGCCGGTGCTGGAGTACAGCGGTTTTGATCGTGTCGACGTGGTGGTCGAAGCCGTCGTCGAGAACCCGAAGGTCAAAAAAGCAGTGCTGGCGGAAACGGAAGACAAGGTTCGCCCGGATACCGTGCTGGCCTCTAACACCTCCACCATTCCAATCAGCGAACTGGCGAGCGTGCTGAAGCGTCCGGAAAACTTCTGCGGTATGCACTTCTTCAACCCGGTACACCGTATGCCGCTGGTCGAAGTGATCCGTGGGGAAAAAACTTCTGACGACACCATCGCTAAAGTGGTGGCGTGGGCAAGCAAGATGGGCAAAACGCCGATCGTCGTTAACGACTGCCCGGGCTTCTTCGTTAACCGCGTGCTGTTCCCGTACTTTGCGGGCTTCAGCCAGCTGCTGCGCGACGGCGCGGACTTCCGCAAAATCGACAAAGTGATGGAAAAACAGTTCGGCTGGCCGATGGGCCCGGCGTATCTGTTGGACGTGGTCGGCATTGATACCGCCCACCACGCTCAGGCGGTGATGGCGGCAGGCTTCCCGCAGCGCATGCAGAAAGATTATCGCGACGCCATTGACGCGCTGTTCGACGCTAACCGCTTCGGCCAGAAAAACGGCCTGGGCTTCTGGCGCTATAAAGAAGACAGCAAAGGCAAACCGAAGAAAGAAGAAGACGCCGCGGTGGATGGCCTGCTGGCCGATGTCAGTCAGCCGAAACGCGACTTCACCGACGATGAGATCGTCGCCCGCATGATGATCCCGATGGTCAACGAAGTGGTGCGTTGCCTGGAAGAAGGCATTATCGCCAGCCCCGCAGAAGCCGACATGGCGCTGGTATACGGCCTGGGCTTCCCTCCGTTCCACGGCGGCGCGTTCCGCTGGCTGGACACGCTCGGCAGCGCCCGCTATCTCGATATGGCTCAGCAGTATCAGCACCTTGGCCCGCTGTATGAGGTGCCGGAAGGGCTGCGTAACAAAGCGCGCCATAACGAACCCTACTATCCCGCAGTTGAGCCAGCCCGTCCGGTTGGCGAGCTGAAAACGGCTTAAGGAGTCACAATGGAAAAGGTTGTCATTGTTGATGCGATTCGCACCCCGATGGGCCGTTCAAAAGGCGGCGCGTTCCGTAACGTGCGTGCGGAAGACCTCTCCGCGCACCTGATGCGTAGCCTGCTGGCGCGTAACCCGGCGCTGGATCCTGCTGCGCTGGACGATATCTACTGGGGCTGCGTGCAGCAGACCCTGGAACAGGGCTTCAACATCGCCCGCAACGCGTCGCTGCTGGCGGAGATCCCGCACTCGGTTCCGGCGGTCACCGTCAACCGCCTGTGCGGTTCGTCCATGCAGGCGCTGCACGACGCGGCGCGCATGATCATGACCGGCGATGCGCAGGCCTGTCTGGTGGGCGGCGTTGAGCACATGGGCCACGTGCCGATGAGCCACGGGGTCGATTTCCACCCGGGCATGAGCCGTAACGTGGCGAAAGCCGCGGGGATGATGGGCCTGACCGCCGAGATGCTCTCCCGCCTCCATGGCATCAGCCGTGAAATGCAGGATGCCTTTGCCGCGCGCTCTCACGCTCGCGCCTGGGCCGCCACGCAGTCCGGTGCCTTTAAGAATGAGATCATCCCGACCGGCGGTCACGACGCAGACGGCGTACTGAAGCAGTTCAGCTACGACGAAGTCATCCGCCCGGAAACCACGGTCGAAGCGCTGTCTACCCTGCGCCCGGCGTTTGACCCCGTCACCGGTACGGTCACGGCGGGAACGTCGTCCGCCCTGTCCGACGGTGCCGCGGCGATGCTGGTGATGAGCGAAAGCCGCGCCCGCGAGCTGGGCTTAACCCCTCGCGCTCGGGTACGTTCGATGGCGGTCGTGGGCTGCGATCCGTCAATCATGGGCTACGGCCCGGTTCCGGCCTCGAAGCTGGCGTTGAAAAAAGCGGGCTTAACCGCCAGCGACATCGATCTGTTCGAGATGAACGAAGCCTTCGCCGCGCAGATCCTGCCGTGCATCAAAGATCTGGGGCTGATGGATCAGATCGACGAGAAGATTAACCTCAACGGCGGCGCGATCGCCCTCGGTCACCCGCTGGGCTGTTCCGGCGCGCGCATCAGCACGACGCTGATCAACCTGATGGAACGCAAAGATGCCCAGTTTGGTCTGGCAACAATGTGTATCGGGCTGGGTCAGGGTATCGCGACGGTATTTGAGAGAGTGTAATAAAAAAAGCCGGGCTGCTTTTGCAGCCCGGCATGAGTTTAGTTGCCGTTCTTCCCGCCTGTCAGGGGCGGGTTTTTTGCATTACTGCAGCAGCGAAATATCCGCCACGCGCAGGAACAGCTCGCGCAGTTTCTCGAGCATCGAGAGACGGTTAATACGCAGATCTTTATCTTCCACGTTCACCATCACTTTCTCGAAGAAGGCGTCGATAACGTCACGCAGTTCCGCCAGCTCCACCAGCGCTTCCTGGTAGCGACCTTCCGCGAAGACCGGCTCGAGCTTGTCGCGCAGCACCACAACCTGCATCGCCAGGGCGATCTCTTCCGGCTCTTTCAGCGTCGCGGCGTTTACGCGCTCGTTCAGCGTCTCGTCGGATTTCGCCAGAATGTTGGATACACGCTTGTTGGCCGCCGCCAGAGCAGATGCCGCTTCCAGGGTACGGAAGTGGGATACCGCCTTCATACGCGCATCGAAATCAGCCGGACGGGTCGGACGACGCGCCAGCACCGCCTGAATGGTGTCAACGGTGTAACCTTCATCCTGATACCAGGCGCGGAAACGACCGAGCATGAAGTCGATGACGTCATCCACCACGTTCGCGTTGGTCAGCTTGTCGCCGTACAGACGCACCGCTTCTTCGGTCAGGGTCTGCAGATCGAGGTTCAGATTCTTCTCAACGATGATACGCAGCACGCCCAGCGCGGCACGACGCAGCGCGAACGGGTCTTTGTCGCCTTTCGGGTGCTGACCGATACCGAAGATACCCGCCAGGGTGTCCATCTTATCGGCAATCGCCACGGCGCAGGCAACCGGGTTGGACGGCAGATCGTCACCCGCAAAGCGCGGCTGATACTGCTCGTTCAGGGCCACGGCCACGTCTTCCGCTTCGCCATCGTGACGCGCGTAGTGCATGCCCATCACGCCCTGGGTGTCGGTAAATTCGAACACCATGTTGGTCATCAGGTCGCACTTGGACAGCAGGCCCGCGCGGGTCGCGTGGTTGACGTCGGCACCGATTTCACGGGCGATCCAGCCGGACAGCTCCGCGATACGATCGGTTTTGTCGCGCAGCGTGCCCAGCTGCTGCTGGAACAGCACGGTCTGCAGGCGCGGCAGGTTATCTTCCAGACGCTTTTTACGGTCGGTGTTGAAGAAGAACTCCGCATCCGCCAGACGTGGGCGCACCACTTTCTCGTTACCGGAGATAATCTGGATCGGATCTTTCGATTCGATGTTCGCCACGAAGATGAAGTTTGGCAGCAGCTTGCCGTCGTTGGCGTATACCGGGAAGTACTTCTGGTCACCCTTCATGGTGTAGACCAGCGCTTCAGCCGGAACGGCCAGGAATTTCTCTTCGAACTTCGCGGTCAGCACAACTGGCCATTCCACCAGAGAGGTCACTTCTTCCAGCAGGCTTTCGCTCAGGTCGGCGTTACCGCCAATCTTGCGCGCCGCGTCTTCCGCGTCCGCTTTGATTTTGGCTTTACGCTGTTCGTAGTCGGCAATGACTTTACCGCGCTCCAGCAGGATCTGCGGATACTGGTCGGCATTGTCGATGGTGAACTCCGGCTCACCCATAAAGCGGTGGCCGCGGATCACGCGGTCGGACGCCACGCCCAGAATGGTGGCTGGAATCACGGTATCGCCCAGCAGCAGGGTCACGGTGTGAACCGGACGCACGAAGTGCACGTCGGACGCGCCCCAGCGCATCAGCTTAGGAATTGGCAGCTTAGCCAGTGAGGTCGCGATCATGTCCGGCAGCAGCGCTTCCGCGCTTTCGCCTTTCACATGTGCACGATACAGCAGCCACTCGCCTTTGTCGGTGGTCAGACGCTCGGCCTGATCAACGGTGATGCCGCAGCCGCGCGCCCAGCCTTCTGCCGCCTTGCTCGGCTTGCCTTCGGCGTCGAACGCCTGGGCAATGGCCGGGCCACGTTTTTCCACTTCACGATCCGGCTGAGACGCCGCCAGATTTGTCACTTTCAGCGCCAGACGGCGCGGTGCGGCAAACCACTCAATTTTACCGTGTGCCAGGCCAGCGTTATCCAGCTCGGCGGTCACGTTCGCAGCAAAAGATTCAGCCAGGCTGCGCAGGGCTTTTGGTGGCAGCTCTTCGGTGCCGATTTCCACCAGGAAAGTTTTTTCAGACATGGCCGCCTCTTATTTGTTTCGGTTGCACATCGGGAAGCCAAGGGCTTCACGGGACGCATAGTAAGCTTCTGCAACGGCTTTGGTCAGGGTACGAATACGCAGAATGTAGCGCTGACGTTCAGTCACGGAGATGGCTTTGCGGGCATCCAGCAGGTTGAAGCTGTGGGCGGCCTTCAGAATACGCTCGTAGGCAGGCAGCGGCAGCGGAGTCTCCAGCGCCAGCAGCTGCTGCGCTTCTTTCTCGTACTGCTCGAAGCAGGTGAACAGGAAGTCCACGTCCGCGTATTCGAAGTTATAGGTGGATTGCTCCACTTCGTTCTGATGGAACACGTCGCCGTAGGTGGTTTTACCCAGCGGGCCGTCGCTCCAGACCAGGTCGTAAACGCTGTCTACGCCCTGAATATACATGGCCAGACGTTCCAGACCGTAGGTGATTTCACCGGTGATCGGCTTACATTCCAGACCGCCAACCTGCTGGAAGTAGGTGAACTGCGTCACTTCCATGCCGTTCAGCCACACTTCCCAGCCCAGACCCCAGGCACCCAGCGTTGGGTTTTCCCAGTTATCTTCCACGAAACGAATGTCGTGAATGGTCGGGTCCATACCCAGCTCTTTCAGCGACCCGAGGTACAGTTCCTGAATGTTGTCTGGTGATGGCTTAATCACCACCTGGAACTGATAGTAGTGCTGCAGACGGTTCGGGTTTTCGCCGTAACGGCCATCGGTAGGACGGCGGGAAGGCTGCACATACGCGGTCGCCATTGGCTCCGGCCCCAACGCGCGCAAGCTGGTCATTGGGTGCGAGGTGCCTGCGCCAACTTCCATGTCCAAAGGTTGAACAATGGTGCAGCCCTGACGAGCCCAGTAATCCTGTAAGGTCAGGATCAGGCCCTGGAAGGTCTTGGTATCAAACTTTTGCATAGTATTTCGTGCTGGATACGTGTGGTTTTAAATGGAAGGGATCAGTATACCCGCTGGCTGCAAGATATACAGTACGAAACGGGGTTGTTTAAGATAAATTGGGGAATAAGGCGCGCAGCCAGAACGCCAGGGCATTGTGGCTGCTGATTATACGAGCAGATTAGCGCATCGAGAGATGCAAAAACTGGCCGTCCGCGTCAAAAGAACAGACAAAGCCTTCTTTACGCGCAGTATAGCCTTTTAGCTCATAGCTTCCCTGAAAGCGCTCAAATCCGTTAACCGTAATTTTCTGCACCTGTGAATTATAGCGGCGAGCTGCCTGGTCTTTGCAGAGCTGCTCCATATTCAGCGAACGTTCAGGGCTGATTTTCCCCTGCTGTGCTTTTTGTTCAGGCACGCCCTGCGAGGCGCTGCACCCCGCCAGTATGAGTAGCAGAAAGAGTGGCGCCACACGCTTCATCATCATTTTTATTACCGCCCTGGTCAGTGGCTGTTATTTTTAATATCAACGCTTTTATAGATTATGGTGCGTCATTCTGCGAATCTCGTGCTCCACGTACAAGTTACGCGAGTTAAACTCAGAATTTTCCAAGGGAAGACTTTACCCTAATCGCAGTCACACTCTGTTTACAGGGAATAAGAGGAACTGATGTCGTCAAAAATTAACTGGATTGATAACCTGCGAGGAATAGCCTGTCTGATGGTGGTGATGATCCACACGACGACCTGGTACGTCACTAACGCGCACAGCATCAGCCACGTTAACTGGGATATCGCTAATATACTTAACTCCGCTTCCCGCGTGAGTGTGCCGCTGTTCTTTATGATTTCCGGCTTTCTCTTCTTTGGCGAACGCAGTGCGCAGCCGAGGCATTTTATCCGCATCGCCTCATGCCTGGTTTTTTACAGCGTCGTTGCGCTGCTCTATATCACGCTTTTCACCTCAATTAACGCCGAGCTTTCGCTGAAAAACGTGCTGCAAAAACCGATCTTCTATCATCTGTGGTTCTTCTTCGCCATTATCGTTATTTATCTGGTTTCCCCGCTAATCCAGGTAAAAAACGTCAGCGGCAAGATGCTCCTGGCCCTGATGGTGGTGATTGGCGTGGTGGCAAACCCCAATACCGTCTCGCAGAAAATTGACGGATTTGAATGGTTGCCGGTCAATCTCTATATCAACGGCGATACCTTTTACTACGTGCTGTACGGCATGCTGGGGCGCGCCATTGGCATGATGGAGACACAAAAAAGGAGGATGAACTGGCTTTGTGGGGCGCTGTTTATCATCGGTGTGGTCGTGATTTCGCGCGGTACGCTTTATGAGCTGAAGTGGCGCGGGAATTTTGCCGATACCTGGTACCTTTACTGCGGGCCGATGGTCTTTATCTGCGCCATCTCCCTGCTGATACTCGTCAAAAATACGCTGAATGAACGCCCGCTTCCCCTGCTGGGATTTATTTCGCGCCACTCGCTGGGAATTTACGGTTTTCACGCGCTGGTGATCCACGCTCTTCGCACGCGTGGCATTGAGTTCAAAAGCTGGCCGCTGCTGGATATTGTCTGGATTTTTGCCGCCACGCTGGTCGTGAGCTTATTGCTGTCGATGTTGTTGCAAAAAATAGATACCCATCGCTTCGTTAGCTAGCGATTCGCTGCCGGGCACGGTGGAACTGGCGCGGGGAGGAAAACCCTGCCGCCAGCGACGCCTGCTCCACCCCACGCCCCTGCAACAACCACTGTTCGGCCACGGCCAGACGCAATTGCTCAAGGTAATCCCGAACGCTTATACCTAAATGTTCCTGAAAAAGCCGGGTCAGATGGCGCGGGCTGACGTGCGCCTGCGCGGCGATATCCGGTATCTGCCACGCTTTTTGCGGCTCAGCGGTAAGGGCGTCCTGCGCGCGGTGGATCGCCGGGTGAAGATGATTGCGGTAGCGTAACCAGGGCGAAAGCTGCGGATCGCCCCCGGAGCGGCGGAACCAGACCACCATCTCACGCGCGACGGACAGGGCTTTTTCTGGCCCACAAAGGCGGTTAATCATATGCAGCGCCAGATCGATACCCGACGTGATCCCTGCGCTGGTCCAGATATTCTCGTCCTGCACGAAGATCCGGTTCTCTTTAATCGTCGCCGTGGGGGCTGCGGCGCGTAAGCGGCTAATGACGTCATGATGCGTGGTGCACTGCCGGTTATTCAACAAGCCCGACTTTGCCGCCAGCAGCGCGCCAGAACAGACGCACATCACGGCGATATCCTGGCGCTGGATCTGCGGCTGCAGGCGCATCAGCCAGTGCTGAACCTGCTGCGCCAGAGGGGTTGAGAACTGAACGTGGGAGTCGCTGACTCCCGGCAGCACAAGCAAACTCCCTTCCGGCAGACGTTCCGGCAGCGGCTGAATGCCGCTCATCGTCAGGCCAATCGACGTCTGAACGTCAGGCTGCGGGCCAATGTAATGGAGGCGAAACGCGTCGCCCGCCAGCACGAAGGTTTCTGCCGGGCCGGTCATGTCTAATGACAGCACCCCGGGCAACATAACGAACCAGACGTCGATGCTCATTACAGTGACTCCAGCGTCTCCGCTACCGTTTTAATCTCGGCAAAACGCCCGGCCAGCACCGTCTCGGTGCGATGGCGCAGTTCGTCAGCGCTAAGGGTAATTCCTTTGTGCGTCATCGGGAACGTCAGCGTGGCCTCGCTCACAAAGGTCACAGCATAGCCCAGATCGGAGGCCACCCGTGCGGTGGTTTCACAACATTGTTCTGTGCGAATGCCGCAGATAATCAGTCGGTTGATATCCCGCTCGCGCAGCCAGCGGTCGAGCCCGGTATCCGTGAAGGCATTATGGACGTGTTTCTGGAAAACCACATCCGGCTGATGACGTAAAAAGGCCATCGGTTTGACAAAGCCGCTTTCCAGGGTGAAAGGACCGTCTTCATCTACATGAAAAATATCAACGACCGGGATACTGCGCGACTGACAGCCTTCAATCAGACCCAGCATGGCCTGCTGAAAGGCAGGAATATCGCCCTCCTGCCAGTACACGCGATGATGAAATGACTGCTGAGTGTCAATATTGATTAATGCGGTGCGGGACATGATGGAACTCCTCGTCAGTGGGTATGACCATATCCTGACGAGGAAACGCAGGCACGAACAGACCAAAAAAGTACATCGTCATGCCTCTATCAGACAATCGTTTATGACATCAACGGCACCAGCTGCTGGTAGATCCTGCGGAACACATCACGCCTTTCCGCGTAGCGCGAATGACGTGCTGCGTCAGGAAGATGCGTTTGTTCAAGCGCCAGCTGTGGCAGCAACTGTGCGAGCGGTTTGTCAGGGTTCACGGCTATCTGTGCCAGGCGCGCTGCGCCGAGCGCAGGCCCGACGTCGCCCCCGGTGCGATAATCAAGCTGTAGCCCGCTAATGTCAGACAACATCTGGCGCCAGTAACTGCTGCGCGCGCCGCCGCCAATGAGCGTAATGCTTGATGGCTTCAGCCCACAATCATGTACGACGTCCATCCCATCCGCCAGCGCATACCCGACGCCCTCCAGTACCGCACGCGCCAGTTCAGCCGGGCCATGCTGATGGGTTAAGCCAAAGAACACCCCTTTCGCTTCCGGGTTGTTGTGTGGCGTACGCTCGCCGGAAAGATAGGGTAAAAACCAGACGGCACCGGCATTTTCATCCGCCTGCTGCGCGGCTTCGATAAACGCAGGGACATCCGCCATTCCGGTCAGCTTCGCTGCCCAGTCAAGGCAGGATGCCGCACTCAGCATCACCGACATCAAATGCCATTTCCCCGGCAGGGCATGACAGAAACTGTGGACCGCGCTTTCAGGATTGCTGCGATAACCGTCGCTGACGGCAAAATAGACGCCGGAGGTTCCCAGCGAGAGCATCGCCTGCCCTGCCTCCACCATCCCGACACCGACAGCGCCCGCCGCGTTGTCGCCGCCGCCAGCCACCACAGGTACGGCAGGCATATTCCAGCGTTCAGCAATGGAGGACTGCAGTGTGCCGGTGACCTCGCTGCCTTCGAAGAGCGCAGGCATATGGTCACGAGTCAGATGGCAGGCATCCAGCATCGCCTCGCTCCAGTCGCGTTTCGCCACATCGAGCCACATCGTGCCCGCCGCGTCAGACATATCACTGGCGAAATCACCCGTCATGCGAAAACGCAGATAATCTTTCGGCAGCAGAACTTTCGCTACCTGACGGAAAATCTCAGGTTCATGGCGCTGTACCCACAAGAGTTTTGGTGCGGTGAAGCCCGGCATCATCAGGTTGCCGGTGATGGCACGAGAGGTCGGTACGCGTTCCTCAAGAAGCGCGCACTCTTCTGCACAGCGACCGTCGTTCCAGAGGATCGCTGGACGCAACACGCGGTGCTGGCTGTCCAGCAGCGTTGCGCCGTGCATTTGTCCGGCAATCCCCAGCGCTTTTACGTCACGGAGACTGTGCTGCGCGCCTAAGGTTGTGATTGCGCGATCCGTCGCCTGCCACCACTGCTCCGGGTCCTGTTCAGACCACAGCGGATGCGGACGTGAAACCTGCAGTTTTTCCGTCTGCGTGGCTAACACGTCGCCCTGTTCGCTTAACAGGATGGCTTTCACACCCGATGTGCCAAGATCGATCCCGATATACATTGTGGTGACTCCTTTGACAGAAATGCCCGGTGGCGCTGCGCTTACCGGGCCTGGATGCTGTTATTTATCGAACAGGTAGTGATTGACCAGGTTTTCCAGCAGTTCCTGGTGTCCGCTCTGATGCTGCGGTGCCAGCTGATGCTGTTCAGCGTACTTCGCGATCTCCGCAAGCGATAACTGGCCTTTCAAAATTTGCTGGCCCAGCTCACTGTTCCAGCCGCTATAACGCTTCGCCACGCGTTTATCCAGCTCACCGTCTTCAATCATTCGAGCGGCGATTTTCAGCGCCAGCGCCATGGTGTCCATCGCGCCAATATGACCGTAGAACAGATCGTACTTATCGGTGCTTTGGCGACGCACTTTAGCGTCAAAGTTCAGGCCGCCGGTGGTGAAGCCCCCCGCTTTGATGATTTCGTACATCACCAGCGCATTCTCTTCCACGCTGTTCGGGAACTGGTCGGTGTCCCAGCCGAGCTGCGCGTCGCCGCGGTTTGCATCCACAGAACCAAAGATGCCCAGCGCAATGGCGGACGCAATTTCGTGATGGAAAGAGTGACCCGCAAGCGTAGCGTGGTTAGCCTCAATGTTCACTTTGATCTCTTTTTCCAGACCAAACTGCTTCAGGAAGCCGTACACGGTTGCAACGTCATAATCGTACTGATGCTTGGTTGGCTCTTGCGGTTTAGGTTCAATCAGCAGCGTACCGCGGAAACCGATTTTATGTTTATGCTCGACGACCATCTGCATAAAGCGACCAATCTGCTCACGCTCCTGACGCAGATCGGTGTTAAGCAGGGTTTCGTAACCTTCACGGCCGCCCCACAGTACATAGTTCTCGCCGCCCAGCTGATGCGTGGCGTTCATCGCCGTCACCACCTGTGTGGCCGCCCAACTGAACACTTCGGGATCCGGATTCGTTGCCGCGCCCGCGCCATAGCGAGGGTTAGTGAAGCAGTTTGCCGTGCCCCACAGCAGCTTCACGCCGCTCTGCTGCTGTTTTGCCGCCAGCACGTCCACCATCTGCGCGAAGTTGTTCAGATACTCTTTCAGCGACGCGCCTTCCGGAGAAACATCCACATCGTGGAAGCAGTAGTACGGCACGTTCAGCTTGTTGAAGAACTCAAACGCGACATCCGCTTTACGCTTCGCCAGTTCGATGGCTTCGCCAGGCTGTTGCCATGGACGATCAAAAGAACCCACACCGAACATATCGGCACCATTCCAGCAGAAGGTATGCCAGTAACAGGCGGCAAAGCGCAGATGATCTTCCATGCGCTTACCCAGCACCAGCTCTTCCGGGTTGTAGTGACGAAATGCTAAAGGATTGGTCGTTTTCGTGCCTTCGTAACGAACGCGATCGAGTTGGTCGAAATAAGCTTGCATATTGAGCTCCATAATCAGGGTATGCGGCGTGTCGTAGATACAGGAGTAATAGTGAATACACATTCCGGCTTGCTCAATTACGTTATTTCACACTGCTATTGAGAGAATGCACAACTGTGCGCTGGCTCGCAAAATAATGCGCAGACAAACTATTTTTCGGTGCAGATTCCAGAATCAAATGTAATTAATAAGTTACGTATTTTAAAATCCGATCGCGGTCATAAATTCAGAAATAAACCAAATATCATAATGAGAAGATAAAAATCTGTAATTGCCAGCGGGCCTTTCCACGTTAAAAATTTGCTGCGTCTCAGCAGTGAATGTTTCTTTTATCTCAGCGACACATCCCCTACAAAAAGGCCTAATAATTATGAAGATAAAGAACCTGTCCCTTACACTCTGTACTACTCTCCTGCTTGCAAGCTTTGCCGGGCACGCCAAAGAGGTGAAAATCGGCATGGCCATTGACGACCTGCGCCTGGAGCGCTGGCAGAAAGATCGCGATATTTTTGTCAAAAAAGCGGAATCCCTCGGCGCAAGCGTGTTTGTTCAGTCGGCTAACGGCAACGAAGAAACGCAAATGTCGCAAATTGAGAATATGATCAACCGTGGCGTCGATGTGCTGGTCATTATCCCGTATAACGGCCAGGTATTAAGTAACGTGGTGAAAGAAGCCAAACAAGAAGGCATAAAAGTATTAGCCTATGACCGCATGATTAATAACGCGGACATTGATTATTATATTTCGTTCGACAACGAAAAAGTGGGCGAATTACAAGCCAAAAGCCTGGTCGATAAAGTGCCAGAAGGGAATTATTTCCTGATGGGTGGTTCGCCAGTAGATAACAACGCCAAACTGTTCCGCGAAGGACAAATGAAAGTCCTTAAACCGTACATCGACAACGGGAAAATTAAAGTGGTTGGCGATCAGTGGGCTGATGGTTGGCTCCCGGAAAACGCGCTAAAAATTATGGAAAACGCGCTGACGGCCAACAACAACAAAATTGATGCCGTCGTGGCCTCTAACGATGCCACCGCTGGCGGCGCGATTCAGGCCCTGAGCGCCCAAGGGCTGGCTGGCAAAGTCGCTATCTCCGGACAGGATGCCGATCTCGCCGGGGTAAAACGCATCATTGCAGGCACCCAAACCATGACGGTTTACAAGCCCATCACCGAACTTGCAAATACGGCGGCTGAAATTGCCGTTGAGCTGGGTCAGGGCCAACAGCCTAAATCTGACGCGACGCTGAACAACGGGCTCAAAGATGTTCCGGCCCGTCTGCTCACCCCGATTGAAGTCAATAAAGAGAATATTGACGCCACTGTCATTAAAGACGGTTTCCACAAGAAGAGTGAACTGTAATCCCGCGCAGCCCCTGCCCGGCAGGGGCGCACCGGTCTGTCCTGTTCTCCCTCAGGTCACGTGGAGCAGCTATGTCTTATTTACTGGAAATGAAGAGCATCACTAAAGCCTTTGGCGCGGTGAAAGCGGTCGATAACGTGAGCCTGCGGCTAAACCCTGGCGAAGTGGTCTCGCTGTGCGGTGAAAACGGTTCGGGCAAGTCGACGCTAATGAAAGTGCTGTGCGGGATCTATCCGCATGGCAGCTATGAGGGTGAAATCGTCTTTTCCGGTGAGGTCATTCAGGCCACACACATTCGCGATACTGAGCGTAAAGGTATCGCCATTATTCATCAGGAACTGGCGCTGGTGAAGCACCTCACCGTGCTGGAAAATATCTTCCTGGGTGCCGAAATCTCACGTCACGGCGTGCTGGATTACGACACCATGACGCTGCGCTGTGAAAAGCTGCTGGCGCAGGTAAGTCTCAGCATTTCACCGGATACCCGCGTGGGAGATCTTGGCCTGGGGCAGCAGCAGTTGGTCGAAATCGCCAAGGCCCTGAACAAGCAGGTAAGACTGCTGATCCTCGATGAGCCAACGGCCTCGCTTACTGAACAGGAAACCGCTGTTCTGCTCAATATCATCCGCGATCTGCAAAACCACGGTATCGCCTGCATCTATATTTCGCACAAGCTTAATGAGGTGAAAGCCATTTCGGACACCATCTGCGTGATCCGCGACGGGCAGCACATCGGCACCCGTGAAGCGGAGGGCATGAGTGAAGATGACATCATCACTATGATGGTGGGACGCGAACTCACTGCGCTCTATCCGAACGAACCCCACGCCGTGGGAGATGAAATCCTGCGCGTGGAAAATCTCACCGCGTGGCACCCCGTTAACCGCCACATTAAGCGCGTCAATAACGTCTCGTTTTCCCTTCACCGTGGCGAAATTCTTGGGATTGCGGGCCTCGTCGGTGCCGGGCGCACCGAAGCCGTACAGTGCCTGTTCGGCGTCTGGCCCGGACGCTGGGAAGGCAGCATTTACATTGATGGTCAGCCGGTGAAAATCGACAACTGCCAGCAGGCGATTGCCCATGGCATTGCCATGGTGCCAGAGGATCGCAAAAAGGACGGCATCGTGCCGGTAATGGCTGTCGGGAAAAACATCACGCTGGCGGCGCTAAACCAGTTCTCCGGTGCCCTGACGAGCCTGGACGACGCTGCCGAGCAGCAGTGCATTCTTCAGTCTCTCGCCAGGCTCAAGGTGAAAACCTCCTCACCAGAACTGGCCATTGGACGCCTCAGCGGGGGGAACCAGCAAAAGGCGATTCTGGCGCGCTGCCTGCTACTTAACCCGCGAATTTTAATTCTGGATGAACCGACGCGCGGGATTGATATCGGCGCGAAGTATGAAATTTACAAGCTGATTAATCAGCTTGTACAGCAAGGGATTGCCGTCATTGTCATTTCGTCTGAGTTACCCGAAGTGCTCGGCCTGAGCGACCGAGTGCTGGTTATGCACGAGGGGAAACTGAAAGCCAACCTGATTAACCAGAACCTGACGCAGGAGCAGGTGATGGAAGCCGCCCTAAGGAGCGAACGTCATGTCGAAAAGCAATCCGTCTGATATCAAAGTCGCCGTGCCGACGCCCGGTGCGTTCGCGGGGCTAAAAGCGCTAAACCTGCAGGTCTTCGTGATGATCGCGGCGATTATCGTCATCATGCTGTTCTTTACCTGGATGACCGATGGCTCATATTTGAGTGCTCGTAATATCTCTAACCTGCTGCGCCAGACTGCCATTACCGGCATTCTTGCCGTGGGGATGGTGTTTGTGATTATCTCAGCGGAGATTGACCTGTCGGTCGGGTCGATGATGGGCCTGCTCGGCGGCGTGGCGGCGATATTTGATGTCTGGCTCGGCTGGCCGCTGCCGCTCACCATTGTCGTGACGCTGGCGCTGGGTCTGGTACTGGGGGCGTGGAACGGGTGGTGGGTTGCCTACCGCAAGGTGCCGTCATTCATCGTCACCCTGGCCGGGATGCTGGCCTTCCGTGGGATTCTGATTGGCATCACCAACGGCACTACCGTCTCTCCCACCAGCGCGTCTATGTCGCAGATTGGGCAGAGCTACCTCTCTGATGGCATCGGCTTTACGATTGGCGTGGTGGGCATGATGGCCTTCATCGCATGGCAGTGGCGCGGCCGTATGCGCCGTCAGGCGCTGGGGCTGGCTTCTCCGGCATCGACCTCCGTGGTCGGTCGTCAGGCGCTCACCGCCGTGATTGTGCTGGGTGCCATCTGGCTGCTGAACGATTACCGCGGTGTCCCGACGCCCGTTCTGCTGCTGGCGTTCCTGCTGCTGGGCGGCATGTTTATGGCGACGCGCACCGCGTTTGGTCGTCGTATTTATGCCATTGGCGGTAATCTTGAGGCGGCACGTCTGTCAGGGATCAACGTCGAACGCACCAAACTCGCTGTCTTTGCCATCAACGGCCTGATGGTGGCGATTGCAGGGCTGATCCTCAGCTCACGTCTGGGGGCCGGTTCACCGTCGGCAGGAAACATTGCCGAGTTGGATGCCATCGCTGCGTGTGTCATCGGCGGGACCAGTCTCGCAGGCGGTGTCGGCAGCGTGGCAGGTGCGGTAATGGGCGCATTTATTATGGCTTCGCTGGATAACGGGATGAGCATGATGGACGTCCCAACGTTTTGGCAGTATATCGTGAAGGGAGCGATTCTTTTGCTGGCAGTCTGGATGGACTCTGCAACCAAGCGACGTGCCTGAGAACAGTATTGTTACTTATTTGGGAAAGTGAGCCATGTTTGAAAAGCGTCACCGCATTACGTTGTTATTCAATGCCAACAAAGCCTACGACCGTCAGGTGGTTGAAGGGGTTGGTGAATATTTGCAGGCGTCGCAATCCGAGTGGGATATTTTCATTGAAGAAGATTTTCGCACCCGTCTGGAGAACATCAAAGACTGGCTGGGCGATGGCGTTATCGCTGACTATGACGATCCCGTCATTGAGCAATTGCTAACAGACGTCGACGTTCCCATTGTGGGCGTCGGCGGCTCGTATCATTCGCCCGATCGCTATCCACCAGTCCACTACATCGCAACCGATAACCATGCGCTGGTCGAGGCCGCTTTTCTCCATTTAAAAGAGAAAGGCGTGCATCGCTTTGCGTTTTACGGGTTGCCCTCTTCAAGCGGCAAACGGTGGGCGGTAGAGCGCGAGCATGCGTTCTGCCAGCTGGTCGCAAAGGAGAAATATCGTGGTGTGGTGTATCAGGGGTTGGAAACCGCACCGGAAAACTGGCAGCACGCGCAAAACCGCCTGGCGGACTGGCTGCAAACTCTGCCGCCCCAGACAGGGATTATTGCGGTAACAGATGCTCGTGCGCGCCACGTGCTGCAGGTCTGCGAACATTTGCATATTCCGGTGCCTGAAAAGCTGTGCGTAATTGGTATCGATAACGAAGAGTTAACCCGCTATTTGTCTCGCGTGGCGCTCTCCTCTGTCGCGCAGGGAACCCGTCAAATGGGCTATCAGGCCGCGAAACTCCTGCACCGCCTGCTGGACAACGAAGCCTTGCCGCTTCAGCGCCTGCTGGTTCCGCCTGTGCGTGTCGTCGAACGCCGATCAACCGATTATCGTTCCTTAAGCGACCCGGCCGTCATTCAGGCCATGCACTACATTCGTAACCACGCCTGCAAAGGCATTAAGGTGGATCAGGTGCTGGATTCGGTCGGCATTTCTCGCTCAAACCTGGAAAAACGCTTTAAAGAAGAAGTGGGTGAAACCATTCACGCCGTTATTCATGCGGAAAAACTGGAGAAAGCACGCAGCCTGCTGATCTCCACGTCGCTTTCCATCAATGAAATTTCACAGATGTGCGGCTACCCGTCGCTGCAGTATTTCTACTCGGTGTTCAGAAAGGAGTATGAGACGACGCCGAAAGAGTACCGGGAACGGTATAGCGAAGTGATGATCTAAAAAGAAAAACGCCTTCCGATGGAAGGCGTTTTTTGGGGATTACATATGCGCGGCAATTAAGCGCTGGTTATCCTGGTACATCGCAAACAGATAGTTGTTATAGCGCTGCCCCTGGGTGGAATAACCTTTCAGCTTGTGGATCATCGTGCTTGCCGTCACTTCCTGATCCGCTTTACGCAGCTGGGCGCGAGACTTACGGAACGAAGAGTAGGCCGGATGCGTGTTCAGATTCACGACATAGGCATTCACGGAATCTTTGACCGATTCAAACTGCGAGTAGCCTTTCACTTTACCGGGTGCATTGTTACAACGCCCTTTCACGCATTTCATGCCAAAAAGATTGTTGTTATTGCGCGCCAGCTTCGAGGTACCCCAACCGCTTTCAGCGGCGGCCATCGTTGCCACCATGCTGCCCGGAATGATGTCTACACGCTCCAGAAGTGAATTCCACGGCACATGACGCGTGTTGCCATTCCATTTCACCTTGTAGCGTTTTGAAATCTCTTTCAGGCGCGTGCGCTCAGACGGCGACCAGCGGCTATCGTACTGTTTTGAGATCAGCCAGTTACGATCTGCAGTAATCGCAGCATTTTGACTCGTGATGTAAGGCATTACCGTCCGGAGAAACGCTTTTTTCCTTGGTGTTCCGGAAGGGTATTTTCGCAAATCAGGAAGTGAACTACTCTTTGCACTATTGCGAGAATACTCTTGTTTACTGCTAACCTTACTACTTGTCGTCTTTATTACGTGGGCTTTCTTACTCGTTGTATCCGTGTGCGTCTTTGCAAGCACCTCACCCGAAAATGCCGTGGTGAGTAACATGAGTATCGCGGCCCCATATCGTCGAATGGGAGTCGATATCATTAGGTCTCCTGGTCGGATGTAATCATCCCAACACCTTATTTTTTTCACAAATTTGAGAGGGAATCTCAAATCATATCAAAAATAGTCTTCCAGAGCACGTATAGAAATAGTCCAAATCCGAAACTATGTCACCTGAAACATGCTCACTAAACCATCAATTCTGAAAAAATGTGTGCGATATCGCAGATAACTGCCTAATTTTGCGCGGGATCACTCATCCCTTCGCGTCCTCCTGGCAGAAACCATCGGAGGAGGAGTTTTTCCTCAGTACCCAGTGGCACACTGGTTAAAAAATCCGCGACAGGAAAATGAAATGAAACGCACCGCAGTGGCTCTCCTGATGTTTCCCGCGCTGGCACATGCAGACTGGTCATCGCCGGGATTTAGCGCATTTCGCGCGGAAGGTACCGGGGTCTTCACCAGTCAGGCAAAGCTCGCGAAGGGTACCCGTCCTTTAACAGTGAGTTTTGACAACACGTGCTGGCAGCCAACGGACGCCATAAAACTCAATGAGATGCTGTCGCTCAAGCGCTGCGAGGGCGCACCGCCACAGTGGCGGCTATTCCGTGACGGTGATTATCAGATGCGTGTCGATACCCGCTCCGGGACGCCGACCCTGATGCTGACCATTCAGAGCACAGCGGAGCAACCTGTCGCGAACGTCGCCCGTCAGTGTCCAACGTGGGATGGCAAACCTTTGACGCTGGAGGTAAGCGGTACCTTCCCGGAAGGCACGGTGGTGCGTGATTTCTACAGCAAACAGACGGCAACGGTGCAGAACGGCAAAATCACCCTACAGCCTGCCGCCAACAGCAACGGCCTGCTGCTGCTTGAGCGTGCCGAAACCGACCAGCCTGCCCCCTTCAGCTGGCAAAATGCCACCGTCTATTTCGTGCTGACCGACCGCTTTGTGAATGGCGACCCGAGCAACGACAACAGCTATGGCCGTCATAAAGACGGCATGCAGGAGATCGGCACCTTCCACGGCGGCGATCTCAAGGGGCTTACCGGCAAGCTCGACTACCTGCAGCAGCTGGGCGTCAACGCGCTGTGGATAAGCTCCCCGCTGGAGCAAATCCACGGCTGGGTGGGCGGCGGAACCAAAGGGGATTTCCCTCACTACGCCTATCACGGCTACTACACGCAGGACTGGACGAAACTCGATGCCAACATGGGCACCGAAGATGACCTGCGCCAGCTTGTCGACGAAGCGCACAAGCGCGGCATCCGCGTTCTTTTTGATATCGTCATGAACCACGTTGGTTATGCCACGCTGGCAGACATGCAGGAATATCAGTTTGGTGCCCTGTACCTGCAGGGCGATGAGCTGAAAAAAACGCTGGGCGATCGCTGGACGGACTGGAAGCCCGGCGCAGGCCAAAGCTGGCACAGCTTTAACGACTACATCAACTTTAGCGACAAAGCCGCATGGGAAAAATGGTGGGGCAAGAAATGGATCCGCACCGACATTGGTAATTACGACAACCCCGGCTTCGATGATTTGACCATGTCGCTGGCCTTCCTGCCGGATCTGAAAACGGAATCGACGACCCCGTCAGGTTTGCCGAACTTTTATCAACACAAGCCCGACACCGGCGCGAAAGCGATGACGAATTTCACGCCCCGGGATTACCTGACCCACTGGCTCAGCCAGTGGGTTCGTGACTACGGTATCGACGGCTTCCGGGTGGATACTGCAAAGCACGTTGAACTCGACGCATGGCAACAGCTGAAAGATCAGGCAGGCCAGGCACTGGCGGCGTGGAAAGCGGCTAACCCGGACAAAAAACTCGACAACGCACCGTTCTGGATGACCGGGGAATCCTGGGGCCACGGCGTGATGCAGAGCGATTATTACCGCCACGGCTTCGACGCGATGATCAATTTTGACTATCAGGAGCAGGCGGCGAAAGCGGTGGAGTGTCTGGCCGATATGGATCTCACCTGGCAGCAGATGGCGGAGAAGCTGCAAAGCTTCAACGTGCTGAGCTACCTCTCGTCACACGATACGCGCCTGTTCCGCGAAGGGGGCCAGCGCGCGGCGGAGCTGCTCCTGCTGGCACCGGGCAGCGTGCAGATTTACTACGGTGATGAATCAGAACGTCCGTTCGGCCCGACAGGCTCCGACCCGCTTCAGGGCACACGTTCGGACATGAACTGGCAGGATGTCACGGGCAAGCAGGCCCTAACCGTCGCCCACTGGCAAACTCTGGGTCAGTTCCGCGCCCGTCACCCGGCGATTGGTGAAGGCAAGCAAACCACGCTGTCAATGAAGGAAGGTTACGGCTTCGTGCGCGAGCACAAGGGCGATAAGGTGATGGTGGTATGGGCGGGTAATCAATAAACGGCCCCTCACCCTAACCCTCTCCCCACAGGGGAGAGGGCCGGGGTGAGGGGAGAAGCAAACCAGAACGATTCACTACACAAATCCAAACCTACCCTATAAAACAACAAATCCGACCACACCACCCGATTTGCACCAGCACGGTGCTAGCGTTATGGTTACCCACTTTCAAAATAAGCCCGACAGATCACCTGCTATGACGTTTTCACTTTTCGGCGACAAATTTACCCGCCATTCAGGCATTACCCGCCTGATGGAGGACCTCAACGACGGGCTGCGCACACCGGGCGCAATCATGCTCGGCGGCGGAAACCCGGCTCAAATTCCGGAGATGAATACCTATTTCCAGACGCTGCTCGCTCAGATGCTGGAAAGCGGCAAAGCAACCGATGCGCTTTGCAATTACGACGGCCCGCAGGGTAAAACCGAGCTGCTGAAACTCCTCGCCGAAATGCTGCGTGACGAGCTGGGCTGGGATATCGAACCACAGAATATTGCACTGACAAACGGCAGCCAGAGCGCGTTTTTCTACTTGTTTAACCTGTTCGCAGGACGTCGCGCCGACGGCACGACCAAAAAAGTGCTGTTCCCGCTGGCACCGGAGTATATCGGCTATGCCGATTCCGGCCTCGAAGAAGACCTGTTTGTCTCCGCGCGCCCGAACATCGAACTGCTGCCAGAAGGCCAGTTCAAATATCACGTCGATTTTGAACACCTGCATATTGGTGAAGAGACGGGCATGATCTGCGTATCACGTCCTACCAACCCAACGGGCAACGTGATTACCGATGACGAGCTGATGAAACTGGACGCGCTGGCCAATCAGCACGGCATCCCTTTGGTGATCGATAACGCCTACGGCGTGCCGTTCCCGGGGATAATCTTCAGCGAAGCCCGCCCGCTGTGGAACCCAAACATCGTTCTGTGCATGAGCCTGTCTAAACTGGGCCTGCCGGGCAGCCGCTGCGGCATCATCATTGCCAATGAAAAAATCATCACCGCCATTACCAACATGAACGGCATTATCAGTCTTTCACCCGGCGGCATTGGCCCGGCGATGATGTGCGAAATGATTAAGCGCAACGACCTGCTGCGCCTGTCGAATGACGTGATTAAGCCATTCTATTACCAGCGCGTTCAGGATACGATCGCGATACTTCGCCGCTATTTGCCGGAAGAACGCTGCCTGATCCACAAACCAGAAGGGGCGATTTTCCTCTGGCTGTGGTTCAAGGATCTGCCGATTACGACGGAACTTCTCTACCAGCGACTGAAAAAGCGTGGTGTGCTGATGGTGCCGGGCGATTACTTCTTCCCGGGGCTGGATAAACCGTGGCCGCACACGCACCAGTGCATGCGCATGAACTATGTGCCTGATCCAGAAAAAATCGAAGCGGGTGTGAAAATTCTCGCGGAAGAGATTGAGAACGCCTGGCGCGAAAACGGTCAGTAAGTTCTTACGCCAGATGATGCAGCCGTTCGGTGCGTAATCTGGCGGGATCGACACAGCTTAACGCGTGGGTCGGGCAAGCCTCAACGCAGGCAGGTCCGCCCTCGCGATGCGCGCATAAATCACATTTCAGCGCCTGCGCATGATCCCCCACCCTCTGTACCTGCATCGCCCCAAACGGGCACGCCACCATGCAGCTTTTGCACCCGATGCAGCGCGCCTGCTCAACGAGCCAGGCTCCGGCTGAGCGTCGGATTGCCCCGGTTGGGCACACATTTGCACAGGGCGCATCCTCGCACTGATGACACCCGACCGCGGTGGTATAAGAATCCCCTTTCACCACCCGAATGCGGGGCATGAAATTACTCGCGATGACGAATTCCTGATGCGAAACCGCACAGGCCACTTCGCAAGTGCGGCACCCAATGCATTTTTCCGAATCCGCCATGATAAATCGGTTCATCTGTTACGCCTCGCGCACGTTAAAACCCAGCTCTTTTGAGATAGCCTCTGCCGTTTCACGCAGCGGCTTGAGCAGGTTCTTCTCACCCACCTGCTTCATGCGCGACGTCGACAGCGAAATGGAGATCGCATACGGCACGCGCCCGTGGATATCAAAGACCGGCACGGCAATGCAGGAAACCCCCAGCTCGTTCTCTTCTTTATCCATCGCCATGCTGCGATCGCGAATTTCCGCCAGCTCATCATACATCGCACTCAGCTCGGTAATGGTGTTGCGGGTCAAGGGTTGGATCTGTTCCTGATGGCTTTCCCAGTAGCTCGCCACGTAATCCTGATGACCAAACGCCATGTAGATTTTGCCCATTGCAGAGCAGTAGAGCGGCATATGCTGGCCAATATAGGCACGCGTGCGCAGCATACCGGTTGTCGGTTCGAGCTTATAAATCAGGATCGCGTGGTCGTCCTCACGGCTGGAGAAGTTCACCGTTTCGCCGGTGGCAATGTTCAGCGCCTCAAGGTGCGGAGCGGCCACGTGAATGATATTCAGCGACGACAGGGCCTTTTGCCCGACGGCGATAAATTTGGTGGTCAGGCGATAGCTGCCCGCCGCGGGTGCCGGGGTCACGTACCCGCACGACTGTAGCCCCTGCAGTAAGCGGTGCACGGTGCTCTTATTCAGCCCCGCCAGTTCAGATAAGTGCGCAAGCGGACACCCGTTCGGATAGTTGCTGAGGATCTCAATCAGCATCAGGCCGCGAAACAAGCTCTGGCTACCTGCTGGCCTCTCTTTTTCTTGCATCATTTCGCTCTCTTTCGTGCTCATCAAATGGCTCCTTTTTGTCGCGCCCTGATGGTAGCGCAAAGTGTGGTTCAGTTCACGATCTCAACAGAAAAAACACAACCAATTGATTTTAATCGATTTTGAAAAACATGAATGTCGTTGATCTGGCAAAATTTGATCGCTATATTTGAAATCAGATTTCGCATAGTGAAATTTAGCGATAAAAAAGCACTCGCACTTGCCCCGAAAAAGAACAGGAGAACAGGGATGAAAGTGACCTTTGAAGAGTTAAAAGCGGCGTTCAATCGGGTTCTGCTCGATCGCGGCGTGAAGGCGGAAACCGCAGACGCCTGCGCCGAGATGTTTGCCCGCACCACGGAATCCGGCGTTTATTCGCACGGCGTTAACCGTTTTCCGCGTTTCATTCAGCAGCTTGATGCAGGCGATATCGTTCCCGACGCTCAGCCAAAACGGGTGACAACGCTGGGTGCCATCGAACAGTGGGATGCCCAGCGCTCCATCGGCAACCTGACGGCGAAAAAGATGATGGATCGCGCCACCGAGCTGGCGTCCGACCACGGCATTGGTCTGGTGGCACTGCGTAACGCGAACCACTGGATGCGCGGCGGCAGCTACGGCTGGCAGGCGGCGGAGAAGGGCTACATCGGCATTTGCTGGACCAACTCGATTGCCGTGATGCCCGCGTGGGGATCAAAAGAGTGCTGCATCGGCACCAACCCGCTGATCGTGGCTATTCCCTCTAACCCGATCACCATGGTCGACATGTCGATGTCAATGTTCTCCTACGGCATGCTGGAGGTGAACCGCCTTGCCGGGCGCGAGCTGCCGGTCGATGGCGGCTTTGACGACGAGGGCAATCTCACCCGGGAGCCAGGCGTGATCGAGAAAAACCGCCGTATTCTGCCGATGGGCTACTGGAAAGGGTCCGGCTTATCCATCGTGCTCGACATGATCGCCACCCTGCTCTCCAACGGATCCTCCGTCGCGGAAGTGACCCAGGACAACAGCGACGAGTATGGCGTGTCGCAGATCTTTATCGCCATCGAGGTCGATCGCCTGATCGACGGCCCAACCCGCGATGCCAAGCTGCAGCGCATTATGGACTTCATCACCACCGCACAGCGGTCTGATGAAAACGTTGCCGTCCGCCTTCCGGGGCATGAATTCACGCGCCTTCTGGAAGAGAACCGCCGCGACGGCATCACCATCGACGACAGCGTGTGGATGAAAATCCAGTCTCTGTAAGGAGTGGGCCATGATATTCGGACATATTTCCCAGCCCAATCCGTGCCGCCTGCCGCGGGCGATTGAAAAAGCTCTTAATTTTCTGCGCACGACGGATTTCACCACCCTGGCGCAAGGCGTAGTAGAAATTGAAGGTCGCAACATTTTTGCTCAGGTTCTCGACCTGACGACAAAGGAACCGCACGAGAACCGCCCGGAAGTGCACCGCCGCTATCTGGATATTCAGTTTTTGGCATGGGGTGAAGAGAAAATCGGTATCGCTATTGATACCGGCAATAATGAAATAAGCGAATCATCCCTGGAACAGCGCGATATTATTTTTTATCACGACTGTGAAAATGAATCCTTTATCGAAATGATACCCGGCAGCTATGCCCTATTTTTCCCGCAGGATGTACACCGTCCTGCCTGTATTAAAAACAAGGAAGCCGCAATTCGTAAAATTGTGGTGAAAGTGGCCGTCAGCGAATTAGATTAATTTACTGATAAATACAGGAACGCGAAATGTCCAACACCAGTTTTATTATTGGTGCGTACCCCTGCGCACCCTCGTTTCACCAGAAAGGGGAACAAGAAGAACAAACCTTCTGGCGGGAACTTTCCGACACGCCCAACATTCGCGGGCTGGAACAACCCTGCCTTGAACATCTCCATCCTTATGGGGATGAATGGCTGTTCTGCCATACGCCGGGTGAATGGCAAATCGTGGTGACCGCCGTGATGGAAACCATGCGCCGCCGCGGTATCAACAGCGCATTTGGCCTGGCGTCAGCCGACGAAACGCAGCGTAAAGCATGTGTAGACTTTTACCGGCATCTGCACCAGAAAGTTAACGCCGTGAACGCCCGTTATCCGGGCAAAGTGATAGCCCTGGAGATGCAGGCAGCCCCGCAGGCGGGCAATGCTTCCATCGAGCAGGCAACCGAGGCGTTTTCACGTTCGATCCGGGAAATCGCGAGCTGGGACTGGGACTGCGATCTGGTGCTGGAACACTGCGATGCCATGACCGGCCCCGCACCACGTAAAGGCTTCCTGCCCTTAGCGCAGGTGCTGGAGGTGGTGAAGGAGACGGATATCAGCGTCTGCATCAACTGGGCGCGTTCGGCCATCGAAGGCCGTAACACTACCCTTCCGCTTGACCATGTTCAGGCCGCGCTCAGTGCCGGAAAGCTGGGTGCACTGATTTTTTCGGGCACGACCACCCGCGGGGAGTACGGAGAATGGCAGGATCTGCACGCGCCGTTTTCCTCATTCTGCACCGACAGTTTGATGACAACTGAACACGCGAAATCACTCTTTACTGCGGCGAGCGCCGCAACGTTGAAATTCTCCGGTATTAAATTACTGGAAATAAATGCTAATGCTGACGTCAGCCATCGCATCGCTATTTTGCGCGACGGCATTAGCGAAATGAATAAAGCAACGCAATAACAATAAAAATATCCCTATTCCGGTTACATTGACTGAGACAGTAAATATGAACACTTACTCGAATACTCTACAAGCGGACATTCCGCGCCAGCGCTGGCTAAGAATCATTCCTCCTATTCTTATCGCCTGCATCATTTCGTATATGGATCGCGTAAATATCGCCTTTGCCATGCCCGGCGGGATGGATGAAGAGCTGGGTATTACCGCCACTATGGCGGGCCTGGCAGGTGGGATCTTCTTTATCGGCTATCTGTTCCTGCAGGTTCCCGGCGGCAAGATTGCCGTCCACGGCAGCGGCAAGAAGTTTATCGGCTGGTCGCTGGTTGCCTGGGCGGTGATCTCTGTGCTCACGGGCCTGGTGACGAATCAGTATCAGCTGCTGGTGCTGCGCTTCTTACTCGGCGTGGCGGAGGGCGGGATGCTGCCCGTTGTGCTCACCATGATCAGCAACTGGTTCCCGGACGCCGAGCGCGGTCGCGCCAACGCAATTGTGATCATGTTCGTGCCCATCGCCGGGATCGTCACCGCCCCGCTGTCAGGCTGGATCATCACCGCGCTCGACTGGCGCTGGCTGTTCATCATTGAAGGTTTAATGTCCGTCGTTGTGCTGGTGCTGTGGGCGTTCACCGTGTACGACCGGCCGCAGGAAGCGCGCTGGATTTCAGAGGCGGAGAAAAACTATCTGGTGCAAACGCTGGCGGCTGAACAGCAGGCCATCGCTGGCAAAGAGGTGAAAAACGCGTCACTCGGCGCAGTGCTTTCCGACAAAACCATGTGGCAGCTGATCGCGCTGAACTTCTTTTACCAGACCGGGATTTACGGCTACACGCTCTGGCTGCCGACCATCCTGAAAGAGCTGACGCACACCAGCATCGGTCAGGTGGGTATGCTCGCCATCCTGCCTTACATCGGGGCCATTGCGGGGATGTTCCTGTTCTCCACGCTCTCTGACCGCACCGGCAAGCGCAAGCTGTTTGTCTCCCTGCCGCTGATTGGCTTTGCGCTCTGCATGTTCCTCTCCGTGGCGCTGAAAGAGAGTACCTGGCTGGCCTATGCCGCACTGGTGGGCTGCGGTTTCTTCCTGCAATCCGCCGCGGGCGTGTTCTGGACGATCCCAGCAAGACTGTTTAGCGCAGAGATGGCGGGCGGCGCGCGCGGCGTGATCAACGCCCTGGGCAACCTCGGTGGCTTCTGCGGCCCTTATGCGGTTGGGGTGCTGATCACCCTGTACAGCAAAGATGCGGGCGTCTACTGCCTGGCCGTTTCACTCGCGCTGGCGTCGCTGCTGGCCCTGCTGTTACCGGCGAAATGCGATGCCGGCGCAGAGCCTAATCCCACGGTGAATCCGCACAAGCGTGCGGCCTGATGCCCTCACCTAACCCACTAAAACAAACCGTAGGCCGGGTAAGCGAAGCGCCACCCGGCAATTAAGTGAGAAGAAGATGAGTGAAAAAGAGCCCTTCTGGCTGGGTATCGATTGTGGCGGTACTTATCTGAAAGCCGGTTTATACAACAGCCAGGGCAAAGAAGTCAGTATCGAACGCCGCTCCGTTGCCACGCTCAGCCCGCGAGCGGGCTACGCCGAGCGGGATATGCATGAGTTGTGGCAGCACTGCCACGCCACCGTCGCCACGCTGCTCAAGAATGCAGGCGTAAACGGCAACCAGATCAAAGGTGTCGGCATTTCCGCCCAGGGTAAGGGGCTGTTTCTGCTCGATAAACAGGACCAACCGCTGGGTAACGCCATACTCTCCTCCGATCGCCGTGCGCTGGAGATTGTGCAGCGCTGGCAGCAGGATGGCATTCCCGAAAAACTCTACCCGCATACGCGCCAGACGCTGTGGACCGGGCACCCGGCCTCGCTTCTGCGCTGGGTCAAAGAGAATGAGCCGCAGCGCTATCAGCAGATTGGTAGCGTAATGATGGCGCACGACTATCTGCGCTGGTGCCTGACCGGCGTGAAGGGCTGCGAAGAGAGCAACATCTCCGAGTCCAATCTCTACAACATGAATACCGGGAAATACGACCCACAGCTTACGCGCTGGCTCGGTATCAGCGAGATTGACGGCGCCCTGCCGCCGATTGTCGGTTCAGCAGAAATCTGCGGGGAAATCACCGCTCAGGCAGCCGCCCTTACCGGTCTCGCGGCGGGCACGCCCGTCGTGGGTGGACTGTTTGATGTGGTTTCCACCGCGCTCTGCGCCGGACTGCAGGACGAGCACACGCTGAACGCCGTGATGGGCACCTGGGCCGTCACCAGCGGTATCGCCAGTACGCTTCGCGACAGCGAACCCTTCCCGTACGTCTATGGCCGCTACGTCCACCCGCAGCAGTATATCGTTCACGAAGCCAGCCCCACCTCGTCCGGCAACCTTGAGTGGCTCACCGCACAGTGGGGCGACATGTCGTTTAGCGAGATCAACCACGCCGTCGCCAGCCTGCCGAAAGCCGAAAGCGATGTGTACTTCCTGCCGTTCCTCTACGGCAGCAACGCCGGGCTGGAGATGACCAGCGGCTTCTACGGGATGCAGGCGCTACACACCCGCGCGCACCTGCTACAGGCGGTTTATGAGGGCGTGGTGTTCTGCCACATGACCCACCTCAACCGCATGCTTGAGCGCTTTACTCAGGTGCAGGCGCTGCGCGTGACGGGTGGCCCGACCCATTCGGACGTGTGGATGCAAATGCTCGCGGACGTCAGCGGGCTGGCGATTGAGCTGCCGCAGGTGGAAGAGACAGGCTGCTCCGGCGCGGCGCTGGCGGCGATGGTGGGTACCGGTGTGTTCACCGACTTCCACTCAGCGCAGCGTGCACTCAAACATGACATCCGGGTCATCGAGCCCGACATGCGCGCCCATGCGGCCTATCAGCGCAAGTATCACCGCTATCAGCTACTGATTTCAGCACTACAGGGCTATCACGCCCGAGTTAAGGAGAACAACCTATGAGCCGACCATTACTGCAGCTGGCGCTCGACCATACCTCTCTTCAGGCCGCGCAGCGTGACGTCGCGACGCTTGCCGATCACGTTGATATCGTCGAAGCGGGCACCATTTTGTGCCTGACCGAAGGGCTAAACGCCGTGCGCGCCCTGCGCGAGCAGTGCCCGGATAAAATCATCGTTGCGGACTGGAAAGTGGCCGACGCCGGAGAAACGCTGGCAGAACAGGCGTTTGGCGCGGGCGCGAACTGGATGACCATCATCTGCGCCGCCCCGCTGGCCACCGTTGAGCGAGGCCACGAGGTGGCCCTGCGCCGCGGGGGAGAAATCCAGATGGAGCTCTTTGGCAACTGGACGCTGGACGACGCGCGCGCGTGGCATCGCGTCGGCGTGAAGCAGGCAATCTACCACCGCGGGCGCGACGCGCAGGCGAGCGGTCAGCAGTGGGGCGAAGCGGATCTCGCGAAAATGAAAGCGCTCTCCGACATCGGTTTACAGCTTTCGATTACCGGCGGCATCACCCCGGCCGATCTGCCGCTGTTTAAGCAGATCAACGTTAAAGCCTTTATTGCCGGGCGCGCGCTGGCAGGCGCGGCTAATCCGCCGCAGGTGGCACAGGCATTCCATTCGCACATTCGCGACATCTGGGGAGCGTAACCATGCGTCAGCATCCGTTAGGGATTTACGAAAAAGCGCTGCCAAAAGATCTCTCCTGGCCCGAGCGGCTGGTACTGGCGAAAAGCTGCGGGTTCGATTTTGTCGAGATGTCTGTCGATGAAACCGACGAGCGATTATCGCGCCTCGACTGGCGCACCGCGCAGCGTGCCTCTCTGGTTGAAGCGATGCTGGAAACCGGGGTGTCTATCCCGTCCATGTGCCTGTCTGCCCACCGTCGCTTCCCGTTTGGCAGCCGCGATGAAACCGTGCGCGAACGCGCCCGCGAGATCATGACCAAAGCCATCAGGCTGGCGCGTGACTTAGGCATTCGCACCATCCAGCTTGCGGGTTATGACGTGTACTACGAAGAGCACGACGAAGGCACGCAGCAGCGCTTTGCCGAAGGGCTGGCGTGGGCGGTAGAGCAGGCCGCCGCCGCGCAGGTGATGCTGGCGGTAGAGATCATGGATACCGCGTTTATGAACTCCATCAGCAAATGGAAAAAGTGGGATGACATGCTCGCCTCGCCGTGGTTCAGCGTTTATCCGGACGTTGGCAACCTGAGCGCGTGGGGCAACGACGTCACCGCCGAGCTGACGCTGGGCATTGACCGCATTGCGGCTATTCACCTGAAAGACACCCAGCCCGTCACCGCGCAAAGCCCCGGACAGTTCCGCGACGTGCCGTTTGGCGAAGGCTGCGTCGATTTTGTCGGCGTGTTTAACACGCTGAATCAGCTGAACTATCGCGGCGCGTTTCTGATTGAGATGTGGACTGAAAAAGCAAAAGAGCCGGTGCTGGAGATTATCCAGGCGCGCCGCTGGATTGAAGCCCGTATGCAGGAAGGAGGCATGACATGCTAGACGAACTTAAAGCCGAGGTACTGGCGGCTAACCTGGCGCTGCCCGCCCACCAGCTGGTGACGTTCACATGGGGCAACGTCAGCGCGGTGGATCGCGAAAGCGGCCTGATGGTGATCAAGCCGTCCGGCGTGGAGTACGACGTGATGACGGCGGAGGATATGGTGGTGGTGAATATCGCTACCGGCGAAGTGGTCGAGGGAAATAAAAAACCCTCTTCAGACACGCCCACCCATCTTGCGCTGTACCGTCGTTATCCGGAGATTGGCGGCATCGTGCATACCCACTCCCGCCACGCTACCATCTGGTCGCAGGCGGGCCAGGATTTACCGGCGTGGGGCACAACGCACGCAGACTATTTCTACGGGGCGATCCCCTGCACGCGACGGATGACCACGGCTGAAATCGCGGGCGAGTACGAATACCAGACGGGTGAAGTGATCATCAAAACCTTCGAGGAGCGCGATCTCAGCCCGATGCAGATCCCGGCGGTGCTGGTCCACTCCCACGGCCCGTTCGCCTGGGGTAAAGACGCGGCCGATGCGGTCCACAATGCCGTCGTGCTGGAAGAGTGCGCGTACATGGGCCTGTTCTCACGCCAGCTTGCGCCGCAGCTTCCGGTTATGCAGCAGGAGCTGCTCGACAAGCATTATCTGCGCAAGCACGGGGCAAATGCCTATTACGGCCAGTGATCAGCCGGAATTGATATGCTCTTTACAGTACCGCCGTTTCCAGACGGCGGGTGTTAGTCCGGTATGCTTCGAAAAGATTTGCCGGAAATAGCCCACGTCATTAAAGCCGCAGCGGGTTGCCACTTCGGTAAGCGAGGCAGAACCATCCAGCAACAGCTTTTCCGCCGCCCTGACGCGCTGGCGATGTATCGCCTCCGTCAGGGTTAAATGGAACGTCCGGCGAAACACACGTCCGAGATAATCGGCATTGCAGTGCAACGCTTTTGCCAGCTGCGAGGTAGAAAGCGGTAAATGAAACTGCGTGCGAATAAGCTGTTTCGCCTTCCACGCCATTGCCGCACCGGCTTCATCAGCATTATCTTCATATCCTGATGAAATGGAAATTTGCTGCAAAATCAGTAATAAAATGATTTCCAGCGCCACGCTTCGCCGTAATTTCTCCTGCTCGCTCAGGAACTGGCGAAAAAGAGAAATCACATACTGTGCATCCCTCACGCGGCAGTGTTGTTCTATTGCCAGATTGGGCAACCGGGGCGGGTGATGCTCAACCTCAAAATGCAGCCAGTAAAATTTAAGATCGGCCGGAAAGTCGCCCACGCCCACATGGCGTCGGTCTGGCCAAAGCAGCAAACTCTCTCCTGCTTTTACCTCAAATAACGTGCTTTCTTCCTGGATCGTTAATGTCCCTTTTTCGACAAAAATAATCTCCCACGACGTTAATTTTCGCGCAGGGTGACGGCCCACGCCCCGGGAGATAAATAACCCGCCATTTTGGACCTTAATCGGAAGCGCTATGGATAATTCAAGCATGGATATTCACCATTCCGCTTTTATTGCCGTTGATATTCAACTTACGCTTTGATTATTAATCAATATTCGAATAACTGTCCGATCGGAATCACATTTTTATCATCAGGTCGGAATCGTCATCTTTTTATACTTTTCCCTTCCCTTGTTGGCCTTTCCGTTCGGTGCAGAATAAATGTGTACCTTGCACAAATACGATAATAAATTCGATTACCGAGGAGTTACTTCATGACTTCCACACCGATTACAGAATCAGACGTGACACCAGGGGCAACAGATAGCCACTTGTCCGTCCGCGAAAAAATTGGCTACGGCCTGGGCGATGCGGGCGGTACGGTGATTACCTGCCTGATCATGAATTTTCTGACCTTTTTCTATACTGATGTCTTTGGCCTGACCCCTGCGCTCGTGGGCACGCTGTTTATTGCCTTACGCGTATTTGACGCCATTTCCGATCCGGTAATGGGCATTATTGCCGACCGCACGCAAAGCCGCTGGGGGCGCTTTCGTCCGTGGCAGCTGTGGGTCGCCTTCCCGATCGGCATTATCGGCGTGCTGACCTTCACCGTTCCGGAAGCCAGCATGGGCGTGAAAATCGCCTGGGCATTTGGGACCTATCTGCTGTTGTCCGTCGGCTATACCGCCATCAACGTTCCCTACTGTGCGCTGATTAACACCATGACCACCCGCCACAACGAGGTGATCTCCTGCCAGTCCTGGCGCTTCGTGCTGTGCGGCGTGGCGGGCTTTTTGGTCTCCGTGGGCCTGCCATGGCTGGTCGCTGAATTAGGCCAGGGAGATGCCGCGAAAGGTTATCAGCTAGGCGTCGGCGTCCTGTGTGCCATCGCCGTGGTAATGTTCCTGTGCTGCTTCTTCTGGGTACGCGAGCGTGTTCCGCTGGCGCTGATGGGGAAATTTACCCTGCGCGAGCATCTGGCCGGTCTGCGTAAAAACGATCAGCTGCTGCTGATGCTGGTGATGTCATTTCTGCTGATCAACGTCTTCAACATTCGCGGCGGCGGGTATATGTACTTCATCACATACGTGCTGCAGGGCAGTACCGCCTATACCTCGCTGTTTTTCACCATGGTGACTTTTGCCGCCATTCTGGGGGCGGTCATCGTCAGCCCGCTGTCGCGCCGTATTGATACCGTCAAACTCTACTACTACACCAACCTGGTGCTTGCCGCGCTCGCGGTGGGAATGTGGTTCCTGCCTGGCGGCCCGGCGCACCAGACGTTGTGGCTAATCGTCATTTTGAGCAACGGCGTCATTCTCGGGTTTACCCTGCCGCTGCACTTCTCGCTGATGGCGTTTGCCGACGACTATGGCGAGTGGAAAACCGGCGTGCGCTCTTCAGGGATGAACTTCGCCTTCAACCTGTTTTTCATCAAGCTCGCGTGGGCGTCCAGCGCCGGGATCATCAGCCTGGTGTTTATCGCCGTGGCCTACCAGCCCGGTGCGGGCAACCAGACGCCTGCTTCGCTGCAGGGCATCACCGCCATGGAGACGCTGCTCCCCGCCCTTTTCCATCTGCTGCTGGCCGTCTCTATCCGCTGGTGCAGACTCAACAACCCTATGATGTCGCGCATTGCTACCGACCTGCGCCAGCGTCACGTACCCTCCTGAGGAGAACACGATGTCCATAATGGAAGCCAATCTGCATAAACTGAAAATTAACGACCCGTTTCTCGGGCAGTATCAACGGCTGGTGCGTGAGGTGGTGATCCCCTACCAGTGGGATGCGCTAAACGACCGCGTGACGGAAGCCGAAGCCAGCCACGCCATCACCAACTTCCGCATTGCGGCCGGTCTGGAGCAGGGTGAATTCTACGGCATGGTATTTCAGGACAGCGACGTGGCGAAATGGCTCGAAGCCGTGGCGTGGTCGCTGTGTCAGAAGCCGGATGCTGAACTGGAGAAAACCGCCGACGAGGTGATTGAGCTGGTCGCGGCGGCGCAGTGTGACGATGGCTATCTCAACACCTACTTTACGGTAAAAGCACCCAACGAGCGCTGGACCAATCTGGCCGAGTGTCACGAGCTGTACTGTGCCGGACATATGATAGAAGCGGGCGTGGCGTTTTTTCAGGGAACAGGGAAACGCCGCCTGCTGGATGTGGTCTGCAGGCTGGCGGACCATATCGACAGCGTGTTTGGCCCCGGTGAAAACCAGCTGCACGGTTATCCCGGGCATCCGGAAATCGAGCTGGCGCTGATGCGGCTTTACGACGTCACGCAGGAACCACGTTACCTCAATCTGGTGAAATATTTTATTGAGGAGCGCGGCGCGCAGCCTCACTTCTACGATATCGAATACGAGAAGCGCGGCAGAACGTCCTACTGGAACACCTATGGCCCAGCCTGGATGGTCAAGGACAAAGCCTACAGCCAGGCGCATCAGCCGCTTGCTGAACAACAAACGGCTATCGGCCACGCGGTGCGTTTTGTCTACCTGATGGCGGGCATGGCGCATCTGGCGCGCCTGAGTCATGACGAGAGCAAACGCCAGGACTGCCTGCGGCTGTGGAAAAATATGGCGCAGCGCCAGCTGTACATTACCGGTGGAATCGGCTCGCAAAGCAGCGGCGAGGCGTTCAGCAGCGATTACGATCTGCCCAACGATACGGTCTATGCCGAAAGCTGCGCCTCTATCGGTCTGATGATGTTTGCCCGCAGGATGCTGGAGATGGAGGCCGACGGCCACTACGCCGACGTGATGGAGCGCGCGCTATACAACACGGTGCTGGGCGGCATGGCGTTGGACGGAAAACATTTCTTCTATGTGAACCCGCTGGAAGTGCACCCGAAAACGCTGGCGTTCAACCATATCTACGATCACGTGAAACCCGTCCGCCAGCGCTGGTTTGGCTGCGCCTGCTGCCCGCCGAATATCGCCCGCGTGCTGACGTCACTGGGGCACTACATTTATACCGTCCGCCAGGATGCACTTTTTATTAACCTCTACGTGGGCAACGATGTCGCCATACCGGTTGGCGACGAAACCCTGGCGCTGCGAATCAGCGGTAACTATCCGTGGCATGAACAGGTCAAAATCGACATTACCTCGCCTGTTCCCGTCACGCATACGCTCGCCCTGCGGCTGCCGGACTGGTGTACCGCGCCTGACGTTTCATTAAATGGAGAAGCGGTAACGGGCGAGATCTCCCGTGGATACCTTTATCTCACCCGCAGCTGGCAGGAGGGTGACGTCATTACGCTAAGGTTACCTATGCCGGTTCGCCGGGTGTATGGCAACCCACAGGTCCGCCAGCAGGCGGGAAAAGTCGCCCTGCAGCGCGGCCCGCTGGTCTACTGCCTGGAAGAGGCCGATAACGGTGCCAATCTTCATCACCTTTCTCTGCCTGAAAACAGCGAGTTCAGAGTCTTCGAAGGGAAAGGAATTTTCGCGCACAAGATGCTGATACAGGCAGAGGGTATTGGGTGTCAGGTGAAGGACACGGATGCGCTGTGGCAGTACGATCGCTCGCCGGTACAACGTCAGCCCCGCACGCTGACCTTTATTCCCTGGTTTAGCTGGGCGAACCGGGGAGAAGGGGAAATGAGGATCTGGGTGGATGAGGCATAATTAACTGCGGTTAGCTGCCCGGTGGCGCTGCGCTTACCGGGCCTACGATGTGCCCCCATGCCCTATGTAGGCCGGGTAAGGCGGAGCCGCCACCCGGCTTTACCGCATCAGAAACGCCAGGTCAGGCCGGTCATCAGCGCGAAGCTGTCGTCGCGGTCAATCATCGGACTGTTCTTCACGTCGTCAGGCAGCACGGTATAGACCGCGCTGGCATTCAGGTAGAGGTTCTGGGTTAACTGATATTTTGCCGCCAGGCCAACGTATGGCGTCCAGCTGTCGCCCGCGGTGTATTCATCCAGACCTGAGCGGCGAGACTCGCTGCCGGACACGCCGTAGTAGTAGTCGTTATAGCTTTCATCGCTGTAGAAAATGCCCACAGAAGGCGTCAGCGTCAGGCGTTCCATGCGGATGGGGCGGAAGTAAGAAATTTCACCCACCACGCCGCCGCTTTCATCCATCGCGTCACCGGAAACGGCAAATTTCAGGGAGCCCCATTTTTCATGGCGGTAGTACGCGCCGCCGAGGAATGCCGAAGCTTTACGCTCGTCGAGGTGCTTCATCTGATGATCGTCATTGTCATCCGGGTCGAAATGCAGCGGCATCCAGGATGCGGTCAGACTGAATTCATTCTTACCGTCTTTCCACAGGATCCATCCTCCCGTGGTCTGACGCACATAGAAGTTATCGCCTTCGTAGCTAATTAACGGTACAGCGGTGGTATTTTCGTTATACCCTTTGTAAGGCGACTCGTTAAATACCGCCCCCGCCCCTAGTGAAAATTCGCCAGCCATTGCCGATGATGCTGAAAATAATGCGGCAGCGATGAGTAAATTATATTTAACAGTCATTCTATGCAATCCATTTAAACGCCGAACAAGCGAGGCGCATAATAATGGTTACAAATTTGCCAAAGCAACGCTGCCGTTTATATAATACTATATATAAAATCATATAGATGGGCGTGCATGATGAATAGCTTGCAGTTGAAACCACGTGAATTAAAAATTATTTCCGTCGTCGCCGCCACCCACAGTATTGGCGATGCCGCTGCCCTGCTGGGGATGGCGCAGGCCAATGTCAGTAAATATTTGTCCGATTTTGAAACCCGCGTTGGGCTCAAGGTGTTTGAACGTACCACTCGCCAGCTGGCGCTGACGCAATTTGGTGAGGCGCTGCTGCCTTATGTGAATGCCACACTGGATAAAAATAGCCAACTCATTAATTTTATTGCCGACTATAAACATGAAAAACGCGGCAAAGTGACGATTTACGCCCCGACAGGTATCGTGACCTATCTGGCGCGTCATGTGATCCATAAGATAGAAGAGATTGGTGATATTCGCCTGTCGTTAAAAACCTATAACCTCGACCGGAACGAGTTTTCCGACGGTGTGACGTTTCCAGACGATTGCGACATTCTCATTACCTACGCCCAGCCAAAAGATGAAAACCTGGTCGCCAGCGTGCTGACAAAATATTCCGTCACCGCATTTGCCAGCAAAGAGTATTTAACTAAACACCCCATTAAAGGGCCGGAAGATTTAATAAATCATTCGTGTATATTAATAGACTCGATGTTAGTTGATGATGCCAACATCTGGCGCTTCCGCGTACACGGCAGTGAGGAGGCTCAGGATTATAAAGTGACCGGAAATTATATTTGCGATAATACGCAGACGGCGCTTGAACTGGCTCGAAATAATCTTGGTATTGTCTTCGCGCCAAAAGAAAGTCTAAAAAAAGAACTGACTCATGGCATGCTGGTCCCCTGCTTCCCACATCAGGAAGAGTGGTGGCTGGATCTGACAGCAATATTCCGCAAGCGCGAATATCAACCCTGGCGCGTGCAATATGTTCTGGACGGCGTACTGAACTGCCTGCGTCAGCAAATCAATCAGGCCGTCCAGGGACGGCCTGAGTTAGGCACCTAAAACAGGCCCAGCGGTTTATCGGAATAGCTGACCAGCAGACATTTTGTCTGCTGGTAATGTTCCAGCATCATTTTGTGGGTTTCTCGCCCAATACCCGACTGCTTGTAACCGCCAAATGCCGCATGCGCCGGATAGGCGTGATAGCAGTTGGTCCAAACGCGTCCGGCCTGAATACCGCGCCCCATTTTGTAAGCCAGATTTCCGTTGCGGCTCCAGACGCCCGCCCCCAGGCCATACGGCGTATCATTAGCAATCCCCAGCGCCTCCTCCATGGTTTTGAAGGTTGTTACGGCCAGCACAGGTCCGAAAATTTCCTCCTGGAAGACGCGCATGTTGTTTTGACCGGACAGGATTGTCGGTTCAAGGTAGTAACCCTCCTGCAGATCCCCCCCCAGCACCTTGCGGCGGCCACCGGTCAGGATCTCTGCGCCCTCTTTCTTACCTATATCTATGTAATTAAGAATGGTTTCCAGCTGCCCGTGCGACACCTGCGCGCCCATCTGCGTGACGTTATCGAGCGGGTTACCGCTACGAATTGATTCCACGCGACGGATTGCCCGCTCCATAAAGCGCTCATAAATGGACTCCTGCACCAGCGCGCGGCTTGGGCAGGTGCACACTTCCCCCTGGTTGAAGGCAAACAGCGCAAACCCTTCCAGCGCTTTATCAAAGAACGCATCCTCTTCATCCATAACATCAGCGAAGAAGATGTTCGGTGATTTTCCGCCCAGCTCCAGCGTCACCGGGATGATGTTCTGGGTCGCGTACTGCATGATTTGCTGGCCCACTTCCGTCGACCCGGTAAACGCCACCTTAGCGATGCGTTTCGAGGTGGCGAGGTATTCCCCAATCTCACCCCCGGCGCCGTTGACGACGTTAATGACGCCCGGCGGCAGCAGGTCTCCAATCACCTCCATCAACAGCAGCACCGACAGCGGGGTTAAACGCGCCGGTTTGAGCACGATACAGTTCCCGGCCGCCAGCGCGGGTGCCATTTTCCAGCTCGCCATCAGCAGCGGGAAGTTCCACGGGATGATTTGCCCCACCACACCCAGCGGCTCGTGGAAATGGTACGCCACGGTGTCTTTATCAACTTCACTTATTCCCCCCTCCTGAGCACGAATACAGGAGGCAAAATAACGGAAATGGTCAATCGCCAGCGGCACATCTGCCGCCATGGTTTCACGGATCGGTTTGCCGTTGTCCCAGGTTTCAGCCGTGGCTAACAGCTCCAGATTCTGCTCCATCCGGTCGGCGATTTTGAACAACATCGCGGCTCTGTCCTGAACGGAAGTCTGCCCCCATTTATCTTTAGCTCTGTGCGCTGCATCCAGCGCCAGGTCGATATCGCGCTTGCCGGAGCTGGCTATCTCGCACAGCGGCTGGCCAGTGACGGGCGTGAGGTTGGAATAGTATTCACCGTCGACGGGCGCCACCCAGTCGCCGCCAATGAAGTTGTCATAACGGGGCTTCAGCTTGAGGGGAAAACCATACTCGCCAGGCTGGATACGTGATGAGGGAGGATTGTTTGTCATGACCGTCTCCTTGCTGTTGGTGTACAACAAGGGTAGCTCCCGCTGGCGATTTTCTCGCCAACCGGTGACGGGTTTACGAGGCGTATCACGGATTACCGTACTTTACGTTTCGTTTCTGCCGCTGAGCCATACTTAACAGCTCAAGGGCTCATGAGGAACGATGCGATGCAGCTATTTATCGGCTTTGACGTGGGCGGAACCCACATCAAACACGGCGTGATTGATGAAAACGGCAAGGAACTGACGTCCGATGAGTACGATACCCCTGAGGATGCAAACACGTTCAAAGAGAAATGGAAAAACGTTGTAGAGGCGTACCGGAAAGAAAATGACATTGTCGGCATCGGCGTCAGCTTTCCCGGCCATATTAACCACCATACCGGCGAAGCGGCAAAAGCGGGGGCGCTTGAGTATCTTGATGGTGAAAACCTGTGCGAGCTGTTTGCCGGGCTGACCGATCTTCCCGTTACCGTGGAAAATGACGCCAACTGTGCGGCGCTGGGCGAACGCTGGCAGGGCGCAGGTAAGGACTACGAACATTTCGTCTGCATCACCATCGGCACGGGCATTGGCGGCGGGATTGTGATGGAAGGCGATCTCTATCGCGGGTCGCATTACCGTGCGGGTGAATTTGGCGTACTGCCCGTAGGGGACAAGGGCGAACCGATGCATGAGGTGGCCTCTGCCAGCGGCCTGATGAAAGCCTGCAGCCGCGCGCTGGCGCTGTCGGAAGACGAAATGCCCCACGGGGAAGAGCTGTTTAAACGTATGGAAAGTGATGTGCATCTGCGCGAAGCCATTGAAGCCTGGGCGCATTTTCTGTCGCGCGGCGTTTACAGCGTGATCTCGATGTTCGATCCTCAGGCAGTGCTGATTGGCGGCGGGATAAGCGAGCAGGAGAAAATTTATCTCCTGCTCGATAAGTACCTACAGCGATTCGAGGAGTGGGAGGCCCTCAAGGTGCCCATTCTGCCCTGTGAACTGGGTAACCAGGCAGGACGATTGGGCGCGGTTTGGCTGGCCAAGCAGAAGCGTGCTCGTCATGCGTAACGCTTAAGGGAACAGCTGCGCGTCGCGAAGCAGATGGTCATTACCCCGGCGGCGCGTAAACCCAATACGGTTGAAATATTCCAGGATCTGAATCGCCAGCTTGCGGCCGACGTTCAGCTGGTCACGGAAATCTGCCGCACAGGTTGATCCACGGGCCCGATCCAACTCGCGGATCAGATTCGCGAACGCCACGATCCGATCGTTACGGTAATAGCGATCTTTGACGATCGCCACAATCAGCCCCTGCTGTGCGGCATGACGCAATACCTGCCGCATCACCTGCTCGTCGGTATGGGTTTCACGCGCGAGATCGCGAACCCACCAGGGTTCATCGCCAAACAGCGGTGCCGTTTTTTGCCAGACGGCCTCTTGCTCGGCGGTAAAACCAGCCTTGTGATCCGGCAAATGCAGCCAGCCGTGATGGCTTTTAATCACCCCGCTTTCCCGCATGTTTTCAATCAGCAGCAGCACCAGCGCATCGTCTTCCATCGGCAATGCCATGCGTCGCAGACGTTCACGCCCCGGACCGGGTTCATCCTGATGCTGTTCATGGTAGATAGCGAGCGTACTCAGTATCTTGCGCTGCCAGTGCGCGGCAACCGGCGCGTTCAGCATGTTGTTACCGGCCTGAATAAAGCCAGGCTCCTGGGTTAACTGGCGCAACCCTTCAGCGCTCAGCTGGCGCGCCCAGGCAAAATCAGCAAGATTCACCGCACCACGCTCCAGATGGACCCGCAGTGCGGCCTTATCATCGCTGGCCTGCGCCAGTGCCGCCAGCCACTGCAGGTACTCTGGCTTACGCTTGCCACGACGCGGTGGATTGAGCGTCACCACGCGCGCCCCGGCCAACGTCTCCCGCGCCGAAATATCGCGCAGCACCAGGCGGTCGTTATCCGCAAGCCAGAGCGGCGCATCGAATACCAGCTCGGCGAGATCGCTTTCCAGCAATGATACGCGCCCGGTGATATGGCTGGCCGCATGGTGCATATGCAGCGGCTGCCATTGGGTCAGCGGCGCATGGGTCTGGAGAGAAACAATGACCCGTGCGGAAGGCTCCGGCGGGGCGTCAGCCAGCAGCCAGTCACCACGGCTGATGGCATCTTTTTCAGCATCCCCGGCGATGTTCAGCGCGATACGCTGCCCGGCATGGGCATGCTCAGTGGGTTGATTTTGCGCATGTAACCCACGCACGCGCATCGGTTTATTCACTCCCGTCAGCCAGAGCGTATCACCTACCTTCACTTCACCGCTCAGCGCGGTGCCGGTCACCACCAGCCCCGCCCCTTTTACGGTAAAGGCCCGGTCAATGGCCAGACGAAAGCGGTGATAGCTGGCATGTTCGCGTGACGTAAGCCGCTGCAAACGATCGCGAAGTTCGTCAATACCGCGCCCTTCTGTCGCCACGGTGACAAACAGCGGCGCATCAGCAAAACCGTATTCACGCAGGGTCGCCTGTACTTCATCGCGCACCTCATTCAGGCGCGCCTCATCCACGCGATCGGCTTTCGTGAGTGCGACGGTTAACTGCGGGTTGCCCGTCAGCTGCAGGATCGCAAGATGTTCACGCGTTTGCGCCATCACGCCGTCATCGCAGGCGACCACCAGCAGGGCATGGTCAATCCCCCCCACCCCTGCGAGCATGTTGGAAAGAAATTTTTCATGTCCCGGTACATCAATGAAGCCCAGCACGCGGCCATCGGGCTGCGGCCAGTAGGCATACCCCAGATCGATGGTCATGCCGCGCTTTTTCTCTTCCGGCAGGCGATCGGCGTTAATGCCGGTAATGGCCTGCAGCAGCGTGGTTTTTCCGTGGTCGACGTGACCGGCGGTGGCAATAATCATTTCAACAGCATCTCCAGAAATCGCGCTTCATCTTCAAGACAGCGTAAATCCAGCCACATTCGGCCATCGTAAATACGGCCAATCACGGGCGTCGGCAGCGCACGCCAGCGCGACGACAGCGCCTCAAGTTGGCTACCGCGTCCATCACGCGGCGTGAAGGTCAGCGCTTCGCTCGGCAGCCTGTCTACCGGCAGCGATCCGCTGCCAATCTGCGACTGACAGGGCTCAATGCGCACGGCAAAATCAGGGTAATGCGGCGCAACCTGCGGCAACAGTAATTCAGCCTGCGCGCGAATCGAGGCGGCGTCACGGCCCAGTAGGCGCAGCGTAGGCAGGCGTTCGGCCAGCCTCTCCGGGTGCAGGTAGAGCCGCAGGGTCGCTTCCAGCGCGGCGAGCGTCATTTTATCGGCGCGTAAGGCGCGCTTCAGCGGATGCTGCTGCAGCTGTGCGATAAGCTCGCGCTTGCCGACGATAATCCCCGCCTGCGGCCCGCCCAGCAGTTTGTCGCCGGAGAAGCTCACCAGGCTCACGCCAGCGGCAATCATCTGCTGCGGCATGGGCTCTTTTGGCAGACCGTACTGGCTTAAATCCACCAGCGAACCGCTGCCGAGATCGGCAATCACCGGAACATTCAGCTCGCGACCCATCGACGCCAGTTCCGCTTCATCAACGGCTTTGGTAAAGCCTTCTATATGGTAATTGCTGGTGTGGACCTTCATCAGCAGCGCGGTATTTTCATTCACTGCCGCGCGGTAGTCTTTCGCATGCGTGCGGTTGGTCGTGCCGACTTCATGCAGCGTACAGCCCGCCTGGCGCATCACGTCCGGAATGCGAAACGCTCCGCCAATCTCGACCAGCTCGCCGCGGGAAACCACCACCTCTTTGCCGCTGGCGGTCGCCGCCAGCATCAGCAGTACCGCTGCCGCGTTGTTATTTACAATGCAGGCATCTTCCGCCCCGGTCAGCTGGCATAGCAGCTCCGCCAGCGCCCGGTCGCGGTGACCGCGCCCAGCGCCGTCCAGATCGTACTCCAGCGTCACCGGCGAGCGCATAGCCTGCACCACCGCCGCGACCGCCTCTTCAGCCTGCTGCGCGCGCCCCAGGTTGGTATGCAGCACGGTCCCCGTCAGGTTGATGACCGGCCGTAACGCGCTTTGCGTGTTCTCTGCCAGCCTTCTCTGCGCTTCCTCTCCCCACTGCTCACACCAGGCGGGCAGCGCATTTTCAGCCTGAATATGGCGTCGGGCTTCGTCCTGAAGCTGGCGCAGCATGTCGACCGTTGCGGTATGACCGAACTGTTCCAGAGCGGTTTGAATGCACGATTCGCGAAGCAGACGATCGGTGGCAGGAATTTGGCTGTAGAGGGAATGATGAGTAGTCATAATGCGCCCGGCGAGTAAATATCTTCCCCCCTCCCGACGGGAGAGGGAGTTAACATGTTGCGGGATTGTACCGCCTCCTGGCGGGAAGTGTTATATCCCGCGTCAAGCCTTTGGCGGTTCGGTACGGGCAAAGCTCTCGCGCTGACAAAGCGTTTCCGTGAGCTTAACCAGCAACGGACGGTTGACGCACCATCCCGGGGAAACGTGGCGGAAGTTGAGATAACCAATGGCACAAACGATGGCAATGGTCGCCAGATCCAAACTATCGGTTTGAATTTTTCCTTCCCGGATGAGCTGCTCGCACATGTCCAGGCTGCGGTTGATTTTTTCACGCTGGCGCAGCAGCTCCGTTTCCGACTGCTGGGCGGCTGGCCGAGCCTGCTCGCGCACGGAGGTTAACGCCGCATCCATGATGCCATCCGCCAGCGCTTCGATTTGCTTCATGGCCAGTGCCGATTTTGGATCGGCCGGCAGCATGGCTGGCGCAACGCCGAGTTGTTCGACGTATTCCGCAATTATCGGCGAATCAAACCAGCATTCCCCCTCATCGGTCACCAGCGCAGGGACTTTGCCCAACGGGTTGTACTGCGCAACGCCAGTGTCGGCGCTGTAGGGCTGCTCATTGACGAATTCAAATTCAATCCCTTTCTCCAGCAGGAGAATCGAGATTTTACGCACGAAGGGACTGGTATAGCTGCCGATGAGTTTCATTGCCTGCTCCTGAATGCTCACAAAGAGGTCAGTATGGATCAAGCAGCGAAAAAAGGCAGGTATGCATATCGCATTCCTGCCTTGGGGGAGATTAGTGATCGAGGTAGAGGTAGTGCATCCAGCTGGTCATACGTAATAAAACCTTACGCATCACCGAGACGTGGGCGAAGTGGTCGGAATAGACCGCCACCTGGGCATAGATACCGTCAGGCAGCGCATCGACGTCGGCGTTTGGCTCCAGTTCAATAAGCGCCTGCACGCCATCGGTACCCGGCACGACCGTCAGCGCCTGCAGCGCACCCTGCGCCTGATACGTCCCTCCCGGCACCACGGGCAGGACGCTGGTGAGTTTACCGGTGAACACCTGGCCCGGCAGTGCGTTAAACACCACTTCCGCTTCGTCGCCCGGTTTCAAACGCAGTAACGAGTTCTGGCGGAACTGCGCCACGATTTGGCGTTTCTGTTCAGGAATGAAGACCATTACCGGACGCAGCGGCAGCGCGGCGGCATAGGTACCCGGACGGATCAGCACCTGGGTGATATACCCATTGCTTGGTGCGCGTACCACGGTCTGATCGAGGTTATAGGTGGCTTCAGCCAGCTGCGCGCGCAGGGAAGCAATCTGCGACTGTTCGCCATTCACCATGCTGTCCAACTGGCTTTGAATCTGCGTTTGTTCGGCAACGGAGCCTTTCACCATCGCATCCTGGGCCAGGTAGTTCTGACGCGCGTTGTCGATATCGCTTTCAGAGAACGGATTCACCTTCGCCTGGCTGCCTTTCAGGTAGCGCTGATAATCTTTAAACAGACGATCGCGTTCGGCGGACACGCGTGTCGTATTCGCCACGGCCTCCGACAGCTGCGCCTTCAGATTGTCGATATTGTGCGTGGCGGTCACCAGGTCTGCCTTCAGCCTGTCGACACGCGCCTGATAGCGGCCCGGATCCAGTTTAAATAACACTTCGCCTTTTTTAATAAGCTGGTTATTTTTATCGGTCACTTCCGTGACTATTCCCGTCACCTGCGGCGTGATCGGAATGGAAATAACCGCCTTTTGCGCCGTAAAGGTATACGGGTGGTTATAGTTCATTAATAAGATAAGGCCCGCGACAATAAATACCCCACCCAGGGTTGCGGTGGCGAGCGTCCACTGGTTGACCGGAATACGAAATATTTTAAAGATGGCCCATGCAAAGGCCACATAGGTCAGAATAATCAACAAATCCATGATCAGCGCTCCAGCGTATTTTTATCGGCAGCGGGCTGCACTGCGGCCAGTTTTTGCTCGAGTTCGGCTACGCGTTGGGTCAGAGCATCCATACCCGGCACCTCATCCGGTTTTGAGATATGGTTCTGCATACCCCAGCCACGATCTTCCCGATACAACGTGGCCCATATCCATAAAAACGGCCAGATGGCATGGAGCGTAAACAGGCTTATCCACCCCGCCGTATGGATAGCATCGGCATGGGGATGGTTACGTTTTTTCGCCATATTATAAGGGATGTCATGAATAGCGATGATTCCGTAAAACAGAACCAGGAACACAAAAATCAATACACCCAGCGCAAAATAGTTGAGAAACATATTCTCCTCACTTAAACAACGTCAACTCATTAAATTAATAAAACAGTGCGCGACCTAATTAGTTTATTTTTAAACAAAAGAGCAAAGCTTGTTATTTCAAAGGCGGGGAGTATCGGTTTTTATAATATCTCCATGCAAGTTTATAAGCGTGTCAAAATATATCCTGAATAATAATATACTTAACCTTACATTATGAGCGTAATCTACCTTTTCCTTTTTCGCCATACCACATCTTAAAAGTGGTTTTTTAGCTTTCCGTGTTGCTTGCTTTCATCCTGGCGTCGAATGGCAAAGCAAAGTTTGCCAGAGATCACACGCAGACAAATCTGCATAAAAATATTTTGTGAATCCAGTCACATCTCAGAAACAAACCCGCGGCGGTCAAATGTGATACCAATCACAAAACAGGGGTGGTTTTGCTTCTTTTCTGCGCGTTGTATTTATTTTACACACTGATTTTGTGATGGAGATCACTTCATTATTCGCCCCACCCCCTACATTTACGTGACTGAGATCACACAAAATTTCGCTGTCTGGACAGTTGAACGATTCAGTGCCAGATTTCACAGCATCAGAACAGGGCCCGGCTACCTCTGCCGCCGCACATTAACGATAAACCTCGGGCCGCAAGCCTAAGCGTAAACATAAGAAGGGGTGTTTTATGTCATCCGATTTCAAGATCAAAGTTCAAAGCTTTGGTCGTTTCCTCAGCAACATGGTGATGCCAAACATCGGCGCGTTTATCGCGTGGGGTATCATCACTGCATTGTTCATTCCGACAGGGTGGTTGCCTAACGAAACGCTGGCGAAGCTTGTTGGTCCAATGATTACTTATCTGCTGCCGCTGCTCATCGGTTTCACCGGTGGTCGTCTGGTCGGCGGTGACCGTGGTGGTGTCGTGGGTGCCATCACAACCATGGGTGTTATCGTCGGTGCGGATATGCCGATGTTCCTCGGCGCCATGATTGCAGGCCCTCTTGGCGGCTGGGCAATTAAGAAATTCGACGTCTGGGTTGATGGCAAGATCAAGTCCGGCTTCGAAATGCTGGTGAACAACTTCTCTGCGGGCATCATCGGGATGATCCTCGCGATTCTGGCGTTCCTCGGCATTGGCCCTGCGGTTGAAGTGCTGTCCAAAATTCTGGCAGCAGGCGTTAACTTCATGGTTGCGCACGACATGCTGCCGCTGGCGTCTATCTTTGTTGAACCGGCGAAAATCCTGTTCCTCAACAACGCAATCAACCACGGTATCTTCTCACCGCTGGGTATTCAGCAGTCCCATGACCTCGGCAAGTCCATCTTCTTCCTGATTGAAGCCAACCCGGGTCCGGGTATGGGCGTTCTGCTGGCGTACATGTTCTTTGGTCGCGGCAGCGCTAAGCAGTCTGCGGGCGGTGCGGCTATCATTCACTTCCTGGGCGGTATCCACGAAATTTACTTCCCGTACGTGCTGATGAACCCGCGTCTGATCCTGGCCGTTATCCTCGGCGGTATGACTGGGGTGTTCACCCTGAGCGTGCTGGGCGGTGGTCTGGTTTCTCCAGCGTCTCCGGGCTCTATCCTGGCGGTACTGGCGATGACGCCAAAAGGGGCTTACTTCGCTAACATCGCGGCGATCTGTGCGGCGATGGCGGTCTCCTTCGTGGTGGCGTCTATCCTGCTGAAAACCAGCAAAGTGAAAGAAGACGACGATATCGAAGCGGCAACCCGTCGTATGCACGACATGAAAGCTGAGTCTAAAGGCGCTACCCCACTGTCAGCTGGCGATGTCTCTAACGACCTGAGCCACGTGCGTAAAATCATCGTTGCCTGTGACGCCGGTATGGGCTCCAGCGCAATGGGTGCAGGCGTGCTGCGTAAGAAAGTACAGGATGCGGGTCTGACCAATATCTCTGTCACTAACAGTGCGATTAACAGCCTGCCGCCGGACGTTGACCTGGTGATCACGCACCGCGATCTGACCGAACGCGCCATGCGCCAGGTGCCTCAGGCGCAGCACATTTCGCTGACTAACTTCCTCGACAGCGGCCTGTATACCAGCCTGACAGAGCGTCTGGTTGCGGCCCAGCGTCACGAAGACAATGAAGTCAAAGTGCGTAGCAGCCTGCAGGACAGCTTCGACGAGAGCAACGCCCACCTGTTTAAACTGGGCGCGGAAAACATCTTCCTCGGTCGTACCGCGGCCACCAAAGAAGACGCGATTCGTTTTGCCGGTGAGCAGCTGGTGAAAGGCGGCTACGTTCAGCCAGAATACGTTGACGCAATGCTGGAACGTGAAAAACTGACCCCAACCTACCTGGGTGAATCCATCGCGGTTCCGCACGGTACAGTTGAAGCAAAAGACCGCGTGCTGAAAACGGGCGTGGTGTTCTGTCAGTATCCTGACGGCGTGCGCTTCGGTGAAGAAGAGGACGACATCGCCCGTCTGGTGATTGGTATTGCCGCACGCAATAACGAGCACATTCAGGTGATTACCAGCCTGACCAACGCGCTGGACGACGAAACCGTCATCGAACGTCTGGCCAACACTACCAGCGTGGAAGAAGTTCTGGCACTGCTGAACAAATAGTAGCGCCTCTTCCCTCTCCCCTCAGGGGAGAGGGCTAGGGTGAGGGGAAAACGTTTCTCACCCCAGCCCTCTCGGGTAAAAACATTAATGAAGGTTAATACTATGAAAGCATTACATTTTGGCGCAGGTAACATTGGCCGCGGTTTTATCGGCAAACTGCTGGCAGACGCGGGCATTACGCTGACGTTTGCCGATGTGAATCAGGTGGTCCTGGATGCCCTGAATGCCCGTCATAGCTATCAGGTCCACGTAGTGGGTGAAAACGAGCAGGTTGAAACCGTGTCGGGCGTGAATGCGGTAAGCAGCATTGGCGACGACGTTATCGACCTGATTGCCAGCGTTGATCTGGTCACCACGGCGGTAGGTCCGGTGGTGCTTGAGCGCATCGCGCCTGCAGTGGCAAAAGGTCTGGCGAAGCGTAAAGCGCAGGGCAACGACGCTCCGCTGAACATCATCGCCTGCGAAAACATGGTGCGCGGCACCACCCAGCTGAAAGGCCACGTTCTGGCGGCTGTCGCTGACGAAGATAAAGCCTGGGTTGAAGCGCACGTTGGCTTTGTCGACTCTGCCGTTGACCGTATCGTACCGCCATCAGAATCTGCAACCAACGACCCGCTGGAAGTGACCGTGGAAACCTTCAGCGAGTGGATCGTCGATAAAACCCAGTTTAAAGGCGCACTGCCCACCATCCCGGGGATGGAATTAACTGATAACCTGATGGCATTTGTCGAACGTAAACTCTTCACGCTGAACACGGGTCATGCTATAACCGCGTACCTCGGAAAATTGGCCGGTCATCAGACCATTCGTGACGCGATCCTCGATGAGAAGATCCGCGCGGTGGTGAAAGGGGCAATGGAAGAGAGCGGCGCGGTGCTGATCAAACGCTACGGTTTTGATGCTGACAAACACGCAGCATACATCCAGAAAATCCTCGGTCGTTTTGAAAACCCGTATCTGAAAGATGACGTTGAGCGTGTGGGCCGTCAGCCGCTGCGTAAACTGAGCGCGGGCGACCGTCTGATTAAACCGCTGCTGGGCACGCTGGAATACGGCCTGCCGCACGCCAACCTGGTGAAAGGGATCGCGGCCGCAATGCACTACCGCAGCGAGCAGGATCCGCAGGCGATTGAGCTGGCGCAGCTGATTGATAACAACGGCGCGCAGGCTGCGCTGGCGCAGATTTCCGGTCTGGACGCCAGCAGCGACGTGGTGGCGGAGGCGGTAAGCGCATATAACGCAACCAAATGATGCAGAATGTGGCGCAGGCAAGCCTGCGCCCCACTAACAGATTGTCAGATATGCAGGCAACAATGGAACAAACCCAGGCCTTTGAAAATCGTGTGCTTGAGCGTCTGAATGCTGGCAAAACCGTACGAAGTTTCCTGATTGCTGCCGTCGAGCTGTTAACTGAGGCGGTCAATATCCTGGTGCTTCAGGTGTTTCGCAAAGACGACTACGCGGTAAAATATGCTGTAGAACCGTTACTCGACGGAGACGGACCGCTGGGCGATCTTTCAGTGCGTCTGAAGCTGATTTACGGTCTCGGCGTACTGAGCAGGCCAGAGTATGAAGACGCTGAACTGCTGATGGCGCTGCGCGAAGAGCTGAATCATGACGGCAATGAGTACAGTTTTACCGACGACGAGATTCTGGGTCCTTTCGGCGAGCTGCACTGCGTGACAGCCCTGCCCCCGGCACCCCATTTTGACAACAGCGACCCTGAGCTGTACGCAATGCAAAAGCTGCGTTATCAACAGGTTGTTCGCTCCACCATGGTTCTTTCCCTGACTGAGCTGATTTCCCGAATCAGCTTAAAAAAAGCGTTTCAGAAGTAAGCCTGCGCACATTGGTGTATCCTTCCTGTAAATTCCCCCGATTTAGAGTCATTTGTCATGAAAGAAGTCGAAAAGAACGAAATTAAACGCCTGAGCGACCGTCTGGATCTGATCCGTCACCAGATGGCTGGCCTTTCCCTGGTTGATTCCGCTGAGAAGTACGCCGAGCTTGAAAAAGAGACCGCAAAGCTGGAAGCAGAGATCGAGCGCCTGCGCGAAGTCAAAGGCCAGAAGCTGAGCAAAGAGGCGCAGAAGCTGATGAACATGCCGCACCGCCGCGCGATCACCAAAAAAGAGCAGGCCGACATGGGCAAGCTCAAGAAAAGCGTCCGTGGCCTGGTGGTGGTTCACCCGATGACCGAGCTTGGCCGCGAAATGGGCCTGAAAGAGATGACGGGCTTTTGTAAGACCGCGTTCTGATCATTCCCCCTCTCCCCGTGGGAGAGGGTCGGGGTGAGGGCATCAGGCACCACCCCGCCTCAAATTGGCCCAACCAATTCCCCTTTTCTTCCTTCCCTGGTTCACAATTCCATTATTTCCGCTCACAAAATCATTGCCACCTCATAACATCTAGTTAACCATTCATTGTCATTAACCCTACAACACGATATTGGCAGGACCACTTTTACACAGACTGTGATGCAGAGATGAGCGGAGACTCACCCGCAGCGCAGGCTGTCTGGTCCCCAGGAGACCTGCATGAGCCTCTGGCAACAAAACTACGACCCGGCCGGCAATATCTGGCTGTCGAGCCTGATCGCATCGCTTCCGATCCTGTTCTTCTTCTTTGCGCTGATTAAGCTCAAGCTGAAGGGCTACCTTGCCGCGACCTATACCGTTGCCATCGCTCTGATGGTGGCGCTGTTCTTCTACAAAATGCCGGTCGATCGCGCGCTGGCCTCCGTCGTCTATGGCTTCTTCTACGGCCTGTGGCCGATTGCGTGGATCATCATCGCCGCGGTCTTTGTTTATAAAATCTCGGTGAAAACCGGGCAGTTCGACATTATCCGCTCGTCAATTCTCTCCATCACGCCGGACCAGCGCCTGCAGATGCTGATCGTCGGCTTCTCCTTCGGGGCGTTTCTGGAAGGGGCGGCAGGCTTTGGCGCACCGGTGGCGATCACCGCCGCGCTGCTGGTGGGTCTGGGCTTCAACCCGCTTTATGCTGCGGGCCTGTGCCTGATTGTGAACACCGCGCCGGTGGCGTTTGGTGCGATGGGTATTCCGATTCTGGTTGCGGGCCAGGTCACCGGGCTGGACAGCTTTGAGATTGGTCAGATGGTGGGGCGCCAGCTGCCGTTCCTGACCATCATCGTACTGTTCTGGATCATGGCGATTATGGACGGCTGGCGCGGCGTGAAGGAGACCTGGCCCGCGGTGATGGTGGCGGGCGGTTCGTTCGCCATTGCCCAGTACCTCAGTTCGAACTTCCTCGGCCCGGAGCTGCCGGACATCATCTCTTCGCTGGTGTCGCTGGTCTGTCTGACGCTGTTCCTGAAACGCTGGCAGCCGGTGCGCATCTTCCGCTTTGCCGATATGGGTGCCTCACATGTGGATCAGACCCTCGCCCGCACGGGCTATACGTCCGGGCAGATCGTCCGCGCCTGGTCACCTTTCCTGTTCCTGACCGCCACCGTGACGCTGTGGAGCATTCCGCCGTTTAAAGCGCTGTTCGCGCCTGGCGGCGCGCTGTACGACATGGTGATTAACATCTCCGTGCCGTTCCTCGACAAGATGGTCGCGCGTATGCCGCCGGTGGTGCACGACGCCACGCCGTACGCGGCGGTGTTTAAGTTTGACTGGTTCTCTGCCACCGGCACGGCCATTCTGTTTGCCGCTATCCTTTCCGTGGTGTGGCTGCGCATGAAGCCTGCCGCCGCGGTGCAGACCTTTGCGGCTACGATTAAAGAGCTGATGCTGCCGATCTACTCCATCGGCATGGTGCTGGCGTTCGCGTTTATCTCGAACTATTCCGGCCTGTCGTCGACGCTGGCGTTAGCGCTGGCGCATACCGGCCACGCGTTTACCTTCTTCTCGCCGTTCCTCGGCTGGCTGGGGGTATTCCTGACCGGTTCCGATACCTCATCAAACGCCCTGTTTGCCGCCCTGCAGGCGACGGCAGCGCAGCAGATTGGCGTGTCGGACGTGCTGCTTGTCGCGGCGAACACCACCGGCGGCGTGACCGGGAAAATGATCTCCCCGCAGTCCATCGCCATTGCCTGTGCCGCGGTGGGACTGGTGGGTAAAGAGTCGGATCTGTTCCGCTTTACCGTGAAACACAGCCTGATATTTACCTGCATGGTGGGCGTTATTACCACGCTGCAGGCCTATGTCTTAACCTGGATGATTCCATGATAGTGATGCCCAGGCGCCTCTCCGACGAGATTGCCACTCGCGTGCGGGCGCTGATTGAAGAACAACATCTGGAAGCGGGCATGAAATTGCCCGCCGAACGCCAGCTTGCCGCCCAGCTTGGCGTGTCGCGCAATTCACTGCGCGAGGCGCTGGCGACGCTGGTTAACGAAGGGGTGCTGCTGAGCCGTCGCGGCGGCGGCACTTTCGTGCGCTGGCAGCATGATGACTGGTCCGAGCAAAACATCGTCCAGCCGCTGAAAACGCTGATGGAAAACGATCCGGACTACAGCTTTGACATCCTTGAAGCGCGTCACGCCATCGAAACCAGTACCGCGTGGCACGCGGCAATGCGGGCAACCGAGGCCGACAAAGAGAAGCTCAAAGCCTGTTTCGAAGCCACGCAAAGCAGCGACCCGGACATCGCCTCGCAGGCTGACGTGCGGTTTCACCTGGCGATTGCCGAGGCGTCGCACAACGTCGTTCTGCTGCAGACCATGCGCGGGTTCTTCGACCTGCTGCAATCCTCCGTAAAGCAGAGCCGCCAGCGCATGTATCTGGTCCCGCCGGTTTTTGCTCAGCTAACCGAACAGCACGAAGCGGTGCTCAACGCCATTCTGGCGGGCGATGCCGAGGCCGCGCGCAAGGCGATGATGGCGCATCTCGGCTTCGTGCACACCACCATTAAACGATTCGATGAAGATCAGGCCCGACAGGCGCGCATTACCCGTCTGCCTGGCGACAACGATATTTCCAGGGAGAACAAAGCATGATTATTTCAGCAGCCAGTGACTATCGCGCCGCGGCGCAGCGCATTTTGCCGCCGTTCCTGTTCCACTACATCGACGGCGGTGCGTATGCCGAATACACCCTGCGCCGCAACGTGGAGGATCTGTCTGAAGTGGCCCTGCGCCAGCGCGTGCTGAAAAATATGTCTGACCTGAGCCTTGAGACAAAACTGTTCAACGAAACGCTCTCCATGCCGGTGGCGCTCGCGCCCGTTGGCCTGTGCGGTATGTACGCCCGACGCGGCGAAGTGCAGGCCGCCGCCGCGGCGGATGCTAAAGGCATTCCGTTTACCCTTTCCACCGTGTCCGTCTGCCCGATTGAAGAGGTCGCCCCGACCATCAAGCGACCAATGTGGTTCCAGCTGTACGTCCTGCGCGATCGCGGCTTTATGCGTAACGCCCTTGAGCGCGCCAAAGCGGCGGGCTGCTCTACGCTGGTCTTTACCGTCGATATGCCGACGCCCGGCGCGCGCTATCGTGATGCCCACTCCGGCATGAGCGGCCCAAACGCCGCCCTGCGCCGCTACTGGCAGGCGGTTACGCACCCGCAGTGGGCGTGGGATGTCGGGCTAAACGGACGTCCACACGATCTGGGGAATATTTCGACCTATCTTGGCAAACCAACCGGACTGGAAGATTACATCGGCTGGCTGGCGAATAACTTCGATCCGTCCATCTCGTGGAAAGACCTGGAGTGGATCCGCGAATTCTGGGACGGCCCGATGGTGATCAAAGGGATCCTCGACCCGGAGGATGCCCGCGACGCGGTGCGCTTCGGCGCGGACGGGATCGTGGTCTCGAACCACGGCGGACGCCAGCTCGACGGCGTGCTCTCTTCTGCCCGCGCGCTGCCTGCTATCGCAGATGCAGTGAAAGGGGACATCGCGATTTTGGCCGACAGCGGCATTCGTAACGGGCTGGACGTGGTGCGCATGATTGCCCTGGGCGCGGACAGCGTGCTGCTGGGTCGTGCGTACCTGTACGCGCTGGCCACCAGCGGTCAGGCGGGCGTGGCGAACCTGCTGAACCTGATCGAGAAAGAGATGAAGGTGGCGATGACGCTGACCGGTGCGAAGACGATTAGCGAAATTAGCCGGGATTCGCTGGTGCAGGAGTTGAGTAAACTGCCTGCGGCGCTGGCACCGCTGTCGCATGGCGACGCGGCGTAAGGCGTTGTGCGGTCCGATCCCCTCCCCTGGCCCTCTCCCCAAAGGGGAGAGGGGATGCTATTCTGCCCCCGCAATTAAGGGGGCAGCATGCTTAACATCGTTTTATTCGAACCAGAAATTCCACCCAATACCGGCAACATCATCCGACTGTGCGCCAACACCGGTTTTCGCCTGCATATCATTGAGCCGATGGGCTTCACGTGGGACGACAAGCGCCTGCGTCGCGCTGGGCTGGATTACCATGAATTTACTGCCGTGGTTCGCCATCACGATTACGCCACGTTTCTGGAAGCCGAAAAACCGCAGCGCATGTTCGCCCTGACCACCAAAGGTACCCCAGCGCACAGCGCCGTGAGCTATCAGGACGGGGATTATCTAATGTTTGGCCCGGAAACGCGTGGCCTGCCAGCCACCATTCTTGATGCCTTGCCAGCCGAGCAAAAAATTCGTATTCCGATGATGCCGGACAGCCGCAGCATGAATCTGTCGAATGCGGTGTCGGTAGTGGTGTATGAGGCGTGGCGCCAGCTGGGGTATCCCGGCGCAGTACTGCGTAGCTGAAACATGTCGGGTGGCTTTCGCCACCCGATTGATTACGCTTAACCTGCTACCGCGATACGTTTCATATCGGTCATGTAGCCGCGCAGTTTCTGGCCCACTTTCTCGATTTCGTGGCTGCGGATCGCGTCGTTCACGTCACGCAGCTGCGCGTTGTCAACCGCACCTTCCGCAATCGCTTTGCCCAGATCGCCTGCCTGCAGAGTAGTCATAAACTCTTTCAGCAGCGGTACACAGGCGTAAGAGAACAGGTAGTTACCGTATTCTGCGGTATCAGAGATCACCACGTTCATTTCGTACAGGCGCTTACGGGCGATGGTGTTCGCGATCAGCGGCAGCTCGTGCAGTGATTCATAGTATGCAGACTCTTCGATGATGCCGGAATCCACCATGGTTTCGAACGCCAGCTCAACGCCTGCTTTCACCATCGCGATCATCAGGACGCCTTTATCGAAGTACTCCTGCTCGCTGATTTTACCTTCAAACTGCGGCGCGGTTTCGAACGCGGTTTTACCGGTCTCTTCACGCCAGGTCAGCAGGTTTTTATCGTCATTCGCCCAGTCCGCCATCATGCCGGAAGAAAATTCGCCGGAGATGATGTCGTCCATGTGTTTCTGGAACAGCGGTGCCATGATGGTTTTCAGCTGCTCAGACAGCGCGTAAGCACGCAGTTTTGCCGGGTTGGACAGACGGTCCATCATCAGCGTAATGCCGCCCTGCTTCAGCGCTTCGGTGATGGTTTCCCAGCCGAACTGAATCAGTTTTTCCGCATATGCCGGGTCAGTACCCTCTTCCACCAGCTTGTCGAAGCACAGCAGAGAACCGGCCTGCAGCATGCCGCACAGAATGGTCTGCTCGCCCATCAGGTCAGATTTCACTTCGGCAACGAAGGACGATTCCAGAACGCCCGCACGGTGGCCGCCGGTCGCCGCTGCCCACGCTTTGGCAATCGCCATGCCTTCGCCTTTCGGATCGTTTTCCGGGTGAACGGCGATAAGCGTCGGTACGCCGAAGCCACGCTTGTACTCTTCGCGTACTTCGGTACCCGGGCACTTCGGTGCCACCATCACTACGGTGATGTCTTTACGGATCTGCTCGCCCACTTCAACGATGTTGAAGCCGTGGGAGTAGCCCAGTGCCGCGCCGTCTTTCATCAGCGGCTGTACGGAACGCACCACGTCTGAGTGCTGCTTGTCTGGCGTCAGGTTAACCACCAGATCCGCCTGCGGGATCAGCTCTTCGTAGGTGCCCACTTTAAAGCCGTTTTCGGTCGCTTTGCGCCAGGAAGCACGCTTCTCGGCAATCGCTTCTTTACGCAGGGCGTAGGAGATATCCAGCCCGGAGTCACGCATGTTCAGACCCTGGTTCAGACCCTGCGCGCCACAGCCGACGATGACCACTTTTTTACCCTGAAGGTAGCTCGCGCCATCGGCAAATTCATCGCGCGCCATGAAGCGGCATTTGCCCAGCTGCGCCAGCTGCTGGCGCAAGTTCAGTGTATTAAAGTAGTTAGCCATGGGTGATACCTCGTGATGTTGTGTGTCTTATTGTTCGGTTCGCGTTTCAGCGAGAATGTACCCACATTACAACAGGAAATTTATTGCGGAAATTGATATATTCACAACGTCACGTTGCAATTTTTGCAATGTAAAAAGAGGGAGTGGAATCGGTGGATTTACGCGATCTGAAAATGTTCCTGCATCTGGCGGAAAGCCGTCACTTTGGCCGCAGCGCCCGGGCGATGCACGTCAGCCCCTCCACGCTTTCGCGCCAGATCCAGCGCCTTGAGGAAGACCTCGGCCAGCCGCTGTTCGTGCGCGATAACCGCACCGTCACGCTGACGGAAGCCGGTGAAGAGCTGCGCGTGTTTGCCCAGCAGACCTTGTTGCAGTATCAGCAGCTGCGGCACAGCATCGATCAGCAGGGGCCGTCGCTTTCCGGCGAGCTGCATATTTTCTGCTCCGTGACCGCCGCCTATAGCCATCTGCCGCCCATCCTTGACCGCTTCCGCGCGGCGCATCCGTCGGTCGAAATTAAGCTCACCACCGGTGATGCCGCCGACGCAATGGAAAAAGTGGTGACGGGCGAAGCGGATCTCGCCATTGCCGGGAAGCCCGAAACCCTGCCGGGCGCGGTGGCGTTCTCCATGCTGGAAAATCTGGCGGTGGTGTTGATTGCACCGGCGCTGCCCTGCCCGGTGCGTAATCAGGTGTCGGTGGAAAAACCGGACTGGTCGACGGTGCCGTTTATCATGGCCGATCAGGGGCCGGTGCGTCGTCGTATTGAGCTGTGGTTCCGCCGCCAGAAAATCAGCAACCCGTCGATTTACGCCACCGTCAGCGGCCATGAGGCGATGGTGTCGATGGTGGCGCTGGGCTGCGGCGTGGCGCTGCTGCCGGAAGTGGTGCTGGACAACAGCCCGGAACCGGTGCGAAATCGCGTGATGATTCTGGAGCGCAGCGACGAGAAAACGCCGTTCGAGCTTGGCGTGTGCGCACAAAAAAAGCGGCTGCATGAGCCGCTTATTGATGCGTTCTGGAAGATTCTGCCGAACCACTAAAGCCGGGTGGCGCTGCGCTTACCCGACCTACTATCCAGCCAGGAAGAAGCGGAACGCCGGGTTGTGGGTTTCGTCGTGGCACTCATAGCCCAGCTCGTTCAGCCGCGTTTCGAAATCCGGCTCGTGCTCGCCCAACTCGAACGCCGCCAGCACGCGACCATAATCGGTGCCGTGGCTGCGGTAGTGGAACAGAGAGATGTTCCAGTGCGTGCCCAGCGTGTGCAGGAACTTGAGCAGCGCGCCCGGCGACTCCGGGAATTCAAAGCTGAACAGGCGTTCTTTGAGCGGCTTCGAAGGACGGCCACCGACCATGTAACGCACGTGCAGCTTCGCCATCTCATCGTCAGAGAGATCGACCACGCTATAGCCGCCCTCATGCAGCAGATTGAGGATCTCTTTGCGCTCCTCCACGCCACGGCTCAGACGCACGCCGACAAAAATGCAGGCATCTTTGGCATCGGCAAAACGGTAGTTAAATTCCGTCACCGAACGGCCGCCCAGCAGCTGACAGAACTTCAGGAAGCTGCCCTTCTCTTCCGGAATGGTCACCGCCAGCAGCGCTTCACGCTGTTCGCCCAGCTCACAGCGCTCGGACACGTAGCGAAGACCGTGGAAGTTCACGTTGGCACCGGAAAGCACGTGCGCCAGACGCTCGCCGCGAATATTGTGCTGTGCGATATATTTTTTCATGCCCGCCAGCGCCAGCGCGCCGGACGGTTCCGCCACCGCACGCACGTCTTCGAACAGATCTTTCATCGCCGCGCAGATGGCGTCGCTATCCACCGTGACGATATCGTCGAGATATTCCCGGCACAGGCGGAACGTTTCATCGCCAATACGCTTCACCGCCACGCCCTCGGCAAACAGCCCGACGCGCGGCAGGTCAACCGGATGCCCGGCCTCCAGCGCCGCTTTCAGGCAGGCGGAGTCTTCCGCTTCCACGGCAATGACTTTGATCTGCGGCATCAGCTGTTTGATCAGCACCGCCACGCCTGCGGCTAAACCGCCGCCGCCCACCGGGACAAAAACGCGGTCGAGATGGGCATCCTGCTGCAGCAGTTCAAGCGCCAGCGTCCCCTGTCCGGCAATCACCATCGGATGGTCGAACGGCGGCACCCAGGTGAACCCCTGCTGCTGCGCCAGCTCGATCGCTTTGGCTTTCGCTTCGTCAAAGTTGGCGCCGTGGAGCAGCACTTCGCCGCCGAAACCGCGTACCGCATCGACTTTGATGTCCGCGGTTGCGACCGGCATCACGATCAGCGCTTTCAGACCTAAACGGGCCGAAGAGAAAGCGACACCCTGCGCGTGGTTGCCCGCCGAGGCGGTAATCACGCCGCGCGCTTTCTGCTCGTCGGTCAGCCCGGCCATCATCGCGTAGGCGCCGCGCAGCTTGAAGCTGTGCACCGGCTGACGGTCTTCGCGCTTGACCAGGATAACGTTGTCGAGGCGCGAAGAGAGTTTTTCCATTTTCTGTAGGGGCGTAACCTGCACGGCTTCATAGACCGGCGCGCGCAGCACCGCTCTCAGGTATTCCGCCCCCTCGGGGGCGGCGGATAAGGGTTGCGACTCGGCCATCATTAGCCCCCAAGTTTCGATTTATCGCGCACCGCGCCTTTATCTGCACTGGTGGCAAGGCTCGCGTAGGCGCGCAGGGCGAAGGAGACCTCGCGCTGGCGATCTTTCGGCGTCCAGGCTTTGTCGCCGCGGGCTTCCTGCGCTTCACGACGGGCCGCGATCTCCTGGTCACTCAGCTTGAGCTGAATGCCGCGATTCGGAATGTCGATTTCAATCAGGTCGCCATCTTCGATAATGGCGATGTTGCCGCCGCTTGCCGCTTCCGGCGAGACGTGACCGATGGAGAGGCCGGAGGTCCCGCCGGAGAAACGTCCGTCGGTGATCAGCGCGCAGGCTTTACCGAGGCCCATCGATTTCAGGAAGGTGGTTGGATAGAGCATCTCCTGCATACCCGGGCCGCCTTTCGGCCCTTCGTAGCGGATCACCACCACGTCGCCTTCCACCACTTTACCGCCGAGGATGGCGTCTACCGCTTCATCCTGGCTTTCGTACACTTTTGCCGGACCGGTGAATTTCAGGATGCTGTCGTCCACGCCTGCGGTTTTCACGATGCAGCCGTTTTCCGCAAAGTTACCGTACAGCACGGCCAGGCCGCCGTCCTTGCTGTAGGCATGTTCCAGCGAGCGGATACAGCCTTCGGCGCGGTCGTCATCCAGGGTATCCCAGCGACAGTCCTGCGAGAACGCCTGGGTGGTGCGAATACCGGCAGGACCCGCGCGGAACATTTTTTTCACCGCGTCGTCTTTGGTCAGCATCACGTCGTATTGGTCCAGCGACTCAGGCAACGTCAGGCCAAGGACGTTTTTCACGTCACGGTTCAGCAGCCCGGCGCGATCCAGCTCGCCGAGGATACCGATGACGCCACCGGCACGGTGCACGTCTTCCATGTGGTACTTCTGTGTACTTGGCGCGACCTTACACAGCTGCGGCACTTTACGGGACAGCTTGTCGATATCGCTCATGGTGAAGTCGATTTCAGCTTCCTGCGCGGCGGCCAGCAGGTGCAGAACGGTGTTGGTGGAGCCGCCCATGGCGATATCCAGGGTCATGGCGTTCTCGAACGCCGCTTTGCTGGCGATGCTGCGCGGCAGCGCGCTGGCGTCGTCCTGCTCGTAGTAGCGCTTAGTCAGCTCAACGATACGTTTACCGGCGTTGAGGAACAGCTGCTTGCGGTCGGCGTGGGTCGCCAGCAGCGAGCCGTTGCCCGGCTGAGACAGACCCAGCGCTTCGGTCAGGCAGTTCATGGAGTTAGCCGTGAACATACCGGAACAGGAACCGCAGGTCGGGCACGCGGAGCGTTCCACCTGATCGCTCTGCTCGTCAGAAACCTTCGGATCCGCACCCTGAATCATCGCATCAACCAGGTCGAGCTTGATGATTTTGTCGGAGAGCTTGGTTTTCCCCGCTTCCATCGGGCCACCGGAGACGAAGATCACCGGAATATTCAGGCGCAGGGAGGCCATCAGCATCCCCGGAGTGATTTTGTCGCAGTTGGAGATACATACCATTGCATCGGCGCAGTGGGCGTTAACCATGTACTCCACCGAGTCGGCGATCAGCTCGCGCGACGGCAGTGAATAGAGCATGCCCCCGTGGCCCATCGCGATACCGTCATCCACCGCAATGGTGTTGAACTCTTTCGCCACGCCGCCGGAGGCTTCGATTTGCTCGGCAACCAGCTTGCCGAGATCGCGCAGGTGCACGTGGCCCGGTACGAACTGGGTGAAGGAGTTCACCACGGCGATAATCGGCTTGCCGAAATCGGCGTCGGTCATTCCGGTGGCGCGCCACAGTGCGCGGGCACCCGCCATATTACGGCCGTGGGTGGTGGTGGCTGAACGATACTTAGGCATGCTTTATTTACTCCCGTCTGACTATTTAATGGGACGGTGCGTGCCGTCCCAAATTTATACTTAGTGATTAACCTGATCCAACCAGCCGTATTTATCTTCTGTTTCGCCGGTGAAGAGGCCAAAGAACGCTTGCTGAATGCGTTTGGTGACCGGACCGCAGCGGCCTTCGCCCACCTGGATACCGTCTACGCTGCGCACCGGCGTGATTTCAGCCGCGGTACCGGACATAAAGACTTCATCCGCCAGGTACAGGGATTCGCGAGACAGCACCTGCTCGCGCACTTCGATACCCAGATCTTTCGCCAGCTTGATGATGGCATCACGGGTGATGCCCGGCAGCGCGGACGAGGTGAACGGCGGCGTGAAGAGGATGCCGTCTTTTACTTCAAACAGATTTTCACCCGCGCCTTCGGAGATGTAGCCGTTCACGTCCAGGGCGATACCTTCCTGGTAGCCGTGACGGCGCGCTTCGCTGCCGACCAGCAGGGAAGAGAGGTAGTTACCGCCCGCTTTCGCGGCGGTCGGGATGGTGTTTGGCGCCACGCGGTTCCAGGAAGAGACCATTGCGTCGATCCCCTGCTCCAGGGCTTCAGCACCCAGGTAGGCACCCCATGGGAACGCGGCAATGATCACATCAGTGTTGTAACCGGCGGGCGGGTTCACGCCCATACCGACGTCGCCCACAAACACCAGCGGGCGAATATAGGCGCTGGTCAGGTTATTTTTACGGATCACGTCGCGGCAGGCTTCCATCAGCTCATCGACGCTCTGGGAAACCGGGAAACGATAAATTTTGGCTGAGTCATGCAGGCGCTGCATGTGTTCGCGATGGCGGAACACCACTGGCCCTTTGTGAGAATCGTAGCAGCGGATACCTTCAAATACGGAGGTACCGTAGTGCAGCGCGTGGGACATCACGTGGACCTTCGCGTCCTCCCAGCGAACCATCTCACCGTTGAACCAAATGTAATCAGCTTTTTTTGTCGTCATTTTTTCGTCCTGTCACGCTTAAGCGCGGATTTGTTGTGATGTGGTTGTGCTCTGGCAGATGGCAACATGGGCAACGTCTACCAGTTTTGATAATTGGCTAAACAGTAAGTCGACCGACCGCGGGCTGGCAACGGTTAATTCGATACTGATGTTCTTGGCGTCTGTGGCCGTCTCCATATTCATAGAGCAAATCTGAAAACCACGATGACGCACCACGCGCAAAACGCGCTCTAAGGTTTCCGGGTTAAAGCGAGCCTGTACGGCGACCTGATGCTGCATCATGATAATTTCTCCATCATTTGTGAGTTACTGGCACCAGGCGGCACCAGCGGCCAGACGTTCTCGAGTTCGTCGATTGAGACATGAAGCAGGTAAGGCCCATCGCTGTTCAGCATGGTGTCGAGCGCCGCTTCAACCTGATCTTTACGGGTGATGTGCTGACCAGGGATGCCAAAGGCGCTGGCCAGGGTGAGGAAATCGGGGTTATCGGTAAGCGTCGTTTCGCTGTAACGCTCCTGGAAGAACAGCTGTTGCCACTGGCGAACCATTCCTAAACGCTGGTTGTCGAGCAAGACGATTTTCAGCGGCAATTGCTTACGCTTAACGGTGCCGAGCTCCTGAACGTTCATCATGAAGGAGCCGTCACCGGAGATACAGATTACGGTATCGTTCGGGCGGGCAACCTGTGCGCCAACGGCGGCTGGCAGGCCGAAGCCCATCGTCCCTAACCCGCTGGACGTGATGAAGTTTTCCGGGCGGGTGTAGGTCATGTGCTGCGCGGACCACATCTGGTGCTGGCCTACGTCGGTGGTGACGACGCTGTCAGCCGGTTTACGATCGGACAGCTGCTTCAACAGCAGCGGCGCGTAGATGGCCTCGCCGGGATGGTCGTAACGCCAGGCGTGCTCGGCGCGCATGTCTGCGGTGTGCTGACGCCATGCGTTGATATCCAGCGGCTGCTGCAGTGCCGGTAACAGCGCGTTGAGATCGCCCTGCAGGGCGACGTGCGCCTGACGCAGCTTGTTCATCTCCGCCGGGTCGATATCCATATGGATCACTTTGGCATTCGGCGCAAAGGTATTCAGCTTGCCGGTGACGCGGTCATCAAAACGGGCTCCTACGGCGATGAGCAGGTCGCACGCCTGCACCGCCAGGTTTGCCGCTTTGGTGCCGTGCATCCCCAGCATGCCCAGATAGTATGGGTAATCCGCGTCGACGGCACCGAGACCTTTCAGCGTGCAGGTCGCTGGCATCTGCGTTGTTGCGATAAATTCGCGCAGGGCGGGAACGGCCTGCGCCATGCCGACGCCACCGCCGACATACAGCATCGGCTGTTTCGCCTGCGCCAGCATCTGACGGGCCTCTTCAACTTCCGCATCCGGAAACGCATTGTCGCTTTCAACGGTTGAGAAGTGCGGCTCCAGATCGCCGAATGCCACCTGGATATCTTTCGGGATATCGACCAGAACCGGACCTGGACGACCGGAGTTTGCCACTTCGAACGCTTCTGCCATTACGCGCGGCAGCTCTTCCAGAGACTGAACGAGGAAGCTGTGTTTGGTACAGGCCAGCGATAAGCCGAGAACGTCGACTTCCTGGAAAGCATCGGTGCCGATGAACGGAGACGCCACCTGCCCGGTGATGGCGACAACGGGAACGGAATCCAACAGCGCGTCAGCCAGGCCGGTGATGAGGTTAGTTGCGCCCGGGCCTGAAGTCGCCATACATACGCCCGTTTTACCTGTCGCGCGGGCATAGCCGATGGCCGCCATCGCTGCGCCCTGCTCGTGTCGGCACAACAGGTGTTCCACGCCGCCGTCATACAGTGCATCGTAAATCGGCATAATTGCGCCACCCGGATAACCGAATACGGTTTCCACTCCCTGCGCGCGCAACGCATGTACAACCCATTGTGCCCCATTCATAGTTAGTTCCCCGTCATAAATCTTGAGAAACAGAATTTTGTGCTAGTCATGATTCTCTGCTCCTCGTTTACGTTTTTTAGTCATAAAAAAACCCCCGGACCTTTCGGTGCGGGGGTCTTAGTTCGTTAAGGCTTGATTTCTAAGCCTTTCCTCGTCCAAGTGCAGCCCCGCACGGTGGGATAATAATCACCACCACGCTAATCACGACCAGGCTAATCACTCGTAGAAGGGCTGTCATTTTCAGTTCTTTCTGCATCTTGTTCGAAGGAATACCTAAAGAGTTATCACAGAATTCAAAACAAACACAAGATTTATTTATGGCTCATTTGATTAGCGAGCAAATCATTTTTCTTAAAATCGTTGTTTTATATGAGGAAAATAGAAAATGAATATTTTTCATTTTTTCACTGCGGGCCGCAGCGCCAAAACGCGTTTTTATACGTTCTGCGAGGCGGCTTCCACGGTTATGCAATGGTATGAATGCAGCATGAAAATACCTGAACAGGTGCCGTAAATTCACAAAATGACGCTAAAAAGAGCACATGGGCGCTGGCATAGTCACGCCAGGAGGTAGTGTGAATGTCACTGTCAGTTGTTTATACGCGAGCGGCTCTAGGGGTGAAGGCACCGCTGATTTCCGTAGAGGTTCATTTGAGTAATGGACTGCCCGGACTCACGCTTGTCGGGCTGCCTGAAACGACGGTTAAAGAGGCAAGGGATCGCGTTCGCAGCGCGATAATAAATAGCGGTTATACCTTCCCCGCAAAGAAGATCACCATCAACCTTGCCCCCGCCGATCTACCCAAAGAGGGGGGACGATACGATTTACCTATCGCAATTGCGCTTCTCGCGGCTTCTGAGCAGCTTAATACAACCAGGCTAGGCTCGTATGAGTTCGTCGGTGAACTCGCGCTCACAGGCGCGTTAAGAGGCGTTCCCGGTGCGATATCGGGAGCGCTGGAAGCCATACGTGCAGGACGGCAAATCATTGTCGCCAATGAAAACGCATCAGAAGTGAGTCTTATCGCCGAGAAGGGGTGTCTCATTGCGGGGCACCTTCAGGAAGTGTGCGCCTGGCTGGAAGGGCGACATGAGCTGTCCGAACCGGAGGAGTGTGACGATGTGGTAACGGACGTACCAGAGGATCTCAGCGAGATTATGGGACAGCAGCAAGGGAAACGGGCGCTGGAAATTACGGCAGCGGGTGGACACAATCTTCTGCTGATTGGCCCACCGGGTACGGGTAAAACCATGCTGGCGAGCAGGTTGAGTGGGCTGCTCCCACCGCTTAATAATCATGAAGCGCTGGAAAGCGCCGCCATATATAGCCTGATCGGTTCTACGTCGCTGCAAAAACAGTGGCGTCGACGTCCTTTTCGTTCCCCGCACCATAGCGCTTCACTGACGGCAATGGTCGGCGGTGGGTCTATTCCGGGGCCAGGAGAGATCTCACTGGCGCACAATGGCATTCTGTTTCTCGATGAGCTGCCTGAATTTGAGCGCCGCGTGCTGGATGCACTGAGGGAACCTATTGAATCCGGCGAGATACATATCTCTCGCACGCGTGCCAAAATAAGCTATCCCGCCCGGTTTCAGCTCGTCGCGGCGATGAACCCCAGCCCCACGGGGCACTATCAGGGGAATCATAACCGCTGTACGCCAGAGCAGACGCTGCGCTATCTGGGCAAGTTATCCGGCCCGTTCCTCGATCGCTTCGATTTATCACTGGAAATCCCGCTTCCACCGCCGGGCCTGCTCAGGCAGACCAGTATACAGACGGAAAGCTCCGCTAAAGTTCGCGAGCGGGTTATCGCGGCGCAGGCACGACAGTATGCACGTCAGAACAGACTGAATGCGCGGCTGGATAATGCCGGGATCCGACAGTTTTGCTCACTTAACGGTGAGGATGCAGGGTGGCTGGAAGAGACGTTGACGCGGTTTGGACTATCCATACGTGCGTGGCAGCGTCTGTTGAAAGTGGCCAGAACAATTGCTGACGTGGAGGGCTGTACTGACATCGAAAGAAAGCATTTGCAGGAAGCGCTGAGCTATCGCGCTATCGACCGTTTGCTGCTGCATCTGCAGAAGTTGCTGGCATAAAAAAGGGGCCGTAGCCCCTTCTCTTCATCTTAGTCGTCAGACTCGGTGTAGTCTTCTGCACCTTCCATCTGCGGCTTACCGCCAGACAGCGTATGGAAGCGCTTTGGACGCTTAATGCGTGCCATATACTTGATCCATACACGTTCTGCTTCAGACTGCGGCTCACGCTCACCACGGCACACAGAAACAAACTGTTTTTCGTCTTCGGTAGCAGGTTCACGCTTACCCAGATCCAGCTCGTTAAAGGCATAACCATGGCGCTCAAGCAGCTGAGCTTCTTTGATGGTGAAATCTCCGTGACGAGAGAACCCGCGCGGATAATGTTTATTGTCGAAAAAACGATTAGTCGTCGTAAAGCTTTCCGCCATCCTACACGCTCCTAATTCTTTGGCCGAGCTATTTATGGCGCGGAGTATTAGTTACGCTTGACAGAGTGTAAAACAAAACATTTAAATCATAACGACAAATAATTTTGTGGAGAAAGATGTGGATACGGAATTGCTAAAAACTTTCCTTGAAGTGAGCAGAACGCGCCACTTCGGGCGAGCCGCTGAAGCCCTTTACCTGACGCAGTCAGCAGTCAGTTTTCGTATTCGACAGCTGGAAAATCAACTGGGTGTGAATCTGTTTACCCGCCATCGCAACAATATCCGCCTCACGCCTGCCGGTGAAAAACTGCTTCCGTATGCGGAGACATTGATGAACACCTGGCAAGCGGCGCGTAAAGAGGTTGCGCATACATCAAGACACAATGAGTTCTCGATCGGGGCCAGCGCATCCCTGTGGGAATGCATGCTCAGTCAGTGGTTGAGCCGGTTGTATCATTCACACGGGCATCTGCAATTTGAGGCCAGAATTGCGCAACGTCAGTCGCTGGTTAAGCAACTCCATGAGCGCCAACTGGATCTTCTGATCACGACCGAAGCCCCCAAGATGGACGAATTTAGCAGCCAGATCGTAGGGCAGTTTGGTCTTGCGCTTTATGCGTCAGAGCCGTCAATGATGAAAGCCGATCTGAGTTATCTGCGCCTGGAATGGGGCCCGGATTTTCAGCAACATGAGTCAGGGTTGATTGCCAGCGATGATGTCCCGCAGTTAACAACAAGCTCTGCGGAGATTGCCTGCCAGCAGCTACCTTTACTGAAGGGTTGCACCTGGCTACCTACTCGCTGGGCAGACAGCAGACCGGGTCTGCATACCGTCGCAGATTCCACGACGCTTTCCAGACCGTTATATGCGATTTGGCTGCAGAACAGCGATAAGCAGTCGCAGATTAAAGATCTTCTAAAAATCAATATTATGGACTAACGCAAAAAGCCTGCAGAGATGCAGGCTTCTTTATTAGCTGAAGTGTTTGTCGTTTTACAGGCAAAAAAAATCCTTTGCCGAAGCAAAGGATTATATATGGCAGGGGCGGAGAGACTCGAACTCGCGACACCCGGTTTTGGAGACCGGTGCTCTACCAACTGAGCTACGCCCCTAAAGTTTTTTGCCATTAAGCCTGCCGATAAGGCAGGCTTAATGTCTTAATAAGTGGCGGAACGGACGGGACTCGAACCCGCGACCCCCTGCGTGACAGGCAGGTATTCTAACCGACTGAACTACCGCTCCACCGAAGACT
>NZ_JAHEVU010000008.1:0-102584 GCF_018597345.1 Enterobacter quasimori | reverse complement strand
GATGGTAGTGTGGGGTCTCCCCATGTGAGAGTAGGGAACTGCCAGGCATCAATTAAGAAGAACCCCGTACCGAAAGGTGCGGGGTTTTTTGCTTTTGTTTTCTCCCTCTCCCTGTGGGAGAGGGACGGGGTGAGGGCATCAAACCGCACCATCCTCTCCTTGAAACTTTCTCACCTTCTGCCTGCAGACTCGACATTCAAACCATTTCTGGGTATCGTTAGCTATCTGGATGTCTAAACGTTTATACGTATGCTGTGAGGATATAAAGCTATGCCGATTCGGGTGCAGGACGAGCTACCAGCCGTCAATTTCTTGCGTGAAGAAAACGTCTTCGTCATGACGGCTTCACGTGCGACAGGTCAGGAAATTCGCCCGCTGAAGGTGCTTATTCTCAATCTGATGCCCAAAAAGATCGAAACAGAAAACCAGTTCCTGCGTCTTCTGTCGAACTCCCCGCTGCAGGTCGATATTCAGCTGCTGCGAATCGACGCCCGTGAGTCACGTAACACGCCTTCTGAGCATCTGAACAACTTCTACTGCAACTTCGATGACATTCAGGGTGAAAACTTCGACGGACTGATTGTGACCGGCGCCCCGCTGGGTCTGGTTGAATTTAACGATGTCGCCTACTGGCCGCAGATCAAACAGGTTCTGGAGTGGGCAAAAGATCACGTCACGTCCACGCTGTTTGTCTGTTGGGCGGTACAAGCCGCACTGAATATTCTCTATGGCATCCCCAAGCAAACCCGCACTGAAAAGCTCTCCGGCGTATACGAACACCATATTCTTCATCCACATGCGTTGCTAACGCGCGGGTTTGATGACTCTTTCCTGGCCCCGCATTCTCGCTACGCCGATTTCCCGGCCCAGCTGATTCGTGATTACACCGATCTGGAGATCCTGGCCGAAACGGAAGAGGGAGACGCCTACCTGTTTGCCAGCAAAGATAAGCGTATTGCCTTTGTTACCGGGCATCCTGAATACGATCCACATACCCTCGCGTCAGAGTATTTCCGTGATGTCGAAGCGGGTCTCAATCCGGATGTCCCGTACAACTATTTCCCGAAAGACGATCCGCAAAACAAACCGAGAGCAACCTGGCGCAGCCACGGGAATTTGCTTTTCACTAACTGGCTCAACTATTACGTCTATCAGATAACGCCATACGATCTGCGTCACATGAATCCAACGCTGGAGTAATCGTCTGCACTAAACGATCCTAAAGCGTTTCAGCTATTCAAATCAGGCACCTTCGGGTGCCTTTTTTATTTCCGAAATATCACTCACAGTTCTGTCAAACTTTAATACTAATAAAATCAATCAATTAATCACAATCTATAATTAAAATGGAAATTGTTTTTGATTTTGGAAAAAATAGAGATAGTCTTAATTCTGCTGAGCGAAAACTACCCAACGATCTTTCGTTCGCATTGGGGGCGTGATTTTGGATCTTTGATGAGGAGCAGAGAAATGACTCAACAGGCAACGACGGTTGATGAACTGGCCTTTACCCAGCCGTATGGCGAGCAAGAACAGCAAGTTTTGACGGCGGAAGCGGTAGAATTTCTGACTGAACTGGTGACCCGCTTTACGCCACAGCGCAATAAGCTGCTGGCGGCGCGTATTCATCAGCAGCAGGAAATTGACGATGGCAAGTTGCCTGGATTCATTTCGGAAACCGCTTCCATTCGACGTGGCGAGTGGAAAATCCGCGGCATCCCTGAAGATTTGCAGGATCGTCGCGTTGAGATCACCGGTCCGGTAGAGCGCAAAATGGTGATCAACGCCATGAACGCCAACGTTAAGGTCTTTATGGCCGATTTTGAAGACTCGCTGGCGCCGGACTGGCGTAAGGTCATCGACGGACAGATCAACCTGCGCGACGCCGTAAACGGCACCATCAGCCATACCAACGAAGCCGGCAAAATATACCAGCTTAAACCGAACCCGGCGGTACTGATCTGTCGCGTGCGCGGGCTGCACCTGCCCGAAAAACATGTCACCTGGCGTGGGGAAGCCATTCCGGGAAGCCTGTTTGATTTTGCGCTCTATTTCTTCCACAACTACAAGAACCTGCTGGCAAAAGGCAGCGGCCCGTATTTCTATCTGCCAAAAACGCAGGCCTGGCAGGAAGCGGCCTGGTGGAGCGAAGTCTTTAGCTATGCGGAAGACCGTTTTGACCTGCCGCGCGGCACCATCAAGGCCACGCTGCTAATTGAAACGCTACCTGCGGTATTCCAGATGCATGAAATCCTGCACGCGCTGCGCGATCATATTGTCGGCCTGAACTGCGGACGCTGGGACTACATCTTCAGCTACATCAAAACCCTGAAAAATCACGGCGATCGCGTGCTGCCGGATCGCCAGGTGGTCACTATGGATAAACCATTCCTCAGCGCCTACTCGCGTCTGCTGATTAAAACCTGCCACAAGCGCGGTGCCTTTGCGATGGGCGGCATGGCTGCATTCATTCCGAGCAAAGATGCAGAGCGCAATAACCAGGTGCTCAACAAGGTGAAAGCCGATAAAGAACTTGAAGCCCGTAACGGTCACGACGGCACGTGGATTGCTCACCCTGGTCTGGCCGATACGGCAATGGAAGTCTTTAACCGCGTTCTCGGCGACAACAAAAACCAGCTGTTTGTCACGCGTGAAGACGATGCACCCATCGCAGAAGAACAGCTGCTGGCCCCGTGTGCAGGGGAGCGTACGGAGGAAGGCATGCGTGCCAATATTCGCGTCGCCGTGCAATACATCGAAGCGTGGATCTCCGGCAACGGCTGCGTGCCGATCTACGGCCTGATGGAAGATGCTGCGACGGCGGAGATCTCACGTACCTCAATCTGGCAGTGGATCCACCATCAAAAAACGCTCAGCAACGGCAAGCCGGTGACCAAATCTCTGTTCCGCCAGATGCTGGCCGAAGAGATGCGGGTGATCCAGGACGAGCTGGGCGAACACCGCTTCAGCAGCGGGCGTTTTGACGACGCTGCGCGCCTGATGGAGCAAATCACCACATCAGATGACTTAATCGACTTCCTGACCCTGCCGGGCTACCGCTTCCTGGCGTAACTCACCACATAACAATATGGAGCATCTGCACATGAAAACCCGTACCCAACAAATCGAAGAGTTAAAGAAAGAGTGGACACAACCTCGCTGGGAAGGCATCCGCCGTCCTTACAGCGCGGAGGAAGTGGTGAAATTACGCGGCTCGGTCAACCCGGAATGCACGCTGGCGCAAAATGGCGCGGCGAAAATGTGGAAGCTGCTGCACGGTGGCTCTAAAAAGGGCTACATCAACAGCCTCGGCGCGCTGACCGGCGGTCAGGCGCTGCAGCAGGCGAAGGCCGGTATTGAGGCGATTTACCTCTCCGGCTGGCAGGTCGCGGCGGACGCCAACCTGGCCTCCAGCATGTACCCGGATCAGTCGCTCTATCCGGCTAACTCCGTGCCGTCGGTTGTGGATCGGATCAACAACACTTTCCGCCGTGCGGATCAGATCCAGTGGGCTGCCGGTATCGAACCTGGCGATCTGCGCTTTATTGACTACTTCCTGCCGATCGTCGCGGATGCGGAAGCGGGCTTCGGAGGCGTGCTGAACGCCTTCGAGCTGATGAAATCGATGATTGAGGCCGGTGCAGCGGCCGTTCACTTCGAAGACCAGCTGGCGTCAGTGAAGAAGTGCGGACATATGGGCGGTAAGGTGCTCGTTCCTACCCAGGAAGCCGTGCAGAAGCTGGTTGCCGCGCGTCTGGCGGCTGACGTGCTCGGCGTGCCGACGCTGGTGATTGCCCGTACCGATGCCGACGCGGCGGACCTGATCACCTCTGACTGCGATCCGTACGACAGCGAGTTCATCACCGGCGAGCGTACCAGTGAAGGTTTCTATCGTACCCACGCCGGCATTGAGCAGGCGATCAGCCGCGGTCTGGCGTACGCGCCTTACGCGGACCTGGTCTGGTGTGAAACCTCCACGCCGGATCTGGCGCTGGCAAAACGCTTTGCTGACGCCATCCACGCGAAATACCCGGGCAAGCTGCTGGCCTACAACTGCTCGCCGTCCTTCAACTGGCAGAAAAAGCTGGATGACAAAACCATCGCCAGCTTCCAGCAGCAGCTGTCCGACATGGGCTACAAATACCAGTTCATTACCCTGGCAGGCATCCACAGCATGTGGTTTAACATGTTCGACCTGGCGCACGCCTACGCGCAGGGTGAGGGCATGAAGCACTACGTTGAGAAGGTGCAGCAGCCGGAGTTTGCCGCGGGTAAAGACGGCTACACCTTCGTGTCTCACCAGCAGGAGGTGGGAACCGGCTACTTTGATAATGTGACCACAATTATTCAGGGCGGCACCTCCTCCGTCACCGCCTTAACGGGTTCAACGGAAGAAGCACAGTTCTAATCTTTTCCCCCTCTCCCCCCTGGGGAGAGGGTTGGGTAAGGGGAATATATGTCGCGTGGCCTGGAATTACTGATTGCCCAAACTATTTTGCAGGGCTTTGATGCCCAGTATGGTCGTTTTCTTGAAGTGACTTCCGGCGCGCAGCAGCGCTTTGAACACGCCGACTGGCATGCGGTTCAGCAGGCCATGAAGCAGCGTATCCATCTCTATGATCACCACGTGGGTCTGGTGGTGGAGCAGCTGCGCTGTATTACCGACGGTAAAAGTCCAGACGCGGATTTTTTACTGCGCGTCAAAGAGCATTACACCCATTTGTTACCCGACTACCCTCGCTTCGAGATTGCGGAGAGCTTTTTCAACTCCGTCTATTGCCGGTTATTTGACCACCGCTCATTATCTCCTGAGCGGTTATTTATCTTCAGCTCCCAGCCCGAGCGACGCTTTCGCACCATTCCGCGTCCGCTGGCGAAAGATTTCTTTCCCGATCGCGGATGGGAAAAGCTCCTGCACCGCGTGCTAACGGATTTGCCGCTGCGCCTGCCCTGGGAGAATAAAACCCGGGATATCGGCTATATTCATACCCATCTCAACGAAACCTTCGGCGCGGAGGTGCTCAGCCACAGCCATTTGCAGGTGGCCAACGAGCTTTTCTACCGCAATAAAGCCGCCTGGCTGGTGGGCAAACTGGTTACGCCGACCGCCATTGTGCCGTTTCTGCTGCCGATTCACCGTACCGACGACGGGGAACTGTTTGTCGATACCTGCCTGACGACCGGCGCCGAGGCCAGCATCGTGTTTGGTTACGCCCGCTCTTATTTCATGGTGTACGCCCCGCTGCCTGCCGCGCTGGTGGAGTGGCTGCGCGAGATCCTGCCGGGCAAAACCACCGCCGAGCTATATATGGCGATTGGCTGCCAGAAGCACGCCAAGACGGAAAGCTACCGGGAGTACCTGCGCTATGTCACCACGGCCGACGAGCAGTTTATCGAAGCGCCAGGCATTCGCGGTATGGTGATGCTGGTCTTTACGCTGCCGGGCTTCGACCGGGTCTTTAAGGTGATTAAGGACAGATTCGCCCCGCAGAAAGAGATGACCGCCGCGCACGTTCGCGCTTGCTATCAGCTGGTCAAAGAGCACGATCGCGTCGGGCGCATGGCGGATACCCAGGAGTTCGAAAACTTTGTGCTGGATAAACAGCAGATCGACCCGGCGCTCATGGCGCTGTTGATGCAGGAAGCGCCCGCGAAAATCACCGATCTGGGTGACAAAATCGTGATTAGTCATCTCTACATTGAGCGCCGCATGGTGCCGCTGAATATCTGGCTTGAGCAGTCCGAAGGTCAGGCTTTAAGAGATGCGATTGAAGAGTACGGCAACGCGATTCGCCAGCTTGCCGCCGCCAATATTTTCCCGGGCGACATGCTGTTTAAAAACTTCGGCGTCACCCGTCACGGGCGGGTGGTGTTCTACGATTACGACGAAATTTGCTACATGACCGAGGTGAATTTCCGCGATATCCCACCGCCCCGCTACCCGGAAGATGAGCTTTCCGGCGAGCCGTGGTACAGCGTCTCGCCGGGCGACGTGTTTCCGGAGGAGTTTCGCCACTGGCTGTGCGCCGACCCGCGCATCGGGCCGCTATTCGAAGAGATGCATGAGGATCTGTTCCGCGCCAGCTACTGGCGCGGGCTGCAAACGCGGATCAAAAATGGGCACGTGGAAGATGTGTATGCATACCGCCGCAAGCAGCGGTTTTGCATCCGCTTTTCTCCCTCTCCCTTTGGGAGAGGGCCGGGGTGAGGACATCAGGCCGCACTCAACTTTAACGAATCCCACCGTACGCCAGCGTGACCTCTTTCGCCGCCTTAATCACCAGCGCACCGAGCTCGGTCACGCGGTCGTCGGTCATGCGCGAAATCGGCCCGGAGATGGAGATGGCGGCAAACGGCTCGCGGTGCTCGTCAAAAATGCAGGCCGCGAGGCAGCGCAGGCCCAGGGCATGTTCTTCATCATCAAACGAATAGCCACGCTTGCGGGTCAGGGCCAGATCTTCTTTCAGATGCACCGGCGACACCAGCGTGGCGTGGGTGTAGGCGTGCAGCCCTTTACGGTGCAGCAGCCCCGTCACCTGCTCCTCGCTCAGCTGCGAGAGAAATGCTTTCCCCGCCCCGGACGCGTGCATCGGCAGCTTGCCGCCAATCGGTGCGGACATGCGCATCAACTGCGTGCACTGCACCTGGTCGATGATAATCGCCTGATGATCGCTCTGGTCCAGTACCGCCAGGTTTACGGTCTCGCCGGACTCCTCCATCAGCTTGCGCAGAATCGGGTGCACAATCGCCAGCAGGTTGCGGCTCTGCAGGAAGCTGCTGCCGACGATAAACGCGTGCGCGCCCACCGCCCAGTGCCCCAGCTCGCCCACCTGACGCACAAAGCCCAGCTGCTGCATGGTGGTCAGCAGGCGGTGCGTCGTGGAGTTCGGCAGGCCAGCCTGCTGGGCCAGCTCCGTCAGGGCCACGCTGCTGTGCGACTCGGCTATCCACTCCAGCAGCTTCAGACCGCGCGTGAGCGATTGAACCTGTCCGCCCTGTTGTGCGGCGGCGGTGGCAGCAGGCTTTCTGCCGCGTTTGGCGGGAACGGTCGCGACCATGACGATCTCCTTTTTCTGTATCGTGGAAATCATTTTCGTTTTATTTGGTGAATTTGCAACCGTTATCCTGACTGATCGGAGGAGTGATGGTGAACATGTCTCATGTTACCCCTGAGCGACTTTTCCACCCTGCGAGATTGTGCCAGTATGGAACGCAGCCTTTTGGCCTTGTTGAGCGTTGTCGGGAGCAAGTGTGAGCAGCAAAGTAGAGCAACTGCGTGCGCAGTTAAATGAACGAATTCTGGTGCTGGACGGCGGCATGGGCACCATGATCCAGGGCTATCGTCTCAGTGAAGACGATTTCCGCGGCGAGCGCTTTGCCGACTGGCCCTGCGACCTGAAGGGGAACAACGACCTGCTGGTGCTTAGCAAGCCGTCCGTGATTAAGGATATCCACAACGCCTACTTCGAAGCGGGTGCGGATATCGTTGAGACCAACACCTTCAACTCGACAACCATCGCCATGGCGGATTACCAGATGGAATCCCTGTCGGCGGAGATCAACCTGGAAGCCGCAAAGCTTGCGCGCGCCTGCGCCGACGAGTGGACGGCCCGCACGCCGGACAAACCGCGCTACGTTGCCGGGGTGCTTGGCCCGACGAACCGCACCGCGTCGATTTCACCGGACGTCAACGATCCGGCGTTTCGTAATATCACCTTTGACCAGCTGGTTGCGGCCTACCGTGAATCGACCAAAGCGCTGGTGGAAGGCGGTTCCGACCTGATCCTGATTGAAACCGTATTCGACACCCTCAACGCCAAAGCTGCGATTTACGCGGTAAAAGAAGAGTTCGAGGCGCTGGGCGTTGACCTGCCGATCATGATTTCCGGCACCATCACCGACGCCTCCGGCCGCACACTGTCCGGTCAGACAACCGAAGCGTTTTATAACTCCCTGCGCCACGCCGACGCGCTCTCCTTTGGCCTCAACTGTGCGCTGGGGCCGGATGAACTGCGCCAGTACGTACAGGAGCTTTCCCGTATCGCGGAATGCTACGTCACCGCCCACCCGAACGCCGGTCTGCCGAACGCGTTCGGTGAATACGATCTCGATGCCGACACCATGGCGGCGCAAATCCGCGAGTGGGCCGAGTCTGGCTTCCTGAACATCGTCGGCGGCTGCTGCGGCACCACGCCGGAGCACATCGCCGCCATGAGCAACGCCGTGGCCGGGCTGCCGCCGCGCAAGCTGCCCGAGCTTCCGGTTGCCTGTCGCCTTTCCGGCCTTGAGCCGTTGACCATCGGCGACGACAGCCTGTTTGTGAACGTGGGTGAGCGTACTAACGTTACCGGTTCGGCAAAGTTCAAGCGCCTGATCAAAGAAGAGAAGTACAGTGAAGCGCTGGACGTTGCCCGCCAGCAGGTGGAAAGCGGCGCGCAGATTATCGATATCAACATGGACGAGGGGATGCTCGACGCCGAAGCGGCGATGGTGCGTTTCCTCAACCTGATCGCCGGTGAGCCGGACATCGCCCGCGTGCCGATCATGATTGACTCTTCCAAATGGGAAGTCATTGAAAAAGGGCTGAAGTGCATCCAGGGCAAAGGCATCGTTAACTCCATCTCGATGAAGGAGGGTGTTGATATCTTTATCCACCACGCGAAGAGGGTCCGCCGCTACGGTGCCGCCGTGGTGGTGATGGCCTTCGACGAAGTGGGCCAGGCGGATACCCGCGAGCGCAAAATCGAGATATGCCGCCGCGCGTACAAGATTTTGACCGAAGAGGTGGGCTTCCCGCCGGAAGATATCATCTTTGACCCGAATATCTTCGCCGTCGCGACCGGGATTGAAGAGCACAACAACTACGCCCAGGACTTTATCGGGGCGTGTGAAGACATCAAGCGCGAACTGCCGCATGCGCTGATCTCCGGCGGCGTATCGAACGTGTCGTTCTCGTTCCGCGGTAACGACCCGGTGCGTGAAGCGATCCACGCCGTGTTCCTCTACTACGCCATCCGCAACGGAATGGACATGGGGATCGTTAACGCCGGACAGCTGGCAATTTACGACGACCTCCCTGCCGAGCTGCGCGATGCCGTCGAGGACGTGATCCTTAACCGCCGTGACGACGCCACCGAGCGCATGCTGGACCTGGCGGAGAAATACCGCGGCAGCAAATCGGATGAGGCGGCAAACGTTCAGCAGGCCGAGTGGCGCGCCTGGGACGTGAAAAAGCGTCTGGAATACTCGCTGGTAAAAGGCATCACCGAGTTTATCGAGCAGGATACCGAAGAGGCGCGCCAGCAGGCAGCCCGCCCAATTGAGGTGATCGAAGGGCCGCTGATGGACGGCATGAACGTGGTGGGCGATCTATTTGGCGAGGGCAAAATGTTCCTGCCGCAGGTGGTGAAATCCGCCCGCGTGATGAAGCAGGCCGTGGCGTACCTGGAGCCGTTTATCGAGGCCAGCAAAGAGAAAGGCTCCAGCAACGGCAAGATGGTCATCGCCACCGTGAAGGGCGACGTGCACGACATCGGCAAGAATATCGTCGGCGTAGTGTTGCAGTGTAATAACTACGAAATTATCGACCTCGGCGTGATGGTCCCGGCGGACAAAATCCTCAAGACCGCGCGCGAGGTGAATGCTGACCTGATTGGCCTTTCCGGGCTGATTACCCCGTCCCTTGACGAGATGGTCAACGTGGCGAAAGAGATGGAGCGTCAGGGCTTCACAATTCCGCTGCTCATTGGCGGCGCGACCACCTCCAAAGCGCACACGGCGGTGAAAATCGAGCAGAACTACAGCGGCCCGACGGTGTACGTGCAGAACGCCTCGCGCACCGTGGGCGTGGTCTCCGCGCTGCTCTCCGACGCCCAGCGCGACGAGTTTGTGGCGCGTACCCGCAAAGAGTACGAAACCGTTCGCATCCAGCACGGCCGCAAGAAGCCCCGCACCCCGCCTGTTTCGCTCCAGGCGGCGCGCGATAACGATCTGGCGTTTGACTGGTCGAGCTATACGCCGCCGGTCGCGCATCGCCTGGGCGTTCAGGAGGTTAGCGCCAGCATTGAAACGCTGCGCAACTACATCGACTGGACGCCGTTCTTTATGACCTGGTCGCTGGCGGGCAAATATCCGCGCATCCTGGAGGATGAGGTGGTAGGCGAGGAGGCGAAGCGCCTGTTTAAAGACGCCAACGACATGCTTGACACGCTGAGCGCAGAGAAAACCCTCAACCCGCGCGGCGTGGTGGGGCTGTTCCCGGCGAACCGCGTGGGCGATGACGTGGAAATTTATCGCGATGAAACCCGCACCCACGTGCTGGCGGTCAGCCGCCATCTGCGCCAGCAAACCGAGAAAGTGGGCTTTGCCAACTACTGCCTGGCCGATTTCGTCGCGCCGAAGCTGAGCGGTAAAGCCGACTACATCGGCGCCTTTGCGGTAACCGGCGGTCTGGAGGAAGACGCGCTGGCGGACGCGTTCGAAGCGCAGCACGATGATTACAATAAAATCATGGTGAAAGCGATTGCCGACCGCCTGGCGGAAGCCTTCGCCGAGTACCTGCACGAGCGCGTGCGTAAGGTGCACTGGGGCTACGCGGCGAACGAAAACCTCAGCAACGAGGAGCTGATCCGCGAAAACTACCAGGGCATTCGCCCGGCGCCGGGCTATCCGGCCTGCCCGGAGCACACCGAAAAAGGCACCATCTGGAAACTGCTGGACGTCGAAGCGCATACCGGCATGAAGCTCACCGAGTCGTTCGCCATGTGGCCGGGCGCGTCCGTTTCAGGCTGGTACTTCAGCCATCCGGACAGCAAGTACTTTGCCGTGGCGCAGCTGCAGCGGGATCAGATCGAAGATTACGCCCTGCGCAAAGGGATGAGCGTCTCTGAAGTGGAACGCTGGCTGGCCCCTAATCTCGGCTACGACGCCGACTAAAATCACTTTTCCTTACAACAAACAGGGCGCTCATAGGGTGCCCTGTCTCTTTCTTACGTTTAAACCCTTATACTGAAATAAGGTTCTATCCCTGGTGCCCGGTGGCGCTGCGCTTACCGGGCCTACGCGCTAAACCTCAGGAAAATAGATAACGATAAGGAGGAAAACCTTCCGTGTTGACGTTGTTACACCTGCTCTCTGCAGTTGCACTGCTCGTTTGGGGCACCCATATCGTCCGTACTGGCGTGATGCGCGTGTTCGGCGCGCGATTACGTACCGTCCTCAGCAGCAGCGTTGAGAAGAAGCCGCTCGCGTTCTGCGCGGGCATCGGCGTTACGGCGCTGGTGCAAAGCAGCAACGCCACCACCATGCTCGTCACCTCGTTTGTGGCGCAGGATCTGGTCGCACTCGCCCCGGCTCTGGTGATCGTTCTGGGGGCCGACGTCGGTACCGCATTGATGGCACGTGTTCTGACCTTCGATCTCTCCTGGCTGTCGCCGCTGCTGATTTTCCTCGGCGTGATCTTTTTCCTCGGACGTAAGCAGACGCGTGCCGGACAGCTTGGCCGCGTGGGGATTGGCCTCGGACTGATCCTGCTGGCGCTGGAGCTGATTGTTCAGGCGGTTACCCCCATCACCGAAGCCAACGGCGTGCAGGTCATCTTCGCCTCGCTGACCGGGGATATCATGCTGGATGCGCTGATCGGTGCGGTATTTGCTATCGTCAGCTACTCCAGCCTGGCAGCGGTCCTGCTGACGGCAACGCTCACCGCTGCAGGCGCGATATCCTTCCCGGTGGCGCTGTGTCTGGTGATCGGGGCCAACCTCGGCTCCGGCCTGCTGGCGATGCTCAATAACAGCGCCGCCAATGCCGCCGCCCGCCGCGTGGCGCTGGGCAGCCTGCTGTTTAAGCTGGTGGGCAGCCTGATTATTCTGCCGTTCGTTCATCCGCTGGCGAACCTGATGAACAACCTTCCGCTGCCGAAGGCGGAGCTGGTGATCTACTTCCACGTCTTCTACAACCTGGTGCGCTGTCTGGCGATGGTGCCGTTCGCTGCGGCGATGGCCCGCTTCTGCGAGCGTCTTATCCGCGATGAACCGGAGCTGGATGCGCGCCTCAAGCCGAAGCATCTGGATACCTCGGTGCTGGATACGCCCGCGCTGGCTATCGCTAATGCCGCCCGTGAAACGCTGCGCATGGGCGATGCGATGGAAACCATGCTCGAAGGGCTGCAGAAGGTGATGCACGGCGAGCCGCGCGAAGAGAAAGAGCTGCGCAGGCTGGCAGACGATATCAACGTGCTGTACACCGCCATTAAGCTCTATCTGGCGCGCCTCCCGCAGGACGAGCTGGCGGAAGAGGAGTCGCGCCGCTGGGCGGAAATCATCGAGATGTCGCTCAACCTTGAGCAGGCCTCGGATATCGTTGAACGTATGGGCAGCGAGATTGCCGACAAATCCCTGGCCGCGCGCCGTGCGTTCTCGGGAGAAGGGCTGAAGGAGCTGGAAGCGCTGCACGAACAGCTGGTCAGCAACCTCAAGCTGGCGATGTCGGTGTTCTTCTCCAGCGACGTGCCGAGCGCGCGCCGCCTGCGCCGCAACAAGCACCGTTTCCGCATTCTGAACCGCCGCTACTCGCACGCTCACGTTGAGCGTCTGCACCAGCAGAACGTGCAGAGTATCGAAACCAGCTCCCTGCACCTGGGGCTGCTGGGGGATATGAAGCGCCTGAATTCGTTGTTCTGCGCGGTGGCGTACAGCGTGATGGAACAGCCGGATGAAGACGACGAGCGGGATGAGTATTAATCTCTGAAAGCGCCTCGCAAAACCTTGTTGCGAGGCGTGACACCTTATCAAGCGCCATTTACCCTTCAGACTTTACGTTTTTTAGGGAATAGAAATGCTCGTTTATTACGCTACACTTCGCCAATTCATGCGCATTTCGATGGGGGTTCTCATGCGCACTACTCGTGGCATCAAAAAATCAGTCAATGTGTCGTTAGCACCAGAAATCCTTGAAGAGGCGCGACGGCTTAAGCTTAATCTCTCCGCTGTACTCACGGCTGCACTGCAGGAGCAGTTTCGTGCGCATCAGCGCGCAGAGTGGTTAGCAGAAAATAAAGTTTCTATCGAGGCCATTAACCAGTGGGTTGATGAAAACGGCTCCTTTAGTGACTTTCAGAGGTCGTTCTGATGGATCAATAGGCAGGCATATCGCCAAAAGAGTTAGGCGAGCGTGTCGCCGATCTTACGCAAAACCGTGCTTCATTGCGGGATGCACTCGATTTTTTGATCAACGGTTACTAACACTTTTTTGTCAGCCGCAAGGTAAGGTATATTTCGCCCTTCACAGGAGAAACTATGCTGCCAACTCAATCAACCCGATTAAACAAATACATTAGCGAGAGCGGGATCTGCTCACGTCGCGAGGCTGACCGTTACATTGAACAAGGTAACGTGTTTCTTAACGGCAAACGCGCCACCATCGGCGATCAGGTGGTGCCTGGCGATGTGGTTAAAGTGAATGGTCAGGTCATCGAACCGCGTGATGCTGGAGACCTGGTGTTTATCGCGTTGAACAAACCGGTTGGGATTGTCAGCACCACGGAAGACGGCGAGCGGGACAACATCGTTGATTTCGTGAACCACAGCAGCCGTATCTTCCCGATTGGCCGTCTGGATAAAGACTCTCAGGGGCTGATTTTCCTCACCAACCACGGTGACCTGGTCAACAAAATCCTGCGTGCCGGTAACGACCACGAGAAAGAGTACATTGTCACGGTGAACAAGCCGGTGACGGACGACTTTATTCGCGGTATGGGCGCGGGCGTGCCGATCCTCGGTACCGTCACGAAAAAGTGTAAGGTCAAGAAAGAAGCGCCGTTCGCGTTCCGCATTACCCTGGTGCAGGGCTTAAACCGCCAGATCCGCCGCATGTGCGAATACTTCGGTTATGAAGTGACGAAGCTGGAGCGCACGCGCATCATGAACGTCAGCCTCTCCGGCATTCCGCTGGGCGAATGGCGCGACTTAACGGACGACGAACTGATCGAGCTGTTCAAGCTTATCGAGAACTCCTCGTCCGAAGCGAAGCCGAAGGCCAAAGCAAAACCGAAAACCCAGGCCATTAAGCGTCCGGTCGTGAAGGCACCGCAGGCGGAAGAGAAAGGACGCGGCAAACCGGGCAACGGGAAGCGATTTACCCAGCCTGGCCGTAAAAAGAAAGGGCGCTAGCTAGCGCCTTCCACGGGTAGAGGTATTGGCCGCCCAGGAAAAGGTCGTTTCGGTATCCGGCTTGTAAGCCTGCTGCTTTTTCAGTTTGCGGGCTTTTTTCGCCTCGGCGTCACGCTGCGCCATCAGTTTATCGATGTACTCTTTCTTAACCTGATTGGTTTCGGCGTTCGTCAGCGTGCGGCCATGCGCGATGCGGGCGCGGTCGAGAAGCGTTTTCAGTTCGCGCTGCTCGGCTTCGGTCATGTCTTTCTGGGTCAAACGTGGTGTCGCCATTGCTGAAGCCTCCTGAGAGAGAGGCTTCAGTGTAAAGTAAGCTGAGTCAATTAACCCTGCTTCACCGCATCTTTTTTCGTTTGTTCATCAATCGGTTTGCCGGACCAGTAGCCCGCCAGCAGCGAGCCGGAGAGGTTGTGCCAGACGGAGAACAGCGCACCCGGCAGGGCCGCCAGCGGCGAGAAGTAGATTTTACCGAGCGCCGCCGCCAGGCCGGAGTTCTGCATCCCTACCTCGATTGCCAGCGTGCGGCAGGTCGATTCGTCGAAGCCAAACAGTTTCCCGCCCCAGTAGCCGCCCAGCAGGCCGATGGTGTTATGCAGCACCACCGCGACGATCACCACAAAGCCTACGGAAGCAATGTGTGAGGCGGACCCCGCCACCACGGCGCTGATGATGGCCAGAATACAGGCCATTGAAAACGCGGGCAGGTAGGGCTCAACGGCCTTCACCACGCGCGGGAAAAGATGGTGAATGACCAGCCCCACCGCAATCGGGATCACCACGATTTGTAGAATACTCAGCAGCATGCCCATTACGTCCACCTGAATATGCGCATCCACGTACAGGCGGGTTAGTAGCGGTGTAGCAACGACGCCAACCAGCGTCGAAACGGATGAGATCGTGACGGAGAGCGCCACATCGCCTTTCGCGAGATAGATCATCACGTTAGATGCCGTACCGCTGGCGACGCTGCCCACCAGCACCATCCCGGCGGACAGATCCGGTGGCATGTTGAAGGCCATCGCCAGCAGCCACGCCGCGAGCGGCATCACCAGGTAGTGCAGGAAAATCCCGGCGGCGACCGGTGCCGGGCGAGACAGCACGCGCTTAAAGTCGTCGACTTTCAGATGCACGCCCATACCGAACATGATCAGCATCAGCAGCGTGGTGACCCACGGACCAATACCGGTGAACGTGGTGGGGGTGTAATACGCGAGTACGGAGAGCAGCAGCGCCCATAACGGGAACAGCCGCGTAATGGCGGATAACATAGTGGTTTCCTTGCAGTATTGTCGTGTTGTTTAGTTATGAAAAAGCCGGGTCTGTGCCCGGCTTGTAGATAATGTTTATCGTGCTAACGAATTTTATTCAAACAAATTCTGATGAAGTTTCTGCACGACCGGCTCGGCCTGATCGGCAGGCACCAGGAAGCAGAGGTTGTAGCTGGACGCACCGTAGCAGATCATGCGGATGTTGAACGGGTCGAGCACGCCAAACACCTCTTTACCCACGCCGCAGGCGCGCGACAGCTTGTTGCCGATGATGGCCACCAGCGCCAGGTTTTCTTCCACTTCCACGCGACACAGTTCAGACAGTTCAATCAGCAGCGACTGCGTCAGCAGGGTGTCACCGGTTGAGGTAGAGCCGGTGGTGTCCAGCGTCAGCGCAATGCTCACTTCAGAGGTGGTGATCAGGTCCACGGAGATATTGTGGCGCGCCAGAATGCCAAACACTTCCGCCAGGAAGCCGCGGGAGTGCAGCATATTATGGCTGTGTAACGTAACCAGCGTCTGCTTACGACGCAGGGCCAGCGCGCGGAACAATGGCGGGTTCTCGGTTTTCTTGCAGACCAGCGTGCCGCCCGCTTTCGGATCTTTACTGGAGCCCACGAAGACAGGAATATCGCTGCGCACCGCAGGCAGCAGCGTTGCCGGATGTAGCACTTTCGCGCCGAAAGTGGCCATTTCAGCCGCTTCTTCAAAGGCGATCACGTCAATACGTTTTGCCGCAGAGACCACGCGTGGATCGGTGGTGTAGATACCTGGAACATCTGTCCAGATGTCCACGCGGGTGGCGTGCAGCGCTTCGCCCAGCAGAGCGGCGGTATAATCGCTGCCGCCGCGGCCCAGCGTCGTCGTGCGTCCTTTCGCTTCGCTGCCAATAAAGCCCTGGGTGATCACCATGCCTTCCGCCAGACGCGGAGCCAGCTGCTGATTGGTCAGCTCCGCCAGCGCTTCAACGTCCGGCTCGGCGCGGCCAAAGCGGTCGCTGGTGCGCATCACTTTACGCACGTCAAACCACTGCGCCTGTACGTTACGCTCGCGCATGATCTCAACAAACAGCAGGGTGGACATCAGCTCCCCGTGGCTGACCAGTTCGTCGGTCAGGGCGGTGGAGGTAGCCAAAGAGGCGGCTTCTGCCAGGGTAGTGATATTTTCCAGCAGACGTTCCACTTCCTCGCGGATCACGTTCGGGTTCTGCAGACGCTCAAGAATGTCGAACTGAATTTTGCGCAGTGCATCCAGCTTCACGAAACGTTCTGTCGCTTCAAGTCCTTCAGACAGAGAAACCAGCAGGTTCGTCACGCCGGCGGATGCAGACAGCACCACCAGGCGGGTATTCGGATCGGCCAGCACCACATCGGCGCTGCGGTTCATGGCATCGTAATCGGCCACACTGGTGCCGCCAAACTTGGCGACCACAAAACTCGTCATAACAACCTCGTGTCAGGGAATGAATAGAGCGACCATGGCACAAGAAAGAAACGAAAACAGGTGCAGGCGCAAAATACGGCCCTATAAATAAAATGTGGGGGAGGTCCTGTCAATGCTGGGATTATGCGGATTTTTTATGGGGGGGTACCCCTCAGTAACAGGACTTATAACAGGGCCATATTTTATGCTCCCTTTTAGCCTGTTTTGGGCGACATTTCGCCGCCCCAGGAGGCTCCGCCAGCAGCTATACTTTTCGGGTCTTTTCACCTGCGTTTGATACAGGCCAGGGCAATGGCATAAAAACCATCACAATTTTTATTTGCAGGCGCTACAATCGACCGCAGTCACAATTCTCAAATCAGAAGAGTATTGCTAATGAAAAACATCAACCCAACGCAGACCGCTGCCTGGCAGGCACTACAGAAACATTTTGATGAAATGAAAGACGTCACCATCGCGGATCTGTTCGCGAAAGATGCCGATCGTTTCAATAAGTTCTCCGCAACCTTCGACGACCTGATGCTGGTGGATTTCTCCAAAAACCGCATTACCGAAGAGACGCTGGCAAAACTGCAGGATCTGGCGAAAGAGACTGAGCTTGCCGACGCCATCAAATCCATGTTCTCCGGTGAGAAGATCAACCGTACCGAAGACCGCGCCGTGCTGCACGTGGCGCTGCGTAACCGTAGCAATACGCCAATCATCGTTGACGGCAAAGACGTCATGCCGGAAGTGAACGCGGTGCTGGAAAAGATGAAAGCCTTCTCTGAAGCGATCATCTCCGGCAGCTGGAAAGGCTACACCGGCAAGGCTATCACCGACGTGGTGAACATCGGTATCGGCGGTTCTGACCTCGGCCCATTCATGGTGACCGAAGCGCTGCGTCCGTACAAAAACCACCTCAACATGCATTTCGTGTCTAACGTCGATGGTACCCACATCGCCGAAGTGCTGAAGAACGTGAACCCGGAAACCACCCTGTTCCTGGTCGCGTCCAAAACCTTCACCACCCAGGAAACCATGACCAACGCCCACAGCGCGCGCGACTGGTTCCTGAAAACGGCTGGCGACAACAAGCACGTGGCGAAACACTTCGCGGCGCTGTCTACCAACGGTAAAGCGGTGGGCGAGTTCGGTATTGATACTGCGAACATGTTCGAGTTCTGGGACTGGGTTGGCGGCCGCTACTCACTCTGGTCCGCGATTGGCCTGTCCATCATCCTGTCCGTGGGCTTTGACAACTTCGTTGAGCTGCTCTCCGGCGCGCACGCGATGGACAAACACTTCTCCACCACCGCGCCTGAGAAAAACCTGCCGGTGCTGCTGGCGCTGATCGGGATCTGGTACAACAACTTCTTCGGCGCCGAAACCGAAGCGATCCTGCCGTACGACCAGTATATGCACCGCTTTGCGGCCTACTTCCAGCAGGGCAACATGGAATCCAACGGTAAATACGTGGACCGTAACGGCAACGCGGTGGATTACCAGACTGGCCCAATCATCTGGGGCGAGCCGGGCACCAACGGCCAGCATGCGTTTTACCAGCTGATTCACCAGGGCACCAAAATGGTACCGTGCGATTTCATCGCGCCGGCTATCACCCATAACCCGCTGTCCGACCACCATCCGAAGCTGCTGTCCAACTTCTTCGCGCAGACCGAAGCGCTGGCGTTCGGTAAATCCCGCGAGGTGGTAGAGCAAGAATACCGTGACCAGGGTAAAGATCCGGCAACCCTGGACCACGTTGTGCCGTTCAAAGTGTTCGAAGGCAACCGTCCAACCAACTCCATCCTGCTGCGCGAAATCACCCCGTTCAGCCTGGGCGCGCTGATTGCCCTGTACGAGCATAAGATCTTCACGCAGGGCGCTATCCTGAACATCTTCACCTTTGACCAGTGGGGCGTTGAGCTGGGCAAACAGCTGGCAAACCGCATTCTGCCAGAGCTGGGTGACGATAAAGCGATCGACAGCCACGACAGCTCTACAAACGGCCTGATTAACCGTTATAAAGCATGGCGTGCGTAATCAATATGTCATGAAAAATGCCGGCGATATGCCGGCATTTTTTTATCGGATAAATCCTGATGTCTGTTAGTTAACTCAAATTATGGTTCTGAGTTTTATCTGAAAAAGCCCGTTAACCCGTTAATCACTGCGGTTTATTTTAGGAAGATCCGGATAATTAAATTATTGCGTGTTTATTATATCATATTGATTTTTAATCAAAATATATTTTATTAATTCATCTTCTATTTCGTTTTTATCCATTAGTCTGAAAACGCCATCCCTATTTATCCGCACGGCAATCCCGCTGCTTTAGTTGTGTATACTCGAATCCGCCTGAATTTCTTTTCGGGCAAATCTCCATTCATTCATTGAAGGGAAATTGTTATGAAAAAAGTACTGTATGGCATTTTTGCCATATCTGCGCTTGCGGCGACATCTGTTTATGCAGCTCCGGTTCAGGTCGGGGAAGCAGCAGGGTCGGCTGCGACGTCTGCGTCTGCGGGAAGTTCTACCGCAGCCAGCGCCAGCACCGTAAGTTCAGCCGTGGGTGTCGCGCTGGCGGCAACCGGTGGCGGTGATGGCTCCAATACCGGAACCACGACCACCACGACGACCAGCACCCAGTAATAGCGGGTGTTTTAATCATAACCACACTTCGGTGTGGTTATTTCGCCCTTCGGAGAAGAGTCGTGAAGCGACCTGCAATCATTATGATTTGCCTGCTGTTGCAGGCGTGCTCAGCCACCACCAAAGGGCTGGGAAATTCCCTGTGGGACAGCCTGTTCGGTACGCCGGGCGTGCATCTGACCGATGACGAACTGCAGAACATGCCGTATGCCAGCCAGTACATGCAGCTAAACGATGGCCCGCAACTGTTTGTGGTGCTCGCTTTCGATGAAAACGGGCAGCAGAAATGGGTGACGCAGGATCGGGCCACCATCGTGACGCAGCATGGTCGTATCGTGAAAACGCTGCTTGGTGGTGACAATCTGCTTGAGGTAAACAACCTCGCCGACGATCCGCTGATCAAACCTAACCAGATTACCGACGGCGCAAGCTGGACGCGCACAATGGGTTGGACCGAACACCAGCAGGTGCGCTACGCCACGGCGCGTTCTACCTTCCGCTGGGACGGCACCGACAGTGTCAACGTCGGTAGCGACGAAACGCAGACTCGCGTGCTGGATGAAGAGGTCACGACCGATCAGGCGACCTGGCATAACCGTTACTGGATAGATGAAGAAGGGCAAATTCGCCAGTCCTTGCAGTATCTCGGTGCCGGTTTCTTCCCGGTGAAAACAACCCTGATCAAGGCGGCGAAATCATGAAAACGCTCATCCACGTTGCGCTTCTCGCCAGTCTTGCCACGCCGCTGGCATGGTCAGCGGGAACAGTGAAAGTCTACACGCCGGACAACGCGCAACCCAAAACCTTAACTAACGCAGAGCATCTGCTCGATCTCGTTGGACAGCCAAGGCTGGCTAACAGCTGGTGGCCGGGAGCGGTCATCAGCGAGCGTCAGGCAACGGTAGTGGCGGAACAACAACACCATGCCCTGCTGGCTCGCCTGACGGGTTTGGCGGAGCAGGAAGACGGCGATGATGCCGCCGCTATCAACAACGTTCGCCAGCAGCTCCAGGCGCTGAAGGTAACAGGCCGCCAGAAGGTGAACCTTGATCCAGATGAAGTGCGCGTCGCGGAAAAGGGTAACCCCACGCTTGAAGGAGAGTACACGCTCTGGCTGCCAGTGAAGCCGACGACGGTGACCGTGATGGGGCTAATCAGCAGCCCGGGCAAAAAGCCCTTTACCCCCGGTCGCGATGTGGCGAGCTACCTCGACGAACAAAGCCTGCTGAGCGGCGCGGATAACAGCTACGCCTGGATTGTTTATCCCGACGGGCATACGCAAAAAGCACCGGTAGCGTACTGGAATAAGCGACATATCGAACCCATGCCCGGCAGCGTGATTTTTGTCGGCTTTGCCGACCATTTCTGGACGAAGGCGTATGACGGGCTTAATGCCGATATCCTTCATTCCCTGACGCAGCGGATACCGGATTAATGAAAAGAACCTATCTCTACAGCATGCTGGCGCTGTGCGTAAGCGCTGCCTGCCATGCGGAAACGTATCCGGCGCCCGTTGGACCGTCGCAATCAGACTTCGGCGGCGTTGGTTTACTGCAAACCCCTACCGCGCGTATGGCACGCGAGGGGGAGATCAGCCTCAACTATCGCGATAACGATCAGTATCGCTACTACTCCGCCTCCGTACAGCTTTTCCCGTGGCTCGAAACCACGCTGCGCTATACCGACGTGCGTACCAAACAGTACAGCAGCGTCGAGGCTTTCTCTGGCGATCAGACCTATAAGGACAAGGCCTTCGACGTCAAGCTGCGCCTGTGGGAAGAGAGCTACTGGATGCCGCAGGTGTCCGTCGGTGCGAAAGATATCGGCGGGACCGGTCTGTTTGACGCGGAATACATCGTGGCCAGCAAAGCCTGGGGGCCGTTTGACTTCTCACTGGGGCTTGGCTGGGGCTATCTGGGAACCAGCGGCAACGTCAAAAACCCGTTTTGTACCTACAGCGATAAATACTGCTACCGCGATAACAGCTACCAGAAAGCGGGCTCCATCAACGGCGATCAAATGTTCCACGGCCCGGCCTCGCTGTTTGGCGGCGTGGAGTATCAGACACCGTGGCAGCCATTACGCCTGAAGCTGGAGTATGAAGGGAATGATTACTCGCAGGACTTCGCCGGGAAAATTGAGCAGAAGAGCAAGTTTAACGTCGGCGCCATTTACCGCGTCACCGATTGGGCCGACGTTAACCTCAGCTACGAGCGTGGCAATACCCTGATGTTTGGCTTCACGCTGCGCACCAACTTTAACGATATGCGTCCGCACTATAACGACAATGCGCGGCCTGCGTATCAGCCTGAGCCGCAGGATGCGATCCTCCAGCACTCTGTGGTCGCCAATCAGCTGACGTTACTGAAATACAACGCCGGTCTGGCCGATCCGAAAATTCAGACCAAGGGCGACACGCTGTACGTCACCGGCGAGCAGGTGAAATACCGCGACTCGCGCGAAGGGATCGAGCGCGCTAACCGGATCGTGATGAACGATCTGCCGGAGGGGATCCGCACGATCCGCGTGACGGAAAACCGCCTCAACATGCCGCAGGTGACGACCGAAACGGACGTCGCCAGCCTGAAGCGCCATCTGGAAGGTGAACCGCTCGGGCATGAAACCGAGCTGGTGCAAAAACGCATCGAGCCCGTGGTGCCAGACACCACCGAGCAGGGCTGGTATATCGATAAATCCCGCTTTGATTTCCATATCGACCCGGTGCTGAACCAGTCCGTCGGCGGCCCTGAAAACTTCTATATGTACCAGCTGGGCGTGATGGCGACGGCGGATCTGTGGGTCACCGACCACCTGCTGACCACCGGCAGCCTGTTCGGCAACATCGCCAACAACTACGACAAGTTCAACTACACCAACCCGCCAAACGACTCGACGCTGCCGCGGGTGCGTACCCGCGTGCGTGAGTATGTGCAGAACAACGCTTACGTGAACAACCTGCAGGCCAACTACTTCCAGTACTTCGGCAACGGCTTCTACGGCCAGGTGTACGGCGGGTATCTGGAAACCATGTTCGGCGGTGCGGGGGCGGAGGTGTTGTACCGTCCTGTTGACAGCAACTGGGCGTTTGGGATTGATGCTAACTACGTCAAACAGCGTGACTGGCGCAGCGCGCAGGACATGATGAAGTTCACCGACTACAGCGTCAAAACGGGTCACCTGACCGCCTACTGGACGCCGTCGTTCGCGCAGGACGTGCTGGTGAAAGCCAGCGTCGGCCAGTATCTGGCGGGCGATAAGGGCGGTACGCTGGATATCTCCAAACACTTCGACAGCGGCGTAGTAGTGGGCGGCTATGCCACCATCACCAACGTTTCGCCGGACGAATACGGGGAAGGGGACTTCACCAAAGGGGTTTATGTGTCGATTCCGCTGGATCTCTTCTCGTCAGGACCAACCCGCAGCCGTGCGGCAGTGGGCTGGACGCCGCTGACGCGCGACGGCGGCCAGCAGCTTGGGCGTAAGTTCCAGCTGTATGACATGACCAGTGACAAGAACGTTAACTTCCGCTGATGCCCCTCACCCTAACCCTCTCCCCAAAGGGGAGAGGGGATCGCTCGGCGCTGTCTTTTCTCCCTCGCCCCTTTGGGGAGAGGGCCGGGGTGAGGGGAATCCTCTCCGTTGCGCCAAACATAAACAAAAAATATAGATCCCCGTCACATTTTTGCGTTATACAGGAACCTCGCCCTGGAGAATGAGGTGCTGTATGACATCCCTGACGCGTCCGCGCGTTGAGTTTATCTCAACGATCCTCCAGACCGTGCTGAACCTCGGTCTGCTGAGCCTTGGCCTGATACTGGTCGTCTTTCTCGGCAAAGAGACGGTGCATCTGGCGGATGTACTGTTCGCCCCAGAACAAACCAGCAAATATGCGCTGGTGGAAGGGCTGGTGGTCTACTTTCTCTACTTCGAATTTATCGCCCTGATTGTGAAGTACTTTCAGTCCGGCTTTCACTTCCCGCTGCGTTATTTTGTCTACATTGGTATCACTGCGATAGTGCGGCTGATCATCGTCGATCATAAATCCCCGCTCGACGTACTGATCTACTCGGCGGCGATCCTGCTGCTGGTGATCACCCTCTGGCTGTGCAACTCGAAGCGGCTGAAACGCGAATAAAAAAATGGCGCTCCGAAGAGCGCCTAACAACAGTCACAAGTTGGGTCAATACAATACGTCTAAAGTTGAGGGTTGCAGTGGCATAACAAATGAAACTTAACCTTTCACACCGCCCGCCGTCAGGCCATTCACCAGCCAGCGCTGGGCCAGCAGGAACACCACGGTAATCGGGATGGCAGAGAGTACGGCCGCCGCGGCAAAGTCGCCCCACAGGTAGTTTTGCGGGTTGAGGTATTGCTGCATGCCGACGGCCAGGGTGTAGCTGTTCACATCGCGCAGTAACAGTGAGGCAACCGGTACTTCGGTGATCGCAGCGATAAACGACAGGATAAACACCACCGCCAGAATCGGCACCGACAGCGGCAGCAGAACCAGACGGAACGCCTGCCACGGGGTAGCGCCATCCAGCGACGCCGCTTCTTCCAGCGAGCCGTCGATGGTTTCGAAATAGCCTTTGATGGTCCATACATGCAGCGCGATACCGCCAAGGTAGGCGAAGATCACGCCGCCGTGGGTGTTCAGGCCGATGAACGGCACGTACTGGCCCAGGCGGTCAAACAAGGCATACAACGCCACCAGCGACAGCACGGCCGGGAACATCTGGAAAATCAGCATCCCTTTCAGCAGCGTCGCTTTGCCCGGGAAACGCATGCGGGCGAAGGCATAAGCGCAGGTCGTGGAGAGCGTCACGATGCCGATCGCGGTGATGGTCGCAACCTTCACCGAGTTCCACAGCCAGAGCAGCACCGGGAACGGCGGCGGCGTGACGCGGCCATCCGCGTGTTCAACGCTGAAGCCCAGCGCGAGCTTCCAGTGCTCCCAGGAGATTTCATCCGGGATCAGGCTTCCTGTCGCGAAGTTACCCGAACGCAGGGAGATGGCGATAACCATCAGCAGCGGGAACATGATCGCCGCGATAAAAATCAGCAGGCCTAAGTGCGTCGCGAGGAGGCGCAGCTTCTGTGATTTGGGTTGGACCATAGACATAATCAGTGCCCTCCTTAGTCGAATTTCATACGTGTGGCTTTCAGGTTGACAATCGCCAGTGCGCCAACCAGCAGGAAGATCAGGGTAGCAATCGCCGCTGCCAGGCCGAAGTCCTGACCGCCGCCGCCTTCGAAAGCGATGCGGTAGGTGTAGCTCACGAGCAGGTCGGTATAGCCTGCTGGCGTAGTCGTACCGAGTCGATCCGGGCCGCCGTTGGTCAACAGCTGAATCAGCACGAAGTTGTTAAAGTTAAAGGCGAAGCTGGCTATCATCAGCGGCGTCAGCGGCTTAATGAGCAGCGGCAGCGTAATTTTGAAGAAGTTCTGGAACGGACCCGCGCCGTCCATCGCCGAGGCTTCATACAGATCGTCCGGGATAGCCTTCAGCAGGCCCATGCACAGGATCATCATGTAGGGGTAACCGAGCCAGGTGTTCACGATGATAATCATCGAGCGGGCGGTTGTTGGGTCGCTGAACCAGGCCGGTTTGATACCGAACAGCGCGCTCAGCATCATGTTGATTTCACCGAAGCTCTGGTTAAACAGCCCTTTGAAAATCAGAATTGAGATAAACGACGGTACGGCGTACGGCAGAATCAACAGCACGCGGTAAATCGCTTTGCCCTTCAGGGATTCCCACTGGACGAGGCAGGCCAGTATCATGCCGACGGCGACGGTCAGGATCACGGTCAGGACCGAGAAAACGACCGTCCAGACGAAGATGGCGAAGAACGGTTTCTGAATGCCTTCGTCGGTAAACACGCGGGTAAAGTTGTCCCAGCCGATGGTGACGGTATAGCCCGGGCTGAGCTTGTCATCACCCCATTTGCCGTCGGCAGTAATGGACTGATAGAAACCAATGTCATTATTCGGGCGATATTTCACGCCGCTCTGATTGTTGGTCAGGGTGCCGTCATCCGCAAGCGTGTACAGCGGCTGCGTGCCGGAGAACTGGCGCAGCGAGCTCATGGTCACTTTGCTTTCGTCTGGCAGCACGGCGGTGAGCTGGGTCAGCGCCTGACGGTTTTGCGTAATCACGCGCAGATTGGCACGTTCACCTTCCGGCAGGGCCGCAGCCTCTTTTAAGGCCAGCTTTTGCTCGCCGCCAAATTTGAACGCGTCGGAGATATAGTTTTTGCCGCTCTCTCCGTCAGTGAGTGCTAACTTCCACTCGTCACCCGCAGGATACAGGCCGAAGTTAAAGGTTTTACCCGCCTGATAAGAGCGGTCCAGAAGCACCTGCGTTGCGCGTTCCTGCGCGAGCTGGTTAGTGCTGCTGTAGTTGGTGAACGCAATGGCGATGGTACAGATCAGCGGGAAGAGAACAAATAGCCCCATCCCGGCCACGCCAGGGTAGACATAGCGCCAGGCGTAGGCTTTACGGTTGGCGAAAATATACAGGCCAGCAGAGCTTAAAATCAGCGTCATGATGGCAAACAGATATTCCCCTTGTACGTACATTAAAACAACAAGGTAACCCACCAGCAGACACAGCAGACCTATCACTGACCACTTCAGTGCGTCGCTTTGCCACCAGTGCTTCTTTTTAATGACATCCATGGGGTTCTTCCTCTACAACGGTGGAAACTTATCGTCAGGTGGCGCTGCGCTTACCTGACCTACGGATCGTGCCGTAGTCGTAGGGCGGGTAAGCGCACGCGCCACCCGCCGTTTTTCAGACTTACTTAGTAATACGACCCTGAGCATCTTTCAGCGCGGCATCAACGGTCTGGCGACCGCTTGCTGCGTTGATAACCGCAGTACGGGTGGCGTACCAGAACGCGGCCATCTGCGGGATGTTTGGCATGATCTCGCCTTTCTGGGCGTTATCCATGGTGGCCGCGATGCGTGGATCTTTCGCCAGCTGGTCCTGGAAGGATTTCAGCGCAACGGCACCCAGCGGTTTGTCCTTGTTCACTTCATCCAGACCCTGATCGGTCAGCAGGTAGTTTTCCAGGAACTCTTTTGCCAGCTCTTTGTTCGGGCTGGCGGCGTTGATGCCTGCGCTCAGCACGCCCACGAACGGTTTTGACGGCTTGCCGTTGAAGGTTGGCAGCAGCGTCACGCCGTAGTTGATTTTGCTCTTGTCGATGTTGGTCCAGGCCCACGGACCGTTGATGGTCATCGCGGTTTCGCCTTTATTGAACGCCGCTTCCGCGATGGAGTAGTCGGTATCCGCGTTCATGTGTTTGTTCTTGATGAGGTCAACCAGGAAGGTCAGACCCGCTTTCGCGCCCGCGTTGTCCACGCCCACGTCTTTCACGTCATATTTGCCGTTTTCAAACTTGAACGCGTAGCCGCCGTCGGCAGCAATCAGCGGCCAGGTGAAGTACGGCTCTTGCAGGTTGAACATCAGGGCGGATTTACCTTTCGCCTTCAGCTCTTTATCCAGGGCAGGGATCTCTTCCCAGGTCTTCGGCGGGTTTGGTACCAGGTCTTTGTTGTAAATCAGAGACAGCGCTTCAACCGCGATTGGATAAGCGATCAGCTTGCCGTTATAGCGGACGGCGTCCCAGGTGAACGGGAACAGCTTGTCCTGGAAGGCTTTATCTGGGGTCACTTCAGCCAGCAGACCAGACTGTGCGTAACCACCGAAACGGTCATGCGCCCAGAAGATGATGTCCGGGCCGTCGCCGGTCGCTGCAACCTGCGGGAATTTCTCTTCCAGCTTGTCCGGATGTTCTACGGTCACTTTGATGCCGGTGTCTTTCTCGAATTTCTTACCCACTTCGGCCAGGCCGTTATAGCCTTTATCGCCGTTAATCCAGATAACCAGCTTACCTTCTTCAATTTTGGCGAGAGCCGGTGCGGAAATCATCATTGCTGCCAGGGCGGACAATGCGAAAACGCGTGCGCCAGTCTTGATCTTCATATCTGCCATCCTTTTTTGGTGATGTGCTCGTGGATACACTGAGGTGGTTCAACGTGACTCAGTCTCCTTATTTGACATCCTCTTTCCATCCTCCCAGCCCCTACGCCCCACCCCCTGTTTGTGTGATCCCGGTTGCATAAATTTAAGTTATGAGTGCTGGCGCACATAAAAACCCACCGAATTTTGCAGGTGGCTTCACGAATTTTGCCTCAGCCCTCCAGCCGCGGTCGCAGAGCCTGCTCTCTCATCCTCCCGCCTCCTCCCCCATAAAAAAGGCGGGGGGTGGAGGATTCGGGAAAGTAATGGATACCCCATAGTGAACTTATCTTGAATGTTTCTGTCGGTGACAGGTTGTAACGAAGGGAGAAGGGCATGGCGAGCGTACAGCTGCGTAATGTAACGAAAGCCTGGGGCGACGTAGTGGTGTCTAAAGACATCAATCTGGACATCACTGAAGGCGAGTTCGTGGTGTTTGTTGGCCCATCAGGCTGTGGTAAATCTACTCTGCTGCGTATGATTGCCGGTCTTGAAACCATCACCAGCGGCGATCTGCTGATCGGTGATACCCGAATGAACGACATCCCGCCTGCCGAACGTGGCGTCGGCATGGTGTTCCAGTCTTATGCACTTTATCCCCACCTTTCCGTTGCGGAAAACATGTCCTTTGGCCTGAAGCTGGCTGGCGCGAAGAAAGACGTTATTAACCAGCGCGTGACGCAGGTAGCGGAAGTGCTGCAGCTGGCGCACCTGCTGGAGCGTAAGCCGAAAGCACTTTCCGGCGGTCAGCGTCAGCGCGTGGCGATTGGTCGTACCCTGGTCGCCGAGCCGCGCGTGTTCCTGCTCGATGAACCTCTCTCAAACCTGGATGCCGCCCTGCGCGTCCAGATGCGTATCGAAATCTCCCGTCTGCACAAGCGTCTTGGCCGCACGATGATTTACGTCACCCACGATCAGGTCGAAGCGATGACGCTGGCCGACAAAATCGTGGTGCTGGATGCCGGCCGCGTGGCGCAGGTGGGTAAACCGCTGGAGCTGTACCACTACCCGGCAGACCGCTTTGTTGCGGGCTTCATTGGCTCGCCAAAGATGAATTTCCTGCCCGTCAAAGTGACCGCGACAGCCATTGAACAGGTACAGGTGGAGCTGCCAAACCGTCAGCAGGTCTGGCTGCCGGTTGACAGCGCCAACGTACAGGTTGGGGCAAACATGTCCCTGGGTATTCGTCCTGAGCACCTGCTGCCGAGCCACATCGCCGATGTGACCCTGGAAGGTGACGTTCAGGTCGTCGAACAGCTTGGTCACGAAACACAGATTCATATCCAGATCCCCGCCATCCGTCAGAACCTGGTCTACCGCCAGAATGACGTGGTGTTGGTAGAAGAGGGTGCCAAATTCGCTATCGGCTTGCCGCCAGAGCGTTGCCATCTGTTCCGTGAGGATGGCACCGCATGTCGTCGGCTGCACAAAGAGCCTGGCGTTTAAGCAATCCCAAAAGAAGACACGAAACCGACAGGTGAAGTGTTCAAAGAAAAGCAATGATCTCAGGAGATAGAATGATGATTACTCTGCGCAAACAAGTCCCTCTGGCAATCGCCGTTGCGGCAGGCATCCTGTCTGCCCAGGCAGGCGCCGTGGACTTTAAAGGTTATGCTCGTTCCGGCATTGGCTGGACCGGGAGTGGCGGTGAACAACAATGTTTCCAGGCAACAGGTGCACAAAGTAAATACCGTCTCGGTAACGAATGTGAAACCTACGCCGAGCTGAAACTGGGCCAGGAAGTGTGGAAAGAAGGCGATAAGAGCTTCTATTTCGACACTAACGTCGCGTATTCCGTTTCTCAGCAGAACGACTGGGAATCCACCAGCCCGGCCTTCCGTGAAGCTAACGTGCAGGGTAAAAACCTGATTGAATGGCTGCCAGGCTCCACCATCTGGGCCGGTAAGCGTTTCTATCAACGTCATGACGTCCACATGATCGACTTCTACTACTGGGATATTTCTGGTCCTGGTGCGGGTATCGAAAACATCGATCTGGGCTTCGGTAAACTGTCTCTGGCTGCAACCCGTTCTTCTGAGTCCGGCGGTTCTGCGACCTTCGCCGATCGTGATGCGAACGGTGACCGTGTTTATGACAACGTCGTGCCAAACGATGTCTTCGATGTCCGTTTAGCGGGTCTGGAAACCAACCCGGGCGGTACGCTGGAGCTGGGTGTTGATTACGGTCACACTAACATTCCAGACGATTATTACCTGCAGCCTGGCGCCTCTAAAGATGGCTGGCTGTTCACCGCTGAACACACCCAGAGCATGATGAAGGGCTTCAACAAGTTCGTTCTGCAGTACGGTACGGACTCCATGACCTCAAACGGTAAAGGTATTCCACAAGGCGGTAGCGTTGATAACGACGGCTCCATGTGGCGTGTGCTGGACCACGGTGCAATCACCCTGGCAGACCGTTGGGACCTGATGTACGTCGGTATGTACCAGAACATCGATCGTGACAACAACAACGGCACCGAGTGGTGGACCGTGGGTGTACGTCCAATGTTCAAATGGACGCCGATCATGAGCACCCTGCTGGAAGTGGGCTACGACAACGTCAAATCTCAGAAAACTGACGACAAAAACAGCCAATACAAAATCACCCTGGCACAGCAATGGCAGGCAGGCGACAGCATCTGGTCTCGTCCGGCTATCCGTGTCTTCGCAACCTACGCGAAGTGGGATGAGAAATGGGGCTACGCAAATAACGGCGACACTGGCTACACCTCTGGCGTGGCTTACAGTGACACCTCTGCGAAGACCTTCAGCCGCGGCGACAACGATGAGTGGACCTTCGGTGCCCAGATGGAAATCTGGTGGTAATTCGTTAGACCTGACGTAATGACCTAAAAAGAGGGGCGTAAGCCCCTCTCTCCTTAGGGTGCTGCGCGCTATTGCCTGGCCACCGCAGTGCTCACGCTATCAGAGGTAATAACAATGAAAATGAAGAAAAGTCTCGTCGCGCTGTGCCTCTCTGCGGGGCTGCTGGCCTGTGTTCCGGCTGTCACCTTTGCAGACGTCAATTTCGTTCCGCAAAATACCAGTGCTGCGCCAGCGATTCCGGCGGCGGCACTCCAGCAGCTGGTGTGGACGCCAGTTGATCAATCAAAGGTTCAAACCACTCAGCTTTCTGCCGGTGGTCAATCCCTGAACGTGCCTGGTATCAGCGGCCCGGTTGCGGCATTTAGCGTGCCCGCCAATATTGGTGAACTGACCCTGACGCTGACCAGCGAAGTGAACAAGCAAACCAGCGTATTCGCGCCTAACGTTCTGATCCTCGATCAAAACATGACGCCATCAGCCTACTTCCCGAGCGACTATTTTAGCTATCAGGAACCGGGCGTAATGAGCGCTGACCGACTGGAAGGCGTAATGCGCCTGACGCCAGCCCTGGGACAGCAGAAGATTTATGTCCTGGTATTCACCACAGAAAAAGATTTGCAGAAGACGACAAAGCTGGTTGACCCGGCGAAAGCCTACGCGAAAGGCACCGGAAACTCTGTCCCGGATATTCCGGACCCGCTTGCTCGTCATACCACTGATGGTCTGGTCAAACTGAAAGTCTCCACCAACAGTGCTTCAAGCGTACTCGTCGGCCCTCTGTTCGGCTCATCCGGCCCGGGCCCTGTAACGGTAGGAAACACCGCGGCACCCGTCTATGCCGCACCTGCTGCTGCCGCGCCTGTGGCTGCATCGGCCCCTGCACCAGCACCAACGAAGCCATCTGAGCCGGTACTGAACGACACCGAAGCGTACTTCAACAATGCCATTAAGCAGGCAGTGAAGCGCGGCGATGTCGACAAAGCGCTGAAGCTGCTTGATGAGGCCGAACGTTTAGGTTCAACCACTGCCCGTTCCACCTTTATCAGCAGTGTAAAAGGCAAGGGGTAACCGTTTCCCCACAGTGCTGATTTGTTAGTAGTTTAGTGCGCCTGAGTGGGCGCACTTTTTTTGGTTCACTTCGCGCTGTTGCGCCATTGTTGCGATAGTGATCGCTAAATAACGTTTGACCGCCCTCAATCCGCGTTTCTGCGATACAATGCCATTACGTTATGTATCGGAGAGTCTGGCATGTCACACCCCGCGCTTACGCAACTGCGTGCGCTGCGCTATTTGGACCAAATACCCGCGCTTGACCCGGAGCAACTGGACTGGTTGCTGCTGGAAGATTCCATGACGAAACGTTTTGAGCAACAGGGCAAAACGGTCACGGTGACGATGATTCAGGAAGGGTTTGTCTCTGCCGATGACATCGCCAGCGAGCTGCCGCTGTTGCCGAAAGAAGATCGCTACTGGCTGCGTGAAATTTTATTGTGTGCTGACGGCGAGCCGTGGCTTGCCGGGCGAACGGTGGTGCCTGAGTCTACCCTTTCCGGGCCAGAGCTTGCCCTGCAACGATTGGGGAAAACGCCGCTGGGGCGGTATCTTTTCACCTCGTCTGAACTTACCCGAGATTTTATTGAGATTGGCCGTGATGCCGACCTGTGGGGGCGTCGTTCCCGCCTTCGTCTGAGTGGTAAACCGTTAATATTGACGGAGCTTTTTTTACCGGCATCGCCGTTGTACTGAGAGGAAGACAAAATGGAGTGGAGCCTGACGCAAAACAAGCTGCTGGCCTATCACCGCTTAATGCGAACGGATAAACCGATTGGCGCATTGCTGCTGCTGTGGCCAACCCTATGGGCGCTGTGGGTAGCGACGCCGGGCCTGCCGCCGCTGTGGATCCTGGCGGTGTTTGTTGCCGGTGTCTGGCTGATGCGTGCTGCAGGCTGTGTAGTAAACGACTATGCAGACCGGAAATTTGACGGACATGTAAAGCGAACGGCTAATCGCCCGCTGCCCAGCGGCCAGGTGACGGAAAAAGAGGCGCGCACGCTGTTTGTGGTGCTGGTGCTGCTCTCTTTCCTGCTGGTGCTAACGCTTAACACCATGACGATCCTGCTGTCTGTCGCCGCGCTGGCGCTGGCCTGGGTCTACCCGTTTATGAAACGCTACACCCATCTGCCGCAGGTGGTGCTGGGCGCGGCATTTGGCTGGTCGATTCCAATGGCGTTTGCCGCGGTTAGCGAATCTGTTCCGCTCAGCTGCTGGCTGATGTTCCTGGCGAATATTCTCTGGGCAGTGGCGTACGATACACAGTACGCGATGGTTGACCGCGATGACGATCTCAAGATTGGCGTCAAGTCGACGGCGATCCTGTTTGGCCGTCAGGACAAACTGATTATCGGCATTTTGCAGGTGGGGGTGCTGGCGCTGATGGTGGCGATTGGTCGCCTGAACGGGCTGAACTGGGAATTTTACTGGTCCGTGCTGGTGGCGGGACTGCTGTTTGCGTATCAGCAGAAGCTGATTGCGAAGCGCGAGCGTGAAGCCTGCTTTAAAGCGTTTTTAAATAATAACTACGTCGGTCTGGTGCTGTTCCTGGGCCTGGCGATGAGCTACTTCTCATAAAAAAGCCGGGTGGCGGCTTCGCCTTACCCGGCCTACGATTTAGCAGAACATGTAGGCCGGGTAAGCGTTAGCGCCACCCGGCTTTTTTACATCACTCGTCCTGCGTCGCGCTTTCAATCGTTAAACGCACGTCCGAGGTAATCAGCTCGGCCAGCATCTGGTAAATCTTGAGCGTCTCTTCCGGTTCGGCATCGCCCGTATCGCTGATAAACCCTTCATCACGCAGCGTCAGCACCAGTGAGCTGAAGACCGCTTTGTCGAAGAACTCCGGTGCGTTAATGCCGTGCAGAACAGACAGGCGCTGTGCCAGCGTCCGGCTCTCTTTTTCCAGCGTACCGCGGTTGATAGACGGGTTCGCGCTGAGCAGCCAGAAGGTGATGGCGTAGCGCTGCAGCGTTTCACGCGCACCGGCGGCCAGCAGCTGCAGGGTGCGGGAACGCGACGGGTTGATATGCAGCTCGTCATTAGTCAGGGTAATCAGCCCCTGACGGCGCATCTCTTCCGTCATTTTATCCAGTTCTACCGCCAGCTCATCTTTACTCCAGCGCAGGAACAGCTCCGCTTTCAGCATCGGGTAGATGGCTTCAAGATGGCGCAACAGTTCCTGACGCGAAATGCGGCGATGCTGGGTAATAATGGCCGCCATCAGCGAAGGCAACATCAGCATATGCGTGATGTTGTTGCGGTAGTACGTCATCAACACGGCCTGCTCGCGCGGCAGAATGATGATGTCACCGATGGTGTCTTTCTCGACTTCGAACTTATTCATCTGCAGCGCGTGGTCGATGAGCTCGCTCGCGGTAGCAGTAGGCACGGTCGAATCAACCGAATACGGCACGTTGCGCATAATGTTCAGGTAGCAATCAAGCTGCTCGGTCAACTGCTCACGGGTGAGTGAGCGCTGGCGAGAGGCCAGAAGCGCGGTACAGCACAGGTTCATGGCGTTCGCCGCACCTGCGTTGTTGATGCGCACCATCAGCTCGGATGCAATGCCGTTCACCGTAGGCGTCAGCCACGCCGGACGTACCGCTTCGATAGGGTCGATAGACTCGCGCCACTCTGGAACATGGTTGTTCAGATACGTCATCAGCGGCATCGGTTCGCCAAAGTTCACGTAGCCCTGGCCAAGATTGCGCAGCTTGCTCAGGCCGCGCAGCATCTGCGGCAGGCTCTCTTTCTCTTTGGTCGCACCGCGCAGCTCTTTGGCGTAAGTGCCCACTTCCATCACGTGTTCATAGCCTATGTAAATAGGCACCAGCGTGATTGGACGCGTACCGCCGCGCAGCATCGCCTGGATGGTCATCGACAGCGTGCCGGTTTTCGGATCGAGCAGACGACCGGTACGGGAACGACCGCCTTCCACGAAGTATTCAACGGAATAGCCGCGGCTGAACAGCTCGCCGAGATATTCACGGAACACCGTGGAGTAGAGCTTGTTACCCTTAAAGGTACGGCGAATAAAGAACGCACCCAGACGGCGGAAGATCGGGCCTGCTGGCCAGAAGTTAAGGTTGATACCCGCCGCAATGTGCGGTGGCACCAGCCCCTGGTGATACAACACATAGGAGAGCAGCAGGTAGTCCATGTGGCTGCGGTGGCAGGGCACATAAACAATTTCATGACCGTCATGGGCCAGCTGGCGTACGCGCTCGGCGTTGTGGACGTTAATGCCCTGATAGAGACGGTTCCAGGTAAAACTCAGGATACGGTCGGAGAGACGAATCATCTCGTAGGAGAAGTTCGCCGCGATCTCTTCCATCAGCGCAATGGCGTTCTGCTGTGCTTTCTCGTGGGAAATCTTCTTGCTGCGCGCTTCGTCTTCAACTGCGCGGGCAATCGCTTTGGAGGCCAGCAGCTTGTTGAACAGATCCTGGCGCGCCGGGAGACGTGGCCCAACGGCAGCCAGACGCTGGCGTGCGAAGTGCATACGCGCTACGCGTGCCAGTTTTTGCGCGATGATCTTGTCGGTGCCGTGCTCGTCCGCCATACGACGCAGCGAAACGGAAGGGGAGAAGCGCACAAAGCTGTCGCGTCCCAGCCAGGAGACCGCGAAGAACTTCTGGATGCCGTTGAGCATACGCAGCGGCGGATTCTCTTCGCCTTTTTCGCGGCCCGGACGGCGACCAAACATCACTGAGACTGGCACCATCTGCACATCCAGATCGGGATTGCTGCGGTGCAGGTCGAGATAATCATGGAACAGCTTGATGGACTCTTCTTTCGGCGTGTAATAGGTAAACACGCGCGGCCCGCCGTGGATAAACACATAGCGCGGCAGCAGAGTGCCATCAACTTCAAGCGGCTCAAGTGGGTCAGGTAAATCATGCGCCAGACACTGGGCGCGAAGCGTCAGCAGGTCTGCCTTCGAGTTATAAGGCAAAACGTACATAATAGGGCGCGACGTATCGAGTCCTAATTCCAGCGCAGGTTCTGCTGGGATAGACTTACTTTTTACCAGGACGCTTAATGGTAAATTAAGTAATTTGTAGTAAATTCGTGGCCAGCCGGACATAAACGATGTAAAGCCTCTGGTTAATAATGCAATTGCGGCGCAAGGATAACAGAAAGCGCGCAAAATTTCTGTTGTTACCCGTCATACTTCGGCTACAGCGAAACGCGCTGCTGCCAGAGTTACTGACGCTATTTCCAATAAAAGGTTCTATTAATGGCCAATAATACCACTGGGTTAACTCGAATCATCAAAGCTGCCGGCTATTCATGGAAAGGTTTCCGTGCCGCATGGGTCAATGAAGCCGCGTTTCGCCAGGAGGGCATCGCTGCTATCGTCGCGGTTATCATCGCCTGTTTCCTTGATGTTGATGCTATTACCCGCGTGCTTCTCATCGGCTCTGTTCTTTTGGTGATGATAGTGGAAATTCTCAATAGCGCTATTGAGGCGGTTGTGGACCGTATCGGTTCAGATTTCCACGAACTTTCTGGCCGTGCGAAAGACATGGGGTCTGCCGCTGTGCTGTTGGCGATTATCACGGCAGCGATCACCTGGGTCACGCTGCTTTGGTCACATTTCCGATGAGCCTCGAGGAATAATTAAGTCCCTGGTTTTTTGTGCAGTTTTTGGTTCCAAAATCGCCTTTGACTGTATATACTCACAGCATAACTGTATATACACCCAGGGGGCGGAATGAAAGCGTTAACGACCAGGCAGCAAGAGGTGTTTGATCTCATCCGGGATCATATCGGCCAGACGGGTATGCCACCCACGCGTGCGGAAATCGCTCAGCGTCTGGGCTTCCGTTCTCCAAATGCGGCCGAGGAACACCTGAAAGCGCTGGCGCGCAAAGGTGTGATTGAAATTGTGTCTGGCGCGTCTCGCGGCATTCGGCTGCTGGTGGAAGAAGAGACCGGCATTCCGCTGGTTGGTCGTGTCGCCGCAGGTGAACCTCTGTTGGCCCAGCAGCATATTGAAGGTCACTATCAGGTCGATCCTGGTATGTTCAAACCGAGTGCAGATTTCCTGCTGCGCGTCAGCGGGATGTCCATGAAAGATATCGGCATTCTTGACGGCGATCTGCTGGCCGTTCACAAAACGCAGGATGTACGTAACGGTCAGGTTGTGGTCGCGCGTATTGATGATGAAGTGACCGTCAAGCGACTGAAAAAACAGGGCAACACCGTACAGCTGCTGCCCGAAAATAACGAATTCTCCCCGATTGTGGTGGATCTGCGCGAACAGAACTTCTCCATTGAAGGTCTGGCCGTTGGTGTTATCCGCAACGGTGAATGGCTGTAACCTCTTCCTGACAGGCTACGGGTCTCCGTAGCCTGGATCATTTTCCATTCCCGGTATTTTTCATGTCACTGCTGACCCCTTCTGATAAGGCATTGTGGCGTCTTGCACTGCCGATGATTTTTTCCAATATCACCGTTCCCTTGCTAGGCCTGGTGGACACTGCGGTGATTGGTCATCTGGATTCTCCCGTTTATCTGGGCGGCGTGGCGATTGGCGCAACGGCGACCAGTTTTCTCTTTATGCTCCTGCTCTTCTTACGCATGAGTACCACGGGGCTTACGGCGCAAGCCTATGGCGCGAAAGATCCGCTGCGGCTGGCGCGCGCGCTGGTGCAACCGCTCATTCTGGCGCTTGGGGCAGGTGCCTTAATCGTTCTGTTTCGCACGCCGCTGATCGATCTGGCGCTGCATATTGTGGGCGGCAGCGAGGCGGTACTGGAGCAGGCGCGTCGCTTCCTTGAAATCCGCTGGCTCAGCGCGCCCGCATCGCTGGCAAACCTGGTTCTGCTGGGCTGGCTGCTGGGCGTGCAGTACGCTCGTGCGCCGGTCATCCTGCTGGTGGTGGGAAACCTTTTGAACATCGTGCTCGACCTCTGGCTGGTGATGGGCCTGCACATGGACGTACGGGGTGCGGCGCTGGCAACAGCGGTCGCAGAATACGGCACGTTTATCATCGGTCTGTGGATGGTCTGGCGCGTACTGGCCATGCGTGGAATCTCCCTCGTCATGCTGAAAAGCGCGTGGCGCGGCAACATCCGCAAGCTGCTGGCGCTGAACCGGGACATCATGCTGCGCTCGCTCCTGCTGCAACTCTGTTTTGGTGCGTTAACGGTTTTTGGTGCCCGCCTTGGGCCTGAGATCGTTGCGGTAAATGCGGTGCTGATGACATTGCTGACGTTTACCGCGTATGCGCTGGATGGCTTTGCTTACGCCGTGGAGGCGCATTCCGGGCAGGCATACGGTGCGCGTGAAAGTGGTCAGCTCCGCGAGGTGTGGCGGGCGGCCTGCCGTCAGTCAGGTCTGGTCGCGCTGGCGTTCGCACTGATTTATGCCTGTTTCGGCAGCGATATTATCGCGTTACTCACGTCGTTACCGGCTTTACGCGAACTGGCGGGCCACTATCTCATCTGGCAGGTGATCTTACCGGTGGTGGGCGTCTGGTGTTATCTGCTGGACGGCATGTTTATTGGCGCAACGCGCGGCGCGGAGATGCGTAACAGCATGGCGGTCGCGGCTGCAGGTTTTGGCCTGACGCTGCTGACCTTACCGTATTTGGGCAACCATGGTTTATGGCTGGCACTGGCGGTTTTCCTGTCGCTGCGCGGATTGTCGCTGGCATTCATCTGGCACCGCCACTGGCAAAACAATACCTGGCTCCCTTCCCGTCACGATATATCGTGACGGTTAAAGATTCCGAATATGAAATCAACCGCCGAATCCTTAACTACAATTATTATCACGTCCAGCAGAAAAGAACGTAACGGACGTTACGACCCAACGCTTAACTAAGAGGACACGATGATGAATAAAGACGAAATCGGCGGCAACTGGAAGCAGTTTAAAGGTAAAGCGAAAGAACAGTGGGGTAAGCTGACGGATGACGATATGACCGTCATTGAAGGTAAACGCGATCAGCTTGTCGGTAAAATTCAGGAACGTTACGGCTACGCAAAAGACCAGGCGGAAAAAGAAGTGGGCGACTGGGAAAAACGCAACGACTACCGCTGGTAACCGGGCTATACCCGAAAGTACAAGGAAGTACGCCCTGAGGGCGGCCCTGAGCCGCCTTTTCTTTTGCCGTTAACGCGGCTTTTTCTTCACGAGAATGGAGTGGTCGTGTTGGCATTCATCCTGATGACGACAGGATTCCACCTCCACGCACGCCGAGCACAGACCGTGTGCTTCAATCACGTTATGACGCAGGGCGAAGCCCATTTTAGCCGCCAGCGTATGCATAATGTCTTCCACGCCTTCCGCACACTCTTCCTTCACCGCGCCGCAGCGGTCGCAGATAAACATGGCTGAAGTATGGGTTGGCTGATCGAACAGATGGCAGAGAACATAGCTGTTGGTCGACTCAACTTTGTGCACAAACCCTTGTTCCAGCAGGAAATCCAGCGCGCGATAAACCGTAGGTGGTTTTGCCTGCGGCTCGCTTGCGCGCAGCAGATCCAGCAGGTCGTATGCGCTGATGGCACCCTGTTGCAGGCTCATCAGGCGCAATACCTCGAGGCGCTGCGGAGTCAGGCGCACATTGCGTTGCGCACACAGCTTTTCGGCCTGCGCTAACAGCTCTTTTGTGGACTTATCCATTTAGCACCTCGGATGTATAGGATGGAAAACCCCCACTTTATCATGTTCTGGTAAAAACACCGAGATCCACCAGGCTGTGCTATACCTGACGCATCGCATTCCGGGGAATTAACCATGAAAAGACCTGACTGTATTAAGCACTGGCGAGATGTGGAAGGTGCTGACGATTCGACCTATCCCGACAGTAACGAACTTTTTTCCATCGGCGCGCCCCTTGCCCGCAGGCTGGGCTTAGGCCGCATCGGTATTCATCATGAGCGCTTGCCGCCAGGGCGTCGTACGTCTTATCCGCATGCGGAAAGCGACGAAGAAGAGTTTATCTATGTGCTTGAAGGGCATCCGGAGGCCTGGATAAACGGCTACCTGTGGAAGCTTGAGCCAGGAGACAGCGTGGGGTTCCCCGCCGGGACGGGCGTTTGCCATACCTTTATAAACAACACTGACGAAGAGGTACGGTTGCTGGTTGTCGGCGAGGCCAACAAAAAGCAAAACCGTATCTACTATCCGCTGAACCCGGTATATGCCGCGACGCGCGAGGACCGCTGGGTCGATCACCCTCCTCAATTTTTTGGGCCGCACAATGGAAAACCCGAGCGGAAATAATTTTCCTCTTCTATAAATATTGAGGGCCGTCACAAATTACAACAGGCCGTAAGGGAATTTTACTTAGGGAAAGAAATAGCGGGTCTTTTACTTCTTATTCACAGCAATAGTTCGTTCCTGTTTGGGTGATAACAGACAGGGGTTATTTCATAACAGACTATAACGGGCATACTGTGAAAAAATATTTTAAATTTTCGGTGGTTAGCATTGCTGTCTCCTTTTTTATGGCAAATCAGGCGGGAGCAGCCAATACCTGGACAGAAGCGCGCAGCGATGCGATGGGGGGAACGGGCGTTGCAGCAGGAACCTACGGCAGCGGTACATTGATCAACCCGGCGTTACTGGCGAAAGCGAAACCTGACGATGGTATCACGGTGATCCTGCCGTCCATCGGCGCGCAGATTTCAGACAAAGATAACCTGCGGGATAAGATCGATGACATCAGCGACGATGTAAGCCGCTATCGCAGCACGCTGGACAACATCAACCTCATCGATCTCTTAAATCCGCTTAGCCCTGCCTCTCAGCAGGTCTCTTCCGCTGCGGGCGATCTTGCCGATCAGCTGGATTCCCTGAAAGGAAAAACCGCCAGCGGTAAAGCGGGTGGGGGGATCGCCGTCAGTATTCCTAATGACGCGTTATCCGTAGCATTCGTCGCAAAAGCGAATGCGCGTGCACGCGTGAGTTCTTATATCGATCAGGGTGATATCGATATACTGCGCGGTGTGGAAGCTGTTCCTGCGACCGCGCTCACGGTTAACCCCAATAATCTCAAATCAAAAGGCTTTGGCCGCGCCGCAATCGTTTCGGACTATGGCGTGACGGTCGCGCGTCAGTTTGATATCAGCGGCGTGCCGGTTTCATTGGGTATCACGCCGAAGCTGCAAAAAACCTGGCTCTATAACTACACCGTCTCGATTTACAACTTCGACAGTGGCGATATCAACAGCAGCCGTTACCGCAATGATGATACTGGCTTTAACGTCGATGCCGGTCTTGCGGCGGACTTCGGGGAAAACTGGACGGTTGGCCTGACCGGACAAAACCTTTTCTCGCGTGATATCGACACCAAAGAGGTGGACGGGGTACGTGATACCTATCAAATTAGCCCTGTTGTCACGGCGGGTGCGGCATGGCATACCGATCTTCTGACCCTGACGGCTGATGGCGATCTGACCGAAACCAAGGGCTTTAAAAGCGAAGATACCTCGCAATATGTTGGCGTCGGTGCCGAGGTGACGCCGCTCAGCTGGCTCGCCGTGCGTGCTGGTTATCGGGCGGATATGAAAGGCAACGACAGCAATGTCTTTACCGGCGGTGTGGGCTTTGCGCCGTTTAACACCGTCCACGTTGACCTGATGGGCCTGTACGGCGAGGACGAAACCTGGGGCGCAGGAGCACAGCTGAGCATGACGTTTTAACGTGAACCGGAGGCGCTGCGCCTCCGGCTTTTCTTTGTGCTATAGTAGCGCCCCTTTTCCACCAGATGCTTAAAACTTCGCCATGTCGTCAGAACTACAGACTGCTTTCCCCGCACACCGTTTCTCCATTGCGCCGATGCTCGACTGGACGGACAGACACTGCCGTTACTTCCTGCGTCAGCTCTCCCGCCATACGCTGCTGTATACCGAAATGGTGACAACCGGGGCAATTATTCACGGTAAGGGCGACTATCTGGCCTATAGCGAAGAAGAGCATCCGGTTGCGCTGCAGCTGGGCGGCAGCGATCCGGCCGCGCTGGCGCAGTGCGCTAAGCTGGCCGAAGAGCGCGGCTATGACGAAATAAACCTGAACGTGGGCTGTCCTTCCGATCGCGTGCAGAACGGCATGTTCGGCGCGTGCCTGATGGGCAACGCGCAGCTGGTGGCGGACTGCATCAAAGCCATGCGTGACGTCGTCTCTATACCGGTGACGGTCAAAACCCGTATCGGCATTGATGACCAGGACAGCTACGAATTCCTGTGCGATTTCGTCAATACCGTTGCCGGAAAGGGCGAGTGCGAGATGTTCATCATCCACGCGCGCAAAGCCTGGCTTTCCGGCCTCAGCCCGAAAGAGAACCGCGAAATCCCGCCGCTGGACTATCCGCGCGTATACCAGCTGAAGCGTGATTTCCCGCACCTGACGATGTCGATTAATGGCGGCATCAAGTCTCTGGAAGAAGCGAAAACGCATCTGGCGCATATGGATGGCGTGATGGTCGGGCGTGAGGCCTATCAGAACCCTGGTATCCTGGCGACGGTCGATCGTGAAATCTTTGGCGTTGAAGATGCAGATACCGATCCGGTGGCGGTCGTGCGTGCCATGTATCCGTATATTGAGCGTGAGCTGAGCAATGGCACTTACCTTGGCCATATCACCCGCCATATGCTTGGCCTGTTCCAGGGTATTCCGGGCGCGCGCCAGTGGCGTCGCTACCTGAGCGAGAATGCGCATAAAGCCGGAGCGGATATTGAGGTGCTGGAACACGCGCTGCGTCTGGTGGCAGATAAGCGATAAATTTCACTAAAAGATCGTCAAATTCACCACGCCCCGCACAACGATGCGGGGCGTTTTGCTTTCAGAACAATATGTTACGTCTGGCATGATTCTTGTAATGCTTTTTGCATCATTCGGGGCTCGTGGGAGAACACCATGCTGGAACTACTTTTTGTGATTGGCTTTTTTGTGATGCTGATGGTGACGGGCATTTCGCTGCTCGGCATTCTGGCGGCGATCGTTGTGGCAACGGTGGTGATGTTTATCGGCGGGTTATTTGCGTTGACGCTCAAACTGCTACCGTGGTTGCTGCTGGCTGTGGCGGTGGTATGGGTGATACGGGCGATTAAATCGCCAAAAGTGCCCAGTTATCAGCGCAATAACCGCTTTCGTTACTAAGGTATTGAGGGGTTCGTCACATACTCGTAACTTTTCCGGCAGCATGCCTTAGAACAGAATAGGATTTACTTATCGAATCTGTCACTATGACTGCCGCTAAAGAATTCATCGAGCTGTACCCTACATACAGCCGAACTAAAAAAAGAAAGGGCTTCCCACGGGAAGCCCAATTTCTTTTTAGGGCCTAGGGGATCAGCAGGCTTGAGCCCTGCGTCGCCCGGCTTTCCAGCACCTCATGCGCGCGCTGCGCATCGGTCAGCGGGTATTTCTGCGCGTCCGCCACGTCCACTTTGATCACACCGCTGGCGATAAGCGAGAACAGTTCGTTGCTGGCTTCCTCCAGTTCTTCCCGGTTGGTGATGTACCCTTGCAGGGAAGGGCGAGTCACATACAGAGAACCTTTCTGGTTCAGAACGCCCAGGTTAACGCCGGTTACCGCGCCTGACGCATTCCCGAAGCTCACCATCAGACCACGGCGCTGCAGGCAGTCCAGCGAGGCTTCCCAGGTATCTTTCCCCACCGAGTCATACACGACCCGCACTTTTTGACCCTGCGTGATCTCTTTTAGCCGTTCAGCAATGCTCTCTTCACGGTAGTTGATGACCTGCCATGCACCCGCCTGCAGCGCGCGCTGCGCTTTCTGCGCGCTACCGACGGTGCCGATAAGCTTCGCGCCCAGCGCCTTCGCCCACTGGCAGGCGATCAGCCCCACGCCACCCGCTGCGGCATGGAACAGAAACTGCTCGTCGGGTTTGATTTCATAGGTTTTGCGCAGCAGGTAAAAGACGGTCAGTCCTTTCAGGAATGAGGCGGCAGCCTGTTCAAAAGAGATGGCATTAGGCAGAAGGGCGGCTTTGTCCGCCGGGACGTTATGAACGGAGCTGTAAGCCCCCAGGGCAGACTGCGCATACACCACGCGGTCGCCCTCTTTGATATGTTTAACGGCGCTGCCAACTTTGATGACCACGCCAGCCGCCTCTGTTCCCAGTCCGCTCGGCATCGACGGAGGTGGGTAGAGACCGCCGCGAATGTAGGTGTCGATGTAGTTAATGCCAATCGCCTTGTTTTCAACCTGAATTTCATTTTCGCCAGGTGCGGCGGGGGTAAACTCCACCGCTTTAAGCACCTCTGGCCCACCGTGTTTCTGGAATTCAATGCGCGTTGCCATGCTCCCTCCGTAAGAAAAATATGGTAATCTTTCGACCCACTCTTTATCTCGGTAACTCCATTCACTATGGCAGGAAACAAACCCTTCAACAAACAGACTGAACCCCGCGAACGTGATTTCCAGGTCGCCGGGTTAAAAGTCCCGCCGCACTCGATTGAAGCGGAACAGTCGGTGTTGGGCGGTTTAATGCTGGATAACGAACGCTGGGATGACGTCGCCGAGCGCGTCGTGGCGGAAGATTTCTACACCCGTCCGCACCGTCATATCTTTACCGAAATGGCGCGTCTGCAGGAGTCGGGCAGCCCGATCGACCTGATCACGCTCGCGGAATCGCTTGAGCGTCTGGGGCAGCTTGATAGCTGTGGTGGGTTCGCCTACCTCGCTGAACTTTCAAAAAATACGCCAAGTGCGGCGAACATTAGCGCATACGCCGATATCGTGCGTGAACGTGCCGTTGTTCGCGAAATGATCTCTGTGGCGAACGAAATCGCCGAAGCCGGTTTTGACCCTCAGGGCCGCACCAGCGAAGATCTGCTCGACCTTGCCGAATCCCGCGTCTTTAAAATTGCCGAAAGCCGTGCCAATAAAGACGAAGGCCCAAAAAACATCGCCGATGTGCTCGACGCTACCGTTGCGCGTATCGAACAGCTGTTCCAGCAGCCGCACGACGGTGTGACCGGGGTAAACACCGGCTATGACGACCTCAATAAGAAAACCGCCGGTCTGCAGCCGTCGGATTTGATTATCGTCGCTGCGCGTCCGTCGATGGGTAAAACGACATTTGCGATGAACCTCGTCGAAAACGCGGCGATGCTGCAGGATAAGCCGGTACTCATTTTCAGTCTTGAGATGCCCTCCGAGCAGATCATGATGCGTTCCCTGGCGTCGCTGTCGCGCGTGGATCAGACCCGCATTCGTACCGGTCAGCTCGACGATGAGGACTGGGCGCGTATTTCCGGTACCATGGGCATTCTGCTGGAAAAACGGAACATCTATATCGATGATTCCTCCGGCCTGACGCCGACGGAAGTGCGCTCCCGCGCCCGTCGTATCGCCCGCGAACACGGCGGCATCGGCCTTATCATGATCGACTACCTTCAGCTGATGCGCGTCCCGTCGCTCTCCGATAACCGTACGCTGGAAATTGCAGAGATTTCCCGCTCGCTCAAGGCGTTAGCCAAAGAGTTGCACGTGCCGGTGGTGGCGCTGTCGCAGCTTAACCGCTCGCTGGAACAACGTGCCGACAAGCGCCCGGTCAACTCCGACCTGCGTGAATCCGGCTCCATCGAGCAGGATGCCGACTTAATCATGTTCATCTACCGCGATGAGGTTTATCACGAGAACAGCGACCTGAAAGGGATTGCTGAAATTATTATTGGTAAGCAACGTAACGGCCCCATCGGTACGGTACGTCTGACCTTTAACGGACAATGGTCGCGCTTTGATAACTATGCGGGACCGCAGTACGACGACGAATAAGGATTTTACATGCAAGCGGCAACTGTAGTGATTAACCGCCGCGCTCTGCGACACAACCTGCAACGTCTGCGCGAACTGGCACCCGCCAGCAAGCTCGTTGCAGTCGTGAAAGCGAACGCTTACGGACACGGTCTTCTCGAGACCGCGCGAACGCTCCCCGATGCCGACGCCTTTGGCGTCGCCCGTCTTGAAGAAGCTCTCCGCCTGCGCGCGGGCGGTATTACCCAACCGATTCTGCTCCTCGAAGGCTTTTTTGAAGCGTCGGACCTGCCAACCATTGCCGATCAGCATCTGCACACGGCGGTACACAATGAAGAACAGCTTGCGGCACTCGAAACCGCCGAGCTGAGCGAGCCGGTGACCGTGTGGATGAAGCTCGACACGGGCATGCACCGTCTGGGCGTGCGCCCGGAAAACGCTGAAGCGTTTTATCATCGCCTGTGTCAGTGCAAAAACGTGCGCCAGCCGGTAAATATCGTCAGCCATTTTGCTCGCGCCGATGAACCGGAGTGTGGTGCGACCGAAAAGCAGCTCGATATCTTCAACACCTTCTGCGAAGGCAAGCCGGGGATGCGTTCCATTGCGGCGTCCGGCGGCATTCTGCTGTGGCCGCAGTCGCACTTCGACTGGGCTCGCCCGGGCATTATCCTTTACGGCGTGTCGCCGCTGGAGGGCAAACCCTGGGGGCCAGATTTCGGTTTCCAGCCGGTGATGTCCCTTGTCTCTAACCTGATCGCCGTGCGCGAGCACAAAGCCGGTGAGCCGGTGGGCTACGGCGGCACGTGGACCAGCGAACGCGATACGCGCCTGGGCGTGGTGGCGATGGGGTATGGTGACGGTTATCCGCGTGCCGCGCCGACGGGCACGCCGGTTCTGGTCAATGGTCGTGAAGTGAAAATTGTCGGTCGCGTGGCGATGGACATGATCTGCGTTGACCTCGGGCCGGAAGCGCAGGATAAAGCAGGCGATGCAGTGGTGATGTGGGGGGAAGGTTTGCCCGTTGAGCGCATTGCTGAATTAACGAAAGTGAGTGCTTACGAACTTATCACGCGCCTGACGTCAAGGGTAGCGATGAAGTACATTGATTGAGGCGCCGGTGGAGTGAGGGATTTAACCTCACTCCAACTTTATTAACATCCTCTCGACCTTCTCCCACTTCCGGTTTATTGTTGAAATTCCTGCCTCATCGAATTCCGGAGAACCATCGCGTGTTTCAGAAAGTTGACGCCTATGCCGGCGACCCTATTCTCTCCTTAATGGAGCGTTTCAAAGAAGATCCTCGCAGCGACAAAGTGAACCTCAGTATTGGCCTGTATTACAACGAGGATGGCATTATCCCTCAGTTGAAGGCCGTTGCTGAAGCGGAAGCGCGTCTGAACGCTGTTCCGCACGGTGCCTCTCTTTATCTGCCGATGGAAGGGCTCAATGCCTACCGCAACACCATCGCGCCGCTGCTCTTTGGTGCCGATCACGCGGTGCTCGCGCAAAAACGCGTGGCGACCATCCAGACGCTCGGCGGCTCGGGTGCGCTGAAAGTGGGGGCCGACTTCCTGAAAAAATATTTCCCGGATTCAGGCGTGTGGGTCAGCGATCCGACGTGGGAAAACCACGTCGCGATCTTCGAGGGCGCAGGCTTCAAGGTTGAAACCTATCCATGGTTCGACAGCGAAACCAACGGCGTGCGCGTTGAAGCGCTGCTGGAAAAACTGAACGCGCTGCCTGAGCGCAGCATTGTGCTGCTGCACCCGTGCTGCCATAACCCGACCGGGGCAGATCTCACCCATGCCCAGTGGGATGCGGTGATTGAGGTACTGAAGGCCCGCAACCTGATCCCGTTCCTCGACATTGCCTATCAGGGCTTTGGTGCGGGTATGGAAGAAGACGCCTATGCCATCCGCGCCGCTGCCAGCGCCGGGCTACCTGTTCTGGTGAGTAACTCCTTCTCTAAAATCTTCTCGCTTTACGGCGAGCGCGTGGGCGGTCTGTCCGTGGTGTGTGAAGACGCCAACGCGGCGGGTCGCGTGCTGGGTCAGCTCAAAGCAACGGTGCGCCGCATCTACTCCAGCCCGCCAAACTTTGGTGCGCAGGTGGTGGCGACGGTTCTCGGTGACGAAAAGCTGAAAGCGTCGTGGCTTGCTGAAGTGGAAGCAATGCGTAAGCGCATTCTGTCGATGCGTCAGGAGCTGGTTAACGTCCTGAAAGAGGCCGTGCCGGGGCATAACTTCGACTACCTGCTCAAGCAGCGCGGAATGTTCAGCTACACCGGACTGAGCGCGGCGCAGGTCGATCGCCTGCGCGAAGAGTTCGGCGTCTACCTGATCGCCAGCGGTCGTATGTGCGTGGCGGGTCTGAATGCCAGCAACGTCCAGCGCGTAGCGCAGGCGTTTGCCGCTGTAATGTAAGTACTCACTTACCCCTCCCTCTCCCCGTGGGAGAGGGTCGGGGTGAGGGCATCAGGCCGCACAAAAACGTTGCCCGGCCTTTTGTGATCGTCTTCTTTTTATTCCCCTTCATAAGCAAAAACTCCTTCCCTTCACCTCCCGCTGGGGTTATGGTCGGATAGTTTTTTGACCATCCGCTCAAATTAAAACGATAACAAACTGAATATTCAGGGGAAAATATGCGCAAGATCACACTGGCGCTCAGCGCCGCCTGCTTATTGTTCTCACTTAACAGCGCCGTCGTCGCGCGTGCTTCTGCGCCGACGCCGCTTTACACCGGTACCACCGCCGCCATTCTTGCCGAACAGGCACCTATACACTGGGTCTCTGTGGCACAAATCGAAAACAGTCTGGTAGGCCGTCCGCCGATGGCCGTTGGCTTCGACATTGACGATACCGTTCTCTTCTCGAGTCCGGGCTTCTGGCGAGGCAAAAAAACCTGGTCGCCAGACAGCGAAGCGTATCTGAAGAACCCGGAGTTCTGGGAAAAAATGAACAACGGCTGGGACGAATTCAGCATCCCGAAAGAGGTGGCACGCGCGCTGATCGCCATGCACGTTAAGCGCGGCGACAGCATTTACTTTGTCACCGGACGCAGCCAGACCAAAACGGAAACCGTTTCAAAGACGCTCCAGGATGATTTCCTGATCCCGGCTGCCAGCATGAACCCGGTTATTTTTGCGGGTGATAAAGAGGGGCAAAACACCAAAACCCAGTGGCTGGAACAGAAAAATATTAAAGTGTTTTATGGCGATTCGGATAACGACATCACCGCCGCACAGGATGTGGGTGCCAGAGGGATCAGGGTATTACGCGCCTCTAACTCGACCTATCGACCGCTGCCGATGGCCGGAAAGTTTGGCGAAGAGGTGATCGTCAACTCGGAGTATTAAGTACATGGCAGCGAGTTTGACTCTTTTTTAATCAAAACTCGCTGCTTCGGGTTTTACCTTTCGTCTTCTTGCTGCACACTTAGAAAGATTCATCTTTCATCACGGAGCAGCACATGTGGTACCAACAGACCCTGACCTTAAGCGCTAAATCACGCGGATTTCACCTGGTGACGGATGAAGTCATCGGGCAACTCCGCGACCTGTCGCGGGTGAAAACGGGTTTGCTGCATCTGCTGCTTCAGCACACGTCCGCCTCTCTCACGCTTAATGAAAATTGCGATCCTACCGTCCGGTCCGACATGGAGCACCATTTTCTGAAGAGCGTCCCGGACAACGCGCCTTACGAGCATGACTATGAGGGGGCTGACGACATGCCTTCGCATATTAAATCTTCTTTGCTGGGCGTATCGCTGATGCTGCCGGTTCACAATGGACGGCTGGTATTGGGAACGTGGCAGGGGATCTGGCTGGGAGAGCATCGCATTCACGGTGGTTCGCGTAAAATTATCGCCACGCTACAAGGGGAATAAAGATGACAATTTCGGAGATACTTCAGTACTGCATGAGCAAGCCCGGCGCGGAGCAGAGCGTCCACAGCGACTGGAAAGCCACGCAGATTAAGGTAGGTGATGTGCTGTTTGCGATGGTGAAAGAGGTAGAAGGCCGTCCGGCGGCGTCGCTGAAAACCAGCCCTGAACTGGCGGATTTACTGCGTCAGCAGCATGATGACGTGAGGCCGAGCAAGCACCTCAATAAGGCGCACTGGAGCACGGTCTATCTGGATGGATCGATTCCAGGATCGCAAATTTACTACCTGGTGGATGCGTCCTATCAGCAGGCGGTTGAGCTGCTGCCGGAAACCACCCGACAGCAGCTCTCCGTGTGACAACTACAGCAACGGTTTAAGGAAGCGCGCGGTGTGCGAGGCTTCGCACTCTGCAACGGTCTCTGGCGTACCGGAGACAAGAATTTCACCGCCGCCGCTGCCGCCTTCCGGGCCGAGATCGACAATCCAGTCCGCGGTTTTAATCACGTCCAGGTTATGTTCGATGACCACGATGGTGTTGCCCTGATCGCGCAGCTGATGCAGAACCTCGAGCAGCTGCTGGATATCGGCAAAGTGCAGGCCGGTGGTTGGCTCATCCAGAATGTAGAGCGTCTGACCGGTACCGCGTTTTGACAGCTCGCGCGCCAGCTTCACGCGCTGCGCTTCACCGCCGGAAAGCGTTGTTGCGGACTGACCCAGACGAATGTAGGTCAGGCCCACGTCCATCAGCGTCTGTAGCTTGCGCGCCAGCGCAGGGACGGCATCAAAGAATTCGCGCGCCTCTTCGATGGTCATGTCCAGCACTTCGTGGATGGTCTTGCCCTTGTACTTAATCTCCAGCGTTTCGCGGTTATAGCGTTTGCCTTTGCACTGGTCGCACGGCACGTAGATATCCGGCAGGAAGTGCATCTCAACCTTGATCACGCCGTCGCCCTGGCACGCTTCGCAGCGGCCGCCGCGCACGTTAAAGCTGAAGCGTCCTGGCGTATAGCCGCGGGAGCGTGCTTCCGGCACGCCGGCAAACAGTTCACGTACGGGCGTGAAAACGCCGGTATAGGTCGCCGGGTTAGAGCGCGGGGTACGGCCAATCGGGCTCTGGTCAATATCGATAACCTTATCGAAATGCTCCAGCCCCTGGATGTCGCGGTACGGTGCAGGCTCGGCCAGCGTCGCGCCGTTCAGCGCCGTCTGCGCAATCGGGAACAGCGTATCGTTGATCAGCGTTGATTTACCGGAACCGGACACGCCGGTGATACAGGTAAACAGGCCAACCGGCAGCGTCAGGGTGACGTCTTTCAGGTTGTTGCCGCGCGCGCCGGTCAGCTTCAGCACTTTTTCCGGATCTGCCGCTACGCGCTGTTTCGGCACTTCAATTTTGCGCTTGCCGCTCATGAACTGACCGGTCAGCGACTCGGGTACCGCCATAATGTCCTTCAGCGTCCCTTCTGCAACGACCTGACCGCCGTGCACGCCAGCGCCCGGACCAATATCGATGACGTGGTCAGCCGCACGGATCGCATCTTCGTCGTGCTCAACAACAATCACCGTGTTGCCGAGGTTGCGCAGGTGAACCAGCGTGCCGAGCAGACGCTCGTTGTCGCGCTGGTGCAGGCCGATGGACGGCTCGTCCAGCACGTACATCACGCCGACTAAGCCCGCGCCAATCTGGCTCGCCAGGCGGATACGCTGGGCTTCACCGCCGGAGAGCGTTTCCGCCGAGCGGGAAAGCGTCAGGTAGTTCAGGCCGACGTTCACCAGGAACTTCAGGCGATCGCCGATCTCTTTCAGCACTTTTTCGGCGATTTTCGCGCGCTGGCCGGAGAGCTTCAGGTTATTGAAGAAGTCCATCGCGTGGCCGATGCTCATGTCTGAGATGGTCGGCAGCGCCGTGTTCTCCACAAACACGTGGCGCGCTTCGCGACGCAGGCGCGTGCCCTCGCAGGTGGCGCAGGAGCGGTTGCTGATGAACTTCGCCAGCTCTTCGCGCACCGCGCTGGATTCGGTCTCTTTGTAGCGGCGCTCCATATTGTGCAGCACCCCTTCGAACGGGTGACGACGCACGGAGGTATCGCCGCGATCGTTCATGTACTTGAACTCAATGTTCTCTTTACCGGAACCGAACAGGATCACTTTATGCACGTTTGGGCTCAGGCTGGCCCACGGCGCTTCGACGTCGAACTTGTAGTGCTCTGCCAGCGATTTCAGCATCTGGAAGTAGTAGAAGTTACGCTTGTCCCAGCCGCGAATGGCCCCGCCCGCCAGCGACAGCTCAGGGTTTTGGATCACGCGGTCCGGGTCGAAATACTGCTGTACGCCCAGGCCGTCACACGTCGGGCACGCGCCCGCCGGGTTGTTGAAAGAGAACAGGCGCGGTTCAAGCTCGCGCATGCTGTAACCGCAAATCGGGCAGGCAAAGTTGGCGGAGAAGAGCAGCTCTTCCGCTTTCGGGTCGTCCATGTCGGAGACCACGGCCGTGCCGCCAGAGAGTTCCAGCGCCGTTTCAAAGGATTCCGCGAGACGCGTGGCGAGATCGTCACGCACCTTGAAGCGGTCAATCACCACTTCGATGGTGTGCTTCTTCTGCAGCTCCAGCTTGGGCGGATCGGACAGGTCGCACACTTCACCGTCGATACGGGCGCGGATATAGCCCTGGCTTGCCAGGTTCTCCAGCGTCTTAGTGTGTTCGCCCTTACGCTCTTTGATGATTGGCGCCAGCAGCATCAGGCGTTTGCCTTCCGGCTGCGACAGCACGTTATCCACCATCTGGCTGACGGTCTGGGCCGCCAGCGGGACGTCGTGGTCCGGGCAGCGCGGCTCGCCCACGCGGGCATACAGCAGACGCAGGTAGTCGTGAATTTCGGTAATGGTACCGACCGTAGAACGCGGGTTATGCGAGGTGGACTTCTGCTCAATAGAGATAGCAGGGGACAACCCTTCAATATGGTCGACATCCGGTTTTTCCATCAGCGACAGGAACTGACGCGCGTACGCGGAGAGTGATTCAACGTAACGACGCTGTCCTTCGGCATACAAAGTGTCGAAAGCCAGTGAGGATTTGCCAGACCCCGAAAGCCCGGTCACGACGATGAGTTTGTCGCGAGGGATTATGAGGTTGATATTCTTGAGATTGTGGGTGCGGGCGCCCCGAACTTCGATCTTATCCATTCACCTTTCCCGGTTGGAACACGGATTGCCTGATTTGTTTGAAGGACAAACGGCTGTCAGAAACGGCTAATTATGACACAATTTAACCTGTTTGAATATACAGTATTGGAATGCATTTTCTGATTGGCTGTGTAACAATGTCGAGTTGCGAGAGAACTCTGGAACGTGCTACGCAACTATCAAAGTGCAGCATGGAAATGGTACACTCGCGCGTTTACACTATTAAGAAACGTATTCAGGAGACACGAACATGGCCAGCAGAGGCGTAAACAAGGTGATTCTCGTCGGTAATCTGGGCCAGGACCCGGAAGTACGCTACATGCCGAGTGGTGGCGCAGTTGCCAACATTACGCTGGCTACTTCCGAATCCTGGCGTGATAAAGCGACCGGTGAGATGAAAGAGCAGACCGAATGGCACCGCGTTGTGCTGTTTGGCAAACTGGCAGAAGTAGCCGGCGAGTATCTGCGTAAAGGTTCTCAGGTCTATATCGAAGGCCAGCTGCGTACCCGCAAATGGACCGATCAGTCCGGCGCTGAGAAGTACACCACGGAAGTCGTGGTGAACGTGGGTGGCACCATGCAGATGCTGGGTGGCCGTCAGGGCGGTGGCGCACCGGCAGGTGGCGGTCAGAGCCAGCAGCAGGGCGGTTGGGGTCAGCCTCAGCAGCCGCAGGGTGGCAACCAGTTCAGCGGCGGCGCGCAGTCTCGCCCGCAGCAGCAGTCTGCTCCTGCACCGTCTAACGAACCGCCAATGGATTTCGACGACGACATTCCGTTCTGATCAACGGATGCGAAAACAAAAAACCCAGACATCGTCTGGGTTTTTTTATTGATGAAGGGATCAGGTAATGACCATCGGCCAGTCTGGCGGCGTGTGGCTCATGGCTTCCACCATCACCACTTTTATATTTTCCCAAACGGCAGCGATATCCACCAGGGTAATGCCAAGCAGGCCCGTTGCAAACCAGCAGGCTGCGCCCAGTCCCAGCAGGGTGCTGATCACCGCAAGGCCAGCGTAGTCAGATTTACGAAACTGAATGTTCAGCGTGCTGGCTAAAAACATCAAAACCGCACTTAACAATGGCCAGCGCAGGAGAACCATGCTGGTGGTAATGGTCGCCATAAACCCATCCTCATCAAAACAGACGAACTGAAATGAAACAACGTTTCTTGTTACATAAGATGTGTGAACTATATCACATTTGCTGTTTTATTCGCCAGTGTCACAGCGTGGAAAAATGAGCGATTTATCACCATGGAGAATATATCTCTGTAAGGGAGGCCGACGCCTCAACGCAACGCCCGCCAGGGCAAGTGCGGCGAGAGCGAGGCTCGCGCAAGAGACATGTCTGGTCAGCCATTTTACTGGCGAAGTAAAGCGTTATTTTTCCGCCCTTCATAAAAATATGCTGGTTGCGTTTGATTATTAATAAATCAAACTACGAAGCAGAGGGGAACAATTATTACGAGATTACATGTTCATCTTGTTCTTTTTTCATGCGGCCAGAATTTTGGTTTAATCAAGGATCGGCTGTTGTGCTATCTAAAACCGCCTGCCTGTACTGGATAATTATTTTCCTTAATTGAAACGGAACGAATACTTTCAGTTTAGCTTACGGGAAAATATTATCGTCATAAGCAATTTTAAGATTTTTAATACTAAAAGTCGGTTGCTAACTTCGCATGATTCATGCAACGTAATCATCTGTTTATCAAAGCATCCGGCCTTCATTACTACAGGCGTACAACATGCAGGGATATAGGGCGGGAAATGAATCGTAGCGCGCGGCGCAAGATGCTCAGGGTGGTAGGGATTATCATGGTAGTTATGCTACCGGTGATGCTTGCGCTATGGTTTGCCCAGCTCAGAGCCGTGTCGGAAACAAGCGCCCAACTACGCACATTTGCTGGACTTGCGTTAGACAAAACAGAGCTTGTCATTCAACAGGTTGATTTAGCACGCGATGGCGCTGAACAATATCAGGGCAAACTGTGTACACCTGAACACCGTCAATATATGTTGAATGTGGTTCGTGGCCGTCTTTTCGTCGCCGATTTAATTTATGCACAAGGCCAACGTTTTCTTTGTTCAACCGTTTATACCCCCGACCAGCCCTATCTGATTTCTGTCGCCAATTACAAACGTAAACCTGACATTGCTATCTATTATTATCGCGATACGCCATTTTTTACTGGCTATAAAATGACATATATGCAGCGTGGAAATTATGTTGTGGTGGTCAATCCGCTTTCTTACAGTGAAGTGATGTCAGCCGATCGTTCTCTGTCGTGGGGGGTGTACGACACGGTAACGAATGCATTCTTTTCCGTCAGCCAGCAGGCCAATATTTCATTATTGAATGCGCTAATTCGGGATAAGGAATCGACATTTCAAAAAGATGACCGTTTTTATACCATCGTTAAATCCGATAAACGTCCTATCGCGGCCATCGTTTCCACATCGAATACACGCTTTTATGAAACGCTTTACCATCAGGCCACACTGACGCTGCCGCTGGGGATGATCTGCAGCATTATTATTCTGCTGGTGTGGTCACGCACCCACCGTGAACTCAACTCCCCAGGCCGTTTGCTGCACCGTGCGCTGAATAAGCGCCAGCTTCGCGTCCATTATCAGCCAATTATTGATATTAAAAATAATCGGTGCGTGGGGGCAGAAGCGTTACTGCGCTGGCCTGGCTTTAACGGACAGGTGATGAGTCCGGTGGAATTTATCCCGCTGGCGGAAAAAGAGGGCATGAGCGAACGTATTACGGATTACGTCGTCGAAGAGGTATTCAGCGACCTGGGGCATTTCCTGGCGACGCATCCCGATCTCTATATTTCCATCAACCTGTCGGCGACTGATTTCCACTCTTCGCGCCTGATCGCGATGATCTCAGACAAGGCCAGACACTATGCCGTGCGCGCGCAGCAGATAAAAATTGAAGTGACGGAACGCGGGTTTATCGATGTTCCTAAAACGACACCCGTTATTCAGGCTTTCCGTCAGGCGGGCTATGAAGTGGCCATCGATGATTTCGGGACCGGATACTCCAACCTCCATAACCTTTATTCGCTGAACGTCGATATCCTGAAAATCGATAAATCCTTTATCGATACCTTAACCACCAACAGCACCAGCCACCTGATTGCCGAGCACATCATCGAGATGGCGCAAAGTTTACGTCTTAAAACCATCGCGGAAGGTGTGGAAACGGCAGAGCAGGTCAGTTGGCTGTTGAAGCGCGGCGTGCAGTATTGTCAGGGATGGCACTTCGCGAAAGCGATGCCGCCCCAGGAATTTATGGCCTGGCAGCAGCAACCTTTGCTCTAATTCAGCTGGTGGCGGTAGTCGCTCGGCGTGCGGTCAAATTCGCGACGAAACACGCGGGAAAAGGTTTGTTGTGAGACATAACCGAGATCCATCGCGATATCAAAAATAGGCCGCTGCGTCGAACGTAGCGCCTGCGCTGCCAGCAGCAGTCTGCGCTGGCGAATGTACTCACCCAGCGTCTGATGCATGACGGTGCGGAACATTCTCTGTAAATACCATTTCGAATAGCCCGATTTTTTAGCGACCACATCAATGTTCAACGGTTGGTCGATATGGTCATCAATCCATTCAATAAGCGTCTGAATAATTTGCTGATGCGACATAAGGTTGCCCCTCTGTAGATACATCTATCCTGGTGGATTCGTCGTTTTCTCTGCGGGGGAGTATAATTCCTCAAGTTAACTTGAGGTAAAGAGGTTTTATGGAAAAGAGATTGCCGCGCATTAAAGCGCTGTTAACCCCCGGTGAAGTGGCAAAGCGCAGCGGCGTTGCGGTATCGGCGCTCCACTTCTATGAAAGCAAAGGGTTAATTAAAAGCATCCGTAACGGCGGCAACCAGCGTCGCTATACCCGCGACGTGCTCCGCTACGTGGCGATTATCAAAATTGCGCAACGAATCGGAATTCCCCTGGCCACCATCGGCGAGGCATTTGGCGTGCTGCCGGAAGGGCACACGCTAAGCCCGAAAGAGTGGAAAGAGCTGTCGTCCCAGTGGCGTGAAGAGCTGGACAGGCGTATTCATACGCTGGTCGCGCTGCGTGACGAACTGGATGGCTGCATTGGCTGCGGCTGTCTGTCGCGGAGCGATTGTCCACTGCGTAACCCCGGCGACAGGCTGGGCGAGCAGGGAACGGGCGCGCGGTTGCTGGAGGAGGATTGAGTATGTACGGCCGGTTTGCCGGGTGGCGGCTGCGCCTTATCCGGACTACAAAACCGAGAACGTAGGCCTGGTAAGCGAAGCGTCACCCGGCAAAAAGCCTAATAAAGAACTAAAGCGCCACATAGGGCGCTTTAGTTTTTCCCGGTCTTTGTCTTTCTCTCTATCCCGCTGGTTCACGGGAGGGTTTCCCCCGACATCAGCACCCCTCGTGTCGAGCTGGTTGGGGAGGTTCCGGTTTGTGCTGACACTTTAATTCTATGCAAGACCCCGATTTTCGCCAGCGCGGTGGGTTTCTTTTTAGCCAAAATTTTTTCGCGATGTTGTTCGATTTTCTATAGTTAGAAAGTATGAATTACAGGAGACACTCATGCTCACGGTACATCACCTTAACCAGTCACGCTCACACCGCGTGATCTGGGCGCTGGAAGAACTTGCCCTGCCTTATGAGATCGTTCATTACCAGCGTGAAAAAACCATGCTGGCGCCTGAGTCTCTCAAAAAAGTGCATCCGCTGGGCAAATCACCGGTCATAGAAGACAACGGGCTGATCCTTGCCGAGTCGGGTGCCATTCTGGAGTATCTCCAGGAAACTTACGACGCAGAATCACACCTTAAACCGCGGGATCCTGCTCATAAGGTGCAATATCGTTTCTGGCTGCACTATGCAGAAGGTTCCCTTATGCCATTACTGCTAATGAAGCTGGTTTTTAACAGCCTGGGCAAACCCCCCGTGCCGTTTGGGATGCGCACGCTGGGGAAAGCGCTGGGGCAGGGAGTGCAAAAAGCTTACCTCAACCGCCAGCTGGAAACCCATGCGCGTTATATCGAATCGCATCTTTCAGAAAACAGCTGGTTTGCCGGTGACGCACTCAGCATGGCCGATATTCAGATGAGTTTCCCCATTTTTGCCCTGCTGGCGCGCGGTGGCGTCGAAAACCTCCCGCATACCCATGCCTGGAAGAAAAAGGTCGAAAACCGACCTGGCTGGCAAAAAACGCTGGAACAGGGCGGGCCGCTTACTATTCCTGGCGAAGGGTGAAATGTAACTAAATTGCGCATAGACGATAACGTTTGCGCATCGTCTGTTTATTTCTTCATCGTCATAAGGGAATTTTAGCGAAAAACGAGAAAGTTCAGTTGAAAAGGGCGGGGATTAGGCTAGATAATCGTTTGCCTTAATTTGACCACCCGTTTCGTAAGCGCGGAGCTAAACGTTTGCTTTTTTTGTGACGCCCCTTTTGTCGCAAACGCAAGACATGGATTTGACGTGATAGCTGGCAGTGGCGTCTCCACCACGCTTATGGACGTTCTATAAAAACTCTCAGGGGATGTTTTCTATGTCTACGCCATCTGCGCGTACCGGCGGTTCGCTTGACGCCATGTTTAAAATTTCTGCTCGCGGCAGCACCGTGCGCCAGGAAGTCGTTGCGGGTCTGACGACGTTTCTGGCGATGGTGTACTCCGTCATCGTTGTTCCGGGCATGCTGGGCAAAGCGGGCTTCCCGCCTGCGGCTGTCTTTGTCGCCACCTGTCTCGTGGCCGGTGTTGGCTCTATCGTGATGGGCCTGTGGGCGAATCTGCCGCTGGCGATTGGTTGCGCCATCTCCCTGACCGCGTTTACCGCGTTCAGCCTGGTGCTGGGTCAGCAGATCAGCGTGCCCGTTGCGCTGGGCGCCGTGTTCCTGATGGGCGTGCTGTTTACCGTGATTTCCGCCACCGGCATCCGTAGCTGGATTTTGCGCAACCTCCCGCAGGGCGTGGCGCACGGTACGGGTATCGGTATCGGCCTGTTCCTGCTGCTGATCGCCGCGAACGGCGTGGGCCTGGTGATCAAGAACCCGCTGGACGGCCTGCCGGTGGCGCTGGGTCACTTCGCCAGCTTCCCGGTGATCATGTCCCTGATTGGTCTGGCGGTGATTATCGGTCTGGAAAAACTGAAAGTGCCGGGCGGCATTCTGCTGACCATTATCGGCGTTTCTATTGTTGGCCTGATTTTCGATCCGAACGTGCACTTCTCCGGCATTTTTGCCATGCCGTCCCTGAGCGATGACAAAGGCAACTCCCTGATTGGCAGCCTGGATATTGTCGGCGCGCTGAACCCGCTGATCCTGCCAAGCGTGCTGGCGCTGGTGATGACCGCCGTGTTTGACGCGACCGGTACCATCCGCGCGGTGGCCGGTCAGGCAAACCTGCTGGATAAAGACGGCCAGATTATCGACGGTGGCAAAGCGCTGACGACCGACTCCCTGAGCAGCGTCTTCTCGGGTCTGGTGGGCGCGGCGCCTGCGGCGGTGTACATCGAGTCCGCAGCGGGTACGGCGGCAGGCGGTAAAACCGGTCTGACGGCGATCACCGTCGGCGTGCTGTTCCTGCTGATCCTGTTCCTCTCTCCGCTCTCTTATCTGGTCCCGGCTTATGCAACCGCACCTGCGCTGATGTACGTCGGCCTGCTGATGCTGAGCAACGTGGCGAAAATCGATTTTGCAGACTTCGTGGACGCGATGTCCGGCCTGATCACCGCAGTCTTTATCGTGCTGACCTGCAACATCGTGACCGGCATCATGATCGGTTTCGCCTCGCTGGTGATTGGTCGTCTGGTCTCGGGTGAATGGCGCAAGCTGAACATCGGCACCGTCGTTATCGCTATCGCACTGGTGGCGTTCTACGCGGGCGGCTGGGCAATCTAAGTTGTCCATTGATGCGAAAACGGGTGGCTCAGGCCGCCCGTTTTTATTTTCAGGACTCATCCCGTTGCCTTTTGCGTTACTCTGGAGAAGATAGAATAAAAGGCACGACGCCTTAGGTTTGGCTTATAAGCAACACAGCAAACAGGGAACGCATGGAAATCTTCTTCACAATACTCATCATGACCCTTGTGGTCTCGCTATCCGGGGTGGTTACACGCGTACTGCCCTTTCAAATCCCCCTGCCATTAATGCAAATTGCCATCGGTGCACTGCTGGCGTGGCCGACGTTTGGCCTGCACGTTGAGTTCGATCCGGAACTGTTCCTCGTGCTGTTTATCCCGCCGCTGCTGTTTGCCGATGGCTGGAAAACCCCCACTCGCGAATTCCTCGAACACGGGCGAGAGATCTTCGGTCTGGCGCTGGCGCTGGTGGTCGTTACCGTGGTCGGGATTGGTTTTCTGATCTACTGGATGGTGCCGGGCATTCCGTTAATCCCCGCCTTTGCGCTGGCCGCCGTGCTGTCGCCAACCGATGCCGTGGCGCTTTCTGGCATTGTGGGTGAAGGCCGTATTCCGAAGAAAATCATGGGCATTCTGCAGGGCGAGGCGCTGATGAACGACGCCTCCGGCCTGGTGGCCCTGAAGTTTGCCGTGGCGGTTGCGATGGGCACGATGGTCTTTACCGTCGGCGGTGCAACCCTGGAATTCTTTAAGGTGGCGATTGGCGGCATTCTGGCTGGCTTCGTGGTGAGCTGGCTGTACGGTCGCTCCTTGCGCTTCCTCAGCCGCTGGGGCGGTGATGAACCTGCAACGCAAATCGTTCTGCTGTTCCTGCTGCCGTTTGCCTCTTATCTGATTGCCGAACACATCGGCGTATCGGGCATTCTGGCGGCAGTGGCGGCAGGGATGACCATCACCCGCTCCGGCGTGATGCGCCGCGCGCCGCTGGCGATGCGTCTGCGTGCAAACAGCACCTGGGCGATGCTGGAGTTTGTCTTTAACGGCATGGTGTTCCTGCTGTTGGGCCTGCAGCTGCCGGGCATTATGGAATCCTCGCTGGTGGCGGCCGAAGCCGACCCGAACGTTGAGGTCTGGATGCTGTTTACCGACATCGTGCTGATCTACCTGGCGCTGATGCTGGTGCGTTTCGGCTGGCTGTGGACGATGAAGAAGTTCAGCGTGCGCTTCCTGACTAAAAAGCCGATGGAGTTCGGTTCATGGTCAACGCGTGAGCTGCTGATTGCCTCTTTTGCGGGCGTACGCGGGGCGATCACCCTTGCCGGTGTCCTCTCCATTCCGCTGCTGCTGCCGACGGGCGACGTCTTCCCGGCGCGCTACGAGCTGGTCTTCCTGGCGGCGGGCGTGATTCTGTTCTCCCTGTTTGTCGGCGTGATTATGCTGCCGATTTTACTCCAGCATATTGATGTCGGTGATTCGACCCAGCAGCACAAGGAAGAGCGCATTGCGCGTGCGGCCACCGCCGAAGTGGCGATTGTCGCCATCCAGAAAATGGAAGAGCGCCTGGCCGCGGATGCGGAAGAGAACATCGATAATCAGCTGCTGACGGAAGTGAGTTCCCGCGTGATTGGTAACCTGCGTCGTCGGGCCGACGGGCGTAACGACGTGGAAAGCTCGCTGCAGGAGGAGAACCTTGAGCGCCGGTTCCGCCTGGCGGCGCTGCGCTCCGAGCGTGCTGAGCTGTATCACCTGCGCGCCACGCGCCAGATCAGCAACGAGACGCTGCAAAAGCTGCTGCACGATCTGGACCTGCTGGAAGCGCTGTTGATAGAGAATCAGTAGCGCTGTTTTGCCGGGTGGCGGCTTCGCCTTACCCGGCCTACGATTCGAACGTAGGCCCGGTAAGCGCAGCGCCACCGGGCACTATTCAGACCGCACCCAAAACCCCTCACAGCACTGCAGCCACGCCTGCGCGCTGTGCGACAGATACACCCCTTCTCGCCAGATCATCCCCAGCTGCCAGTGCAGGTCGCTCTCCAGCGGGATCCAGCGTAGCGTGTTTTTATCCAGCCGCTCGCAGATAGGCTGCGGCAAAATGGCAATCCCCACGCCTGCCTGTACCATCGCCGCCAGGAAATCCCACTGGCCGCTGCGCACCGCAATGCGCGGCTTGACGCTGTGTTGATTAAACAGCGCCATCAGCTGGCGGCTGAGGGCGAAATCTTCGTTATAAATCAGCAGAGGGTGCTCGCCGAGCAGCTCGGGCTTTACTGATTCTATCTTAAGCCATTCACCGGAGCGGGGCACCAGCACGCACAGCGGGTGGCTAAAGAGCGGCAGCGTCGCCAGTCCGCTCTCCTCCTCAACGGGAAGGGCGGTCATCGCCACGTCCAAATCGCCGTTGGTGACCGCCTGCTGGACGGTTAAGCCGCCAAACTCTGAAATTTTTAGCTCAACGCCCGGATAACGCTGGCGGAACAGGCTTATTGGCCCGGCCATCATCATGCCGACCATCGGTGGAATGCCGAGGCGCAGCACCCCCTTAGTCAGGTGGTTGATATCGCCCAGCTCCGCCTCCAGCTGGCGGAACTCCGCCAGAATCGCCAGCCCGCGTTCGAACACCACGCGTCCGGTGTCGGTCAGCAGCAGCTTGCGCCCGTCGCGGATCAGCAGAATACAGTTCAGCTCGTCTTCGAGGTTTTTCAGCATCTTGCTGATGGTAGGCTGGGTAACGAACAACTTCTCCGCTGCGCGGGTAAAACTTTGCTGGCGAACGACTTCGACAAAATAGCGCAGCGTTCTTATGTCCATGATTATTCCTCGAAACTATACCTGTGATGATTTTAATTCATTTCAGTCCACACCGTGCGCTCACTATACTGGCGCCTCGTCTCATTTTTGAGGAAAACCCCCATGGCCGTGGCGTTAAGCCGTGTTACGCCTGCCGTTGTGCAACGACTCCAGGTCCCGGTTCAGGTACTGCTCTACGCGGGACTGTTTGTTTTCGCCGAATATCTTGTCGGCTGGCTCCACCTGCCGCTGCCTGCCAACCTGGTGGGGATGCTGCTGATGCTGGCGCTTATTCTCTGTCGCGTGATCCCCCTAAACTGGGTACGCGCCGGGGCGCGCTGGCTGCTGGCAGAAATGCTGCTGTTCTTTGTGCCTGCCGTGGTGGCGGTGGTGAACTACGCGCAGCTGCTGATGGTGGACGGCTGGCGCATCTTTGCGGTCATCGCGTTAAGCACGCTGATGGTGCTGGGGGCAACCGCCTGGGTGGTGGATAAAGTGTATCGCTTTGAAATCAGCAGGCAGAAGCATGACTAACTTTCAGATTAGCGTACTGTGCCTGGCTGCCACGCTGATTATCTACTTTGCCAACAAGCGGCTGTATCGCCGCTTTCACGCCCTGCCGCTGATGCCGCTGGTCTTCACGCCGATCCTGCTGGTACTGATGCTGGTCTTCGGCCATATCTCCTGGCAGAACTACATTGGTGAATCCCACTGGCTGCTGTGGCTGCTCGGTCCGGCGACCATCGCTTTTGCCGTCCCCGTTTACGACAACCTGGCGATTATCAAACGCCACTGGATGTCGCTCAGCGCAGGGGTGATCACCGCCACGGTGGTCGCGGTGTGCAGCTCCGTCTGGCTGGCGCGGCTGTTTACCCTGTCCGATGAAATTCAGCGCAGTCTCGCCGTGCGCTCGGTGACCACGCCGTTTGCGCTGGCGGCGGCCAAACCGCTCGGCGGGCAGCCGGATCTGGTGGCGCTGTTTGTGGTGGTGACGGGCGTGTTCGGCATGGCGGTGGGCGATGTGCTGTTCCTGCGGCTTTCCATTCGCGAAGGCATGGCGAAAGGGGCTGGGTTCGGCGCGGCGTCGCACGGGGCGGGAACGGCGCGTTCGTATGAGCTGGGTCAGCAGGAGGGCGTGGTCGCAAGCCTGGTGATGATGCTGTCGGGCGTGGTGATGGTGCTGGTTGCGCCGCTGGTGGCGTGGGCGATGTTTTAAGCTCCCCGGCCAGAATGGCCGGGGAGAAAGGCTTAGTGCGCGCGGCCCTGCTCGACGCCGAGACCGGTTTGTGAACGAATAAACTGGGCGCGGAATTTCTCGCGCTCCAGGTTACCCTCCGGCGAATTGTCGGTGGCCGAGAAGACCCAGATACCGATAAACGCCACGGCAATGGAGAACAGCGCCGGGTATTCATACGGGAAGATGGCGCTTGCGTGACCGAGGATCTGCACCCAAATCGTCGGGCCCAGAATCATCAGGATCACCGCCGTCAGCAGCCCCAGCCAGCCGCCAATCATCGCGCCACGGGTAGTCAGTTTCGACCAGTACATGGAGAGCAGGATGATCGGGAAGTTACAGCTTGCCGCAATCGAGAAGGCCAGCCCCACCATAAAGGCGATGTTCTGCTTCTCGAACAGGATACCCAGCAGGATCGCCACCACGCCCAGCACCAGCACGGTGATTTTCGAGACCTTCAGCTCATCGCGCTCGCTCGCGCCTTTGCGGATGACGTTGGCGTAGAGGTCATGCGACACCGCAGACGCGCCTGCCAGCGTCAGCCCTGCAACCACCGCGAGGATGGTGGCGAAGGCCACGGCGGAGATAAAGCCGAGGAACAGGTTACCGCCCACCGCGTCGGCCAGGTGCACCGCCGCCATGTTGTTACCGCCAATCAGCGCGCCCGCCGCGTCTTTAAACGCCGGGTTCGCCCCCACCAGCATGATCGCGCCAAAGCCGATGATAAAGGTCAGAATGTAGAAGTAACCCATAAAGCCGGTGGCGTAGAAGACGCTTTTACGGGCTTCACGCGCATCGCTCACGGTAAAGAAGCGCATCAGGATATGCGGTAAACCCGCGGTGCCGAACATCAGGCCGAGACCGAGTGAGAGCGCGGATATCGGATCTTTCACCAGCCCGCCCGGGCTCATAATGGCTTCCCCTTTCGGGTGGACCGCCATCGCCTCGGTAAACAGGTTATTGAAGCTGAACCCGACGTGCTTCATCACCATAAAGGCCATAAAGCTGGCGCCGAACAGCAGCAGGACCGCTTTGATGATCTGCACCCAGGTGGTGGCCAGCATGCCGCCGAACAGAACGTACATCACCATCAGCACGCCGACCAGCACCACCGCGACGTGGTAGTTCAGGCCGAACAGCAGTTCGATCAATTTACCCGCGCCCACCATCTGGGCGATCAGGTACAGCGCCACCACCACCAGCGAGCCGCAGGCGGAGAGGGTACGAATTGGCCCCTGCTTCAGGCGATAAGATGCCACGTCGGCGAAGGTGTAGCGTCCCAGGTTGCGCAGGCGTTCGGCAATCAGGAACAGAATGATCGGCCAGCCGACGAGGAAGCCGAGGGAGTAAATCAGGCCGTCATAGCCGGAGGTGTAGACCAGCGCGGAGATCCCGAGGAACGAGGCGGCGGACATAAAGTCACCCGCAATCGCCAGGCCGTTCTGGAAGCCGGTAATGTTGCCGCCAGCGGTGTAGTAGTCGTTACGGGAGCGCACGCGTTTCGACGCCCAGTACGTAATGTACAGCGTCAGCACCACGAAAATCAGGAACATGATAATCGCCTGCCAGTTGGTTGGCTGGCGCTGTACCTCGCCGGTAATGGCATCCGCCGCGTGGGCGGCAAAGGGAAGTGTGGCGGCTAGCGCCGTCAGGACTCGCTTCATGATGCTTTTACCTCATGCAGAACCGCTTTATTAAGACGATCGAATTCACCGTTCGCACGCCAGACGTATACGCCCGTCAGCACAAACGAAATGACAATCACGCCGATGCCGATCGGAATACCGCGCGTGACGCTGGTACCCGCGTGCAGCGGGGTACCCAGCCAGTGCGGGGCGAAGGCGATGAGCAGAATAAAGCCGACGTAGATAACCAGCATGATGATGGAAAGTAAGAAGGCAAACCGTTGCCGCTTATCGACGAGCTCCCTGTAGTGCGCACTATTCTCTATCTGCTGACAAATATGGTCATTCATCACAGAGTTCTCCAAAGGTAAGGTTGGTTTGTTTTATCCCCTCTCCCCTATGGGGAGAGGGTTAGGGTGAGGGGAGGAAGGTGCGGTCTGATGCCCTCACCCCGGCCCTCTCCCACGGGGAGAGGGAGAAAAAATTATGAAGGCATTGCGATGGCCTGCTTCTCTTCGAGCAGTTTGTCCACCACGCCAGGATCTGCGAGCGTTGAGGTATCGCCGAGGTTGCTGGTGTCCCCTGCCGCGATTTTGCGCAAGATACGACGCATAATTTTGCCGGAGCGGGTTTTCGGCAGCGAGTCGGTCCAGTGCAGCACGTCCGGCGTCGCCAGCGGGCCGATCTCTTTACGCACCCAGTTGCGCACCTCAGCGTACAGCTCTGGCGACGGCTCTTCGCCGTGGTTCAGGGTGACGTAGGCGTAGATCGCCTGGCCTTTGATGTTGTGCGGAATACCGACAACGGCGGCTTCGGCAATTTTCGGATGCGACACCAGCGCCGACTCAATCTCCGCGGTGCCCAGACGGTGGCCGGAGACGTTCAGCACGTCGTCAACGCGTCCGGTGATCCAGTAATAGCCGTCTTCATCACGACGCGCGCCGTCGCCGCTGAAGTACATGTTTTTGAAGGTCGAGAAGTAGGTCTGCTCGAAGCGCTCATGGTCGCCGAATAGGGTACGCGCCTGGCCAGGCCAGGAATCGACGATCACCAGGTTGCCTTCGGTAGCGCCTTCCTGCGGATTGCCTTCGTTGTCCACCAGCGCAGGCTGCACGCCGAAGAACGGACGGGTGGCCGAACCGGCTTTCAGCTGCGTGGCGCCCGGCATCGGGGTGATCATGAAGCCGCCGGTTTCGGTCTGCCACCAGGTATCCATCACCGGGCACTTCTCGTTGCCGATCTTCTTCCAGTACCACTCCCAGGCTTCGGGGTTGATCGGCTCGCCCACGGAGCCGAGGATACGCAGGGAAGAGCGGTCGGTCCCTTCGATGGCTTTATCGCCTTCCGCCATCAGCGCGCGGATCGCCGTTGGCGCGGTGTAGAGAATGTTGACCTGATGCTTATCAACCACCTGGCACATACGCGCCGGGGTCGGCCAGTTCGGTACGCCTTCAAACATCAGCGTCGTTGCGCCGCAGGCCAGCGGGCCGTACAGCAGGTAGCTGTGTCCGGTGACCCAGCCCACGTCGGCAGTACACCAGTAGATGTCGCCCGGATGGTAGTCGAAGACGTATTTAAAGGTGGTGGCCGCATAGACCAGATAGCCGCCGGTGGTGTGCAGCACGCCTTTCGGTTTGCCGGTTGAGCCGGAGGTGTAAAGGATAAACAGCGGGTCTTCCGCATTCATCTCTTCCGGCTGATGCTGGTCGCTCGCTTTTTCAATCAGGTCGCTCCACCACAGGTCGCGACCTTCGTTCCAGTCGATCTTGCCGCCGGTACGCTTAAGGACGATGACGTTGCTGATGGTTTTCACATTGGGGTTTTTCAGCGCTTCGTCGACGTTTTTCTTCAGGGGGATACCGCGTCCGGCGCGCACGCCTTCGTCAGCGGTGATCACCAGTTTTGAACTTGAATCGACAATACGACCCGCAACCGCCTCCGGCGAGAAGCCGCCGAAGATAACGGAGTGGATCGCACCGATGCGCGCGCAGGCCAGCATGGCAACCGCCGCTTCCGGCACCATCGGCATATAAATAGCAACGACGTCGCCTTTTTTAATACCTTGTTCCAGCAGCACGTTGGCAAAGCGGCACACGTCGCGGTGCAGCTCTTTATAGGTGATATATTTACTCTGCGAGGCGTCATCACCTTCCCAGATAATGGCCGTTTCATTGCCGCGCTCGGCGAGGTGGCGGTCAAGGCAGTTTGCCGCCAGGTTCAGCGTGCCGTCTTCATACCATTTAATGGAGACGTTACCCGGTGCAAAGGAGGTGTTCTTCACCTTCTGATACGGTTTGATCCAGTCAAGGATATGGCCCTGCTCGCCCCAGAAGAGGTCAGGGCTGGAGATGGATTGCTGATACTTCTCGTGGTACTGCTCCGGGTTTATCAGGCAACGGTCCGCAATGTTTGCGGGAATGTCGTGTTTATGGATTTGGCTCATGGCTTTTTTTCTCCGTGTAAGATGTTAATAATATGTCGCAAAAACGTTAATTGTAGGGGCTTTACAAGCTTTGTTTAGTATTTGGGCGGCAGATCACGCATTGTTTGAATAGGCTGAAAAATGAGCGAATGAAACTTTGAAGGGAAATAATTTACGCTGACGATTATTCACATTTATGTTTAAAAAAGCTTTTTTATAACAAAAGGTTATTTATCAGAATTAGGACAAACTCCCGTCATCCCCGCTTTTTCGAGTGAAATGCGTCGTTCTTTAAGGCTTGCGCAACAGGCCGTGCAAATGATACTCATACGCCGCGTTAAAAAATCCCATAAACCAACGCAACACAATTCATACCCTTTCAGTATGTCCCCATATTCATGCATTTTTTGTGAATAAGGCGCTTCATTGAGGAAGTCAGTTTCTATGAAAAACGTTAAAGTCAGCCTTGCCTGGCAGATCTTAATCGCCCTTGTGCTGGGCATCTTGCTGGGCAGTTACCTTCACTATCACAGCGACAGCCGCGAATGGCTGATTGCGAACCTGCTTTCACCGGCAGGGGACATCTTTATTCATCTGATCAAGATGATTGTGGTACCGATTGTGATCTCGACGCTGGTGGTCGGTATTGCGGGCGTCGGCGATGCGAAGCAGTTAGGCCGTATTGGTGCAAAAACCATTATCTATTTCGAAGTGATCACTACGGTTGCGATTATCCTCGGTATCACGCTGGCGAACGTGTTCCAGCCGGGTTCCGGGATAGATATGTCGCAGCTGGCTACGGTGGATATTTCGAAATACCAAAGTACGACCGCTGACGTGCAGAGCCACGCGCACGGCCTGATGGGGACTATTCTTTCGCTGGTGCCGACCAACATTGTGGCATCAATGGCGAAGGGCGAGATGCTGCCGATTATCTTCTTCTCGGTGCTGTTTGGTCTGGGACTCTCTTCTCTGCCGGCGACGCACCGTGAGCCGCTGGTCACCGTGTTCCGCTCTATCTCCGAAACCATGTTTAAAGTGACCCACATGGTGATGCGCTACGCGCCGGTCGGGGTGTTCGCGCTTATCGCCGTCACCGTGGCGAACTTCGGTTTTGCCTCCCTGTGGCCGCTGGCGAAGCTGGTCATCCTGGTGCACTTCGCCATCCTGTTCTTCGCGCTGGTGGTGCTGGGGATCGTGGCACGTCTGTGCGGGCTGAGCATCTGGATCCTGATCCGTATCCTGAAGGATGAGCTGATTCTGGCCTATTCCACGGCAAGCTCTGAGAGCGTGCTGCCGCGTATTATTGAGAAGATGGAAGCCTATGGCGCGCCAGCGTCGATCACCAGCTTCGTGGTGCCGACCGGCTACTCCTTTAACCTGGACGGTTCAACGCTGTACCAGAGTATCGCCGCTATCTTTATCGCGCAGCTGTACGGCATTGATCTGTCGCTGTGGCAGGAGATCGTGCTGGTGCTGACGCTGATGGTGACGTCCAAAGGTATTGCAGGCGTTCCGGGCGTTTCGTTCGTGGTGCTGCTGGCAACGCTCGGCAGCGTCGGTATTCCGCTGGAAGGTCTGGCGTTTATTGCGGGTGTTGACCGTATCCTCGACATGGCGCGTACGGCGCTGAACGTGGTGGGGAATGCCCTGGCGGTGCTGGTTATCGCCAAGTGGGAGCACAAATTCGATCGCAAAAAAGCGCTGGCGTATGAACGCGAAGTGCTGGGTCGTTTTGATAAGACGGCTGACCAGTAATGTAAAAAGCCGGGTGGCGGCTTCGCCTTACCCGGCCTACACAAGCCGTAGGCCCGGTAAGCGCAGCGCCACCGGGCAATGGTTTACTCCCCGCTCAACGCATCAAACTCTTCGCATCCCGTATCAAACCCTTCCGTGCAGCTCAGGTTCAACCAGTACAGTGCTTTCTGTTTATTGGGCGTGATAAAGCCTTTCTCACCCTGCCTGAACAACATCCCTGCCCAGTACTCGGCGTAGCCCGTACGCGAAAGGGCTGAACTCCGCTTGAACCACGAGGCGGCCTGCACGTCATCCTGCGCCACCTCTACGCCGTTGGCATAAATCAGCCCCAGCAGCAGTTGCGCATCGACCGCAGAGTCGCTGTCGATATCTTCGGTCGCCGTTTGCAGCAGTTTAATGGCCTGGGGATAGTCAGTTTTCCCCGCCTGAGTATTCACCAGCACGCGTGCCAGCATGATCGCGCCGCGTTTGCTGCCAGCAATGTTTGCCTGTTGGGCCAAGGCTTTGGCCTGGGCGTAATCGCCCTGCGTAAAAAGGATTTGCGAGAGCAGCCCCATGGCGTCGACATCGCCGCCTTTTGCGGCTTTCTCGGCCCACAGCGCGGCCTGCTTGCTGTCGCCGGAGCTGAAGTACGTATCGGCAAGATAATACTGGGCACGTGCATCACCGGCTTCCGCCTGTTTCCGATACTGGCTGCCTATCTCATCCGCGCGGGCGAAGGACGTTAAAAACACGAACAACAGAAAAATGGCTTTCATGGATTCTTATCATCTGGGTACACGCCGCGCAGTATAATCGCGGGCGCAAAAGAAAAAAACGGGTGCATTAAGACCTCAGCATCCTACAAGCCGGGCGGAACCGTTGTTCCGCCCGCAGAGGTTAGCCTGGGTTGCAGGCTAATTTCGCCGCCACCTCCTGATGCTCACTCTTTATTGAAAACTCGCAGAGCCTGCCGCGAGTAATAAAGGTAAAGATCACTATCGTCAGGCAGATAATAAAGACGATGCCTAACGCAGTTTTTAATGGCGTCATGCCTTTTACTCCTTGTCAAAAAAAGAATAAGAGGCTACTCTCAACTTGTTGGAGTTGAGGGAGTAGCCTCGGGTAAATGAAAATTTCCCGGGGCTTCCTGCTTTCTGTCCCTCAACAATGCTCAAGACAGAAAGTCTTAAGCACCCGCCGCACATCTTATCCCTCTGAATTAAAATGCAAAGATGTAATTCTTTTTCGCGAAAATTACATTATTTCTGCGAGCCGCTTTCCAGAATAATAATTGATATTTTTAATGGATTAAGCGGAAATAAAAAGGGAGTGAATATTTCACTCCCTTTATTCATCGTTTAATTAACGGCATCAACCCATTGCGCTTTCGCGCAGCCGGGCTTTCAGCTTGTTATATTCGTCGATCACATACTGTTCCGCCGCGTGCTGATCCACAATCGGCTCAACGTTGACGGCGCAGTATTTATACTCCGGCGTTTTGGTTATCGGGCTTAAGTTCTCCGTCACCAGCTCGTTACAGGCGCCAATCCACCACTGGTAGGTCATATAGACCGCCCCTTTGTTCGGACGGTCGCTGACCTGCGCGCGGGTAATGATGCGGCCCTTACGCGAGTTCACCCACACCAGCGCTTCGTCCTCAATACCGAGGCGTTCCGCATCGGCGGTGTTGATCTGCGCGTAGCCCGGTTCATCCGCCAGCGCCGCCAGCGCGGCGCAGTTGCCGGTCATGGAGCGGCAGGAGTAGTGGCCCACTTCACGCACGGTGGAGAGCACCATCGGATACTCGTCGGTGAGCTTATCGATCGGCGCGACCCAGTCGCAGGTGAAGAACTGCGCCAGCCCGTTCGGGGTGTCGAACTTCTCTTTAAAGAGGTATGACGTCCCCTGATCGGATTCTGACTCATCCCGGCACGGCCACTGGATGTAGCCCAGCTCACCCATTTTTTCATAGGTTGCCCCATAAAAGTCCGGACACAGATGCCGCAACTCGTCCCAGATCTCCTGAGTGTTGTTGTAGTGCATCGGATAGCCCATGCGGGTGGCGATTTCGCTGATGATCTGCCAGTCCGTTTTCAGATCCCACTTCGGCTCGACTGCCTTAAAGAAGCGCTGGAAGCCGCGGTCGGCTGCCGTGTAGACGCCTTCATGCTCGCCCCAGGAGGTCGACGGTAAAATCACATCCGCCGCCGCCGCGGTTTTGGTCATAAAGATATCCTGGACAATCACCAGCTCCAGATCCTCAAACCCTTTGCGCACCGCAGACAGTTCGGCGTCGGTCTGGAGCGGATCTTCACCCATGATGTAGGCCGCACGCACTTCGCCATGCGCCGCGCGATGCGGCAGCTCGCTGATGCGGTACCCGGTGTGCTCAGGCAGACTTTCCACGCCCCAGGCCTTCGCGAACTTGGCGCGATTTTCCGGGAACTTCACGTACTGGTAGCCCGGATAGGTATCCGGCAGCGCGCCCATATCGCAGGCACCCTGGACGTTATTCTGACCGCGCACCGGGTTGACGCCGACGTGCGCCTTGCCAAGGTTTCCGGTCAGCATCGCGAGGCTGGTCAGCGAGCGCACGGTCTCCACGCCCTGGTAGAACTGGGTCACGCCCATACCCCACAGAATGGCGGCGGTTTTCGCCCCGGCATACATGCGTGCCGCCTGGCGGATCTCCTGCGCGCTGACGCCGGTGATCGCTTCAACCGACTCTGGCGTATAGCCTTCGACTATTTTCTTGTACTCTTCAAAGCCTTCCGTACGGGTCGCGACAAACGCCTGGTCGTACAGGTTCTCCTCAATGATGACGTGCCCCATTGCGTTCAGCAGCGCGATGTTCGAGCCGTTTTTCAACGCGATGTGCATATCCGCAATGCGCGCGGTTTCAATTTTGCGCGGATCGCAGACGATGATTTTTGCCCCATTCTGTTTAGCGCGAATAACGTGGTTCGCGACGATAGGGTGAGAATCCGCCGGGTTATAACCAAAGATGAAGACGAGATCGGTATTATCTATCTCGTTGATGGCATTGCTCATTGCGCCGTTACCGACCGACTGGTGCAGACCTGCAACCGATGGGCCGTGTCAGACGCGAGCGCAGCAGTCGACGTTATTGGTTCCAATAACGGCGCGCGCGAATTTTTGCATCACATAGTTGGTTTCATTCCCCGTTCCGCGGGAAGAGCCGGTGGTCTGGATGGCATCCGGGCCATACTTGGCCTTGATGGCGCTCAGGCGCGTGGCGACGTAATCCAGCGCCTCGCTCCAGGAGACGGCTTCCAGCTTGCCGCCGCGCTCGCGGCGGATCATAGGGGTTTTCAGGCGCGGGGTGAGGATTTGGGTATCGTTAATAAAATCCCAGCCGTAGTAACCTTTCAGGCACAGCGTGCCCTGGTTGGTTTTCCCCTGTGCGGCCTCTGCCCGGACGATTTTGCCGTTATCGACCACCAGGTGGATCTTGCAACCTGAGGCACAATAAGGGCAAACCGTGACGACTTTTTTCATCAGTCTGCTCCAGTTAATCGAATCTTTCGCACCCACTATGCAGCTTCTATGCCATGTTTTTAATGTGGGTATCTCCAGACTGTACGGCTGATATGTGCGCAAAACCCTGACGAAAAACAGGCAATCGTCAAAATTGACGTGTCGAAAGGGCAGCGGATGTGACATGGGTTGAATTTCCGTCACGTAAAAAACAATTTGGCTGGAGCCGACGGCAGAATGGTTCAGACTTAACATAATCCCCTGACGGAAGCATACGATGAAACCGGCGATTCTGGTGGTTGATGACGATACGGCAGTGTGTGAATTGCTGCAGGACGTGCTCAGCGAGCACGTCTTTACCGTGCTCGTCTGCCATAACGGACAGGACGCGCTGAGCCGGGTACATCAGGAACCGGGTATCGCACTCGTGCTGCTGGACATGATGCTGCCGGATATCAACGGCCTGCAGGTCTTGCTCCAGTTGCAAAAGCAGCGGCCAGAACTGCCGGTAGTCATGTTGACGGGGCTGGGCAGTGAATCCGACGTAGTCGTGGGCCTGGAGATGGGCGCCGACGATTACATCGGCAAACCGTTTAACCCGCGCGTGGTGGTTGCCCGCGTGAAGGCGGTACTGCGACGGACGGGCGTGCTGGCAGCAGAAGCCCCCGCGCCGCGTGCGACGGGCGTTGCTTTCAACGGCTGGACGCTGGATACCACCCGCTGCGAGCTGAGCGATCCGCAGCGTAACACCGTCCCTTTAACGCAGGGCGAGTACGGCCTGCTGCTGGCGCTCACGCAAAATGCCCGCCGGGTACTCAGCCGCGAGCAGCTGCTTGAACTCACCCACAGCGAAAGTACCGAGGTGTTCGACCGTACGATTGACGTGTTGATCATGCGTCTGCGACGAAAAATCGAGGCCAACCCGCATCAGCCTGCGCTGATTAAAACCATTCGCGGTCTGGGCTATGTCTTTGCCACCGACGTTTCCCATAGCGAGAAAGCGGCCTAGGTATTCTCTTTGATAAACAGCTGCAGCTCGGCCAGCGTTTTCGCGCCGTCAATCGCGTTGGCGGCCAGCAGGCTTGCCCGCGCGCAGGCGTGCGCCAGATAAATACTCTCGGTAAGCGACAGCGATTCATGGCAACCGTATAAAAACCCCGCGCAAAACGCATCGCCCGCGCCGACGCTGCCGATAATCTCTTCCTGCTCCAGCATCCACGACGGGATCCAGCGGCCTTGCTCACCCGGAGCTTCCCCCCATGCCCCTTCCGGACAGTGGATCACCACCCGCTGACGAACGCCTGCCGCCAGCAGCTGCGCGGCGGCTTCAGCAATATGGGCTGTGTTCAGCGCATCGCTGCCGTCGCGCATCTCCAGCCCGCTAAACTCTCCGGCCTCCAGCTCGTTAATGACCAGATAATCCAGATGGCGCAGGGCAGGGAGCACCAGCGGCTGGTAGCGCGGGTCGCCCTTGCGGGACACCAGGTCGAGCGAGGTTTGATATCCCTGGTCGCGCATCTGCGCCAGCAGCCGCGCGCTGCGGGTGCCAAATTCGTCGTCGGGCATATCCAGGCTGTCGAGCAGCAGCAGGTAGCCGAGATGGAAGATCTTCATCGATCCGTCTAAGCGATCGAAAGCGGGAAGATCCAGCAGGCGGTTGGCGCCCGGCGAGTGGAAGAAGGTGCGCTGTCCGCTGGGATCGGTCATCACCTGCGACATTGACGTTGGGGCGAACGTCGTGCGCTGCACGCGCTGGCGGTTGACGTGGTACTGGTCAAGCATCGCCAGAATGTAGTCCCCGTCTCCGTCTTCGCCAATCAGCCCCACCGCCTGCAGCGGCAGGCCGACGTGCATTTTCGCCAGCGTCAGCAGCACGTTGAGGGGCGCGCCGCCGGTCGATCGTTCGCTGTGGGTGATTTCCGCCAGCCAGCCGCGCTCCGGCCACTGCACGATCTGGTGGACGTGATCCACCAGCATATTGCCTGCGGCGATGATGCCTTTGCGTTCCATCATGCCTGCCCCGCGCTGCCGAAGATGCGCATCTGTTCGGCGACCGTATCGGTTATCGCCTCTTCTATCCCCAGCAGCAGCTCGGCAAACTCGTCGTACAGCGGCTGGCGGTTCGCCATGCGCTGCTCCACGGCGGCAAGCGCGGCCTGCGACATGCCGGTATAGAAGTTGATTTTATGAATGCCCAGCTCGACGGCGCGGCGGAAGTCGGCATCGCTAATCCCGGAGCCGCCGTGTAAAACCAGCGGCAGTCCCGTCTGTTGACGAATGGCGTCCAGACGCGGGAAATCGAGCTTCGGCTCGCCTCTGTATTTGCCGTGCGCGTTACCGATAGCCACCGCCAGCGCGTCGATGCCGGTTGAATCGACAAATTCGCGCGCCAGCTGCGGGTCGGTAAAGAACGCTTCGTCCGCATGCCCGTAAAGCGCGCCGCCTTCATCACCACCGACCGCGCCCAGCTCCGCCTCCACCGACACGCCCACCGCGTGGCACATCTTCACCACTTCCCGCGTCTGGCGAATGTTTTCCTCGTAGCTTAGCGTCGATCCGTCGAACATCACCGAGCTGAACCCTAAGCGCAGGGCGCGTACGACGGCCTCAAAATGCAGCCCGTGGTCGAGGTTAAGCACCACGGGAATGTCGTGACGAGCGGCTTCGAACTTAACCGCCTCGACAAGCGAATCCAGCGACACGTACTTAAAATGCACTTCGGCGATGTTGATGATAAACGGCGAGCGTTCCTGCTTCGCGGCGGCGAACAGCGCGCGCAGGAAGTGGGAATCGAGCACGTTAAATGCGCCCAGTGCATAGCGGTGTTGTCTGGCGTGGGCAAGACCGTCGGCAAGAGAAATCAATGGCATCATTCACCCCTTATATCCGAAACAGGTTGTACTCGTTGCACAGCACCAGCACCGCCGGCTCGTCTTCTTCGATGTTGTTATAGCGGGCAACGGGCTGCAAAAAGTGGTTGTCGTGTTCATCGTCATTGACCGAGGAGACTTCGCCCACCAGCACGTCGCCGAAGCCGCGTTCGCCCCAGAAGCTGTGGTAAAGAGTGGGCGTCAGGCAGATGCTTTCCCCGGGCAGCAGCCGCAGCTGGCTGCCGGGCGCGTGGGTCTGACGGCAGCCGTCTATCGTGACGGTCACATCCGTGTTTTCGGTTTCTTCATGCGCGCCCGCGTTCCATAACTCTATAATCAGATTCCCGCCGCCCCGGTTGATGATGTCTTCGCGCTTGCGCCAGTGAAAATGCATCGGCGTCACCTGGCCGTCGCGCACGTGCATGATTTTTTCAGCATAGCCTTTTTCATACGGAACGCCGTTGGGCGAGCCGTTGCGCAGGGTGAACAGCGTCAGGCCCTCAGCGGCAAAGTTGTTGCCGCCGAACGCCGTCACGTCCCAGCCGAGCTTGAGGTCGAACACTTCCTGCCACGCGGCCTGGTCAAGCTGCTGCCATTTTGTTGGCGGAAAGCTGGCAAACGGCGGGAGATGCACGTCGTGCATGGAGAAAAACTGCCGCGTGTGGCCGAGGATTTCATTGATGTCGGAGCGTTTCATGGTACTCCTTGAATTTTATGCAAAACCTTACCCCTCACCCTAACCCTCTCCCCTTTGGGGAGAGGGCCGGGGTGAGGGGGCATCAGGCTGCAGCGAGGTTACTTAACCGTCCACCCCTTATAGGTCCCGACGTTCTTTTTATCGATCATCGTCACCGGGATCAGCACCGGCGCTTTCGGCGCAGGTTTACCCTGGAGAATGTCATAGCCGATCTCCACCGCTTTTGCCGCCATGACCTGCGGATCCTGCGCAGGGGTCGCCACAAACAGGGAGTTTTCCCGCTTCAGCGCTTCCTCACCGTCCGGTGAACCATCCACGCCGACGATAAAGAACTCGTTGCGCTGAGCCTGCTTGGCCGCCAGATCGGCGCCGATCGCGGTCGGATCGTTAATCGCAAACACGCCGTCGATCTTCGGATTGGCCGCCAGCAGGGAGGTCATGACTTCCAGACCGCCTTCACGACTGCCCTTGGCATTTTGGTTATCCGAGAGCACCTTGATATCCGGATATTTTTTGAATTCCGTCTGGCAGCCTTCCACGCGGTTTTGCACTGCGGAAACCGGTGGTCCGTTGATGATCACCACGTTGCCTTTGCCTTTCAGGCGGTCGGTAATGTACTTACAGGCCATTTCGCCCGCCTGGGTGTTATCGGAGGTGATGGTGGCATCAGTCCCTTCCGCCGCTACGTCAACCGCCACGACCACGATCCCGGCGTCCTTCGCGCGCTTCACCGCCGGGCCGATCCCTTTGGAATCCGCGGCGTTGAGGATGATCATGTCCACCTTCGCGGCAATAAAGTTGTCGATCTGCGCCACCTGCTGACCCAGATCGTAACCGCTGGAAACCAGCGTCACCTTGACGTTATCGCCAGCCAGCTTGCGCGCTTCCAGCTCGGCACCTTTGGTGATCTGCACGAAGAACGGGTTGGCCAGGTCGCCCACCGTCACGCCGATGGACTTCAGATCTTTTGCCTGCGCAAACGGCGTTGCGGCAAGCAGCGCGCCAGCACAGAGCGCGGTCACTAAGGGTTTCAAACGCATATGGTTTTCCTCGAAGCTGTAGGGTGTTGTTGTTATGCACTTTGATGGTGTCGGGTACGGTATTTGTCGATCAGCACCGCTATGATGATCACCGCCCCTTTGATCACCAGCTGCCAGAAGTAGGAGACGCCCATCAGCGTCATGCCGTTATTGAGGGTGGCGATGATCAATGCGCCGACCAGCGTGCCGGTGATCGTGCCGATCCCGCCGACGAAGCTGGTGCCGCCGAGGATCACCGCCGCAATCGCATCCAGCTCGTAACCCGTGCCGAGGTTACCGTTAGCGCTGTAGAGGCGCGAGGCGCTCATGACCCCGCCGAGGCCGGAGAGCAGGCCGCTCATGCCGTAGACAAACAGCAGCACCAGCCAGACCTTGATGCCGGTCAGCCGCGCCGCCTGCATGTTGCCGCCCACCGCGTAGATGTGAACGCCGAGGGTGGTGCGGCGCAGGATGAACCAGCACACCACAATGACCGCCAGGGCGATCGCCACCAGCCACGGAATCGGGCCGAGGTAGTTATTGCCGATCCACTCGAAGCTGATGTTGGAGTTAATGACCGTCGTGCCGTCGGCCAGCAGATAGGCCGCACCGCGCAGCGCCGTATAGGTGCCGAGCGTCACGATGAAGGGCGGCAGCCCGGCGAAGGCCACCAGCGCGCCGTTGAACAGGCCCAGCACCATGCCGAGCATCAGCGCGGCCGGAATGGAGAGCATCGCAAATTCAGGAATAAGCGAGACCACCATCGCCGCTACAGCCGTGGTGCCCAGAATCGAGCCCACGGAGAGGTCAATCCCGCCGGTTAAAATGATGAAGGTCATTCCCGCCGCCAGCACGATGTTGATCGACGCCTGGCGGGTAATATTCAGCAGGTTGCTCTCGGTGAAGAAGTTAGGGGCGATAAAGCCAAATACCGCCACAATCAGGATCAGAATCGGCAGGATACCGACCGTTTGCATCAGATCGCTCATCAGCATTTTTTTGGCGGAGGCGGATTTCGCCACCTGCTGCGGATGGGTAGGAGTTGTCATGATTGCACCGCCTGATGATGAGTGTCGTTCACGCCGGTTGCCAGCGTCATAATGTTTTCCTGAGAGATGTCGCGCCCGTGGAGCTCGCCCGCAATGCTGCCTTCGCGCATCACGTACACCCGGTCGCTCATCCCCACCACTTCCGGCAGCTCGCTGGAGATCATCAAAATCGCCACCCCTTTGCGCGCCATCTGGTTCATGATGCGGTAGATCTCGCTTTTCGCGCCGACGTCCACGCCGCGCGTGGGTTCGTCCAGAATCAGAATGCGCGGGCCGATGGCCACCCAGCGGGAGATGAGCAGCTTCTGCTGGTTGCCGCCGGAGAGCCCGCCCGCCCGCACCTGCGAATGCGGCACGCGGATGTTGAGCAGGGCAATGGCGTCATCGGAAATCGACTGGGCTTTTTTACGGTTTAGCATGCCGAAGGTGGCGTCGCGTTCCAGCGTCGCCATGGTGATGTTCTCCTGCGCCGCCAGCTCCAGAAACAGCCCCTGCTCCTTGCGGTTTTCGGTGAGAAAACCGATGCCGTTTTCGATGGCCGCACGCGGGGAGTGGATCACCACCGGCTCGCCGTCGACCTCAATCATGCCGCCGGTGGCTTTGCGCACGCCGAAGATGAGCTGCGCCAGCTCGGACCGTCCGGCCCCGACCAGCCCCGCCAGCCCGACGATTTCGCCGGAACGCACCTGTAAACTGCACGGCTGTACTTTTTTACCGTCGGTGAGGTGGTGGACGTTGAGGCGCGGGCTGCCGAGGGGGATATCTCGCTCTTTGTTGAACAGGTCGCTTAGCGGGCGGCCCACCATCATGCGCACCAGCTCAGAGGCATTCAGCTTGTCGCGCGTCAGGCTGCCGACGTACTGCCCGTCACGCAGAACGCTGACGCGGTCAGAGAGTTCATACACTTCCGCCATGCGGTGGCTGATGTAGATGATCGCCATCCCTTCATCGCGCAGGCGTAAAATCAGTTCAAACAGGCGATGTGTTTCCCGCGAGGAGAGGGCGGCGGTGGGTTCATCCATCACCAGAATGCGGCTATTGCGGTGCAGCGCGCGGGCGATCTCCACCTGCTGCTGTTCGGCGATGGTCAGCTTCATCACCAGATCGGTGGCGCTGAACTGCGCGCCGAGGCGGTCAATCACCGCCTGCGCCTGGGCAGCCATCTCTTTGCGCTGCACCATCCCGCCGCGCGACAGCTCGCTGCCAAGGAAGATATTTTCAGCAACGGTCAGATTGGGCGCGAGCTGCATCTCCTGATAAATCAGGGTGATGCCTGCGGCCAGCGCATCTTTCGGCCCTTTAATGTGAAACGGCTGGCCGTCGATCAGGATCTCGCCGCCGGTGGCGGTATAGGCTCCCGCGAGGATTTTCATCAGCGTGCTTTTTCCCGCGCCGTTTTCCCCCATCAGCGCGTGGATCTCACCGGGGAAAACCGTCAAATCCACACCCTTGAGCGCGTGGAAATTGCCAAACGTTTTGGCAATGCTGCGCATCTCTAATACCGGGGTTCTGCTCATGGCGGATCTCCTGCGAATGTCGATATCTGCACTTCATCACAGGTGCGTAAATGCAAAATGTCAGAAGCTGTTCATATTTGTCATAGTTATGAATAGCTAATGTGGATCACAGTTACGGAGTCAACATGTCTTCACGCCCCCCGTTTTTCGCCAGCGCCCGCGGACGCCTGCTGATTTTCAATCTGCTGGTGGTCGCCGTGACGCTGATGGTGAGCGGCGTGGCGGTACTTGGCTTTCGTCACGCGAGCCAGATCCAGGAGCAGGTGCAGCAGCAAACGCTGGACGACATGACCGGCAGCATGAACCTGGCTCGTGATACCGCCAACGTGGCGACGGCGGCGGTGCGGCTCTCCCAGGTTGTCGGGGCGCTGGAATATAAAGGCGAAGCCGAGCGGCTGAAGCAGACCCAGATGGCGCTTCGCCACTCGCTGGAACAGCTTGCGGAGGCACCGCTGGCGCAGCAGGAGCCGGCCCTGGTGGCGCGCATTATTCAGCGAAGCAATGAGCTCCAGCAGAGCGTGACGGAGATGCTGGAGCGCGGGCAGCGACGCCATCTGGAGCGTAACGCGCTGCTCAGCTCGCTATATCAAAGCCAGAGCTATCTGCGTCATCTGCAGGACATCAACCGCCGCTACAGCACCAACGTACCGGACGCGCAGCAGCTGATGGAAATGGACCGGCTGATCGCTGCCGCCATCGACACCCCTTCGCCGCGCGCGACCGTTCAGCAGCTTGACGCCGTGACGGCCATGCTTCCCCGGCGTGCCATCCAGCCTGTCGTGAACAGGGTTTTGCCTGATTTTAACATCGAGCTGCATAAACTTGCCCCTCTGTCGAAGCAGCTTGAGGAGAGCGATCTGGCGATAAGCTGGTATATGTTCCACATCAAGGCGCTGGTGGCGATCCTCAATAGCGACATCAATCAGTACGTGGAGCAGGTGGCGCAGGCCTCCCGGCTTCGCACCGCCCAGAGCCATCATGAACTGCAATCCATCAGCGTGTTTATCACCATTTTCGCCGTGCTGGCGCTGATCATCACCGGGTGCGCCTGCTGGTATATCTACCGCAATCTGGGCTCTAACCTGACGGCCATTTCCCGGGCGATGTCGCGCCTTGCGCACGGCGAGCAGGATGTTTCGGTGCCCGCGCTGCAGCGGCGCGATGAGCTGGGCGAGCTGGCGCGCGCGTTTAACGTTTTTGCCCGCAACACCGCCTCGCTTGAGCACACCACGCGTCTGCTGAAAGAGAAAACCTCCCAGATGGAGATCGACCGCCTCGAGCGTCAGGGGCTGGAAGAGGCGCTGCTGCATAGCCAGAAGATGAAGGCGGTCGGGCAGTTGACCGGCGGGCTGGCGCATGATTTTAACAACCTGCTGGCGGTGATCATCGGCAGCCTTGAGCTCACCGACCCCGAATCACCAGACGCGCCGCGCATTACCCGGGCGCTGAAGGCGGCCGAGCGTGGCGCCTTACTGACCCAGCGCCTGCTGGCGTTTTCCCGTAAGCAATCCCTGACGCCGCATGCGGTAGAGATGCTGCCGCTGCTGGAGAACCTCCGGGAACTGCTTCGCCACTCTCTGCCTGCCACCCTGACCCTGGAGATTGAAGCGCAATCCCCGGCATGGCCCGCGTGGATAGACGTCAGCCAGCTGGAAAACGCCATTATCAACCTGGTGATGAACGCGCGTGACGCGATGGAAGGGCAAAGCGGGGTGATCAAAATTCGCACCTGGAACCAGCGCGTGACCCGCAGCGACGGGCGCAGGCAGGATATGGTGGCGCTGGAGGTCATTGACCACGGCAGCGGCATGTTGCAGGAGGTGAAGTCCCGGGTCTTTGAACCGTTCTTTACCACCAAGCAGACCGGGAGCGGGAGCGGGCTAGGCCTGTCGATGGTCTATGGCTTTGTGCGTCAGTCCGGCGGTCGCGTGGAGATTGAAAGCGCGCCGGGACAGGGCACCACCGTGCGGCTTCACCTCCCGCGCTCGACGCTGCCCGCCGCTGCAGTTGATGAAGCGCTGTCAGCCACCGCCTCCGTCGAGAGCGAGCGCCTGGTACTGGTGCTGGAGGACGAAGCCGATGTCCGCCAGACCCTGTGCGAGCAGCTGCATCAGCTCGGCTATCTGACGCTGGAAGCGGACAACGGCGAGCAGGCGCTGAGCATGCTGGCGGCGTCGCCGGATATTGGCATGTTTATCAGCGACCTGATGTTGCCCGGAAGCCTGAGCGGGGCCGAGGTGATTAGCCATGTGCGCAGCCACTATCCGCAGCTTCCGGTGCTGCTGATCAGCGGTCAGGATTTGCGGCCCACGCATAATCCGCAGCTGCCGGACGTTCCGTTATTGCGTAAGCCGTTTACGCGGGTCCAGCTGGCGCAGGCGCTGCGGAAGGTCATGGTAATTTGAGATTCCTCCGCTACCCCCGTTCCCTGCCGTTCATTACCGTAAAGCCAGTCAACCTGTGAGACTGGCTCTATGAAACGTTACTCTACCGCGCTGTTATTTGGTCTGCTGTCTTTAACCAGCCAGCTGGCTCACGCCGATGTGATTGATGATGCCATTGGCAACATTCAGCAGGCGATCAACGATGCCTATAACCCCAGCAGCAGCCGCAGCGACGATGACGACGACGATCGTTACGATCGCAGCCGCCAGACCGACAGCCGCCAGTACGACGATCGCCGTCGGCAGCTTGAGGACAGACGCCAGCGCTTAGACGAGCGCCAGCGCCAGCTGGATGACGATCGCCGTCGGTTAGAAGAGGATGAGCGCAGGTTAGAAGACGATTACGATCGAGGATAAAGCCTGGTGGCGCTTCGCTGACGCAGGCCTACAAAACCCTGGGCCGTAGGCCGGGTAAGGCGCAGTCGCCACCCGGCAAAACTCAGTCGAGTACCAGCATCATCCCGTCATACCCCGCCTCAATTCCCTCCGGCAGCGGATTATCCATCATCCACACGTCAAACTGATGGCTGATGTGCGTCAGGATCACCTGCGGGCAGCCAATCGCCTCGTTTAACGCCATCACGGTAGTTAAGTCGCAATGGTTGCGCGGCGTCTCGTCGCGCGGCTCATGGCTGCAGTCAATAATCATCGCCTGCGGCGGGTTGTTGAGCAGAAACTTCACCGTTTTCTCCGGCAGCCCGGCGGTGTCCGAAAGCCATGCCACCCGGCTGTGGGCCGATTCCAGCAGATAGCCGAAGGTCAGTTTCGAATGATTGAGCGGCAGCGGCGTGACCCGCAGACCCTGGAGCTCAAACATCACAAACGGCTCCAGCGTGTGGCTGAAATCCAGGATCCCCGGATGCTTGAACAGGTCGTCGCAGCCCGCTTCGTCCGGCGGACCGTAAACGGGGATCGTCGCGCCCACGCCCCAGCGAAGGGGGAACAGCCCCTGAACGTGATCCATATGGTAGTGCGTGAGCAAAAACTGCTGAAAGCTGCCTGCGGGCCAGTCGTCCATCAGGTGCGGAATTCCCGCGTCCAGCAGCGTCACCGCATCGTTGAATTTGACCACCGCGCTGCAGGGGCGACGGCGATAGTTGTCCTGCAGGCGCGCCCGGCGGCAGGCCGCGCAGTCGCAGCCAAAGACCGGCACCAGCTGGGCGCTACCCGTCCCCGTGAGCGTGATTGTCAGACTCATAACGCACCTCTATAGCGGTTTGGTGAATCGGAAATGGCTCTGCGTATATCCTTCACGGACGTAAAAACGGTGCGCGTCCACGCGCTTCACGCTGGTGGAAAGTTCGGTCAACTCCGCACCGGCCTGCCGCGCAACGTCCTCTGCCCAGGCCAGCAGCTGACTGCCGACCTTCAACCCACGTGCCTGCGGCATCACCACCAGCTCCTGGATCTCGCCGATCCAGCGCGCGTGATGCAGGTGAAACTGCATGTGCAGACCGATCATGCCGATGACCTGCCCGTCCAGTTCGGCAAGGTGGTAGCGCATGTTGTGATCCTGCAGGTTGGCAAGGTAGCCCGCGTGAAACGCCTGATGATCGAACTCTGCCTGCTTAAGTTCGCAGATCAGAGCGTAAACACTCTGCGCGTCGTCGGCGGTGGCGGGGCGAAGCTGGCACTCAGGCATGCTGTTTCTCCTTCTGACGGATAAGCGATAAAAAGGTCTCGACTGACTGTAGCAAACTTCCGTCGTTATTGAGGACGTGGCAGCCCGACGGGGTGTAGCGCGCCGCACGCTCCAGGCGCTGGTCTATCTCTTTTGCGTTTTCCCGCCCCCGGCTTTGCAGTCGGCTGCGCAGAATATCCGGCGACACCTGCAAACAGATCGGCAGCAGCGCCGCCTCATACCGGGCTTTTGCCTGCGGTAGATGCGCGCGCGAGCCGTTAACCAGCACGTCAAAACCCGCATGCAGCCAAAGGTCGATTTCGATGCCCACGCCATAGTAAAAGCCGTTGGCGTGCCAGCTCAGCGCCAGCAGATTTTGCCCGGCGCGGGTAAAAAACTCCTGCTCGCTCAGGGCGATATGGTTTTCGCTTCCGGCGTTGGCCGCGCGGGTGATGTACCTGTGCGCGACCAACAGTCGCGCGTGTTCCTGCTGCCGCAGCGCCGACAGCAGGCTATCTTTCCCTGAGCCGGATGGCCCCATTAACCAGATGAGTCTTCCCATCAGAACACCCTTTTTCCCTGACGCCAGACGTGGTCGATATGAACGTGCTCGCCCTTGCGGTGGGCGAGCACCAGATCCGCACGTTTCCCTTCGGCAATTTCTCCGCGATCGTGAAGGTTAAGCGCCGAGGCCGGGTTTTTCGTCACCAGGCGAATCGCCTGCGGCAGCGTAAAGCGGTTGCCCTCGTCGTCGGCCACCCGGAACGCCGCGTCCAGCAGGCTGGAGGGGTAGTAGTCGGACGAGAGGATATCCAGCAGGCCGAGGGAGGCGAGCCTGCTTGCCGCGACGTTGCCGGAGTGCGATCCGCCGCGAACGATGTTCGGCGCACCCATCAGCACGTTCATGCCGTGCCTGCGTGAGGCTTCCGCCGCTTCGAACGTGGTGGGAAATTCGGCGATCGCGCTGCCAAGCAGGTGGGATTCGCGCACATGATCGTGCGTGGCGTCGTCATGGCTGGCCAGCGCGATGTTGCGGTCCCGGCACATCGCGGCAATAGCGAGGCGGTTCGGCTGCGACCACCGCGCTGCCAGCGCCAGCTGCTCCTTCTCGTAGCGCGCCATCTCCGCATCGTTGAGCGAGTATTTGCCCTGATAGTATTCGCGATACTTTTCAATGTTGGCGAACTGGCGCTGTCCCGGCGAATGGTCCATCAGGGAGACCAGTGACACCGGCTCGCGGTCAACCAGCTTTTCAAACAGCGGCAGGGTGGTGTGGTGCGGCAGCTCGCAGCGCAGGTGCAGACGGTGCTCGGCGCGGTTGAGGCCGCGCTTTTGCGTCTCCTCCACGGCGTTGATCATCTTCTCCAGATTCTCCAGGCGGTCGCCGCCGTCGCGCACGTCGCCAATCGCCACCGCGTCCAGCACGGTGGTGATGCCGCTGGCGACCATCAGCGCGTCGTGGCTGCTCATCGCCGAATGGGCGGGCCAGTCCACCTTCGGGCGAGGGGTGAAGAATTTGTCCAGATTATCGGTATGCAGTTCGATCAGCCCCGGCAGCAGCCAGCCGCCGTCGCCGTCCATCGCCTCCGGTGAGCGGCTCTGGGTTTCAGCAAACGCGCGGATGACGCCGTCGCGGATCTCGATTGAGCCGTCAACCACCTCATTTTCCAGCACCAGCTTGACGTTATTGATAATCATGCGAGAGTCCCCATTGGGTGCAGTCTGTCCGCGACGCGACTGCGAACGCTTTCGTCGTGGAAGATCCCGACGATCGCCGCCCCGCGCGCTTTGGCCTGTTCGATCAGCTCAACCACGGCGGCGCTGTTTTTATCGTCGAGCGAGGCGGTGGGTTCATCCAGAAGTAAAATCGGGTAGTCGACGATAAACCCGCGGGCGATATTGACGCGCTGCTGCTCGCCGCCGGAAAAGGTCGACGGGGCAAGGTGCCAGAGGCGCTCGGGCACGTTCAGGCGCGTCAGCAGGCTGGCGGCTTTGGCGGCGCAGGTTTCGCGCGGCGCGCCGAGATCCAGCAGGGGCTGCATCACCACGTCGAGGGCTGAGATCCGTGGGATCACCCGCAGAAACTGGCTTACCCAGCCGATCGTCGAGCGGCGCACCTCGAGCACTTTACGCGCGGGGGCCTGCACCAGATCGATCCACTCATCATTGTGGCGAATATGAAGATGGCCTTCGTCCGGGAGGTAGTTGGCGTAAAGGGAGCGCAGCAGGGTGGATTTTCCGCTGCCGGAGTGGCCGTGCAGCACTACGCATTCGCCCTTGCTGACCTCTAACGAGGCGTTTTGCAGCACCGGCAGGCGCACGCCGTTTTGCTGGTGGAGCACAAAGGTTTTACTTACGTTTTGTACGTGGATCATGTTGGCCTCGCGATTCGTTTTGCCGGGTGGCGGCTACGCCTTACCCGGCCTACAGGTGCGGTGTTCGTGTTGCCCGGCAGCAGCAACCTCAGTTCTGCAACACGGACGACACCAGCAGCTGGGTGTACGGATGGTGCGGATCGTCGAGCACGCGGTCGGTTAACCCACTTTCCACCACCTGGCCCTGCTTCATCACCAGCAGGCGGTCCGCCAGCAGGCGCGCAACGCCCAGATCGTGGGTGACAATCACCACTGCCAGGTTTAGCTCTACCACCAGGCCGCGCAGCAGGTCGAGCAGGCGCGCCTGCACCGAGACGTCCAGCCCGCCGGTGGGTTCATCCATAAACACCAGCTTCGGGTGCGTGACCAGGTTGCGGGCGATCTGCAGGCGCTGCTGCATGCCGCCGGAAAAGGTGGTGGGCAGGTCGTCGATGCGCGACGCGGGAATTTCAACTTCCTCCAGCCAGCGCTGCGCCGTGGCGCGGATGTTGCCGTAGTGGCGCGCGCCGGTGGCCATCAGGCGTTCGCCGATGTTGCCGCCCGCCGAGACCTGACGGCGCAGGCCGTCCATCGGGTGCTGATGTACCACGCCCCACTCGGTGCGCAGCAGACGGCGGCGCTCGGCCTCGCTCATGCCGTAGAGGGAGTGTCCCTGATACAGGATCTCGCCGTGTTGCGGCGCGAGGCGCGCGGAGATGGACTTCAGCAGGGTGGTTTTGCCGGAACCGGACTCGCCGACGATCCCCAGCACTTCGCCCGGCCACAGCTCGAACGACACGTCGCTAAAGCCTTTGCCCGGCGCGTAAAGGTGGGTCAGGTTGTTTACCGAAAGCAGCGGTTTCATTGGCCGTTCGCCTCGCTCTGTTGGCGGCAAAAATCGGTGTCGGAGCAGACAAACATCCGTTTGCCCGTGTCATCCAGCACCACTTCATCCAGATAGCTGTGTTTGGATCCGCAGATGGCGCACGGCTCGTCCCACTCCTGCACCGTAAACGGGTGGTCGTCGAAATCCAGGCTTTCGACGCGCGTATAAGGCGGGACGGCGTAGATGCGCTTTTCGCGCCCGGCACCGAACAGCTGCAGGGCGGGCATCATGTCCATCTTTGGGTTATCGAATTTCGGGATCGGCGACGGATCCATGACGTAGCGCCCGTTGACCTTCACCGGGTAGGCGTAGGTGGTGGCGATGTGGCCGAAGCGGGCGATATCCTCGTACAGCTTCACCTGCATGACCCCGTACTCTTCCAGGGCGTGCATGGTGCGGGTTTCGGTTTCGCGCGGCTCGATAAAGCGCAGCGGCTCCGGAATTGGCACCTGGAAAATCAAAATCTGATCTTCCGTCAGCGGGGTTTCGGGGATGCGGTGACGGGTCTGGATCAGCGTCGCGTCTTCGGTTTTTTCGGTGGTGTTAACGCCCGTTACGCGCCTGAAGAAGCTGCGGATCGACACGGCGTTGGTGGTGTCGTCGGCGCCCTGATCGATGACCTTCAGCACGTCCGCCTCGCCGATCACGCTGGCGGTGATCTGAATACCGCCCGTGCCCCAGCCGTAGGGCATCGGCATTTCGCGGCCGCCGAACGGCACCTGATAGCCCGGAATGGCCACCGCTTTTAAGATGGCGCGGCGGATCATGCGTTTGGTTTGCTCATCCAGATAGGCAAAGTTGTAGCCGCTTAAGTTAGCCATGTTTGCGCTCCCGTTGCAGGCGTTTCAGCAGTTCCAGTTCGGCCTGGAAATCGACGTAGTGCGGCAGCTTGAGGTGCGAGACAAAGCCCGCGGCCTCAACGTTATCCGCGTGGGCCAGCACGAACTCTTCGTCCTGCGCCGGGCCTGCAACGTGCTCGCCGTAGTCCGGTGCCTGCAGCGCACGGTCAACCAGCGCCATTGCCATCGCCTTGCGCTCGCCGAGGCCGAACACCAGCCCGTAGCCGCGGGTAAAGTGCGGGTCTTCATTTTCGGGCGCGACAAAACCGTTCACCATTTCGCATTCGGTCATCAGCAGTTCGCCGACGTTTACGGCAAAACCCAGCTCTTCCGGCACGATTTCGACGTCGATATAGCCGCTGCGAATTTCGGCGGCAAACGGATGGTTACGCCCGTAGCCGCGCTGGGTGGAGTAGGCCAGCGCCAGCAGATAGCCTTCGTCGCCGCGCATCAGCTGCTGCAGGCGGGACGATCGCGAGCACGGGTAAACCGGCGGCGTGCGGGTGATGTCATCCGGCTGCGCGCCGGAATCTTCTTCCGCCTTCGCCAGACCCTGTTTCGCCAGCAGGCTGAAGACGTGCGGAGACGCTTCCTGTTCGGCGTCAGAGGCGCTGAGCGGCGGCGCTTCGCCGTTCGCCAGCAGGGTAAAATCCAGCAGGCGGTGGGTGTAGTCAAAGGTAGGGCCAAGCAGCTGGCCGCCGGGAATGTCTTTATAAACGGCAGAAATGCGGCGCTCCAGGCGCATCTGTGCCGTGTTCACCGGCTCGCTCACCGCCAGTTTGGCAAGCGTGGTGCGGTAGGCGCGCAGCAGGAAGATGGCTTCGACGTTATCGCCGCTGGCCTGCTTCAGGGCCAGCGCCGCCAGCTCGCGGTCGGCGATGCCGCCCTCGGTCATCACGCGGTCGACGGCAAGGTTTAGCTGCTGTTCAATCTGGGCGACGCTCAGCTCGGGCAGCCGTACATCGCCCCGTCGTCTGTGCGCCTGCAGCGCATGGGCGGCGGCGATGGCCTTCTCGCCCCCTTTGACGGCAACGTACATCAGCACACCTCCACGTGGGTGGTCCGCGGGATCGCCAGCAGGCGCTCGCCGCAGGTCAGGATCAGGTCAATGCCCAGCGGGAACGGGTGCGGGCGCTCGGTCAGTTCGTGAATGATGCACTCCGGCAGCTGCGGCGCGACCATGCGTTCATCCGCGATGCCTGCGCCCGTCAGGCGCAGCATGCGGCCGCCGCTGAGGCTGGAGACCTGCAAAATCAGGGTGGCGCTGGTCTCCGGGGCGACGGCGCTGCCTTCGCTCAGGTCGTTGAGCTGCTCGTGGCTGATGTGCTCATCGGCCACGGCAAAGACCGCCTGCCGGGGCTGATCGACCAGCGGGGCGCCGGTGTGAAAGCGCAGGTTCTGGCTGGCGATGTCGTTCGACAGGGTGCCCGAAAGCCACACCGGGGTGTCGTTATCGGCAAGCGTCAGCAGCACGCTGGTGGTTGCCAGATTCAGCGGCAGCCAGCCCTGGGAGAGCTGGTGCAGCGAGACGATCACGCCCGGCTCGCTCATGGCCTTCAGCAGGCGACGAAAACTGTGTTGGGCATCCTGGACGGCCAGGGTAAAAGCAGGTTGAAGCGTCATGCGTTGTCTCCGCGAACGAGCGTAAAGAAGTCGACCCGGCTGGTGTTCACTTCGGCCTGACGTGCGGCAATGCGCGCGGCGCGGTCGGCTTCCAGCGGGGCAATAAGGGTTTCCATTAACGTCTGGAAATGCGGCTGTTCCTGTAAAAGCGCGTCGATCACCGCGCAACGCTCGGCGTGGGCTTTGTCGCGCCCCAGCACGTAGCTGTAGCCCAGCGTGCCGCTGTGCAGGCGGATCGCCGCGCGGGTGAGGGTGGCGTCTCCGGCGAAGAAGCGCTCGCCGGTGCCGCCCATGCGCGCCTGGATTTGTACCAGGCCAATCTCCGGTGCGCGGAGGGTGTCGTAGTCTGGCGTCAGGCTGAGCGCGTTCATGCGGGCAGCCAGCGCGGCAGGCTGGGTGTGGGCCAGCACGCGCATCCAGCGCTGTCGGGTGGCGGTGTCGAAGTGCATTCAGTGCTCCATGGTGAATTCGATCATGTCGGCGCGGGTCAGGCTGACGGAGTATTCCGTCGCGTTAATCTCGCCGTCACGGTGGTTGAGGGTGCGTACGCAGAGCAGCGGGGCCATATTGGGAATTTCAAGCACCTTGCTCTCTTTCGCCTGCGCGCGGCGGGCGCTGATGCGCGTCTGGGTGCGCTTGAGCGCAATGCCTGTCGCATCCTGAAGAAAATCATGCAGCGAGCCGCTGGAGAAATGCTGCAGCACGGGCCAGAGAGCGAGGTCCGCAAAGTAGTGGTCTATCTGGCACACCGCCACGCCGTTGACGCGGCGCAGGGTGCGCAGGTGGATGACGTTATCGCCCTCCTGAATCCCCAGCGCGTCCGCCACGTGGCTGGAAGCCGGGCGCAATACCGAGAGCAGCTTTTCGCTGGTCGGGTGGCTGCCCTGATCCAGCAGGTTCTGGCTAAAGCGCGCCTGGGCGTTTAGCGGGTAGTCGAACGGGCGCATCAGCACCAGCACGCCCACGCCCTGACGGCGCTGTACCCAGCCGCGCTCGACCAGCTGGTCAATGGCGCGGCGCAGGGTGTGTCGGTTCACCTCATAGCGGTCGGCAAGCTGCTGCTCGGCGGGCAGGTAGTCCCCGCAGCGGTAGTGCGTGCGCAGCTCCACTTCGAGCTTTGCCGCAATCTCTTGCCAGCGGGTGGGGTAACTGGTCGGATGTCTGGATAAGTGCATAGAAAACAAAGCCTCGCTTCTCAGATGAAGTGCTTACGCAAACGTTGAGAGAGGAAATCCAGCAGGCTGACGGTGACGATGATAAGCACCATCAGGGCGCAGGTTTGCTGGAACTGGAAACCGCGAATCGCTTCCCACAGGGTGACGCCAATCCCGCCTGCGCCGACCATGCCGACCACGGTGGCGGAGCGGACGTTGGACTCAAAGCGGTACAGGGAGTAGGAGATCAGCAGCGGCATCACCTGCGGCAGAACGCCGTAGAGGATCTCTTCGATTTTGTTGGCGCCCGTTGCGCGAATGCCTTCTACCGGGCCGGGCTCGATGGCTTCGACCGCTTCGGAGAGCAGCTTGGAGAGCACGCCTGTAGTGTGGATGAACAGCGCCATCACGCCCGCGAACGGACCCAGGCCGACGGCGACCACGAACAGCATCGCAAAGACCATTTCGTTGATGGCGCGGCAGGCGTCCATCAGGCGGCGCATGGGCTGGTATACCCACCACGGCACGATGTTTTCGGCGCTCATCAGGCCAAACGGAACAGAGAGGACGACGGCAAGGGCGGTGCCCCAGACGGCGATTTGCAGGGTGACCGCCATTTCGCCAAGGTAGTCCTGCCACTGGCTGAAGTCCGGCGGGAAGAAGTCGGCGGCGAAGGTCGCCATGTTGCCCGCGTCTTTGAAGAGCAGCAGCGGATCCATTTCCGCGCCCTTCCAGGAGATAACCAGCACCGCCAGCAGGATGGCCCAGCTTATGAGCGAGAACCAGCTGCGCTTTGGCGGTGGGAGGGTGATGGTTTGCATGTTTGACTCCTTAATCCGTTCTCCCTCTCCCTGTGGGAGAGGGCCGGGGTGAGGGCATCAGCGTGCGCATTTCCCCCTCACCCTAACCCTCTCCCTCAAGGGAGAGGGGACTTGAGTTACTGCACCGCTTTATTCACGCTGGTCATTGCGCCCAGCGCGGCGGTCAGGCGGTCGAGATCGTCCAGCTGGGCCTGAATTTCAGAGACTTTGCTGGTCTTCTCGTCTTCCTTAAGGCCTTTGTTGTCCTTCACGCCCTGCATCTCTTTAAACAGCGCCAGCTGGCGAATCGGAACCAGCTGCAGGTCGCTTGACGCGCGGAACGGTGCCCAGCCCAGACGTTCAAGAACCGCTTTCTCTTCCGGCGTTTTGCCGTAGTTCATAAAGAAGTCGTACACCTTCTCCTTGGTGCTTTCGGTGAGGTTTTTACGCCACACGATCGGGTCGCCGGGGATCAGCGGCGATTTCCAGATGACCTTCAGCTCTTTCAGCTTGTCCGGCGCGGAGGTCTTCAGCTTGTCGAGGTTCTCGGTGTTGTTGGTGGCAACGTCCACCTGCTTGTTGGCGACGGCCAGGGCGTTGGTTTCGTGGCTGGCGTTGACGGTGCGCTTGAAGTCGCTGGCGGAGGCGTTGTTTTTGGCGAAGACGTAGTAGCCAGGAACGAGGAAGCCAGAGGTGGAGTTCGGGTCGCCGTTGCCGAAGGTCAGCTCTTTGCGTTTGGCGAGCAGGTCGTTGAGGTTGTTGATCGGGCTGTCTTTGTTCACGATCAGCACGCTCCAGTAGCCCGGAGAACCGTCTGCTGCAACGGTCTGGGCAAAGACCTGGCCGTTCGCGCGGTCCACCGCTTCCATGGCGGAGAGGTTGCCGTACCAGGCGATGTCCACTTTGTTAAAGCGCATCCCCTGGATGATGCCCGCGTAGTCCGGGGCGAAGAAGGCATTCACTTTGATCCCCAGCTTGGTTTCCATATCTTTCAGGAACGGTTCCCACTGGGGTTTCAGGTTCTGCTGTGATTCCGTCGAAATGATGCCAAAGTTCAGCGCTTTTTCCTGCTCCTCGGCGTGGGCCGGGCTTAACAGGCTGCTGATGCTGAACATGCTGGTGAAGGCCAGCGCGGCAACCGTTTTATAGCTCATTTCCATTCCTCGTTATGGGGGCGTTAAGCAGCCTGCGCGTTCTCTTCGACGCGATTTATGCTGCGGTAGAGATGGTCAAAACGTTCGTTATCAAACTGGTGGCTTGCGCCATCAAAGAACACGTGCCCCTGACGCAGGGCGACGATGCGCTCGCAGTAGCGCAGGGCGTAATCCACCTGATGCAGCGTAACCACCACGGTGATGCCGTCGTGCTGGTTAATGTCGCGCAGGGTTTCCATTACGATGCGCGCCGATTCCGGGTCCAGCGAGGCGATGGGTTCATCGGCAAGAATGATTTTCGCTTTCTGCATCAGCGCGCGGGCGATGGCGACGCGCTGCTGCTGTCCACCGGACAGAGTGGAGACGCGCTGGTGGGCGAAATGCGCCATACCGACGCGGGTTAGCGCCTGCAGCGCTTCTTGTTTCTGAGAAGGGGAGAACCAGCGCAGACAGGTGCGCCAGAACGGGGTGCTGCCGAGCGCGCCAATCAGCACGTTCTCCAGCACCGTCAGGCGGTTAACCAGATTGAACTGCTGGAAGATGTAGCCCGTCTGGGCGCGGCTTTTGCGAATATCGCTCGCCAGACGGCCTGCACGCTGTACGGTGTTGCCCAGCAGTTCGACGTGGCTTTCCGGGTTTTTATCGCAGGTAATGAGACCGCTTAAATGGCGCAGAAGGGTGGATTTACCTGAGCCAGAAGGCCCGAGAAGCGCCACCATGTCGCCCTGCTGGACGTTCAGATCAACGGCATGCAGCGCCTTGTTGTGATGGAAGGTCTTGCTCAGTTTCTCGACGCGGATGACGGTTTGCATGTGCTGGGCCTCACGATAAATGTGGCCTCATGCTGGCGCATCAATATGACATTTGGGTTAAGTCTGGGTTGCGGGAATTTGAAGAGTTGAGGGGAGTTTGATGACAATTACCGTAGGCCCGGTTAGCGCAGCGCCACCGGGCGCTGTTGCTGGTTGCGCTGCGCTTATCCGGCCTACGATTTAACGACGTTTATCATCCACGGCACGCCGTATTTATCGGTGACCTTACCGAAGCCGTGGGCCCAGAAGGTTTCCTGCCAGGCCATTTCGATATTTCCGCCCGCGGCAAGACTGTCGAACCAGCGTTTACCTTCATTGACGTCCTGGGTATCGAGCACCAGCGTGAATCCGGCGTACTGCGCGCTGCTGCCGGGCGGTATTCCATCGCTCATCATGATATCGCTGCCCGCGATGCGGACGTTAGAGTGGGCGATGGCGGAATCCGGAAACTGCATGCCGGACGGGCAGCCTTCTTCGCTGTTTTCGTCTTTTGGCATTTCGCCGAAGGTGATTTTATAGAGGAGTTCTGCGCCGACGGCCTGCTGGTAGAAGGCGGTGGCCTCAGCGCAGTTGCCGGCGAAAGAGATGTAGGGACTTAACGGCATAATCTTTACCTCACGTAAGAAAAGCCCATTAAGTGTAGTTCCCGAAAGCCCGGCAAGCGAAGCGCCACCGGGCGGGTAAATCAGTTCTTTTTCACGAACTCAGATTTCAGCTTCATTGGGCCGAAGCCGTCAATTTTGCAGTCGATGTTGTGATCGCCTTCAACCAGACGGATATTCTTCACTTTGGTGCCGATCTTCAGCATGGAAGAGCTGCCTTTCACCTTCAGATCTTTCACCACAGTGACGCTGTCGCCGTCGGCCAGAAGGTTGCCGTTCGCATCTTTTACGATAAGGGTATCGCTGTCCTGCGAAGGCTCTGCGTCATTCCATTCGTGCGCGCATTCCGGGCAGATGAACATGCCATTATCTTCGTACGTGTATTCAGAATTGCATTTCGGGCAGTGTGGGAGTTGCATGTCGGTATCCTCAAAAGTGTTAACACGCTGGAAAATGCCAGCTAAATGACGGCAGAGTGCCGAAAAAGGCGGCAAGTATAACGCAAATCCACACTTTTGTCGGTGCTATTGCATAATTAAAAAATGCAAAAAATTGTGTGGCCAGTGACACTTGCTGTCAGTCAGTTAAGCGATGCTTGACGCATTAAGACGATGGAAAGAAATGATGCTAAATATATCGAATATTTTATTGCATCAAATTGCTACGCTCTTCCATTTCGGATAAGGTTAAGCAACAAGCTGTTATTTATCTACGTTCACCAACGCCATTCATCCCGTGGTGGTGGAGAATTACCTCTCTTTTTAGGTGGGTAAATAGCAATGATATATCCTGATGTTTCCTGAAAATGAGCTACGCTTTTTATCTTTTGGCTTTCCGGCCAAGGGGGCCGTTTTACACGCCTTGCAAGGATGGTTATTTATTTTTGATTGCCATCAATTAGTTATATTTTGCGAACATGTTTCCATACGTGATCATATAAGCCGAAACAGCATAATCAAAACAAAGTGGCTTAATAAAAGTAATAAATTTGCGTTAAGGAAAGGCTTTTATCATGCACACACAGACTATTTTTGAATTAAGCCAGGAAGCTGAGCGTCTGTTACAGCTCGCGCTACAGAATCTTGAGACGTTGAAATCAATGCCAGGGGCGATGCTGGATAGCGCGACGGCCGCGGTGAGTGGCGTTAATAATAATGTATTGCCTTTACATTTCAGCGCCCGTGGCGTCGATGCTCAGCAGGCGATGCTAAATAATGAATTACGCAAAATAACCCGTCTCGAAATGGTATTGGCCATAGTCGGGACCATGAAGGCGGGTAAATCAACCACCATTAATGCGATTGTGGGTACCGAGGTATTGCCGAACCGCAACCGGCCAATGACCGCGCTCCCGACGCTGATCCGCCATACGCCGGGCCAGAAGGAGCCTGTACTTCATTTTTCGCATGTCTCTCCTATTGATGCGTTGATCCTGCAATTGCAGAAAAAGCTCTGCGATGACGATCGCGGTAAGCTGGCCCAGCGTCTGGAAATAGATAAAGACATGAATACCCTGCTGGAGCGTATCGAAAAAGGTGAGCCATTTGAAAAGCATCATCTGGGCGCAGAGCCGATATTCCATTGTCTGAAAAGCCTTAACGACCTGGTACGCCTTTCTCTGGCGCTGGGCGTGGATTTTCCGTTTTCCGAATACACGACAATTGAACATATTCCGGTCATTGAGGTGGAGTTTGTCCATCTCGCAGGGCTGGATGCCCATCTGGGTCAACTGACGTTACTCGACACGCCGGGGCCAAATGAAGCCGGACAGCCGCATCTGCAAAAAATGCTCAGCGAGCAGTTGGCTCGCGCCTCGGCTGTCCTGGCGGTGATGGACTACACCCAGCTCAAATCGATTTCCGATGAAGAAGTTCGTCAGGCGATTTCGGTGGCGGGGAAATCGGTCCCCCTGTATGCGCTGGTCAATAAGTTCGATCAGAAAGATCGTAACAGCGACGACGAGGAACAGGTCCGGGCGTTGATTTCCGGCACATTGATGAAGGGAAATATTTCGCCTGGGCAGATTTACCCGGTTTCCTCGATGTGGGCCTACCTGGCCAATCGTGCCCGCTATGAGATGGCCGCTAACGGACGGCTCCCTGACCATCAGGCGCAGCGCTGGGTGCAGGATTTTGCCGAGGCGGCGCTGGGACGTCGCTGGCGAACAGCCGATCTGGACGATATCGACCATATCCGTCACGCCGCGGACCTGCTGTGGGAAGACTCGTTGTTTGAACAACCCATTCGTAAGCTGATTTACGCCGCGTATGCCAACGCCTCGCTGTTTGCCCTGCGTTCGGCGTCCCACAAGCTGCTCAACTATGCGCAGAATGCCCGGGAGTATCTCGATTTTCGCTATCAGGGGCTGACCGTGGCCTTCGACGAGCTGGAGTTGAACATTGCCCGGCTTGAGGACGACATGGCGCTAATAAAAACGCGTCAGAGTGTGGTCAGTGATGAAGTGCAGCACGAAGTTGAAGAGGCGCTTAGCGCAACAGCTGAGTTCATGGCGCGGCAAAAGGACGCGCTGCAACAGGCGATTGGGCAGGTCTTTAGCCACAGCAATATTATGGGTGTCGCCGGTATCGATCCGCTGAATGTGCGAAACGACGCAGTGGAAGAGGCACATCATCTGGTGCTGGACGACGAAGGGCAGGCGCAGGTTGTGCTGAGCAAGATCAGCTCCTCATGTGAACTGATCATGCTGGATGCGCAGGATAAGATCTGTCGAGAGCTGGCGTTGCGCTTCGATCAGCTGGAATCCACGCTGGCACGTTCGTTGAATGAGGCCATGCGCCCCATAGAGACGCGGATTAAAGCGCAGCTGAGCCATGCGGGTTTTCGGGCGCGGATCAGTTTCCCTGCGTTTCAGCCTAATCAGCTGAACTTCAACACGCGCGCGCTGTTTAACGATGCCATTGCGATGGATAGCCGTCCGGCAGGGCGATCTTCAGGTACGGGCAGCATGCGTGAAACCGTCTCGCGCTGGTTGAACAATCCGGGCTGGGGCTGGGAGGACGCGGTCGCGACGCGTACACGATACGTCATCGATATCGCGCAGCTTCATGACAAATTTAAGCAACATATCGACCAGTTTTGTGAACAAATAGGTAAAGCTTTGGCCGCGCAGGTCGATGTTTCTGTTACGGCAGGTATGGCGACATTCTTTGCGGAATTTTCATTATGCCTGACCGGGTTACAGGAAAGCTTGCGTGATAGCCTCGCAGTGCGTCAGCAAAATGAGCATTCGACACGAGCGCTCAGCCAGATGCTGAAGCAAAGTCTTACGACTGCAGCGTGGATTCAGGAAGATACCCGACTGTTACGCGATGATATTCAAACCCTATTCGCGGCAGAGCAACCATGACAACACAGCTACTGGACGGTCCCGGGCGGACGCTGGAGTGTATTCATCCCAAATTTATGGTCGATCTGGTTCAGGGCGTGGACGCTGCGCGTCATCCCCATCTGGGGCCGCAGCAGCTGCAGTTTCGTGAACGTTTGACTCAGGAAATCATGACGCACACCCGGCTGCGGCCGTGGGCGATGTCGGGAATGTTCACCGAAAATACGGCATTGCGGCTGGGGCTGGCGGAGAAGCTGGCCGGAATGCTCGATCCTGGCCATCTGGCACTGACCCGTATGTCCGATAAATTGCTGGCGCTTCGGCAGCAGACGAACCCGCGCACCGTTCAGCCTCCGGGTCTGATACAGCAGTATGAAGAACTCACCGCTCACTTTAGCCAGCGTGCGGCTTATAAAGAGAAAGCGCTGACGCAGCGCGGGCTCACGGTTCAGGCGGGTGAGCATAGCGAGCAGATTTTTACCCGCTGGCGTGCCGGTCAATACGACAGTTGGTCTTTGGCTGGCCGCTGTTACGTTGTTCTGGAAGAGTTGCGCTGGGGGGCGTTTGGTGATGCGTGCCGCCTGGCAAATGACGATGTGGCGGCCATGCTCAAGGATAACCTGCGCAGCATGGCGGCGAATTATCTTGCTCAGGGTATTAATGCCTCTCCCACTACCCGACACTTTTACCCTCAATGGCTGACAACATCCGCCTCCCCCGGTCTGATGGATTACAAGGATATGCTGGGCTGGTTGGGGGACTGGTGCCTGGCGGATAAGCATCCGGTTTGCTGGTCGGTGACGCAGAGCTGGCAAACTGTCGCGCTGGGCATGCCAAGGCTCTGTTCGGCAAAACGGCTGGTGGATGGGATGGTGGAAGAAATTTTTGGCTGATCCCTTCCCCCCTCACCCTAACCCTCTCCCCGCAGGGGAGAGGGGATGGTTTGGTGCGGTTTAATGATTCATTTCTACTGGTTTCGGTTCAGGCTGAGTCTCTTGCACATTCCCGTAGCGTTTCGCATACAGCGCCGTGATGATGGGGACCAGAATCGCGGTGACGATCACGCTGGCGGCAACCAGCGCTGTGGCTGACGCGGCGACCGGTTCGAAGGCTGGGTTAATTTGGGCAATAATCACCGGGTTTGCGACGGCAGCCCCGGCGGCCGAAGACGCGGCGACACCCGCGGTTCCGTTTCCGCCTCCAATCACGCGGTCGGCAATAATCAGCGGAATACCGGTGATGATGATGACGGCAACGCCCAGCACAATACCCAGCAGGCCGGTATCCAGGATCACGTTCAGGTTGATAGTGTTACCCAGTGCGAAGCCAAAGAACGGGATCAGCACCGGCGTAGCTTTGCTGAAGAAATCGCGTAAATCGTGATCCAGATTACCCAGCGCAAAACCGATCAGGAATGGCAGGATCGCGCCGACAAAGTGGTGAGGCTCAAAGGAGGCAAGACCGGCAGAGCCCAGGATCAACATGGTCATCAGCGGGCCGGACTCCAGCGACATCAGCACGAACGCACCGGATTCCTCCTTGGTGCCGTACTGATTCATCAGGCTGGCATACAGGCCCCCGTTGGTCATATCCATCGCTGACACGATGGCCAGCACGGATAATCCGGCAAAGAATCCGGTCTGAATGCCGTTCTCCGGAATGAACATCGCGCAGATCATTGCAACAACCCAGGCGACGGCAATTTTTGTGATAACCAGTGTGCCTGATTTGCGTAATACCGTACCCGTGGCACGTAAATTTATGGATGCACCGATGCAAAAGAACCATACCGCCAGAATCGGTACCGTTCCGCTAATCATACCTTTTGTGAATCCACCAAAATAAGCACCGGTATTCGGTGCCAGTGTATTTAAGATCGCACCAAGTACCAGCGGAACCAACATCATTCCGCCGGGGATACGTTCTATTGTGGCTTTAATCTTCATGTTTAACCCTCGCATCTCGCCCCGCGTATCTGGCGGAAAGCTTCAAAAAAATAAATAAACAAATTCAATGGATTACCTGCCTTTTTGAGGGGCTAATTCGTTATCCATGCAATAAAATTAAATGAGTGTCTTCCGATTCTTTTGTTCGGAAGCACTGGAGATGATGTTTGCGGATTTATGATGCGATCTTTGGAATTGCGATTCAATGAAAATAAAACAATGTTTTAGTTATCTCGATCACATAATGAATGTAAACAAAGGATGCGGCATTTTATTATTAAAATTTATGTAAATCTGATGTGAAGGATTGTGGCTTAATCTTTTGCTGCGCCCCGAATAATAACGTACGTAAGCATATTTTTTAGGCCGCTTGAGTAAGTACGCATTCGCAGGAATTGACAAAGTCTGACGTCATTTGACGAACAGGAAAAAGATATGTGAAGTTGATCACATATATAAACACTGGTAGGGTAAAAAGGTCATTAACTGCCCAGGCAGGCGTCAACAGGTTCGGTTGTATCGACGTGAAACGTCAATGTAAGTAAACCTGCTACGCTTGAATAAGGCGATTCGCATGGAGCGAATCCCAGGTTCACAGAACGCGAGTTAGCTGTGGAACGGACAGGGCTGAGTCTACGAGGAAAGCTATGCTAAGAAGGAAAAAGGTTAAACCCATTACGCTTCGCGATGTCACGATTATCGATGACGCAAAACTGCGTAAAGCGATCACCGCCGCCTCGCTCGGTAATGCGATGGAATGGTTCGATTTTGGTGTCTACGGTTTTGTTGCCTATGCATTAGGTAAAGTGTTCTTCCCCGGTGCCGACCCAAGCCTGCAGATGATTGCCGCGCTGGGTACGTTCTCCGTTCCCTTCCTGATTCGCCCTCTGGGTGGTCTGTTCTTCGGTATGCTCGGTGACAAATACGGTCGCCAGAAAATACTCGCTATCACCATTGTTATTATGTCGATCAGTACATTCTGTATCGGCCTGATACCGTCCTACGCCACCATAGGCATCTGGGCACCGATTTTGCTGCTGCTCTGCAAAATGGCGCAGGGCTTCTCCGTCGGGGGCGAGTATACCGGTGCGTCGATCTTCGTTGCGGAGTATTCACCTGACCGTAAGCGTGGCTTTATGGGCAGCTGGCTGGACTTCGGTTCGATTGCCGGGTTTGTGATGGGCGCGGGCGTCGTGGTGCTGATTTCAACCGTGGTGGGTGAAGAGAACTTCCTCGAATGGGGCTGGCGTATTCCGTTCTTTATCGCGCTGCCGCTGGGCATCATCGGTCTTTACCTGCGCCATGCGCTGGAAGAGACGCCAGCGTTCCAGCAGCACGTTGAAAAGCTGGAGCAGGGAGACCGCGAAGGGCTGCAGGAAGGCCCGAAAGTATCGTTCAAAGAGATTGCCACCAAACACTGGCGCAGCCTGCTGACCTGTATCGGTCTGGTGATTTCCACCAACGTGACCTACTACATGCTGCTGACCTACATGCCGAGCTACCTGTCGCATAACCTGCACTACTCGGAAGATCACGGTGTGCTGATTATTATCGCCATCATGGTGGGTATGCTGTTTGTGCAGCCGATTATGGGGCTGCTGAGCGACCGCTTTGGCCGTCGACCGTTCATCATCCTCGGCAGTGTGGCGCTGTTTGCGCTGGCGATCCCGGCCTTTATTCTGATTAACAGTAATGTGCTGGGTCTGATTTTCGCGGGCCTGCTGATGCTGGCGGTGATCCTGAACTGCTTTATCGGGGTGATGGCGTCAACATTGCCTGCGATGTTCCCGACGCACATTCGTTATAGTGCGCTGGCGGCGGCGTTCAACATCTCGGTTCTGATTGCGGGCCTGACGCCGACGCTTGCCGCCTCTCTGGTGGAAAGCACGCAGAACCTGATGATGCCTGCTTATTATCTGATGGTTATTGCAGTCATTGGCCTGGCAACCGGTCTGACCATGAAGGAGACGGCGAACCGTCCTCTGAAAGGGGCGACGCCTGCGGCATCCGATATTCAGGAAGCGAAAGAGATCCTGCGCGAGCACTACGATAACGTAGAGCAGAAGATAGAGGATATTGACGCAGAGATTGAAGAGCTGCAGAAGAAACGCTCTCGCCTTGTTGATCAACATCCACGAATTAACGAGTAATAATGAAACCCGCCGCTGGCGGGTTTTCTTTTATTAGCATCCGGCGGCAATGTAGTCGCCGTTGGCGCTGATGGGGATCACCGTCAGGAACAGGACGGTGGCGAACAGAATCAGCACGATCCCTCCCGCAATTTTTACGACCGGGACCAGCCAGCTTAGCGATGACCCGCCGCCGAAATACGCCACCGTACGTTCGCGGGCATAGCGTACCGCCAGCGAGAGAACCATAATAGAAAGCGCTGTACCCAGTGACATGGTCATCACCGCGGCGATCCCCCAGGTGACAATGCCGAGCGCATTCGAGAACATCAGGATCATGATCGCGCCGCTGCACGGCCGCGCGCCAATCGCCATCACCACGCCCAGACGCGTTTTCCAGTCGCCTTTTGTCAGTTCGGCTCCCACGCCATGATGGCCGCAGCCGCAATGCTCATCATGCTGGTGGAAGGGCTTGATCGAGGAGAGTGTCATTCGACGCGGACGCAGGCTTTTCAGTGCCTGATAAATCACATATGCGCCGAATGCGCCAATAAGGACGGCGCTGACCTTCTCGACATACCATCGACTGGTACTGATATCCCCCGAGGCGAGGTTAAACCCTATCGCCAGTATAAAGACAAAGAGTATGGCGCTGACGCCCTGCATCAGGCTGCCGAGAAACGGCACAACCCGGGCGGCCAATTCGCTTTCTTTATTTGTACTGAGATAGGTGGTGACAATGAATTTACCATGCCCCGGTCCGATGGCGTGCAGTACGCCATAAAGGAAGGCACCGGTGAGTAGCCACAGACCGCCGCTGTACTGATGGTTATTCAGCTGGAGCAAGTACATCACCAGATAGCGATGTAAGGTGATCTGGGTGGCGAGGCACCACTGAATAAAGGCATTCCAGTGCGTATGGAGCGTAAAACCTGCAAAGAGAAGTACCAGCGCCATCAGCCCTGCTGTGGGGATGCGCCAGTCACGGGTGAGACGTTGTGTGGTCATGGGAGGAGCCTGCAGGGGGAATATTTGTCGCTAGTATAGTGGATTTAAGGGGCGGTTGTGGATAAGTCTGTGTGTAAAAAGGTATAAGGCGGGGTTTTGCTGTGGAATGCAGCAGTCAGTCATTTTTCTGTCATTTAGCGGTTGCGGCCTGCGGAGAACTCCCTATAATGCGCCTCCATCGACACGGAACATGTGAATCACTTCACAAACAGCCCGGTCGGTTGAAGAGAAAAAATCCTGAAATAACGGGTTGACTCTGAAAGAGGAAAGCGTAATATACGCCACCTCGCAACGGTGAGCGAAAGCCGCG
>NZ_JAHEVU010000007.1:0-108799 GCF_018597345.1 Enterobacter quasimori | reverse complement strand
CGATGGTAGTGTGGGGTCTCCCCATGTGAGAGTAGGGAACTGCCAGGCATCAAACAAGTGAAGAGGCCATCCGAAAGGATGGCCTTTTTGCGTTTATGCGCCAAAAAAACGGTAGGCCGGCCGGGTAAGGCAAAGCCGCCACCCGCCAAGTCAGACCGCACTCCATCTCACAATAAACTCAGCAATTCCGTCAACATCATTCAAATCCAGTACCGGAACCTCAAGCGGCAATACCACATCACTGGCCACCGCAATGACATGCTCATCAAGCGTTAACTCACTCATATCATGCCCGGCATCGCTTCTGAACAGCAGGATCTTAGGTACTGCCTCATGCTTAAATCCCTCAATCAGCACCAGATCCAACGTGGAATGATCCATCCGACTGACAAGATAAGCGAGATCCAGCGGCGCCTCATCCGGCGTTTCTGTCATTAACGCCCAGCGCTGAGGACTGGCTACCATCGTTTGTGCTGCTCCGGCCTTACGCAGCTCATAGCTGTCTTTACCGGGCTTATCGACATCCATATTATGATGCGTGTGCTTAATCAAACCTGGACGAATACCTCTGGCGCACAGTGCAGGTATCAGCTTTTTGAGTAAGGTGGTTTTCCCGGTACCACTCCAGGCGGAAATTGCTAAAACAGATGTCATTTCTTCTCCTGCAGTGCCTGCAAATCTTCTGTCGTATTCACGTTTACAAATGCTGGCTTCACATCGCTAAAATCAACCGGATGTCCGCCTGCCTGCCGCATAAACACCATCACTTTTCTTTCTCCAGCAGCCAGGTAAGCCTGCAGGTCAGAAGCTAGCGATGTATGAATCAGGGCTATGGTCGGATGGTCGCGCTCACCGTCATGTGCCCAAACCACGGGTGAGTCACCGCGCTGTTGTACCATGCGTTCTACCAGGCAAGCCGGAATAAAGGGGGTATCGCAGGAGCAAAAGAGAAACCATTCCCCCTTAGCCTGCTGCATGACCGAAAGCATCCCAGCCAGAGGCCCCGGATAATCTGCCTGGTTATCCGGGTAAACGGGGAATCCGCTGCGTTGGTAAATCGCGATATGACGATTAGCACTGAGCGCGATTGTCGACACCTGATCTGCAAGCCTGTCAGCGACATGCTGCCATAATGGCTTGCCATTCAGCGGCTGTAGCCCCTTATCTTCTCCGCCCATTCGGGTCGCTCTGCCACCGGCCAGAACGACACCGATGATTTTCTGGCACTCATTCACTAATATCGCCTCTTTTATTGTGGGATTGACCCTGCTAACGTGTCTCTCTAAATGAAAGGAGCACCACCATGAAATGTAAACGTCTGAATGAAGTTATTGAACTCCTCCAGCCAGCCTGGCAAAAAGAGCCAGAGCTGAATCTGATGCAATTTTTACAGAAACTGGCGAAAGAGTCAGGTTTTGACGGCGAGCTGACAGACCTTTCTGACGACATCCTGATCTACCACCTTAAAATGCGTGATTCCGCCAAAGATGCTGTTATTCCTGGTATTCAGAAAGATTATGAGGAAGATTTTAAAACCGCATTGCTGCGCGCGCGTGGGGTAATTAAAGAGTAAAAGCTTGTAAGCGGAGCCACCGAAATCGCCACAAGATGATATCCTGAATCATTCGTATAATTTCCGGATGATCGGATGAACGACCAGGCTTTTACTTTCCAGACATTACACCCGGATACCATTATGGACGCCCTGTTCGAGCAGGGTATTCGGGTGGATTCTGGGTTAACCCCGTTAAATAGCTACGAAAATCGCGTCTATCAGTTTCAGGATGAGGAGCGCCAGCGCTTCGTTGTGAAGTTCTATCGTCCTGAGCGTTGGTCCGCAGAACAAATTCAGGAAGAGCATCAGTTTGCCCACGATCTGCTGGATGACGATGTTCCCGTTGCTGCGCCCCTGAAATTCAATAACCAAACGCTCCTCACGCACGAAGGGTATTACTACGCAGTATTCCCAAGCCTGGGTGGTCGTCAGTTTGAAGCGGATAATATCGATCAGATGGAGTGGGTTGCCCGCTACCTGGGGCGTATCCATCAGACGGGACGCAAAAAAGCCTTTATTGCCCGCCCGACTATGGGGATTCAGGAATACCTTCTTGAACCGCGCGAACTATTCGAAACGTCTGCAATGATCCCCGCTGCGCTAAAGGATGGTTTCCTCAACGCCACCGATAAGCTTATTGCTGCAGTGAAAACCTGCTGGCGCGATGATATTTCCGTTCTGCGTCTGCATGGAGACTGCCATGCTGGCAATATTCTCTGGCGCGATGGCCCACTGTTTGTCGATCTCGATGATGCGCGCATGGGGCCAGCGGTTCAGGATCTGTGGATGCTGCTTAATGGTGATAAAGCCGAGCAAAGGATGCAGCTTGAAACCATTATTGAAGCGTATGAAGAATTTAGCCCCTTTAATTCAGACGAAATTGCCTTGATAGAGCCTTTACGTGCGATGCGTTTTGTTTATTATCTCGCATGGCTAATCAGGCGTTGGGATGATCCCGCATTTCCCCGAAATTTCCCGTGGCTTACCGGAGAGGATTACTGGCGCAGCCAGATATCCACATTTACTGAGCAGGTTAAGGTTCTGCAAGAGCCTCCTCTGCAATTAACGCCGATGTATTAATTGGACACACCCAGGAGAGAGTTGATCATGAAAAAAATTTGGCTGGCGCTGGCAGGTATGATTCTGGCATTTAGCGCTTCTGCTGCACAGTTTACCGACGGCAAACAGTACATCACGCTGGACAAGCCGGTCGCTGGCGAGCCACAGGTTCTGGAGTTCTTCTCGTTTTATTGCCCACACTGCTATCAGTTCGAGCAGGTGCTGCATGTCTCTGACAACGTGAAGAAAAAGCTGCCGGAAGGCACCAAAATGACGAAATACCACGTTGAGTTCCTGGGCCCGCTGGGCAAAGACCTGACTCAGGCGTGGGCGGTAGCTATCGCACTGGGCGTGGAAGATAAGATCACCGCCCCAATGTTTGAAGCCGTACAGAAAACCCAGACCGTTCAGACCACTGCGGATATCCGTAAAGTATTCGTGGATGCCGGCGTGAAAGGTGAAGAGTACGATGCCGCATGGAACAGCTTCGTGGTGAAATCACTGGTTGCCCAGCAGGAAAAAGCGGCTGCTGACCTCCAGCTTCAGGGCGTTCCGGCGATGTTTGTTAACGGCAAATATCAGCTGAACATGCAGGGCATGGACACCAGCAGCATGGATATCTTCGTACAACAGTATGCTGATACCGTGAAATATCTGGTTGAGAAGAAGTAAGATTGTTGATGTAAAAACGCCGGTCAATGACCGGCGTTTTTGTATGAAGATTTAATATTGCCTATCTGTTCGTCTTTCTCTTTCCAGAGCGTATTAAGCCAAAGCTGGAAACGACGTTTAAAATTCTTATCGTTAACGTAATCGCCATGCAGTTCCGTCTCAACAGGTACCAGATCAACGTGAACCACAATACGGGTCAGTTTGCCGCTGAGCATGTCATAAAATGGCGTCTTATCGTTCTCCGGGTAGCAAAGCGTAACGTTTAATAATTTATCGAACTGCTCGCCCAACACGTTCAATGCCATCGCAATGCCCGCAGCTTTAGGGGGCAGTAAGTGCTGATAAGGGGAGCGAGTCTGACTGCGCTTCTCTTCGGTAAAACGAGAGCCTTCTACAAAATTAACAATCGTCGTCGGATGTGCACGAAACTTTTCGCAGGAGCGGCGCGTGGTTTCCACATCTTTACCGCGGCGTTCCGGGTGACGAAGTAAATAGCTGCGTGAATAGCGTTTCATAAACGGCATATCCAGCGCCCAGCAGGCCAGGCCAATAAAAGGCACCCAGGCCAGTTGTTGTTTCAGGAAATATTTATTCATCGGGATGTGTTTGCGAAACAGCACACATAACACCACGATGTCAGCCCAGCTGTGATGATTGCAGATCAGCAGATACCAGTTCTTTTTGTTGAGTCTTTCCAGACCCTGAACATCCCACTTCAGGTGCGGGTTAAGGCGCAGCAGAATCGCCAGCCCTTCGCACCAGCAATACATCATAAAATTACAAAACGCAGAGACGGCTCGCCACACCGCGTGCACAGGCAGCAGCAGCTTAATCATCCCGGCGATAATGATCGGCACTGAACAGGCAATAGTCACCAGAATGGTTAAAATGATGCTTAACAGTAGTGTTATTGCAGCGAGCAATCTCAACATAATCAGTCTTTTCAGGTGGTTAGATTAAATTAAGCCGCCGCATATGCGGCGCAGGGCGCTGAGTTTATCAGAAAACAGACTAAAAAATGGTGCTTTCACACGGCGGGGAAGCGGCTTTTACCTGCAGCAGCAGATATGACTACGATGACGGAATAAACGAGGCTTATATCCACATAGACTAAATTGTCATCAATTCGCAATATGGATAATGATTACTAACTTAATATGATGATAATAAACAATAAATTATATAATCGGATAGGTTTTTTTCGGCTGTTATTCATATGTAGTGAAAGTATACACAAACTTATCCACAGTTTGATTTTTGCGAGCGATCCTCACGATCGCAAAATCTTTTCCTGTATCAGGCGCTAATAACTGATGTTTTCATCCTTCTGTGGCATCCTTTACCCATAAATTGATTAAAGGCACGGACATTATGGTTCAGATCCCAGAAAACCCTCTTATTCTCGTCGACGGCTCTTCTTACCTGTATCGGGCGTATCATGCGTTTCCTCCTCTGACCAACAGCGCAGGGGAACCCACCGGCGCAATGTACGGTGTACTGAACATGCTGCGCAGTCTGATCCTTCAGTATCAGCCAACCCATGCGGCAGTAGTCTTTGATGCAAAAGGTAAAACCTTCCGCGACGAGCTGTTTGAGCACTACAAATCCCATCGCCCGCCGATGCCTGACGATCTACGTGCGCAGATCGAGCCGCTGCATACCATGGTGAAAGCGATGGGTCTGCCGCTGCTGGCCGTTTCTGGCGTTGAGGCCGACGACGTCATCGGCACGCTGGCGCGTGAAGCAGAAAAAATGGGCCGTCCGGTGCTGATCAGCACCGGTGATAAAGATATGGCTCAGCTGGTGACGCCAGGGATCACCCTGATTAACACCATGACCAACACCATTCTGGGGCCAGAAGAAGTGGTCACTAAGTATGGCGTGCCGCCTGAGCTGATTATCGACTTCCTCGCGTTGATGGGCGACTCCTCGGATAACATCCCTGGAGTGCCTGGCGTTGGTGAGAAAACCGCGCAGGCGCTGCTTCAGGGGCTTGGCGGGCTGGATACGCTCTACGCGGAATCGGATAAAATCGCCGGGCTCACCTTCCGTGGTGCGAAAACCATGGCGGCGAAGCTGGAAGAGAACAAAGAGGTGGCTTATCTCTCCTATAAGCTGGCAACCATCAAAACAGATGTCGAACTGGAGCTGGGCTGTGAGCAGCTGGAAGTGCAACAGCCTTCCGCTGACGATCTGCTGAGCCTGTTTAAGAAATACGAATTTAAGCGCTGGACCACTGACGTTGAAGCCGGTAAATGGCTGCAGGCAAAAGGCGCGAAACCTGCCGCGAAGCCGAAAGAGACGATTGTTGTGGATGCTGAAGAGCAGGCAGACGAAGAGATCGTCGCACTCTCCTTCGATAACTACGAAACCCTTCTGGAGGAGTCACAGCTGGTCGCCTGGATCGAGAAGCTAAAAAAAGCGCCGGTCTTTGCCTTTGACACCGAAACTGACAGCCTCGATAACATCTCGGCCAACCTGGTGGGCCTGTCATTTGCCACTGAGCCGGGCGTTGCGGCCTATGTCCCTGTTGCACATGACTACCTGGATGCGCCGGATCAGATCTCCCGCGACCGCGTCCTTGAGCTGCTAAAGCCGATTCTCGAAGATGACAAGGCGCTCAAAGTTGGGCAGAACCTGAAATATGATCGCGGCATTCTGCAAAACTACGGGATTGAGTTGCGCGGCATCGCCTTCGACACCATGCTGGAATCCTACATTCTGGACAGCGTGGCAGGCCGTCATGATATGGATTCCTTATCTGACCGCTGGCTCAAGCACAAAACTATCACCTTCGAAGAGATTGCCGGCAAAGGGAAAAATCAGCTCACCTTTAACCAGATTGCTCTCGAAGAGGCAGGACGCTACGCGGCGGAAGACGCTGACGTCACGCTGCAGCTGCACCTGAAAATGTGGCCAAAGCTGCAGAAGCATGAAGGCCCACTGAACGTGTTCCAGCATATCGAAATGCCATTGGTGCCGGTGCTGTCCCGCATCGAACGCAACGGCGTAAAAATCGATCCAACGGTGCTGCATAACCATTCGGGTGAACTGGCGCAGCGTCTGACCGAGCTTGAGCAAAAAGCCCATGAGCTTGCCGGAGAGCCGTTTAACCTGTCGTCGCCTAAACAGCTGCAAACTATCCTGTTTGAAAAGCAGGGCATCAAGCCGCTGAAGAAAACCCCTGGCGGCGCGCCATCAACCTCTGAAGAGGTGCTGGAAGAGCTGGCGCTGGATTATCCTCTGCCAAAAGTTATCCTCGAGTATCGCGGTCTGGCGAAGCTGAAATCGACCTACACCGATAAGCTGCCGTTGATGATTAACCCGAAAACGGGGCGTGTGCATACCTCATACCATCAGGCTGTCGCGGCGACAGGTCGTCTCTCGTCAACCGATCCCAACCTGCAGAACATCCCGGTACGTAACGAAGAGGGCCGCCGTATTCGCCAGGCTTTCATCGCACCAGAGGATTATCTGATTGTCTCGGCGGACTACTCGCAAATCGAACTGCGTATTATGGCGCACCTGTCCCGTGATAAAGGCCTGCTGAGCGCGTTTGCCGAAGGGAAGGATATCCACCGGGCGACTGCAGCCGAAGTCTTCGGTCTGCCGTTGGACAGCGTAACCAACGAACAGCGCCGCAGCGCTAAGGCGATTAACTTCGGTCTGATTTACGGGATGAGCGCCTTTGGCCTGTCACGCCAGCTCAACATTCCGCGCAAAGAGTCGCAGAAGTATATGGATCTCTACTTCGAGCGCTATCCGGGCGTACTGGAGTATATGGAACGCACCCGTGCGCAGGCGAAAGAGAAAGGCTACGTTGAAACGCTGGATGGTCGTCGTCTGTATCTGCCGGACATCAAATCCAGCAACGCGGCGCGTCGTGCAGGCGCAGAGCGTGCGGCTATCAACGCCCCAATGCAGGGAACCGCTGCTGACATCATCAAGCGTGCGATGATCGCCGTGGATGCCTGGCTGGAAAAAGATAAACCGCGCGTGAAAATGATCATGCAGGTACACGATGAACTGGTGTTCGAAGTGCACAAAGACGATCTTGAAAAAGTGTCTCAGAAGATCCACGAACTGATGGAAAGCAGCATGAAGCTGGACGTTCCGTTGCTGGTAGAAGTGGGGAGTGGCGAAAACTGGGATCAGGCTCACTAAGGGTTCATGGAATAACGCGCGTTTTATGTAAGTTAGCAACATAACGACGTGCGTTTTGTGACAATCATTAGAATTCCCTATGTAAAGAATGAAAAAAAACTACAAAAAGTGCTTTTTCTACTGATAAAAAAGGGGTAGAGTTAACGACGTAGGGTACAGAGGTAAGATGTTCTATCTTTCAGACCTTTTACTTCACGTAATCGGATTTGGCTGAATATTTTAGCCGCCCCAGTCAGTAATGACTGGGGCGTTTTTTATTGCGGCAAAGAAAATATCAGGCAAAAGAAAACGCGGACATTGCCGCGCTCATCTTTACTCTTCTTCCGCTTCTGTCGCGGGTTCCAGCTCGTTAAACCAACTGTCGAGCTTCTGACGCAGCTTGTCCACGCCCTGCTTTTTCAGCGAGGAGAACGGCTCAACCTGCACATCACCGTTAAAGGCCAGCACCGCTTCGCGAACCATATTCACCTGCGCTTTTCGCGCACCGCTAGCCAGCTTATCGGCTTTGGTCAGCAGAACCAGCACGGCGATATCGCTCTCTACAGCCCAGTCGATCATCTGCTGATCGAGATCTTTCAGCGGATGGCGAATATCCATCAGCACTACCAGACCTTTCAGGCACTGGCGTTTTTCCAGGTACTCACCCAGCGCTCGCTGCCATTTGATCTTCATCTCTTCAGGTACTTGCGCATAGCCGTAGCCCGGTAAGTCGACGAGGCGTTTGCCTTCTGCAACTTCAAACAGGTTGATCAGCTGAGTACGGCCAGGTGTTTTTGAGGTGCGGGCCAGGCTCTTCTGATTGGTCAGCGTATTCAGGGCGCTGGATTTTCCCGCATTGGAGCGGCCAGCGAATGCCACTTCAATACCCGTATCGGAAGGCAGGTGGCGAATATCAGGCGCACTGGTGACAAAATGCGTCTGTTGGTAGTTCCAGGTAGTCACGTGGTCGTCTCCAAAAATCGTAATCTGCGGGGGATTATACCTGAATGCGGGCAAAAGGCTTTTCCCATCGTACCTGGCCTGTAAGCGAAAACCCATTAATTTGTAAGAGATCGGCCTCAAATCCTATGGGACATTTAAGAGAAATCGCAGGTGTTAAAAAATGCAAACTATTAAATATCATAGACTTGATAGTGAGTAATAATCCGAAAATCCTTTTTTATACCCTTTCGTTGCTTGTTAGTTTAAGGGAAAAAGGTAAAGTGTGCGTCAAGGCGAGGATGCCAACAGGATCAGGACTTAAGGATAAGGGTCAGGAGCGCCAGGAGGCTAAGACTCAGGATTGTCAGGATGATGGGCGCCTGGAGGCGTTATTACAGGAAACGGAACCGTATCACGGACGGTATTAGCCAAGGGATAAACAGGGTTTGTTGTTGGCAAACATGGAATGTCTGGCCCGCTAAGGGTTGTGAGTCAGGAAAAAAGGCGACAGATTGCTCTGTCGCCTTTTTTCTTTGCTTGCTTTCTGCTAGATTTCGCCGCAATTCTATACTGAATAAAACGGCTTAAAGATAAAACATCATGAAAAAACCGACCACCGCAGCGGGCGCGAAACGCCCAGCAAAAGCACGCCGCAAAACGCGCGAAGAACTGAACCAGGAAGCGCGCGACCGCAAACGCGACAAAAAACATCGTGGTCATGCTGCGGGTAGCCGTGCCAACGGTGGTGGTGCAGCGGGAGCTTCTGCAAAAGGCAAACAGCAGAAAGATCCCCGTATCGGCAGTAAAACTCCCATTCCACTGGGCGTGACAGACACCCCGGTCACTAAGCAGCACAAACCAAAGAGCGAGAAACCTATGCTTTCACCGCAGGCTGAGCTGGATTTGCTGGAGAACGATGAGCGCCTGGACGCGCTGCTGGAACGTCTTGAAGAGGGTGAAACCCTGACCGCCGAAGAGCAGTCATGGGTGGATGCCAAACTGGATCGCATCGACGAGCTGATGCAGAAGCTGGGCCTGTCTTACGACGACGAAGACGACGAAGAAGAAGACGAAAAGCAGGAAGATATGATGCGTCTTCTGAAGGGTGGAAACTAACATTTGCACCCGGCAGGCTCGATAGTCCTGCTTATAACCCTTCCGGTTATATGTTATCTGGTGTGGTTATTCGTTAAACTACGGCGGTTGTCGCGGCGACAGAAGTGGCTGCGCACCCGAATGATGGCCCGCAATGGGGTCAGAACGGGCCGCCGTATACGAACGCGACACCAACGGAAGGAGTGAGCATGTCAGCACCAACTATCGACTGGGATTTGGCCCTAATCCAGAAATATAACTATTCCGGGCCGCGTTATACGTCATACCCCACCGCGCTGGAGTTCTCCGATGCCTTCGGCGAGCGTGATTTCCAGCAGGCCGTCGCGCGCTATCCTGAGCGTCCGCTGTCCCTCTACGTCCATATTCCGTTCTGCCACAAGCTTTGCTACTTCTGCGGCTGCAATAAAATCGTGACCCGCCAGCAGCATAAAGCCGACCAGTACCTTGACGCGCTCGAACAGGAAATTGTGCATCGCGCGCCGCTGTTTAAAGGCCGTCACGTCAGCCAGCTGCACTGGGGCGGCGGTACGCCAACCTATCTGAATAAAGCGCAAATCAGCCGCCTGATGACGCTTCTGCGCGGCAACTTTAATTTTAACGACGATGCTGAAATCTCGATCGAGGTCGATCCGCGCGAAATCGAGCTGGATGTCCTGGATCGCTTACGCGCCGAAGGCTTCAACCGCCTGAGCATGGGCGTGCAGGACTTCAACAAAGAGGTGCAGCGTCTGGTGAATCGCGAGCAGGACGAAGACTTTATCTTTGCCTTACTCAACCATGCGCGTGAAATTGGCTTCACCTCGACCAATATTGACCTGATTTACGGCCTGCCCAGGCAAACGCCGGAAAGCTTCGCCTTCACGCTGAAGCGCGTGGCCGAACTCAACCCGGACCGCCTGAGCGTCTTTAACTACGCGCATCTGCCGACGCTGTTTGCCGCCCAGCGTAAAATCAAAGATGCCGATCTTCCTTCTGCCCAGCAGAAGCTGGATATCCTGCAGCAAACCATCACCTCGCTGACCGAAACCGGCTATCAGTTTATCGGGATGGATCACTTTGCCCGCCCGGACGACGAACTGGCGGTCGCTCAGCGCGAAGGCGTTCTGCACCGCAACTTCCAGGGCTACACGACGCAGGGCTATACCGACTTGCTGGGGATGGGCGTCTCTGCCATCAGCATGATTGGCGACTGCTACGCGCAGAACCAGAAAGAGCTGAAGCTGTATTACCAGCAGGTTGATGACACGGGCAACTCGCTGTGGCGCGGCATCGCGTTAACCCGCGACGACTGCATCAGACGCGATGTCATTAAGGCGCTTATCTGCAACTTCCGTCTCGATTTCGGCGATGTGGAAGCGCAGTGGGCGCTGACATTCAGCGATTACTTTGCAGAAGATCTGAAGCTTCTGGCGCCGCTGGCGAAAGACGGGCTGGTGGATGTGTCGGAGAGCGCGATTGAGGTCACGCCGAAAGGGCGTCTGTTGATCCGTAATATCTGCATGTGCTTTGATGCCTATCTGCGTCAGAAAGCGCGTATGCAGCAGTTCTCGCGGGTGATTTGAGCTGTAATGCCGGGTGGCGGCTTTGCCTTACCCGGCCTACTTAAGTGCGAAATGTAGGCCGGGTAAGCGAAGCGCCACCCGGCTTTTCATCGACAGCTCGTTAGCTAAACAGCCCAACCAGCGCCGCACACAGCACCGCCGCAACGGCGGTTTGTGGCGTGTGGCTTTCAGCGGCTCCGCTAGAGAGCATATTCACGATTGTTTCCAGCATGATGTTCACCCCCAATTTCCGGGCACGATCATACAAAACTCATCGGAACAGTAAAGCGCAAAATAACGGCAATTTGCGCTCAATTAATAACCTTTCCGCGCGGGCGGATATCACTCCATTCCCAGTTCTTTCAGCTTGCGCGTCAGGGTATTACGTCCCCATCCAAGCAGGCGAGCGGCCTCCTGCTTATGACCCTGCGTATGACGAAGCGCGGTGGTTAACAGCGTACGCTCCATTTCTGGCTGCGCTTCAGACAGCAGGTTTTGATGACCGGAACGCAGCGCGCGGTCGGCCCACTGCGCCAGCAGCGTTGCCCAACTGTCCGGCAGCGCATGCCCGGTAGTGCTTTCAGGCGCGGTCGCTTCAAACAGCTCGGCCGGTAAATCCTGAATCAGCACTTCCTGCCCGGCGGCCATCACGGTTAACCAGCGGCAGGTGTTTTCCAGCTGACGCACGTTACCAGGCCACGCAAGTCGGGTGAGGGCGGCATCGGTTTCCGGGTGAAGCTGCTTGGCCTCCACGCCCAGCTCGCGGGCTGCCACCTGCAGGAAATGACGCGCCAGGCGCGGGATATCTTCCCGGCGCTCGCGCAGCGGCGGCAGATGAACGCGGATAACGTTCAGTCGGTGGAATAAATCCTCACGGAATTTACCCTCCTGCACGCGTTGCTCCAGGTTCTGGTGGGTCGCGGCAATAATGCGCACGTCCACCTTCACCGGCGCATAGCCGCCCACGCGGTAAAACTGCCCGTCGGCCAGCACGCGCAGCAGGCGGGTCTGAACGTCCAGCGGCATATCGCCGATTTCGTCCAGAAAAAGCGTCCCGCCGTCGGCCTGCTCAAAGCGCCCCTGACGAATGGTATTCGCCCCGGTAAACGCCCCTTTTTCGTGGCCGAACAGCTCGGATTCAATCAAATCCTTAGGGATGGCCGCCATATTCAGGGCGATAAAAGGCGCTTTAGCCCGAGGGCTATGGCGATGCAGCGCGTGGGCAACCAGCTCTTTACCGGTTCCCGATTCGCCGTTAATCAATACGCTGATGGACGAACGCGACAGACGCCCGATGATGCGAAACACATCCTGCATCGCCGGCGCTTCGCCGATGATGTCCGTGGTGGGGCCAAAATCGGGCGCATTACGAGGCTGCTGTTGTTCCTGGTAGTGGCTGATGGCGCGTTCAACCAACGCCACCGCCTCGTCGATATCAAACGGCTTTGGCAGGTAATCAAACGCCCCTTGCTGGTAGGCGCTCACTGCGGCATCCAGGTCGGAGTGCGCCGTCATTATGATGACCGGAAGCATTGGGTGGCGTTGTTTTATCTGCTTTAATAGCGCCAGCCCGTCCATGCCCGGCATGCGAATATCCGAAAGCAGAACATCCGGCGTTTTGGTGGTGAGTGCGTCGAGCACCTCGCTGCCGCTCTCAAACGTCGTGCAGCTTAACCCCGCCCCAGTGAGCGCGCGTTCCAGCACCCAACGGATGGAGCTATCGTCATCGACTACCCAGACTATCCCTCGTTGCATAAACGTCACCTTTATTTTTTAATCGGCAGGAAAACCGAAAACTCGGTATGTCCCGGCCAACTGGTAAATTCAATTTTGCCAGAGTGTTGGTCGATCAAACTGCGGGCAATGGATAACCCCAGCCCGGTACCGCCTTCGCGGCCGCTGACCATCGGGTAAAACAGCGTGTCCTGCAGATGCGGCGGGATCCCCGGACCGTTATCCTCAACGTCGATGCGTGCCGCCAGCCGGTAGCGCACGCCGTGCAGCGTGAGCTGGAAGGCGGTGCGGGTACGTAAAATAATCTCGCCCCCTTCCGGTCCCAGCGCCTGTAGCGCGTTACGTACAATGTTCAGCAGAACCTGTTCAATCTGGTCCGGGTCATGCGCCAGTTCCGGCAGGCTTGGGTCGTAATCGCGCACCAGCGTGACGTTCTCTGGCAGTTCCATTGAGACAAGTTTCACCACCCGTTCCGCCACTTTATGAATGCTTTCAGAGACGTGCATGCCCGGCTGCTGCGGCCCAAGAAGACGGTCAACCAGATTACGCAGGCGGTCGGCCTGCTCAATAATAACGTTGGTGTACTCTGCCAGCGCAGGGTCGGGCAACGCCTTGGTCAGCAGCTGTGCTGCACCGCGTAATCCACCCAGCGGGTTTTTGATTTCATGCGCGAGACCACGCACCAGGTCACGGGCGGCAATTTGCTGTGCATGTTGAAGCTGCTCCTGGCTGAGTCGACGCTGGTTATCCATCGGCGCCATTTCCAGCAGGATCAGTCCTTCAGGAAGACGTTGCGCGGTAAGAGAGAGAATATGTGAACGCCCGTCGATCACCAGCGTCACTTCGTTATCGGTGAACCCCTGTCCGGCCTGCAAACTCTCCTGCATCAGGCCAATATTCAGCGAAAAATAGCTCAACAGTTCAGGAAGCGGGGTGCCAAACAGCTTGCGTGAGCTCTGGGCGAGCAATTGCTGCGCCGCCGGGTTGGCGTAATGCACCGCCAGCTCGTCATCGACCAGCAAGATGCTGTTAATTAAGGAATTGAGGATCTGCCCAGCATCGGGCAGCGTGCCAGTTGCCATTCAGCAGTCTCCTGGAGTTGGTTGCACTAATTTAGTGCAGTATAGCTTTTTCGGCGTAAAAAGCGCGTCAGATCAGGTTGTTGGTGGAGAAAAAAGCCCATCCGGAGATGGGCTAAAAGTTTCCACGGCAACTACTCCCGACGTTTATCACGCCGGGTAAAACAACTCGATTAAACGCTGTAGTACAGTTCGAACTCAACCGGGTGCGGAGTCATACGCACGCGGTCGTTCTCTTCAGTGCGCAGCGCGATGTAAGCGTCGATAGCTTCATCAGTGAATACACCACCCGCGGTCAGGAACTCACGGTCTGCGTCCAGCGCCTGCAGGGCTTCTTCCAGAGAGCCTGCAACCTGTGGGATCTCTTTCGCTTCTTCTGGCGGCAGGTCATACAGGTTTTTGTCCATCGCTTCGCCAGGGTGGATCTTGTTCTTAATACCGTCCAGACCGGCCATCAGCAGTGCTGCGAAGCACAGGTATGGGTTAGCCGCTGGGTCCGGGAAGCGCACTTCGATACGACGTGCTTTCGGAGACGCAACAACCGGGATACGGATAGAAGCAGAACGGTTACGGGCAGAGTAGGCCAGCATGACTGGCGCTTCGTAGCCTGGGACCAGACGCTTGTAGGAGTTGGTGGTTGGGTTCGCCAGAGCGTTGATCGCTTTAGCGTGTTTGATAACACCACCGATGTAGTGCAGCGCCTGCTCGGACAGACCGGCATATTTGTCACCAGAGAACAGGTTGGTACCGTTCTTGGACAGAGACATGTGGCAGTGCATACCGGAACCGTTGTCGCCAAACATTGGTTTTGGCATGAAGGTCGCGGTTTTACCGAAACGGTGCGCAACGTTGTGCACAACGTATTTGTAGATCTGAATCTCATCCGCTTTTTTGGTCATGGTGTTGAAGCGGGTAGCGATTTCGTTCTGGCCAGCGGTCGCCACTTCGTGGTGATGCGCTTCCACAACCAGGCCCATCTCTTCCATGATCAGACACATGGTAGAACGGATGTCCTGTGAAGAATCGACCGGAGGAACCGGGAAGTAACCGCCTTTCACGCCAGGACGGTGACCTTTGTTACCACCTTCGTATTTGGTGGAAGAGTTCCATGCGCCTTCGATGTCATCGATAGCCACGTGGGAACCTGAAATTGACGCGCCGAAACGGATGTCGTCAAACAGGAAGAATTCTGGCTCTGGCCCGAACAGAACGGTGTCTGCGATGCCGGTAGAACGCAGGTACTCTTCAGCGCGTTTCGCGATGGAGCGTGGGTCACGATCGTAGCCCTGCAGCGTGCCTGGCTCGAGGATATCGCAACGGATGATAAGGGTTGGCTCTTCGAAGAACGGGTCAATGAGCGCAGTGGTCGCGTCTGGCATCAGAACCATGTCGGATTCGTTAATGCCTTTCCAGCCACCAATGGAGGAGCCGTCAAACATTTTGCCTTCTTCAAAGAATTCGGCGTTCACCTGATGAGCAGGGATTGTGACGTGCTGTTCTTTACCTTTGGTATCGGTGAAGCGCAGATCAACAAACTTCACTTCATGTTCGTTCAGCATCGTCAAAACGTGTTCAGCGGACATACTTAACTCTCCAGATTGGTCATTGTCGTCGTGGTAACGAGGTCTTCAACTTCTATCAAGGTGGCTGTGATGCCATCTTTTTGCCGTATTTTTATAAAGCGAAATCTGTGCCAACTTTTAAAACACCCCAAAAAGGCGTTATCATGCGCACCATAGTGCAAAAGGGCTGCACCACAATGGATTTGTTGCACCAGTATAGTGCTTCAATGTGAACATTGAGCACCATATTGGTGCAATTTACGTTAAAGTGCCCTTTTACCGCTCCGTGAAAGCGATCACAAAGCATCTCTGCAATACTTGTTTGCGGGGGATGTTTGTGATCCTGTTTTGTAGTGCGATTAATCCGTGTACAATAACGCGCTATTTCTAAATGCCTGAGGCAAAGTTGTGATCGAAAAATTGCGTAACATCGCCATCATCGCGCACGTCGACCATGGTAAAACTACCCTGGTTGATAAGCTGCTGCAGCAGTCCGGTACATTTGATGCTCGTGCCGAAACTCAAGAACGCGTGATGGACTCCAACGATTTGGAGAAAGAGCGTGGGATTACCATCCTCGCCAAAAACACCGCTATCAAATGGAATGACTACCGTATCAACATCGTTGATACCCCAGGGCACGCCGACTTCGGTGGTGAAGTTGAACGTGTAATGTCCATGGTAGACTCCGTTCTGCTGGTCGTTGACGCAATGGATGGCCCAATGCCCCAGACGCGCTTCGTGACCAAAAAAGCGTTTGCTCATGGTCTGAAGCCAATTGTTGTTATCAACAAAGTTGACCGTCCTGGCGCGCGTCCTGACTGGGTTGTTGATCAGGTCTTCGACCTGTTCGTTAACCTTGACGCGACCGACGAGCAGTTGGACTTCCCTATCGTTTACGCTTCTGCGCTGAACGGTATTGCAGGTCTGGACCACGAAGACATGGCAGAAGACATGACCCCGCTGTACCAGGCGATTGTTGACCGTGTTCCTGCACCAAACGTTGATCTCGACGGCACCCTGCAGATGCAGATCTCTCAGCTCGACTACAACAACTACGTTGGCGTAATCGGCATTGGTCGTATCAAGCGCGGTAAAGTGAAGCCTAACCAGCAGGTTACTATCATCGATAGCGAAGGCAAAACCCGTAACGGTAAAGTGGGTAAAGTGCTGACTCACCTGGGTCTTGAGCGTATCGAGAGCGACATCGCTGAAGCGGGCGACATCATCGCTATCACCGGTCTGGGTGAACTGAACATCTCCGACACCATCTGCGATCCGCAGAACGTCGAAGCGCTGCCAGCCCTGTCCGTTGATGAACCAACCGTATCCATGTTCTTCAACGTCAACACCTCTCCGTTCTGTGGTAAAGAAGGTAAGTTCGTTACCTCTCGTCAGATCCTTGACCGCCTGAACAAAGAGCTGGTGCACAACGTTGCGCTGCGCGTTGAAGAAACCGAAGACGCTGATGCATTCCGCGTTTCGGGCCGTGGTGAGCTGCACCTGTCTGTTCTGATCGAAAACATGCGTCGTGAAGGTTTCGAAATGGCGGTTTCCCGTCCGAAAGTTATCTTCCGCGAAATCGACGGCCGTAAACAAGAGCCGTTCGAAAACGTGACTCTGGACGTTGAAGAGCAGCACCAGGGTTCTGTGATGCAGGCTCTGGGTGAGCGTAAAGGCGATCTGAAAAACATGAATCCAGATGGCAAAGGCCGCGTACGTCTCGACTACGTGATCCCAAGCCGTGGCCTGATCGGCTTCCGTTCTGAGTTCATGACCATGACTTCAGGTACCGGTCTGCTGTACTCCACCTTCAGCCACTACGACGACGTTCGTCCGGGTGAAGTGGGCCAGCGTAACAACGGCGTGCTGATCTCCAACGGTCAGGGTAAAGCGGTTGCGTTTGCGCTGTTCGGTCTGCAGGATCGCGGTAAGCTGTTCCTGGGTCACGGTGCTGAAGTTTATGAAGGCCAGATCATCGGTATTCACAGTCGTTCTAACGACCTGACCGTAAACTGCCTGACCGGTAAGAAACTGACCAACATGCGTGCGTCCGGTACTGACGAAGCAACGGTTCTGGTTCCACCGATCAAGATGACTCTGGAGCAGGCTCTGGAATTCATCGATGATGACGAACTGGTCGAAGTGACTCCACAGTCAATTCGTATCCGTAAACGTCACCTGACCGAGAACGATCGTAAACGTGCAATGCGCGGTGCGAAAGAAGAGTAATTCACTCCTCTTTAAGTCTCTAAAACCCCGTCCTTGTGGCGGGGTTTTTCTTTTTCTGCGTTGTGCCCCTCTCCATAGCCAAACCTTATCTTTCCCGCTACAGTTACTTTTCCACGGCGAAAGGAGATAAACATGCTTTATATCTTTGACTTAGGAAATGTAATCGTCGATATCGATTTTAATCGGGTGCTGGGCGCATGGAGCGATTTTAGCCGTGTTCCCCTGGCGACGTTAAAACAGAATTTCGCGATGGGTGAGACATTCCACCAGCACGAACGCGGTGAAATCAGCGATGAAGAATTCGCAGAGCGTTTCTGCCATGAAATGGATCTGCCGTTAAGCTACGAACAGTTTTCCCATGGCTGGCAGGCGGTCTTTGTCGCGATCCGCCCGGAAGTCACCGACATCATGCATAAACTGCGCGAGCAGGGGCATCGCGTGGTGGTGCTGTCAAATACCAACCGCCTGCATACCACGTTTTGGCCGGAGGAATATCCGGAGATCCGTGCGGCAGCAGATAAAATTTATCTCTCCCAGGAGATGGGCATGCGCAAGCCTGAAGCGCGTATTTATCAGGCGGTTCTGCAGGAAGAAGGATTCTCCGCGGCTGATGCGGTCTTTTTCGACGACAACGCCGATAATATAGAGGGAGCTAACCAGTTAGGTATCACGTCAATTCTGGTGACCGGAAAAGAGACGATACCGAACTATTTTGCGAAGCAGTTATGCTAAAAACCGTTCATCAAAAAGCCACGCACCATACCCGGCCGCTCCGGGCATGGCTGAAGCTGCTCTGGCACCGCATTGATGAGGACAACATGACGACGCTGGCGGGGAATCTCGCCTATGTGTCGTTGCTCTCATTGGTGCCGCTGGTGGCGGTCATCTTTGCCCTGTTTTCCGCGTTTCCGATGTTTGCCGACGTCAGCCTGCAGCTTCGTCATTTTGTCTTCGCGAATTTCATTCCGGCCACCGGCGACGTCATTCAGAACTACATTGAGCAGTTTGTCGCCAACTCCAGCAAGATGACGGCGGTGGGCGCCTGTGGCCTCATCGTCACGGCGCTGCTTTTGATGTATTCCATCGACAGTGCCCTCAACACCATCTGGCGAAGCAAAAAAATCCGTCCTAAGGTTTACTCTTTTGCCGTGTACTGGATGATTTTGACCCTCGGTCCGCTGCTGGCGGGGGCGAGCCTGGCGATCAGCTCCTATCTTCTTTCTCTGCGCTGGGCGAGTGACTTAAACAGCGTGATTGATAACGTTCTGCGCATCTTCCCGCTCATTTTATCGTGGCTCTCGTTCTGGCTGCTTTACAGCGTGGTGCCGACGACGCGCGTACCTAATCGTGATGCCATCGTTGGGGCGCTGGTGGCTGCCGTGCTCTTCGAGCTGGGCAAGAAAGGTTTCGCGCTTTACATCACCATGTTCCCGTCTTATCAGCTGATTTACGGCGTGCTGGCGGTGATCCCCATTTTGTTTGTCTGGGTCTACTGGACCTGGTGTATCGTCTTGCTTGGTGCAGAAATAACTGTCACTCTCGGAATATACCGCGAACTTAAAAAAGCAGCAGAAGCTGAAAAACAACAAGAAGCAGACCAACCATGATTGCATTGATACAGCGCGTAACCCGTGCCAGCGTCACCGTGGAGGACGAGGTGACGGGTGAAATCGGCCCAGGACTTTTAGTGTTGTTAGGTGTCGAAAAGGATGATGACGAACAGAAAGCCAACCGCCTTTGCGAGCGCGTGCTGGGCTACCGCATCTTTGGCGATGCGGAGGGCAAGATGAATCTCAACGTGCAGCAGGCGGGTGGAAGCGTGCTGGTGGTTTCCCAGTTTACGTTGGCCGCAGATACCGAACGCGGCATGCGGCCAGGTTTTTCTAAAGGTGCTGCGCCAGAACGCGCAGAAGCCCTTTATGAGTACTTTGTTGAGCGCTGCCGTCAGCAGGAAATGAATACGCAAACCGGACGATTCGCTGCAGATATGCAGGTATCGCTGGTGAACGATGGCCCCGTCACATTCTGGCTTCAGGTATGAGCCAACTGGCGGCGTGGCCGCGGGTAACCAGAGAGAGTACAGCTATGTATCACCTTCGAGTACCGCAAACGGAAGAAGAGTTAGACGCTTATTACCATTTCCGCTGGGAAATGCTGCGCAAACCCTTACATCAACCCAAAGGGTCTGAACGCGACGCCTGGGATGCGATGGCGCACCATCAAATGGTGGTGGATGAAGAGGGTAACCTCGTCGCCGTTGGGCGACTGTATATCAATGCCGACAATGAAGCCTCTATTCGCTTTATGGCGGTTCACCCGTCCGTGCAGGATAAAGGGCTTGGTACCCTGATGGCGATGACGCTGGAGTCCGTGGCCCGTCAGGAAGGCGTTAAGCGCGTCACCTGTAGCGCCCGTGAAGATGCCGTCGAGTTCTTTGCCAAGCTCGGTTTTGTTAACCAGGGCGAAATTACCGCCCCGCAAACCACGCCGATTCGCCACTTTTTGATGATCAAACCCATCGCTACGCTGGATGACATTCTGCATCGCGCGGACTGGTGCGGTCAGCTGCAGCAGGCGTGGTATGAGCACATTCCGCTCAGTGAAAAAATGGGCGTGCGCATTCAGCAATACACCGGGCAGAAATTCATTACCACTATGCCGGAGATCGGCAACCAAAACCCGCACCACACTCTTTTTGCTGGCAGTCTCTTCTCGCTGGCGACCCTGACCGGCTGGGGGCTGATCTGGCTAATGCTGCGCGAGCGTCATCTGGGCGGCACCATTATTCTTGCTGATGCACATATTCGCTACAGCGCCCCCATCAGCGGCAAGCCAAGCGCGGTGGCCGATCTCGGTGCACTGGGCGGCGATCTTGACCGTCTGGCGCGAGGCCGCAAAGCGCGCGTACAGATGCAGGTTGAGCTGTTTGGCGATGAAACGGCGGGCGCGGTGTTTGAAGGAACGTATATCGTTCTTCCGGCGAAGCCCTACGGCGCGTATGAAGAGGGCGGGAACGAGGAGGAGTAGTGTCCAGCTTCTGGAAGACGACTCGCAAAAGCGCTCGCCATTTTCAAAACGTCCTTTATCCCTGTATTCGTAAAGTGTATTTTGCCTGAAAATTAACCGCAGATGATATACTAAGGTGATATATGAGCGTTTTGGCGGAACTTGATATGGGCAGAATACTTATCGATTTGTCTGATGACGTGATTCAACGGTTGGATAACCTCAAGCAGCTGAAAAATCAGCCGCGCGCTGAACTGTTGCGGGAAGCCATTGAGCTGTACCTCGACCAACAGAGTTCTTCGATTATCCGCGATGCGCTTGGGCTGTGGGGAGACCGCAAAGAGGATGGGCTTGAGTATGAGCGTAAGCTGCGTGAGGAGTGGTAATCATGGAACACATGGCAGTGTTTGATACCAATATTCTCATCGATCTCTTTAACAATCGTGTTGAAGCTGCGGATGCGATTGATCGCACAGCGTCTCATAGAGCCATTAGCCTGATCACGTGGATTGAAGTCATGGTAGGCGCGCGCAGACACGGTCATGAAGCTAAAACGGCAGCCGTAATGGGCGCTTTCGAGATTATTGATGTATCTCGGGATATTGCGGAAAGAAGCGTTTTACTCCGCGAGAAGCATGGGATGAAACTGCCTGATGCTATCATTCTGGCCACAGCGCAGAGCAGACATTGTCCGTTGATTTCTCGAAACACGAAAGATTTTGCGGGTATTGAAGAGGTCCTTACGCCTTACCACCTGTAGGCCGGGCAAGCTTGCGCCGCCCGGCACTCTCACAGGAGATTACTCCCCTTCACCCGGGAACAGGAACGGGTTAATCGAGCTGCGGGCAAAGCCCTCCTGCTCCATCTTCGCGTCCAGAATCAGCGAGGCGAGATCGTCGGCCACCGCTTCGACTTTCGGGTCTTTTTCCTGATACAGAATCTTCAGGTAAGTGCCGCAGTCGCCGCAGCTTTCGGCTTTCACCGCCGCGTCTTCATTTTCCAGCGACCAGTAGTTCAGATCGCGGGTCTGCTCGCAGTTGCTGCACTTGATGCGCACCACGTGCCACTCGGTTTCACACAGGTTGCAGTGCAGGTAGCGCAGCCCCTGCGTGGTGCCGATTTGCACCATGCTCGATACCGGCATGGAGCCGCAGACCGGGCAGAACTGGCGCGCTTCGCCGTATTCGGCGCGCGCTTTACCTGGGATCAGGCTTGCCATTTGCGCCCAGTAGAGCGACAGGGCAGCCCAGATAAACGGCGCTTTATCGCTGCTGACCAGCGAGAAGTCAGAGGCAAACAGCGCGCTCGCCATCTCTTCCAGCTCCAGGTCAGAGGCTTTTTCCAGATTCTCGATAACCGCCAGCGCGGTGCCGCTCATCTCGGGTTTCAGCTCGGCAATCAGTGAATGCAGCAGCTTCTGCCAGTGCTTGTCGCGCGGCAGGACGTGAATGTCCAGCGGCGGCTTGCCCTGCGCGTTGGCTTCTTTGATGCGCGCGGTCAGATCCATTTGCAAGGGGTGGTCATACAGCACCACTTCCTGCGCGTGGGCGACCAGCGCGGCAAAACGCAGAAAATCGCCCAGCGGGTTGTTCTCTGCCAGCTCGCGCAGACGCTCTGCGCGGCGGTTGTAGAGGTTCTTGAGTCTGGGGAATAACAACGGCGGAATATAATCCGCCGTGCGTTTCTCGCTCGACCCCAGCTCATCTTGCGGGATTATGCGAATACTCATTCAGATGACTTTTCCTGTTTCTGGCGGACTTCACGGTACCAGCGCGGGTGATGCTTCTTCGCCCACGTACTGGTTACCCATCCTTCCACCATCGCGGTAATGGTGCCTTTCACCCAAAGGGCGGCGTAGATATGCACCATGATAACCACAATTAACGCCACTGCGGCAAATGAATGCAGCATCAGCGCGAATCGGATCACCGGGATTGAGAAAGCAGGCGCAAAGTACGGACGCCAGATGATCACGCCGCTCACCAGCAACAGGACCAGGAAGATAATCGCCGCCCAGAATACGCATTTCTGGCCGAAGTTATAACGCCCGGTATCACCCACTTCCTCGTTGACGACGATCTTACGAATATTCTTCGCCCAAAAGATATCATCCCGATTGATTAGGTTATGGTGCCAGTAGCGGAAAAACATAATGATGAACGACGCGAACATGATGACGCCCACAAACGGGTGCAGGATGCGCGCCAGCTGTGGTGTCCCCATGATCTGCATCAGCCAGTTGAAGGACGGGAAGAAGAACCCCAGCCCGCTTATCGCCGCCAGCATGAAGCAGAAGGCGGTGACCCAGTGGTTGATGCGTTCCGGCGCGGTGTAGCGCACGATGGTGTCACGTTTTCTCATTTGCGCACCTCGTCTTTCTCTTCATGCAGGTTGTCGTCTTCCTCTTCCGCGCGGTTCGGACCGACGCCGACGTAGTGGAAGATGCTCGCTGCGAAGGTGGCAGCAAAGCCCACCGCTGCCAGCGGTTTCCAGATGCCTTTCCAGAACTTCACGGTAGCGCTGATTTCCGGGTTCTCCGGCAGGCCGTGATACAGGTTCGGCTTGTCGGCGTGGTGCAGCACGTACATCACGTGTGTACCGCCAACCCCGGCCGGATCGTACAGGCCCGCGTTGTCGTAACCACGGGTCTTCAGCTCGCCCACACGCTCTGCCGCCAGCGTTTTCATATCCTCTTTGGAGCCAAAGTGGATTGCGCCGGTTGGGCAGGTCTTCACGCATGCAGGCTCCTGGCCGACGGTAACGCGGTCCACGCACAGGGTGCATTTGTAGACGCGGTTGTCTTCCGGGTTCAGGCGCGGTACGTCGAACGGACAGCCTGCGATGCAGTAGCCGCAGCCGATGCACTGTTCGGACTGGAAGTCGACGATGCCGTTGGCATACTGAATGATAGCCCCTTCTGACGGACATGCCTTCAGGCAGCCCGGATCCGCACAGTGCATACAGCCGTCTTTGCGGATAAGCCATTCCAGTTTGTCGTTCTGCTCCACTTCCGAGAAACGCATCACCGTCCAGGACTTGGCGGTCAGGTCCGCCGGGTTGTCGTACACCCCGACGTTGTGACCCACTTCGTCACGCAGATCGTTCCACTCTGAACACGCCACCTGACAGGCTTTACAGCCGATGCAGGTGGTCACGTCGATAAGCTTCGCCACTTCCTGCTGGTGGTCCCGCGCCTGAGGCGCGGGCGTGAAACCGTTAGTCGCGGAACGACGGATAATGTCTTGAGATTGATAAGCCATAAGTCGTCTCCGTTACACCTTTTCCACGTTCACGAGGAAGGCCTTAAACTCCGGCGTCTGCGTGTTCGCATCGCCGACGAACGGCGTCAGGGTGTTCGCAATGAACCCTTTCTTCGCCACGCCCTCATAGCCCCAGTGAATCGGAATACCGATGGTATCCACCTGCTGACCGTGAACGTTCAGCGTGCGAATACGCTTGGTCACCACCGCCTTGGCCTTAATGTAGCCGCGGTTAGAGGAGACCTTCACGGTATCGCCATGGGCAATGCCGAGCTTGTTCGCCAGCTTCTCGCCGATCTCCACAAACTGTTCCGGCTGCGCGATGGCGTTAAGCAGCGCGTGCTTGGTCCAGTAGTGGAAGTGCTCGGTCAGACGGTAGGTGGTGCCCACGTACGGGAACTTGTCTTTTTTACCCAGCGCGTCGAAATCGCCCTTAAAGATACGGGCTGCCGGGTTAGAGACCACGTTCGGGTGCAGCGGGTTGGTGCCCAGCGGCGTCTCAAACGGCTCGTAGTGTTCCGGGAACGGACCTTCCGCCATCTTATCGATAGCAAACAGACGTCCCATCCCTTCAGGCTGCATGATAAACGGCCCAACGTCGCTGCCCGGTGCGGCAGTGCTGTAGTCCGGAATATCCACGCCGCCCCATTTAGCGCCGTCCCACTTCAGAAGCTGACGCTTCGGATCCCACGGGTTGCCCTGCGGGTCAGCGGACGCGCGGTTATAGAGGATGCGGCGGTTGAGCGGCCACGCCCATGCCCAGCCCAGCGTATTGCCGAGGCCCGACGGATCGGCGTTATCGCGGTTGGCCATCTGGTTGCCTTTCGGCGTCCAGCTACCGGCAAAGATCCAGCAGCCGCTTGACGTGGTACCGTCATCGCGCAGGTGGGCGAAGGTACTAAGCTGATCGCCTTTCTTCGCCAGTACGGTGCCGGTGGCCGGGTCGATAACGTCCGCCAGCGCCTTACCGTTGCTCTCCATCGCCACTTCTTCTGGCGCAGGGTTTTCCGGCGTCGAGTAGTTCCAGGTCATGTTCAGGACCGGTTCCGGGTTCGCGCCGCCTTCTTCCGCATACATCTTACGCAGGCGCAAGAAGATACCGGCCAGGATCTCGCCGTCGTTCATGGCGATGCCCGGGGCGTCCGCGCCTTTCCAGTGCCACTGCAGCCAGCGTCCGGAGTTGACGATAGACCCGTTCTCTTCCGCAAAGCAGGTTGACGGCAGACGGAACACTTCGGTCTGAATCTTCGACGGATCGACGTCGTTCGATTCGCCGTGGTTCTGCCAGAAGGTCGAGGTCTCGGTATTGAGCGGGTCAATCGTCACCAGGAACTTCAGCTTCGACAGAGACTCAACAACCTTGTTCTTGTTCGGGAACGAGGCCACCGGGTTAAAGCCCTGGCACAGATAGCCGTTCACTTTGCCCTGGTGCATCATCTCGAAATACTGCAGAACGTCGTAGCCTTTGTCCCACTTCGGCAGCCAGTCAAAGCCCCAGCTGTTTTCCGCCGTTGCTTTATCGCCGAAGAAGGCTTTCATCATCGAGACGAAGAATTTCGGATAGTTGCCCCAGTAGTTCACCTGGCCTTCAAGCAGCGGTTTAGGCGTGCTGGCCGTCAGGTAGGTTTGCAGGTCGGTCTGTTTCTCGCTTGGCAGGTTCATGTAACCCGGCAGGCTTTGAGACAGCAGGCCGAGGTCGGTCAGACCCTGAATGTTGGAGTGACCGCGCAGGGCGTTCACGCCGCCGCCTGCCATCCCCATGTTGCCGAGCAGAAGCTGAACCATCGCCATGGTGCGGATGTTCTGCGCGCCGATGGAGTGTTGCGTCCAGCCGAGGGCGTACAGGAACGATGCGGTTTTGTCTTTCGCGCTGGTTTCGGCGATAAGCTCGCACACCTTCAGGAAGTCCGCCTTCGGTGTACCACAGATGTTTTCGACAACGTCCGGCGTGTAGCGGGAGACGTGCTCTTTCAGCAGGTTCCACACGCAGCGCGGGTGTTGCAGAGTGGTGTCGCGCTTCGCAAAGCCTTTTTCATCCAGCTCGTAGTTCCAGCTGGTTTTGTCGTACTTGCGTTTTTCAGCATCGTAACCGCTGAACAGGCCATCTTCGAAGTGGTAATCCTCACGCACGATCAGGCTGGCGTTGGTATAGGCTTCGGTGTATTCGCGGTTGTATTTTTCGTTGGTCATCAGGTACAGCAGTACGCCTGACAGGAAAGTGATGTCAGTACCTGAACGAATAGGGGTGTAGAAATCCGCCACTGACGCAGTACGCGTAAAGCGGGGATCGATCACAATCAGTTTCGCACCGTTGTGGATTTTGGCTTCCATCGCCCAGCGGAACCCGACAGGGTGCGCTTCAGCGGCGTTACCGCCCATCACCACAATGAGGTTGGCGTTCTTGATGTCGACCCAGTGGTTGGTCATCGCACCGCGACCAAATGTTGGAGCAAGACTTGCTACCGTTGGTCCGTGTCAGACACGCGCCTGGTTGTCGACCGCGAGCATACCGAGTGCGCGCGTAAATTTCTGGGTTAAATAACCGGTTTCGTTGCTGGAAGCAGAGGCACACAGCATCCCGGTGGAGAGCCAGCGGTTGACCGTGACGCCGTCGGCGTTCTTCTCAACAAAGTTGGCATCGCGGTCTTCTTTAATATGTTTTGCGATGCGGTCGAACGCCTCTTCCCAGCTAATTTGCTGCCATTTGTCGGAGCCAGGCGCGCGGTATTCTGGGAATTTAAGGCGGCTTTCGGAGTGGATAAAGTCCACCAGGCCGGCCCCTTTGGGGCACAATGCGCCGCGGTTGACCGGATGATCCGGGTCGCCTTCGATATGGAAAATAGACGCTTTGGCGTTTTTAGCACCGTCGCCGAGGCTATACATCAACAGCCCGCAACCGACAGAGCAGTACGTACAGGTATTACGGGTTTCACGGGTGCGCAGCAGTTTATACTGCCGCGTTTCCGCCAGCGCTACGCCGGGCGCAAAGCCCAGTGCCGCTGCCGTGGTGCCTGCCATACCGCCAGCGCAGATCTTAAAGAACTGCCTTCTGCTGACCTGCATGGGTCACTCCTTGTTTCGACATTGCTTACATATGTAGTTTTAACTTCGCGGTTGAGAATTGACCGCAAAGGAGAAAAATTTGCGTTAATCCCTCAATTCCACGAGGGATATCATCAGAATACCACAATGTCGGTACGACTGTTCCAATGGCGTTAAAACAAAGTGAACGTATTATCACCCTGTTGACTATAAAGTGTGATATAAATCACATTATTAACCCCGCATGTTAAAGGGGTGTAGCATGCGTTTTGTTGCACCTCTCACAAGTGAGTAGGTAAACTTGATGCTGAAAAGTTGATCCATACTATGCGTAAGCCCTGTTGTTTGTGATGCAATAGCAGGCTCACCTCCGTGGTTGTTCAGGAATACCGTCGTGTCTAAACAAAACCGTGCTACCCACCCGTCACCACTGCCTGCGGGCGTTGTGGAACGGGTGGTACACAGACCGCCCCACATTACCCATGCCATGCCCGATTTTCTGGCGGAAGAGGTGCCCGTTGCGCTCGTTTACAACGGTATCTCGCACGTGGTGATGATGGCTTCGCCGAAAGATCTTGAGCTGTTCGCCATCGGTTTTTCCCTCTCGGAAGGCATCATCGACCATCCGCAGGAGATCTACGGCATGGACGTGGTGAAGGCGTGTAACGGCCTTGAAGTGCAAATCGAGCTCTCCAGCCGACGCTTTATGGGGTTAAAAGAGCGTCGGCGCGCGCTGGCCGGACGCACCGGCTGCGGCGTGTGCGGCGTTGAGCAGCTCAACGATATCGGTAAGCCCGTTACGCCACTGCCGTTTACCCAGACGTTTAACCTCGCCAACCTCGATAAAGCACTGGAACACCTCAACGATGTACAGCCCATCGGTCAGCTGAGCGGCTGTACGCACGCGGCGGCGTGGGTTCTGCCATCGGGCGACATTATCGGTGGTCATGAAGACGTGGGCCGCCACGTGGCGCTGGACAAGCTGCTCGGTCGCCGCGCGCGTGAAAGTGACGTCTGGCAGCAGGGAGCTGCACTCGTTTCCAGCCGCGCCAGCTACGAGATGGTGCAGAAAGCCGCCATGTGCGGCGTGGAAATTCTGTTTGCGGTCTCAGCGGCAACGACGCTGGCGGTAGAAGTGGCAGAACGCTGTAACCTGACGCTGGTGGGGTTCTGCAAGCCGGGAAGGGCGACGATTTACACGCATTCACAGCGATTGATTGTTGATCAGTAATTTTGAAAGAGAATAGCAAATCCTTCCGCTTTTAGTTGATCGGGATGAGGTCTAGTATTTATCTCATCAAGGCACGGTGCCTTACCTAAACAACTTAATGAAAGGGTTTATATCATGAAAAGCATCAAAACTTTTGTCGCTGTAATCGCTCTGGCTGCTTCTTTCGGTTCTTTCGCTGCGCAGACAGTAACCGCTTCCGCCTCTACGCTGGACGGCGCAGAAGCCAAAATTGCTGCGCAGGCTCAGGAAGCAGGTGCATCATCGTACAAAATTACCCAGGCATTCACCGGTAACCGCGTACACATGACCGCTGAACTGACTAAATAAGCCGTCACACCGTCGAAAGAGCGCCCCTGGGGCGCTTTTTTAGTTTATGCCCGCCAGACGCAGCAGCGCCGTCACCACGGCCGCCGCAACGATCACCACAATTAACGGCATCTTCCGCCAGGCCAAAAACACCGCAAACGCCACGCCCAGCACCCGCGCCATCCCGGCGAAATGTTCCCCTTCATAAAACGTCGTCGCCAGCGCCACCGAAAACAGCAATACCGTTGCCGCATCTGACAGCAGCGCCTGTGAACGCTCTGACAACGCCAGCCTGCTGCCCAGCTTTGCCCCGCCGAGGCGCATCAAATACGTTCCCGCAGACAGGATCGCGATACCGAGAATAAAGACCGTCATGTTTTCCATTATTTTTTCCTCGCGGCAAGACCGAGCAAGGAGAGCAGCACCGGCAGACCCACCGGAGCAAACGGCACGGCGGCCAGCGACAATACGGCACCGCTGCAGGCGCGGATCAGCGTGGTGCGGTTTTTAAACGCGGGCACCACTAACGCCAGCAAAATGGCGGGAAATACCGCATCCAGCCCAATGGTTTCCGGGTCCGGCAGCAGCTTGCCGACCATGGCACCCAGCAGCGCGCCCAGCGGCCAGATGATTGCCACGCCCAAACCGCACAGCCAGTAGGCCGCTTTACGCTGTTCGGGGGTTTTCTGCGACAGGCCAAACACCACGCTTTCATCGTTCATGATGTGGCAGCCCAAAAAGCTCAGGCCGCGCTTGCCCACCAGTTCCCGCACCGTCACGCCAAACGGCACGTGGCGGGCGTTGACCAGCAAACCGGCAGCCGCAGCCGCCAGGGGATTGCCGCCGCTCGCCACGATGCCGATAAACATAAATTCCGATGCGCCCGCCAGCACGGTAAGAGAGAGCACAAACGGTACCCACAGCGGGAAACCGTAGGCCATCGCCAGCGAGCCGTAGGACATCCCGACCACGCCCACCGCGAGGCAAACCAGGATGATTGCTTTTATCGTGTCGCCTTTCAGGCAGGAAAGATGATGCTTCATACATTTTTAGCCATATCGAACGTGTATCCATTATAATGAACGCAACAGAAGCGTTTTTCAAGATGAACGATTCGTTCGATTTATAGAACAAAAAGGGCCGTTTTATGACGCAGCCAATCAGCGTGATCGCCAAAAGCCTGGTGCGAGAACGCCTGCGAACCGGGCTTTCACTGGCGGAAATTGCCCGTCGTGCCGGGATCGCCAAATCCACGCTTTCGCAACTGGAGTCCGGCAACGGTAACCCCAGCCTGGAGACGCTGTGGTCGCTTTGCGTGGCGCTGGATATCCCTTTCGCCCGCCTGCTGGAACCCCAGCAGACGACAACGCAGGTCATCCGTCGTGGAGAGGGAACGAAGGTCGTTGCCGGGCAGGCGAACTACGAAGCTATTTTGCTGGCGGCGTGTCCGCCGGGCGCGCGGCGCGACATCTATCTGCTGCTCACCCAGCCGGGCGCAGACCGTATATCCCAGCCGCATCCGCCGGGGTCAGTCGAGCACATCATTGTGACGCAGGGAAGAGCGCTGGTCGGCCTGATAGACGCGGCGGAAGAGTTGGGGCCGGGGGACTACATCTGTTATCCCGCCGATCTGCCGCATATCTTTAAGGCGCTGGAGCCGGATACGCACGCGCTGCTGGTGGCGGAACAGAACTAACAGAGATACGGAAAACCATGTCGCTTAAAGCCATTGCCAAAGAACTGGGGCTGTCAGTCACCACCGTCAGCCGCGCACTCAACGGATATGACGACGTCTCCGCCGAGACGCGCGCCCGCGTGGAAGCAGAGGCTCAGCGCCGTGGTTACCGACCTAACACCTTCGCCCGCCGCCTGAAGATGGGCAAAATTGACGCCGTTGGGCTGGTGTTCCCCGTCCATCCCGTTCCGCTCAATAATAGCGTTTTTATGGACATGGTCGGCGAAATTAGCCACGAACTGGCGCGACATGAGATCGATTTACTGCTGATAGCCGATGATGATTTGGCCGATAAGCACAGCTACATGCGCATGGTGCAGAGCCGCCGCGTGGATGCGCTGATCGTAGCGCACACGCTGGACCACGATCCGCGTCTTGAGCAGCTTCAGGCCGCCGGTTTTCCTTTCCTGGCGCTCGGGCGCAGCCACCTCCCTCAGCCGTACGCGTGGTTTGACTTCGACAACTACGCCGGTACGCATCAGGCTACCCGCTGGCTGATCGAGAAAGGCCATCAGCGCATCGCGCTGCTGGGCGAAAGCAACAACCAGGCGTTTATTACCCAGCGTCGTCAGGGCTTTCTCGATGCCCTGCGAGAGGCCGGGCTTTCCAGCGAATGGCTGCGCGCCATGCCGCCGTCGCGCCGCGTGGGGTATGCCATAACCAAAGAGCTTCTCGCTCTGCCGCAGCCGCCCACGGCCATCATTACCGACTGCAACACCCACGGCGACGGTGCGGCAATGGCGCTGGCGCAGATGGGGCGCTTATCCGGCGACAGCGCCGTCTCGCTGGTGGTCTACGACGGCCTGCCGCAGGACAGCATTGTCGATATCGACGTGGCGTCAGTCATTCAGTCCACCCGTCAGGGCGTCGGAAAACAGATTGCCGATATGGTGCGCAAGCTGATTAACGGTGACGATATCGAGCAGCTTCAGGTGCTCTGGCAGCCTGAATTCTCTCCGGGCCAGACGGCCTAAACTCACTAAAATTCCAAACCCGATCACAGATCCGAAACGTTTTGGTTTGTATCCGAAACGTTTCGGATCAACACTCAGGACATCCCGACGACAGGAGATGTCTGATGCAAGATTCCATTTTTCGACTCGAAAGCAATACGGTAGACGTGGTGGTTAAAACCCATCCTTTCGCCGAAATTCTCTACTGGGGGACGCACCTTCAGCACTTTTCGCCGCACGATGTGCTGAGCATTGCGCGCCCGGTGGCGAACGGCAGGCTTGACGTCGACTCCCCGGTCACGCTGATGGCGGAGCTGGGGCACGGTCTGTTTGGCTCGCCGGGCATTGAGGGGCATCGCCAGGGGCTGGACGGTTCCCCGGTGTTCAAAACCACGCGGGTGCAGCAGAAATTCAATACCCTGACGGTTACCGCCGAAGATGAGCTTGCCGGGCTGCGCCTGACCAGCGAGCTGGTGCTGGATGCCAGCGGCGTGCTGGTGGTTCGTCATGGTTTAACGAATCTGAAAGCGATCCCCTGGCAGGTGGACCGTTTCGCCGTCACGCTGCCGGTGGCCGAGCGCGCGCATGAGGTGATGGCCTTCCACGGACGCTGGATCCGTGAATTCCAGCCGCACCGCGTCAGGCTTGAACACGACAGCTTCGTGATTGAAAATCGCCGGGGTAAAACCTCCCACGAGCACTTCCCGGCGCTGATCGCCGGTACGCCATCGTTCAGCGAAATGCAGGGCGACGTCTGGGGCGTGCATCTGGGCTGGAGCGGCAACCACCGCCTGCGCGCCGAAGCGAAAACCGATGGTCGCCGTTATATACAGGCCGAAGCGCTTTACCTGCCGGGTGAAATGGCGGTTGAAGAGGGCGAAACGCTCTGGACTCCGCGCCTCTATGCCAGCTACTCCGAGCACGGCCTGAACGGCATGAGCCAGCCGTTCCACCGCTACCTGCGCGATAACGTTATCCGCTTCCCGGAAAACAAACCGCGCCCGGTGCACCTCAATACCTGGGAAGGGATCTACTTCAACCACGATCCGGAGTACATCATGCGCATGGCCGACGAGGCTGCCGCGCTGGGCGTGGAGCGCTTCATCATTGATGACGGCTGGTTCAAAGGCCGCAACGACGACCATGCCGCGCTGGGCGACTGGTATCTGGATGAGAAAAAATATCCGAACGGCCTGACGCCGGTAATCGACCACGTCAAGCGGCTCGGCATGGAGTTTGGCATCTGGGTAGAGCCGGAGATGATCAATCCGGATTCCGATCTGTATCGCGCGCACCCTGACTGGGTACTGGCGCTGCCGGGCTACGCCCGGGCGACAGGGCGTCATCAGCTGGTGCTCAACCTCAGCATCCCGGAAGCCTTTGATTACCTCGTGGAGCGCATAAGCTGGCTGCTGGGCGAACACGCGGTCGACTACGTGAAGTGGGACATGAACCGCGAGCTGGTGCAGCCGGGACACAAGGGTAAAGCCGCCGCCGACGCGCAGACCCGCCAGTTCTACCGCCTGCTGGACGTGCTGGGCGAGCGCTTCCCGCAGGTTGAGTTTGAATCCTGCTCTTCCGGCGGCGGGCGCATTGATTATGAGGTACTGACCCGCAGCCACCGCTTCTGGGCGTCCGACAACAACGACGCGCTTGAGCGCAGCACCATCCAGCGCGGCATGAGCTACTTCTTCCCGCCGGAGGTGATGGGCGCGCATATCGGTCATCATAAATGCCATGCGACCTTCCGCCAGCACAGCATCCAGTTTCGCGGGCTGACGGCCCTGTTTGGCCATATGGGGCTGGAGCTGGATCCGCTTACCGTCGATGAAGATGAACGCGAAGGCTATCGCCATTACGCCGCGCTGCACAAGCAGTGGCGAGAGGTGATCCACCAGGGTACACAGTGGCGGATTGATATGCCGGACGCCACCACGCTGGCACAGGGTATTGTGAGCGAAGACAAGGCGCAGGGGCTGTTTATGGTCAGCCAGTTCGCGATGCCGGATTACACCCTGATGATGCCGCTGCGCATGCCGGGGTTAGACGCCAGCGCGCAGTACCGCATCACGCTGCTCGATCACCCAAACATCCAGATTACGGGCGAGGGTGGACACACCATGCGCAAGCTGCCTTCGTGGATGGAAGCGCCGCAAACGGTGAGCGGCGAGTGGCTGATGCAGGCGGGCATTGCGCTGCCGATTCTGGACCCGGAGACCGCCATTCTGATTGGCGTCAAACGCGTGTAAGGTTGAAGGGCCGGACAGCCGGCCCTCCGTAGAGGATAAAAATAATGAACACAACAACCTGTACCCACAAAGACAACCCTAACTTCTGGATCTTCGGGCTGTTCTTCTTTCTCTACTTCTTCATCATGGCCACCTGCTTTCCGTTCCTGCCGATCTGGCTGTCGGATATCATCGGCCTGAATAAAACCCATACCGGGATTGTCTTCTCCTGCATCTCGCTGTCGGCTATCGCCTTCCAGCCGGTGCTGGGGGTGATTTCGGACAAGCTGGGGCTGAAAAAACATCTCCTGTGGATCATCGCGGTGCTGCTGTTCCTGTTCGCGCCGTTCTTCCTGTACGTCTTCGCGCCGCTGCTGAAAGCCAATATCTGGCTGGGCGCGCTGAGCGGCGGGCTGTATATCGGCTTTGTCTTCTCGGCGGGATCGGGGGCAATTGAGGCCTACATTGAGCGCGTGAGCCGCAACAGCTTCTTTGAATACGGCAAGGCGCGGATGTTTGGCTGCCTCGGCTGGGGGCTGTGCGCCTCGACGGGCGGCATCCTTTTTGGCATCGATCCGTCATACGTTTTCTGGATGGGGTCGGCGGCGGCGCTGCTGCTGATGCTGCTGCTGGTGGTCGCGAAGCCGAAGCCCAACCAGACGGCGCAGGTGATGAATGCCCTGGGCGCGAATCAGCCGCAGATCACCGCAAAAACCGTGTTTAACCTGTTCCGCCAGCGCAGAATGTGGATGTTCATTTTGTACGTGATTGGCGTGGCCTGCGTGTATGACGTTTTCGATCAGCAGTTTGCCACCTTCTTCAAAACCTTCTTCGCCACGCCGCAGGAAGGCACCCGGGCCTTTGGTTTCGCAACGACTGCGGGAGAAATCTGTAACGCCATCATTATGTTCTGCTCGCCGTGGATCATTAACCGCATCGGCGCGAAGAACACGCTGCTGATCGCCGGGGTGATTATGGCGACGCGCATTATCGGCTCGTCGTTTGCCACCACCGCCGTGGAGGTGATTGCTCTCAAGATGCTGCACGCGCTGGAGGTCCCGTTCCTGCTGGTGGGCGCATTCAAGTACATTACGGGCGTGTTTGATACGCGGCTTTCGGCCACCATCTACCTGATTGGCTTCCAGTTTGCCAAACAGTCGGCGGCGATTTTTCTCTCCGCCTTTGCCGGGAATATGTATGACCGGATCGGCTTCCAGGAGACGTACCTGATGCTGGGGTGCTTCGTGCTGGCGATTACGGTGGTGTCGGCGTTTACGCTGAGCGGCAGGCGGGAGATTGCTGCCGCCGCGGGGGCGGCAGCGTTAACACATCAGTCCAGGTAAAACACCTCTTCCAGCTCCGTACTCACCGGGCTGTTATCCGGGTTCGACGGCATAACGTCACCCATATGCTTCCACCAGCGCTGGCAGACGTCGGTATTCGCGACCGCGTTCCAGCGCTCCTCCGATTCTATCTCCACGGTTGCAAACAGCAGGTTGCGCGCTTTGTCGAGATAAATGGCGTAGTGGTGTGCGCCGTGGGCTTTCAGTACCGCTTCCAGCTCGGGCCAGATGGGATTGTGGCGGCGCGCGTACTCCTCGTGCGCGTCCGGGTTTACCTGCATCACAAAGGCTTTGCGGATCATAGTGCCTCCAGGTACAGCTCGCGGACCTCATCGCGGCTGGCGGTGCGCGGGTTACACGGCGCGCACGGGTCGGCGAGGGCTTTATCCAGCCAGCCTTCGATATCCGCTTTGGTCACGCCGAGCTGGCTGAAGCCGGACGGAATGCCGACGCGGGCGCTCAGGTCGCGAATCGCCTGAATGGCCGACATGCTGGCCGCTTCATCGCTCATGCCGCGCGTATCGACGCCCATCGCCTGCGCCACGCGGGCGAAACGCGCGATCGCGTTCGGACGGTTAAAGTTTTCGACGATCGGCAGCAGGATGGCGTTGCACACGCCGTGCGGCAGGTTGTGCGTCGCGCCCGGCTGGTGCGCCAAAGCATGCACCAGGCCAAGGCCCGCGCTGTTAAACGCCATGCCCGCCAGATACTGACCAAACGCCATCTGCTCACGCGCTTCAAGGTGATGACCGTCCTCGACCGCTTTCGGCAGCCAGAGGTTGATCAGGCGAATCGCTTCCAGCGCGTTGGCATCGGTGAGCGGGTGCGCGCCGACGGACACGTAGGCTTCAATGGCATGAGTTAGCGCATCCATGCCGGTCGCGGCGGTCACCGAGGCGGGAATATCGAGCATCACGCTGGCATCGTCCACGGCGATATCCGGGATGATGTTCGGATCGATAATCACCTCTTTCACCTGGCGCGCGGAGTCGATGATCACCGCGTTGCTGGTCATCTCCGCCGCCGTGCCTGCGGTAGTGTTGATCGCCACCAGCGGCACGCCCGCGTTTTTCACTTTGCCGACGCCGGAGTAATCGGTTGACGGACCGGGGTTAGCGGTGAGGATTTTGATCGCCTTGGCGGTATCAATCGGGCTGCCGCCGCCGAAGGCAATCACGTAATCACACTCCGCGTCCTGATATGCCGCATAGCCTTTCTGCACCAGCGCTTCCGTCGGGTTCGGGAAAACCTCATCGAACAGGTGATACGACATCTGATGGGCGTCCAGCGCGTTAAACAGGCTGTCGAGCAGGCCGAGTTTTACCAGCTGACCGTCGGTGACAACCAGCGCCTTTCCCCACTGCTTGCTCGCCACCAGGTTGACCATATCGCCGATTGCGCCCGCGCCGTGCAGGCTGATTTTTGGCAGTGCCAACATAAAGCTCATGATAATTCTCCTTAATATGATTTTGAGGTAATCCGTTTCCCCCTCACCCCGGCCCTCTCCCCATAGGGGAGAGGGTGAAAGGCCGCACCGAGCAGTCCCCTCTCCCCTATGGGGAGAGGGTTAGGGTGAGGGGCAATTTAATTCCGTCTTCGCTGCATCACCCGGCGGGTAATAATCGGCAGCGAAATCACCACGATCAGCATCGCGCCGATAATCACCGACATCACGATGCCGGGCACGTTGAGCAGGCTCAGGCCAAAGGTCACCAGCCCCATCAGGAAGGCGGCGATAATCACGCCTACCATGCTGCCGGACCCGCCGAGAATATTGACGCCGCCGAGCACCGCCATCGTCACCACCGCCAGCTCCCAGCCCATCGCGATCGTCGGGCGGGTGCTGCCCAGGCGCGAGGTGAGCAGCACCGACGCCAGGCCGGACATCAGCCCCACCAGCGCGAACAGGATCAGGTTGTGGCGCTTAATGTTGATGCCGGAATACCACGCGCCGGTCGGGTTATTGCCGATGGCGTAGGTGCGGCGGCCAAAGTTGGTGCGGTGCAGCACAAAGGCAAACACAGCGGCCAGCACGATAAACAGCGCGAACTCAAACGACAGCGCACCCCAGACGTAGCCCTGGCCGAACCAGGCGAAGCTCTCCGGGTAGCTGTTCAGGGCCTTATCGCCGAGCAGGATGTAGGTGATCCCACGGTACAGGCTCATGGTGCCGATGGTGATGACGATGGACGACAGGTTAAAGCGCGTCACCAGGATGCCGTTGAACAACCCGCACAGCAGCCCCACGCCCAGCCCGACGCAGACCAGCAGCGGCGTATCCACGCCCGCCGCCGCGCAAAAGCCCATCACCGTCGAGCTGAGCGCGATGGTGGAGGCCACAGACAGGTCAATTTCCCGGGCGATAATCAGCATCGCCATCGGCAACACGATGATCGCCTTTTCGGTGAAGTTGAACGTCGCGTCGGAGAGGTTCCAGACGTTGAGGAAGTAGGGCGAGGCCAGCGCGTTCAGCACAAACACCGCCAGCGTCACCGCCAGCAGGAAGCCTTCCCAGCACAGCAGGCGCTGGAAAATGCCCGGCGCGGCAGGCACGTTTTTGATCTCTTCAGAGGCCATCATTTTGCTCATGATTTCACCACCAGTTTCTGACGTGCCAGCGCCGCGTCGCGCAGAATCAGCCGCCCTTTACGCCTGTTGCCGCGCTCGTTCAGCAGTACCGCAATGACGATCACCGTGCCGGAAATTGCCATTTGCCAGAACGGGGAGACGCCGATCACCGGCAGGGCGTTGTTTATCACTCCGAGGAACAGCGCGCCGAACAGGCAGCCGAGCACGCGCCCGGTGCCGCCCATGGTGCTGATGCCGCCAATTACGCAGGCCGCCACCACCTGCAACTCGAAGCCGTTCGCCACGTCGACGTAGGCCACGGCGAAACGGGATATCCACAGATACCCGCAGAACCCAGCCAGCAGCCCGGAGAGGCAGAAGCTGACGAACTGCATTTTCCCGGCGTTGATCCCGGTGTAGTACGCCGCCGTAGCGTTGCCGCCCGCGGTATACAGTGCCCGTCCTGTACGGCTGTAGCGCAGGAAGTAACCCACCAGCAGCAGCGCGGCGACGGCGCACCAGCTCAGTACCGGCAGGCCCAGCACGGAGGCGCGCGGCAGGCCGAGGAAGTCCGCGCCCATCTGGTTAGCGTTCACCCAGCCGCCGCCGGAGAGCAAAAAGATAATCCCGCGGTAGATGCTCATGGTCCCGAGCGTCACCACAATCGCCGGAATGCCCAGCTTCCACACCAGCAGGCCGTTAATCGCGCCCATCAGCATCCCGAGCGCGCTCGCGAGGATCAGCAGCGCCCAGACCGGCACGTCCGGGTAATGGACGTTAATCAGGGCGACAATCATCCCGGTCAGCGCCAGGTTGGCCGCCATCGACAGATCGATGCCTTTGGTGAGCAGCACCATCATCTGCCCGAGCGCGAGGACGATCAGAATGGAAGTGTCATTAAACATCTCAACCAGGTTACCCGGTGTGATAAACGACGGCACGCGGCTGCCGATGGCGATGACCATCAGCACAATCACCGCGCCCAGCAGGGCTTCGCGGTGTTTTAACAGCGAGTTAAGCATTATGCCGCCTCCTGTTTTGCACCGCTGGCGGCGCTGACGATGGTTTCCGCCGTCGCGTCGCCCGCCCGGTATTCGGCCACCATCAGCCCTTCGTGCATCACGATGATGCGGTCCGCCATGCCCATCACTTCCGGCAGCTCGGAGGAAACCATAATCACCGCCAGCCCCTGGCCGACCAGCTCGGACATAAATTGATGAACGGCGGCCTTTGAGCCGATATCGATACCTTTTGTTGGCTCATCGAGGATGATCACGTCAGGATGCGTTGCCAGCCATTTGCCGATAACCACCTTTTGCTGATTGCCTCCTGAGAGGGTGTCCACCGCCTGCTTCCAGCTAAAGGCTTTCACCTGCAGGCGTTTGGCGTATTCATCCGCCAGCCGCCATTCGCGGTCGTCGTGCAGCACGCCGTTCGGGTTGAGCTTGCCAAGCTGCGGCAGGCTGATGTTTTGGGCAATGGACAGTTCGATAATCGCGCCCTGCTTCTGCCGCTCTTCCGGCACGCAGACGATACCGGCTTTGATCGCATCCGCAGGCTGGCGGAAGCGCCGAGCCTGACCATTAAGCATAATTTCGCCTGACGACGGCCGCGTGACGCCGGAAAGCGCCTGCATCAGCTCGGTACGCCCGGCACCCACCAGCCCGTAGAAGCCGAGGATTTCTCCTTTACGCAGGGAGAAGGAGATATTGGCGAACTCGGTCGGGTGGCAGAGATTTTTTACCTCCAGCACCGTCTCGCCTTTTTCGCACGCCACCTTCGGGAAGGTCTGGGTGATGGCGCGCCCGACCATCATCGATACCATCCGCTCTTCGGTTATCCCACTCATCGCGCCTTCTCCGACGAATACGCCGTCGCGCAAAATGGTGTAGTGATCGGCCAGCTCAAAAATCTCGTCGAACTTGTGGGAGATAAACAGGATGGCCTTGCCCTCCTGCTTCAGGCGCTCAACGATTTGGTAAAACTCGAGGATTTCGTGCTGCGACAGCGCCGCTGTGGGTTCATCAAGAATAACCACCTGCGCCTCAAACGACAGCGCGCGGGCGATGGCGACCATGTGGCGCTGGGCGATGCTCAGTGTTTTCAGCGTCGCGCGCGGGTCGATTTGCACTTCAAGGCGGGTGAGGATCGCCTGCGCCCGGCGGAACATCTCCGGCCAGTCGAGCTTTTTCAGAAAGCCTTTGTAGAGGTACTGCCCGACAAAGATATTTTCGGTGACCGACAGTTCATCGAACAGGACGGTTTCCTGATGAATAGCGGTGATGCCGATCTTATGCGCCGAGTCCGGCGTCGGGAGGTGAACGGGGATCGCCTTGTAGAGGATTTCGCCCTCGTCGGGCTGGTAAATGCCGGTCATCACTTTAACCAGCGTCGACTTGCCCGCGCCGTTTTCGCCGATAAGCGCCGTCACTTTGCCGGGCCAGAGCGCAAGCTGCACGTTCTCAAGGGCACGCACGCCGGGGAACACCTTGGTGATGCCAGAAAGCTGTAGCAATGGGGTCATGATAGTTCTCCGTAGTATTCCCTCTCCCACAGGGAGAGGGGGAAAGGATCAAAAGATCTTCGAGAACTTATCAATATTGCTGGCATCGTAGACGAACGGCTCAGCCATCGCGCCGTTGCCGTCGGCATCCAGCTTCACTTTGCCCAGCTTGCCCATGCTGGCCTCGCCCTTCGTGGCGGTGCCTTTCACCAGGTCATCCGCCAGGTAGGTTGCCGCATAGCCCAGGTCAATCGGGTTCCAGATGGCAAAGCTCTTGCTCGCGCCGGATTTCACCGCGCCCGCCATTTCAGACGGCAGGCCCAGCCCCGTCACGTACACTTTGCCGATCTTGCCCTGGTCTTTCACCGCCTGCGCCGCAGCGACAATGCCGACGGACGACGGTGAAACAATCACTTTCAGGTCCGGGTAGGTTTTCAGCAGGCCGACCGCTTCGCGGTAGCTCTTGTCAGAGAGATCGTCGCCGTAGGCCACGGTCACCAGATTGACTGACGGGTACTTCGGCAGCACCTTTTTCATCTCCGCAATCCAGGTGTTCTGATTGGTGGAGGTTGGGGTCGCGCTCAGCACGGCGACGTCGCCCTTCTCCACGTTCAGCGCCTTCAGCGCGTCAGCGGCGAGCTTAACGTTGGTTTCGCCAATCAGCGCGTTATTGGACGGGTTCAGGTGGATCTGACGCCCGGCTTTTGCCACGCCGGAATCCCACGACACCACCTTAATGCCGCGCTGCATCGCTTTTTTCAGCACCGGCACGACGGCGTCCGGATCGTTCGCGGAAATCGCGATCGCATCCACGCCCTGGGCGATCAGCCCGTTCAGCACCTCGATCTGCGCTTCCGCCGTGGTGGTGGTTGGGCCGGTATAAATCACTTTTACATCGCCTAACTCTTTGGCCGCCTCCTGCGCGCCGACGTTCGCTGCCTCGAAGAATCCATTCCCTAAGGACTTCGCCACCAGGGCGATTTTTACTTCTGCTAAAGCGGAACCGGACAACGCCAGAGCGGCAACGGTGAGGATCAAGCTTGTCTTTATTTTCATTGCTTTTACTCCACTGACTTGAGTTAGTTGTAGGGATTGCAGGTGGTTTTCGCCCCGTCTCGGTGAGCGGGGCGCGATGTTGTTATGGGTACAGATCTAACGCGGACTGCATCGGGGTGACGCCAAAGCGTTTGCCCAGGGCGATCAGCTCTTCCCGGGTGATGGTCTGCTTCATGCCGCCCATGGAATAGACCTTCACCAGCACCTCCGCGGATTTCTCGGCGGTGTCGATCAGGCCAAAGGTTTCATCAAGCGTAGGGCCGCTGCCGAAGACGCCGTGGAACGGCCACAGCACCAGAGAATGTTTTTGCATATCTTTGGCGGTTGCCTGGCCGATTTCGTCGGTACCCGGCACCATCCACGGCAGAATGCCGACGCCGTCCGGGAACACTACCAGGCACTCGGTGCTGCCTTCCCACAGCTTGCGGGTGAAGAAATTCGAGCTGTTTTCCAGCACGTAGGTCAGGGCGATCAGGTTGGTGGCGTGACAGTGCATGATCACGCGGTCTTTGCCGTTGGTGGCCTTGATGCGCTCGCAGTGGGAGAGGAAGTGCGCCGGCAGCTCAGAGGTGGGTACCGCTTCATCGGTCAGGCCCCACAGGATGTGGTAGCCCGCGCCGTCGCTGTCCACCTTCACCACGCCGAGGTTGGCCTGCGGATCGAGCTGAACGTTACGGAAGAACTTGCCGGAACCGGTGACGATAAACGGCGTGTTGGCGAGCAGAGGCATCGGCTGGCTCAGCGCGATATAGCGTGGCTTCTGGTGGAAGTCAGCCGCGAAGGGTTCGATATCCGCGTCGTCCAGGCGCAGCGTCAGGTTGCCGCCGTTGCGCTCGTCCCAGCCCTTCAGCCAGGCGTCGGAGGTGGCTTTGATCATGCCCTGGACGAACCAGGAGTGGGTGATGGTTTGCATTCTGCGTTTCCTTTGAAAATGCCGGGTGGCGCTACGCTTACCCGGCCTACTCTTACCTGTAGGCCCGGCAAGCGAAGCGCCGCCGGGCAATGTGTTTTACTGACGCGCGGCGAGAACGTCTTTCTCATACGCCCGCACGTTGTCCAGCCACTGGCTGCCCGCAGGCGCGTCGTTACGCTGGCAGTACATCTCCCACACCGCCTGCCACGGCAGGGACTTTTGCTCTTCCAGCAGCGCCAGGCGCGCGGTGTAGTCACCGTTTGCTTCCAGCTTTTTCAGTTCAGCGGTCGGCTCCAGCAGGGCGCGCAGCAGGGCTTTTTTCATGTTGCTGGTGCCAATAACCCACGCCGCGATGCGGTTGATGGAGGCATCGAAGAAGTCGAGGCCGATATGCACGCGGTCGAAGAGATCGTGGCGGACGATCTCGCTGGCAATGGCCTGGGTTTCGTCATCCAGCAGCACCACGTGGTCGCTGTCCCAGCGCACCGGGCGGCTGACGTGCAGCAGCAGGCGCGGCACGTAGAGCATGGCGGCGGAGATTTTGTCTGAGATCACTTCCGTCGGATGGAAGTGACCGGCATCCAGGCACAGCGCGGTCTGGCGGCTGGTGGCGTACCCCATGTAGAACTCGTTCGAGCCAACGGTATAGCTCTCGGCGCCGATGCCGAACAGCTTGCTCTCCACGGCGTCGATGTGGTGCGCCGGGTCCAGCTTCTCGCTGATGGCCTCATCCAGTGCGGCCAGCAGGCGCTGGCGCGGAGCCAGACGGTCGACGGTGATGTCCTTCATGCCGTCCGGGATCCAGATGTTCATCACCGACGGTGTGCCGAGCTGCTCGCCAAAGTACGCAGACACGCGGCGGCTGGCCTTCACGTGGTCGATCCAGAACTGACGGATTTCATCGTCCGCGTGGGCGAGGGTAAAACCGTCCGCGCTCAGCGGATGCGAAAAGCAGGACGGGTTGAAATCCAGGCCCAGCCTGTTGGCTTTTGCCCACTCCACCCAGTTCTTAAAGTGTTCCGGTTTGATTTCGTTGCGCGTCACCGGCTCGTCGGATTCGAGGTAAATCGCGTGCAGGTTCAGGCGCTTTGGCCCCGGGATCAGGCTCAGGGCCAGCTCCAGGTCGGCGCGCAGCTCGGTCGCGTTACGCGCTTTGCCCGGATAATTACCCGTGGCCTGAATACCACCCGTCAGGGAACCGCCCGGGTTCTCGAAACCGGCGACGTCATCGCCCTGCCAGCAGTGCATGGAGACGGGCAGACGGTCGAGCTGGCGCAGGGCCTCTTCGACATCCACACCGACGGCGGCGAAACGCTGTTTAGCCAGGTCCCAGGCTTGTTCTAATTGAGTGGTCATGCGCAAAGCTCCTTAGTCAGTCGTTTTTGCTGTAACTGTGCCCGGTAACGGGCAATCTCATGGCAGGGATTGGGTGTGAAGGTGGTCAGGCTGGCGTTCGCCGCCACCACCGAACGGAAGTCGTCCACGTTGGAGAGTTCGTCCAGCGTCATCAGCTGAATGCCGATGTTGCCGAGCGTGGAGGCCTCTACAGGGCCCGCCACCACGCTGATGCCGCAGGCATCCGCGCAGAGCTGGTTCAGCAGCTGGTTCTGGCAGCCGCCGCCCACGACGTGCAGCTGGCTGAACGGCTTACCGCGCAGATCGGCTAGCTCGCTGAGGATGTCGGCATACAGCAGGGCGAGGCTGTCAAAAATGCAGCGCGCCAGCTCTGCCGGGCTGGACGGCACCGGCTGCCCGGCGGCGAAACAGGCGGCCTGGATTTCGGCGCTCATGTGCGCCGGGTTGATAAAGCGATCGTCATTCGGGTTGATCAGGAAGGTGCAGGCCTTCAGATTTTCGGTCTCTGCGATAAGCGCAGGCAGGTCGGTAACGTTTTGCTCTTTCAGCACGCGCTGAAGCAGCCACAGGCCCATGATATTTTTCAGCACGCGATAGCGCCCTTCCGCGCCCCCTTCGTTAGTGATGTTCGCCGCCATTGCGGCATCGCTGGTGTACGGCGTTTTGCTCTCAAAGCCCATCAGCGACCAGGTGCCGGAAGAGAGGTACGCCGCGTCTTTACCGGCGAGCGGCGAGGCGATGACTGCGCTGGCGGTATCGTGGCTCGCCACCGCGACGACGGGGATCTTGTTCCCCAGCGGGCAAATCCACTGACCGATCGCATTTCCGGGGTGCGTTGGCGTGCCGAACCAGGACGGCGATGCGCCCGTCCAGGCCAGCAGGCTTTCGTCCCAGTTATCGGTGTTGATGTTCACCAGTTGGGTGGTGGTGGCGTTGGTGTATTCCCAGTTCATGTTGCCGGTCAGGCGGTAGCTCAGGTAATCCGGGATCAGCAGCGCGTGGGCCACGTTCGCGACCAGCTCCGGCTGCTGCTCGACGAGAGCGCGCAGCTGGTAGAGCGTGTTGAACGGCAGAAACTGAATGCCGCTGCGCCCGTAGATGTTGTCCTGGCCAAGCTGGGCGATGGCGTGCGCCATCAGGCCGTCGGTGCGGCTGTCGCGGTAGGAGACCGGCAGGCCGACGCGCTCGCCGTTACCGTCCAGCAGCACGTAGTCCACGCCCCAGGTATCAATACCGATGCTGTCGATGCGAATGCCGTCGTTGCAGACGTTGTTCAGCCCGGTGCGGATCTCCGCCTCAAGGGCATCGATATCCCAGGTTGCAAAACCGTCCTGCTTTTGCAGGCAGTTGGCGAAACGGTGCATTTCGCGAAGCGAAAGTGTGCGCTGGCTACGGTCCCAGGTGGCGAGCATTACGCGGCCGCTGGATGCGCCTAAATCGACAGCCACACAATGGCGAAAAGTCATGGTCGGGTCCTTTCTTAATTCATTAGCGGTGAGTGTAAGAAAGGGAAGAAAAAGGCACCTTCTCGCCACTGACAGGCCAAATCCGGCGCTGGCAAGAAAGCAAAGATGAACGTGAGGGAGTTCACAGTTTCCAGTAATGGCGGAGTTTTCAGGCAGTGTGACGCTTACCGCATTTCCCGATCTTTCCGCCGGTTTCTTGAAAAACGGACAGCTTTTGCGAGGTTTAATGCCAAAAATTTAAGGTGAGGGTGCACGGCCTTAATTACTATTTTGAGAACATTTCTCATTGGTGGGGGCCGTTATGACCGTACTACACAGCGTGGATTTTTTCCCTTCGGGAGGCTCGCCCGTCGCGATTGAGCCGCGGCTCCCTCAGGCCGCGTTCCCTGAGCATCATCATGATTTTCATGAGATTGTGATTGTTGAGCACGGCACGGGCATCCACGTATTTAACGGCCAGCCCTATACCATCAGCGGCGGCACCGTGTGCTTCGTGCGCGACCACGACAGGCACCTGTATGAACATACCGACAACCTGTGCCTGACCAACGTGCTCTATCGCTCCCCGGACGCGTTCCAGTTCCTTTCTGGTTTAAACCAGCTGCTGCCGCAGGAGAAGGACGGGCACTATCCGTCGCACTGGCGGGTAAATCAATCCACCTTACAGCAGGTACGACAGCTGGTGAGCCAGATGGAGCAGAGCGAAGACGGGCAGGAGACGCACGCCATTGCCACGCGCGAGCTGCTGTTCATGCAGCTGCTGGTGCTGCTGCGCCGCAGTAGTCTGGTGGAGGGGCTGGAAAACAACGACGCCCGGCTGAACCATCTGATGGCCTGGCTGGAAGACCATTTCGCCGAAGATATTTGCTGGGAAACGCTGGCAGATGATTTTTCGCTGTCGCTGCGTACCCTGCATCGCCAGCTGAAGCAGCACACCGGGCTGACGCCGCAGCGCTACCTCAACCGCCTGCGGTTAATCAAAGCGCGACATCTTTTACGCCATACTGACGAAAGCGTCACGGATATCGCCTATCGCTGCGGTTTCGGCGACAGTAACCACTTTTCGACGCTTTTTCGTCGGGAGTTTAGCTGGTCGCCGCGCGATATTCGTCAGGGAAAAGACGCGTTGCTTCAGTAACGCGAGGGCAGTCACCGTTTTATTGCCGCAATAAAGCTAATAATGTCAGGTTTTTCGGCACAGAGGTCGTGGTGTGGCTGCTCAGTTAATCCTTCGCAAAGATGATTTTTTTGCCTCCGCGAGTCAGGCCGTCGCGGTGGCCGATCGCTACCCGCAAAACGTCTTTGCCGAGCATACCCACGAGTTTTGCGAGCTGGTGCTGGTGTGGCGCGGCAACGGCCTGCACGTCCTCAACGACCGACCCTACCGCATCACGCGCGGGGACCTGTTCTACATCCGCGCCGAAGACAAACACTCTTACGCCTCGGTTAACGATCTGGTGCTGCAGAACGTCATCTACTGTCCAGACAGGCTTAAACTGAATGTCGACTGGGCGGGCAATATCCCCGGTTTTCATGATGACGGAGGCGAACCTCACTGGCGCTTAAGCAGCAACGGCATGGCTCAGGTGCGCCAGACGATTTCCCAGCTGGAGCAGGAGAGCCAGAAGAGCGACCCGATCGCTAACCAGATGGCGGAGCTGCTTTTCGCCCAGCTGGTGATGACGCTAAAGCGCTACCGTTACGCCACCGATAACCCCTCCGCCACGACGCAGGAAGCGCTACTGGATAAGCTCATCACCACGCTTGCGGGCAGCCTGAACAGAAGCTTTGTGCTGGAGAAATTCTGCGAGCAGGAGCAGTGCAGCGAGCGCGCGCTGCGCCAGCAGTTTCGCACCCAGACGGGGATGACGGTCAACCACTACCTGCGCCAGCTGCGCATCTGCCACGCCCAGTACCTGCTGCAGCATACGGAGCTGATGGTGAGCGAAGTAGCGATGCGCTGCGGCTTTGAGGACAGCAACTACTTTTCGGTGGTGTTTAACCGCGAGGTGGGGATGACGCCGGTTCAGTGGCGTCATCGCAGTCGAAAGGCGGCGTAATCAGTTCGCCATGCCGAGGCCAACGATGTTGGCGGCAATGATAATCACCACGCAGCCCAGGCTCAGCACGCCCACCGGACGACGCCCGGCGTTGTTCCACTCCTTCAGCACCAGCCCAACCAGCCCGCCGCACAGCACGTAGAAGCTCATGTGCAGCATCCAGCTCATATAGTCGTACTGCGCCGGAATACTGGCGTGGCCCCAGGCGTAGAAGAAGAACTGCAGGTACCACATCAGGCCGCCGAGAGCGGAGAGCAGCACGTTGGTGATGATGAGCGGTTTTGCCAGCGAGAAGTCGGCTTTTACCGACAGGTTCTTCACTTTTGCCAGACGAATGAAGCAGAAGCCGAGGTTTACCAGCGCGCCGCCGCCCATGATGATCACGTAGCTTGGCAGGGCAGCGTACAGCGGGTCGACGCCCAGCGCGGCAGCCGCTTCGTGCATCGGTTTGGCGGCGTTCATGGCGAACGACATGCCCGCCGAGAAGATGCCGCACATCACCGCCAGCAGCAGCCCTTTCTTCAGGTTGAAGTCTTCGGCCCTGATGCCCATCTTGCGCTCTTTCAGCTGGCCCGCGCGGGTGACGATACCCACGCCGATCACCGCAACCAGCACGCCCAGCAGCGTCATTCGTCCGCCCTGCGTGTTGATCAGCACGTCGAAGTTGCCGTTGAGGATCGGCGTCATCAGGGTGCCGACGATAAGCGTAATGCCAATCGCGATGCCGATGCCCATCGACATGCCGAGATAGCGCATGGTGAGGCCGTAGTTGATGTTGCCGATGCCCCACATCGCGCCGAACAGAAACACCGGCAGCAGGGTGGAGGCGCTGAAGGAGGAGAAGTAGCCCCAGAAATCGGGCAGCAGCATGGCGCTGATTGTCCACGGCAAAATCAGCCATGACACGGTACCGCCAACGGACCACATGGTTTCCCATGACCAGCCTTTCACTTTTTTAAACGGGGCATAGAAACAGGCAGCACTGGCCGCGCCTATCAAATGCCAGAAGATACCCATCGTAATCGCATGATTCATTTTTACATCCTCATCGTTTTTATAGTCGGTGGCTTCCCGCCGACTTGATGAGTGTAAAAATTAGGCGGTTTGGGAACCTTCAGAAGGTTGCCGCACTTTTGTTCTGGATGGCAATCAGCACGTTAACCGCGTGAGCAGACTCACATTTCCGCCATTAATCGAAAATGGAATAACCTTATAAAAACTACGGCATTGATAATCATTTTCAATATCATTTAATTAACTATAATGAACCAACTGCTTACGCGGCATTAACAGCTGTGCCGCCCGACAATAATGGAGAGGATTATGAGTTATACACTGCCATCCCTGCCGTATGCCTACGACGCACTGGAACCGCATTTCGACAAGCAGACGATGGAAATCCATCACACTAAACACCACCAGACCTATGTGAACAACGCGAACGCCGCGCTGGAAAGCCTGCCAGAGTTCGCGAACCTGTCTGCTGAAGAGCTGATCGCCAAGCTGGACCAGCTGCCTGCGGACAAGAAAACCGTTCTGCGTAACAACGCGGGCGGTCACGCTAACCACAGCCTGTTCTGGAAAGGCCTGAAAACCGGTACCACTCTGCAGGGCGACCTGAAAGCGGCTATCGAGCGCGACTTCGGTTCCGTAGACAACTTCAAAGCGGAATTCGAAAAAGCCGCTGCAACCCGTTTCGGCTCTGGCTGGGCGTGGCTGGTTCTGAAAGGCGACAAGCTGGCGGTGGTTTCTACCGCTAACCAGGACTCCCCGCTGATGGGTGAAGCAATTTCTGGCGCATCCGGCTTCCCAATCCTGGGCCTGGACGTGTGGGAACACGCTTACTACCTGAAATTCCAGAACCGTCGCCCGGACTACATCAAAGCCTTCTGGGACGTGGTGAACTGGGACGAAGCAGCAGCGCGTTTCGCCGCTAAAAAATAAGGTTGCATTGACGCCTGTGAGAAGCGAGTCTGATGACTCGCTTTTTTTGTATCTGCGTAATGGAGGCAGTAATGCATCACCCGGTGAACGTGTTTACAGGCAAGGTAAGGGAGTACGACGGCAGCCGCCCGAGCGCCATCGCTAAAATTCAGGTCGACGGCGAGCTGACGCTTACCGATCTTGGGCTTACGGGCGACGAGCAGGCCGAAAAGAAAATCCACGGCGGGCCCGAGCGCGCGCTGTGCCACTACCCGCGCGAGCACTATCAGCACTGGAAAGCCGAATTTCCCGAACAGGCGGATCTGTTTGTCGCGCCCGCCTTCGGTGAGAACCTCTCGACCGAAGGGCTGACCGAGCAAAACGTCTTTATCGGCGATATTTACCGCTGGGGCGACGCCCTGATTCAGGTGACGCAGCCGCGCTCGCCGTGCTTCAAGCTCAACTTCCATTTCGGCATCAGCGATATGTCCGAGCAGCTGCAAAATGCGGGTAAGACCGGCTGGCTGTATCGCGTGGTGCAGTCGGGGCAGGTTTCTGCGGATGCGCCGCTTGCGCTGGCGTCGCGGCTGAGCGATGTCTCGGTGTATGACGCCTGCGCTATTGCGTGGCATATGCCGTTTGACGACGAGCAGTACCATCGCCTGCTGTCGGCGGCGGGGTTATCGACCAGCTGGACCAGAACGATGCAGAAACGGCGCGTAAGCGGCAAGATCGAGGATAATTCCCGGAGATTGTGGGGGAAGTAGTCCTCCGTAGAAAGTAGGCCGGGTAAGGCGAAGCCGCCACCCGGCACTCACAGCTACGAACGCTTATACAGCGGCAGCCACAGCGTTAACCGTAGCCCACCCAACGGGCTGTCGTCGGCTTTCACCCAGCCACGGTGCTGCTGCATGGCGGTTTCCACAATCGCCAGTCCCAGCCCCGTGCCGCCCGATTCGCGGTCGCGCGCTTCGTCGGTACGGTAGAACGGACGGAAAATCTGCTCGCGATCTTCCGGGCTGACGCCAGGACCGTCATCGTCCACGATGATGGTGATCCCGTCTTTATCCACCGAGAACGCCACTTCAATCTTTGTGTGCGAATAGCGCAGGGCGTTACGCACGATATTCTCCAGCGCGCTTTCCAGCGTGTTGGGGTTACCGTACAGCGGCCACGGGCCCGGCGGGAAGTTGACGGTGAAGGATTTACCCATCTGTTCCGCTTCGAACGCCGCGTTGTCCAGCACCTCGTGCCACAGGTGATTGGCTTTGACCGTTTCGCTCACCAGCGCGTTTTTCTGCTGATTGCGCGACATCACCAGCAGGTCGTTAATCATGCTGTCCAGGCGGTGGGCTTCCGTCTCAATACGCTCCAGCTCTTTGCTCTCACCGCTGCGGCGTCGCAGCAGGGCGGTGCCGAGCTGCAGGCGCGTGAGCGGGGTCCGCAGCTCGTGCGAGATATCCGACAGCAGACGCTGCTGGGCGGTCATCATGCGATCCAGCGCGCTCACCATCTGGTTAAAACTGGTTCCGGCGGCAAGGAACTCCTGCGGCCCGGCTTCCAGCTCAGGATGCTGTCGCAGATTACCCTGAGCCACTTCGTCAGCCGCATTTTTCAGCTTACGTGCCGGTTTTGCCAGGCTCCACGCCAGCCATAACAGCAGCGGCGAGCTGACCAGCATGGTGACAATCAGCAGCAGCAGAGGACGGTCAAACAGCAGGTTGATGAAATCAGACTGGGAGTTGCTCGCAGGGCGAATCAGATAGAGCTGATAGTTATCTTCCCCATCCCGAACCGAGAAAGGGCCGACCATCTCTACCCGACCATATTTCTTTTTCTGTGGGTGATCGGCGTTATCCGCTTGGCCAATGAAGTTACGGATAATCTGCATTTCATTGCGATCGGCCCCAATGACGCGGCCTTCGCTGGTGACCAGCAGCAGGCGTTGTCCGGGCGGCGCCCACTTGTCGATAGCGCGAAATAATCTGCGCCACCACATTAAATCGTTCGGCGGATCGTTTGCCAGCTCGGCTTCCACGTGCTGCTCGATCATCACGCCCTGACGTTGCTCGCTGTCGAGAAGCTCCGTCATCTGGCGTGAGTCGAGTTTTGGCAACATCAGTACGAGCATTAAAACCAGTGCCAGCGTCAGCCAGAAGATGGCGAAGATGCGGGCGGTTAAGCTGCCTATCATGAAGCGGAAACCATCAGATAACCGCGACCACGCAGGGTTTTAAACCATGGATGGCCGTCTTTACGCTCCGGCAGCTTGCGGCGCAGGTTAGAGATGTGCATGTCGATGGCGCGGTCAAACGGCGTAAGACGTTTGCCCAGCACTTCCTGACTGAGATGTTCACGCGAGACCACCTGGCCGAGATGCTGCGCCAGCAGATACAGCAGGGTGAACTCGGTGCCGGTCAGTTCCAGCGTTTCACCGTCGAAGCTCGCTTCCTGACGGCCCGGGTTCAGGCTCAGGGAGTCCACTTCCAGCGTTGGCGTGCTGTTGTCGGTATTCTGCTGCTGCTCGCTCCAGTGGGAACGACGCAGGATTGCGCGAATACGGGCCACCAGCTCACGGTCGTTGAACGGCTTCGGTAAATAGTCATCCGCACCCAGCTCAAGGCCGAGTACGCGGTCAAGTTCGCTGCCGCGCGCGGTCAGCATGATAACGGGGGTCTGGTGTGTCTGGCGAAGCTCTTTCAACGTATCAATGCCGTTTTTCTTCGGCATCATCACGTCGAGCAAAAGTAAATCGATGCTGTCGTCAAGGAGACTCAGCGCCTGCTCGCCATCATGGGCAACCAGAACGTTGAAACCTTCCATGTCGAGCAACTCCTTTAAAAGAGATGTGAGCTCTCGGTCATCATCAACTAACAGGATTTTATTCATTGTTTAAATACCTCCGAGGCAGAAATTACGACATCAAGGCTATCTAATCCATGACTTTACGTTGTTTTACACCCCCTGACGCATGTTTGCAGCCTGAATCGTAGACTGTCTCTCGTTGAATCGCGACACGAAAGATTTTGGGAGCAAGTGATGCGCAAAGTTACCGCTGCCGTCATGGCCTCAACGCTGGCGTTCAGTGCGTTTAGCCAGGCTGCTGTAGCTATCATCGGCGATAACAGTTCCTCGCAAGAGGGTGCAACGCAGCACAGCGGCCAAAGCCATATGTTTGACGGCATAAGTTTAACCGAACATCAGCGTCAACAGATGCGAGATCTGATGCAGAGGGCAAGACACGACCAGCCCCCTGTTAATGTTAGCGAAATGGAGACAATGCATCGCCTTGTCACCGCAGAAAATTTTGACGAAAGCGCTGTACGCGCTCAGGCCGAAAAAATGGCACAGGAGCAGGTTGCCCGCCAGGTAGAAATGGCGAAGGTCCGCAACCAGATGTTCCACCTGTTGTCGCCCGAGCAGCAAGCGGTTTTGAACACCAAACATCAGCAGCGAATGGACCAGCTGCGAGAGGTTGCACGGATGCAGCGAAGCTCAGAAACGACGTTTTTCAGTAGCAATAGCAGTACCCGTAGTAACCAGTAAACCCTGTTTTCCTTGCCATAGACACCATCCCTGTCTTCCCCCACATGATGTGGGGGTTTTTTTTGCCCGTCATTCTCTTTTGTTAACCGTTTATTCATCCTTTGACTCCGCAACCATCCGTTATACTAGCGCCATGGCATGACAGGAGTGTTTATGAATCAATCCTATGGACGGCTGGTAAGCCGGGCCGCAATCGCCGCGACGATAATGGCGTCGTGTTTGCTGGTCATCAAAATTTTCGCATGGTGGTACACCGGCTCAGTCAGTATTCTGGCGGCGCTGGTGGACTCGCTGGTGGATATTGCCGCTTCGCTGACCAACCTGCTGGTGGTGCGCTATTCGCTGCAACCGGCGGATGAAGAGCACACGTTTGGACACGGAAAAGCAGAATCGCTCGCGGCGCTGGCGCAAAGCATGTTTATTTCTGGCTCCGCGCTCTTTCTGTTCTTGACCGGTATTCAGCATCTCATTTCACCCTCACCGATGAACGATCCCGGCGTCGGCGTGATCGTCACGGTCATTGCACTTATTAGCACACTTGTTCTGGTAACGTTCCAGCGCTGGGTCGTACGTAAAACACAAAGCCAGGCTGTACGGGCGGATATGCTTCATTATCAGTCTGATGTTATGATGAATGGGGCTATTCTTATTGCGCTCGGCCTGGCCTGGTATGGCTGGCATCGGGCCGATGCGTTGTTTGCGTTAGGGATAGGGGTCTATATCTTATATAGCGCCTTACGGATGGGCTATGAAGCGGTGCAATCGCTTCTTGACCGTGCGCTGCCTGACGCAGAACGTGATGAAATTTTTGCCATCGTGACCCACTGGCCCGGCGTTAGTGGTGCCCACGATCTTCGTACGCGGCAGTCAGGGCCGACCCGCTTTATACAGATCCACATTGAAATGGAAGACAACCTGCCGTTGGTTCAGGCTCACGTTATAGCTGAGCAGGTCGAGCAGGCGATTTTGCAGCGTTTTCCTGGTTCGGACGTCATCATTCACCAGGATCCCTGCTCGGTTGTACCCGGACATGTTGAGCTTTCGTAATTCGTTGTAAAAAAGTGAGCCAGGCCAGCATTTTGTGTATAAATTACCGCCATTTGGTCTGACCTGAATCAATTCAGCTGGAAGCGATTGATATACTATTTGCAGTATTCGTTGGTCGAACAGTTTCTTCCGGCAACAGATTTCAATTTTGCATTCCTAAGTTCAGAGGTAGTCATGATTAAGAAAATCGGTGTGTTGACAAGCGGCGGTGATGCGCCGGGCATGAACGCGGCAATTCGTGGTGTTGTCCGTGCAGCACTGACGGAAGGTCTGGAAGTGTTTGGCGTTTATGACGGTTACCTGGGTCTGTATGAAGACCGCATGGTTCAACTGGACCGCTACAGCGTGTCTGACATGATCAACCGTGGCGGTACCTTCCTCGGTTCTGCCCGCTTCCCGGAATTCCGTGATGAACACGTTCGCGAAGTGGCTATCGAAAACATGAAAAAACGTGGCCTGGACGCGCTGGTTGTTATCGGTGGTGACGGCTCTTACATGGGTGCAAAACGCCTGACCGAAATGGGCTTCCCGTGCATTGGTCTGCCAGGCACCATCGACAACGACATCAAAGGCACTGACTACACCATCGGTTACTTCACCGCGCTGGGTACCGTTGTTGAAGCGATTGACCGTCTGCGTGACACCTCTTCTTCTCACCAGCGTATCTCCATCGTTGAAGTGATGGGCCGCTACTGCGGCGACCTGACGCTGGCGGCCGCTATCGCCGGTGGTTGTGAGTTCGTGGTGGTGCCGGAAGTGGAATTCAGCCGTGAAGATCTGGTGGCTGAAATCAAAGCGGGCATCGCGAAAGGCAAAAAACACGCCATCGTCGCCATCACCGAGCACATCTGCGACGTTGACGAGCTGGCGAAGTACATCGAAACCGAAACCAAACGCGAAACCCGTGCGACCGTTCTGGGTCATATCCAGCGTGGCGGTTCCCCGGGCCCGTACGACCGTATTCTGGCCTCCCGTATGGGTGCGTATGCTATCGAACTGCTGCTGCAGGGGCATGGCGGTCGTTGCGTCGGTATTCAGAACGAACAGCTGGTACACCATGACATCATCGACGCGATTGAAAACATGAAGCGTCCGTTCAAAGGTGACTGGCTGGACTGCGCGAAAAAACTGTACTGATTGGCTCTGTTGCCCGGTGGCGCTGCGCTTACCGGGCCTACAAAAGCACGACTCGTAGGCCGGGTAAGGCGTAGCCGCCACCCGGCTTTTTTATGCGCGCACGCTTTTTTATTCCACTACGTTATAGCCAATCTTTTTTTATTCTTTAATCATCGATTCGCTTTCTGGCACGCTGCATTCATCAAAACACAACACAAGAGAGCTGGGCGATGAATAAATGGGGCGTGGGTTTAACATTATTGCTGGCATCGACCAGCGTTCTGGCAAAGAACATCCAGTTACTGAACGTGTCGTACGACCCGACGCGTGAGCTGTACGATCAATACAACAAAGCCTTTGCGGCGCACTACAAACAGGAAACCGGCGATAACGTGGTGATTCGCCAGTCTCACGGCGGCTCGGGCAAACAGGCAACGTCTGTGATTAACGGCATTGAAGCCGACGTGGTGACCCTGGCGCTGGCCTACGACGTGGACGCAATCGCGGAACGTGGCCGTATTGATAAAAACTGGATCAAGCGTCTGCCGGACAACTCCGCGCCATACACCTCGACCATCGTTTTCCTGGTGCGTAAAGGCAACCCGAAACAAATTAAGGACTGGAACGACCTGATCAAACCGGGCGTGTCCGTGATTACCCCGAACCCGAAAAGCTCCGGCGGCGCGCGCTGGAACTACCTGGCGGCCTGGGGCTACGCCCTGCACCACAACAACGGTGACCAGGCTAAAGCGCAGGAATTCGTGAAAGCGCTGTTTAAAAACGTCGAAGTGCTGGATTCCGGCGCGCGCGGCGCAACCAACACCTTCGTGGAGCGCGGCATCGGCGACGTGCTGATTGCGTGGGAAAACGAAGCCCTGCTGGCGACCAACGAGCTGGGTAAAGACAAGTTCGAAATCGTGACCCCAAGCGAATCTATCCTCGCCGAGCCGACCGTCTCCGTGGTCGACAAAGTCGTTGAGAAGAAAGACACCAAAGCGGTGGCGGAAGCCTACCTGAAGTATCTCTACTCTCCGGAAGGTCAGGAAATCGCGGCGAAGAACTTCTATCGCCCGCGTGACCCTGCTGTGGCGAAGAAATACGACAGCGAATTCCCGAAACTGAAGCTCTTCACCATTGACGATGTTTTCGGCGGCTGGACCAAAGCGCAGAAAGAGCATTTCTCAAACGGCGGCACCTTCGACCAGATCAGCAAACGCTAAGCGCTACACAACGAACGACACGGTGACCCGGTGTGAGAAATCCGCCGGGTTTTTTATTTGGTCATCATTTTGCGTTACTCTTTCGCCTCTATCGAAAACAGGGAACGCGTTGTGAAAAAAATTATCGTATTGATCCTGATTGTCATCGCCCTGGCCGCTGGCGGCGCGTACTGGATGAAGGCGGGTAATCCGAACGCGTTGCGGCATATCGTTCTCGACCAGTGTGTGCCGAATCAGATCCAACACCGCAACCCCGCGCCGTGCGCGCAGGTGAAAACGGATGCAGGCTATGTGGTGTTTAAAGACCGCAACGGCCCGCTGCAGTATCTGCTGATGCCCACGTACCGCATCAACGGCACCGAAAGTCCCCTTTTGACCGAGCCTCACACGCCGAACTTTTTCTGGCTGGCGTGGCAGTCCCGCAGCTTTATGGCGCTGAAGCACGGCTCAGAGGTGCCTGACAGCGCCATTTCGCTGACGATCAACTCCCCAACTGGCCGCACGCAAAACCATTTTCATATTCATATCTCCTGCCTGCGCCCGGACGTGCGCGAGAAGCTCAATGCCGCTCAGGGGCAAATTAGCACCCAGTGGTTACCGTTCCCGGGCGGGCTGGAAGGGCATGAATATCTTGCCCGTCGGGTGACGGAGAATGAGCTGGTCCAGCGCAGCCCGTTTATGATGCTGGCAGAAGAGCTGCCGGAAGCGCGCGACCATATGGGGCGCTTCGCGCTGGCGATGGCGCAGCAGTCGGACGGTTCGTTTGTTTTGCTGGCGACCGAGCGTAATCTGCTGATGCTTAACCGCGCGTCGGCGGAGGAACTTCAGGATCATCAATGCGATATCCTGAAGTGACCCCACTATAAATGGCGTTTACTCGTCCTGCCTGTCGCCGTAGACTTGCTGAAAAATTCTACAGGAGACAGGTATGTCGCTCTGGTTAACGCATCCTCTGCTGCTGCCCTCACTGATTGTTGGCGTCACCATCGTGCTGTGGGCGACGTCGCTGCTGCCGGAATTTCTCACCGCGCTGCTGTTTTTCACGGCGGCGATGATCGCCAAAATTGCCCCGCCGGAGGTGATTTTTGGCGGTTTTGCTTCGTCGGCTTTTTGGCTGGTATTTAGCGGTTTTGTTCTCGGCGTGGCGATCCGTAAAACCGGCCTGGCGGACAGGGCCGCCCGGGCGCTCTCCGCAAAGCTTACCGACTCCTGGCCGCTGATGGTGGCAAGCGTGGTGCTGCTGAGCTATGCGCTGGCGTTTGTGATGCCGTCGAACATGGGACGTATTGCGCTGCTGATGCCGATTGTCGCGGCGATGGCTAAACGCGCCGGTATCGCCGACGGCTCCCGCGCCTGGTTCGGTCTGGCGCTGGCCGTCGGGTTCGGCACCTTCCAGCTCTCGGCCACTATCCTGCCTGCTAACGTACCCAATCTGGTGATGAGCGGTGCTGCGGAAGGCTCGTACGGCATCCATCTGAACTATGTCCCGTATCTGCTGCTGCACACGCCGGTGCTCGGTATCCTCAAAGGCCTGATTCTGATTGGCCTGATCTGCTGGCTATTTCCCGGCAGTCCGAAACCGCCGAAGGAGCTGACGCCCTCAGAGCCTATGGGGCGGGACGAAAAACGTCTCGCCTGGCTGCTGGCGGTGGTGTTGGGAATGTGGGTAACGGAGAGCTGGCACGGCGTGGGGCCTGCGTGGACAGGACTGGCGGCAGCGGTCATCGTTATGCTGCCGCGCATCGGTTTTATCACCGGAGAGGAGTTTTCTGCGGGGGTGAATATGCGAACCTGTATTTACGTCGCGGGTATTCTCGGTCTGGCAATCGTGGTGACGCAAACCGGCATTGGAACGGCTGTGGGCGAGGCATTGCTTCGCATCATGCCGCTGGATGCAGACAGGCCGTTCACCAGTTTCCTCGCGTTGACCGGGATCACCACGGCACTCAACTTCATTATGACCGCCAACGGCGTTCCTGCACTCTATACCACGCTGGCGCAAAGCTTCTCGGACGCGACCGGTTTCCCGCTGCTGTCGGCGATCATGATTCAGGTGCTGGGCTACTCCACGCCGCTGCTGCCGTATCAGGCGTCGCCGATTGTGGTAGCGATGGGCTTAGGAAAGGTGCCTGCAAGGGCGGGGATGGTGCTCTGTCTGGCGCTGGCCATTGCGACGTATCTGGTGCTGCTGCCGCTGGATTATCTGTGGTTTAGGGTGTTAGGTAAGTTGTAGCGTTTTTGTAGGGCGGGTAAGCGCAAGCGCCACCCGCCACAAAGGCAATTACGCCTGTTTAGCCGCTTCTGCCGCTTTAACGATCACCGCGAAAGCGTCCGCTTTCAGGGATGCACCGCCAACCAGCGCACCATCGATGTCTGGCTGGGTGAACAGCTCAGCAGCGTTGGAAGCGTTAACGGAACCGCCGTACTGGATAATTACCTGCTCAGCGACTTTAGCGTCAGCTTTCGCAATGTGGTCACGGATGAATTTGTGAACCGCCTGAGCCTGCGCAGGGGTTGCTGATTTACCGGTACCGATCGCCCAGACTGGCTCGTAAGCGATGACCGCGCCCTCGAACGCTGCTGCGCCCTGGGTTTTCAGCACGGCGTCAATCTGACGTGCGCACACTTCTTCAGTTTTGCCCGCTTCGTTTTCTGCTTCGGTTTCACCGATGCACAGAACCGGGATCAGACCCTGCTCTTTCAGCACGGCGAATTTCTTCGCGATGAACTCGTCGGATTCTTTGTGGTAGGTGCGACGCTCGGAGTGGCCGATGATGATGTATTTCGCGCCGATATCTTTCAGCATTTCAGCAGAGGTTTCACCGGTGAATGCGCCAGACAGGTTAACGTCCACGTTCTGTGCGCCCAGCACGATGTGGCTGCCGTCAGCGGCGTGTTTAGCCAGGTCCAGATACATATCCGGCGGAGCGATAGCAACCGCGCAGCCCGTCACGCCAGCCAGCTCTTTACGCAGGTTCGCAACCAGCTCGTTTACCATGTGGCGGCTGCCGTTCAGTTTCCAGTTACCCATCACTAAAGGATGTCGCATTTCAATTCTCCACGCTAAATAAGCGAATTAAGGAATATGGCCACCCGGAAGGGCAGCATGGTCTGTGAATCAGTATAGAGATTTTCCCCTGAAAGGCTTTGCTTTTTGTCATTAATTCGCCCCTCCGAGTGAGTCTGATAGCGCCAGCTTAATCGGTTCAACAGCGAAGGTCAGGCCTTTTTCGCCGTTATCCGCCACCACATAGCGAATGGCGCCTTCCGTATCGGCGTAGTAACGCTTGTTTTTACCTGCCGTCAGCAATTTTTGCAGCTTTTGCTGGCTTTGCGTTTTCGTTAGCGCAGGGGTGAAAGCATGCAAAATAGCGCTCATGTACTCCAGCGCTTTCGCCCTGGCGGCTTTTTGTTCCGGCCCCTGGATTGGCAGCCAGGTGATCTGCATGCTTTTAATTTTTAGCGTACCGCGTTCCAGCGCTGTCGATGCGTATAAATTCTCGTTAATTTTGCTGGCTGCACGAGTCAGGGTTGGGGTATCTCGGGCGCTATCAATAGCGCGAAATTCATCCAGCGGCAGCTTTGGGTTGGCCTGATTAAAGGCTTCACGAAACTGGCTGATGGATTGGTCGAAGGAGGGCGCGCCCGCCAGGAGATACGGCGCTGTAGTGGGAGCGGTGGTTTCAGCGGCATGCAGAGAACTGCCTGCGCTCAGCATCGCTAAACACAGGAAAAGAGTGTGTGCCGTTAATTTCATCAATATTGCCCCTGGCCGTAAGTGCTCATGATTAAAACGATATCTGGTCGGCTTGTCAAAAGGTCACAACTCCAGGGTAAAATGCGCGCTATACGATAATAAGGAACCTTACATGACCATACAGCAGTGGCTGTTTTCATTCAAAGGGCGTATTGGACGCCGTGATTTCTGGGTCTGGATGGTGACGTGGGTTGTCGCCATGCTGCTTCTGTTTTTTGTTGCCTATAACGCGTGGCTGAGCACGCAAACGGCGGCGTTTGCGCTGGTCTGCCTGCTGTGGCCAACGGCCGCCGTGGTGGTGAAACGTCTGCACGATCGCGGCCGTTCCGGCGCATGGGCTTTTCTGATTATTCTGGCGTGGATGCTGGTGGCAGGAAACTGGTCAATGCTGCCGTCTATCCTGCCGTGGGTCGTGGGCAGGATGGTGCCGAGCATTATCTTCGTGATGATGGTTGTCGATCTGGGCGCGTTTATCGGCACCCAGAGCGAAAACAAATACGGTAAAGACACCCTTGAAGTGAAGTACCGCTGATCACCAGTAGTGTTCAGCCGTCATATGGCCCGGTCGGCGACGAAGGTGTTTCGTCATCTGCCGGGTTTCCTTCAGAAGCTGCTGCGTGTCCCGAACCATCTGCGGATTACCGCACAGCATCACATGGCTGGTTTCGGTATTCATTGGCAAGCCAACCGCCTCCTCCAGCACACCGCTCTCAATCAACGCCGGAACACGTCCGGTCAGTGAACCCGACGCCGTTTCACGGCTGACCACGGTTTGAATTTTCAGCTTCCCGCCGTACTGCTGTTCCAGCGCCTGCATTTGCGGCAGGTAGCTCAGGTCCGCGGCGTAGCGCGCGGCGTGAACCAGCACGATGTTTTTGAAACGTTCCAGATCTTTGCCGTACTGCAAAATAGAGAGATAAGGGCCGATGGCGGTACCCGTTGCCAGCATCCACAGGGTGTCACAGTCTGGAATTTCGTCGAGCACGAAGAAACCGGCCGCTTCTGCCACAATCTGCACATCATCGCCAGGTTTCAGCGCCGCGAGGCGTGGGCTGAGTTTGCCGTCCGGGACGGTGACCAGATAGAACTCGAGATCCGGGTTATCAGGCGCGTTAACGTAAGAGTAGGCGCGCTGCACGCGTTCGCCGTCGACATCCAGCCCCAGCTTCGCAAATTGCCCGGCTGTGAACGGGTGGACGGGAGCATGCAGGGTGAGACTAAATAGCGCATCGGTCCAGAACTGTACCTTTGTGACTTTACCTGTTACCCAGTCCGCCATGATCTTCTCCTGTGCTGTTTCTCTGTTCTATCTTCCGTACTTAGCGGGGAGATTTCCAGCCCATTTGGGCTGGAAAGCTCAATCGATCAAACGGTTTTACAGAATGTGCGTCTGCACGTCCGGGTCTTTGCGGTCGAGATAGTGGATAGACTGAATGCGGCGAATGGTGCGCGATTTACCGCGGATCAGCAGCGTTTCGGTGGTCGCCATGTTGCCCTTGCGGGTGATGCCGTCCAGCAGATCGCCTTTGGTGATGCCGGTCGCGGAGAAGACAACGTTGTCGCTGCGCGCCATCTCGTCCAGAGCCAGCACTTTATTGGCCTCGATGCCCATCGCTTCGCAGCGTGCCAGCTCGTTTTCCCCGATACGGCGGTTCTCGTCGCTGTCGCCTTTCACCTCATGACGTGGCAGCAGACGCGCCTGCATATCGCCGTCCAGCGCGCGGATCACCGCCGCAGAGACCACGCCTTCCGGCGCGCCGCCGATACCGTACAGCACATCCACTTCACTGTACGGCATACAGGTCAGGATCGAGGCGGCAACGTCACCGTCAGGGATAGCAAACACACGCACGCCGAGCTTTTGCATCTGCGCGATGGTGGCGTCGTGGCGCGGTTTGGCCAGAATCGTCACGGTCAGCTCGCTAAGCGGTTTGCCCAGGGCTTTGGCGATGTTGCGCAGATTCTCTTCCAGCGGCAGGCTGAGGTCGATTGCGCCCTTCGCGCCGGGACCGACAATCAGCTTCTCCATGTACATGTCCGGCGCGTTGAGGAAGCAGCCTTTATCGCCCACGGCCAGCACCGCCAGGGCGTTGGCCTGGCCCATCGCCGTCATGCGGGTGCCTTCGATCGGGTCGACCGCGATGTCCACGGCGTCGCCTTTGCCGGTACCGACTTTTTCACCGATATAGAGCATCGGCGCTTCGTCGATCTCGCCTTCGCCGATCACGATGGTGCCGTCGATGTTGACCTGGTTAAGGACAATGCGCATGGCATGGACGGCTGCGCCGTCTGCGGTATTTTTGTCGCCACGACCCAGCCATTTATAGCCTGCAAGGGCGGCCGCTTCGGTGACGCGGGAAAACTCGATAGCAAGTTCACGTTTCATGAGGTACTCGTACAATCAAAAGGAATTGCACGAAGTTTATCACAGAGTGGGTAAGGTGCGGCCTGTACTCCCCTCACCCTAACCCTCTCCCCAAAGGGGCGAGGGGACTTAAAACACCCTCTCCCCTTTGGGGAGAGGGCCGGGGTGAGGGGGATTACTCTTCGTGCTCTTCCCACGCCAGGGCGCGTTTCACCGCTTTTTTCCAGCCGCTGTAGCGGAAGTTACGCTCGGTGGTTTCGATGCCCGGGCGGAATTCGCGTTCGATCACCGCTTTTTCCTGCAGCTCGTCCAGGTTCTGCCAGAAGCCTACCGCCAGACCAGCAAGGTACGCCGCGCCCAGCGCCGTCACTTCACGCACTTCAGGGCGCTCAACGCGGGTGCCCAGAATGTCGGACTGGAACTGCATCAGGAAGTTATTCGCGACCGCACCGCCGTCCACGCGCAGGGCGTGCAGACGAATGCCGGAGTCAGCCTGCATCGCTTCCAGCACGTCGCGCGTCTGGTAGGCGATGGATTCCAGGGTGGCGCGAATAATGTGGTTAGCGTTCACGCCGCGGGTCAGGCCGAAAATCGCACCGCGTGCATACGGGTCCCAGTACGGCGCGCCGAGACCGGTGAACGCAGGCACCACGTACACGCCGTTGGTGTCTTTCACTTTGGTCGCGAAGTACTCGGAATCGAACGCATCGCTGATCAGCTTCATCTCGTCACGCAGCCACTGAATGGATGCACCGGCCATGAATACCGCACCTTCCAGCGCATAGTTTACTTCGCCGCGCGGGCCGCAGGCGATGGTGGTCAGCAGGCCGTTTTCTGACTTCACCGCCTTCTCGCCGGTGTTCATCAGCATAAAGCAGCCGGTGCCGTAGGTGTTCTTCGCCATCCCTTCCTTGACGCACAGCTGGCCGAACAGCGCCGCCTGCTGGTCACCGGCGATACCGGCGATAGGAATACGGGTGCCGCCTTTACCGCCGATGTTGGTCTGGCCGTACACTTCTGAAGACTTACGCACTTCAGGCAGCATTGCGCGCGGGATGTCCAGCGCGTCCAGCATCTTGTCATCCCACTCCAGGGTGTTGATGTTGAACAGCATGGTACGCGAGGCGTTGGTATAGTCGGTAACGTGAACGCGTCCCTGGGTCATTTTCCAGATAAGCCAGGTATCGACGGTACCGAAAAGCAGTTCGCCGCGTTTAGCACGCTCGCGTGAACCTTCCACGTGGTCGAGGATCCATTTCACCTTGGTGCCGGAGAAATACGGGTCAATCACCAGGCCTGTTGCGCTACGGATGTAATCTTCCATGCCCTCGCGCTTCAGTTTTTCGCAAATTTCTGAGGTACGGCGGCACTGCCAGACAATGGCGTTGTAAATTGGCTTACCGGTTTCGCGCTCCCAGACCACGGTGGTCTCACGCTGGTTGGTGATACCAATCGCGGCAATCTCGTCGGAACTGATATCGGCTTTCGCCAGCACTTCGACCAGCGTGGAGCTTTGTGACGCCCAAATCTCCATCGGGTCGTGTTCTACCCAGCCTGGACGAGGGTAAATTTGCTCGAATTCGCGCTGTGACACGCTGACGATGTTCGCGTCATGATCCATTACGACAGCGCGGGAGCTGGTAGTGCCCTGGTCGAGCGCAACAATATATTTTTTTTCGGTCATGTTAGGTGTCCCGTAGTCAGATTACAGCGAAGCTTTTTGTTGTGCGGTAGAGGTTGTTTCTTTCTCTTCTTCCACACAGGTGTCGCACGGTAAGTGGCGACCAATTAATTTGCGATAGCCGAATGCGCCCAGCGCCGCCCCTACGATTGGCCCGAACAGCGGGACCAGGAAGTAAGGAATATCTTTGCCACCGGTGAAGGCGACGTCGCCCCATCCAGCGAAGAAGGCGAAGGTTTTTGGCCCCAGGTCACGCGCCGGGTTCATCGCGAAGCCGGTCAGTGGACCCATTGATGCGCCGATAACCGCAATCAGCAGGCCAATCAGCAGCGGGGCCAGCGGGCCGCGCGGAATGCCGTTGCCGTCATCGCCCAGCGCCATGATGACGCCCATCAGAATAGCGGTAATCACCATTTCAACTGCGAACGCCTGCACAAAATTAATATGCGGGTTCGGATAGGTTGAGAAGATGCCAGCCAGATCCAGACTTTCGACGCTGCCGCGCACCATATGATGCGTCTGTTCGAAGTCGATGAAAAGATTGTAATAAAGCCCGTAAACTAACGCCGCTGCGCAAAAGGCGCCGGCAAACTGAGAAATGATGAAAGGAACAACTTTGCGTCCATCGAAGCACGCGAACAGCCACAGCGCGATAGTCACCGCCGGGTTAAGATGTGCACCGGAAACCCCTGCAGTCAGGTAGATGGCCATCGCCACGCCCAGACCCCAGATGATACTGATTTCCCACTGACCAAAACTGGCACCCGCCACTTTCAGTGCAGCGACACAGCCCACTCCGAAGAATATCAACAACCCGGTACCAAGGAACTCGGCAATGCACTGGCCTTTTAAGGTTGATGTCTGACTCATAATCGGAATCCTGAAGAGATTGATGTTTATTGTTAGCATGGCCGCCCGTGACGGCCACGATGTCCTGTAGACATAGTGTTAATTTATCGTTAACGAGCAAAAACGAGAAATATCGAAATCAAAATGTGTGGTCTGCGTCAATAAAATGAGCGTTTTCGCGCCATAAGGCACATTTTTGCATCAGCATCAGAATGTGAGCTGAATCATTTCATTAACGAATGAGTTAACAATTTAGGGGTATATGACGCGAACGCACCAGGACCAGACCTAAAAGTGTTGCAAACCGCGATCTGCGCGGTGTGTCGCTGGACACAGAGCGCCGCGCTCCATACAATCGAAGGTATATGTCGTGCGCGTTTACGTTAAAGCGTCGCCTTGCAATTCAGGAGAGGTAGCATCATGTCTTTAGAAGTGTTTGAGAAACTGGAATCGAAAGTACAGCAGGCGATTGACACCATCACCCTGCTGCAGATGGAAATTGAAGAGCTGAAAGAGAAGAACAACAGCCTGGCGCAGGAAGTTCAGAACGCGCAGCACGGCCGCGAAGAGCTGGAGCGCGAAAACAACCAGCTGCGTGAACAGCAGAACGGCTGGCAGGATCGCCTGCAGGCGCTGCTGGGACGTATGGAAGAAGTCTAATTCCCATTGGGATGAACTGACCAGGCCGGGTAAGGCGACGCCGCTACCCGGCTTTTTTATAACTGGCATAAAAAAGGCCGCCAGAGGCGGCCTTAACGCTACTTGTCCTGCGCTGTCATAGCAAAAGCAACAAACACATTCGGTTCATCACTCTTTACAACGAGTACGCTGGCGACAATGAACGCGATACATAAATAGCGTTTCATTATGCGGTCCCTGCTGCTAACCGCTCCACCGTTCACCACCGGTGATAAGTCGGTGGACACAAGCCCGGTTAAAGGTTGCTTTACGGTTGTGAATACACCTTTCCCTGGACCGATGCCCATGTGCGAGATGGCGGAAAGGGACGATGCATCATAATGAGCAACAGTAGCGTAGTTAAGGTCTTCAGAGGAAATTAGGAATTTATAAAGGGTCGACGGGGGTTACCGAAGGGATGAACCAGGGTAAGATAAAAATCCTGGTTAAAGGTTGCAAGATAACCCAACGGACCGCGAATCCTGAGGGACAAAAAAACCGCCACATTGCTGTTGGCGGTTTTTTTATGGCCCACGCTGACGGTTTTACTACTCGATATCCAGCGGATCTTCGGACAGGATAATACCGGTGTTATCAGCGTAAAGATGGTCACCGGAGAAGAAGGTCACGCCGCCGAAATTGACGCGCACGTCGCTTTCGCCGATGCCGTCACCCGCCGCCCCTACCGGTATGGCCGCGATGGCCTGAATCCCGATATCCAGGTCTTCGAGATCGTCCACCTGGCGCACGGAACCGTACACCACAATGCCTTCCCACTCATTTTGGACGGCAATTCCCGCCAGCTCAGCATCAATCAATGCACGGCGCACGGAACCGCCGCCGTCGATCACCAGAACGCGGCCACGACCGTTCTGTTCGAGCAGATCGTACAGCAACCCGTTATCCTCGAAACATTTCACCGTGATGATTTGCCCGCCAAACGACGACCGCCCTCCAAAGTTGGAGAACAGCGGTTCAACGACGTTGACATCTTCCTGGTAGATGTCACAAAGCTCGGAGGTATCGTATTTCATAGGTTTAACGCTCAGTTGCTGCGAATGTGTTCAGTATATCGTGCGAAATGCGTTGTTGGCAAAATCATCAATTGTTAATTGATATTTGTCAGCTAACTGAGCGTCTGGCTTAGCACAATCCCGATGACGAACAACAGGTTAGTCAGCAACGCACCTTTTACCGTACGCTCCAGCATTGGCGGCATGGCTGCCGGGCTGAGCTCACGCATCACAAAGCGGGCCTGCTTAACCAGCAGCGGCGCGGCAAGCACGAACAGCCAGCCCCACAAGCTCTGCAGGGAAATCAGGTTAAAAAGGGCCAGGCAAACCAGCGCGCCAGTGAGCAGACAGGCATGATAGCGGCGCGCATTCACCGGCCCCAGACGCACGGCCAGGGTGTTTTTGCCGTTCTCACGATCGCTGTCGATATCGCGCAGGTTGTTGATGTTGAGCACCGCCGTCGCCAGCAGGCCGCAGGCGGTTGCGGGCAGGAACAGGGCAGGGATGACCGTATGCGCCTGCAGATACCAACTCCCCATCACGCTCAGCCAGCCGAAGAACACCAGCACGGAGATATCACCCAGCCCAATATAACCGTAAGGGCGCGTGCCAACGGTATAGGTAATGGCTGCGATAATCGCGAGCAGACCCAGCACCAGGAAGCCGATGAAATCGCTGGTGGTTTTAGACGCGACCGTCACCAGCGCCAGCCCGGACAAGCAAATCAGCACCACGGTGATAATCAGCGCGCGTTTCATCTGTGCCTGGGTAATGACCCCTTTCTGCATTCCGCGCAGCGGCCCGATGCGATCGGGCTTGTCGCTGCCTTTCACCGCGTCACCGTAGTCGTTGGCGAGGTTGGAGAGAATTTGCAGCAGGCCGGCGGTAATCAATGCCAGCGCGGCAACCAGCGGATCAAAATAACCCTGCCACCAGGCAAGGGCGGTACCGACGATAATCGCGGCAAAGGCCAGAGGAAGCGTTTTAGGGCGCAAACTTTCAAGCCACGCCTGAGTACGGCTGATGTCAGTCATAAGTATTTAGCCAATAAAAAATGGGGGCATTAGCCCCCATTAAACGTGATGAGAATGCAGTAACCGCGATTATAGGATAAAACGGCTCAGATCTTCATCTGCCACTAACGCATCCAGATGTTTACTCACATATTCTGCGTCAATGGTAATGGTTTGACCGTTAAGGTCGCTCGCGTCGTAAGAGATATCTTCCACCAGGCGTTCCAGTACGGTGTGCAGACGACGCGCACCAATGTTCTCGGTGGTTTCGTTCACCTGCCATGCGGCCTGGGCGATACGTTTGATACCGTCTTCGGTGAACTCGAGGTTCACACCTTCGGTGGCCATCAGCGCTTTGTACTGCACGGTGGCAGAGGCGTTTGGCTCGGTCAGGATCCGTTCGAAATCTTCGGTGGTCAGCGCCTGCAGCTCAACGCGGATAGGCAGACGACCCTGCAGTTCCGGGATCAGATCCGACGGGCTGGCAACCTGGAAGGCACCGGAAGCGATAAACAGGATGTGGTCCGTTTTCACCATGCCGTGCTTGGTGGAGACGGTGCAGCCTTCAACCAGCGGCAGCAGGTCGCGCTGAACGCCTTCGCGGGACACGTCCGGGCCGGAGCTGTTGCCGCCGCGCTTACAAATTTTGTCGATCTCGTCGATAAACACGATGCCGTGCTGCTCAACCGCGTCGATAGCGTCCTGCTTCAGCTCTTCCGGGTTCACCAGCTTCGCGGCTTCTTCTTCAATCAGCAGCTTCATCGCGTCTTTGATTTTCAGCTTACGCGCTTTCTGCTTCTGGCCGCCCAGGTTCTGGAACATGGACTGCAGCTGGCTGGTCATCTCTTCCATGCCCGGAGGCGCCATGATTTCCACACCCATCGGCGCGGCAGCGAGATCGATCTCAATCTCTTTGTCGTCCAATTGGCCTTCACGCAGTTTCTTGCGGAATGCCTGGCGCGCTGCGGACGGTTCCGCCTGCTGCTCTGCCTGGCCCCAGTTGTTTTTAGCCGGTGGGATCAGCACGTCGAGAATGCGCTCTTCGGCCATCTCTTCTGCGCGGTAGCGGTTTTTCTCGATAGCCTGGACGCGCACCATCTTGATTGCCGAGTCGGTCAGATCGCGGATAATGGAATCCACTTCTTTACCCACGTAGCCCACTTCGGTGAACTTAGTGGCTTCCACTTTGATGAACGGCGCGTTAGCGAGTTTCGCCAGGCGACGAGCGATTTCGGTTTTACCCACACCGGTCGGTCCGATCATCAGAATGTTTTTCGGGGTCACTTCGTGGCGCAGCTCTTCGTCAAGCTGCATACGACGCCAGCGGTTACGCAGGGCAATCGCCACGGATCGCTTGGCGTTATCCTGGCCGATAATGTGTTTGTTCAGTTCGCTGACAATTTCGCGTGGGGTCATTTCAGACATGGGAGATCCTTACGCTTTGGAGGTCAATTCTTCGATGGTGTGGTTGTGGTTGGTATAAATGCAGATATCACCTGCAATATCCAACGCTTTCACCGCGATATCGCGCGCGTTCATGTCGGTGTTTTCCAACAGGGCGCGGGCAGCAGCCTGGGCGTACGGGCCGCCGGAGCCGATGGCAATCAGGTCATTTTCCGGCTGAATCACGTCACCGTTACCGGTGATGATTAGCGAGGCGGTTTCATCGGCCACGGCCAGCAGCGCTTCGAGCTTGCGCAGCATGCGGTCGGTACGCCAGTCTTTCGCCAGCTCAACGGCGGCTTTCACCAGATGACCCTGGTGCATTTCCAGTTTGCGTTCAAACAGCTCAAACAGCGTGAAGGCATCCGCCGTGCCGCCTGCAAAACCGGCGATCACTTTGTCGTTGTAGAGACGACGCACTTTCTTCACGTTGCCTTTCATGACGGTATTACCCAGCGTGGCCTGGCCATCACCGGCGATTACCACATGGCCGTTACGGCGTACACTTACTATTGTTGTCACGAGCAGACCCCCTGGTTACAGATTCGGGAAACAGAAGCCCTGAGCCAGTGCTCAGGGCTGAATTAAATGATAGATGGGGGGGATTTTGGGGGTTTCAACCCCCGGAGGCGAGTCGAATGCAGTTTGTGTGACCGGCTACTTTCAAACGAGAGATAGTGCCGTCGGCATTTTCTTTGCCTTTGACCGGGCCAATCACCACGCGGTTCCAGCCGTTGTTGGTGGTAATGCGTGAGTCAAATCCTTCGAACGCGAGCTGAGCACGCACGGTTTCGGCCTGCTCGGCGCCTTTAAACGAGCCGCACTGCACCATCCAGCGGCGTTCGTCTTTTTTCTCAGCCGTTTGCTTCGGTGCTTCGGTCTCTTTGGTCACCGGCGCGGCCTGCTGCGTTTTCGGCTGCTGCGCCGTGGTGTGCGCTGGCGTCTGGAGCAGATCCTGATACGGCTGCGCCGCCTGCTTTTGCGGCTGCGCTTTTGGCTGTTGCTGAACAGGCTGCGATTGTACCGTACGCGTCTGCTGCTGTGGCTGCTGGTATGGCTGGGCCTTCGGCTGTTGTACCGGCTGGGTTTGCGTCCACTGCTGCTGTTGCTGCTGCTGAATTTGTGCCTGGCGCTGACGCTGCATCTGCAACGTTTGCTGACGCTGCGCAGGCGTTTGTTCATTCCACGGCACTTCATTCAGCTGCGTAGGCTGCTGGCGCATATCGGCCTGCATCTGTGCCAGCAGCTGGCGCTGTTCGTTCGTCAGCTGATCGGCATTTTTCACTTCGCCACCGGCGGACGGCTCGGTAGGCGCACGCACGCCAGGCTGGCGGCTTTCCAGCTCTTTAATATAGCGCCAGCGCTCCTCAGGCTTCGGCGGCAGGCCATTACCGGCCACTTTGTTGCCCTGAAGCGCTTCAGATTCTTCTTTTTTATGGTGCGTAATAAAGTACAGGCCGCCAATAAAGGCCACCAGTACAGCCGCAGCAATAGCGACCATTGCTGGCGAGACGGCAGGCAGATTCCGCTGCTTGCTTTTTGAACTACTCTTTTTGCGTCGCGAAGGTGCCGGCTGGCCGCGACGTACATAATCTCGTTGTGCCACTATCGTTTCGCTGTATTTATTCGTTCGTCAGCCCGCCATGTTACTTAAGCGGCGGGGCTTTGACCAGATAAGGGTGTCCGAAAGGCATTTACTTTAAGTCAATGCCTGGGTAGAGCCGCGAACAATCAGCTCGCAGTCGAGTAACCGCGAGCCGCTGCTAACCGTTTGACCCTGCAGCTGATCCAGCAAAAGCAGCATCGCTTCGCGGCCAATCTGATAGCGCGGTTGTGAAACAGTAGAGAGCGGTGGATCGCAAAACTCTGAAAGCGAAATATTATCGAAGCCGATAATCGACAGGTCTTTTGGCACGCGTAATCCACGACGTTTGGCGTGTGACAGCGCGCCCAGCGCCATCACGTCGCTGTGGCAGAACACCGCCGTTGGCGGCTGCGGCAGCGCCAGCAGTTTCTCCAGCGCTTGTCCGCCCGCTTCAAAGGTAAAATCACCGCGCGCAATATAGTGCGGATCAACGATGGCTCCGGTACGGCGAAGCGCCTGAACATAGCCCTGCAGGCGGTAGTGGCAAAGCGGCATCTCTTCCGGCCCGGCAATACAGCCAATACGCTTATGCCCCAGCTCCTGAAGATAGTTCACCGCATTGAACGCGGCCGTCAGGTTATCAATATGCACCGTCGGCAGTTCCAGCTCTGGCGCGAACTCGTTGGCCATCACCATCGGCGGTAAATTGCGTTGTTCTTCAATGCTGGCATCAAACGGCAGGCGGGAGCCAAGCAGCAACATGCCGTCAATCTGCTTGGTGATAATGAGATCGATAAAGGTTTTTTCCTGCTGATTCTGGTGGGCGCAGTCGCCAATCAGCACCAGATAGCCTTGTTCAGCCGCCGTCACTTCGATACCGCGAATGATCTCGCTAAAGAACGGGTCGCAGATGTCCGGCACAATCACCAGAATAGTCCGCGATTCATTGCGCTTTACGTTGCGACCCATCGCCTGCGGGAAATAGCCCACTTCCAGCGCCGCCTGTTCAACCTTGTTACGGGTCGACTGGGAGACTTTATCCGGGTTCATTAATGCGCGGGACACGGTTGCCGTAGAGACTTGTGCTTTCTCGGCAACGTCTTTCATGGTCGCCGTAGTGACCTCTTTCCTGGACTTCAACGTCTTCTCCTCGCCTGAACACCGAACTGCGGACATCACCATTTTTACAGATAGTTAATGGAATCGGTTACAGAATTTTCATAAAAAGTGTGAGGCACGTTAAATTTTTCGATCCGTCTTCAGCCTTCGATGGGATCGACGTCCAGAACCCACTTCACTTTGCGCGCTTCCGGCAGGGTGTTGATCAGCGCCAGCGTGCCGCTGACGATATGCTGCAGGCGGATACGTGACGGGTGCTGAAGTAAGATTTGCCAGCGGAAACGTCCGCCGCGTTTCGGGGCCAGCGCTGGAACCGGACCCAAAATCCACAGCTGACTATCCACCAGCGGGCTGGCCTGCAGGAGGTTTCTCAGCTGCTGCAGGAAAAGCGGCGCCTGCTGATTGTTATGGTCTTCCGCGCGGATGATGACGTGGCTGGTCCACGGCGGCAGCTGCATGGTCTGGCGTTCGGCCAGCGCCTGTTCAGCAAAGGCGTCATAGCCTTTATGCAGCAACGTTTGCAGCAGCGGGTGCTCAGGGTGGTGCGTTTGCAGCACCACTTCGCCTTGTTTTCCTGCACGTCCGGCACGCCCCGCCACCTGGGTATAAAGCTGGGCGAAGCGCTCGGCGGAGCGGAAATCTGCCGAGAACAGCGCGCCGTCAACGTCCAGAAGGGCGACCAGCGTGACGTCCGGGAAGTGATGCCCTTTTGCCAGCATCTGGGTGCCAATCAATATGCGTGCCCCACCGCGATGCACTTCCGCCAGCTGTTGTTCCAGCGCGCCTTTGCGGCTGGTGGTGTCCCGGTCGATACGCGAAATCGGCACGTCCGGGAAGAAGGGGCCAAGGGCCTGTTCCAGCTGCTCCGTGCCCAGACCGACCGGCACGATATGCGTTGAGCCACACGACGGACACTGGCGCGGCACCGGGCGCTGGCTGTCGCAGTGGTGGCAGCGTAAATGACGCTGGGCCTGATGGAAGGTGTAGTAGTGGTCGCAGCGCGGGCACTCGGCAATCCAGCCGCAGTCGTGGCACAGCAGGGCGGGCGCGAAGCCGCGTCGGTTAAGGAACAGGATCACCTGGTTACCCGCCTGCAGGTGCTGCCGCATTCGGGTAATCAATGCAGGCGCGAGCCCGGCCTGAACCTGCTGACCTTTCAGATCCAGCACGTGCTGAATCGCCGGACGGGCATTACCCGCGCGACGCGTCAGGCGCAGCATATGGTATTTACGCTGGCGCACGTTGTGCAGCGTTTCGAGCGCAGGCGTGGCGGAGCCGAGAATAATGGGAATTTGCTCGCTGTGCGCGCGGTAGACCGCTAGGTCACGGGCGTGATAGCGCCAGCCTTCCTGCTGTTTATAGGAGCTGTCGTGCTCTTCATCTATTACGATAACGCCGAGATTTTTAAACGGCGTAAACAGCGACGAGCGGGTGCCGATCACAATCGCCGCTTCGCCGTTTTTCGCTTTCAGCCAGGCGCTGAGGCGCTCGCTGTCGTTAAGCCCTGAGTGCAGCACCTCAACCGGCGCGTTAAAGCGCTCGCGAAAGCGGGCGATGGTCTGCGGCGTCAGGCCGATTTCCGGCACCATCACCAGCGCCTGTTTGCCCTGTGCGAGCACGTTTTCCAGCACGCTCAGATAAACTTCGGTCTTGCCGGACCCCGTCACGCCCGCCAGCAGCCAGGCAGAGAAATGATCGGAGGCGCTGTGAATCGCCCCCACGGCGGTGGCCTGCTCGGTGTTCAGACGCAGGCGATCGCCGGAGACGGTGAAGCCGTCGCGCCAGTCGTGAAGGGCGGGCGCTTCGCTTGCCAGTTCGCTCAGCCCTTTCTTTCTTAATGCCTGTAGCGCCGTTTCGCTGACCTCAAGCTCCTCGACCTGGTGCCGCCAGATTTTTCCCTGACGCAGCGCCGCCAGCGCCTGCTGCTGTTTCTGCGAGCGCTTCAGGCTGTTGATGTCCACGGCCTGACCCTGCTCGGTGGCAAACCAGTACCACATCGGCGCGTGGCTGGCGCTTTTGCCCTGGCGCAGCATGATTGGCAGCGCGTGGAACAGGACGTCGCCAATCGGATGGTGATAGTAATCTGCCGCCCACAGCAGCAGTCGCCAGGTGCTGTTGGAGTAGACCGGCTCGCTGTCCAGTACCTCAACAACCGATTTCAGTTCATTAAGCGGCAGCTCGCTTTTCTCACTCACGGAAACCACGATCCCCACGCGCTGCTGTTTGCCAAACGGCACGATCACGCGACAGCCCGCTTTGGCGCTCATGCTGTCGGGCAGCAGGTAGTCAAAGGTGCGGGGAAGCGGAACGGGCAGGGCAACGTGAGCGACGGGCATCGAATCTTCCTGACTTGAAAAGTGGCGCGTTAGTATACACATTAGTGAAAGCGGCGTGCGGATCAGTTTGCATACGCTGGTCAAATTCTGTATGATTCGCCGCCTTTGGTGTATATTACGCCAAAGAAATTACATTCAACATCGCGTGGTGTCTGGCGTTAGGGCTGGAAGAGCGACGCGGCCTTAACTGAGGTTCTCCCATGAAAAAAGATATTCACCCGAAATACGAAATGATTACTGCAAACTGCTCTTGCGGTAACTCTATCCAGATCCGCTCCACCGTGGGTCACGATCTGAACCTGGACGTGTGCGGCAAATGCCACCCGTTCTACACTGGTAAGCAGCGTGATGTTGCAACCGGTGGCCGTGTTGACCGCTTCAACAAGCGTTTCAGCATCCCGGGCGCTAAATAAGCATCCAGAAGAAACCGCCTCCGGGCGGTTTTTTTGTGCCTGTAATTTCCCTTCTGAATAAATCTTTGTATTATATTTAACGCTTAAATAATCAATAACGCGCTATCGGTTTTAATATATTTGTCTGATGTATTCTTTAACGGATAGTGAACTGCATCTTCGTTTTCTTGAATTCTTTGCCACTGTTTTGCTTTGTGTGTCAAAAAATAAAAGGTTTCCCTCATTTCGTAAAATTACACTTCGCTCGCCATACATTCTTATTTGCCATTTTAACAGCGATGGCTTTCAGGGCGTGTTTACTTCGAGGGAAAGATTATGAAAATTAAACATCTGTTATTCGTGCTGCCATTATTATCCTGTGCGGCACAGGCGGGATATGTTGATTATCGTCACGAGTATTACGACGATGGGCGTAACTACGATCGTGTGTACATGTCGCACCGCTTTGGCACCGGCTTTGGCGTCGCCGTGGAGGCGGTATCGCGCTCCGATAATAAGCAGTCTAACGACGCGCTTAATAATATGGAAAGTAACAGCAACGAATATACGGCAAGCTATCAGTTCACCTGGCAGGGTTTTATCTGGCAGCCGGGCGTTGCCGTTGAAATGGGCGATGATATGGCTATTTATAAGCCGTATCTGCGGGTGCAGTATAATATTGATGACAGCAGGTGGACAGCGTTCCGCTATCGTACCGAATACACTCGCCGCAACGCGGACGGAAAAGATGACCGTATGGTTTATCGCCCAGAAATGTGGCTGGGTTATAATATCGATAACTGGATGTTCGAACTGAACGGAATTTATAAATTCGCCGATAACGAAGATCTGTATAACAACAAAAAAGAAGATTACGAATATAACTTCCGCGTGGCGTATAACATCGACTCGTGGATCCCGTTTGCGGAAGTGGGCAACGTCTCTTCCGGCTATAACACCGCCACCAGCGACGACCGCCAGACGCGTCTGCGCGTGGGATTAGGCTATAACTTCTAAAAAACCATCCCGCTGAGTAACCTCAGCGGGATCGCACCGCAGTTAGTATTCCCACGTATCCGGATCAATGCCCAGTTCACGCATGATGATTTTCGCCTCTTCCGGGATTTCATCACTGCGCTCTTTGCGCAAATCGTCATCGTTCGGCAACGGTTGGCCGGTAAACGCATGCAGGAACGCTTCGCACAGCAGCTCGCTGTTGGTCGCGTGGCGCAGGTTGTTCACCTGACGACGCGTGCGTTCATCGGTGAGGATCTTCAACACCTTCAGAGGAATGGAAACCGTAATTTTCTTTACTTGCTCACTCTTCTTACCGTGCTCAGCGTATGGGCTGATATATTCGCCGCTCCATTCAGCCATGAGATACCTTTAATCCTCTCAGTCATTAATCTAAAGGTGCAGAACCGATAACCGCCGGTTTTGAACCGTAATCTTGCCTAGTTTACCGTAGAGACGATACCGTGGCACGGATATTGCCGCTGCAGCGTGCACTAAAGCATATAATTTTAACGGCTATTTGCGCATTGCTCAATCTATACGCAAAGAAGTTTAGATGTCCAGATGTATTGACGTCCATACTTTCAATGTTTACTCTGGTGCCTGACTTTTCACCTATTAAGCCAGGAAGCCCTCACCATGACGCGTAAACAGGCCACCATCGCAGTGCGTAGCGGATTGAATGATGACGAGCAGTACGGCTGCGTTGTCCCGCCGATTCATCTTTCCAGTACCTATAATTTCACCGGATTTAATGAACCCCGCGCGCATGACTATTCCCGTCGTGGCAACCCTACGCGTGACGTGACCCAGCGTGCCCTGGCAGAGCTGGAAGGGGGGGCGGGTGCGGTATTAACCAATACGGGGATGTCCGCCATCCACCTGGTGACGACGGTGTTCCTGAAGCCTGGCGACCTGCTGGTGGCTCCGCACGACTGCTACGGCGGCAGCTATCGCCTGTTTGACAGCCTGGCAAAACGCGGCTGCTACCGCGTGCTGTTTGTCGATCAAAACGACGAACAGGCGCTGAAACAGGCGCTGGCAGAGCAGCCGAAGCTGGTTCTGGTGGAAAGTCCAAGCAACCCATTGTTGCGCGTTGTCGATATTGCGAAAATTTGTCAGCTCGCAAGGGATGCGGGAGCGATAAGTGTAGTGGATAATACGTTCCTCAGTCCGGCCCTTCAGAACCCGTTAGCACTGGGTGCCGATCTGGTGTTGCATTCATGCACTAAATATCTGAACGGTCATTCTGATGTGGTGGCAGGCGTGGTGATTGCAAAAGATCCCGACGTTGTCACTGAACTGGCATGGTGGGCCAATAACATTGGCGTCACCGCGAGCGCCTTCGACAGCTACCTGCTGTTACGCGGCATCCGCACCCTGTCGCCGCGCATGGACGTGGCGCAGCGCAATGCCCAGGCGATCGTCGATTTCCTGAAAACTCAGCCGCTGGTGAAGAAGCTCTATCACCCGTCGCTGCCGGAAAATCAGGGGCACGAGATTGCCGCGCGCCAGCAGAAGGGATTTGGCGCGATGTTGAGTTTTGAACTGGACGGTGACGAGCAAACGCTGCGTCGCTTCCTGAGCGGGCTGTCATTGTTTACGCTGGCGGAATCCTTAGGTGGGGTTGAAAGCTTAATCTCCCACGCCGCGACTATGACGCACGCAGGTATGGCACCGGAAGCACGTGCCGCCGCCGGGATCTCTGAGACGCTGCTGCGTATCTCAACCGGCATTGAAGATTCTGAAGATTTAATTGCCGACCTGGAAAATGGCTTCCAGGTCGCAGCCAAGGGGTAATCATGAGTGTGATAGCGCAGGCAGGGGCGAAGGGTCGTCAACTGCACAAGTTTGGTGGTAGTAGTCTTGCTGATGTGAAGTGTTACCTGCGCGTTGCAGGGATCATGACCGAGTATTCACAGCCGGGTGACATGATGGTTGTCTCGGCGGCGGGCAGCACCACCAACCAGTTGATTAGCTGGCTGAAACTGAGCCAGACCGATCGCCTTTCTGCGCATCAGGTACAACAGTCTTTACGCCGTTACCAGAGCGAGCTGATTGCCGGCCTGCTGCCTGCGGACGTGGCGGATGGACTGATCGGCGCCTTTACCCATGACCTTGAGCGTCTGGCTGCCCTGCTGGACAGCGGTATTACCGACGCGGTCTATGCCGAAGTGGTGGGCCACGGTGAAGTGTGGTCCGCACGTCTGATGGCCGCCGTTCTGCAACACCTGGGCGTGGAGGCGGCCTGGCTCGACGCGCGTGATTTCCTGCGTGCCGAACGCGCCGCGCAGCCTCAGGTGGATGAAGGTTTGTCCTACCCGCTGCTGCAACAGCTGCTGGTGCAGCATCCGGGCAAACGTATCGTCGTGACCGGCTTTATCAGCCGCAGCAACGCGGGCGAAACCGTGCTGCTGGGCCGTAACGGCTCGGACTACTCGGCAACGCAAATCGGTGCGCTGGCGGGCGTGTCCCGCGTCACCATCTGGAGCGACGTGGCCGGTGTCTACAGCGCGGACCCGCGTAAGGTGAAAGATGCCTGCCTGCTGCCGCTGCTGCGTCTCGACGAAGCCAGCGAGCTGGCGCGTCTGGCCGCGCCGGTACTGCACGCCCGTACGCTGCAGCCGGTTTCCGGTAGCGATATCGACCTGCAGCTGCGCTGCAGCTATACCCCGGATCAAGGCTCTACCCGTATCGAACGCGTACTGGCCTCCGGTACGGGCGCGCGTATTGTCACCAGCCACGACGACATCTGCCTGATTGAGTTCCAGGTGCCTGCGGGCCAGGACTTCAGGCTGGCGCATAAAGATATCGACCTGATCCTCAAACGTGCTCAGGTGCGCCCGCTGGCCGTCGGCGTTCACAACGACCGCCAGCTGCTGCAGTTCTGCTATACCGCAGAAGTGGCGGACAGCGCGCTGAAAATCCTCGATGAAGCGGGCCTGCCGGGCGAGCTTCGCCTGCGTCAGGGTCTGGCGCTGGTGGCGATGGTGGGCGCGGGCGTCACCCGTAACCCGCTGCACTGCCACCGCTTCTGGCAGCAGCTGAAAGGCCAGCCGGTGGAGTTCACCTGGCAGTCGGAAGAGGGAATCAGCCTGGTCGCCGTGCTGCGTAAAGGGCCAACCGAGAGCCTGATTCAGGGTCTGCATACCTCCCTGTTCCGCGCGGAAAAACGCATCGGCCTGGTTCTGTTCGGGAAAGGGAACATCGGTTCCCGTTGGCTTGAACTGTTCGCCCGCGAGCAGGAGACGCTCTCCGCGCGTACCGGATTTGAATTTATTCTTGCGGGCGTGGTGGATAGCCGCCGCAGCCTGCTGAATTACGAAGGGCTGGACGCCAGCCGCGCGCTGGCCTTCTTTAATGATGAAGCGGTTGAGCAGGATGAAGAGTCGCTGTTCCTGTGGATGCGCGCGCACCCTTACGATGACCTGGTGGTGCTGGACGTGACTGCCAGCGAGCAGCTTGCGGATCAGTATCTGGATTTCGCCAGCCACGGCTTCCACGTCATCAGCGCCAACAAGCTGGCCGGAGCGAGCAGCACCGATAAATACCGGCAGATCCACGACGCGTTTGAAAAAACCGGTCGTCACTGGCTCTACAACGCCACCGTTGGCGCGGGGCTGCCGGTTAACCATACCGTGCGCGACCTGATTGAAAGCGGCGACAGCATTCTGGCGCTGAGCGGTATCTTCTCCGGTACGCTCTCCTGGCTGTTCCTGCAGTTCGACGGCACCGTACCCTTCACCGACCTGGTGGATCAGGCATGGCAACAGGGCTTAACCGAGCCCGATCCGCGCGTGGACCTTGCCGGGAAAGACGTGATGCGTAAGCTGGTGATCCTGGCGCGTGAAGCGGGCTACGACATCGAACCGGGTCAGGTGCGTGTTGAATCGCTGGTGCCTGCGGGCTGTGAGGAAGGGTCTGTGGATCACTTCTTCGAAAACGGCGACGAGCTGAACGAGCAGATGGTACAGCGTCTGGAAGCCGCCAACGAGATGGGCCTGGTGCTGCGCTACGTGGCGCGTTTCGAGGCGAACGGTAAAGCGCGCGTAGGCGTGGAGGCGGTGCGTCCTGAACATCCGCTGGCGGCGCTACTGCCGTGCGATAACGTCTTCGCTATCGAAAGCCGCTGGTACCGCGATAACCCGCTGGTGATCCGCGGTCCGGGCGCGGGGCGCGATGTCACCGCCGGGGCGATCCAGTCCGACATCAACCGTCTGGCTAAGCTACTGTAACCTCTGTATTTCCCTCTCCCTGTGGGAGAGGGTTAGGGTGAGGGCATCAGACCGCACTCACCCCCCATCATGAATCCCCTTCATCTTCCCTGAACAAACCTCACCGTTATTGTTGATTATTTATGTTGACGTCACTCCGCTTTTCCGTCATTTTTACATCTGGACGTCTAAACGTATAGAAGTTCACAACACCACAGACAACGACACGCGATAGATAGAGGTAAGGTATGAGCTTTTTTCACGCCAACCAGCGGGAAGCCCTGAATCAGAGCCTGGCCGAAGTAAACGGCCAGATTAATGTCTCTTTTGAATTTTTCCCGCCGCGCACCAGTGAAATGGAGCAAACCCTGTGGAGCTCTATCGATCGCCTGAGCAGCCTGAAACCGAAGTTTGTTTCCGTGACTTATGGTGCTAACTCCGGCGAGCGTGACCGTACGCACAGCATCATTAAAGGCATCAAAGATCGTACCGGTCTGGAAGCGGCACCGCACCTTACCTGTATCGATGCCACCCGCGACGAGCTGCGGGCTATCGCCCAGGATTACTGGAATAACGGCATTCGTCATATCGTTGCCCTGCGCGGTGACCTGCCGCCGGGGAGCGGCAAGCCGGACATGTATGCCGCCGATCTGGTTGCGCTGCTGAAAGGCGTGGCTGACTTTGATATCTCCGTTGCTGCTTATCCTGAAGTGCATCCGGAAGCGAAAAGCGCCCAGGCGGACTTGCTCAACCTGAAACGCAAAGTCGACGCTGGCGCGAACCGCGCGATAACGCAATTTTTCTTCGATGTTGAAAGCTACCTGCGCTTCCGTGACCGCTGCGTTTCTGCGGGTATCGACGTCGAAATTATCCCGGGCATTCTGCCGGTCTCTAACTTCAAACAGGCGAAGAAATTTGCCGATATGACCAATGTGCGCATTCCGCTTTGGATGTCTAAAATGTACGAGGGGCTGGACGATGACCCGGAAACACGCAAGCTGGTGGGCGCAAATATCGCGATGGACATGGTGAAGATCTTGAGTCGTGAAGGGGTGAAGGATTTCCACTTCTACACGCTGAACCGTGCAGAGATGAGTTACGCCATATGCCACACGCTCGGCGTTAGACCAGGCGTGTAACAAAAAAGAGCCCTCTTCGGAGGGTTTTTTGATTTATAAGGGTTTTATTTTCCTGCCATATCAGCAATGCTGCCTTTGACGTACAAAACTCATGTATTTTCCATGGGAAATTAAACGGATTTAACTATCGAATCTGTGGGTTATCTCAACTATACCTTATCAACAAGGGCGTATATCGTAACGGTAACACTGTAAAAGGGAGCAAAGCGATGAGCACGTCAGACGAGACCAATAAAGCGGCATCAGTCGGCAAATGCCCGTTCCATCAGGGCGGCGTCGATCACAGCGCGGGCGCAGGTACAGGCAGCCGCGACTGGTGGCCAAAACAACTCCGCATCGATCTTCTTAACCAACATTCCAATCGTTCGAACCCACTGGGTGAAGACTTCGACTACCGCAAAGAATTTAGCAAGCTTGATTACTCCGCCCTTAAAGGCGATCTCAAAACACTTTTAACCGACTCTCAACCGTGGTGGCCTGCCGACTGGGGCAGCTATGCGGGCCTGTTTATCCGTATGGCCTGGCACGGGGCAGGTACCTATCGCTCCGTTGACGGACGCGGCGGTGCCGGACGCGGTCAACAACGCTTTGCACCGCTGAACTCCTGGCCTGATAACGTGAGCCTGGATAAGGCGCGCCGCCTGCTGTGGCCTATCAAACAAAAATACGGACAAAAAATTTCCTGGGCTGACCTGTTTATCCTCGCGGGTAACGTGGCGCTGGAGAACTCCGGCTTCCGCACCTTTGGTTTTGGCGCCGGGCGTGAAGACGTCTGGGAGCCGGATCTGGACGTGAACTGGGGCGATGAAAAGGCCTGGTTGACCCACCGTGACCCGGAAGCGCTGGCGAAGCGTCCTCTGGCCGCCACCGAAATGGGCCTGATCTACGTTAACCCGGAAGGGCCAAACGCCAGCGGTGAACCCCTGTCTGCTGCGGCGGCCATTCGCGCGACCTTCGGCAACATGGGCATGAACGACGAAGAGACCGTTGCGCTGATCGCGGGCGGCCACACTCTCGGCAAAACCCACGGCGCGGGTGAAGCCACGCACGTGGGCACCGACCCGGAAGCCTCGCCGATTGAAGCGCAGGGCCTGGGCTGGGCGAGCACGCACGGCACGGGGATTGGCGCAGATGCCATTACCTCCGGTCTGGAAGTCATCTGGTCGCAAACCCCGACCCAGTGGAGCAACTACTTCTTCGAGAACCTGTTCAAATACGAATGGGTGCAGACCCGCAGCCCGGCAGGTGCGATTCAGTTTGAAGCCGTGGATGCACCGGAAATCATGCCCGATCCGTTCGACCCGTCGAAAAAACGCAAGCCAACCATGCTGGTCACCGACCTGACGCTGCGTTTTGACCCGGAATTCGAGAAAATTTCCCGCCGCTTCCTGAACGATCCGCAGGCCTTCAACGAAGCCTTCGCGCGTGCCTGGTTCAAGCTGACCCACCGCGATATGGGGCCGAAAGCGCGTTACATCGGCCCTGAAGTGCCGAAAGAAGATCTGATTTGGCAGGATCCGCTGCCGCAGGCGGTGTTCAATCCGTCTAAAGAAGACATTGAAAGCCTGAAGGCGGAAATTGTGGCATCCGGTCTGTCCGTGAGCGAGCTGGTTTCCGTTGCCTGGGCGTCAGCTTCAACCTTCCGCGGTGGCGATAAGCGTGGCGGCGCTAACGGCGCGCGTCTGGCGCTGGCTCCTCAGCGCGACTGGGATGTGAACGCCGCGGCGGTTCGCGCGCTGCCGGCTCTGGAAGCTATTCAGCGCACCACCAACAAAGCCTCACTGGCCGATATCATCGTGCTGGCGGGCGTGGTAGGCGTTGAGCAGGCCGCAAAAGCCGCAGGCGTGTACGTCACCGTACCGTTCACCCCAGGCCGCGTGGATGCGCGTCAGGATCAGACGGATATCGAGATGTTTAACCTGCTCGAACCGGTTGCCGATGGTTTCCGCAACTACCGTGCGCAGGTGGATGTGTCCACCACGGAGTCACTGCTGATCGACAAAGCCCAGCAGCTGACGCTGACCGCGCCAGAGCTGACGGTGCTGATCGGTGGCCTGCGCGTTCTGGGTGCCAACTTCGATGGCAGCAAGAATGGCGTGTTCACTGACCGTGAGGGCGTGCTGAGCAACGATTTCTTCGTGAACCTGCTGGATATGAACACCCAGTGGAAAGCGACCGACGAATCAAACGAACTGTTTGCCGGTAGCGATCGCGCCAGCGGTGAAGTGAAATACACCGCCACCCGTGCCGACCTGGTCTTCGGTTCCAACGCTGTCCTGCGCGCGCTGGCTGAGGTTTACGCCAGCAGCGATGCCAGCGAGAAGTTCGTTCGTGACTTCGTCGCAGCATGGGCGAAGGTGATGGATCTGGATCGGTTTGACGTGCAGTAATCCTTGTGCCGGGTGGCGGCTACGCCTTACCCGGACTACAAATTAAAGTGCCATGTAGGCCGGGTAAGCGCAGCGCCACCCGGCTTTTTTATTACTCCCACTCCTGCAGGAAACGCTGCCCATACTGGTCGGCAACCAGCAGCGCCGCGTAAACCTGATCCGGTGACACGCCGCCCGGCATGTTGTGAATGGTTTCACCTTCTGAGCAAGATGCTTCCGCAATCAGACGCATTTTCGCCGGAATATCCTCTTTCATGTTCAGCTGTGCCAGCGTGATCGGCAGCCCCACGCTGTGACAAAGTGCCGCGACGGTTTCGATCTCTTCTACCGGCGCGTTTTCCAGCACCAGTTGAGTCAGCGTGCCAAACGCCACTTTTTCACCGTGGTAGAAGTGATGCGCGTCCGGTACCGCCGTCATACCGTTATGAATAGCGTGTGCCGCTGCCAGACCTCCGCTTTCAAAACCCACGCCGCTGAGATAGGTGTTGGCTTCGATAATGCGTTCAAGAGCAGGCGTCACCACGTGCTGTTCCGCTGCCAGCATCGCCTTCTCACCCTCTTCAACCAGCGTGTTGTAGCACAGCTCGGCCAGCGCTAACGCCGCCTGTGTGCACTTTCCGCCGGCCATAGTGGTTGCCCCGCTGCGCGAGCAGGCGCGTGCTTCAAACCAGGTTGCCAGCGCGTCGCCAATCCCGGCGGCCAGCAGCCGCGCCGGTGCGCCCGCCACCACTTTGGTGTCGACAATGACCATGTTCGGGTTGTGCGGCAGCATCAGGTAGCGGTCGAACTCACCGCTGTCGGTATAAATCACGGAGAGGGCGCTGCACGGCGCATCGGTGGAGGCGATGGTTGGCGCAATGGCGACCGGCACGTCCATAAAGTGGGCAAGCGCTTTGGCGGTATCCAGCGTTTTACCGCCGCCAATGCCCAGCACCGCCATGCAGTCGGCGCTGTCGGCCAGTTTTTTCAGGCGATCGATTTCATTTTGCGAACATTCGCCACCAAACGGCGCGATTTCGGCATGCAGTTCGGCTTTTTTAAAACTCTGACGCAGGGTTTCTTCGGCAAAACCCAGCACAAACTTATCGCCGACAACCAGCCAGCGCTGTGCCAGAGGTTTCAGATAGTCGCCGAGACGGGTAAGCACATCAGCACCCTGGATGTATTTCCCAGGTGATTGAATGATACGGTCCATAACAGTTCTCCCTTAGAGGTTGAGGTTACCAAACGCGTTTTTCCAGTCCTGCTCGAACTTCTCTATGGCTGACTCTACCGCTGGCGTACCGAGCATTTGTTGCGCTACATCTAAAGGAAGCGTGATTGCTTCACATCCGGCGAGAAGGCAGTCTAGCGCCTGGCGCGGCGTTTTGAAGCTGGCGGCGAGCACCCTGCTTTCCGGCGCGTGCAGTTCCAGCAGGGATTGCAGCTCCTGGACCATGCGAATGCCGTCACCACCCTGAGCATCAACGCGGTTGACGTAGGGAGCGACATATTTCGCGCCCGCCAGCGCGGCGAGCAAACCCTGTGCGGCGCTATAAACGGCAGTACCCAGCGTGGTAATGCCCTCTTTTTTCAGCGCCTTGATCGCGGTAAGCCCCTCCGCAGTGACCGGGATTTTCACCACGATATCCGGAATGGCGTTACTCAGGCGTTTAGCTTCCGCCACCATGCCTTCTGCGTCGCGGCTCATGGTTTGGGCAAACAGCGTGCCTTCTGGTCCAATGGCTTTTTGCAGGCGCGGCAGCACCTCCCAGATGGATTCGCGGCTGGCAGCGATAATGCTTGGGTTGGTGGTGACGCCCGCAATAGGAAAGATGCGCGCCAGACGTTCAACTTCCGCCACGTTGGCGGTATCCAGATACAGTTCCATTACTCTTCCTCGTTTCAGAGTTCTAATTCGTGTTGCAGCAGGGAGGCGATGGCCTCTTCTGAGCTGGCATTGACCAGCGCGCTGCGGAAATCGTCATGCATGATGCGGCGTGCCAGACGGGAGAAAATACGCATATGCTGGTCGCCCGCGGCGTGTTTATTGAGCGTCAGCATGATGATGAATTGCGCTTCTTCATCGCCCCACATGACCGGCGATTTCAGGCGTGCGACGCTGATGGTGGATTGCTCAATGTGCTCAGACTTGCTGTGCGGAATGGCGAAGCTGAAGCCAAGACCGGTAGAGAATACGGCTTCGCGCGCCCACAGATCGGCCTCCAGCTTGCGGGGGTAGCGGCAACGTCCGGCGAGCAGCAGGTTATCAGTCATTCCTTTCATGACCTCTTCTTTACTGTTCCAGTCCTTATCCAGAGAAATACAGCGTGGCGTCACCAGCGGCGTGTCCTGCTGGTTCATACGGAACTGTGCCAGCAGGTGTTCCACTTCAAGCGAGGTGCGACACGCCATCGCCTGGTTCAGCAACTGGCGGCAGGCGCGGCTATCAAGCTGTGCCAGACGGGCTTTCGTCGCCGGAATGGCGGGCGAACCCATGCTCAGCTCGTCCAGTCCCAGACCCACCAGCAATGGCAGCACTGAACCTTTTGCGCCCAGCTCGCCGCACAGGCCAATCCATTTTCCCTGACGATGGACGGCCTGTACCGCGTAATCCAGTGCGCGCAGGAAGGCCGGGTTCAGGCTATTGTAGTGGCGGGTGACTTTGGCGTTATCGCGGTCGACGGCCAGCAGATACTGCGTCAGGTCGTTACTGCCAATGCTGAAGAAATCAATCTCTTCGCAGCACTGATCGATAATGAACATCACCGATGGCACTTCGAGCATGATGCCGAACGGAATTTTTTCATCAAAAGGAACGTGTTCAGCGCGAAGCTGCTGCTTCGCTTCGACGAGCTTCTCTTTCACCCACAGGATCTCTTCCATGGAAGAGATCATCGGGATCATGATCTTCAGGTTGCCGTGAGCAGAGGCACGAAGGATCGCCCGAAGCTGGGTAGTGAAAAGCGTTGCGTACTCTTCGTAAATGCGTACGGCGCGGTAGCCTAGGAACGGGTTGTTTTCCGCCGGGATATTCAGGTACTCCACCGGCTTATCGCCGCCGATATCCATGGTGCGCACGATAATGCTGCGCCCGTTTGCGCTTTCCAGCGCCTGACAGAAAATGTTGTAGAGCTCGTTTTCACCGGGCGCGCTGCTGCGGTCCATATAGAGCATTTCGGTGCGGAACAGGCCAACGCCCTCGGCGCCGTTACCGAATGCCGCCTGCGCTTCCACCGCGTGGGCAATGTTCGCAGCAATCTCAATGCGCAGGCCGTCGGAGGTTCTGGCTTCTCGGTCAAGCCAGATGCGCTGCTGCTCGCGTATTGCCTGTTGTACCCGTGCTTCCTGTTGATAGTAGCGCGCTACCGCATCGCTGGCGTTGACCACGACCGCACCGGCATTGCCATCGACAAAGACGGGTTTATTGCGCCACTGCAGCAAACTCTCACTGTCGACGCCGACCAGCGTGGGAATATTAAAGGAACGTGCAAGAATGACGGTGTGCGAGGTTGTTCCGCCGCTTTTTAACAGCAGCCCTTTAAGCAACGTTTTATCGAGCTCCAGGAACTGGCCGGGAGTGAGGTCGTCAGCAAGGCAGACGGTCGGCTGCGTCAGCTGGCCCGGTGCCGGGAAGCGCTGTTCACCGTAGATTTGCTGCAGAAGCTGATAGCAAACATCGCGCACATCCAGCACGCGTTCCTGCAGATAGCTGCTGCTGGAACGAGAGAATGCATCGCAGAAATGGTTAGCAGTGGCGATTGTAGCCTGCGCGCAGCTTAGCCCCTGGCTCACGCCCGCAAGAAGGTGCTGTCGCAGTGAGGCATCCGTCGCCAGCGATCGGTGCGCCTCGAGAATGGCGCTGGCGGTGCTGTCGCTGTCCAGCGCGCGCAGCTCGATGTTTTTCACCAGCAGGGTAAGGCCGCTGGCCAGCGCAGACTGCTCCTCTTCTGGGCTTTTTGCGTCGGGTAAATCCGTAAGGGCATTTAGATCCAGCGAGGTCAGTAAGGTCAGAATCCCCCGGGTGCTACCGCTGCAAACGGGCAGGGCGCGAAACAGGGTAGGATTGAGGCGCGTGAGAGATTCTGGCAGCGGATCAAGCTCGGTATTGAGAGCTTCCGCAAGCGGCGCGTCGCAGTGGGGGAACTCTTTCCGGAGCCATTGTTCCAGCTGTTGATATGCGCTTTGCTCATCTTCACCGTCGATCACCAGACGACAGGCATCGCCTGCCAGGGTGTCGGTGCCAATCAGCGCCAGTGCGCTCTTGGCATCCCCTATACGGTCAGTGCGCAGGTTGTGCCATTCGATTTGCGAGATAAAGGTATTGCACAGCGTCTCTACATGACTTGCCGGACGCGCGTGAACACCGTTGGGCAATTCACAGGTAAATTCCACTACCAGAGCCATACACACTCCTGAAACCAATCGTCATTCATTGGCGAACAGCATACGAGCGTGGTGATGACGCGCGCCATGTGACAAATCTGCCAAACACTGGACAAATGTAATATCACGCGAAAAGTGAGATTTGACTCACAGGTTATGAAGGTTTGCGTAACACCAGATGGCTTCGAAATGTCGAGGCGGATCGCATTTTTATTTCGACATTACAAAAATCCAGTAAATGCCCTTTTTGTCTCCTGTCCGCCGTCTTTCTGATTTCCTATTGTTGCCACAACATCTTTATGGGTATAGGCAGGAGCGACATATGAAAGAGTTGGTGCATATTCTCAAGAACACGCGGCAGCATCTGATGACCGGGGTGTCGCACATGATCCCGTTCGTGGTCGCGGGCGGTATTTTGCTGGCGGTTTCGGTCATGTTGTACGGCAAGGGCGCGGTACCGGATGCCGCAACCGATCCCAATCTCAAAAAGCTCTTCGATATCGGCGTGGCGGGGTTAACGCTGATGGTACCCTTCCTGGCCGCCTATATTGGCTACTCCATTGCCGAGCGCGCCGCGCTGGCACCTTGCGCTATTGCGGCCTGGGTGGGTAACAGCTTCGGTGCAGGTTTCTTCGGCGCCATTATTGCCGGGATCCTCGGCGGGGTAGTGGTCTGGTATCTGAAAAAACTGCCGGTTCCGAAAGTCCTGCGATCCGTCATGCCTATCTTCATCATCCCTATCATCGGCACCTTTGTTACCGCAGGCATCATGATGTGGGGCTTGGGTGAACCTGTAGGCGCACTGACGACGGGCTTAACCGAGTGGCTGCAGGGCATGCAGCAGGGCAGCATTGTGGTGCTGGCCGTCATCATTGGGCTCATGCTGGCCTTCGACATGGGCGGCCCGATTAACAAAGTCGCCTATGCCTTCATGCTGATCTGTGTTGCTCAGGGTGTGTACACCGTGGTGGCGATTGCGGCGGTAGGCATCTGCGTGCCTCCTCTGGGCTTAGGTCTGGCGACGCTGATTAACCGCAAAAACTTTACCGCTGAAGAGCGCGAAGCGGGCAAGGCGGCGCTGGTAATGGGCTGTGTGGGCGTCACCGAAGGGGCCATTCCCTTTGCCGCTGCCGATCCTCTGCGTGTCATACCCTCCATCATGCTCGGCTCCGCGTGCGGTGCGGTGACGGCCGCCGTGATGGGCGCGCAGTGCTACGCCGGATGGGGCGGGCTCATCGTACTGCCGGTAGTCGAAGGCAAGCTGGGCTACATCGCGGCGGTTGCTGTCGGGGCGGTGGTGACGGCCCTTAGCGTCAACGTGCTGAAGAGTATTGCCCGGAAGAATGCAAAACAGGTCGAGGAAAAAGAGGACGACCTGGATCTGGATTTCGAAATTAACTGAGTGAGGAAGAGAACATGGTCCGAATTATCGCAGTAACAGCATGCCCGTCTGGCGTTGCCCATACCTATATGGCTGCCGAAGCGCTGGAAAGCGCTGCTAAAGCCAAAGGCTGGGAAGTGAAGGTTGAAACGCAGGGGTCGATTGGTCTTGAGAACGAACTGACGGCAGAAGACGTTGCCGCTGCAGATATGGTGATCCTGACCAAAGATATCGGCATTAAATTTGAAGAGCGTTTTGCCGGGAAAACCATCGTGCGCGTCAACATCAGCGACGCGGTTAAACGCGCCGACGCCATCATGAACAAAATTGATGCCCATCTGGCGCACATTGCCTGATGCTCTCCCGCCCTTCTGGGCGGGCTCGTTTTTCCGTTACAGGAGTTCCCTCATGACGAATCGTACCCAGCGTTTGAAAGACGCACTCTTTGCCAGTTCGCGCGAGATCTCACTCGAGCGTGCTTTGCTCTATACCGCCAGCCATCGGCAGACGGAAGGCGAGCCGGTGATTATCAGACGCGCAAAAGCGACGGCGTACATTCTTGACCATGTGAATATCGCGATTCGTGATGAGGAGCTGATTGCCGGGAACCGGACCGTTAAACCGCGCGCGGGCATTATGTCGCCAGAGATGGACCCCTACTGGCTGCTTAAGGAGCTGGATCAGTTTGCCACCCGTCCGCAGGATCGCTTCGACATCAGCGACGAGGACAAGCAGATCTACCGTGACGTGCTATATCCCTACTGGGAAAAGCGGTCGATGAAAGATTTCATCAATAGCCAGATGACGGACGAGGTGAAAGCGGCCGTTGGCACGCAGATTTTCAGCGTCAACCAGACGGATAAAGGGCAGGGGCATATCATTATTGATTATCCGCGCCTGCTCAATAACGGCCTGGGTGCGCTGGTGGCAGAATTGCGCGAACACTGCGCCCGCGATGCGCAGAACACGTTCTATGCCGCCGCGCTGATTCTGCTTGAAGCATCCCAGCGTCATATTCTGCGCTATGCCGCGCTGGCTGAAACGCTTGCGGCCGACTGTGATGAAGCTTCGCGGCGTGAAGAATTACAGAAGATTGCAGAAATCTCGCGTCATAACGCGCAGCATAAGCCGCAAACGTTCTGGCAGGCGTGTCAGCTGTTCTGGTATATGAACGTCATTTTGCAATACGAATCTAACGCCAGCTCGCTTTCTATCGGGCGCTTCGACCAGTATATGTTGCCATTTTATCAGGCTTCACTCTCTCAGGGGGACGCTCCCGCGTTTCTGAAAGAGCTACTGGAATCCCTGTGGGTGAAATGCAATGACGTGGTGCTTTTACGTTCAACCAGTAGCGCACGATATTTTGCTGGTTTCCCGACGGGTTATACCGCGTTGTTGGGCGGTTTGACGGAAAGCGGTCGTAGCGCAGTGAATGTGCTTTCCTTCCTCTGCCTGGATGCTTACCAGAGCGTTCAGCTTCCTCAACCGAACCTCGGCGTGCGGGTTAACGAACTTATCGATCGGCCTTTCCTGCTTAAAACGGCGGAGACGATCCGTCTGGGCACCGGTATTCCGCAGATTTTCAATGATGAAGTGGTGGTGCCTGCCTTCCTCAATCGAGGGGTGTCGCTGGAAGACGCGCGTGATTACGCGGTCGTCGGCTGCGTTGAACTGTCGATACCGGGTAAAACCTATGGATTGCACGATATCGCCATGTTTAACCTGCTGAAGGTGATGGAAATCGCGATGCAGGAGAACGAAGGAAACGCAGCGCTGAGTTATGAAGGCTTGCTGAAGCATATTCGCACCAAAATTAATCACTACATTGCGCTCATGGTCGAGGGGAGCAATATCTGTGATATCGGCCATCGTGACTGGGCTCCAGTGCCGTTACTCTCTTCATTCATAAGCGACTGCCTGGATTCGGGGAAAGACATTACCGACGGCGGGGCGCGCTATAACTTCTCAGGCGTACAGGGGATAGGGATAGCCAACCTGAGCGACTCACTGCACGCACTGAAAGGGCTGGTCTTTGAACAGCAGCGCTTAAGTTTTGACGAGCTGTTAGCCGTTTTAAAAGCGAACTTTGCCACCCCTGAGGGCGAAAAAATCCGTGCCCGGCTGATCAATCGCTTCGAAAAATACGGTAATGATATCGATGATGTGGACAATATCAGCGCGGAGCTGCTGCGCCACTACTGTAAAGAGGTCGAAAAATATCGGAACCCGCGCGGCGGGCAGTTCACGCCGGGCTCTTATACCGTATCGGCACACGTGCCGCTGGGCGCCGTAGTTGGCGCGACACCGGATGGGCGCTTTGCGGGTGAGCAACTGGCAGACGGCGGACTCTCGCCGATGCTTGGGCAAGATATGCAGGGCCCGACGGCGGTACTTAAATCGGTAAGTAAGCTGGATAACTATCTGTTATCTAACGGTACGCTGCTAAACGTTAAATTCACCCCTGCGACGCTGGAAGGCGATGCCGGGCTGCAAAAGCTGGCGGATTTCCTTCGCGCCTTCACGCAGCTTAAGTTGCAGCATATTCAGTTCAACGTAGTGAATGCGGACACACTGCGTGAAGCGCAACAGCGTCCGCAGGATTTTGCCGGGCTGGTGGTACGCGTTGCCGGATACAGCGCCTTCTTTGTTGAGTTATCGAAGGAGATCCAGGATGACATTATCCGCCGCACAGCGCATCAGCTGTGACGTGGTTGAAACGCGCGCCGACGTGGCGCGTATTTTCAACATCCAGCGCTACTCCTTAAATGATGGTCGCGGTATCCGCACGGTGGTTTTTTTTAAAGGCTGCCCTCACCGCTGTCCGTGGTGTGCGAATCCGGAGTCGATCTCGCCGAAAATCGAGACGGTGCGTCGGGAGAGTAAATGTCTGCACTGTGCTCCCTGCCTGCGGGACGCTGAAGAGTGTCCCTCCGGCGCGTTCGAGCACATCGGGCGAGATGTGACCCTGGACGCGCTGGAAAACGAGGTAATGAAAGACGATATCTTCTTTCGTTCCTCGGGAGGCGGGGTGACGCTTTCCGGCGGGGAAGTGTTGCTGCAGGCACCTTTTGCGACACGGTTTTTACAGAGGCTGCGTCGTTACGGCGTGCATACGGCCATCGAAACGGCAGGCGATGCGCCTTTGTCCCGATTAATGCCGCTGGCTCGCCAGTGCGATGAAGTGCTGTTTGATTTGAAGATCATGGACGCGGAGCAGGCGCACTCGCGGGTGGCAATGAACCTGCCCAGAGTGTTGCATAATTTTATACAGCTGGTGGCAGAGAGGATAAACGTGATCCCTCGCGTGCCGCTTATTCCGGGCTATACGCTCAACGAAGCGAACATGGCGCGCGTGCTGGCGTTTCTGCTACCTTCGGGAATACGGCAGCTGCATTTACTGCCGTTCCATCAGTTTGGAGAGCCGAAATACCGCCTGCTGGGGCAGAAGTGGGATATGCGGCAGGTGGTTCCGCCGACGGAAGACGAGGTGTCAGCCATGCGCCTGATGGCGGAACGTGAAGGATTTCAGGTCACCGTAGGAGGTTGAGAATGACAGTGCTAACAGGGCGTCATCTGGTGGCCGTGACCGCGTGCGTCAGTGGCGTTGCGCATACCTATATGGCCGCAGAACGGCTGGAGAAAATTTGCCAGCAGGAGAAATGCAGTGTTCTCATTGAAACGCAGGGCGCACTGGGCGTTGAGAATGCGCTAACGGATGACGATATTCGCCGCGCCGATGTGGTACTGCTGATCACGGATATTGAACTGGCGGAAAGCGAACGCTTTGAAAACGCACGCTACGTGAAGTGCGGAATTAATGCTTTTTTACGCGATCCGCAGAAGGTGATGGGCGCTGTACGAAAATTGCTATCCGCGCCGCAGCATACACAGATCATTCTCGACCCGGCGCTTTTTCGGTGAGCTGGCTGTGATACTGGCGACGGTACTCTGACGGCGAGCGCTCCGTGTTTTTCCGGAATAACCGGCAGAAGTAGTTACTGTCGACAAACCCGCAGGCGTGAGCCACTTCCTTCACTTTTAAATCATATCCTTTCAGCAACTGACGCGCGTGCTCCAGCCGGGTGTGGGTCAGGTATTCATTGAAACCCACTGCGCCCGTTTTCTGGAAGAGATGCGACAGATAGTTTGGGGAGATGTAAAACGCCTGGGCAACAGATTCGCGGGTTAGCGGTGCGGCGTAGTGTTCATCGATGTAAACCCTGATGGCTTCGAACAGGGCCTGACTGCGGGTGGCGGTCTGGATCTGACTGCCCAGCAGGTCAACACAGTGGCTAACCAGGCTGGCGACAATCAGCCTTGCGGTTTGCTGCTCGTGCGGTTGCATCTGCATTTCATGGAGCGTCTGTAAGAGAAGCGATCCAATGCGCGGTCCGCGGCGGGCAACGTGCTGCTTCGCCAGGTTCCGGACCTCGGCACCGTCCCAGTGCAGCAGGCTAAACCCAAGCTGCTGTTTACCAAACAGGATGCTCAGCGTGGTTGCGGGGGCTTGCCATTGTGGATTATTCCAGCCGCCAGCCGGGACGTATAAAACGTCACCCTGCTGTAAAACACTCGCAGCCTGGTCTTTCACCGAACCTTCGAGCACGATTTCCAGACGTGGGAAATCGACCTGCAGGGCAAGTTCGGGGGCGGAGGTGGCTGGGTTTGCGAAATGCACCTGACGCAGCGGCAAGGTGCCGTTGATCAGGTCATTCAGGATGTGAGGGATATCGTGGTGCATGGTGTGGATACCAGGATATTGCCGGGTGGCGCTAACGCTTACCCGGCCTACTTAACGTAGGCCCGTGCAAGCGCAGCGCCGCCGGGCATAAAGCATTAGCCGGTGTTACGCATACCCGCCGCAACGCCCGCAATCGTCACCATTAACGCCTGTTCGACGCGTGGATCCGGCTCTTTACCTTCCTCTTCCGCCAGACGCGAACGGTGCAGCAGCTCTGCCTGCAGGACGTTAAGCGGGTCGGTGTAGATATTACGCAGCTGGATAGATTCGGCAATCCATGGCAGGTCTTCCATCAGGTGCGAGTCGTTGGCGATATCCAGTACCACTTTGATGTCGCCTTCCAGCAGCTCGCGCAGCTCTTTACCCAGCGCCCACAGCTCAGGTTTCACCAGACGCTGATCGTAGTATTCCGCCAGCCACAGGTCAGCTTTCGAGAAGACCATCTCAAGCATGCCCAGGCGGGTAGAGAAGAACGGCCAGTCGCGGCACATGGTTTCCAGTTCATTTTGCTTGCCGTCTTCCACCACTTTCTGCAGTGCAGCACCGGCACCCAGCCAGGCGGGCAGCATCAGACGGTTTTGCGTCCAGGCGAAGATCCACGGAATTGCACGCAGAGACTCGACGCCACCGGTTGGGCGACGCTTGGCCGGGCGAGAGCCCAGCGGCAGTTTACCCAGCTCCTGCTCAGGCGTAGCCGAGCGGAAGTAAGGCACGAAATCTTTGTTTTCACGCACGTAGCCGCGGTACAGATCGCAGGAGATATCTGACAGTTCGTCCATGATGCGACACCAGGATTCTTTCGGCTCCGGCGGCGGCAGCAGGTTCGCTTCCAGAATGGCGCTGGTGTAGAGCGACAGGCTGCTGATCGTCACTTCCGGCAGGCCGTATTTAAAGCGGATCATCTCGCCCTGCTCGGTGACGCGCAGGCCGCCTTTCAGGCTTCCCGGCGGTTGTGACAGCAGTGCCGCGTGAGCAGGCGCGCCGCCACGGCCGATTGAACCACCGCGTCCGTGGAACAGGGTCAGTTCAATACCGGCTTTCTCGCAGGTTTTGATCAGTGCGTCCTGCGCCTGATACTGCGCCCAGGATGCCGCCATCACGCCCGCGTCTTTTGCGGAGTCGGAATAGCCGATCATCACCATCTGCTTGCCCTGAATAAAGCCGCGATACCAGTCGATGTTCAGCAGCTGCGTCATCACGTCGTTGGCGTTGTTCAGGTCGTCGAGGGTTTCAAAGAGTGGCGCGACCGGCAGAGCGTAGTCGATACCGGCTTCTTTCAGCAGGAGGTGAACGCCCAGCACGTCGGACGGGGTTTTCGCCATGGAGATCACATAGGCGGCGACCGATCCTTTCGGCGCGTCCACGATCGCCTTACAGGTATTGAGCACTTCGCGCGTGTCGTTGCTTGGTTCCCAGTTGCGCGGCAGGAGAGGACGCTTGGAATTCAGCTCGCGGATCAGGAAGGCCTGCTTGTCGGCTTCGGACCAGCTTTCATAATCGCCGATGCCGAGGTAGCGGGTCAGTTCACCCAGCGCTTCGGTATGGCGGGTACTTTCCTGACGCACATCGATACGCACCAGCGGCACGCCGAAACACTTCACGCGGCGCAGGGTGTCGAGCAGTTCGCCGTTGGCGATGATGCCCATGCCACAGGCCTGAAGCGACTGGTAACAGGCGTACAGTGGCTCCCAGAGCTGCTCGTTCTGGCTGAGCAGACCTTCGGGTTTCGGCAGGCGCTGACCTTTGAGGCGTGCTTCCAGCCAGGCCTGAGTCGCCATCAGCTGACCACGCAGTTTCTTCATCAGGAAACGGTACGGCTCGCTGGCACCTTCTTCTCCGGCCAGCGCGCGCAGTTCCGGCGTTGCTTCAACCATCGACAGCTCGGAGATCAGTACCTGAATATCTTTCAGGAACAGATCGGTCGCTTTCCAGCGGCTCAGCAGCAGGACGTGACGGGTGATTTCCGCGGTCACGTTCGGGTTACCGTCGCGGTCGCCGCCCATCCAGGAGGTGAAGCGCACCGGAACAAAATCAACCGGCAGGCGGTAGCCCAAGTTCTCTTCTAGCTGTTCGTTCAGCTCGCGCAGGTAGTTTGGTATCCCTTCCCACAGGCTATTTTCCACCACCGCAAAGCCCCATTTTGCCTCGTCGACCGGGCTTGGACGATGTTTACGAATTTCATCGGTATGCCAGGACTGGGCAATCAGCTGGCGCAGGCGTCGCATCAGCTGGTTGCGCTCGTAGTCGGCAATGTCTTTGTTATCCAACTGCTTAAGACAGTTGTTCACTTCCACCATTTTGTGGATCAGCGTACGACGAGTGATCTCGGTTGGGTGAGCGGTCAGCACCAGCTCCAGCGAAAGAGATTCCACCGCTTTTTTGATGGTGGCTTCGTTGAGATTGGGCTGGTCTTTGAGTTTACGAAGCGTACGGGCAATGACTTCCGGGTTGCTGGCAGCTTCGCCATTTGGCGAAATGCTGTGGTATTGCTCAGCGGTGTTGGCCAGATTCAGGAACTGGCTGAATGCGCGTGCAACGGGCAGCAGCTCATCATTTGACAGGTTCTGCAAGGTGGTGAGCAGCTCCTGACGATTGGCTTCGTTACCGGCACGGGAAGATTTAGACAGCTTGCGGATGGTTTCAACGCGGTCGAGGATGTTTTCCCCCAACGCATCTTTGATGGTATCTCCAAGCACTTTGCCGAGCATACTGACATTACTACGCAACGCGGAATATTGTTCGTTCATAAAAACCCAGTCACCCCATCATTTTTGTTTATGCCCAATCGAAAATCTTTTGGACATTATTTTGTCATCTCCCTTTATAAAGCCACGTAAAACCCCCGTCGTCAATTGCTGCGAAAACGGTTCAGCAAACGAATAAATGTGGGCAATTTACGAAATTTAATTCGCTTTGCGTCAGATAAGAGATGCTTATGGGAATGTGACGGAGATCGCGGGATTTACTCCCCTCACCCTAACCCTCTCCCCAAAGGGGAGAGGGAACTTGTACACCCTCTCCCCTTTGGGGAGAGGGCAGGGTGAGGGGCTGTTTTAATGCCAGCAGAAGTGGTGCACAACCTGGGTAATCAGTTCGCGGGTGGGCTTGATGAAGCGGGTTTCCAGATATTCATCCGGCTGGTGGGCCTGGTTGATGGAGCCCGGGCCGAGCACCAGTGTCGGGCACAGGGTCTGAATAAACGGCGCTTCGGTACAGTAGTTCACCACGTCGGTTTTTTCGCCGAGCAGTTTTTCCACCACCTGGACCAGCTGGTGATCCGGCGGGCACTCATAGCCCGGGATCGGCGGGTGCAGTTCCGAGACCGTCAGGCGGCCCGGCCAGCGTTCGCTCACTGGGGCCAGCGCTTCATTCAGCAGGCCGTCGAGATCGCTCAGGGTCATGCCCGGCAGCGGGCGGATATCCATATGTAGTTCGCAGCAGGCGCAGATACGGTTGGAAGCATCACCCCCGTGCAGGCTGCCGAGGTTCAGGGTCGGATACGGTACGGTGAACGCCTCGTAGTGATAGCGTTCTTTCAGATCGTCGCGCAGGGTCATGATGCGGCCGATGGCGTCATGCATCAGCTCGATGGCGTTCACGCCGCGCGCCGGATCGCTGGAGTGGCCGGACTGGCCCAGCACGCGCACGGCGGTAGAGATGTGGCCTTTATGCGCGCGGATCGGCTGCAGAGACGTCGGCTCACCGATAATGGCGCAATCCGGGCGAATCGCCGTGTTTTCAGAAAAGTAGCGCGCGCCCGCCATGCTGGTCTCTTCATCAGCGGTCGCCAGAATGTAGAGCGGTTTTTTCAGCTTCGTCACGTCCACGTCACGCAGCGCGTCGAGGATAAAGGCGAAGAAGCCTTTCATGTCGGCGGTGCCCAGGCCGTAGAGCTTGTTGTCGTGCTCGGTCAGGGTGAACGGGTCGCGCGTCCAGCGGCCGTCGTCGAACGGCACGGTGTCGGTATGACCGGCCAGCAGCAGGCCGCCCGCACCGGTTCCGGTGCTGGCGAGCAGGTTGAATTTGTGGCGTGTTCCGGGGACGGGCTGAACCTCAACGTTAAACCCAAGATCGCTAAACCAACCCGCCAGCAGATTGATTAAAGACTCATTGCTCTGATCCAGCGCTTCTTCCGTTGCGCTGATGGACGGAGTGGCAATCAGGGCGCGGTAGATCTCGATAAATGGCGGTAAGTTCATTTTCATTGTTGACACACCTTAGGTCGTGATAGTATCAATATTCATGCAATAAATGTGAATAAAAATACATTAACGTTGAGCATAAAGGAACCCGATGTTGAATACGCTGATTGTAGGCGCTAGCGGTTATGCGGGCGCAGAGCTTGTAAGCTACGTGAATCGCCATCCACATATGACCATAACCGCTTTGACCGTGTCAGCGCAAAGCAATGATGCAGGAAAGTTAATTTCCGATTTGCATCCGCAGCTTAGGGGCATTGTCGATCTGCCGCTGCAGCCCATGTCTGACATCAGCGAGTTTACCGACGGCGTCGACGTGGTGTTTTTAGCCACCGCGCACGAGGTCAGCCACGACCTGGCGCCGCAGTTCCTGGCGGCCGGCTGCGTAGTCTTCGACCTCTCCGGCGCGTTCCGCGTTAACGACGGCGCGTTTTACGAAAAATATTATGGTTTCACCCATCAGCACCCGGATCTGCTTGAAAAAGCTGTATACGGCCTGGCGGAGTGGAGCGCAGACAAGCTGAAAGAAGCGCACCTGATTGCCGTGCCGGGCTGCTACCCGACGGCGGCGCAGCTTTCCCTGAAGCCGCTGATCGACGCGGGCCTGCTGGATCTCAACCAGTGGCCGGTGATCAACGCTACCAGCGGCGTGAGCGGAGCAGGGCGCAAGGCCGCTATCTCCAACAGCTTCTGCGAAGTGAGCCTTCAGCCGTATGGCGTGTTTAATCACCGTCATCACCCTGAGATCACGACGCATCTGGGCGCCGAGGTGATTTTCACCCCGCATCTGGGTAGCTTCCCGCGTGGGATCCTCGAAACCATTACCTGCCGCCTGAAGCCTGGCGTAACCAAAGAGCAGGTGAGCGAGGCCTTCACGCAGGCGTACGCGGATAAACCGCTGGTACGTCTGTACGACAAAGGCGTGCCGGCGCTGAAAAACGTGGTCGGCCTGCCGTTCTGCGACATCGGCTTTGCCGTGCAGGGCGAGCATATAATTGTGGTCGCCGCAGAAGATAACTTACTGAAAGGCGCTGCCGCACAGGCAATGCAGTGTGCAAATATTCGTTTCGGTTTCCCGGAAACGCAGGCTCTTATTTAAGGTGTGATGATGAACCCATTAATTATCAAACTCGGTGGTGTACTGCTGGACAGCGAAGAAGCGCTGGAGCGTCTGTTTACCGCGCTGGTGAACTATCGTGAATCACACCAACGTCCGCTGGTGATTGTGCACGGCGGCGGTTGCGTGGTGGACGAGCTGATGAAAGGGCTCAACCTGCCGGTGAAAAAGAAGAACGGCCTGCGCGTCACGCCTGCTGACCAGATCGACATCATTACCGGTGCGCTGGCGGGTACGGCGAACAAAACGCTGCTGGCGTGGGCGAAGAAACACCATATCGCGTCCGTGGGCCTCTATCTGGGCGATGGCGACAGCGTAAAAGTGACCCAGCTCGACGAAGAGCTCGGCCACGTTGGACTGGCGCAGCCAGGTTCGCCTAAGCTGATTAACACGCTGCTGGAAGGCGGTTTCCTGCCGGTGGTGAGCTCTATCGGCGTGACCGAAGAGGGCGAGCTGATGAACGTTAACGCTGACCAGGCGGCGACGGCGCTGGCGGCAACGCTGGGCGCGGACCTGATCCTGCTCTCCGACGTGAGCGGTATTCTGGACGGTAAAGGCCAGCGCATTGCGGAAATGACGGCTGAGAAAGCCGAGCAGCTGATTGCTCAGGGCATTATTACCGACGGCATGATCGTCAAAGTGAACGCCGCGCTGGATGCGGCACGCACGCTGGGCCGCCCGGTGGATATCGCCTCCTGGCGTCACGCGGAGCAGCTTCCGGCGCTGTTTAACGGCACGCCGATTGGCACGCGTATTTTAGCGTAATCGATTTAATGTTTTGTAGGCCCGGTAAGCGCAGCGCCACCGGGCAATGAAATTCAAAGATATTAAGGAAGCATGTTATGGCACTTTGGGGTGGGCGTTTTACACAGGCAGCGGATCAGCGGTTCAAACAGTTCAACGACTCTTTGCGCTTCGACTACCGCCTGGCCGAACAGGATATTGTCGGCTCTGTGGCCTGGTCCAAAGCGCTGGTAACGGTAGGCGTACTGACCGCAGACGAACAATTACAGCTGGAAGAAGCGCTGAACAATCTGCTGGAAGAGGTGCGTCTGGATCCGCAGCAAATCCTGCAGAGCGATGCCGAAGATATTCACAGCTGGGTGGAAGGTAAACTGATCGACAAAGTCGGCCAGCTGGGTAAAAAGCTGCACACCGGCCGGAGCCGTAACGACCAGGTCGCCACCGACCTGAAGCTGTGGTGTAAAGATACCGTCGGCGAACTGCTGGCGGCCAACCGTCAGCTGCAGAGCGCGCTGGTGGAAACCGCGCAGAACAACCAGGACGCGGTGATGCCGGGTTATACCCACCTGCAGCGCGCCCAGCCGGTGACCTTTGCGCACTGGTGTCTGGCCTACGTTGAGATGCTGGCGCGTGATGAAAGCCGTCTGCAGGATACCCTGAAACGTCTGGACGTCAGCCCGCTGGGCAGCGGCGCGCTGGCCGGTACCGCTTACGAAATCGACCGTGAACAGCTGGCAGGCTGGCTGGGCTTTGCCTCCGCCACTCGTAACAGCCTGGACAGCGTGTCCGACCGCGACCACGTGCTGGAGCTGCTCTCCAATGCCTCTATCGGGATGGTGCACCTGTCGCGCTTTGCCGAAGACCTGATCTTCTTCAACTCCGGTGAAGCCGGCTTCGTCGAGCTGTCCGATCGCGTGACCTCAGGCTCATCCCTGATGCCGCAGAAGAAAAACCCGGACGCGCTGGAGCTGATCCGCGGTAAGTGTGGCCGCGTGCAGGGTGCGCTGACCGGCATGATGATGACCCTGAAAGGGCTGCCGCTGGCGTACAACAAAGATATGCAGGAAGATAAAGAAGGGCTGTTCGACGCGCTCGACACCTGGCTGGACTGCCTGCATATGGGCGCGCTGGTGCTGGACGGCATTCAGGTGAAACGTCCGCGCTGCCAGGAAGCGGCGCAGCAGGGCTATGCAAACTCCACCGAGCTGGCGGACTACCTGGTGGCGAAAGGCGTACCGTTCCGTGAAGCGCACCATATTGTCGGTGAAGCGGTAGTAGAAGCCATTCGTCAGGGTAAACCGCTGGAAGATCTGGCGCTGGCCGATCTGCAGAAGTTCAGCGCGGTTATCGGGGATGATGTGTATCCGATTCTGGCGCTGCAGTCCTGTCTGGACAAGCGTGCGGCGAAAGGCGGCGTGTCGCCGAAGCAGGTGGCGCAGGCGATTTCGGATGCGAAGAGCCGGTTGGTTTGAACCGTGCGGGCTGGTGCCCTCACCCCGACCCTCTCCCACGGGGAGAGGGAGAAAAACGGAGCCTGGCTTAGCGCCAGGCTTTTTTTTACGCAAAAAAAAGCGGACCACGGGGTCCGCAAAAGTTCACGTTGGCTTTAGTTGTTCGAGTTTTGAGAGAAACTCGCTGACGGTGCGGGGACGTCAAGGGTCAAACACGTGCCGCCTCGTCTATGTGGTGTATTATTCAACAGAATGCTTGATAGGGATAATCGTTCGTTGCTATGCTATCTATCGCCATGAACTATCGTGGCGACGGAGGATGAATAATGAATATTCGTGATCTTGAATACCTGGTAGCGTTAGCCGAGCATCGTCACTTTCGCCGCGCGGCAGATTCCTGCCACGTCAGCCAGCCCACGCTGAGCGGTCAGATCCGCAAGCTGGAAGACGAGCTGGGCGTGATGCTGCTGGAGCGCACCAGTCGTAAGGTTCTGTTCACACAGGCAGGTCTTCTGCTGGTGGATCAGGCGCGCACCGTGCTGCGCGAGGTCAAAGTGCTCAAGGAAATGGCAAGCCAGCAGGGGGAGGCGATGTCCGGCCCGCTGCATATCGGCCTGATCCCAACCGTTGGCCCGTACCTGTTGCCGCACATCATTCCGATGCTGCACCAGACGTTCCCGAAACTCGAAATGTACCTGCATGAAGCGCAAACTCATCAGCTGCTTGCGCAGTTAGATAGCGGCAAGCTCGACTGCGCCATTCTGGCGCTGGTAAAAGAGAGCGAAGCCTTTATCGAAGTGCCGCTGTTCGATGAGCCGATGATGCTGGCGATCTATGAAGATCACCCGTGGGCGAACCGCGATCGCGTGCCGATGGCCGATCTGGCGGGTGAAAAGCTGCTGATGCTGGAAGATGGCCACTGCCTGCGCGATCAGGCGATGGGCTTCTGCTTCGAAGCGGGTGCGGATGAGGATACCCATTTCCGCGCAACCAGCCTGGAAACGCTGCGTAACATGGTCGCGGCGGGAAGCGGTATTACGCTGCTGCCTGCGCTGGCCGTGCCGCGCGAGCGTAAGCGTGATGGCGTGGTCTATTTGCCGTGCATTAAGCCGGAGCCGCGTCGTACGATTGGCCTGGTTTATCGCCCTGGGTCACCGCTGCGCAGCCGCTATGAGCAGCTGGCAGAGGCCATCCGTGGTTCGATGGATGGCCATTTTGACAGCGCGTTAAAACAGGCGGTTTAAGCCGTTCAGCGCCGCTACCCGGTAGGCTTCCGCCATGGTCGGGTAGTTAAAGGTGGTGTTAACGAAGTACTCAATGGTGTTACCACCACCTTTCTGCTCCATTATCGCCTGGCCGATATGAATGATTTCCGCGGCGCGTTCACCAAAGCAGTGAATCCCGAGGATCTCTTTCGTCTCGCGGTGGAACAGGATCTTCAGCGTTCCCACGCTCATCCCCACGATTTGCGCCCGCGCCAGATGTTTAAACTGCGCACGACCCACTTCGTAAGGCACCTTCATAGACGTCAGCTGCTGCTCGGTTTTCCCTACGGAACTGATTTCCGGGATGGTGTAGATGCCCGTCGGGATATCTTCAATCAGGTGCGCCGTCGCTTCGCCTTTTACCAGCGCCTGAGCCGCAATGCGCCCCTGGTCGTAAGCGGCGGAGGCCAGGCTCGGATAACCAATCACGTCGCCGACCGCGTAAACGTGAGGTAGCGCGGTCTGGTACATGCTGTTGACCTTCAGCTGACCGCGGCTGTCGGTCTCAAGCCCGATATTTTCCAGCTGCAGTGAATCCGTGTTGCCGGTACGGCCGTTGGCGTACAGCAGGCAGTCGGCTTTCAGCTTTTTGCCTGACTTCAGGTGCATGATCACCCCGTCGTCGCAGCCTTCGATCTTCTCGTACTCTTCGTTGTGGCGAATGACTACGCCGCTGTTCCAGAAGTGATAGGAGAGGGAGTCTGACATCTCCTGATCGAGGAATGCCAGCAGGCGGTCACGGGTGTTGATGAGATCAACTTTGACCTCCATTCCGCGGAAAATCGACGCATATTCGCAGCCAATCACGCCCGCGCCATAGATGATCACATGGCGTGGCTCGTGCTGCAGGCTGAGAATGGAGTCGCTGTCGTAAATGCGCGGGTGTGAGAAGTCCACGTCTGCCGGATGGTATGGGCGTGAACCGCAGGCGATAACAAATTTTTCGGCGGTGAGGGTTTCAACCGAACCGTCGTGGCATTCGAGCGCCAGAGTGTGTTCATCCACAAAATGCGCATTGCCCTGCAAAATCTCACAGTGGTTACGCTCATAAAACCCCTGACGCATGCGCGTCTGCTGGTTAATGACGGTATCCGCGTGATTCAGGATGTCGGCAAAGGAGGAACGAAGAAGTCGGGAGTGGTCGCTGTAGAGAGGGTTCTGGTTAAATTCAATAATGCGGCTAACGGCGTGGCGGAGGGCTTTCGAAGGGATGGTGCCCCAGTGGGTGCAACCGCCGCCGACATTATGGTAGCGCTCAATGACCGCTACTCTGGCTCCCTGTTTCACCAGACCCATAGCAGCGCCTTCGCCGCCGGGGCCGGAACCAATAACTATTGCGTCGTAATCGTAGGAATGTGGCATGGCAAGGCTTACCTGTTCTTATACATAAAAGCAACAGAATCATAACATCATTGCCGGAGTAACCCAATTATCGTTGTGCTTTTTTCCGGCAGTGGAGCACAAACCGCACGTAAACAATCATTCACAAAGCCAGGCAAACAGATTAATTTTATTCTCTGGTATAGTGCCATCAGGCCTTTGGAAGGATTCAACTATCGTGATGGGCGTAAGAGCACAACAAAAAGAGAAAACCCGGCGTTCGCTGGTGGAAGCAGCATTCAGTCAACTGAGTGCTGAGCGGAGTTTTGCCAGTTTGAGCCTGCGCGAAGTCGCACGCGAGGCCGGGATTGCGCCAACGTCCTTCTATCGTCACTTCCGTGATGTGGATGAACTGGGCCTTACCATGGTCGACGAGAGCGGCCTGATGCTGCGTCAGCTGATGCGCCAGGCGCGTCAGCGTATCGCCAAAGGGGGCAGCGTGATCCGCACCTCCGTGTCGACCTTTATGGAGTTTATCGGCAATAACCCCAACGCGTTTCGTCTGCTTCTGCGCGAGCGTTCGGGCACATCGGCGGCGTTTCGTGCCGCCGTCGCGCGTGAAATTCAGCACTTCATTGCGGAACTTGCCGACTATCTGGAACTCGAAAACCATATGCCGCGTGCGTTTACTGAAGCACAGGCCGAAGCCATGGTGACGATTGTTTTCAGCGCGGGTGCTGAAGCGCTGGATGTCAGCATTGAACAACGCAAGCAGCTCGAAGAGCGACTGGTATTACAGCTCAGGATGATCTCCAAAGGCGCGTACTACTGGTATCGCCGTGAACAAGAGAAACTGGCACATCAAACCGAAGAGTGAAGGTGAGTAATGAAACAGTCAGGTCAGGATAAAGGGACGCTGTTGCTGGCATTGATCGCTGGCTTATCCATTAATGGTACGTTTGCCGCTATTTTTAGCTCAATCGTGCCGTTTTCGATTTTCCCGCTTATTGCGCTGGTGCTGACGGTTTACTGCCTGCATCAACGTTACCTGAACCGCACCATGCCGGTGGGGTTACCGGGGCTGGCCGCTGCCTGCTTTATTCTGGGCGTCTTGCTGTATAGCACCGTGGTGCGCGCGGAGTATCCGGATATCGGCTCTAACTTCCTCCCTGCGGTACTGTCTGTGGCGCTGGTGTTCTGGATTGGTTCGCGCATGCGTAGCCGCAAGAGCCAGTTACCAGAGTAATGAATTATTTGTAGGGCAGGTAAGCGAAGCGCCACCTGCCAAAAACGCCGGATGGCGCTACGCTTATCCGGCCTACAGATCACCGTGCGGTAAGTAAAACACCGCACTCCATATGGTGCGTGTATGGGAACTGATCGAACAGCGCCAGACGTTCAACCTTGTGCGTCTGGCTCAATGTTTCGAGGTTCTTGCACAGCGTCTCCGGGTTACAGGAGATGTACAAAATGCGCGGGTACGCCTGCACCATCTTTTCGGTTTCGCTGTCCAGGCCACTGCGCGGCGGGTCGACAAAAATCGTCTCACACTGGTAGCTCTTCAGATCGATCCCTTCCAGGCGGTTAAACTGGCGAACGCCGTTCATGGCCTGGGTAAACTCTTCAGCGGCCATGCGAATGATTTGCACGTTGTCGATATGGTTGGCGGCAATGTTGTACTGCGCGGCAGCAACCGACGGCTTGGCGATTTCCGTTGCCAGCACGCGATCGAAGTTACGCGCCAGCGCCAGCGAGAAGTTGCCGTTACCGCAGTACAGCTCCAGCAGATCGCCCTTAGACCCTTCCGTCGCCTTCAGCGCCCACTCCAGCATCTGCACGTTCATCGCGGCGTTCGGCTGGGTGAAGCTATTTTCCACCTGACGGTAAACCATCTCTTTACCCGCTACCGGCAGGCGTTCGTCGATGTAGTCCTGATCCAGCATGATTTTAGTTTTGGTCGCGCGGCCAATCAGGTGAACGTTGATGTTCTGAGCGCGCAGCGCGTCGCGCAGCGCTTCTGCCTGTTCGCGCCACTCGTCGTTCAGAGCTTTGTGGTACAGCAGGGAGACAATCGCCTGATTGCTTTGCGTGGTCAGGTAGTCAATCTGGAAAAGCTTGTTACGCAGTACCGGATTGTTGCGCACGCCGTCCATTATCAGCGTCATTAGCTGGTTAATGAGCTCGCTCGCCGCCGGAAAGCTGTCCACGCGAATACGGGACTTTGTCTGCTGGTCGAAAATGATGTGGTACAGGTCGTCACCGTCGTGCCAGATGCGAAACTCGGCGCGCATGCGGTAGTGGCTGACAGGAGAGCGGAACACCTCGGGAACGGGCGCGTTGAAAGGCGTCATCATACTTTGCAGGCGGACGACTTTCTCTGCCAGCTGCGCGTCGTACTGTTCTGTCGGGAGGTGTTCTGGGGTCATGATGCGTCCTGAGTGATAAAGAATTACGCGGGGATTGTAGGCATTGTTCAGGGGATGTCCAGATTTAATGGCCAATAGCTATCTGGACATCTATACGTATCTAATTGTAGCATTCTGTTTCCGGTCTCCTGAGAGTGAAAAGGGAATCCAGTGTAAATCTGGAGCTGACGCGCAGCGGTAAAGACTGGCGGGATGAGAGTTGTAGACACTGTGAACATGGGAAGTCTTCATCCGTATAACGCCACCTAGCCCGAAGACCTGCCGGGATCACGTCGCATTTGGTTTCATCATCGCGTGCTATCGATGAGGCCTGCGGCATCCTTCTTATATTGTGGATGCTTTAACAATGATTAAAAAAGTATCGCTGCTGACGGCGTTGTCCGTCACGGCATTTTCGGGCTGGGCGCAGGATAGCGCCGACTCGTTGGTGGTAACGGCAAATCGTTTTGAACAACCGGCAAAAACTGTTCTGGCGCCGACTTCCGTGGTGACGCGTGAGGATATTGAGCGCTGGCAGGCAAAGAGCGTGGTGGAGATTATGTCACGTCTACCAGGCGTAGATATCGCGCAAAGCGGTGGCCTCGGTGCAAACTCTTCTACCTTCATTCGCGGCACTGAATCCCGTCATGTTCTGGTCCTGATTGACGGTGTACCGTTGAACAGTGCCGGGATCAGCAACGTTCCCGATCTGAGCCAAATTCCAACCTCGCTGATTCAGAGAATCGAATACATCCGTGGCCCGCGTTCTGCGCTGTATGGCTCTGACGCGATTGGCGGCGTGATTAACATCATTACAGGGCGCGACAAGCCTGGAGCAGAAATCTCAGCGGGCGTCGGCTCTAAGGGCTATCAGACCTATGATGGTGCCTTCCAGCAGGTGCTGGATAAAACCAAAATCACCCTGGCGGGTAACTACACTTATACCCGCGGCTTTGATATTGCTGCCCAGGATGCGCCGCGCCAGCCTGACCGCGATGGTTTTATGAGTAAATCGCTGTATGGTTCCGTGGAACAGCAAATTACCGATAACGTGAGCGGATTCTTCCGTGGCTTTGGTTATGACAACCGCACGGCGTATGACGGTTACGATCATTACACTGGATTTACGATTGATGGACGCCCGGATACCCGCCAGCTTTACAGCCAGAACTGGGATACCGGTCTGCGTTACAACCAGGGGATTTTCCAGTCTCAGCTGGTGGCGGGTTACGGCCGCAGTAAAGATCAGAACTATGATCCGAAGAAAGGGCGTTACGCTGATTCCGCCTCAATGGATGACGTGAAGCAGTACACGACGCAGTGGCTGAATACTGTTGAAGTGGGTCACGGTAATATTGGCGTGGGTCTGGACTGGCAGAAGCAAAAGACGCAGGCCGGTACGGGTAATATGAAAAATGGTTACGAGCAGCACAATACGGGCGTTTTCCTCTCGGCAATGCAGCAGTTTAGCAGTGTTACCCTGGAAGCCGCTGCGCGTAATGATGATAACTCCAGTTTTGGTAACCATAGCACCTGGCAAACCAGTGCGGCATGGGAGTTTATCGATGGGTATCGCATTATCGGCTCTTATGGCACGGCCTATAAAGCGCCAACCATGAGTCAACTCCACAGCGAAGATTATGGCAATCCGAATCTTAAGCCGGAAGAGAGCAAGCAGTGGGAAGGGGGATTTGAAGGGCTAACGGGTCCGGTGAACTGGCGCATTACCGGATATCGTAACGACATTGATAACCTGATCGGCTATGACGCTAATTATCGGTTCTATAACGTGAACGAAGCCCGTATTAAAGGGATTGAAGCCACAGCACAGTTTGATACTGGCCCGGTTCGACATCAGATTTCCTATGATTATGTCGATCCACGTAATGCCAAAACCAACGAAGTGCTGGTCCGCCGCTCTAAGCAGCAGGTAAAGTATCAGCTTGACTGGCAGGTATGGGATCTCGACTGGAACGTGGCCTACCGCTATCTGGGCTCGCGATATGACGTTGCGGTTGATCCGAATACCTATGCAACAGAACGCGTGCAAATGGGCGGCGTAAGCCTGTGGGATGTCGCAGTTTCGTATCCTGTCACCTCACACCTTACAGTTCGTGGTAAAATAGCCAACCTGTTCGATAAAGATTACGAGACAGTTTATGGCTATCAAACTGCAGGACGGGAATACACCTTGTCTGGCAGCTACACCTTCTAATCCGCGTCCCACCGTGCTGGTGTTTGATTCCGGCGTCGGTGGGCTTTCGGTCTATGATGAGATTCGGCATCTCCTGCCGGATCTCCATTACATCTACGCCTTCGATAACGTCGCTTTCCCGTATGGGGAAAAGAGCGAAGATTTTATTGTCGAGCGCGTGGTGGAAATCGTCACTGCGGTTCAACAGCGCTATCCCCTGGCGCTGGCGGTTATTGCCTGCAATACGGCGAGCACGGTCTCCCTTCCTGCCCTGCGTGAAAAATTCCCGTTCCCGGTTGTGGGTGTTGTGCCTGCGATTAAACCTGCTGCGCGTTTGACGGCGAATGGTATCGTCGGTTTGCTGGCCACGCGTGGCACGGTAAAACGTCCTTATACCCGCGAGCTGATCGATCGTTTCGCTAATGAATGCCAGATTGCGATGCTCGGTTCGGCGGAGCTGGTGGAGATGGCGGAAGCCAAGTTGCACGGAAAGGCGGTATCGCTCGATGAGCTGCGTCGTATTCTTCGCCCGTGGCTGCGGATGCCGGAGCCGCCGGATACGGTTGTGCTGGGCTGTACTCACTTCCCTCTATTACAGGAAGAACTGTTAGAGGTACTCCCGGAAGGAACTCGGCTGGTGGATTCTGGTGCCGCCATCGCTCGACGCACGGCCTGGCTGCTGGAACATGAAGCGCCGGAGGCAAAATCGTCTGACGCGAATATCGCGTTTTGTATGGCGATAACAAATGAAACTGAGCAACTTTTACCCGTTTTACGTCGTTATGGGTTTGAAACGCTCGAAAAACTGGCGCTCTGACACAGTTTTGCGCAAAAAAGAGACGGTTAAACGTTTTTTTTAAAAGAGGGGTTGTCAACGTCTGAGAACTCCCTATAATGCGCCTCCACTGACACGGAACAACGGCTTACAGGCCGCCGGGTTAGCGGGGTTCAGAGATGAACGCCAACAGAGAAAAGTGAAAATAATTGCTTGACTCTGAATGAGGAAAACGTAATATACGGGACCTCGCAACGGTGAGCGAAAGCCGCGTTGCACTGCTCTTTAACAATTTATCAGACAATCTGTGTGGGCACTCAAAGTGACATGGATTCTTAATG
>NZ_JAHEVU010000006.1:0-208567 GCF_018597345.1 Enterobacter quasimori | reverse complement strand
CCTGACCCCATGCCGAACTCAGAAGTGAAACGCCGTAGCGCCGATGGTAGTGTGGGGTCTCCCCATGTGAGAGTAGGGAACTGCCAGGCATCAAACAAGTGAAGAGGCCATCCGAAAGGATGGCCTTTTTGCGTTTCTGTACACCCCTCGTTTCCATAAACAAATCACCTATCCCCCCGTATATACGGTAAACTATCCGCGTTTTTGCATCAGGATAGCGTCTATGAACCACTCCCTTAAGCCCTGGAATACCTTTGGCATTCAACGTAATGCCAAACAAATTGTACGTGCCGATAATGCTCAGCAGCTGCTGAATGCATGGCAAAACGCGACGGAAAACGGTGAACCTGTACTGATTCTGGGCGAAGGAAGTAATGTCCTGTTTCTCGATGATTTTGCGGGGACCGTGATCGTCAACCGCATCATGGGAATCGACGTTAAAGAGAGCGCAGAGAGCTGGCATCTGCACGTGGGGGCCGGAGAAAACTGGCACCATCTGGTGCAATTTACCCTCGAAAAAGGGATGCCTGGCCTGGAAAATCTTGCGTTGATCCCAGGCTGCGCTGGATCGTCACCCATTCAAAATATCGGTGCCTACGGCATTGAACTGAAACACGTCTGTGAATACGTTGACTGCATTGAACTGGCAACGGGAAATGCGCAACGTTTAACCGCAGAACAGTGCCGCTTTGGCTATCGTGACAGTATCTTCAAACATGACTACCAGGATCGTTTCGTCATTGTGGCCGTTGGTCTACGTCTGGCGAAGCAGTGGAACCCGGTCCTTACCTACGGCGATCTCACCCGTCTCGATCCGGCCACCGTTACCCCGCGTGACGTGTTTGAATCAGTTTGCCATATGCGAATGACCAAACTCCCGGATCCTAAAGTGAACGGAAATGCGGGCAGTTTCTTCAAAAATCCGGTCATCAGCAGCGAAAACGCGAAAACGTTCCTCACCGGCTGGCCAGCGGCCCCGCATTATCCCCAGGCGGACGGTAGCGTGAAGCTGGCTGCAGGTTGGCTTATCGACCAGTGCGAATTAAAAGGCACCACGATGGGCGGTGCTGCTGTTCATCGCCAGCAGGCGCTGGTGCTGATCAATCAAAACAATGCGACCAGCGACGATGTTGTGAAGCTGGCGCACCATGTCCGTCAGCGTGTGGGTGATAAATTTAACGTCTGGCTGGAGCCTGAAGTTCGCTTTATTGGCCGTACGGGTGAAGTCAACGCCGTGGAGACTATCGCATGAAGGACAACACGATCCCTTTAACCCTGATTAGCATCCTTGCGGACGGTGAGTTTCATTCTGGCGAGCAGCTGGGTGAGCAGTTGGGCATGAGCCGTGCTGCCATTAATAAACATATCCAGACGCTCCGCGACTGGGGCGTTGATGTGTTCACGGTTCCCGGAAAAGGCTACAGCCTGCCGGAGCCTATTCAATTGCTGAATGAAGAAGCGATCCGCAGCCAGATTGGACACGGCAATGTTGCGGTGCTGCCCGTGATTGACTCGACTAACCAGTACCTGCTGGATCGCCTGCCTGAACTGAAATCCGGCGATGCCTGCGTTGCTGAATATCAACAGGCCGGTCGCGGCCGTCGTGGACGCAAGTGGTTCTCGCCGTTTGGTGCGAATCTCTACCTGTCCATGTACTGGCGACTCGATCAGGGCCCGGCTGCGGCGGTTGGGCTAAGCCTGGTTATCGGGATTGTGATGGCGGAAGTCCTGCACGATCTGGGCGCGGATAAGGTGCGGGTAAAATGGCCTAACGATCTCTATCTGAACGATCGAAAACTGGCGGGTATTCTGGTTGAGCTGACGGGAAAGACCGGCGATGCCGCGCAGATCGTCATTGGCGCCGGGTTAAACATGGTGATGCGTAATGTACAGAACGATGTGGTGAACCAGGCCTGGACTAACCTGCAGGAAGCGGGTATCACTATCGACCGCAATATCCTGGCCGCGCGAATGATTAAAGAGTTGCAAAGCTCACTCAGGCTCTTTGAACAAGACGGGCTGGCATCGTTCCTGTCTCGCTGGGAAAAGCTGGATAACTTTATCAACCGCCCGGTGAAACTGCTGATTGGGGATAAAGAAATCTACGGCATTTCTCGCGGAATTGATGCGCAGGGGGCGCTGCTCCTGGAACAGGATGGCGCGATCAAACCCTGGATGGGCGGGGAAATCTCCTTACGCAGCGCTGAATAACCGGATTGTATTCATGATGCGAAAACCCGCATGCGCCACGCTGGCTGTCATGATGAGTTTGCTGTTCACTCCTTTCTCTCAGGCAGGCCAGGCCTGGGAGAGCTACAAAGCGCGCTTCTTTAAGCCGGATGGGCGAATCGTCGATACCGGCAACGGTGACGTTTCCCATACCGAAGGCCAGGGTTTTGCCATGCTGATGGCGGTGGCAAACGATGATAAAGCGACCTTTGATAAACTCTGGCACTGGACCAACAGCACGCTGAAGAATAAAGAGAACGGCCTTTTTTACTGGCGTTATAACCCCGCTCAGGCAGACCCGATTGCCGACAAAAACAATGCCTCCGATGGCGATGTGCTCATTGCCTGGGCTCTGTTAAAAGCGAACGCGCGCTGGCATGACAAAGGCTACAGCACGGCATCGGATGCCATTACCAAAGCGCTGCTTGCCCATAACGTTATCCGCTATGCGGGCTACCGCGTGATGTTGCCCGGCTCTCAAGGGTTTAAGCTGGACAATAACGTTGTGCTTAATCCTTCCTACTTCGTGTTTCCTGCCTGGCAGGCATTTGCCGATCGCAGCCATTTGCAAATATGGCGTCAGCTCGCGCAGGACGGACAGCGGCTGCTGAAGAAAATGGGGTCGGGTAAAGCCAATCTGCCAACCGACTGGGTCTCTCTGGACACGAAAGGGACGCTGGCCCCCGCCAACGCCTGGCCGCCCCGCATGAGCTATGATGCCATCCGCATTCCGCTGTATATCAGCTGGTCCAACGCGAAAAGCCCCTTGCTCACCCCGTGGCGCGCCTGGTTCGGTCAGTTTCCGCGTGAACAAACACCCGCTTGGGTTAACGTCACGACGAATGAATACGCCCCCTACATGATGGCAGGCGGTCTGCTGGCAGTGCGTGATTTAACGATGGGGCAGACGGTCGGCGAGCCCGACATCACTGCAAATGATGATTACTATTCGGCAAGCCTGAAAATGCTGGTCTGGATCTCAGAACAATAAGGCCCGCTCCCCGTTGGGGAGAGGGCCAGGCCTTTTACTGCGGATACGGTACCCAGTCGCCGCCGTTCAGGCGAACATACGGTTTGTTCTGGTACTGGATCACTACCGCATTGGCGTTCTCCGATACCTCTGCCGTTTGTGGCAGACCGCTGGTGAGCCGATCCCAGTTCACGCTATCTTCAACAAACAGCTTACCGTCTACCGCGCGGGCAACGAGTTCTGAAATCGCCAGATAACTGCTTGGCTGAGTGATTTCGATTGGCGCGCCCTGATGCGGGGCCTTCATCCCGAAGAATTTAATCCCGGCAGGGACGTTGGTAATCGACGGGCTTGGAATATCACGCAGGCCGGATACCTGCATCCTGTCGCCTTTCAGCGCGCCGCCGTGTTCAGGTACCACAACGACCATCACTTTACGGCCTGATTTTTCCAGCTCGGTAAAGAACGCATCCAGTTCATCAAAGAATTTCTGCGCACGAACTTTGTAATCCGCCGTTTTGCTCACGCCCGGGAAGTGGTTACCATCGTGAAGCGGCAGGGTGTTGAAGAATGTTGCGCTACGCGAACCCTCTTCTTTGCTGACGGTCTGCAACCAGCGCTGCAGCACGGCAGTATCGTCATAAACCGGAGAACCATCGAAGCCCAGCAGGGTGACCGGCAGACCCGTTTGGTCCATCAGCGGTGCCTGCATCCCCCCTTCTTCACGCACCTCTTTCAGGAAGTTACCAAACTGACCGTTATGACCCAGCATCAGGTGCTGCGTAAAGCCCAGTTTGGAGAGGTTATCAAACAGGTAACACTGGTTGCCGGCTGGCTGATAGAGGTTTTTATGCGAAGGTTGGCCGCAGCTTGCACGTAACAGGCGAATCGCTGCCGGGCCGCTGTAGGAGGTCGCAGAGTTGAAGTCTTTAAACTGAATATCGAAATGCGCCCACAGCGGATGCGACATTAATCCGGCTGCATCCACATCTGCCCAGGAGAGAGAACAGATGTTGATCACCAGCAGTTCAAATGGCTGGGCGTCGGCAGGGAGCGCATCAGGGAATTTGGTCTGACGCTTATCTTCAGCGGTATAGAAACTGGAGAGCCACGCGTTCAGATTGGTGGAGGTGGGTGGGGCGGTTTGCGCAGGAATATCGCCAACCACCGGCGTATCGCCTGCCGTCGTGACGGTTGCGGCCGCCGTGCCACCGGTGGTGGTGACCGTTGTGGTTGGTTGACCGGCTGGCCACAGGGAGAAACTCGGCCCTGCCAGCGTCAGCACGTTTAACCAGACCATAATCGCGACCACAAACACCGTCACGCGGATCCACTGTGCCAGGAACAGCCAGGCGACCAGCAGCACAAACACTGCGCCAATCATCTGCCAGTTAATAAAGCGCTCAACCAGATCAAGCATATAGTCGGTACTGAAGCCTGCCACCTGCGAGCCCTGGCTCATAATGCTTTCCGGGCCCGGTAGCCAGGTGTCATGCCAGAAGAGCGCGAACCCAATGGGGATAGCGACCCAGTGGCGCAAGCGATGCAGCCTGATATTGGGAATAGGCATCAGGAGGAATGCCATAAATACCAGGTTAGGCAGAGGGTGGAAATTAAGATAGCCTGCCCAGAGCAGGCCAAACTTCACCAGAAAGTAGAAATTCCAGCCGGAAAGTCCGCGCCAGTATTGCCAGAGCGGCGAGGGTGCCGACGTGGTATAGGTAGAATTAGTCATGTTTTCGGTCTGCCTTGACGATCGGAGCGCGTGTCAGTGTTCCGGCGGGTTTAATGTAGCGGGGTTTTAAAAACATCAATCTGACCGTATCGCGAATACGACGCAGAGAATGGCGCGCATAGTAGCCCAGCGGGAAAAAAATCAGCGCACACAGTACGATCAGTTGAATGATATCGCTGAGATTCATAATGATGCGCTCTCCTCGCCCTCAGGTAATAAGCGTCGTGGTTCGGGTATCCGCCGCCAGATATGCCCGTCATGCTTCGCATTCAGGATCGGTTTGACATCGTTTGTCATAGGTAAGGGTTTCGCCCATTGTTCAGGCGTCAGGGCGCGCATTTGCACCAGTTCAGCACTAATCAAATTATCTTCGAACCAAATCATGCGGTTAGAGAAAATATCGCCAGTCGGCAGAGGGAAGATATGGTTGAGCGCGGTGTCGAGATCGTTTACCCGGCAGAAGGATAAAAACAGCACCAGACGGTTATCGCCAATCGTCATGATGTCTCCGATGCGGTTAGGGCGACATAGCGTGAGCGCCTGCTCAACACGAATACCCGGCACCGGACGCAGGGCTACCATGACCCCTTTTCCGTCTGCTGGCAGCAGCGTATTACTCATCATGTTGCCGACGGCATCACAGAAGGTATCCCACTTTTGAAAACCGCGCAGCTTCATTGGCTGTGTCATTGAGAGCAAGGTGCTGATATCTTCCGGAACATGGCGGTTAAACTGCTGCCCCTGTATGCTCTCAATCAATGTCAGGCAGCGCGACAGCGGCGCATTCCACGGTATGACCATATTTGCGCCGCAACCCAGCAGCAGCCGTTCGTCAGTGGCACGCAGGCTGGTATTATTTTCACGCACCACGATTTTTAACGCACTGCCGCGCTGACGGCGTAATGTGTGAATGTGTCTCGCCAGCGTTTCGATTTGGTTATTCTGCATGAGAGAAAAAACAATCGTAGCGGCCTGCGTCGTGCGGGCTTCATTAAATAACGCTTCGTTAGTTTCAAACAGTGACCAATTTTCAGAGAGCGCAGGCGCACCTTCTAATACCGCAATGTGGCTCAGGATGCGTTTTTCATCGCTGCGTGGCTGAACCACGGTTTCTTCTTGCCGGGCGAGGTGCCACTCTCCCTCGATATGTTTAAGGGTGAGCTGTTGACGAGCGCTAACCCCTTTTTCATTGCACCAGAACGCAATATCGTAAAGATAGCTATCTGTCTGGTCATGGATACTTGCCAGACCGAAAAGAGAACGATATTCGCCCATTAACAGTGAAAAAAGCTTATCGTTATTACTGCTGGGGTTAACAACCAATAGTGTGCAGTTTTGATTTTTTGCCCACTTATTGATTCTGTTCAGCGAGCGAAGCAGCTTTTCTGAGGGGATATTTTGCAGCGCGTTATTCGAACATTTTAGAATCAGGAAATAGTGATCCGGATCAATCGAGCACTGAATATCGCGGGGCAAAAAGTATAGACTATCCGCCTCCGAAGACATGGAAAATAATCGTACGGTCTGTGGCCCACGGTCGTTTTCGAGCCTGATGATATTTTTAGGTTCTTCGCCCATCGTAATGACAGCCACGCGGGAATCCTTATCCTGTGCGGCGATCGTCTGGTTTACCAGACTTATGGCATCTTCGTTGCGATCCGTATTAATCCACCAGACTCCTCCGACTGGCATGTGGCGCAATTCGTCCCATAATGACTGGATGCCAATAGAAAATATGGAGTCCACGGTATCCCTCTTTTCGTCGAATTTATCTGTATCTCAGTTTACTAGCGAAAGCGTAGAAATAAACCTAACATTGAAATTAAAGAGCATCAGATTTAGCATGTAAATGAAATTTCGTGGGCAGGACGCCTCACTACATCTGGTCGTGTGATTTTACGCTAAGGGATGAATTAATCATGCATAATAACGAATCCGGAACGCCTGTAGACTCAAGCCTGGGTTACACATTTCAAAACGATTTTCTGGCGCTGACGCAGGCTTTCTCGTTGCCCGAAATAGATTACACCGATATTTCCCAGCGGGAACAGTTGGCCGCGGCTATTAAACGCTGGCCGTTATTAGCTGAATTTGCCCAACAACAATAAGGGAGCCATTGATGGCCATACTAGGATTACAGGGCGTCCGTGGTGGTGTAGGTACAACATCCATTACCGCGGCGCTGGCGTGGTCATTACAGCTGTTAGGCGAATCGGTGCTGGTTATTGATGCCTGCTCCGACAATTTGCTGCGCATGTCATTTAACGTCGACTTTACGCATACCGAGGGTTGGGCTCGCGCGCTGCTCGATGATAAAGACTGGCGTGACGCGGGTATGCGCTATACCTCCCAGCTTGATTTACTTCCTTATGGTCAATTGACTGAAGCTGAGCGTGAGAATGAAGCCGCGTATCAGCGCCTGCTTTCGCAATTCACGACCGCGTTGAAGAGCCTGGAGGAAAAAGGGCAGTATCAGTGGATATTACTGGATCTGCCGCACGGCGCCGCCGCGCTGACACGCCAGCTTATCGCACAATGTGACCATGTCCTCTCTATCGTGAACGTGGATGCGAATTGCCATATTCGTCTGCACCAGCAGCCGCTGCCGACGAATGCCCATCTGCTGATTAACGATCTTCGCATCAACAGCCAGATCCAGGACGATCTCTACCAGGTTTGGCTGCAAAGCCAGCGTCGCCTGCTGCCGATTGTTATCCATCGCGATGAGGGAATGGCGGAATGTCTCGCCTCCAAGCAGCCGCTCGGTGAATATCGGGGCGATTCGCTGGCAGCCGAAGAGATCCTGACGCTGGCGAACTGGTGCTTATTGCATTTCGCGAAAAGACCGGAATCAGCCGGGAGTACGGCATGAGTCGCCTGTCTAACGGGTTACTTATCCCGCCGGTCAGTTCGCGTTTAAGCGAGCGCTACCGGCACTATCGTCGACACGGCGCGTCGTCGCTGAGTGCCACGCTCGGTTGCTTTTGGTTAATCCTGGCCTGGATATTTATTCCACTCGAACACCCCCGCTGGCAGGGTATTCGTGCGCGTCACAGTGAACTCTATCCGCACATTAACCCCGATCGTCCAAGGCCTCTCGATCCTGCACGCTATGCGATTCAGGCCGTCTGGCTGGCAGCGACGTCGGCCAGAGTGGAAAAATCCACGCCGCGCTGGCGCAGCTTCGATCGCGTGCAGAACTTACGTGAACGCTATCACCAGTGGCTGGACAGGCTTCCCGACCGCGTCGGCGACAAAACCAGTCATCTGGATAATCATAAAGAGCTCGGGCACCTGCACCCGGGCTTCAGGCGTTTTATCCTCGGCGTCATTGTGGTGTTCTCGCTCATTCTGGCACTGGTCTGTATTACGCAGCCGTTCAACCCGCTGGCACAGTTCACCTTCCTGATCCTGCTCTGGGGCGTGGCGCTGCTGGTGCGGCGCATTCCGGGACGCTTCTCCGCCCTGATGCTGATCGTGCTGTCATTGACGGTTTCCTGCCGCTATATCTGGTGGCGTTATACATCAACGCTGAACTGGGATGACCCGGTCAGCCTGGTGTGCGGTCTGGTTCTGCTGTTTGCTGAAACTTACGCGTGGATTGTGCTGGTCCTGGGCTATTTCCAGGTTATCTGGCCGTTGAACCGCCAGCCCGTTCCGCTGCCAAAAGACACCACCCAGTGGCCATCGGTCGATCTCTTTGTCCCGACTTACAACGAAGACCTGACGGTGGTGAAAAACACCATTTATGCCGCGTTAGGTATCGACTGGCCGAAAGATAAGCTCAAAATTTGGATCCTGGATGACGGTGGCCGCGCCGAGTTTCGCCAGTTTGCGGAGGAGGTCGGCGTGGAGTATATCGCCCGTACCACCCATGAACACGCGAAGGCCGGTAACATTAACAACGCCCTGAAGTATGCCACCGGGGAGTTCGTCTCCATCTTTGACTGCGACCACGTGCCAACGCGCTCGTTCCTGCAGATGACGATGGGCTGGTTCCTGAAAGAGAAAGAGCTGGCGATGATGCAGACGCCACACCACTTCTTCTCACCGGATCCGTTTGAACGCAACCTCGGTCGTTTCCGTAAAACCCCGAACGAAGGCACGCTGTTCTATGGCCTGGTGCAGGACGGAAACGATATGTGGGACGCCACCTTCTTCTGCGGCTCCTGTGCCGTTATCCGCCGCAAACCGCTGGATGAGATTGGCGGTATTGCCGTTGAGACGGTGACGGAAGATGCCCACACCTCGCTGCGTTTACACCGCCTTGGCTATACCTCCGCGTACATGCGCATTCCACAGGCGGCAGGGTTGGCGACAGAATCGCTGTCGGCGCATATCGGCCAGCGTATTCGCTGGGCGCGTGGCATGGTGCAAATTTTCCGCCTCGATAACCCATTGATGGGTAAAGGGCTGAAGCTGGCGCAGCGCCTGTGCTACGTCAACGCCATGTTCCACTTCTTATCCGGTATTCCGCGGCTGATCTTCCTGACCGCGCCGCTGGCGTTCCTGCTCCTTCACGCTTATATCATCTATGCCCCGGCGCTGATGATCGCGCTGTTTGTTCTGCCGCACATGATCCACGCGAGCCTGACGAACTCGAAGATCCAGGGGAAATATCGCCATTCGTTCTGGAGTGAAATCTACGAAACCGTGCTGGCCTGGTACATTGCCCCGCCAACCATGGTGGCGCTGATTAACCCGCACAAAGGCAAGTTCAACGTCACCGCGAAAGGTGGGCTGGTGGAAGAGGAGTATGTCGACTGGGTGATCTCCCGTCCGTATATCTTCCTGGTCCTGCTCAACATCGTTGGCGTCATCGTAGGCATCTGGCGTTACTTCTACGGCCCGGAAAACGAGATCCTGACGGTATTCGTGAGTATGGCGTGGGTGTTCTACAACCTGATTATCCTCGGTGGTGCGGTAGCCGTATCGGTCGAGAGCAAACAGGTGCGTCGTGCCCACCGCGTTGAGATCAGCATGCCGGCAGCAATAGCCCGTGAAGATGGTCACCTCTTCTCCTGTACCGTGCACGACTTCTCTGACGGTGGTTTGGGCATCAAAATCAACGGTCAGGCGAAAGTGTTGGAAGGGCAAAAGGTCAATCTGCTGCTCAAGCGCGGACAGCAGGAGTATGTCTTCCCAACGCAGGTTGCGCGTGTGGCGGGTGATGAAGTGGGTCTGAAGCTGATGCCGCTGACCAAAAAGCAACATATTGATTTTGTGCAGTGTACGTTTGCCCGCGCGGATACGTGGGCTCTCTGGCAGGACAGCTTCCCGGAAGATAAACCTCTGGAAAGCCTGCTGGATATTCTGAAGCTGGGGTTCCGTGGCTATCGTCACCTTGCAGAATTTGCCCCGTCGTCGGTGAAATTAATTTTCCGGTCACTTACTTCACTGGTTTCCTGGGTCGTGTCGTTCATTCCGCGTCGACCTGAGCGAGATGAAGCGAAGCAGGCAGACCCGGTTATGGCTCAACAATGATGATAACGCGATGAAAACAAAACTTTCCTGGTTATGTGCAGTGGCAATGGGGATGAGTGCGCTCCCTACAACAATGGCTTACGCAGCGCCTGATAACGCAGCGGCCACGCCTGCCCCTACGGTTCCGGTGGTCGCGCAAGCGACCGATCCTGTTGTCACGGCTGCACCGGGGCAAACGGAAAACGTGGTCCCGAATAAGCCGACGGCGGGGAATACCTTATCTGCCGACAGCCAGGTCGTTGGGCAGGTGATGCCAGGCGTACGTGGTGCCAGCGCGCCTGTCGTCGCTGAAAATGTGCCGTCGCGCGATGTGAAGCTGTCGTTCGCCCAGATTGCCCCGCCGCCGGGCAGCATGGTGCTGCGCGGCATCAATCCTAATGGCGGCGTTGAGTTTGGGATGCGTAGCGACGAAGTGGTATCGAATGCGGTGCTGAATCTGGAATACACGCCGTCACCGTCGCTGCTGCCCGTTCAGTCTCAGCTGAAGGTCTATCTGAACGATGAACTGATGGACGTTTTGCCGGTTACCAAAGAGCAACTGGGTAAGAAAACCCTGGCTCAGGTGCCGATCAACCCGCTGTTCATCACCGACTTTAACCGTGTCCGTCTGGAATTCGTCGGCCACTATCGCGATGTGTGTGAAAACCCGGCCAGCAACACGCTGTGGATGGATATTGGTCGTAACTCCTCGCTGCAGTTGACCTATCAGCCGCTGGCGTTGAAAAACGATCTCTCCGCCTTCCCGGTACCGTTCTTTGACCCGCGTGACAATCGCCCGTTAAACCTGCCGATGGTCTTTGCCGGTGCGCCTGATGTGACGGAACAGCTTGCCGCCACCATCGTGGCCTCCTGGTTTGGCTCTCGCTCCGGCTGGCGCGGTCAGAGCTTCCCGGTCATGTACGACAAAATACCGGACAAAAACGCCATTGTGTTTGCCACTAACGCCAAACGCCCGGCGTTCCTGCGCGAACACCCGGACGTGAAAGCGCCGACGATTGAAATGATCAACCACCCGGACAATCCGTATGTGAAGCTGCTGGTCGTCTTCGGGCGTGATGAGAAAGATCTGGTGCAGGCGGCAAAAGGCATTGCGCAGGGGAATGTTCTCTTCCGGGGAAACAGCGTTGTGGTGGACGAGGTGAAACCGCTGCTGCCGCGTAAGCCTTACGATGCCCCTCACTGGGTGCGTACCGATCGCCCTATTAGCTTCGGCGAGCTGAAAACATACGAAGAGCAACTGCAGTCGACCGGCCTTGAGCCTTCTCCTGTCAGTTTGTCGATGAATCTGCCGCCCGATCTGTATCTGCTGCGCACCAACGGTATTGATATCAACCTGAACTACCGTTACACCGCGCCGTCGACCAAAGACAGCTCGCGGATGGATATCAGCCTGAACAACCAGTTCCTGCAATCATTCAGCCTGACGAGCAACCAGGAAACCAACCGCCTGATGCTCCGCCTGCCTGTGCTGCAGGGGCTGCTGGACGGTAAAACCGATGTATCCATCCCGGCGCTGAAGCTTGGCGCGATAAACCAGCTGCGTTTCGACTTCCAGTATATGAACCCGATGCCTGGCGGTTCGGTCGATAACTGCATCACCTTCCAGCCGGTCCAGAACCATGTCGTGATTGGCGATGAGTCCACTATCGACTTCTCGAAGTATTATCACTTTATCGCGATGCCGGATCTGCGTGCGTTTGCCAACGCCAGCTTCCCGTTCAGCCGCATGGCCGATTTGTCTGAGTCGATTATTGTGATGCCGAAAGCGCCAAATGAGGGTCAGGTGTCGACGCTGCTGAATACGATGGGGACCGTTGGGTCGCAAACTGGTTTACCGGCCGTCAACGTCTCGCTCACCGACGATGGCAGCCAAATCCAGAACAAAGATGCCGATATCATGGTCATTGGCACCATTCCGGATAAGCTGAAGGATGATAAACGCGTCGATCTGCTGGTGCAGGCTGCCCAGGCGTGGGTTAACACGCCGCTGCGCCAGACCGAGTTTCCAAGCATTATGCCGGACAGCGGTGACCGCCAGGCCAGCGTTAAAACCAGCGTAAGCTCAACGGGCCCGATGGCGGCAATCGTGGGCTTCCAGTCACCGTATAACGACCAGCGCAGCGTGATCGCCCTGCTGGCAGACAGCCCTCGCGGGTATGAGCTATTAAATTCGGCCATGAACGACAGCGGTAAACGGGCCGCGATGTTTGGTTCTGTCTCCGTTATCCGTGAGGCGGGCGTCAACAGCCTGCGTGTCGGCGATGTCTATTATGTCGGTCATCTGCCGTGGTTCGAACGTCTGTGGTATGCCTTGTCCAATCATCCGGTCCTGCTGGCGATTCTGGCTGCAGTGAGTGTGATATTGCTGGCATGGGTGCTGTGGCGTCTGCTGCGTATCATCAGCCGTCGTCGTTTGAATCCGGATCGTGAGTAAGCTGTGATGAAAGGCGTTCGCTGGTGTGTATTCGCCGTGTTGATGCTGGCGGCGACGAATCTACGCGCCGCCTGTAGCTGGCCTGCCTGGGAGCAGTTTAAACAGGACTACATCAGCGAAAGCGGGCGCGTTATCGATCCCAGTGACGCGCGAAAAATTACCACCTCTGAAGGGCAAAGCTACGCGCTGTTCTTTGCCCTGGCCGCAAACGATCGCAAAGCGTTCGATCTGCTGCTGGCGTGGACGCGCGATAATCTCGCCGGGGGCGATTTAGCGACCAACCTGCCTGCCTGGCTGTGGGGGCAAAAGGACAAAGAGACCTGGGCGGTTATCGACCCAAACTCCGCCTCCGATGCCGATATCTGGATTGCCTGGTCGCTGCTGGAAGCGGGGCGGCTGTGGAAAAATCAGGACTACACCCGCACGGGCAAGGTGCTGCTTAAACGCATCGTCAGCGAGGAAGTGGTGAAAGTGCCGGGTCTGGGCTTCATGCTGCTGCCGGGTAAAACCGGATTTGCCGAAGAGAACGCCTGGCGCTTTAACCCCAGCTACCTCCCGCCACAGCTAGCGAACTATTTCACCCGATTTGGTACGCCGTGGACCACGCTTCGTGAAACCAATCTGCGTTTATTGCTGGAGACGGCACCGAAAGGCTTCTCCCCGAACTGGGTGCAGTACCAGAAAAACAGAGGCTGGCAGCTCCGTCAGGATAAATCGCTGGTGGGCAGCTACGACGCCATCCGCGTTTATCTCTGGGTGGGCATGATGAATGATAAAGACCCGCAGAAGGCCCGGCTGCTGGCGCGCTTTAAGCCAATGGCGACGGTGACGGCAAAGCAGGGCGTTCCGCCGGAGAAAGTAGACGTGGCAACCGGTAAACGGACGGATAAAGGCCCGGTCGGTTTTTCTGCCTCTCTGCTACCTTTTTTACAGAATCGGGACGCGCAGGCAGTGCAACGACAGCGCGTCGCCGATCGTTTTCCTGATAATAATGCCTATTACAGCTATGTACTGACCCTCTTTGGGCAAGGGTGGGATCAGCATCGTTTTCGCTTCACCACACAGGGTGAATTAATACCGGATTGGGGCCAGGAATGCGCAAGTTCACAATAAATCTACTCAGTTTATCGCTTGGCCTGGCACTGATGCCAATGGCCGGGGCCGCCAATTCCACCCAGCAGCAACAGTTGCTGGAGCAGGTTCGTCTGGGCGAATCGACGCAGCGTGAGGATTTGGTTCGCCAGTCGCTTTACCGCCTGGAGCTGATCGACCCGAATAACCCGGACGTGATTGCCGCACGTTTCCGTTATCTCTTACGTCAGGGAGATAACGCGGGTGCGCAAAAAGAGCTGGACCGCCTGAAAGGCATGGCGCCGAGCTCCAGCGCATACAAAACGTCCCGCAATACGATGCTGCTCTCCACGCCGGATGGCCGTCAGGCCTTGCAGCAGGCTCGCCTGTTGGCGACGACAGGCCATACGCAGGAAGCCATTGCCGCCTATGACAAACTGTTTGCTGGCGATCCGCCGGATGGTGACCTGGCAGCAGAATACTGGACGCTTGTAGCCAAAGAGCCCGCCAGACGTAATGCCGCCATTAATCAGCTGAAAAAGATTAATGCCAGTCATCCGGGCAATACGCAGCAGCAGGCTGCGCTGGCGCAACTCCTGTTCCAGAGCGGACGCCGCGATGAAGGTTTTGCGGTGTTGCAGGAGATGGCGAAATCCAACAATGGCCGCAATCAGGCATCTGATATGTGGTATCAGCAAATTAAGGATCAGCCTGCCAGCAGTGCCAGCGTCAGCGCGCTGAAGAAATACCTCACGGTGTTTAGCGATGGCGACAACGTGACGGCGGCGCGGGTCCAGCTTGATGCACAGCAAAAACAACTTGCCGACCCGACGTTCCGCGCGAAAGCCGAAGGGCTGGCCGCAGTGGATGCCGGGCAGGGCGGTAAAGCGGTGGCAGAACTGCAAAAAGCGGTCAGCGCCAACCATGCCGACAGCGAAGCCGTGGGCGCGCTGGGCCAGGCCTATTCACAAAAAGGTGACCGCGCCCGCGCGGTGGCGCAGTTTGAAAAGGCAATTGCCCTCGATCCGCAGAGCGATAATCGGGGCAAGTGGGACAGCCTGCTGAAGGTTAACCGCTACTGGCTGCTGATCCAGCAGGGTGATGCGGCGCTGAAAGCTAACAATACTGCCCAGGCGGAGCGCTATTTCCAGCAGGCGCGCAATATCGATAATACCGACAGCTATGCGGTGTTGGGGCTGGGCGATGTCGCCGCCGCGCGCAAAGATAACGACGCCGCGGAGCGGTATTATCGTCAGGCGCTACGCATGGACAGCGGCAACAGTAATGCGGTGCGCGGCCTCGCCAATGTATATCGCGCGCAGTCGCCGGAGAAGGCGACGCAGTTTATTCAGTCACTCTCGGCCAGCCAGCGTCGCAGCATAGATGATATTGAACGTAGCCTGACCAACGAGCAGCTCTCCGCGCAGGCAGAGCAGCTGGAAAACCAGGGACAATACGCCCAGGCCGCAGAAATTCAGCGTCGACGCCTTGCGCTCTCGCCGGGAGACGTGTGGATCACCTACCGTCTGTCGCGCGATCTCTACAGCGCGGGTCAGCGCAGTCAGGCGGATACCCTCATGCGCCAGCTGGCAGGCCAGAAGCCGGGCGATCCGGATCAGGTCTACGCCAACGGGCTGTATTTGTCGGGTAACGATCAGGATCGCGCCGCGCTGGCGCATCTGGATACCCTGCCGCGCGACAAGTGGAACGGCAATATTCAGGAGCTGGCTGACCGACTGCAGAGCAATCAGGTGCTGGAAACCGCTAACCGCCTGCGTGACGGCGGGAAAGCGCAGGAGGCTGAAGATCTGCTTCGTCAGCAGCCGGCGTCCACGCGTATCGATTTAACGCTGGCGGACTGGGCAGAACAGCGTGGCGATCATAACGCCGCGAAAGCGGCCTACAGCACAGTGCTCCAGCGTGAGCCGCAAAACGAAGATGCGATCCTCGGACTGACCGAAGTTTATATCGCGCAAGGTGATAAAGACGCGGCGCGTGCCGAGCTGGCAAAACTGCCTGCCGCGCAAAATGGTCAACCGCCGTCGCTCAATATGCAACGTCGGATCGCCATGGCGCAGGCTGGCCTGGGCGATTCCGCCGCCGCAGAGCAAACCTTTAGCAAGATTATCCCTCAGGCCAAATCGCAGCCCGCATCGATGGACAATGCGCTGGTGCTGCGTGATGCGGCACGATTCCAGGCCCAGAACGGCCAGCCGCAGCAGGCGCTGGAAACCTATAAAGACGCGATGGTGTCGTCCGGCATCACGTCAACGCGCCCGGCGGATAACGACAGCTTCACCCGCCTGACGCGAAATGATGAAAAAGACGACTGGCTGAAGCGCGGCGTGCGCAGCGATGCCGGTGATTTGTATCGCCAGCAGGATGTGAACGTCACGCTGCAACATGACTACTGGGGCTCCAGCGGCACCGGTGGCTATTCCGACCTGAAAGCGCACACCACGATGCTGCAGGTCGACGCGCCCTTGTCGGATGGACGCATGTTCTTCCGAAGCGATCTGGTCAATATGGACGCTGGCTCGTTTGCCACCAATAACGGCACCTACGATCCGAAATGGGGTACCTGCGCCGAAACGCCGTGTAGCGGCAATACGAACCAGTCGGCGAACGGCGCTAGCGTGGCCGTTGGCTGGCAGAATAAAACCTGGGCGTGGGATCTGGGTACGACGCCAATGGGCTTCGACGTGGTGGATGTGGTCGGTGGCGTGAGCTATAGCAGTGACCTGGGGCCGATTGGCTACACCCTGAACGCGTATCGTCGTCCTATCTCCAGCTCTGTGCTGGCCTTCGCCGGGCAAAAAGATACCAATACCAACACCACCTGGGGCGGCGTCCGTTCGACCGGTGGCGGTGTGAGCCTAAGCTATGACAAAGGCGAGGCGAACGGTGTCTGGTCGAGCCTGAACATGGACAGCCTGACCGGTAAAAATGTGGAAGATAACTGGCGCATCCGCTGGATGACCGGCTATTACTACAAGCTGATCAACGAGAACAACGAACGTCTGACGGTCGGTGTCTCTAACATGCTTTGGCATTACGACAAAGATCTCAGCGGCTACACGCTGGGACAGGGGGGCTACTACAGCCCGCAGGAGTATGTCTCCTTTGCGTTGCCCGTCACCTGGCGTAAGCGTACTGAGAACTGGTCATGGGAGCTGGGCGGTTCGGTCTCCTGGTCGCATTCGAAGACGAAAGATGAGTTGCGTTATCCGAAACAGGGTCTGATCCCAACCGATGAGCCTGGCCGTTATACCGACAGAGGCGAAATGGAAACCGGTAGCAGCTCCTCCGGTACAGGTTATACCGCGAGGGCGATTATCGAGCGCCGCGTGACCTCCAACTGGTTTGTCGGTCTGGGCGTGGATATTCAGGAAGCAAAAGACTATACCCCGAGCCATGCGCTGCTCTACGTGCGTTATTCTGCTGCAGGCTGGCAGGGCGATATGGACCTGCCGCCAGAGCCGCTGGTCCCTTACGCCGACTGGTAATCGGATTTAACTTAATCCAATTGTAAGTCTCTCTTAAAAGTGCAGCAATCGGGTATACTCAGGCGCACCAGGTTCACTCCCTGGTGCGCCCTGCGCTTCGAGTTCTGTGGAGAGTCATTTTGCGTGTTAGCCGTTCTTTAACGATCAAACAGATGGCGATGGTTTCAGCCGTCACGATGCTGTTTGTCTTTCTCTTCAGCGTTATTTTGCTGTTTCATGCCGTACAGCAGAATCGCTACAACACGGCTTCGCAACTCGAAAGTATTGCCCGTGAGGTGCGTGAGCCGCTGTCGGCCGCGATCCTGAAAGGGGACATTCCCGACGCGGAAACCATTTTAAAACGCATCCAGCCTGCGGGTATTGTCAGCCGCGCGGATGTCGTTCTGCCTAATCAGTTTCAGGCGTTACGGATGCGCTTCATTCCTGAACGCCCCGTCCCGGTCATGGTCATGCGCATGTTTGAGCTACCGGTGCAAATCTCTCTGCCCATCTATTCACTGGAACGTCCGGCTAACCCTCAGCCGTTAGCCTACCTTGTCCTTCAGTCAGACTCCTATCGCATGTATAAGTTTGTCATGAGCTGGGTTGCGACGTTGGTGACTGCTTACTTACTTTTAACGCTTATTTTGAGCGTCGCGCTCACCTGGTGTATTAACCGTCTGATTGTGCATCCGTTGCGCCGCATCGCCAGAGAGCTGAACGACCTCCCGCCGCAGGAGCAGATAGGCCACCAGATTGCGCTGCCGCGTCTGCATCATGACGATGAAATCGGCATGCTGGTGCGCAGCTACAACATCAATCAACAGCGCATTATGCGCCAGCAGGATGAACTCAATATCAGTGCCACCCGTTTCCCGGTGTCGGATCTGCCCAATAAAGCCTTCCTGATGGCGATGCTGGAGCAGACGGTTGCCCGCCAACAGACCACCGCGCTGATGGTGGTCGCCTGCGAAACCTTGCAGGATACGGCGGGCGTGCTCAAGGAGAGCCAGCGTGAAATGCTGCTCCTGACGCTGGTGGAAAAGGTGAAATCGGTGCTTGCCCCGCGCATGGTGCTGACTCAGGTTAGCGGCTATGACCTGGTGATCATCGCGCATGGGGTGAAAGAGCCGTGGCATGCTATTACGCTAGGTCAGCAAGTGCTCACTGTCATTAATGAGCGGTTACCGATTCAGGGGATCCAGCTTCGTCCGAGCGCCAGTATCGGGATTGCGATGTTCTACGGCGACCTGACGGCAGAGCAGCTTTACCGTCGCGCATTCTCGGCGGCCTTTACCGCGCGACGCAAAGGGAAGAATCAGATCCAGTTCTTCGACCCGGAGCAGATGGAAAAGGCGCAGCAGCGTCTGACCGAAGAGAGCGACATACTGACTGCGCTGGACAACCGGCAGTTTGCCATCTGGCTGCAGCCGCAGGTCAATTTACTCACCGGTGAAGTGAACAGTGCCGAAGCGCTGCTGCGTATGCAGCAGCCGGATGGCTCGTGGGAGCTGCCTGAGGGGCTGATTGACCGGATTGAGTCCTGTGGCCTGATGGTCAGCGTGGGGTACTGGGTGCTGGAAGAGTCCTGCCGCCAGCTTGCGGCCTGGCAGGAGCGGGGCATCACCCTGCCGCTGTCGGTAAACCTCTCCGCTTTACAGCTGATGCACCCGACCATGGTGTCGGAGCTGCTGGAGCTGATCCACCGCTATCGCATCCAGCCGGACACGCTGATTCTGGAAGTGACGGAGAGCCGTCGTATTGACGACCCGAACGAAGCCGTGGCGATCCTGAAACCGCTGCGTAACGCGGGTGTTCGCATCGCGCTGGACGATTTCGGTATGGGCTACGCCGGACTGCGGCAGCTTCAGCATATGAAAACGCTGCCGGTCGACGTGCTGAAAATCGACAAAACCTTTGTCGATGGGCTACCGGAAGACAGCAGTATGGTCGAGGCCATTATCCAGATGGCGCGCAGTCTCAACCTGCATGTGATTGCTGAAGGTATCGAAAATGAAGACCAGCGCGACTGGCTGGCTAAAGCGGGTGTGGAGGGCGGCCAGGGCTTCTTATTTGGCCGTGCCGTGCCGTCGGATATCTTCGAAAAAAGCTACCTTGCCGACGTGGGCAATAACGCAAAAGTGTAATTTTGTTGCTGGCTTGTGCGAGCCAGCTCAAAGTTCTTAACATTTGTGTTTCAAATTTGAACCTGGTTTATTTCTGTCCTGTTATGCGGGTGTTATTTTAGAGCCGCAGGTTAACCATAACCTTAAAAAGCCTGTGGTTTTTCTTCCCAAGGACACCCTATGAAAACCTCAATCTTCAAAAGCCTTTACTTTCAGGTCCTGACAGCCATCGCAGTCGGTATTCTGCTTGGCCACTACTACCCTGAACTGGGCGCACAAATGAAGCCGCTTGGCGACGCATTCGTGAAGCTCATCAAAATGGTCATTGCCCCGGTCATCTTCTGTACGGTAGTCACGGGTATCGCTGGCATGGAAAGCATGAAGGCGGTCGGACGTACCGGTGCAGTGGCACTTCTCTATTTCGAAGTGGTCAGTACGCTTGCCCTGATTATCGGCCTGATCATTGTTAACGTCGTTCAGCCTGGCGCGGGAATGAACGTTGACCCGGCCACGCTCGATGCGAAGGCGGTCGCCGTTTACGCCGAGCAAGCGAAAGATCAGGGGGTTGTCGCCTTCCTGCTCGACGTGATTCCGAGCAGCGTGATCGGCGCATTCGCCAGTGGCAATATCCTGCAGGTGCTGCTGTTTGCCGTGATGTTTGGCTTCGCCCTGCACCGTCTGGGCAGCAAAGGCCAGCTCATCTTCAACGTCATTGAAAGCTTCTCGCAGGTCATCTTCGGCATCATCAACATGATCATGCGTCTGGCCCCGATCGGTGCCTTCGGCGCGATGGCGTTTACCATCGGTAAATACGGCGTCGGCACGCTGGTACAGCTGGGTCAGCTGATTATCTGCTTCTACATCACCTGTATTCTGTTTGTGGTGGTGGTGCTGGGCTCAATCGCCCGTGCGGCGGGATTCAGCATCTTCAAGTTCATCCGCTACATCCGCGAAGAGTTACTGATTGTTCTGGGCACCTCGTCCTCTGAGTCGGCGCTGCCGCGTATGCTCGATAAGATGGAAAAACTGGGCTGCCGGAAGTCGGTGGTGGGGCTGGTGATCCCGACGGGCTACTCCTTTAACCTGGACGGCACCTCGATATACCTGACGATGGCCGCGGTGTTTATCGCCCAGGCGACCAACAGCCATATGGATATCTTCCATCAAATCACCCTGCTGGTGGTGCTCCTGCTCTCCTCGAAAGGGGCGGCGGGTGTTACCGGAAGTGGGTTCATTGTGCTGGCGGCGACCATTTCAGCGGTGGGACACCTGCCGGTGGCTGGCCTGGCGCTGATCCTGGGTATTGACCGCTTTATGTCTGAAGCGCGCGCCTTAACCAACCTGGTGGGTAACGGTGTGGCCACGGTGGTGGTGGCGAAATGGGTGAAAGAGCTGGATCACAAAAAGCTCACCGATACGTTAAATAATCGCCCAACTGACAGCAAATCAGCAGGTTTATCCTCTTAATCACGTCATAATTGCCCGCATTCCCTTGTCGGGATGCGGGCTCCTGCGCATAATAATGCTTCATACCTGTCATACTTCGACAAGATTTTTTTTGGGTATATTTCACTTCCCTCCGTGACGTTTGGCTTAACACGCGGTCTAATCGGAGTGTTTTCATCGTCATCTTTAGAGTGCTCACGTCACGAGACACTCTTTTTAACCAGGAATGTTGATCAGGGGTTCACATGCAGGGCACAAAAATTCGACTCTTAACCGGCGGTTTGCTGATGATGGCAGCAGCCAGTTATGTGCAGGCAGATGCGCTCCAGCCAGACCCGGCCTGGCAACAAGGGACCCTGGCGAATGGTTTTCAGTGGCAGTTGTTAGCGACCCCGCAGCGTCCCAGCGATCGTATTGAAATTCGTTTGTCGGTGAATACGGGTTCCCTCACTGAAAGCACCCAGCAGACTGGCTTCAGCCACTTTATTCCTCGACTGGCGCTCACCCAGAGCGGCAGTTTGCAGGCGGTACAGGTGCGTTCGCTCTGGCAACAGGCCATCGACCCGAAACGTCCTCTGCCCCCTGCGGTTGTGTCATACGACTACACCATGTTTAACCTGAGTCTGCCGAATAACCGTAACGACCTGCTGAAAGAAGCGCTGACCTATCTCTCCGACGCCACCGGTAACCTGTCGGTAACGCCAGAAACCGTCAACTATGCACTCAGCAACAGTGACATGGTGGCGACCTGGCCTGCCGATACTAAAGAAGGCTGGTGGCGCTACCGCCTGAAAGGGTCAACGCTGCTCGGTCACGATCCGGCAGAGCCGCTGAAGCAGCCTGTGGATGCCGAACAGGTCAAATCGTTCTACCAGAAATGGTACACCCCGGATGCGATGACCCTGATCGTGGTCGGTAATGTGGATAGCCGTGCGGTCGTTGAGCAAATCAACAAAGTATTTGGTGAGCTTAAAGGCAAGCGTGAAACGCCTGCGCCCGTACCGACCCTTTCACCGTTGCGTCCTGAATCTGTCAGCATCATGACGGACACCGTGCGTCAGGATCGTCTCTCTATGATGTGGGACACCGCCTGGCAGCCTATTCGCGAATCCGCCGCGCTGCTGCGCTACTGGCGTGCAGACCTGGCGCGTGAGGCGCTGTTCTGGCACGTTCAGCAAACGCTCAGTAAAAACAACGTGAAGAATATTGGTCTGGGCTTTGACTGCCGCGTGTTGTTCCAGCGTGCGCAGTGCGCCATTAACGTTGAGTCGCCGGGCGATAAGCTGAATACGAACCTGGGCGTGGTGGCGAAAGAGCTGGCAAAAGTGCGTAAAGAGGGGCTCTCTGAAGAGGAGTTCAACGCGCTGGTGGCGCAGAAATCACTTGAGCTGCAGAAACTGTTTGCCACCTATGCTCGCGCCGATACCGATATCCTGATCAGCCAGCGTATTCGCTCCCTGCAAAACCAGGTGGTCGATATCGCGCCGGAGCAGTATCAAAAGCTGCGCCAGGATTTCCTCAGCGGTCTGACCGTCGAGATGTTAAATCAGGATTTGCGTCAGCAGCTATCGCAGGATATGGCGTTGATTCTGCTGCAGCCGCAAGGCGAGCCGGAATATAACATGAAGGATCTGAAAGCGACCTGGGATGCGATCATGGCGCCTGAAGCGCAGCCTGCACAGGCGGCATCGGCGGATGATTTACATCAGGACGCAACGGATATTCCGCAGGGTCAGTAATATCCTGTAAACCTGAATTCCCTCTCCCTGTGGGAGAGGGTTAGGGTGAGGGCAGCAGCCCGCACAGTTCTTATCTTAAGCAGGCATCGCCTCACGTGGAATAATCGCCCCGCGATACTGAATCACGGTACTCGCCGTCTGGTGACCGCGCTGTGCCGCCGCTTCAGGTGTCCCACCCGTCAGGCGTACCGCCAGATACCCCGCGCTGAAAGAATCTCCCGCCGCGGTCGTATCAATCACTTTCTCTTTCGCCAGCTTCACCGCAGGCACCTCAACCACCGCTTCGCCCGCGATGGCGACCAGGCATGAATCCGCACCGCGTTTAATCACCACTTCGCTCACGCCAGCGGTCTGAGTGCGGGAGATAACCTCATCCACGGGCTTCTCACCCCATAGCGCGTCTTCGTCATCCAGGGTCAGGAATGCGATGTCGGTGCATTCGAGCATCTGCTGATAAACCTGCTGCGTCTCTTCGCGGCTGGCCCACAGGCGAGGGCGATAGTTATTATCGAAGATCACCTTGCCGCCGTTGGCGCGGCATTCGCGCAGCAGAGACAGCAGCTTTTCCCGGCTTTCCGGGCTCAGGATCGCCAGGCTGATCCCGCTCAGATAGAGGTAGTCAAAGGTTGCCAGCTCTTCGCAGATGGCGCCGGCGGCATCGCTTTCCAGCCAGAATTTGGCAGCGGCTTCATTACGCCAGTAGTAGAAAGTGCGCTCGCCGGTGCTGTCAGTTTCGATGTAGTACAGGCCCGGCAGGCGGTTTTCCATGCGCTGGATCAGTGACGTCTGGACATTCTCACCCTGCCAGGACGCCAGCATCTGCTCGCTGAAGCTGTCCGTCCCAAGCGCGGTAACGTAGTTCACGCTCAGTGCGTCAGGAGCCACCTGACGGGCAATATAAACAGATGTGTTTAATGTATCGCCACCAAAACCGCGGCTGACTTCCTCGCCTTTTTGGGACAGCTCAATCATGCATTCGCCAATCACGGCAATTTTTTTGGACATAGTCGTGAACCTGAACAGAGTAATTTACGGTAGTGTGCGTTGAGTGAATTTTGTGGTCAACCATATTAAAACGACGTTCCAATATTTTTTTTGAGCCAGCGCGTGTTCCTGCAAATTTCTGTCATCTTAATTTCATTTTCCCGACGAATTGAACATAAAGTTCTCAATTAGCGCGCCGATAACCCAGTGACGAGTCCAAAAGGTCATCCCATAAAACAGGACATCTGAAATGAAGTCAGAGCAGGTTATCCAGCGGCTGAACACTACGCCAGAGGCAAGTATTGAGAACTTGCAGGAGCATCGCTACTGGCTGCAATGTGATCGAGCGTACACCTATCAACCTATCTATCGCACCGATGGTCGGCTGATGGCGATTGAGATTTTAACGGTCGTTACACACCCATCGAATCCTTCACAGCGCATTGCGCCTGACCGCTATTTTGCGGAGGTGGCGGTTCGCCAGCGCCTGGATGTGCTGGAAGAACAACTCCGGATGCTGGCAACGAAGCAGGCATTTTTCGCCCGGCACGGTATCCTTGCGTCGGTCAACGTCGACGGTCCAACCCTGCTGGCATTGCGCCAGAACGAGAAATTGCAGGCGCTGATTGCCTCCCTGCCATGGATGCGTTTTGAACTGGTGGAGCACGTCCGCCTGCCGCAGGACTCCTCGTTTGCCTCCATGTGCGAGTTTGGCCCGCTGTGGCTGGATGACTTCGGCACCGGTATGGCGAACTTCTCGGCCCTAAGCGAAGTTCGTTACGACTACATCAAAGTGGCCCGCGACCTGTTCATCATGCTGCGCCAGACGCAGGAAGGTCGAAACCTGTTCACGCTGCTGCTGCAGCTGATGAATCGCTATTGCCAGGGCGTGATTGTTGAAGGCGTAGAAACGCTGGAAGAGTGGCGTGATGTGCAAAACTCTCCTGCCGCCGCCGCGCAGGGCTACTTCCTCTCTCGTCCGGTGCCGATGGATACGCTCGAAACGGTGATAACGACGCTCTGAACTGCCCGCTTCCCTTTGTCTGGACTATAGTTTTACAGGACAGGTCATCAGGAAAGGGGACAAAAATGACAAAGACAGCCAGGGTTATCGCCTGGATCTCAGGGATTTTCTTGTTGTTGATCGTGGTCGCCATCATCATTATTGCGACATTCGACTGGAACCGTCTTAAGCCGACCATCAACCAGAAAGTCTCAACTGAGCTGAACCGACCCTTTGCCATACGCGGCGATCTGGGGGTGGTGTGGGAACGGCAGAAAGAGGAGACCGGCTGGCGAAGCTGGGTCCCCTGGCCGCACGTTCATGCCGATGACATTATTCTTGGCAACCCGCCGGACATTCCTGACGTGACAATGGTGCACCTGCCGCGCGTTGAAGCCACGCTGGCACCGCTCGCGCTGCTGACCAAAACGGTTTACCTGCCGTGGATCAAACTCCAGCAGCCCGACGCACGCCTGATCCGCCTTTCTGAAAAGAACAACAACTGGACGTTTAACCTTGCCAGCGACGGCGAGAAAGATCCCAATGCGCAGCCCTCTTCGTGGTCGTTCCGCCTCGATAACATTCTTTTCGATCGCGGGCGGATCGCCATTGACGATAAGGTCAGCAAAGCCGACGTGGAGATCCTGGTCGATCCGCTCGGCAAGCCGCTGCCGTTTAGCGAAGTCACGGGCAGCAAGGCCAAAGGCGACAGCGCCAAAGCGGGCGATTACGTTTTCGGTCTGACGGCAAAAGGGCGCTACAACGACCAGCCGCTGACCGGGAAAGGGAAAATTGGCGGCATGCTGGCGCTCAGGAGCGAGGGTACGCCGTTCCCGGTGCAGGCGGATTTCCGTTCCGGCAACACCCGCGTGGCGTTTGTGGGCACGGTTAACGACCCGATGAACATGGGCGGCGTTGACCTGCAGCTGAAGTTTGCCGGTGATTCGCTGGGTGAGCTGTATGAACTGACCGGCGTGCTGCTGCCGGATACCCCACCGTTTGAAACGGACGGGCACCTGGTGGCAAAAATCGACACCGGGAAAGCGTCGGTCTTTGAATACAGGGATTTCAACGGCCGTATTGGCGATAGCGATATTCACGGCTCGCTGACCTACACCACTGGCAAACCGCGTCCGAAACTGGAAGGTGACGTCGAGTCCCGCCAGCTGCGCCTGGCCGATCTCGGCCCGCTGATCGGCGTGGATTCCGGCAAAGGCACCAAATCCAAAGAGGTGAAAAAGGACATCCAGCCTGCGGGAAAAGTGCTGCCTTACGATCGCTTTGAGACCGATAAGTGGGACGTGATGGATGCGGACGTCCGCTTCAAAGGGCGCAAAATTGAGCATGGCAGCACGCTGCCGTTGAGCGATCTCTCGACGCATATCATCCTGAAAAACGCCGATCTGCGCCTGCAGCCGCTGAAGTTTGGCATGGCGGGCGGAACGATTTCCTCGAACATTCATCTGGAAGGCGACAAAAAGCCGATGCAGGGACGGGCAGAGATTCAGGCGCGCAGGCTTAAGCTAAAAGAACTGATGCCTGACGTCGAACTGATGCAGAAAACTCTCGGCGAGATGAACGGCGATGCCGACATTCGCGGCGTGGGCAACTCCGTGGCGGCGCTGCTGGGCAGCGGTAATGGTAACCTGAAGCTGCTGATGAACGACGGGCTGGTGAGCCGCAACCTGATGGAAATTCTGGGGCTGAACGTCGGTAACTTTATCATCGGCCAGATTTTCGGCGACGATGAAGTCCGCGTGAACTGCGCGGCGGCAAACGTGGATCTGGTCAACGGCGTGGCGCGCCCGCAGATTTTCGCCTTCGATACGGAGAACGCGGTGATCAACGTGACCGGGACGGCCAGTATGGCCTCTGAGCAACTTGATCTCACCATCGACCCGGAAAGTAAGGGGATTCGTATCATTACCCTGCGCTCGCCGCTCTACGTTCGCGGCACCTTCAAAAACCCGCAGGCAGGCGTGAAGCCCGGGCCGCTGATTGCGCGCGGTGCGGTAGCGGCAGCGCTTGCCACGCTGGTGACGCCCGCAGCGGCGCTGCTGGCGCTGATTTCGCCATCAGAAGGGGATGCCAATCAGTGCCGGAACATTTTGTCGCAGATGAAGAAGTAGCTCCCTTTCTCCCTCTCCCTGTGGGAGAGGGCCGGGGTGAGGGCATCAGGCCGCAGTGAATTACAGAGCCTGATGCTTAGTCTCGTGCGTCAGCAGCAGTGCAATCAGCGTCAGCGCCGCCATGGCCGCCAGATAGACGCCCACGTAGAACAGACCATAGTTCGCCTGCAGCCAGGTAGCGATATACGGCGCAACGGACGCGCCCAGAATAGAGGCAACGTTGTAGGAGAACGACGCGCCCGTATAACGCACTTCCGTCGGGAACAGCTCCGGCAGCAGCGCACCCATCGGGCCGAAGGTCAGGCCCATCAGGCTCAGGCCAACCAGCAGATACGCCATCACCAGCGCAGGGCTACCGGAACCCAGCAGTGGCGGGAAGACGAACAGCGCGAACAGAATAATCAGCGTGGTGATCGCAATCATGCTTGAGCGGCGACCAAACTTATCCGCCAGCAGACCCGCAATCGGCACCATCACGCCAAAGCCAATCACCGCCATCATCAGCATCCACAGCACTTCGTTACGCGGCAGACCCAGACCCACCGGCGCGGCGGCGGTGCTGTACGTCATTGAGTAGACGGTCATAATGTAGAACAGCGTATACGTCGCCAGCATGATAAAGGTGCCCAGCACGGTCACGCGGACGTGTTTGGTCAGCAGCGTTCCCAGCGGTACTTTTACCTGTTTTTTCGCTGCCGCGACTTTGGCAAAGACCGGCGTTTCGTGCAGAGAGACGCGCACATACAGACCAATCAGCACCAGTACGGCAGAGAAGACAAACGGAATACGCCAGCCCCAGCTCATGAACTGTTCATCCGTCAGCAGCCAGGAGAGCAGCAGGAAGGTGCCGTTCGCGAAGAAGAAGCCAATCGGTGCGCCCAGCTGCGGAAATGAACCATACAGCGCACGCTTGCGCGCCGGGGCGTTCTCGGTGGCCAGCAGCGCCGCGCCTCCCCATTCACCGCCCAGGCCCAGACCCTGACCAAAACGCGCCAGCGCCAGCAGAACCGGTGCCAGAATGCCGATGGTTTCATAGGTTGGCAGCAGACCGATGGCCACGGTGGAGATCCCCATCGTCAGCAGCGACGCCACAAGCGTCACTTTGCGGCCAACGCGATCGCCAAAGTGGCCAAAGAGCGCTGAACCAATTGGACGCGCCACGAAGGCGATAGCAAAGGTTGCCAGAGACTGTAGCGTTGCCGCCGTCGGGTCGCCCTGCGGGAAGAAAATATGCGGGAAGACGATAACCGCTGCGGTGGCATAAATATAAAAGTCGAAGAACTCAATGGCGGTGCCAATCAGCGATGCGACGACAACTTTGTTACGCGAGTTGACCGGAACGTTTTCCGCCCCTTCGTTAAGTGTTGTGGCTGTTGCTTGCATAATATTTTCTTATTTTTGGACGAACGAAAGGCCATATTACGCATAGCAAAAGCGACATTTCAATCTGTAACAAAGTCGCGATGCGGTGATAAAAGCAACAAAAAGCGGATAATTTTCAGACCAGCGAAATACCTTCCATGAAATGCTTCACACTTTTCAAATATTAGTGATTAAAACTGGTTTTCGGTTAAATAAAAGTTACGGACTGGATTTATATGCTGAAATGATTGGTCGAGCTGAAATATCAGCCCGACCGGGGGCTTAGCGGTGGGTTTTTCCCGGCATGCGCGGGTCATCTTTATACTCGGCAGTGGCGATCCACGCCGCGCAGAACAACGTCAGGCGAGCGAAGAAGTAGAAGAACGCCATCAGCCCCAGTACGGAGCCAAACGCCGCGCCGGACGGGGATTTCACCAGCGACGGCAGCGTGTAGGTCATTACGATTTTGATCGCCTCAAAGCCGATCGCCGCAATGAGCGTCCCGCGAATGAGCGCTTTCTTACGCGGACGATGTCGCGGCAGGCGCCAGAAGATCCAGAAGAACAGCAGGTAGTTGGCGAAGATAGAAATCGCCAGCCCAATGCTGCGCCATGCGGGCTTCAGCCATTCAATGTAATCAAGATAGAGCGCGGAGATGATCATCTGCTGCGCCGAGCCCGCCACGGAGGTAATGGAGAGCGTCACGATCAGCGCCACGAGCAGACCAATCAGCGATACAAAATCACGAAAATACTTAACCCATATCTTCTCCTGATCCTGCGGCGTGCGCTCCCACACGTCGCGCGACTGGGCGCGAATGGCCTCGCGCAGGTTGCCCATCCAGTTAACGCCGGAGTAAAGGGCAATCAGCAGGCCGACGATACCGACGGTAGTACGCTGCTGAACGGCGGTATTGATGGTGCTTTTGAGCGTGCTGGCAAGGGTTGGGTCACTGACGTTATTCAGGATCTTATTGAATATGTCCTGCAGCAGCGTCGGGTGCGAGGCGAGCACAAAACCGGCGGCAGCAAACGACACCATCAGGATCGGGATCATCGACAAAAAAGAGAAGTAGGTAATAGCTGCCCCAAACTGATTCCCCATGCGGTCGTTAAACCGTTCCGCGGCGCGTATCAGGTGCGCAATCATGGGAAGCTGCTGGATCTTTTCTGCCATGCTGGTCACCGTACCCAGCGCTTTGCTGGCTGTCCCAGGCGTTGCGGGCGCTTCAGGCTCGGTTTCCATCTTTTTGATGGGTTCATACTCTAAATGTTGAGTCGGTCGTTGCGGATTGTTTTCCGGCGTCACGCGCATTTTCCTTTTCGTTGAGCTGGATGTGTTTTTGAATTATAGCCTGCGACTAGTCCACGTAAGCTTTCGTGAGTTCAGTTAGCCACTCCATAAACAGATGTACCCGGCGGGAGAGGTTACGGCGGTGAGGATAAATCAGCGAAACGGGCATCGGTTCCGCCCGGTACTGCGGGAGGATCTCAACCAGTTTCTTCGCGCGCAGTAAATCACGTACCCCGACTCGCGGAACCTGAATAATGCCTAACCCCGCAAGGCAGGCAGCCTGGTAGGTCTCCGTGCTGTTGACCGTTAATACACCGCCCGTCTTGACCCACTGCGTCGTGCTGCCGTTATAAAACTCGAAGCCCTGCGGGCGCGTGCCCAGCGTGGCGGCGTAGTGGATCACCGCATGTGAAGCCAGATCCTCCAGCGTCTCAGGATAGCCGAAGCGCGTCAGATACGCCGGACTGGCGCAGTTGATGACGGACAGCTTGCCCAGCGGACGGGCTATCAGCCCTGAATCCTTCAGCGTGCCCACGCGCACCACGCAGTCAAACCCCTCGCGAATGACGTCCACCAGACGGTCGCTGCTGCTGAGTTCCAGTTCGATACCGGGATACTGTTGCAGAAAGGCGGGCAGTTTGGGGATGACTAAATTTCGTGCAACGCTGACGGGCATATCGACACGCAACCGTCCGCTGATGCTGGAAGGGTCATGAAGGAACATGCTGTCCAGTTCGTCGAGGTTTGCCAGCAGATCTTTTGTGCGTTCGTAATAGACCATCCCATCCTGCGTCAGGCTGACGCGACGGGTGGTACGGTGCAATAGCTGGGTGCCCAGCTGGTTTTCCAGCGCCTGGATTTGCCGCGAAACGCTGCCCTTTGGCAGGCTCAGCGTCTCCGCCGCGCGGGAAAAACTCTCCAGTTCTGCGACACGGATGAACAATTGCATTGCGTGAATTTTATCCATAGGCGGCGCTCATTGTTGTTCTTAATGAAACAGTGAAGCGTTTTTCACAGTCTTTATTGATTTTCTATCACCTAATAAGCTCTTTCTCAATCTTCATAACAGCCGAAACGAGGTTTCCCATGAGTGAACGTATTGCATTAGTGACAGGTGGTAGCCGTGGCCTGGGTAAAAACGCGGTTTTGAAGCTGGCGGCAGAAGGGACGGGGATCGTCCTGACTTATAACAGCAGCGAGCGGGAAGCGCAGGACGTCGTGCGTGAAATTCAACAAAAAGGGGTTAAGGCGGTGGCATTACAGCTTAACGTCGGCAAAATCTCCACTTTCGGTGACTTTGCTAAAAACGTGCAGAAAAGCCTGAACACGGTCTGGCAGCGTGACACCTTTGATTATTTATTGAACAACGCGGGCACGGGTTTATATGCACCCTATACCCAGACGACGGAAGCCCAGTTTGACGACGCAATGAACATCCACTTTAAAGGACCGTTCTTCCTGACTCAGACCCTGCTGCCTCTGATAAAGGATGGTGGGCGCATTCTGAACGTCTCCAGCGGGCTGGCCCGTTTTACCCAGCCGGGCTCGGGTACCTATGCGGCAATGAAAGGGGCGATGGAAGTGCTGACCCGTTATCAGGCGAAAGAGCTGGGCGCACGCGGGATCGCCGTGAACATTATCGCCCCTGGCGCGATTGAAACCGACTTTGGCGGCGGACGCGTGCGTGACAACGCCGAGCTTAATCAACTGCTGGCGTCGCAGACGGCGCTGGGTCGCGTGGGCCTGCCGGACGACATTGGCGATGCCATTGCCGCCCTGCTTAGCGACAAGCTGGGCTGGATGAACGCGCAGCGTATTGAAGTTTCGGGCGGAATGTTTCTCTAAAATGCACGCTTAAGGGGAGGGAACCTCTTAAGGAAATCCTTAAAACAAATATGTCCAGATAAGGATAGATATAAAGAAAGCGGGTGGATTTGTAACCTCTACCTTCATTGAGTTTTTTCTCAAATAATGCCTCTGTAGAATCCCCCTTCGCTATTCTCAGAGGGAGAAAAACGATGCGAGTAATCATGTTTGACAGGCAGTCGATATTCATTCACGGAGCGATACAGAGTCTGCAAAAGTTAATTCCAGAAATAGATATGACGGGAACCCTTCAGGCAGATGAATTATGGGCGCAGTTGTCCGCGTCACCCGCCGCTATCGTGATGATTGACGGGCATGTCATTCAGAATGAGGGCATCGCTTTCCTTGAAGAAATCATCCATCGCTTCCCGGCGATCCGCGTGGTGATGGTTCTGGCGAAGAAAGAGAGCCGATGGATCGAACAGGTGAAGCAGCGAAACGTGATGGCGATTGTTCCCCGCAATGCGAGCCCGGAGCGATTCGCCGCCGTGCTGGATTCCGTCTCCAGAGGGATGATCTGTTTTCCCGGTGAGTGGCTCAGTCAGCACGCTTCGCAGGAGGCATTATTAACGCTAAGCGAGCGTCAGCGTGAAGTGCTGAAACGCCTGGCTGCCGGGGAGTCAAATAAGGAAATTAGCCGCAGCCTGAATATCAGCGCGGCAACGGTAAAAGCCCATCTGGAAGCGCTTTTCCGTCGGCTGGATGTCAAAAACAGAACGCAGGCGGCCATGTACTATACCCGGGCGACAGCCTGAATAAGCGCGTTGGGCAGCGACGTTATCTCTCCGAAACTGAATATCATCATGACCAGCGCATCATGCTGCTGTTGGGTTAATGGACGTGTCATATTTTCCCGCAGCAGCGTCTCGCACAGTCGTATATCTTCATGCAGCAAATAGTCAGCCTCCAGCGGCGTGACAGGACCGTGAAAATGTTCCTGGTCACGGATAACGTGGCCATAGCCGATAACCCATAATCCGTTTTCGTCGCGATATTTTTCCAGAGAAAGACCCTGATGTTTTTTTATTAACGCGATGGCGGCAGAAGATATTTTTAGCGCATGCTCTTTCATATTCGTTTCCTCTTAATGGCGACACTGTAGAGGAAACGACGCACGAGAAATATCCGCCAAATGGCTGTTGATCAGGAATTATTATTCAGGTATTCCTGCTGCAATAAACCAAATAACCAGTCATTTTGCCAGCGCCCCGCCAGGAAATAGCTCTCGCGTAATTCGCCCTCCAGGCGAAAGCGGGCTTTTTCCAGCAGGCGTCGTGAGGCGATATTGCCCGCCGTGACGGTGGCGGTAAGTCGACGTATACCGCCTTCTTCAAAGGCATAGCGGCAAAGCGCCTGCAGGGATTCGAAGCCGTAGCCTTTTCCCTGCGCCGCGGGGGCGAAAAGGAAACCCGCTTCTGCGCAATCCGCCTCCCGATGAACATATCCCGTGACGCCCAGCGGTGCCCGGGAGGCAGCGTCACGCACGACAAGGCACAGCCAGTGCGCGCTGCCTGGCGTCCAGGGCGTCAGACGGGCATCGAACGCCTCGCGAATGACGGCGACGGGACGGTCTTCCGCCACAAAGCGCATGACGTCGGGATGCTGCTGTAGCGCCAGAAAAAAGGGCCAGTCTTCTTCCTGCAAAGGTGAGCAGTTCAGGCGAGGGGTAATTAAAACGGGCATTCAGATCCTCCTGACACTTTTTAAATGATTTTAGGGTTGTCACTTTATTTCAACATAAAGTCAGGTATGGTTAACCGCGTATAAATAAAAAGAAAAAAGGCCGTCACGTGCCCATTCCGGATGTCTTCGTTGTCGCTTAAGGAAAACAATGAGTCTCAGCACATCACATCATATTCGCGAACAGTTCGAACACTGCCTGGCGGTCATTCGCCATGCGTCGGTGGAAATTTTGCTACTTCTGAATGTACATGCTTCTGAGGGCAAAGATCCACGCTGGTTTCTGGAACAACTGGACAGCGCCCGATTAGCCCAGGGCGGCTGGGGAGCTGTGGCGAAAAAACTCAACCTGAATGATGCCGAGATGTCGGAATTTACGCTCCAGCTGCGCCTGCTGCAGCAGCGCGTTCCGCAGTATGAAAGTGGACAGGATGTGAGTGAAAACCAGCTGATTGCGGCGATGCGGTTTGTCACCGCGCTGGAGCACCTTCGCCTGCAGCAGCCGCTGTTGACCTACAGCACGGAGCTGGCACCGGGCAGCGAACTCCAGCAGCAGCAGGCGCACAAGCAGGTGCGGGCGATTGAGCTGATGATTAAAGGGCTCATTCGGCAGGCCTGGCCCGATCAGGTACGGCTGAACAATCATCTGAAGACCCTGTTTAACGCCGATCGCGTTCGGCGCTGGCTGAAGCTGGGCGAGATCAACGATGTCCTGAGCGGCATGATGTTCAGCGAGCTGGCGCAAATGCTGGTGGATAAAAAAGAGTTCAGCCGCTATTACGCTTCGCTGTTCAGCGACCCGTCCATGCTGACGCTGCTGGTTGAACCGCGTAAAACGCTGCAAACTTTTCTCGACGACATTCGGCAAATTCGCAACAGCATCACCGTACAGAAAACGTTGAGCTCGGCGCAAATTCAGCTGCTGGATAACTATTACGCGCAGATCGCACGACCCGTTCAACGCGCGTTTGAAGAGGGGAGAACGCGCGTCAATCCCGCGGGATTCATGGCGGTAGATGCCAGCGAACTGCATGCATTCTGGGAAAAGGCGCAGAAAATGGATCGGGTCACCGGTGGGGATCTGTTTGAAGTCCGTGACACCATTGAAAAGCCGACCCAGCGCGCGCCGCGAACGCCTGAACAGCGCGAGCAGCTCATTTCCGGCGTGCTGTGGGGCGCGGTTGGCGTCATGGTTATCGCGATTATTGCCGGGGGATTCTGGCTTGTGACCAGCGGCAAACCGCAGCCTGCGTCCGTCAGCACTGCTGAAGCGGCACCTCCACAGGATATGCGTGAGACGCCTTCTTCGCGCGAAACGCTCACGCGCATGGGGGTGACCTGGGACGAGAATAATTTCCGCTCGGCCATTAACCGCAACGACACCCGCGTGACCCAGCTTTTTTTGCAGGGCGGTATGGACTGGAAGCTGTCCTGGACCGAAGAGGCGATGTCGGCAGGCTATGATGACGTGCTGGAGCTGATGTTACGCTACCGGCAAAACATGGTGGAGGAGAAGCCGTGCCGCCGCTTCATCAACACGCTCAGCCACGCGATGTCGAACGGCGAGTCTCTGACCTCGGTACGTAAAGAGTATCTTAAAGCGTTCTGCACCGTGCCTGCCGTGGTGAAACGCCAGCAGCACGATCTCGACATGGCTACACGCCGTGCGAAGTCACAGCCAGATGCCACCACGAAAAAATGGCAGTCCATTCAGAGCGCCATTTATGAGGTGATCCGCTAGGTTGTTCTCCCTCTCCCTGTGGGAGAGGGCCGGGGTGAGGGCACCAGACCGCACCCTGCTTAAGGCTCCCCATACAGCCCAATCAGCCGCCGCACAACGCCGTTCGTCCAGCCGAAGCCGTCCTGGAGCGGGTACTCACCCCCGCCCCCTTCACGCGGCGTGCTGCTGGCGATGTGGTACTTCTCAATCAGCTTATGGTGCGTCTGATAAAAATGGTTCACCGTATGCAGCCAGCTCCAGGCGATTTCATCTCCCAGCGAGTCGTTGCCGTACTGCTTGAACCCCTGAATCGCCATCCACTGCAGCGGCGCCCAGCCGTTGGGTTTATCCCACTGCTCGCCGGTTTCGTACTCGGTCGCCAGAATCCCGCCCGGCGTGAGAAGTCGCGCCTTGACCGCATCAGACAGGCGCTCGGCCTGCTCGTGGGTCGCCATGCCGACATACAGCGGCACAATGCTGGCGGCAGAAAACAGCGCCAGCTCTTCGCGTCGCCAGTCGTAATCCCGATAACAGCCGTTCTCGTCATCCCATAAATAGCGGTTAACCGCCGCACGGCGATCGCTGGCTTTCTGGCGGAACAGATCGGCCGTCTCTTTGTCCCCTTTCGACGCCGAGATATTGGCGATCGCGCTTTCCAGTTTGAACAGGAAGGCGTTCAAATCGATAGGGATAAACTGCGTGGTGCGGATGCTGGCAAGTCGACCCGGCTCACGAAGCCAGCGCGAGGAGTAATCCCAGCCAGACGCCGCCCCGGCGCGTAAATCGCGGTAAACCTCATTCGGCGGACGGCCAGAGTGGCGCGCCGTCTCCACGTCCTCGATCCACGATTCGTCGCGCGGCGTGTCGCGGTCATCCCAGTAACGGTTAAGCAGTGAGCCATCCGGCATACGCACCGCGCTGCGGTAAGCCTGGTTAAGCAGCAGCGACTCGGCACCGTCCATCCAGAAGGCGTGCTCCATCTTCAGGTGTTCAAGATAACGCTTCGCGCCGCGCACCCCGTCCTCCTCAAACAGCTCCACCATCAGGGCAAATACGGGCGGCTGGGAGCGGCTGAGATAATAGGTACGGTTACCGTTCGGGATATGGCCGTAGCGTTCAATCAGCCACGCAAAGTTATCCGCCATGCACTTCAGCAGATCGTTACGGCCACTCTCCGCCAGCCCCAGCATGGAGAAGTACGAATCCCAGTAATACGTCTCGCTGAATCGCCCGCCGGGGACGATATACGCCTGCGGCAGCGCCAGCAGCGACGACCAGGGAATATGATCCTGCGGTTCGCGCGTCAGCACCGGCCACAGGCTGTCAATGTGCTCTTTGAGCGACAGGCCGGGATTTGAAACATACTCCGTGCTGTAAGTCTCCGGCAGCCAGAAGTGGTTCTCCACAAACTGGCGCAGGTCGAAATCCCGATGGCGTTTCACCTTGCGATAGCGGATCAGGATATCCAGCGGATCCATCTTTGGGGCGCAGTCGGGGAAGGTTTTGCTGTCCGCAAACAGCCGCGTCGACTGCACGTGCTCGAAGAGTTCAAGATAGCGATCGGCGGGCGTCAGGGCGTCGGAGGCGGGTAGCCCCTCGATCATTTCGGGTTCCGGCTCCGCCTCAATCATTTCATCCAGTTTCAACTCGCAGGGATCGGTCTCGTAGCGCAGCTCTTCTGCAATCTCGAACTCGATGTTCTCAGTAGCCTGTAGTTTCTGGTTGAACATGGTGATAAGGACCTCCGGTTGTGTGTTCAAAAGACAGGTTTTTCCGGGCGTCTTATAAGCGTAGACATTCGCTTCGGTAGATGGGAGGGATATGTGCGGTGGATCACGATTTTCGGAGCATTCGTTTTGCAACGATTTATGAATGTTAAAAAAAATGCCCCTCCGGGGAGGGGCATCAGGATTAACGCATTGTCACAAACTCTTCCGCCGCCGTCGGGTGGATCGCCACGGTGTTATCGAAATCTTTCTTCGTTGCGCCCATCTTCAGCGCCACGGCGAAGCCCTGCAGGATCTCATCCATGCCGAAGCCAATGCCGTGGATACCGACAATCTTCTCTTCCGGGCCTACACACACCAGCTTCATGCGGCACGGCTGACGGTGAGAGGTGACGGCGGTATACATCGCGGTAAACGCCGATTTATACACTTTCACCTGGTCGTCACCGTACTGCTCGCGCGCCTGCGGCTCGGTTAGGCCAACGGTGCCGATTGGCGGGTGGCTGAAGACGACGGTTGGAATGTTGCTGTAATCCAGATGCTCGTCCGGCTTGTTGTTAAACAGGCGCTCGGAGAGACGACGGCCCGCCGCAACGGCTACCGGCGTCAGCTCAACGGCACCGGTGTTATCGCCGACCGCGTAAATACCCGGTACGCTGGTGTTCTGGAACTTATCAACGACGATGTAGCCCTTATCGTTGGTTTTTACGCCCGTTACCGCCAGGTTGAAGTTATCGTTCGCCGGTTCACGGCCAATCGCCCAGATCAGACAATCGACGGTCTGGCTGCGGCCATCTTCCAGCTCCAGGGTCAGGCTGCCGTCCGCGTTTTTCACCACCGCTTTTGGCACGGCGTTGGTGTGCAGGGTTGGACCTTCGGTGTTCATCACTTCAACCAGGGTGTCGACAATCAGCGGGTCAAAGCTGCGCAGCGGCGCGTGTTTTCGCACGAACAGGTGCGCCTCAGCGCCCAGACCGTTAATCACGCCGGCCAGCTCCACCGCGATATAACCCGCGCCAACAACGGCAACGCGCTTAGGCAGGGCAGGCAGTTCGAAGAAACCGTCGGAGTCGATGCCGTATTCCACGCCCGGAATGTTCGGGTGGCTCGGACGACCGCCGGTGGCGATCAGGATGTGATCGGCGGTGATCGTCTCACCGTTCACTTCGATCGTTTTCGCGTCCACAAAGCGGGCGAAGCCGTGGATAACGTCGACGTTATTTTTGCCCAGCACGTTGTCGTAGGAGGTATGAATACGGTCGATGTAGGCGGTACGGCTGGCGATCAGCTTGTCCCAGTCGAAGTTATTGATGGTGGTGTCAAAGCCGTAGTCCGGACCGTACATATGGATAGCTTCGCGGATTTGCGCCGCATGCCACATCACTTTTTTCGGTACACAACCCACGTTCACGCAGGTGCCGCCCAGCGCTTTGGCTTCAATCAGCGCACACTTCTGGCCGTACATGGCCGCGCGGTTGATCGAGGCGATGCCGCCGCTGCCGCCGCCGATGGCGATGTAGTCATAATGCTTAGTCATAGCTTTTGTCCTTAATCGTGAATTGCCGCGATTGTATACCTGAAATCAATAGTTTCCACCGATGGCTGTGATTACTCCGGCACGATCCAACTGACGGAGGTATGGCCCGTACCCGCTGGCACCAGCGTTTTGTGCAGCCACGGCAGCACGTTGTTCATCTGCGCTTCGAGCTTCCACGGCGGGTTGATCACAATCATGCCGGAAGCAGTCATGCCGCGCTGATCGCTGTCCGGACGTACCGCCAGCTCGATCTGCAGGATTTTGCGGATGCCGGTCGCTTCCAGGTCTTTGATCATGCGCTTGATTTGCGCGCGCAGCACCACCGGGTACCACAGGGCGTATGTCCCGGTGGCGAAGCGTTTGTAGCCCTCGTTGATGCCGGTCACCACCGCCTGATAGTCGGTTTTGATTTCGTACGGCGGGTCGATCAGCACCAGGCCGCGACGGGAAACCGGCGGCAGCTTGGCTTTCAGCTGCTGGTAGCCGTCGGCTTTGTCCACGCGGGCGCGGCTGTCTTTCTGGAATTCGGAACGCAGCAGCGGGAAGTCGCTCGGGTGCAGTTCGGTCAGTTGAATGCTGTCCTGCTCGCGCAGCAGCTGGCGGGCAATCAGCGGAGAGCCCGGGTAGTAGCGCAACTGGCCGTTGCGGTTAAAGTGATTCACCACGCCAATGTACGGCTCCAGCTCGGCAGGCAGATCGTCCTGCTGCCAGATACGCGCAATCCCTTCCAGATATTCACCGGTACGCTCGGCATGCTCGCCGCTCAGCTGATAACGGCCCGCGCCCGCGTGGGTGTCCAGATAAAGGAACGGTTTATCCTTTTCTTTAAGCGATTCGATGATCAGGCTCTGAACGGTGTGTTTGAGGACGTCGGCGTGGTTGCCTGCGTGGAAGCTGTGGCGATAACTGAGCATGGGTAATGATATTCCGCTGAATTGACGATTTGCCACAGTTTACAGCAGAACGGCACAGATTACCCGCAGGCCCGGTAAGCGCAGCGCCACCGGGCTCTTTTCCGCCACGTCTGGCATTGAAATCCTCTACACTTAACCCCATTACTGAACAATATGCACAGCGCCGGATGCGCGCTTCATTCACCTATTTCAACAGGACAGCGTTTATGACCAATCCATTACTGACGCCTTTTTCGTTGCCACCGTTTTCTAAAATCCTCCCCGAGCATGTGGTTCCAGCGGTTACGCAATCGCTGGACAACTGCCGCGCGGCGGTAGAAAGCGTGGTCGCGCAGGGCGGGCCGTACACCTGGGAAAATCTGTGTCAGAAGCTTTCCGAAGTGGACGACGTGCTTGGGCGTATCTTCTCCCCGGTGAGCCACCTGAACTCGGTAAAAAACAGCCCGGAACTGCGCGAAGCCTACGAACAGACCCTGCCGCTGCTCTCTGAGTACAGCACCTGGGTCGGCCAGCACGAAGGGCTCTACAAAGCCTACCGCGACCTGCGCGACGGCGACCATTATGCCGAGCTGAACACGGCGCAGAAAAAATCGGTCGATAACGCCCTGCGTGATTTTGAGCTGTCCGGGATTGGCCTGCCAAAAGAGATGCAGGTTCGCTACGGTGAAATTGCCGCGCGCCTGTCCGAGCTGGGCAACCAGTACAGCAACAACGTGCTCGACGCCACCATGGGCTGGACGAAGCTGATTACCAACGAAGCGGAGCTGGCGGGTATGCCGGAAAGCGCGCTGGCGGCGGCAAAAGCGCAGGCCGAGGCGAAAGAGCAGGACGGCTTCCTGTTAACCCTGGATATCCCGAGCTATCTGCCGGTGATGACCTACTGCGACAACCAGGCGCTTCGCGAAGAGATGTACCGCGCCTACAGCACCCGCGCCTCCGATCAGGGGCCGAACGCTGGTAAGTGGGACAACAGCCCGGTGATGGCGGAAATCCTCGCCCTGCGTCACGAGCTGGCCCAGCTGCTGGGCTTTGAGAACTACGCCGATAAATCCCTCGCCACCAAAATGGCGGAAAATCCGCAGCAGGTGCTCGACTTCCTGACCGATCTGGCGAAACGCGCCCGTCCGCAGGGTGAGAAAGAGCTGGCCCAGCTGCGCGCCTTTGCGAAAGCGGAGTTCGGCGTGGACGAGCTGCAGCCGTGGGACATCGCTTACTACAGCGAAAAACAGAAACAGCACCTCTACAGCATCAGCGACGAGCAGCTGCGCCCGTACTTCCCGGAAAACAAAGCCGTTAACGGCCTGTTCGAAGTGGTGAAACGCATCTATGGCATCACCGCGAAAGAGCGTACCGATATCGACGTCTGGCATCCGGACGTGCGCTTCTTCGAACTCTATGACGAGAAAAACGAACTGCGCGGCAGCTTCTACCTTGACCTGTACGCGCGTGAGAACAAGCGCGGCGGGGCGTGGATGGACGACTGCGTGGGCCAGATGCGTAAAGCCGACGGTACTCTGCAGAAGCCGGTCGCCTACCTGACCTGTAACTTCAACCGTCCGGTGAGCGGCAAGCCTGCGCTCTTTACTCACGATGAAGTGATCACCCTCTTCCACGAGTTCGGTCACGGTCTGCACCATATGCTGACCCGCATCGAAACCGCAGGCGTGGCAGGCATCAGCGGCGTGCCGTGGGATGCGGTCGAGCTGCCGAGCCAGTTTATGGAAAACTGGTGCTGGGAGCCGGACGCGCTGGCGTTCATCTCCGGCCACTATGAGACCGGCGAACCGCTGCCGAAGGAGCTGCTGGATAAAATGCTGGCGGCCAAGAACTACCAGGCGGCGATGTTCATCCTGCGTCAGCTGGAGTTCGGCCTGTTCGATTTCCGCCTGCACGCCGAGTTCAGCCCGGAGCAGGGCGCAAAAATCCTTGAAACCCTGGCCGAGATTAAAAAGCAGGTCGCCGTGATCCCAGGACCAACCTGGGGCCGCTTCCCGCACGCGTTCAGCCATATCTTTGCAGGCGGTTACGCGGCGGGTTACTACAGCTACCTGTGGGCCGACGTGCTGGCGGCGGATGCCTTCTCTCGCTTCGAAGAGGAGGGGATCTTCAACCGCGAAACCGGCCAGTCGTTCCTCGATAACATCCTGACCCGCGGTGGTTCCGAAGAGCCAATGGTGCTGTTCAAACGCTTCCGCGGACGCGAGCCGCAGCTGGATGCGATGCTTGAGCATTACGGGATCAAAGGCTGATTGTTACGTGAAGATCTGCTTAGTGGATGAAACGGGCGCCGGAGACGGCGCCTTATCTGTTCTGGCGGCCCGCTGGGGGCTGGAGCACGATGAAGAAAACCCGATGGCGCTGGTGATGACGCCGGAGCACCTGGAACTGCGCAAGCGCGACGAGCCGAAGCTCGGCGGGATTTTTGTCGACTTTGTCGGCGGGGCCATGGCGCACCGGCGCAAGTTCGGCGGCGGTCGCGGCGAAGCGGTAGCTAAAGCGGTTGGCATTAAAGGAAGCTATCTGCCGGACGTGGTCGATGCCACGGCGGGGCTGGGGCGCGATGCCTTTGTGCTGGCGTCTGTCGGCTGTCACGTGCGGATGCTGGAGCGTAATCCGGTGGTCGCTGCGCTGCTCGACGACGGGCTGGCGCGAGGCTATGCGGACCCGGAAATCGGCTCGTGGCTGCAGGCGCGTTTGCAGCTGATTCACGCCTCCAGTCTGACGGCGCTGACCGATATCACCCCTCGCCCGCAGGTGGTCTATCTCGACCCGATGTTCCCGCATAAGCAGAAAAGCGCGCTGGTGAAGAAAGAGATGCGGGTGTTTCAGTCGCTGGTGGGGCCGGATTTAGATGCAGATGGCCTGCTGGAGCCGGCTCGTCAGCTCGCGACGAAGCGGGTGGTGGTAAAGCGCCCGGACTATGCGCCGCCGCTGGCGGACGTTGCGACCACTAACGCGGTGACCACTAAAGGGCACCGGTTTGATATTTATATCCCCTCACCCCAACCCCTCTCCCCATAGGGGCGAGGGGCTCGATCGTTCCCTCTCCCCTATGGGGAGAGGGTTAGGGTGAGGGGTAAGGTTTGTACCTTACTTACTCGTCTTCTTCGTCACGCAGCGGAACAATCAGCATATCTACATGAACGGTGTTAATCAGCTGGCGCGCTGAAGACATCAGCTTGCTCCAGAAGTCCTGATGGTGACCGCAAACCACCAGGTCCATGTCGTATTTCTTGATCGCATCAACCAGCACCTGGCCCAGGTCGCCGCTACCGCTCAGGGTTTCGGTGATTGGATAGCCCGCGTTGGTGGACAGTTCGCTCAGCGCATGGTGAGTCTCTTCGGAGATGCGTTTCTGCATATCGCCAAGATTCACGTCGATCAGACCGGTGTAAAGGTCGGAGTAGTTCACATCAACGTGAATCAGCGAAACTTTCGCGTTGTAGGGACGTGCCATGGATACCGCTTTATCAACCAGCACTTTGCTCTCCGGAGAGAGGTCTACCGCGATGAGAATGTGTTTGTAAGCCATAGTGTTACTCCTTCCTTAAGTTATCGATGACTAAATGGGAAAGCCGTCGTCTGATGCTTTCATTACGGCCCAGTTAAACATATTTTTCAAGCTTTGGTGTTGATAACGATTAACCTTGTGGCAAAAAAATTAACGGATCTCCTACACTATTAAATGAGCCGTTCGGATATTAAAACGCGAACCGGATCGACTTTTGGTCATTCTTTCACTGAACTGTCTGTCAGGGCATTGGAGTGCGGTAGCTCAGAAGCCTTGCTTCGTGGGCGGACGCCGGGGAGGATGTATGATTAGCACCGTCGCATTGTTTTGGGCGTTATGCGTAGTTTGCATAGTGAATATGGCGCGCTACTTCTCATCGTTACGTGCGCTGTTAGTAGTACTTCGTGGTTGCGATCCGTTGCTTTATCAGTATGTGGACGGTGGAGGATTCTTCACCTCGCATGGACAGCCCAGCAAACAGATGCGTCTGGTGGGATACATCTACTACCAGCGTTACCGCGATCACCACGATGAAGAGTTTATCCGTCGCTGCGAGCGCCTGCGTCGTCAGTTCATTTTGACCAGCGCCCTGTGCGGGCTGGTCGTGGTCAGCATGATTGCATTGATGATTTGGCACTGAGCATAAAAAAAGCGGGTCAGTTTCCTGACCCGCTTTTTTGTCACCTTCAAGCGATTAAATCAGCTTCAGCGAAATCCAGTACAAACCGCCAGACAGCAGGATGGATGCCGGGAGTGTAAACACCCAGGCCATCAGAATGTTGGTCACGGTTTTGCGCTGCAGACCGCCGCCGTCAACAATCATGGTACCTGCCACGGACGAAGAGAGTACGTGGGTGGTGGATACCGGCATACCGGTGTAGCTCGCCAGACCGATAGAAACCGCCGCCGTCATCTGCGCAGACATTCCCTGCGCATAGGTCATGCCTTTCTTACCGATCTTCTCGCCGATGGTGGTCGCCACACGACGCCAGCCAATCATTGTACCAATACCCAGTGCCAGCGCGACGGCCATGATGATCCAGATTGGCGCATACTCAATGGTGTTGAGCATATCGCTTTTCAGTTTCTTCAGCAGACGTTTGTCGTCAGCGTTCACGTCTGGCAGCTTCGCGACTTTATCCGTCACGTCAGAGATGCAGAGCATGATGCGACGCAGCTGACCACGCTGTTCAACGGCCAGTTTGTCGTAGCTTTCGATGTCGCCCAGCATGCCTTTGGCACGTTCCAGCGCGTTAATCGCGTTTGCCGGATGGCAGTGGAACTCGCCCGGCGCGGTGGTGGCACCTGCTTCAGGAGACGGAATCAGCTGGTCAACGCCGGTCGCTTTCTTCAACAGGGCAGGATGCTGCTGGAAGTAAACTTCGACGTTGTTAATCGCATCACGGGTACGGGTGATTTCGTAACCGGAGGCGTTCATGTTGACCACGAAGCCCGCCGGAGCAACGCCAATCAGTACCAGCATCACCAGACCAATCCCTTTCTGACCATCGTTCGCGCCGTGAGAGAACGCCACGCCGATAGCGGAAATGATCAGGGCAATACGCGTCCAGAATGGCGGCTTTTTCTTGCCGTCTTTCTTCTCACGCTCTGCTGGCGTCAGGTGGATACGCGCACGTTTTTTCGTGTTGCTCCAGTAGCGACGCAGGATGAAAATTAATCCACCCGCAACCACCAGACCCACGATAGGAGAGATGATCAAAGAGCCGAAAATTCCCAACACTTTCGGGATGTTCAGCGCATCAACAACGGACGTCCCGGTCATCAGGGCATTGGTTAACCCGATACCGATAATCGCGCCGATGAGGGTGTGAGAACTGGATGCAGGCAGGCCGAAATACCAGGTACCGAGGTTCCAGATAATTGCAGCAAGCAGCATTGAGAACACCATAGCAAGGCCATGGCCAGAACTAACGTTGAGAAGCAGATCCGTTGGCAGCATATGCACGATCGCATACGCAACGCTCAGTCCGCCCAGGAGGACACCAAAAAAGTTAAATACCGCCGCCATAACAACCGCAAGCTGCGATCGCATTGCGCGAGTGTAGATAACCGTTGCTACTGCGTTTGCAGTGTCGTGGAAGCCGTTGATCGCTTCGTAAAACAGTACAAAAACCAGAGCAAGCAATAATAAAAGCCCGGTATGTAAATCCAGGCCGGCAAACAAATGTAGCATAGGACGTTACGCCATTTTGAGGACATGAACGCGGCGCATTATCCAGGACAAATGCACGGCGGGCAAAGTGAAATATAGACTTTTTTTGACATACCACCTGATTTGGAAAAAGTGCCTGAAAGGATAATCTTTAAATATCAATGAAATGGCTTTGTAATATCTTTTTACGCTGGTGTGACCACAGAGGAAACTTTACAATCCGCGGCAGTTAACGAAGAGGATTTTGACGTGGAAAGGTTTGATGCCGTGGTAATTGGCGCCGGTGCGGCGGGTATGTTTTGTGCGGCAATGGCCGGACAGGCGGGTCGTCGCGTGCTGCTGCTGGATAACGGTAAAAAGCCAGGCCGTAAGATCCTGATGTCCGGCGGCGGGCGCTGCAACTTTACTAATCTGTATGTTGAACCCGCGGCCTATTTGAGCCAAAACCGTCATTTTTGTAAATCTGCGCTGGCGCGTTACACCCAATGGGATTTTATCGATCTGGTGGGTAAGCACGGCATCGCGTGGCATGAGAAAACGCTGGGCCAGCTGTTCTGCGACGACTCCGCGCAGCAGATTGTCGATATGCTGGTGGCCGAGTGCGAGAAGGGTGGCGTGACGATGCGCCTGCGTACGGACGTGCTGGAGGTCGCCCGCGACGAGCAGGGTTACAGGCTACAGCTGAACGGTGAAACCGTCAGCGCCGACAGCCTGGTGATCGCCAGCGGCGGCCTGTCGATGCCGGGGCTGGGGGCTTCTCCGTTCGGCTATAAGATTGCCGAACAGTTTGGCCTGAAAGTCTTGCCAACGCGTGCCGGTCTGGTGCCGTTCACGCTGCATAAACCGCTTCTGGAACAGCTCCAGACGCTTTCCGGCGTGTCCGTTCCCTCGGTCATTACCGCCGAAGACGGCACGGTGTTCCGCGAAAACCTGCTCTTTACCCATCGCGGCCTCTCCGGTCCGGCGGTGCTGCAAATCTCCAGCTACTGGCAGCCGGGAGAATTTGTGACGGTAAACCTGGTGCCGGACTGCGATCTGGACGTGTTCCTCAACGAGCAGCGTACCGCGCACCCGAATCAGAGCCTGAAAAATACCCTGGCGATGCAGCTGCCGAAGCGTCTGGTGGAGTGCCTGCAGGTGCTGGGGCAGATCCCCGACGTATCGCTTAAGCAGCTAAACAGCCGTGAGCAGGACGCGCTGGTCGAGACGCTGACAGCCTGGCGCGTTCAGCCAAACGGCACTGAGGGCTACCGCACGGCGGAAGTGACGCTGGGCGGTGTCGATACGCACGAGCTTTCTTCGCGCACCATGGAAGCACGCAATGTTCCAGGGCTCTACTTCATAGGTGAAGTGATGGACGTCACCGGCTGGCTCGGCGGGTATAACTTCCAGTGGGCGTGGGCCAGCGCCTGGGCGTGCGCGCAGGCGCTGGCTGAAAAGAACGGTTAATATTGATTTTTTAGAGTGCCGCTCTTTAAAAGGCACTCTTTTTCTCTACTGGCTCCGGCCAGTCTGCATGGTGCTGTGTTTTGCCTCTATAAAAGGGTTGTGTATGTCTGCTGCTCATCTCGGTTTCCCGACGGAAACCGTTGTTGTCTTTGTCGTAATGGCCGTTGGGGCGATGTTTATCGATCTCTTCATGCACCGTCACGATAAGCCTGTCTCGCTGAAAAGCGCGGCGATGTGGTCCGTTTTCTGGTTCTCGATGGCGATGGCGTTTGCCGGGTTCCTGTACATCCACCACGGTGCCGAAATGGCGAGCCTGTTCCTTACCGGTTACGCGCTGGAGGAAGTTCTCTCCATTGATAACCTGTTCGTGATGATGGCCATCTTCGCCTGGTTTGGCGTGCCGGATAAATACCGTCACCGTGTGCTCTACTGGGGCGTGCTGGGGGCGATTGTTTTCCGCGGCATCTTTGTCGCCATCGGGACCAGTCTGCTGAGCCTGGGGCCATACGTTGAGGTGGTTTTTGCACTGGTCGTCGGCTGGACGGCGGTGATGATGCTCAAGCGCAATGAAGAGAGCGATGAAGTTGAAGATTACTCCGGTCATCTGGCTTATCGTCTGGTAAAACGCTTTTACCCGGTCTGGCCAAAAATCAGCAGCCACGCGTTTATCCTGACGCAAAAAGAGGTGGATGCTGAGCTGGAGAAGCCAGAAAACCAGGACGTCATGGTTGGCCGCGTGAAGAAAGCGAAGCGCTACGCGACGCCGTTACTGCTCTGTGTGGCGGTGGTGGAACTCTCTGACGTAATGTTCGCGTTTGACTCCGTACCGGCCATTATCGCGGTGAGCCGCGAACCGCTGATTATCTACAGCGCCATGATGTTCGCTATCCTCGGCCTGCGTACCCTTTACTTCGTGCTGGAAGCGCTGAAGCAGTACCTGGTGCACCTCGAGAAAGCCGTAGTGCTGCTGCTGTTCTTTGTGGCATTCAAGCTGGGTCTGAATGCCACCGATCACTTCTGGCATCACGGTTACAGCATTGGCGCGACGGCCAGCCTGTTTGTGGTATTGGGCGTGCTGGCGCTGGGGATTATTGCGAGCGTGATGTTCCCGGGGAAACGTGAGGCCTGATGTACCGCCCGGTGGCGCTTCGCTTACCGGGCCTACGATTTGGTTTTCTCCCTCTCCCTGTGGGAGAGGGCCGGGGTGAGGGCAAAAGACCGCACCTAACCCTTAATCGGTGAATTCCGGCGCTTGCGCGGCGGGTGGAAGTGCCGCCAGTGCGGATCCTGCGCTGCCGCCAGCAGTTCGTGGTCACCGCGGGTATCGCCCCAGGCGCGCAGGTGGTAGGTGTTGAGATCGCCGTAGACCTTTTCCAGCCTCGCCACTTTCTGTGCACAGCGGCAGTTATTGCCGGTGATACGCCCGGTCAGCTTGCCGTTCTTCACTTCCAGCTGCGTACCAATCAGCTTAATGCCGAGCTTATCCGCCCACGGCTGAAGTACCAGCGCCGGGGAGGCGGAGCAGATAGTCACTTCCGCACCGGAATTCACCTCAGCCGCAACGGCTAAAACCCCTTCAGGGCGCATCAGCTTGTTCCAGTATTTTTCACAAAAGGCTTCCGCCTGCTGACGTAACCAGTGCTCGTCCACACCTGTCAGGAACGTTTTGATCAACACCTCTTTCAGCTCATCACGCGTCAGCTTGCGGCGCACGCAGTGGAGCGTCGGCAACGCCATCCGCACCAGCCGTCCCGCGAAGTAACGCTTGCCAAAGGCAAAGCGCAGGAAAGGGATAAAGCTGTCGTGATGCGTCAATGTTCCATCAAAGTCAAAGACGGAGAGCACGTGGGATTTGGCCACGGCGTCGTCGGCAATCATATTGGTCATAAATACGTCTTAGCTGAAATAAACATTCTGCTCATTAGTTTACCTGCTTTAACGCCACAGTCCTTATACCACGCGCGTTTTTTTCTCATTCTTGCGATATGGCCGAAGAGTCCAAAATCAGACTCGATAAGAATTGGATGAAAAACGAACAGTCTATATTATCGCCACATTGCACGATTTTTGGGGAAACATTGGCCCCACCCGTAAGGAAAAACTCACTTACTGCTTCTTTTTGATATGACTCTTAGATCGCTTATTTCAATACTCTCGTTAAGTTTTGCCTCGTTTTCAGCATTTAGTTTTCAACTGCCTGCTTCCATGTTGTCAATGAACAGCGAGCTGTCGGCATCCCCGGCAACGTCCGGGCTGATGCATCGGCAAACGGATCCGCTACGTTCCCGCATTCTCGATCAATACCAGAAATGGAAAGGGACCCACTACCAGTGGGGAGGAACCACGCACCGCGGGGTGGATTGCTCTGCGCTGATGCAGCACCTCTTCAGTGATGCCGCACACCTGGCGCTGCCGCGCACCACGAGCGAGCAGATCCATCGCGGTGTGCAGGTGGAACAATACCGCTTGAAGGCCGGAGATTTGGTGTTTTTCCAGACGGGCCCGAACCGGAAGCATGTGGGCGTTTACATTGGTGATAGCCAGTTCATTCACGCCTCGAGCAGCCAGGGCGTAACGGTTTCAACCCTGACGGACAACTACTGGCAGGAACATTTCATCACCGCCCGCCGGGTGGCGGGCGCTGCAGCCTGACGGCTCAGATGATGTCATCCACCACGCCGCCATCGACGCGCAGTGCCGCGCCGGAGGTGGCGGAGGCCTGCGTTGAACAGACATACACCACCATATTCGCCACTTCTTCCACCGTCGCGGCGCGCTGAATCACCGAGCTGGGGCGATTAGCCATCACAAACTCTTTCGCCAGCTGCTCCAGCGATTTCCCGGTTTTCTCGATCTCGTCTTTCATCATCCCGGCAAAACCGTCGGACATCGTTGGTCCTGGCAGGACGCTGTTAACCGTGACGCCGCTTCCGGCTACAAATTTCGCCAGCCCGCGCGCCAGCGAGAGCTGCGCCGTTTTGGTCACGCCATAGTGGATCATATCCGCCGGAATATTGCAGGCTGATTCGGACGAAATAAACACCACGCGCCCCCATCCTTTCTGCACCATGCCGGGCAGCAGGGCGCGGGAGAGGCGCACGCCGGACATTACGTTGGTCTGCCAGTAACGCTCCCAGGTGTCATCGTCGGTGGAGTAGAAATCCTGCGGGCCGTAAATCCCCGCGTTGTTGACCAGAATGTCGACGTTCGTTGCCACGTTCAGCAGCGCGTCCACCCCGTCCGGTGTACTGAGATCGGCAATGGCCGCCCGCACCTGCACGCCGGGCACGACCTGCTGGAGTTGCTGAATACCCTTGTTCACCGAGTCCGTGCTGCGGCCGTTCACAATCACTTCCGCACCACTTTCAGCCAGCCCTCGGGCGATAGCGAACCCAATCCCGCCGGTTGAGGCGGTCACCAGCGCCACTTTCCCCGTAAAATCGATTTTCATGCTCCGCTCCTTGTGGTTTTAACGTTCAGACCTTAAAGCGTAGCAGGTGAGGATGACGGCTCCTGTTTAAAAAGGTGCAGCAGGGTGTCCACCTGCTCATCCAGCGGGCTGAGCGAGCGCTTAACGATGAGGTGCAGCGGCGTCGCGCGGCGCACCCCGTGGCTGAGCGGCAGCGCTTTCAGAATGCCTTGTTCCAGCTGCGTTTGAATACGCTCTTCCGGCAGCCAGCCGTATCCAACCTGGTTCATCACCGCTTCGATGGCGGCATCAATGGTGGAAAATGTCCAGGACCCGCCAGCAGGACGGGCAGCAGGCTGACTGTCCGCAATCTGGATAAGCGGCCACGGGCGCAGCAGTTCATCGTTCAGCGGTGCTTCAAGTGCAAACAGAGGGTGCTCGTGATGGGCAACGGCGACAAAGTCGATATTCATCAGCCATTCGCCCAGTCCCGTAATGTCCTGGCGGCGGGTGAGGATCATCACGTCGGCTTCATCGTTCAGCGCATCGTCGCGGCTGTTTTCCAGCACTTCGGTAAGCCGCACCTGCGTTTGCGGATAGCGCTGCTGGAACTGCCGCAAAATGGCGAACAGGCGGCGACGCGGGAAAATACTGTCAACCATGAGGTCGAGCCGGGTCCGCATGCCGCTCTGCAGCGTCGCGGCGCGCGTCTCGACGTAAGAGAACGCCTTCAGCAGCGGTTTAACCTGATTCAGTAATAATTCCCCTGCGGGAGTGAGCACGGCCCGTCTTCCCTCCGCCATCAGCAGCGCCACGCCCAGCCGCTCCTGCAGCAGCGACAGGTTATAGCTGACCGAAGACTGGCTGCGGTGGGTCTCTTCCGCTGCTTTAGCAAAGCTGCCAGCCTCCACCACTCTCTCCAGCAAGGCCCATTGTTCGAGCGTCGTCTTGTGCATAATTAATCTAAAATTTGGATGAATTTGATTCAAACATAGCGTTATTCATTCGTTTTTTGAAGGAATAAGATCGTCTCATCAAAACAAAGGAGACATCTTATGAACACCTTCGACAAACATGATTTAAGCGGCTTCGTCGGCAAACATCTGGTTTATACCTACGATAATGGCTGGAACTATGAAATTTACGTCAAAAACGAAAACACCCTCGACTACCGTATTCACAGCGGCCTGGTCGGCAACCGTTGGGTGAAAGACCAGCAGGCGTACATCGTCCGCGTTGGGGAGAGCATCTATAAAATCTCCTGGACCGAGCCCACCGGCACCGACGTGAGCCTGATTGTGAACCTGGGCGACAGCCTGTTCCACGGCACGATCTTCTTCCCGCGCTGGGTAATGAACAATCCGGAAAAAACCGTCTGCTTCCAGAACGATCACATTCCGCTGATGAATAGCTATCGCGATGCGGGCCCGGCATATCCAACCGAAGTGATTGACGAATTTGCCACTATTACTTTTGTTCGCGACTGCGGTGCTAACGATGAAAGCGTTATTGCGTGTGCTGCCAGTGAACTTCCAAAAAACTTTCCTGATAATTTAAAATAAGCGCGACAATTAACTAAAAAGAAAAGTTCCCGGCTCATTTCATATTTATTAGAAATGGTCGGGAATTTTTCGTTTGTTGATGTTTGGTTTAGATAAAAAGCGCGTTAACGGTGAGCGTAATCACAAAATAAATAATTCACAATTCAATAACTCTTTGTTTATTAATTGATTTTATGTTTTTTGCCATTCCTCTTTTTCGCTATCTTAATTTTTCCCTAAGAAATGAACGTTACCTTGAGATGAGTTTATGGTTCGTTGAAATAAACGCGTCGGCATTTGGTTAATATCAAAAAGTTGCCTTAAACATCTCAAGGAAAATAATAATGCGTGATTTTTTGCCTTTTTCCCGTCCTTCAATGGGCGCTGAGGAAATCGCCGCAGTGCAGGAGGTATTAACCTCCGGCTGGATCACCACCGGGCCGAAAAATCAGGCGCTGGAAGAGGCGTTTTGTACGCTTACCGGAAACCGTCATGCGATTGCCGTCTCCTCCGCCACGGCGGGGATGCACGTCACCCTGATGGCGATGGATATCGGTCCCGGCGATGAGGTGATTACCCCCTCCCTGACCTGGGTGTCGACGCTGAATATGATCGTGCTGCTGGGCGCCACGCCGGTGATGATCGACGTCGACAAAGAGACGCTTATGGTGACGCCTGAGGCGGTCGAGGCCGCCATTACGCCCCGCACGAAAGCCATTGTGCCGGTGCATTATGCGGGCGCGCCGTGCGATATCGACGCCATTCGCGCCGTCGGTGAACGCCACGGTATTCCCGTCATTGAAGATGCCGCGCATGCCGCCGGAACCTACTACAACAACCGTCACGTGGGCTGGCAGGGGACGGCAATTTTCTCTTTCCACGCCATCAAAAACATGACCTGCGCCGAAGGTGGCCTGGTGGTGACGGATGACGCGCAGCTGGCGGAGAAAATCCGCAGCCTGAAGTTCCACGGTCTGGGCGTAGATGCCTATGACCGCCAGACCCACGGCCGCGCGCCGCAGGCGGAGGTCATCACCCCGGGCTTCAAATACAACCTTGCGGATATCAACGCCGCGCTGGCGCTGGTGCAGCTGGGCAAGCTGGGCGAGGCCAATAAACGCCGTCGCGACATTGCCGACCGCTACCGGCTTGAACTGGCGGATACCCCTTTCCTGCCGCTGCGCACCCCGACCTGGCCGCATCTGCACGCCTGGCACCTGTTTATTATTCGCGTGGATGAAGCCCGGTGCGGCATCTCGCGCGATGCATTCATGGCGGCGCTAAAGGAGCAGGGCATCGGTACGGGCCTGCACTTCCGCGCGGCCCACACGCAAAAATACTATCGCGAGCGTTTCCCGGAGGTGTCCCTGCCGAACACCGAATGGAACAGCGCGCGCATTTGTTCTCTCCCTCTTTTTCCGGACATGACCCATGACGACACAACCCGCGTCATTACCGCGCTCCATCAGCTTGCAGGACATTGATATGTTCAGCGCGCCGCCCGTTCAAAAAGTCTCCGTGGTGATCCCGGTCTACAACGAGCAGGAGAGCCTGCCGGAGCTGATCCGCCGCACAACCGCTGCCTGCGACACCCTGGGCAAGGCTTACGAAATTCTGTTGGTGGATGACGGCAGCAGCGATGACTCCGCCATGATGCTGACCGACGCCGCCCAGGCGGAGGGCAGCCATATCGTTGCCGTGCTGCTCAACCGCAACTACGGCCAGCACTCGGCGATCATGGCCGGATTCAGCCACGTGACGGGCGATCTGGTGATAACGCTGGACGCTGACCTGCAAAACCCGCCGGAAGAGATCCCGCGCCTGGTCGCCAAAGCCGACGAGGGCTACGACGTGGTCGGCACCGTGCGGCAAAACCGTCAGGACAGCCTGTTCCGCAAGCTGGCGTCACGCACCATTAACCGGCTGATCCAGCGCACCACCGGTAAAGCGATGGGCGATTACGGCTGCATGCTGCGCGCCTATCGCCGCCACATCATCGACGCCATGCTGCACTGCCACGAACGCAGTACCTTCATTCCGATTCTGGCGAACACCTTTGCCCGCAAAGCGACGGAGATCCCGGTGCTGCACGCCGAGCGCGAGCACGGGGAGTCGAAGTACAGCTTTATGCGTCTGATCAACCTGATGTACGACCTCATCACCTGCCTGACCACCACGCCGCTGCGCCTGCTGAGCGTTTTCGGCAGCGTTATCGCGCTGGCCGGGTTTGCGCTTTCCGTTCTGCTGGTCGTGCTGCGGCTGGCCTTTGGCCCACAGTGGGCGGCGGAAGGGGTCTTTATGCTGTTTGCCGTGCTGTTCATGTTCATCGGCGCCCAGTTCATTGGTATGGGCCTGCTCGGTGAATACATCGGCCGTATTTACAACGATGTTCGCGCGCGTCCGCGCTACTTTATTCAACGGGTTGTCCGTCAGGAACACACCGCATCTCAAGAGGAAAAACACCCATGAAAGCTGTCGTCTTCGCCTATCACGATATGGGGTGCTCGGGCACGCAAGCCTTGCTGGACGCGGGCTTCGACATTACGGCCATCTTCACGCATCCGGACGTTGCCGGAGAAAACCATTTCTTTGGCTCGGTGGCGCGTATTGCGGCTGAACACGGGATCCCGGTGTACGCCCCGGACGACGTGAACCACCCGCTGTGGGTGGATCGCATTCAGAAACTCGCGCCGGACGTGATTTTCTCGTTCTATTACCGCAACCTGCTCTGCGATGCGATCCTGAGCGTGGCAGACAAAGGGGCGTTCAACCTGCACGGCTCCCTGCTGCCAGCCTACCGTGGCCGCGCCCCGCTGAACTGGGCGCTGGTTAACGGTGAAACGGAAACCGGCGTAACGCTGCACAAAATGGTACGACGTGCCGATGCGGGCGGCATCGTGGCGCAGCAGAAAGTGAGCATTGACGCCGATGAGACGGCGCTGGAGCTGCACCGCAAGCTCTGCACCGCTGCGCAAAGCCTGCTGCGCGACGCGCTGCCGACGATCCTTCAGGGAACCTTTACCGAAACCGCGCAGGATGAAAGCAAGGCCAGCGGCTTCGGTCGCCGCACGCCGGAAGATGGCCGTCTGGACTGGAACCAACCGGCCCGCCAGCTGCACAACCTGGTACGCGCCGTGACCGACCCGTGGCCGGGCGCATACAGCTTTGCGGGCGTGAGTAAATTTATCGTCTGGAAATCCCGCGTGCGTGACGACATTCCTGCCGCTAAACCGGGCACCGTCGTCTCGGTCTCCCCGCTGATTGTGAGCTGCGGCGAGCAGGCGCTGGAGATCGTCACCGGACAAACCGACAGCGGCTTGTACGTTCAGGGGGCGCAGCTGGCGCAGTCTCTGGGGCTGGTGGCGGGGGCGCTGATCACCAGCGCGCCGGTGGTGGCGCTCAAGCGGCGCACGCGCGTGCTGATCCTCGGGGTGAACGGGTTTATCGGAAACCACCTCACCGAGCGTCTGCTGAAAGACGACAACTACGAGATCTACGGTCTGGACATTGGATCCGACGCGATCGGCCGTTTCCTCGGTAATCCGCGCTTCCACTTCGTTGAAGGGGACATCAGCATCCACTCGGAGTGGATCGAATACCACATCAAGAAATGCGACGTGGTGCTGCCGCTGGTGGCGATTGCCACACCGATTGAGTACACCCGTAACCCGCTGCGCGTGTTCGAGCTGGACTTCGAAGAGAACCTGAAGATCATCCGCGACTGCGTGAAATACGATAAGCGCATCATCTTCCCGTCCACCTCGGAGGTGTACGGCATGTGTACCGATAAGAACTTCGACGAGGACACCTCCAGCCTGGTGGTCGGGCCGATCAACAAGCAGCGCTGGATCTACTCCGTCTCCAAGCAGCTGCTGGATCGCGTGATTTGGGCCTACGGTGAGAAAGAGGGGCTACGCTTTACCCTGTTCCGTCCGTTTAACTGGATGGGGCCGCGTCTGGATAACCTGAACGCCGCGCGTATCGGCAGCTCCCGCGCCATCACCCAGCTGATCCTGAACCTGGTGGAAGGGTCGCCCATTAAGCTTATCGAAGGCGGCAAACAGAAACGCTGCTTCACCGATATCAGCGACGGCATCGAAGCGCTGTTCCGCATCATCGAAAACAAAGACGGCCGCTGCAACGGAGAGATCATCAACATCGGCAACCCGGACAACGAAGCGAGCATTCGCGAGCTGGCTGAAATGCTGCTGGCAAGCTTTGAGCGCCATCCGCTGCGCGGCCAGTTCCCGCCGTTTGCCGGGTTCCGCGAAGTGGAGAGCAGCAGCTACTACGGCAAAGGCTATCAGGACGTAGAGCACCGCAAGCCGAGCATCCGCAACGCGAAGCGCTGCCTGAACTGGACGCCAACCGTGAAGATGGAGCAGACCATTGATGAAACGCTCGACTTCTTCCTGCGCACCGTGGAGCTGTCGGAACAGGCATCATGAAAAAGGTCGGTTTACGCATTGATGTCGACACCTTTCGCGGCACCCGCGACGGCGTCCCGCGGCTGCTGGAACTGCTGAGCAAGCACGACGTGCGTGCCAGCATTTTCTTCAGCGTCGGGCCAGACAACATGGGGCGTCATCTGTGGCGCCTGGTTAAACCGGCATTTCTGTTCAAAATGCTGCGCTCGCGCGCGGCATCCCTCTACGGCTGGGATATTTTGCTGGCGGGGACCGCCTGGCCCGGCAGGCGCATCGGCGCGGGGAATGAGGCGATTATCTGCGAAGCGGCGCATCAGCACGAGGTAGGGCTTCACGCCTGGGATCACCATGCCTGGCAGGCATGGGCGGGCGTGTGGGATATTCCGCGCCTGGAACAAGACGTCGAGCGCGGCGTGCAGGAGCTGGAGGCGATTACCGGCCAGCCCGTGCGCTGTTCCGCGGCGGCGGGATGGCGTGCCGACCAGCGCGTGGTGAAAGCCAAGGAGACCTTCGCGTTTCGCTATAACAGCGATTGTCGCGGTACCGCCCCGTTTTTACCGCTGCTAGGGAACGATCGCACCGGTACGGTTCAAATTCCGGTCACGCTCCCGACCTGGGATGAAGTGGTCGGGCGCGACGTCAGTGCCGAAGGGTTTAACCGCTACATACTGGACTCCATGCATCGTGACGAGGGTACGCCGGTCTACACGATTCACGCCGAGGTGGAGGGGATCGCGTATCAGCATGATTTTGATGCGCTGTTGACGATGGCTGCCGCCGAGGGCATTCACTTCTGCCCGCTCGGAGACATGCTGCCGGACGATCTCAGCACCTTGCCGGTCGGCAAAATTGTGCGCAATGAAATGGCCGGTCGGGAAGGCTGGCTTGGCTATCAACAAACCGTGAGCCCGGTATCATGAAAGCAGCCCGTTATGGCGTAGCGCTTCTCGCACTGTTTATTGTTTACTACGTTATCCCGGTCGATCTCCGCCTGTTGTGGCAGCCGGACGAGACGCGCTACGCGGAAATCAGCCGTGAAATGCTCGCCTCAGGCGACTGGATTGTGCCGCATTTTCTCGGCCTGCGTTACTTTGAAAAGCCGATTGCCGGCTACTGGGTTAACAGCATCGGGCAGCTGATCTTCGGTCACTCTAACTTTGCCGTGCGCGCCGGGGCGATCTTCTCCACCGGGTTGACGGCGCTGTTGGTCATCTGGCTCGCCTGGCGCCTCTGGCAGGATAAGCGGGTGGCGATTTTCTCCGGCCTTATCTTCTTAACGCTGTTCCTGGTCTATGGCATCGGCACCTACGCCGTGCTGGATCCGATTATCGCCCTGTGGCTGGCGGTGGCGATGTGCAGCTTCTGGCTGGCCGCACGGTCGAAAACCGTGCCTGGAAAAGCGGGGGGCTACATTCTGCTGGGGCTGGCCTGCGGCATGGGCGTCATGACCAAAGGCTTCCTGGCGCTGGCGGTCCCGGTGATGGGCGTGCTGCCGTGGGTGATTGCCCAGAAACGCTGGAAAGAGGTGCTTGTTTTCGGCTGGCTGGCGATCCTGAGCTGCGTGCTTATCGTCCTGCCGTGGGGGCTGGCGATCGCCCAGCGCGAACCGGATTTCTGGCGTTACTTCTTCTGGGTGGAGCATATCCAGCGTTTTGCACAGAGCGATGCCCAGCATAAAGCGCCGTTCTGGTACTACCTGCCGTTCCTCGTCGCGGGGAGTCTGCCGTGGCTGGCGCTGCTGCCGGGCGCGCTGCGCCTCGGCTGGCGTGAGAGGCAAAATGAGGGGGCGGGGCTCTATCTGCTGGGCTGGGTGGTGATGCCGCTGCTGTTCTTCAGCATCGCCAAAGGCAAGCTGCCCACCTATATCCTGCCGTGCTTCGCGCCGCTGGCTATCCTGATGGCGCGCTACGCCTGCACGATGGCGGAAAAAGGGGCCCGCGTGCTGCGCGTCAACGGCGGCATCAACCTCGCGTTTGGCGTTATCGGCGCGGTGGCGGCGCTGGTGGTGTCGCCGTGGGGACTCGCTAAACATCCGGTCTGGACATCGGTTGAACTGTACAAAGTCTTCTGTGCCGCGATCGCTTTTCTTATCTGGGCCGCGGTGGGCTGGTTTACGCTGAAGCAGAGCGCGCGGCGCTGGTGGCTCGCGGCACTTTGTCCTGCCGGTCTTGCGCTGCTCATTGGGTTTGCCATCCCTAACCTGGTGGTGGATTCCAAACAGCCGCAGTCGCTGGTGGATACCGTGCGCATGCCGCTGGAGGAGAGCCGGTTTGTGCTGGCAAACAACGTTGGCGTGGCGTCGGGGCTGGCGTGGGAACTGAATCGTCATGACATCATTCTTTTTGGCCAGACCGGGGAGCTGAAATATGGCCTCGGTTACCCGGATGTGAAAGGACGGTTTGTGAGCAACGGTGACATCGCACAATGGCTCGAAACGCATCGTCAGCAGGGGCCGGTATCACTGGTGATCCTGCTTTCAAAAAACGATGACATTGCCCGCGCCAGGCTGCCGAAACCGGACAGCCTGACGATTCAGGGGCGTCTGGCCTACCTGCAATATCTGCCGCAATGATGGCCTGGATCTGGCTGGTACTGGCAAGCCTGCTGAGCTGCGCAGGGCAGCTGTGTCAGAAACAGGCAACCCGGGCGAAGGGCGGTCAGCGAACTGCCCTGTGGCTTGGGCTGGCCTTGCTGGCGCTTGGCGGTGGGATGCTTGCCTGGCTGGTGGTGTTGCAGCTTCTGCCCGTCGGCGTGGCTTACCCCATGCTCAGTCTGAACATTGTCTGGGTCACGCTGGCGGCGAAAATCGTCTGGCATGAGTCGGTCCCGTCACGCCACTGGCTGGGCGTCGGGTTGATTATCGTCGGGATTATCCTGCTGGGAGGAAGCCTGTGAAGGGGGCATGTTGGGCGTTATGCAGCGTGGTGTTGGTCAGCGTGGCGCAGCTGGTGCTGCGCCACGCCATGGTGACGCTGCCGCCGGTGAGTGAGGCCTTTTTTACGGCCCTCCGGCACGCCGCGCCCGGCACGGGAACCTTGATGCTGGGTCTAACTGGCTATGTGGCCTCGATGGGCTGCTGGTATCTGGCCCTGCAGCGCATGGCGCTCAGTCGAGCCTATGTCCTGCTGAGCCTCAGCTACATTCTGGTGTGGGGTGCCGCCGTGTTGCTGCCCGGCTGGGGAGAACACTTTTCCTGGCGCGGGCTGGCGGGCGTTGGCCTGATTATTCTCGGCGTGCTGACGATCTTTATGCCGCAGACGTATTGGGGTAAGAGATCGACTCAGCGGTCAAGGTAAAGGGCGTCGGGGTACACACCGCCAGGCTCAGCGTGCCGAAGCGCAGCTGGCTCACCGAATGCGTCTGCGCGGTGCTGTCGATGCTGACAATCTGCCAGGCGCTGCCGCCGCGCTGCTTCACTATCGCCTCTTTCCGCGTCCAGATACGCCAGAAGGCAGAAAGCTGTTCCTCGGGCGCTTCGCGCTCAAGCTCTTCATGCTCGGTGATGCTAAAGACGGCATTCGCCAGCGCCTGCCAGTTCTGCCGTGGGCGGATCACTTCGATATCGCAGCCGACTTCACCTTCGTCGCTCATCAATAAGGCAATGTCGTCGCCGCTATGGCTCAGGTTGAACCACAACGGGTGCCCCTTCGCAAAAGCCGGTTTTCCCTGTTCACCGTAAATGATGTCGGGCAGCGGCGAGGGGGATAATGTTCTGGCGAGCAGCGTCCGGCCTGCAAGCCAGGATGCGTTTCGCGCACCCTGAGGTGCCCTGTCTGCGAGCGTTGACGCCAGCGGGTCCGCGCTAAGGGTGGAGATTTTTCCCAGTACAAACTGGTACATAGTTACGCCCAGCGTTTAATGATTATCGAAGTATTGATGCCGCCGAATGCGAAGTTATTGCTTTGCAGATACTCACAGTCAATCTGACGGGCTTCCCCCATAATATAATCTAAAGCGCCGCATTGCTCATCCGGTTGTCTTAAATTGAGCGTTGGAATGAACCAGCCTTCGCGCATCATCTCCAGGCTCAGCCAGGCTTCCAGCGCCCCGCACGCGCCCAGCGTGTGGCCAAAATAGCTTTTCAGGGATGAAATGGGCACGCTGTCGCCGAAAATGGCGGCGGTGGCCTGACTCTCGGCGATGTCCCCGCGATCGGTCGCCGTGCCGTGGGCGGAAATGTAGCCAATATCCAGAGGGCTCAGGCCCGCCATCGCCAGCGACTGTTCCATACAAATCTGCATGGTTTCACGCTGGGGCTGGGTGATATGGGCCGCATCGCAGTTGGTGGCAAAGCCCACAATCTCGCCGTAAATTGTCGCACCGCGCGCTCTGGCGTGCTCCAGCTCTTCCAGAATGACGGTGCCTGCACCTTCGCCAATCACCAGACCGTCGCGCTGGCTGTCGAAAGGCGACGGCGTGGTTTTGGGCGCGTCGTTACGCTGGCTGGTGGCGAAGAGGGTATCAAAAACGGCGGCTTCCGAGGGGCAAAGCTCTTCCGCACCGCCCGCCACCATCACGGTTTGATAACCATGACGAATAGCCTCCCACGCATAGCCAATCGCCTGGCTCCCGGAGGTACAGGCGCTCGAGGTGGGGATCACCCGTCCGCGCAGGCCAAAGAACAGTCCCGTATTGACGGCGGTGGTGTGCGGCATCATCTGCACATAGGTCGTGCCGGTGATGTTATGGGTGTGCTTTTCCATAAGCATGGACGCGAATTCGCTCACCGGCCCGGTGCTGCCCGTCGACGAGCCGTAGGCGATGCCGGTTTGACCGCTGGTCAGCACGGCGTCGTCGATCAGGCCCGCCTGCTCCAGCGCCAGCTCGGTGGCGCGGGTAGAGAGCAGCGACACGCGACCCATGGCCCGAATCCGCTTGCGGGTGTAGCGATCCGGCAGGGTGAAGTCCTCAATGGGCGCGGCCAGCAGGGTTTGCAGACCGTCATACGCCTGCCATTCAGACATGGTGCGCACCGCATTTTCATACCCGCGCAGGCGGCGTGAAATGGTCGGCCACGTTTCGCCAAACGCGGTGATGCCGCCCATGCCGGTAATCACGACGCGGCGCGTCATAGCATACCTCCGTTAATCGAGATCACCTGGCGCGTCACATAGCCCGCCTTGTCTGACATCAGGTAGCTCGCCAGCCCGGCCACTTCGTCAGCGTGGCCCATACGCTGCATCGGGATCATCGACATTGCCGCGTTCAGGGCGGCCTCGTCCATCTCGATCATGCCGGTATCAATCAGCCCCGGCGCGATGCAGTTCACGGTGATTTTGCGCTTCGCCAGCTCAACGGCCAGCGCTTTGGTGGCCCCGATAATCCCGGCTTTGGCGGCGCTGTAGTTCACCTGCCCGCGGTTGCCCATCAGGCCAGAAACCGACGACAGGGTGATAATCCGCCCGCCCTTGCGGGTGCCGATCATCGGCATAATGCAGGGATGGATAACGTTATAGAAACTGTCGAGATTGGTGTGGATCACGCTGTCCCAGTCATCCTCGCTGAGCGCCGGAAACGCGCCGTCGCGGGTGATGCCTGCGTTACTGACCACGCCATACCATGCGCCGTGGTCAGCTATTTCCTGTTCCAGCACCGCGCGGCACTGCTCGCGGTTGCCCACGTCGAAGGCAAGTAAACGGCCCGTGCCGCCCGCCTGAACAATCGCGTCGAGTGTCTCCTGTGCGCCAGCGGCATCGCGGTGGTAATGCACGCCCACGGTGAAACCGTCAGCCGCAAGCTGAAGGGCAATAGCGCGGCCAATGCCTTTGCTGGCACCGGTGACCAGTACGGATCTCATGATGGCGTTCCCTGATTGAAAAGTGATGTTAATTCTTCTTCGCTCGGCTGGAAGGTGTTCACCCGGCCCGTGGCAAGGGAGGCGTTATCCGCGTGGATGACGCACTCGAAGCTGCCAAAGCGTTCATCCTGCATCAGCCGTTCGATGGTAATGGTCAGCGTGGTGCCTGCGGTAAAAAGCCCTGCGGCGCATACCAGCTCACGCGCGCCCAGCACCATGCCCAGTGGGCTGTGCGGCAGCCCTTTTTGCAGGCGATGCCACTCACACCAGACGCCGACGGTCTGCGCCATCAGCTCCAGCGCAAACCAACCCGGCAGGTCGCCGTCGGCGTTCAGAAACGGAGCGAGCACGCCGCGCCCGCTCACCGTGACGCTGCACGCTGCACCGTCGTTGGTGACGCTCTCGACGGTCTCCAGCAGCATCATGGGCGCGTCGTGAGGAAGATACCCGGCGGGAGATAAATATTCCATCACACTCTCCCCAGCAGCAGGCTGGCGTTGTTGCCGCCAAACGCGAACGAGTTCGACAGGATGACCGGTTTTTTCAGCGGGGCAGGCGCGTGCAGCAGTCCGCAGGCGGGCAGCGTGTCGTCCTGCGCGTAGCGGGAAAAATCCTGCGGCGGCAGGGGCAGGTTGCGGGTCAGGATCAGCCAGCCTAGCGCGGCCTCGGTGATCCCGGCGGCGCCCAGCGTGTGGCCGGTCAGATGTTTGGTGGAACTGCACGGCACGCGTTCGCCAAACAGATCGTGGATCACCTGCGCCTCAATGCGATCGTTAAGCGGCGTGGCGGTGCCGTGCAGGTTGATATAGCCGATATCATCCGCCGTCATGCCCGCCTCGTTCAGCGCCTGCGTGATGGCGCGGATGGCCCCTTCACCCTGCGGGTGCGGCGCGGAAATATGATACGCATCGCTGGATTCACCCGCGCCCAGCAGCGCGATCTCTCCCGGCTCGCGGGTTAGCACCATCAGCGCCGCCGCTTCACCAATGGTGATCCCCCGGCGGTCACGGCCAAAGGGTTCGCACTGGGTTGGCGAGAGGGACTCCAGGCTGTTAAACCCGTTAACCGGCATGCGGCTCAGGCTGTCGGCACCGCCCACAATGGCGACATCCACCAGCCCGGCGTTGATCAAACGACAGCCGCTGATGATTGCCCGCGCGCTGGAGGAGCAGGCGGTCGAAATGGTATATGCCGGGCCGTCCAGCTCAAGCCAGCCTGCGAGAAAGCGCGACGGATCGCCCAGCTCCTGCTGCGGGTATTGCCACTGCGGGCTCTCCTCGCCGCTCCGAGAGAGGCGCACGTACGCGTCACCTTCGTCCAGCCCGGACGTGCTGGTGCCAAGCACCACCGCCACGCGGTCGCGTCCCACGCGCGCGATGGCCGCATCGACGGCAGGCTGGATCTGCGCCAGCGCCGCCAGCAGCAGCTGGTTGTTACGGCTGCGATGCGCCGACAGGTGGTCCGGTATTGACGGCAGCACGCCCTCCACGCCGCCCAGCACAGCATCCGGCACGCCCTGCAGCCAGCCTGTGCGGTGACGCATCCCCGGCGCAACGCCTGCGGTCAGGTTTGCCGCAATCTCATCAGCCGAGTTGCCCAGGGCGTTGACCATGCCAACGGCAGAAAGGTAGATCATCTCAGTCACCCAGATATTGAATGGTGATGTGGTAGTTAAAAACATGCTGCTCGATGCTAATCGGCTCACGTTTGCCTTTGCGTTGCAGGTAGACAATCTCCGTGACCAGCTTGCCGTCGGGGTTGCGCAGCTCGCGTCTGCTGTCAGTATCGTTCAGCGTCCAGCCTTTCGGCAACTGCGGCTGCCAGGCGCTGAGCGGCCAGTGGCTGAGCATCACGTCCGCCAGTACCTGGCTGGCGGGCGGCAGCTCCGGCGCCACAACCGACTGTTCGGTATGGATACCGGTATTGTCATACGTCGCGAGGAACAGACGGATCCCCACGGAGGAGAGGCCGGCCAGCGTCACCTTCTGCCCGTCAGCATTCAGCATCACCAGCAGCGACTGGGTGCGTCCGTTGAACCTGCCGGTCAGCAGCTGCTGCGAGCTAATGGCCGGGGTGATACCCGGCGGCGGTAGCGTCACGCGGGTGCCCGGCTGAAGCCAGGCCTCGGGCAGCGCGTCATCGCGGTTCGGCGAATGGCTACACCCTGACAGCAGCAGCGCCAGAAGACATATCGCCAGGCGGTAAAATCGGATCATCGTATTCTCTCTTTCGTCGTCGGCATCGCCAGCGGGGCGAGCAGGAAGGCGGTGAAAATACCGCTCACCAGCACAATGCCAAAGCTGCTGATGGCCTGGGTGGTGCTGAACACCAGCATGCCCAGCGTCAGCAGCGTGGTCATCATGGCAAGCGTAATCGCCAGCATCGCGGTCAGGGGCGTTCCGCGCGGGTTGCTGAAAAACAGCGTGTAGTTGATGCCAATCCCGAGCACCAGCACCAGCGCCAGCAGCGAAAACAGATTCACCGGATGGCCCGCGACGGCCAGCGCCGCCAGCCCGCAACTGAGCGAGAGCAGGGAGGGCACCAGGCCGATCGCCCCTTTGCGCCAGCCGAGGCGCATCATCGCGCCGCAGGCAATTACCGCCAGCGCCACGAACAGTAAGCCCGTCAGCAGCGAACGGTAGAGCGCAAACAGGCTGTCGACGCTGGCTTTGCGGTCGACCCAGGCAACGCCCTCATGGCTGGCCGCCAGTTTGCCGAGCGCCGTGCTGTTTTTCACGCCATCCACCGGGACCAGTACGCCGCTTTCGCCGTTGGGCAACGTCAGCCACAGCAGCCGCCAGCCTTCGCTGACCGGGCTGGCGAGCCAGGCCTCAACGCTAACCGGCATTGCGTCCAGATTGGGTGTGACGCTGTTCAGCCCCGCGCTTTTCAACATTGTTGTCACCGCTGGTACGGCGCTGTGCAGAAGCTGCAGATCGCTTTTCTGACGCGCCAGCGAGTTCAGCGGCAGGGTGCGCCAGTGGGCCATATCGCCCGCTTTTTGCGCCTGCGCCAGCGCCGGGGTAAAGGCCTCCAGCCGCTCCAGCGTTTGCTGAGCCGACGCGCCGTACACCACAAACCACTTTTGGTCGACGCTCTGCCCGGTCAGGGCGGTAATGGTTTTTTCCTGTGCCAGAATGTCTTTCGGCAGCGCCTGAAGCTGGGCGATATCGTCGTCGACCCGTAAGCTGCCTGTTCCTATGGCGGAAATCAGCGCCAGCGCCAGCGGCAGCCCCACGGACAGGGTTTTGCTGCTACGCCAGGCGTTCAGCCAGCGCAGCATAAAACCTTTCGCGGGAATCGGGCGAACCGGCATTCTGTGGCACAACCACGGATGCCAGAAAATCACCGTCAGGCACGAGGCGCTCAGCCCCGCCGCGGCAAATACCGCCATCTGGCGGATGCCGGGGAAGGGGGCCAGCATCATCATCAGGTAGGCGACGACGGTGGTGAGCAACGCCAGCAGCAGCGCATTGCGTACCTTCGACAGGCTGTGCCAGGGCGAGTCGTCAGCGCCGTGCACCATCCGCTCCGTGAGGTAGTAAAGCGTATAGTCTGCCGAAATACCGATGATGCTCATGCTCATCACCAGCGTCATCAGGTGCAGCTCGCCAAACAGCAGCAGCGTAAACACCGTGCCCGCCAGCGCGCCGATGGCAATGGAGAGCATGCTCAACAGCAGCGGGCGCACGGAGCGGAACACCGCCACAATCAGCAGGATCACCCCGAGCACCGTGGCGACGCCGAGCGTGGAAATATCCCGTTTGGCCTGCTGGCTGGCGTAATCGCTGTAAAATACCGTGCCGCGAGAGAGCAGCTGCGCCTGCGGGGAGTGCGTTTTCAGCGTCTCTTCCAGCGCCTTAAGGGTGGTGACCAGCCGGTGGGTTTGCTGCATATCGAACGACGACCCCGCCAGTTCGCCGTGCAGCAGATACCAGTAGTTTCCGGCGTCATCTTTGGTGACCAGCCAGCCGTCCATCAGCTGCATTTTCTGGCCGTTTTGAGCGAGGGCGAGCTGTGAGCCGCGCATCAGCATCAGCGGATCGTTTTGCAGCTCCTTGCCGCTCACGCCGGAAAAGGCGGAATAGAGCTGGGACAGGATCCACCGGGCCTGCGCATCCCCGCCGTGTTGCAGGCGCGCCCGGGTGGCGGGATCGATCAGGCCGTTACGGTGCTGCCAGAAGAAATCACCCCAGGCTTTTTGCCCGGCGGCGTCCATTGGCCCTTTCACCGCATTCAGCGCGTGACTGCGCTGCAGCAGTTCCAGCCATTGCTGCGCCACGCGCGGGTCTGGCTTTTTGCCGGGGCTGACCAGCCAGACGAGCTGGCGGTCGAGACGCTGCATAAATCCGTCGTTGAGCGCCGGGGGGATCGCCCCGAGCGTCTGTTTCGGCAACATCGCCAGCACGCTGCTGTTCAGCCGCGCGCCGGGCAGCAGCGCGACCAGTACGCCCAACAGGATCAGGCATACCATGGCCCACAGCAGCGCCGGGCGCAGGGATTTACGGTGCGGCAAAGCGTTGGCGTTCGGCATCGGTCAGGCTGGCGGGCGTCAGTTGGTGGCGGGACAGGGCGATATCGGTCGTGTCGCCCTGCTTATCGTTTAGTCGAATCGATTCCAGGTACGCGGCACCGCGCAAATCGAGGGTGGCGAAAATCTTGTCCAGCGGCGTGGTCACAGGCGTCAGCACCAGCGACCAGCGGCCTTCCCCCTGGTCTTTAAAATCGATGCGGAAGTTCTCTTCGAGCGCCTTGCGGTCGGCCTGAAACAGCGCCCGCAGCAGGTGGTTGAACTGGAACATCTGCGGGTTAGTGTCGGCGGTAATGGTCTGCGGCGGCTGACCGTTAACGATCTGCACCATCCGCTTGTCGTCCAGCAGCAGCGTCATCGGAAACGGCGCTTTTTGATCCCACAGCAGGCCGCTGTCGCGGGCGATCAGCATCTCCCCCTGCGAGCGCAGCGGCTGTGGCATGTCCTTGATGGTGCGGGTTTGCTCGAAGTGCGCGCGCACCACCGGCTGTTCCGCAAAGCGCTGCTGCAGTTCGTCCAGCGTCATCGCGCTGACCAGCGGGCTAATCAGCAGGGCGAGAAGCGGTATCCATTTCATGGTGCGATCCCCATACGTTCAAACAGAATTGCCGGGCTGACAAAGCACATCTCCCGGCTGGCTTCATCCACCGCCACCTGAATGGTGTAGCCAGTGGTGGTGCGTTTTCCGGTTTGCGCGTCGAAGATTTGATAGGCGATGCGCAGGCGGTTTTCATATTCTTCGATGTGGGCGCGCACGCGGATGCGCTGCTCGAAGGTCACCGCGTCGCGGTATTTCACGCGGGTATCCACCACCGGCCAGACGTAGCCCGAGGCCTTCATCTGGCGATAGCCGTAATTAAACTGGTTGAGCAGCGCCTCGCGGGCGATCTCAAAGTAGCGGAAATAGTTGCCGTGCCAGACCACGCCCATCATATCGACGTCGTGGAACGGAACGGTGATCTCGACTTCAGCCGTAAAGCGGGGATCGGTCAGCACCCTTTACTCCTTCTCGTTGACCTCTGGCAGCTGCCAGAAATCGAAAAAATTAAACCAGTCGAGCGGCGACATGAGGGCGTAATGTTCCAGCCGCTGCGCATAGCGATCGACGGTCTGCTGCAGCGCCTGCTGGCGTTCGCCGCGCGGCAGCAGCAGCGGGTCGGCAAAGGGCTCGCAGTGCAGGGTCAGTTTCCCCTGCTGGCAGAGGGCAAAAATCAGCACCACCGGGCAGCGCAAAATAGACGCCAGGATAAACGGCCCCTGCGGGAACGGCGCGGACTGGCCCATAAAGTCGCTCCATATCACGCGCCAGCTGCCGCCGCGCTGCGGCGTAACGGCGATGCGGTCGCCCACAATGGCGACCCATTCGCCGCGATCCAGCTTCTCTTTGATGAGGATGGCGGTATCCGGGCCGATGTCGGTCACGGGCATCAGGTGAATGCCCGCCTGCGGGGCCATCTCTTCCATCACCTGCTTAAAGCGTTTGGCGTTATCGCTGAAGACCAGCGCGTTGATGGTTTTCCCGCCTTCGCGCTGCGCCAGCGCCCGACAGGCTTCTACGTCGCCAAGATGCGAGGCGAGCAGCAGTTTGCCCCGCGGATCGTCCAGACCCAGCGCGGCCTGCGCACCCGGTGCAAAGACCAGATCGCGATGGAGCTTCATTTCGCCGCGCCAGCTGGCCACTTTGTTGAGCATGGCCTGACCAAAACGCAGGAAGTGGAAAAAGCTGTGCAGGCGAGGAGGCTGAGGCATCTGCCGCTGCGCCATCACCTCCTTTACGCGCGTCAGCCATTGCCGTGACGCCTGACGCGCAGCGCGGGCGGTCAGCCAGTATACGGCGGTGACCGGCCACAGCAGGACGGTAAAGGCGTTACGCCCCAGCAGCTGCCAGACGCGCAGCATCAAACGCATTCCCCACAGCCCTTTCACCTCCTGCTGCTGCGCCCAGTGCCGCGAGCGGCGGCGCATCAGCAGAGCGGGAATGCGCGGCAGCATGCCGAGGAACAGGCGGGTATGCATCAGCGAAATGCGCAGGTTGTCTTTTAGCGCATCGAAATGGGATAGCCCGTCCGGCGGATAGGTCACGCGGGTGGGCAGAAAATAGCTGGTGTTGCCCTGCCAGTAGAGCCGCACCATTACTTCGGTATCAAAATCCATCCGTTTACCGAGCGGCGCGCGCGCGGCAAGCCGCAGCACCGGCGCGATGGGGTAGACCCGAAAACCGCACATGCTGTCTTTTAGCTGCAGCGACAGGGTTTCAATCCACACCCAGACGTGCGTTATCCACCGTCCGTACAGGCGCGAACGGGGAATGGAGTCATCGTAAACGGGCCTGCCGGAAATTAACGCCTCAGGGTGACGCTCCGCCAGCGCCAGCAGTTTGGGAATGTCTTCGATAGCGTGCTGACCGTCGGCGTCCACCTGAATCGCGTGGGTGAAGCCGCGCTCTGCGCAGGCTTGCAGACCCTGCATAACCGCCGCCCCTTTCCCGCTGTTTTCTGCCAGCCGCAGCAGCGTGACCTGCGAATGGCTTGCCGCCAGCGCTTCAAGCGCGCGGCGCGTGGCGTCATCGCTGCCGTCGTCCACCACCAGACAGGGCAGATCGAAGGGCGCGAGGCGCGCCAGCACCGAGGCCATCATCGCCCCGTGGTTGTAGCACGGGATCAGCACGCAGGGGCGGAAGGTTACTGACATAGGCGAATCTTCCCGCTGCTGGCGGTATGGCGTTCGTCACCGGCATGGCGCTGGTAGCTGAAGGTGAGCGTCTGGCGTTCGGGCTGCCAGGCCAGGAGCAGCGTCACCGTGTTCTCCGGCAGCAGCGGGGCCGCGAACTTTACGTTCTGAATGCTGTGAAAACGGTAGCCCGGTGCCAGCAGCGTGGTGGCGTAGTCCATGACCCAGTCGAGCTGCGCCACGCCGGGGAGCAAGGGCTGAACGGCGAAATGCCCCTTAAACCAGAGCAGGGCCGGATCCAGATAGAGGTCGATCTCCAGATGCGTCGCATCGGGCTGGCGGCGTTCGATTTCATGGATCTTCATGAAATAACTCCTGTAGCTGCGCAGTCACACGCTTGTTCATGCTGTTGACCGGGATTTCATCGACGATCCGCCAGTAGCGGGGCACGGCAACCGGTTCAAGGCAGGGGCGAAGGGCGCGGCGCCAGGCGGATTCCTGGGCATTTTTCCCCACGCTTTCCCTGTGCACTCGCGCGTCGTCACTGAGCACCAGCAGCACGCCGATGCCCTGACGCCCCCCGCGCGTCACCGCCAGCGCGGCGGCGTCGCAGATGCCTTCCAGCGCCAGCAGGCGCTGCTCAATCTCATCGAGCGAAATGCGTTTGTCTTCGATTTTGACCACCCGCCCACGGCGACCAACGATGCTGAACTGCCCGTCGGCCGCGAAGTGTAAATTATCATCCAGCATGACGCCTTCCGGCTCGTGGATCAGCGGCGACGTGACGCGACCGTCGTGAAACGTCACGCCGGGGAACGGCTGCCAGCGCGTTGTCTCATCCTGACGGTGACGCCAGGCCATGACTCCCGTTTCGGTACTGCCGTAGATTTCATCGGGCCAGAGGTTGAGCCAGCCCTGACACGCGGTGATATCCCGCCAGGGCAGTACGCCACCGGCGGAAATGAGCAGGGCAACGGGGGGCGGCGTCAGGGCCGTATCCAGCCGCTTGAGGAAGGCCGGGCTGCTGATAAAAAGATAGCGTTTGTCGTGGGGCAGGGCCGAGAGCTGCTCGGCATAGTTGAGCAGCCTGGTCCGTGACGGCAGGCCGAGCGCCATGGGTAAGACGACACGAAACGTCAGGCCATACAGGTGGTGCAGCACCACGGAGGCGACAACATGGCAGCCCGCAAGACGATCGCCAAACTGTTCCGCCAGCAAGCGGGCTTCACGATCCAGACTGACAATCGGCTTAACCACCCGCTGCGGCGCGCCGGTGGAGCCGGAGGTGAAAAGCTCGATGGCGCGCGTATCGTCTATGGCTGGCAGCGGGGAAAAACCGCCGTCAGTCCGCGGCGTGGAGGCCACCAACCGCTGTCGCCCCGAGAAGCCGAGCGCGGTGTCACTCAGGACGCCGCTGAACAAATCCCGCTGTTCGTTAAGCTGCGCGGCCCGGCTGTGCCCGGGGAGCACGGGCGTTTTACCCGCGTGCAGCGTCGCCAGCAGGGCGACCGTAAACAGATAGCCGTTTTCCACGCACAGCGCCCAGCGCTCGCCCTCTTCCTGACGCAGCGTGTTAACCAGCTGCGTCACGTCGTGACGCAGATCGCCGAGCGTCCAGACGCCATCGTCGTGCCAGGCTATCGGCGTATCGTCAGGGCGGGGCGCGCTGAGCCACTGGCTGAGCGGAAGCGGTTTATGCATCTTTTTTCATTACCCGTTGCCTCACCAGCCACTCGCAGGCCATCAGCGTGCCCATCAGGATGTAGGCAATCATGCCGTTCCACAGCGTCCACAGGCGTATGTCGGCGTGTAACACGGTAAACAGCGCCATCGCGCCGTTGCCGATAAAAAAGCCGCACCACACCCGGGTTACGATGCGAGTGTAGCGGACGCCGGTGGGCGAGAGAGCGGGCTCACGCAGCCGCGCAAATCGTTCTACCATCGGCATGGTTGTCCACAGCGACCCGCCAAACACCACCAGCATCACCAGATTAACGACTACCGGATAAAACAACACCCACTGGTGAGCGTGCAGCACATAGCTCGCCGCGCACAGCGCCACGCCCGTGAGGGCAACGCCCAGGATCATGTTGCGCAGAGGGCCGCTCTGACGGCGCACCTGCCAGACCCGCAACAGCAGCACAAGCGCTATCACGGGCAGTATCCCGTGCAAATTGTTGTTTGCCAGCCCGAAGCCAATCAAAAAAGGCCATGCCAGCAGCATCAACCCCGTCAGTATCGGGATGAATGGAATCGCAGGCACGTTACGCTTCGCGCTGAAGCTGTTCCACAACGTCGACCACGTCCTGGACGGTACGCACCGCTTTGAAGGTGTCAGGCTTGATTTTATGGCCGGTCTTCTTCTGCAGGTGAACCACCATGTCAACGGCATCAATGCTGTCGAGATCCAGATCGTCGTACAGGCGCGCTTCCGGGGTGATGTCCTCGGGGGCGACTTCAAACAGCGTAATAAGAAGCGCAGAGACTTCCTGATAAATCGTTTCCTGGTTAGTCATAGCGGGTAAATTCTCAGGCGCGTTGTTGATGGATAAAAGCCGCGAGCGTGGCAACGGAATAGAAGTGCTGGCGCATCTCGTCGCTTTCGGCAGAAAGCACTACGCCATACTGATTTTTCACAGCCAGCCCCAGCTCGAGGGCATCTATCGAGTCCAGGCCCAGCCCGTCGCCAAACAGCGGGGCGTCAGTATCGATATCCTCTGGCGTAAGTTCTTCCAGATTCAGCGTAGAGATAATGAGATTCTTAATTTCAAGATAGAGCGCTTGCATCTTTCGTTCCTGACAAAGATTGAAGACCGGTTGTTAACTGATGCTGCATATGCCGGTTTAACTGCCTTGCCGCCAGCGCGGGTTCGTGCTGGCTCGCATCGTAAAAATCATGAATGTTGATGCGTTCGCGAACATCCACGGTAAAAAAAGGTTTGTTGGGCGGAACGTTGTACCAGCTGCTTTGCTTATCCAGCATGCGTTCGCTGCAGTGGATCACCACCACACGCACAGCGCTATTGCAGCGAACGGCGATGTTCGCCGCCCCGCGCTGCAGCGTGATGGCTTCGCCAACGCGCGTGCGGGTCCCTTCCGGGAATATGAGCAGCGTATCGCCCTGTGCCAGACGCTGCTGGCTGGCGGAGAGCAGGGTTTCAGCTTCGCTGTTGATCAGATAATCCGCGGCGCGGATCGTCCCGCTGACAAACGGGTTACGCAGCAGGGCGCTTTTCACCAGGCAGTCGGTTTCGTTCATGACCGACGCCAGGAACACGTAGTCCAGCAGCGAAGGGTGGTTGGCTATCACCAGACAGCCGCGCTCCGCGCGCAGCACGTCGAGGTTATTGAAGCGGTAATCCAGCACCCCCACCCCCCGTACCACCGCGAGAAACAGGCGAAAACTGGCGGAAATGCTGCGGCGGGCCAGCTGGCGGCGCTTCGCGCGATCGCGCTGGACAAGCAGCAGCAGGTTAAACCACACCAGCGACAGCAGCAGCCCGCCGAGGCCGAACAGCGCGAAGCAGAATCCGGTCATCGTCATGCGCCATAACCGGTCGAGACGCGAAGTCAGTCCGCTCATTTACGTGTCCATTGCCACTGGAGGCGTTCACCAGAGAGGGTAAATTGCGGCGCGTCGTTCAGGTAATGGCGCAGGAACTGGAGGCTTTGCGGCAGCGCGGGCTCTTCACCTTCACTTCCGCCACGCGTTTCGCAGCAGAGCCGATCGCCGGCTTCAATCACCAGCGCCAGGGCATACGGCCAGACGGGCATCTGCGGCGGCAGCCCGGCGTGATAAAACGCAGGCAGGACGCCGTCAAAATCGACCAGCAGCACGCGGGAATAGCCCGCATGGAGCAGGCTTAATACTTCACACAAACCTTGCTGGAAGGTATCCATACCGGCGGAGACCGACGAGGAAACAATCGGCTGACGCGCGGCGATCGTGAGATTACCGACGGCGGCATTGTGGACCGACATGGCAAAATCCGTTGGGGAAACAGGTTCTTCCGCCGCCAGCGCCTGCAGAATGCGGTAATTGCGCTCCAGTTCACCATGGCGACTGCCGTAGACGACGGCGTCAATCGGGTGCTTTCGCAGCATCGCCAGGCCGATATCCACCGCCAGCCTGCTGCCAGAGTTGAGGCGGCGCGCGGTCATCATCGGCAGGTCGGTCAGTTTTGCCAGCGGCGCGGCGGGGTCGATAGCGTCAGACTGGTGTGACCAGTCCTGCCACGCAGCGGCATCGCCCAGTCCTGGCGCTCGTGCCTGCCAGTCGATAATCGAGAGTGTAAATTTCATCTACGCGCGTCCGCGATAAACCTGTTTCTGTGACTTATTCTTCGCAAGCGCGATGAGCTGCGCACATCGTACAATGTTGTGGGCGCGCATGCGAATAAACGTCTCTTTTAGCCCTTTCCCTGCGATTAGCCCGGCAACCGGCTTTTTGGCCGACCTGGACCCAGCAGAATGGCGAGTTTACTGCCGCCTTTGGTGGTCTCCATCCAAATTTTACAGACGCTGGTGAGCGGTACCGACAGCAACATTCCGACGGGACCCAGCAGCCAGCCCCAGATCAGTAACGATAAAAACACCACCAGCGTCGACATGCCCAGCCGGTGGCCCATCATGCGCGGCTCGAGAATATTCCCCAGCACCATATGCACGACAAGGAATAGCGCCCCGACCAGCATGCATTCGTAAAACCCGTTAAACAGGAAGGCCTGGATCATGGGCGGCACGGCGGAGAGCACCGCGCCAATGTTGGGCACGTAGTTTAACAGAAACGCCAGCACGCCCCACATCAGCGCGAACTGCACGCCCATTAGCATCAGCCCCAGCCAGACGATGATCCCGGTCCACAGGCTTAATAACGTTTTCAGCGCCAGATATTTGGTGACGCCCTTTAATGCGCGGTGCAAACCGGCAATGTGAATTTGCGGATTGTTCAGCGCAAAGCGCAGTTTGTAGGGCACGTGGCGGACTTCGAACAGCATAAACACCACCGTCATCACCAGCAGCAGAATGCTGGCCATCGCGCCGGAAAGGCCGGTCATCAGCGTGGTGGCGTAGGTCATCACCTTTTCTGAATCCATCCGGCGCAGCATCCGTTCTGGCGAAATATGCAGGTTGATAAACGGCATCATCTCCTGCAAATCAATCAGCTTGCGGGTGAGGGCTTTGTTGTATTGCGGCAGCATGGTCGAGAATTCACTCAGGGAGGCAGCCAGCACGCCAAACAGCGCCGTCAAAACGATCAGCATGACGATGACGACGATAGTAATCGCCACCGGGCGGCTGACGCCGCGGCGTAAAAACCAGGTCACCAGCGGGTTGAGCACAATGGCAAAAAAGAGCGCCAGTAACAGCTGAACGATGATATCAGCCGCGGCGTGGATACCTGCGAGGATCACGACCAGACAGGCGAGTTTTAACAAAATGTGAAGTCCTGCTTTATCGGGCGGGCTGGCTGTCATACGAATTCCTTTTTCGGGGGGCTTGTTTATTGTAGTGCGCCGGATCCCCTTCGTCTGGGGTGTTACTCTGAAAGTCACTGCTGATTTTCATCTCTCTTCATGGTAATAGTGAAACACTGTTGCAAAAATCCAGGTTAAACCCATGCCCGAACCTTCCGCCGAACCGGCACTGAGCGGAGTGCGCCTCAATCTGCGCATTGTTTCTGTTGTGATTTTTAACTTCGCCAGCTATCTGACGATTGGCCTGCCGCTGGCGATCCTGCCGGGCTACGTTCACGACGTGATGGGCTTCAGCGCCTTCTGGGCGGGGCTGGTCATTAGCCTGCAATACTTTGCGACGCTGATAAGCCGCCCCCATGCGGGACGCTACGCCGATCTGTTTGGGCCGAAGAGCATTGTCGTCGTGGGGCTGTGTGGCTGCTTTCTGAGCGGGCTGGGTTACTTTCTGGCGGCCACCGCCAGCGCGTGGCCGCTGGTCAGTCTGGTGCTGCTGTGCCTGGGCCGCGTGATTTTAGGCATCGGGCAAAGCCTGGCGGGGACCGGGTCAACGCTCTGGGGCGTGGGCGTCGTCGGCGCATCGCACATCGGGCGGGTGATCTCCTGGAACGGAATTGTCACCTACGGCGCCATGGCGATTGGCGCGCCGCTTGGCGTGGTGTGTTACGCCTGGGGCGGTCTGTACGGCCTGTCCCTCACCATTATGGCGGTTGCGCTGCTGGCGATCCTGCTGGCGCTGCCGCGCCCGAAAGTGAAGGCCAGCAAGGGCAAGCCGCTGCCGTTTCGCGCGGTGCTGGGGCGCGTCTGGCCGTACGGGATGGCGCTGGCGCTGGCGACCACCGGCTTTGGGGTGATCGCCACCTTCATCACCCTGTTTTACGACGCCAAAGGCTGGGACGGCGCGGCCTTTGCCTTAACCCTGTTTAGCTGTGCGTTTGTCGGCGCGCGTCTGCTCTTCCCGAACGGCATTAACCGTCTGGGCGGGCTGAACGTGGCGATGATCTGCTTTGCGGTCGAAATCGTCGGGCTGCTGCTGACCGGGATCGCCACTGCGCCGTGGATGGCGAAAATCGGCGTCTTTCTTGCGGGGGCGGGCTTCTCGCTGGTCTTCCCGGCGCTGGGCGTGGTGGCGGTGAAAGCTGTGCCGCAGCAAAATCAGGGGGCCGCGCTCGCCACCTATACGGTGTTTATGGATATGTCGCTGGGGATCACCGGGCCGCTGGCAGGGCTGGTGATGGCCTGGGCCGGCGTGCCGGTTATCTATCTGGCGGCGGCAGGACTGGTGGTGCTGGCGCTGATGCTGACGTGGCGGCTAAAAAAATGGCCTCCGGTGCACGCACCGGAGGCCACGTCATCCTCGTGAAAGATTACTGAATCACGAGGGTGTTAATGATGTTTTCTGCGGCAGTCTGCGCTTTCTGCTGGTCTTCCGCAGGCAGCGTGATCTGCAGTGTCAGCAGTTTGTTATCGACTTTACCCAGCACCACGGAAGAGTAAGCGGTCTGGCCTTTCGCAGAGATAATGCTGTCCAGCTGTTGCAGCGTGTGGCCTTTGAGTTCGATAGACTTGTTGGTCACCACCTGCAGCTGCGGATCGCGGCTACGCTGCTGATCTTCCAGACGTTTGGACAACACGCCCAGCGCTTCAGTGGTGTCGTCACCCACAATCACAATGACCGCTTTCTGACCGGTTGCGTCGGAATACACGTGCATGTTGTTCGCCTGGGTACCCAGCTTGCCGCTCTGATCGGTCATATCCGCTGGCAGAGAGAAACTGAGTTTGCCGTCCAGCAGGCTTACCGGCTGCCCGGTCGCGTTGCTCTCTGCGGACGCGCCCTGTGCAGGCGTTTTGGTGTCGCTGTTATCACAGGCTGCAAGGCCAACAACCAGCAGGCCAATCCCGACATATTTAACCAGATTGCGCATTGACTTCTTCCTTTCGATAAACGGCCATAGCGGCTCATTTGCTCATCTTATCACAACTGATAAAGCGAACCTTTAACCTGCCTGCAATGCGGTGATTTCAGATTTATCTGCCAGCCTTTTCAGCAGCATATTCAGCAGCACGCCGTACATCGGCAGGAAGAATACAATGCTGATAAGCACCTTGAAGCAGTAGTCCACCAGGGCGATTTCCATCCAGTGTTCGGCCATGAACGCATCCGGGCTACGCCAGAAGGCGATGAAGAAGAAGGCCAGCGTATCGCTCACGTTTCCGAACAGCGTGGAGGCCGTTGGCGCCATCCACCAGCGGTGATTTTGACGCAGGCGGTTAAACACGTGAACGTCGAGGATCTGCCCCAGCGCGTAGGCCATAAAGCTGGCGGCGGCGATACGGGCGACAAAGAGGTTGAAGTGCGTCAGCGCCTCAAAACCCTGCCAGCTTCCCATGTAGAACAGGGAGGAGATCACATACGACACGAACAGCGCCGGGAGCATCACCGCGAAAATAATGCGACGCGCCAGCGGTGCGCCAAAGATACGCACGGTCAGATCGGTGGCGAGGAAAATAAACGGAAAACTGAACGCGCCCCAGGTGGTATGGAAACCAAAAATGGAGATCGGGAGCTGCACCAGATAGTTGCTGGAAGTGATCACCAGCAGATGAAAAAGCGAAAGCCAGAACAACGCTTTTACGCGCTGCGATTGAGAAAACTGCGTCATATTGTGACCTTTTTATACGTTGGGGTGAGGGAACCCAATAAAAACCGCCGCATGATACTGCTTTGACGGGACTTTGCAATGGCTAATTTTCACGCAACCGTTAACCTGGTTTGCATTGGCGGCAACCGGGCGTAAACTACAGCCGTTTTATTTTGATCGAGAAGACCATGACCGACCTGTTTTCCAGTCCCGACCACACTCTTGACGCCCAGGGCCTCCGCTGCCCGGAGCCGGTAATGATGGTGCGCAAAACCGTGCGCACTATGCAGACCGGTGAAACGCTGCTGATCATCGCAGACGATCCGGCCACGACCCGCGACATTCCCGGCTTTTGTACCTTTATGGAGCATGAGCTGGTGGCGCAGCAGACCGAAACGTTGCCGTACCGGTATGTGATTCGTAAGGGGTAAGTGCGGCAAGATGCCCTCACCCCGACCCTCTCCCATGGGGAGAGGGGGAAACCTTTCTAAACCATCGTTTCAAATTTTCGCGCTTTTGTGAGGCGCTTCACCTCCGCTTTTCCAGCCGTAGTCTAATTTTTAAGCGTATAAAAATAAAACGCCGTTTTAACGCTTATCTCACTACCCTGGAGTTGACCCGATGAAAACGACCCTCAAGCCGTTACTGGCCGCGCTGTGTCTGTCTGCTTTTGCCTGCACCGTTTCTGCTCAAACCATCAAAGCTGCCGATGTACACCCCGAAGGCTACCCGAACGTGGTGGCGGTTCAGCACATGGGTGAAAAACTCAAACAGCAAACCGACGGCAAGCTGGAGATCAAAGTCTTCCCCGGCGGCGTGCTCGGGGATGAAAAGCAGATGATTGAGCAGGCGCAGATGGGGGCCATCGACATGATCCGCGTCTCGATGGCGCCGGTTGCCGCCATCCTGCCGGATATCGAAGTCTTCACGCTGCCGTACGTCTTCCGCGATGAGGACCACATGCACAAGGTGATCGACGGAGATATCGGCAAGCAGATTGGCGATAAGCTGACCGCGAACCCGAAATCGAAGCTGGTGTTCCTCGGCTGGATGGATTCCGGCACCCGTAACCTGATCACCAAAGAGCCGATCGTTAAACCGGACGATCTGAAAGGGAAAAAAATCCGCGTGCAGGGTAGCCCGGTAGCGCTCGCCACGCTGAAGGATATGGGGGCAAACTCGGTCGCGATGGGCGTGAGCGAAGTCTACAGCGGCATGCAGACCGGGGTGATCGACGGCGCGGAGAACAACCCGCCAACCTTTATCGCCCACAACTACATGCCGGTCGCCAAAAACTACACCCTCAGCGGCCACTTTATCACCCCGGAAATGCTCCTCTACTCAAAAGTGAAATGGGACAAGCTCAGCGCCGACGAGCAGCAAAAGGTCCTGACGCTGGCCCGCGAAGCGCAGTTCGAGCAGCGCAAGCTCTGGCAGGTCTATAACGACCAGGCGCTGGCGAAAATGAAGGCGGGTGGAGTGCAGTTCCACGACATCGACAAAACGGTGTTTATCAAAGCCACAGAGCCGGTGCGCGCCCAGTACGGCGATAAGCATCAGGATCTGATGAAAGCCATCGCTGACGTCCAGTAAAACGGAGTACGTATGTCCGAATTCTACCTGAAGTGGATGGACCGTCTGTACCTGCTCGCCATGACCGTGGCGGGCATCTCGCTGCTGGTGATGACGATCGTGATCCCGATTGGCATCTTCTCGCGATACGTGCTCAACCGCGGGGAGTCCTGGCCGGAGCCGATCGCCATTATCTGCATGGTGACCTTTACCTTTATTGGCGCGGCGGTGGGGTATCGCGCCGGGTCACACATCGCGGTAAACATGCTCACCGACCGTCTGCCCGAGGCGCTGAAAAACCTCTGCGCCCGGGTGGTCGACCTGCTGATGCTGCTGATCTCCGCCCTGATGTTCTGGTACAGCCTCTGGCTGTGCGTCGACCTCTGGGAACAGCCCGTCGCGGAGTTCCCGCTCCTGACCTCCGGCGAAAGCTATCTGCCGCTGCCCGTCGGGTCGGCCATTCTGATCCTGTTTGTGATTGAACGCCTGCTGTTTGGCTCGCAGGAAAACCGTCCCGTCGTGCTTATCGGCAACCACAGTTAAGGGGTGAACAATGGATGCATTCATTTTGTTATTCACCCTCGCCATCCTGCTGGCGCTGGGAATGCCGGTGGCCTTTGCCGTCGGGTTAAGCGCCGTGGCGGGGGCGCTGTGGATCGATTTGCCGCTGGAGGCGCTGATGATCCAGATCACCAGCGGGGTGAACAAGTTTACCCTGCTGGCGATCCCGTTCTTCATCCTTGCCGGGGCGATCATGGCGGAAGGGGGCATTGCCCGACGGCTGGTGAATTTTGCCTACGTGTTTGTCGGCTTTATTCGCGGCGGGCTGTCGCTGGTAAACATTGTCGCCTCAACGTTCTTCGGCGCAATTTCGGGGTCGTCGGTGGCGGATACGGCCTCTATCGGCAGCGTGATGATCCCGGAGATGGAGAAGAAGGGCTACCCGCGCGAGTACGCGGCGGCGGTGACCGCCAGCGGATCGGTACAGGCGATACTGATCCCGCCCAGCCACAACTCGGTCATTTACTCGCTGGCCGCGGGCGGGACGGTTTCTATTGCCACGCTGTTTATCGCGGGCGTGCTGCCGGGGCTGCTGTTAGGGTTATGTCTGATGATCCTCTGCCTCGGCTTCGCCCACAAGCGCGGCTACCCGAAGGGCGAGAAAATCCCGTTGAAGCAGGCGCTGAAGATATTGCTCGATGCCCTGTGGGGGCTGATGACGGTGGTGATCATCCTCGGCGGGATATTGTCCGGGATCTTCACGGCGACCGAATCCGCCGCCGTGGCCTGCCTGTGGGCGTTCTTTGTCACCATGTTCATCTACCGTGATTATAAGTGGAGCGAGCTGCCGAAGCTGCTGTGCCGGACGGTGAAAACCGTCACCATCGTGATGATTTTGATTGGTTTTGCGGCGGCGTTTGGTGCGGTGATGACCTACATGCAGCTCCCGACCCGCATCACCGAGTTCTTCACCTCGCTCTCTGATAACAAGTACGTGATCCTGATGTACCTCAACATCATGCTCCTGCTGATTGGCACGCTGATGGACATGGCGCCGATCATCCTGATCCTGACCCCGGTGCTGCTGCCGGTAACTAATTCGCTGGGGATCGACCCGGTGCATTTCGGGATGATCATGATGGTGAACCTGGGGATCGGGCTGATCACCCCGCCGGTTGGGTCGGTGCTGTTCGTGGCGAGCGCGGTGAGCAAGCAGAAGATTGAAACCGTGGTGCGCGCCATGCTGCCATTTTACGGCATGCTGCTGGTGGTGCTGGGGATGGTGACGTACATCCCGGCAATTTCATTATGGCTGCCGGGGCTGTTAGGGATGCAGTGACGCCGTTTTATGCCGGGTGGCGGCTACGCCTTACCCGGCCTACGGTTACGGTTCGGAGATGTCGTAGGCCCGGTAAGGCGTAGCTGCCACCGGGCATTTTTACCGACGGCGCAACAGCCGCAGCGCGTTCGCCGTCACCAGCACCGTCGCCCCCGTATCCGCCAGCACCGCCAGCCACAGGCCGGTCATGCCCAGCAGCGTGGTGACCAGGAAAATTCCCTTCAGCCCCAGCGCGATGCCGATGTTCTGGCGGATATTGGCCCGCGTCGCGCGCGCAAGATCGATCATCTGCGCCAGCCCGGTCAGGCGGTTGTGGGTCAGCGCCGCGTCCGCCGTCTCCAGCGCCACGTCGGTGCCGCTGCCCATCGCAATGCCGATGGTGGACGCCTTCATCGCCGGGGCATCGTTAATCCCGTCACCGACCATCGCCAGCGGGGCGAATGCGTTCAGTTCCGTGACCGCGCGGACTTTATCCGCGGGCAGCAATCCGGCCTTGAATTCCAGCCCCAGCTCACCGGCAATTGCCGCCGCCGCGCGCGGATTATCGCCGGTCAGGATCACGCCCTGTACGCCAAGCTGATGCAGCGCCGTCACGGCCTCTTTGGCGTCATCGCGCAGGGTGTCGCGCAGCGCCAGCATTCCCTTCGCGGCGCCGTCCTGCGTGAGGGTCACGACAGTTTGTCCGGTCTGTTCTAACGCCTCAACTTCTGGATGAGAAGACTTGCCCGCCGCGACAATCAGCACCTTTTTACCGTCAACGGTGGCCTCAATCCCCGACCCGACCAGCGCCCGCTGGGCGGTTGCCGGAGGGATGTTCAGCCCGCGCGACTGCGCTTCACGCACAATCGCCTGCGCCAGCGGGTGAGTGGAGCCCTGCTCAACGGCAGCGGCCAGCGTAAGCAGTTCATCTTCACCGATATCCTGCGGATACACGCCGGTGACCTGCGGCTTGCCGACGGTCAGCGTACCGGTTTTATCGAACGCGATTTGCTGAACCTGGCTCAGCTGCTCCAGCGCCGCGCCGCCCTTAATCAGCGCCCCGCGACGTGCCGCCGCCGCCAGCCCGGAGGTAATGGCTGCAGGCGTGGAGATCACCAGCGCGCAAGGGCAGCCGATCAGCAGCAGCGTCAGCCCTTTATAGATCCAGCCCTCCCACGGCGCGCCAAAGAACAGCGGTGGGACGACGGTGACCAGCAGGGCCACCAGCATAATGGCGGGCGTGTAGATCCGGCTGAAGCGGTCGATAAAGCGTTCGACCGGCGCGCGGCGCTCTTCGGCTTCTTCTATCAGCCTGAGGATGCGGTCGATGGCGCTGTCGCCCGGTTCGGAAAGGACGGTGAGCTGCACCAGACGGTCGACGCTGGTGGCGCCTGCAGGCACTTTTTCACCCGCCGCGCGTTCAACCGGAATGGATTCCCCGGTCAGGGCGCTCTCGTCGAAGCTCGCGGTGGCGGTAACCAGCGCACCATCGGCGGGTAAACGACCGCCCGCGGCGACTTCAATCACGTCTCCGGGACGCAGGGTATTAATCGCCACTGTTTCACGATTGCCGTTATTTACCCGTGTGGCGGTTTCAGGCTTCAGCGCCATCAGCGCGCTGACCCCTTTACGCGCCCGGCTCGCCGCCCAGCCCTCAAGCCGTTCGCCGATTAAGAACAGCAGCAGCACCATCGCCGCTTCCGCCGTCGCGCCAATGAACAGCGCGCCGATGGCTGCCACGCTCATCAGCGTTTCGATGGCAAACCAGCTGCCGCTTTTCATCAGGCGCAGCGCCTGGCGGGCAATCGGGAACAGCCCGACCAGCGTGGTGGCGATAAACGCCAGATTGCCGAACGGGTGGTTAATCTGTTCCAGCCCCCAGCTCAGGGCCATCATGATGATGAGAGTAATGAGCGGCAGGTTTTCCCGCAGGGATGACGTTTTTTCCGCGGGCGCGGCTTCGCTACGCAGGCTGTAACCCGCCTTGCTTACCGCGGCTTCCACCTGTTTACTGACGTCGTTTTCGGCGTTAACCAGCAGCTTTTCGGTGGCGAACAGCACCTGAACGTGACTCACGCCCGGCACCTGCATCACCGCGTTTTCCACTTTGCGCGCGCAGGCCGCGCAGTCCATGCCGTTGACGACCCAGCTGTAGCGGTTGCCGCTTTCGGGCAGCATTTCAGTCTGCGTTTCGCACGCGCCTTCGCAGCAGCAGTCGTCTTTCGACGGAACCGGGCTGAGCTTAAGTGCCGAGAATTGTGGAACTTTTTTAGATGTTTCTGGAGTCGACATGGCAGTCTCCGGTAATGATAATTTTCTCATTAACCGCAGCATACACTCTGGAGTCGACTCCAGAGTCAAGACTTATTTAAATATACAGCGAACGCACGATCAGGAAGTGCCCGGCAAAGTAGCAGGCGGCGGCAATCGCGTTATCCGCGCGGAAGCGACGACGATAGTGGCTGCCCAGCCAGACGACATTCCCGATGAGCAGCAGCGCCGCGCCGAAGAAGGCGGACATCGCCTGCGACGTCGGACGGAAGAACCACAGCTCGCCTGCCAGCCACACCATCACCAGCGTCATGGCGATAAAGGTACAGACCGGCAAACGCATCTCTTCCAGACGCGACCAGATCACCGCAATCAGCAGCGCGCCAATCACCAGCAGCACCAGCGGCAGCGGCCAGAAGAAGGAGAGCGTCATCTGGCTGGCAAAGTAGATGGTATAAAGCAGATGCGACAGGAAGAACGCGCCGACGGCATAGAGCAGGCGCTGACGGGGGAGCAGGGTGAGGGCATCGCCTATCAGGGACGCGCACAGCCCGGCGAGAACCAGATAGCTGACGGCGTTGAACATCGGCGCTTGCCAGGCCAGCAGCAGCAGAAGCAGCAGCGTGACGGGCTTAAACAGCCAGCGCTGCCAGGTGGGGCCACGATACGACGCATCGACAAAAAGCCATGCGGACAAACAGACGGCGATAAATGACCAAAGCATATTAACTCCCTGTATCTGTTGAGGCTGAATAATCAGTTTCTGATCCAGTGTAGTGACGCGGGCGGGCGTTTGGCAATGACGGGGAAGGCAAGGTATCCTGAATTCCGCAAAATCTGATGGGATTTATCAATGAGCAAGATGCCGCTGTTTTTCATTATCGTGGTGGCGATTATCGTCATTGCCGCCTCGTTCCGTTTCGTGCAGCAGCGCCGCGAGAAGGCGGATAACGACGCCGCGCCGCTGATGCAAAAGCGCGTGGTGGTGACCAACAAACGCGAGAAACCGCTCAACGACCGCCGCTCGCGCCAGCAGCAGGTGACGCCTGCGGGCACAACGATGCGCTATGAAGCGAGCTTTAAGCCGGAAACGGGCGGCCTGGAGATGACCTTCCGCCTGGAGGCGCAGCAGTACCATCAGCTGACGGTGGGGGAGAAAGGAACGCTGAGCTACAAAGGGTCGCGATTTGAAGGGTTTTCGTCGGCACAGTAATCAGTTGAGCGGCACTGAATTTCCTCACCAGTGCCGCTCATTAATGTAACTAATATATATATTATGGAGTAAATATAATTGTGATTTATGTTTTATAATTCATTCTCTTTTTCATAACTCCCTAAGCAACTTAAAATATCGACTGCATCACTATCTCACCCCTTTTTCCTTTATATAATTTCATTGTTGTTATCGAATGAATATATAGATTCACCATTGTGAAATAAATAAAGGTATTTATATGGCGAATACAATGTGGTTGACGTTGAAGGGACAGACACAGGGATTAATTTCTGAGGGATGTGCGTCGATAGAGTCAATAAGGAATAAATCACAGCCTGCTCATCGAGATCAGATTATGGTCATGGCAATTAATCACGGAATGAGTCGGGCGCAAAATGTAAATCATCAGTGTTTGACGTTTATTAAGCCTGTAGATAAATCCTCGCCGTTGTTGGGGAAAGCCATCACTGACAATGAAACGCTGAGCTGTGAATTTAGCTTTTATCGCACCAGTCAGGCGGGTTTAAACGAGTGCTATTACACCTTAAAACTGATTAATGCCAGGATCTCCAGCCTCCATCTACAGGTGCCGCATACCATTGATGACAGTGCGGGTCAGCCAGAAGAAATCATTGAACTGTCATACGAATCTATTGCCTGGGAACACCGAATGGGTGGAACCAGCGCCTACAGTATCTGGGATGAGCGAATTTTTTAAGGAATGATGATGAAAGGATATACGGACTGGATAGGGGATCAACGTGAAGATATTCTCAGAGGAAATAACTGGCAGCGTAATCTGCGTTTCGAACATGAAATCAATCAGTTGAAAAATACCCTGGTCAACAATGCCCACCACATCATGCTGCTCACGCCGGACGAGGCGCAGGATGTGATTGATGATTTGTTAGGTAGTCAGCCTGTCAGCTTTTCCACTACCTATTCCGGTAATATCAAAGAGACAATTTCTGCGGCTAAGAATCTGTCGAAGCTATTTTCTTATCAGCAGGCCGGGAAGATTGTTTTCACCTTAAAAGGTTTTGGGATCAAAGCAACACAGTATGCTTATCAGGGAAAACTGTATGTGAAGATTACAGGTTACCCTTCTTTGCGACGCATTCTTAGCGGAACGCGTTACCGGATTAATCACCCCAAAGTGCTTGAGGTGGGTATTGGCAGCGCCGGGTATCGAAACGGCATTATGTCAGGAGCCAGATTCTGCATCTGGTTTTCCGCATGCTGGCGGTTGGTCGAACTGATCTTTAAATCTGACCATGATGTCGCCGCATTCCTGGGGAATGTGACGATGGATGTGGCGAAGGTGATTATGGGGGTTTTTGTTTCGAGATTGGCTGGAAGGGGGGCTGTGTGGTTCGTATCAACATTTGTAGCGAGTGCGGCTGTTCCTGTATGGGGGCAAATAGTTTGTATAGTTGCATTAGGTATAATTATTGCTTCTGCATTGAATGTTATCGATAAAAAGTACAAATTATCAAATGATCTTATAGATTGCCTGAGAAAGGGGCTGAAAGAGCAGCAAAAAATTGCAGAGTGGAACGCCAGAAACCCGGTATATGGAAGTTCATTTTACCGGGGGAATTACTGATATGAGCATTAACATCAATCTCGATAAAATAAAGACACGATGTGGTTGTTTTTTTTGCTTGATCTTATTTAGTGGTATCACTTGGGGGTGTTATGAAGCGAGCGTGCCAGCCATAGCCGAACTCATTCAATTAAGAAGTGTTGTTTATTTTTTATGGGGGTCTTTTTTTTTATTGTTTGTTTTTCCGGTTTCTTGTTGTTTTGTTTTAGTTATTGCATACGTGACCTTTACGAAAAAAATGCGGCCACCCAAGTTTTTTGCTAAAGGAATTACCATCGGCTTTCACGTTATGGGGGCAGGATTTGTTATTGGCAATATCCTCTCTTTTATCGTCATATTTTATCCCCTTGGAACCAACTATGTCTTATGTGAGCGTTCCGGGCCCTTTTCGGGAACGTATTACACCCGGACCGAAGAGATTTGCACGCAGGTAAAATACCTGCTTAAAACAAGAGCCAGAGATATCCAAAAACTGAATGATCAACTGGACGGCGTATCGCCGCAGTGATGGGGAGTGTGATGATGGATGTGGCGAAAGTGATTGTGGGGGTTTTTGTTTCGAGATTGGCTGGGAGTATTTCCTCGTTGGCTATATCAACATTTATAGCGAGTGCAGCTGTTCCTGTTTGGGGGCAAATAGTTTGCGTGGTTGCATTAGGTGTATTGATTGCTTATTCGCTGAACGTTGTGGACAAACGTTATGATTTATCAGATAAACTAATAGGGTTTATTAAAAAAGGACTGAAGGAAAAGCATAAAATTGCAGAGTGGAACGCTCGAAACTCGGTATATGGCACTTCGTTTTATCCGGGGGCGTACTAATATGGGTGTTAACATTAATCTGGATAAAATAAAGAAAAGATGTGGTTGTTTTTTATGCCTTATCTTATTTAGTGGTATCACTTGGGGTTTTTATGCTGCGAGTGTTCCAGACATCACTGATCTCATTGAATCAAGAAGTATTATTTATTTTTTTTTTGGGGTTCATTTTTCATGTTATTTGTTTTTCCGGTTTCTTTTTGTTTTGTTTTGGTTATTGCATATGTAACCTTTACGAGAAACATGCAGCCACCCCGCTTCTTCGCCAAAGGCATTACCGTCGGCTGTCACGTTATGGGGGCAGGGTTTGTTATTGGCAATATCCTCTCTTTTATCGTTATATTTTATCCCCTGGGTACCCACTACGTCTTATGTGAACGTTCAGGACCCTTTTCGGGAACGTATTACACCCGGACCGAGGAGATTTGTACGCAGGTAAAATACCTGCTCAAAACAAGAGCCAGAGATATCGAAAAACTCAATGACCAGCTGGATGGCGTCACGGCGCAGTGATGGGGAATGTGACGATGGATGTAGCGAGTGAGAATGTTCCTTTTTTGGGCAGGGTATTGATTATTTATCAGCTGAATGTGTTGGGCAAACAGTACGATCTATCAAGTAACCTTATTAGTTGCATGAGAAAAATTATGAAAGAGCAGCAAAAAATAGCAGAGTGGAACACTCGAGATTCGGTCAATGGACGTTCATTTAACCGGGGGTATTGCTGATATGGGCGTAACAATTGATGTTGATAACTTAAAAAAAAGATGTTTTTTATTGCTGGTTATTGTTTTTTGTTGTGGATTTGCCTGGTTGGCATATTACATAAGTATACAAGATATCACTGACTTGATTGAATCAAGGAGTATTGTTTATTTTTTTTTGGGGGCTTTTATTAGTGTACTATCCACTCCGGCTTTTTGTTATTTTGCATTTGTGTTTGTATTTGCGTTTTTTACAAAAAATCTTCAGGCACCCAAACTCCTGGCGAAAGGAGTTACCCTTGCATATCACTACTTCGGAGTGATATTTATCATTGGCAACATCCTCTCTTTTATCGTCATATTCTATCCCCTCGGTACCCACTACGTCTTATGTGAACGTTCAGGACCCTTTTCGGGAACGTATTACACCCGGACCGAGGAGATTTGTACGCAGGTAAAATACCTGCTCAAAACAAGAGCCAGAGATATCCAAAAACTGAAAGATCAACTGGACGGCGTTACGCCGCAGTGATGGTTTTTCGTAGGCCCGGATTCGCTGCACGCCACCGGGCAACTAAACGCACCTTACTTCTTCACCTGCGCCTTAAACTTCTTCATCCACACCAGCAGCTCAAACACGCCGAAAATAAACACGCGCAGCTGCTGCCATCCGGTCATCTGCGGGCCGTCTTTCGGCAGACCGTTTTTCAGCATCACCATCTGCAGGGCGTGCATAAACGACGTGAAAATCAGCGCCACGTTAACGAAAATGTTCATCGGGCGCGGGAAAGGATGCACCAGATTCAGAATCAAAAACGCCCAGACGCCCAGCATCAGCAAACGTCCCAGGTTAATCAGTACCGGCATCGGATCCTCCTTGTGCCTGACGGTGATACAGACGATAAGCAACCTGACCGGCGACCTTTTCGCGGTGCAGATCCCAGTGCGCGGGCACCGGCGGCAAACCGTTCTCCACTTCGCTTTCTACATAGATTAGCGCGTCATCCGCCAGCCAGCCGTTTTGCTCCAGCAGGGATAACGTCTCTTCCAGCAGCCCCTTGCGGAACGGTGGGTCGACAAACACCACGTTGTGCGGTGTGCCCTGTTGCGCGAGGAAGCTTAGCGTGTTGGTGTTGACCACTTTGGCGTTGCTCGCCTTCAGCGTCGCCAGATTTTGCTGCAGCGTCTGCGCCACGCCGCGCTCCATCTCCAGCAGCGTGGCGCTGGCGGCATAGCGCGACAGCGCTTCAAGCCCTAATGCGCCGCTTCCGGCGAAGCAGTCCAGGCAGCGGGCGTCTACCATTGACGGGGCCAGCCAGTTAAACAGCGTCTCGCGCACGCGGTCGGTAGTGGGGCGTAAACCGGGGCTGTCCGGCACCGGTAATTTCCGGCCTCGCCACTGACCGCCGATAATACGAATTTGACCGGCCGGGGCGCGGTTGGGTTTCTTCATCTCAGGAAAGCTCTGTTAACAATTGGCCTGCGATTGCGGGCGGTGATGTCAATTAAGTAAAGTGTTAGACTATTTCATCATTTTTTTAGCTTACATGTATATAGCGCCGCGAGGAGTGTAGTCGCAGATGGCAAAACAAAAAAAACGTGGCTTCTTTTCCTGGCTGGGCTTCGGTGAAAAAGAGCAAGAAACAGAACAGAAAACCGAAGAACAACAAGCCGTTGAAGAGCCGTCGCAGCCTGAAACGCCTGTAGAAACCGCCGCGGTTGTCGAAGCGGAAGAGACGGCGCACAGCAAAGAAGAGATTGAATCTTTTGCTGAAGAGGTGGTTGAGGTCACTGAGCAGGTTCAGGAAAGCGAGAAGCCAGAGCCGGTTGTCGTCGAAGAAATGACCCACGCACCGCAGGCCGTTATTGAGCACGAAGAGCTGCCGCTGCCGGAAGAGGTGAAAGCCGAAGAGGTGTCTGCCGAAGAGTGGCAGGCCGAAGCGGAAACCGTTGAAATTGTTGAAGCGGTGGAAGAAGAAGCGACACGCGAGCCAGAACTGACCGACGAAGAGCTGGAAGCCCAGGCGCTGGCGGCGGAAGCCGCTGAAGAAGCGGTCATCGTGGTGCCGGTGGAAGAAGAACCGGAAGAAGAGACCGTTCAGGAGCAGGAAAAACCGACCAAAGAAGGTTTCTTCGCGCGCCTGAAGCGTAGCCTGCTCAAAACCAAAGAAAACTTAGGTTCCGGATTTATCAGTTTGTTCCGCGGCAAGAAGATCGACGACGATCTCTTTGAGGAGCTGGAAGAACAGCTGCTGATTGCGGACGTGGGGGTCGAAACTACCCGTAAGATCATCGCCAACCTGACCGAAGGGGCGAGCCGCAAACAGCTGCGCGACGCCGAAGCGCTGTACGGCCTGCTGAAAGACGAGATGGGTGAAATTCTCGCAAAAGTTGACGAACCGCTTAATATTGAAGGCAAAACGCCATTTGTTATTCTGATGGTGGGCGTGAACGGCGTGGGTAAAACCACCACCATCGGCAAGCTGGCGCGTCAGTTCGAGCAGCAGGGCAAATCGGTGATGCTGGCGGCGGGCGATACCTTCCGTGCGGCGGCGGTTGAGCAGCTGCAGGTCTGGGGCCAGCGCAACAACATTCCGGTGATTGCCCAGCATACCGGCGCGGATTCCGCATCCGTGATCTTCGACGCCATCCAGGCGGCGAAGGCGCGTAACGTGGACGTGCTGATTGCCGATACCGCAGGGCGTTTGCAGAACAAATCGCACCTGATGGAAGAGTTGAAGAAAATCGTCCGCGTCATGAAGAAGCTGGACGAAGACGCACCGCATGAAATTATGCTGACCATTGACGCCAGCACCGGGCAGAACGCCATCAGCCAGGCGAAGCTGTTCACTGAAGCGGTAGGACTGACGGGGATCGCGCTGACCAAGCTGGACGGCACCGCGAAAGGCGGGGTGATCTTCTCCGTGGCTGACCAGTTCGGCATTCCTATTCGTTACATCGGTGTGGGCGAGCGTATTGAGGATTTGCGTCCGTTTAAGGCGGACGACTTTATTGAGGCATTATTTGCCCGAGAGGACTAACAATGATTCGCTTTGAACACGTCAGCAAGGCCTATCTCGGTGGGAGACAAGCGCTGCAGGGGGTCACATTCCACCTGCAGCCGGGCGAGATGGCATTCCTGACCGGCCATTCCGGCGCGGGGAAAAGTACCCTGCTCAAGCTTATCTGTGGGATCGAACGGCCCAGTGCCGGGAAAATCTTTTTCAGCGGCCACGAAATTAGCCGCCTGAAAAACCGCGAAGTGCCGTTCCTGCGTCGTCAGATCGGCATGATTTTCCAGGATCACCACCTGCTGATGGATCGCACCGTTTTCGATAACGTGGCCATTCCGCTGATTATTGCCGGCGCCAGCTATGACGATATCCGCCGTCGCGTCTCTGCGGCGCTGGATAAGGTCGGGCTGCTGGACAAAGCGAAGAACTTCCCGATCCAGCTGTCCGGCGGTGAGCAGCAGCGCGTGGGCATCGCCCGTGCGGTGGTGAACAAGCCTGCCGTACTGCTGGCGGATGAACCAACCGGTAACCTGGACGATGCCCTGTCCGAAGGGATTTTGCGTCTGTTTGAGGAATTCAACCGCGTAGGGGTCACGGTATTGATGGCGACGCACGACATCGGGCTCATTTCCCGTCGTTCGTACCGCATGCTGACCCTGAGCGACGGGCATTTGCACGGAGGCCACGGTGAACAAGCGTGATGCAATGAACCAGATTCGGCAGTTCGGGAACCGGTTTGACCGTTTCCGCAAGCCGCAGGGCGGCGGTGACGGCAATCGTAATACGCCAAAGCGCGCGAAGGCCGCGCCGAAGCCGAACTCCCGCAAGACCAACGTGTTCAACGAGCAGGTGCGCTATGCCTTCCAGGGGGCATTGCAGGATCTGAAAAGCAAGCCGCTGGCGACGTTCCTGACGGTGATGGTGATCGCCATCTCCCTGACGCTGCCAAGCGTCTGCTACATGGTCTATAAGAACGTTAACCAGGCAGCGTCGCAGTATTATCCGTCGCCGCAGATCACCGTTTATCTGGATAAAGCGCTCGACGATAACGCGGCGGCGCAGGTGGTCGGGCAAATCCAGGCCGAACAGGGCGTGGAGAAGGTTAACTATCTCTCGCGCGATGAAGCGCTGGGCGAGTTCCGCAACTGGTCAGGCTTTGGCGGCGCGCTGGATATGCTGGAAGAGAACCCGCTGCCCGCCGTGGCGGTGGTGATCCCGAAGCTTGATTTCCAGGGCGCCGATTCGCTTAATACCCTGCGCGACCGCATCACCCGTATCAACGGGATTGATGAAGTGCGCATGGACGACAGCTGGTTCGCCCGTCTTGCTGCCCTGACCGGGCTGGTGGGGCGCGTCGCGGCGATGATAGGCGTGCTGATGGTGGCGGCGGTGTTCCTCGTCATTGGTAACAGCGTGCGTCTGAGCATCTTCGCCCGCCGCGATACCATCAACGTGCAGAAACTGATTGGCGCGACGGATGGTTTCATCCTCCGTCCGTTCCTCTACGGCGGCGCGCTGCTCGGTTTTTCCGGCGCATTTCTTTCACTGATATTGTCAGAAATTTTGGTGATGCGGCTTTCCTCTGCCGTGACTGAAGTGGCGCAGGTTTTCGGAACGAAGTTTGATATCAGTGGCTTAGGGTTCGATGAGTGCCTGCTGTTGCTGCTGGTGTGCTCCATGATCGGCTGGGTAGCCGCATGGCTGGCGACGGTTCAACATTTACGCCACTTTACTCCCGACTAATAAAAGCGTGATATAATCTTTCCCTGCACCGAGATGTTCGCTCTGCAGGGAAAGCGTCCCTGTTGTCTCTTCCCCTGTTATCATCTTCATGTCACATTTTGTGCGTAATTTATTCACCGTTGCACCTGGAACTTGTGGATAAAATCACGGTCTGATAAAAGTGTGAATGCTAATCTCGCTGCTCAAACGCTTTGGCATGGTTGTTGCTTGATGGGGACAGCCTGGACCAGAAGAAACATTGAGAGGAATGAATGACCAAAGAAATGCAAACTTTAGCTTTAGCCCCTGTTGGTAACCTGGAATCTTACATCCGGGCTGCGAACACCTGGCCGATGTTAACGGCCGAGGAAGAAAAGGAGCTTGCTGAAAAGCTGCATTACCAGGGCGATCTGGAAGCAGCTAAGACGCTGATCCTGTCTCACCTGCGCTTTGTTGTTCACGTTGCTCGTAACTACTCGGGCTACGGCCTGCCGCAGGCGGACTTGATTCAGGAAGGTAACATCGGCCTGATGAAGGCTGTACGTCGCTTCAACCCGGAAGTGGGTGTGCGACTGGTCTCCTTCGCCGTGCACTGGATCAAAGCAGAAATTCACGAATACGTCCTGCGCAACTGGCGTATTGTGAAGGTCGCCACGACAAAAGCGCAGCGCAAGCTGTTCTTCAACCTGCGTAAAACCAAGCAGCGTCTGGGCTGGTTCAACCAGGATGAAGTGGAAATGGTGGCGCGCGAGCTGGGCGTATCCAGCAAAGACGTCCGTGAGATGGAATCCCGCATGGCCGCGCAGGACATGACCTTTGACATGTCCTCCGACGACGACGCCTCTGACAGCCAGCCGATGGCCCCGGTCCTGTACCTGCAGGATAAAACCTCTAACTTTGCCGACGGCATTGAAGAGGACAACTGGGAAGACCAGGCGGCGAACAAGCTGACTTTCGCGATGGAAGGCCTCGACGAGCGTAGCCAGGATATCATCCGCGCCCGCTGGCTGGACGAAGACAACAAGTCCACGCTGCAGGAGCTGGCCGACCGCTACGGCGTTTCCGCGGAACGTGTCCGTCAGCTTGAAAAGAACGCCATGAAAAAACTTCGCGCCGCTATCGAAGCGTAATCTAAGCGAAGTACACCGATAACCCCTGGATGCGAGTCCGGGGGTTTTGTTTTTTTAGCGCCCGCTCTGGCGAATTCCCTCCCCCTGGCAAACACTTACTGATGCGCTAAGCAGGCGACTTTCTCAGGGGGACAGGGTGAAAAATAACGAACTGAACGACCGGCGTTTACAGGCGACGCCGCGCGGCATCGGCGTGATGTGTAACTTCTATGCCGATAAAGCTGAAAACGCCACGGTGTGGGACGTGGAAGGCAATGAGTACATCGACTTCGCCGCCGGGATCGCGGTGCTGAATACCGGCCATCGCCATCCCAAAGTCATTGCCGCCATCGAAAAACAACTCCACGCCTTCACCCACACGGCCTACCAGATCGTGCCGTATGAGGGCTACGTCGCGCTTGCCGAACGCATCAACCAGCGCGTGCCGATTGACGGTCCTGCCAAGACCGCCTTCTTCTCGACGGGCGCAGAAGCGGTTGAAAACGCGGTCAAAATTGCCCGCGCGTACACCAAACGCCCCGGTCTTATCACCTTTGGCGGTGCCTTCCATGGCCGCACCTTTATGACCATGGCGCTGACCGGTAAAGTTGCGCCGTACAAACTCGGCTTTGGCCCGTTCCCCGGTTCGGTGTACCACGCACAGTTCCCAAACGATCTGCACGGCATCAGCACGGCGGAAGCGTTAAAAAGCCTGGAGCGCATTTTCAAAGCGGATATCGCGCCAGACCAGGTGGCGGCCATTATCCTTGAACCGGTTCAGGGTGAGGGCGGGTTTAACGTCGCGCCCGCCGATTTTATGCAGGCGCTGCGTGCCCTGTGCGATACCCACGGGATTTTGCTGATTGCCGACGAGGTCCAGACCGGCTTCGCCCGCACCGGCAAGCTGTTCTCGATGGAAAACCACTGCGTGAAGCCGGACCTTATCACCATGGCAAAAAGCCTGGCGGGCGGGATGCCGCTTTCGGCGGTCTCTGGTCGGGCGGAGGTGATGGACGCCCCCGCGCCCGGCGGGCTGGGCGGCACCTACGCGGGTAACCCGCTGGCGATTGCCGCGGCCCATGCGGTGCTGGACGTGATTGACGAAGAAGATCTCTGCACCCGCGCGGCGCACCTTGGCCACCATCTGGTAGAGGTACTACATAAAGCGAAGGATGGCTGCCCGTATATTGCCGACATTCGTGCGCAAGGCTCTATGGTGGCGGTGGAGTTCAACGATCCGCAATCCGGGCAACCGTCGCCGGACTTCACCCGACAGGTGCAGGAACGCGCGTTGAACGAAGGGCTGCTGCTCCTGAGCTGCGGCGTGTACGGCAACGTGATTCGCTTCCTCTATCCGCTCACGATCCCCGAAGCGCAGTTCCGACAGGCGCTGGATATCATTTCCGCCTCGCTGACACGATAAAGCCAAAAGCCCGACGCAAAACGGTGCCGGGCATAGCATAGAGACATTTCAAATTAGCTATTCCAAAATCATAAAAATCGGGTATGTTTTAGCAGAGTATGCTGAAAAAGCGCGAACAGCACACCTATAACTGACATAAAGCGCTGCACAACAACATCACAACAATCGTAATAACCATAATAATGGGGAATCTCAGGATGAACATGAAGGGTAAAGCGTTACTGGCAGGATGTATCGCGTTGGCATTTAGCACCATGGCACAGGCAGATATCAAAGTGGCTGTGGTTGGCGCGATGTCCGGTCCGGTAGCGCAGTACGGCGATCAGGAGTTTACTGGCGCAGAACAGGCGGTTGCAGACATTAATGCCAAAGGCGGCATCAAGGGCGAAAAACTGCAGATCGTAAAATATGATGATGCCTGTGACCCGAAACAAGCGGTCGCGGTGGCGAACAAAGTGGTGAACGACGGGATCAAATACGTTATCGGTCACCTGTGCTCCTCCTCTACGCAGCCCGCGTCTGACATCTACGAAGACGAAGGCATTCTGATGATCACCCCGGCTGCAACCGCGCCGGAACTGACCTCGCGCGGCTACAAGCTGACCCTGCGCACCACCGGTCTGGACTCTGACCAGGGCCCAACCGCGGCGAAATACATCGTTGAAAAAGTGAAGCCGAAGCGCATCGCTATCGTTCACGACAAGCAGCAGTACGGTGAAGGTCTGGCGCGCTCCGTCCAGGACAACCTGAAGAAAGCCAACGCTGACGTGGTGTTCTTCGACGGTATTACCGCCGGTGAGAAAGACTTCTCCACCCTGGTGGCGCGTCTGAAGAAAGAGAATATTGATTTCGTTTACTACGGTGGCTACCACCCGGAAATGGGCCAGATCCTGCGCCAGGCTCGCGCTGCCGGTCTGAAAACCCAGTTTATGGGGCCGGAAGGCGTGGCGAACGTCTCTCTGTCTAACATCGCGGGTGAGTCCGCTGAAGGCCTGCTGGTGACCAAGCCGAAGAACTACGACCAGGTTCCTGCGAACAAACCTATCGTGGATGCGATCAAGGCGAAGAAACAGGATCCAAGCGGCGCGTTCGTCTGGACCACCTACGCGGCGCTGCAGTCGCTGCAGGCGGGCCTGAACCAGTCAGCCGATCCGGCTGAGATTGCCACTTGGCTGAAAGCGAACTCCGTGGAAACCGTCATGGGGCCGCTGTCATGGGATGAGAAGGGCGATCTGAAGGGCTTCGAGTTCGGCGTGTTTGACTGGCATGCTAACGGGACTGCTACTGACGCAAAATAAACGCAAATGGCAACCGTAAGGTTGCCATTTTAGTGTTTGCACCCTCTCCCCGTGGGAGAGGGCCGGGGTGAGGGTATCAGACCGCACAAATCAGGCCGCACTGCCCCCTCTTTTGCCCGGTGGCGCTTCGCTTACCGGGCCTACAATGAGCACCTCGTAGGCCGGGTAAGGCGCAGCCGCCACCCGGCTTTCTTTTAGCGCTTCTCCCACCCGTTAGCCTGCGCCGTAAACCCTAATGCCTGCATAAACGCCGCCATCACGCCGCGGTCTTCCACGCCTACGTCGGCCATCCACCAGGAGGTCACGCTCGGGTTTTCACGAATGACTTCTTCAATTAAATACTGTCCGACCCCGCGACGGCGGGTGACGTCGCGCACGCGCAGGGAATCCAGCGCCCCTTCTGTGCCGCTCAGCGTCACGCGAACGGCGGCCAGCAGACGCTCGTTAAAGCGCGCGGCATAAATACGGTGATTGTCGTCGACGGCCAGCGACGAAGGGGAATATTCCGGCCAGATCTTGCCCAGGTCGATATGATCCTGGTCGCTAAAGGTCACCAGACGCACGATAGTCAGTTTCATTAGCTACTTGTCCAAATCAGATTGAGTAGGGCCAGTGTACTCAATTTATTTGCTCAGGTGCTTTCTCTTTTTATTCCCAATTACCAGGCGATTAGTTTTTTGGCAACGCATTGCGCAGTTCGAAAACATATGGATCGAAAATTAAGCAGAATTTTAACCTGAAAGGCAGTGATTTATTCGGCGCTTTGTGCCGTTATTTTATGCTGCAAACTGCACTTTTATTTGTTTATCTCTGCCTGATTTCAGAATATTATCTTTGCTTAATCGCCTGAAAAATAGAGATATTAGTCTGGTTTTTGACAAAAAACCGCGCTAAACCATTAAAGGCACTGGTAAAAATAGCGTTGTTCATTAAAAGTACAGAATGCTTTTTAACCATAATAAAACAAAATATATACACGACATCACGAATGGGGATTCAGAGATGAAAAGGAACGCGAAAGCAATAATCGCGGGAATGGTCGCACTGGCAATTTCGCAGGCGGCTATGGCGGACGACATAAAAGTGGCTGTGGTCGGCGCGATGTCCGGTCCTGTTGCCCAGTGGGGTGATATGGAGTTCAACGGCGCACGTCAGGCCATCAAAGACATCAACGCCAAAGGCGGCATCAAGGGCGACAAGCTGGTGGGCGTGGAATATGACGACGCCTGCGATCCAAAACAGGCCGTCGCGGTCGCCAACAAAATCGTCAACGACGGTATCCAGTACGTCATCGGCCACCTGTGCTCATCGTCCACGCAGCCCGCGTCTGATATTTATGAAGACGAAGGCATCCTGATGATTACCCCGGGCGCAACTAACCCGGAGCTGACCCAGCGCGGCTACCAGCACATTATGCGTACCGCCGGTCTGGACTCCTCTCAGGGGCCCACCGCCGCCAAATACATCCTCGACACCGTCAAGCCACAGCGCATTGCCATTATTCATGACAAGCAGCAGTACGGTGAAGGCCTGGCGCGCTCCGTGCAGGACGGCCTGAAAAAAGGCGGCGCGAACATCGTCTTCTTCGACGGCATTACCGCCGGTGAGAAAGATTTCTCTGCGCTGATCGCCCGTCTGCAAAAAGAGAATATCGACTTCGTTTACTTCGGCGGCTACTACCCGGAAATGGGCCAGATGCTGCGCCAGGCGCGCGCCACCGGCCTGAAAACCCAGTTTATGGGGCCAGAGGGCGTGGGCAACGCCTCCCTGTCGAACATCGCGGGCGATTCTGCTGAAGGCATGCTGGTCACGATGCCAAAACGCTATGACCAGGATCCGGCTAACAAGGCTATCGTGGATGCGCTCAAGGCGCAGAAGAAAGATCCGAGCGGTCCGTACGTCTGGATCACCTACGCGGCCGTGCAGTCTCTGGCCACCGCGCTGGAGCGTACCGGCAGCAAAGAGCCGCTGGATCTGGTGAAGGATTTAAAAGCACACGGGGCGAACACCGTGATTGGGCCGCTGAACTGGGACGAGAAAGGCGATCTGAAGGGATTTGAATTTGGTGTCTTTAAGTGGCACGCCGACGGTTCGTCCTCGGCCGCCAAATAACTATCCCACCGCCCGGACCGCCGGGCGGGTATAAAAAGGTTTGCATATGTCCGAGCAGTTTCTCTATTTCCTGCAGCAGATGTTTAACGGCGTCACGCTGGGAAGCACCTACGCGCTGATCGCCATCGGCTACACGATGGTTTACGGTATTATCGGCATGATCAACTTCGCGCACGGCGAGGTCTACATGATCGGTAGCTACGTCTCCTTTATGATCATTGCCGCCCTGATGATGATGGGCATCGACAGCAGCTGGCTGCTGGTCGCCGCCGGGTTTGTCGGCGCGATTGTGATTGCCAGCGCCTACGGCTGGAGCATCGAACGCGTGGCCTACCGGCCGGTGCGCAGCTCCAAGCGCCTGATTGCGCTGATCTCCGCCATCGGGATGTCGATCTTCCTGCAAAACTACGTCAGCCTGACCGAAGGCTCGCGCGACGTGGCGCTGCCGAGCCTGTTTAACGGCCAGTGGATAGTGGGGGCCAGCGAGAACTTCTCTGCCTCTATCACCACCATGCAGCTGGTTATCTGGGTCGTGACCTTTGTTGCGATGTTGGCCCTGACGCTGTTCATCCGCTACTCGCGTATGGGACGCGCCTGCCGCGCGTGCGCAGAAGACCTGAAGATGGCGAGCCTGCTCGGCATCAACACCGACCGCGTGATTGCCCTGACCTTCGTGATCGGCGCAGCGATGGCGGCGGTTGCAGGGGTCCTGCTCGGCCAGTTCTACGGCGTAATCAACCCGTACATCGGCTTTATGGCCGGGATGAAAGCCTTCACCGCGGCGGTACTGGGCGGTATCGGCAGCATTCCGGGCGCGATGATCGGCGGCCTGATCCTGGGCGTGGCGGAAGCGCTCTCCTCGGCGTACCTGAGTACGGAATATAAAGACGTGGTGTCGTTCGCCCTGCTGATTCTGGTTCTGCTGGTGATGCCTACCGGTATTCTGGGTCGTCCGGAGGTAGAGAAAGTATGAAACCGATGCATTTTGCAATGGCGCTGCTCTCTGCCGCCATGTTCTTCGTGCTGGCGGGCGTCTTCATGGGCGTCCAGTTAGAGCTGGACGGCACTAAGCTGGTGGTGGACACCGCCGCTGATATTCGCTGGCAGTGGGTGTTTATCGGCACCGCCGTGGTGTTCCTGTTCCAGCTGCTGCGCCCGCTGTTCCAGAAGTCGCTGAAAAACGTCTCCGGGCCGAAATTCGTGCTGCCCGCTATCGACGGTTCTACCGTGAAGCAGAAGCTGTTCCTCGTGGCGCTGCTGGTCGCCGCCGTGGCGTGGCCGTTTGTGGTGTCGCGCGGGACCGTGGATATCGCTACCCTGACCATGATCTACGTAATTCTGGGTCTCGGTCTGAACGTGGTGGTGGGGCTCTCCGGCCTGCTGGTACTGGGCTACGGCGGCTTCTACGCCATCGGCGCCTACACCTTCGCGCTGCTGAACCACTATTACGGCCTCGGCTTCTGGACCTGCCTGCCGCTGGCGGGGCTGGTCTCTGCCGCCGCGGGCTTCCTGCTCGGCTTCCCGGTGCTGCGCCTGCGCGGCGACTACCTGGCGATTGTGACCCTGGGCTTCGGCGAAATCGTCCGTATCCTGCTGCTCAACAACACCGAAGTGACCGGCGGCCCGAACGGCATCAGCCAGATCCCGAAACCGACCTTCTTCGGCCTGGAGTTCAGCCGTACCGCCCGCGAAGGCGGCTGGGACACCTTCAGCAACTTCTTCGGCGTGAAGTATGACCCGTCCGACCGCGTAATCTGGCTCTATCTGGTGGCGCTGCTGCTGGTGGTGATTACCCTGTTCGTGATCAACCGTCTGCTGCGCATGCCGTTGGGCCGCGCGTGGGAAGCGCTGCGTGAAGATGAAATCGCCTGCCGCTCGCTGGGCCTGAACCCGACCCGCATCAAGCTGACCGCGTTCACCATCAGCGCCGCGTTTGCCGGTTTCGCCGGAACGTTGTTTGCCGCGCGTCAGGGCTTCGTTAGCCCGGAATCCTTCACCTTTGCCGAATCGGCCTTCGTGCTGGCGATTGTGGTGCTCGGCGGGATGGGCTCGCAGTTCGCCGTTATCCTCGCGGCCATCCTGCTGGTGGTCTCGCGCGAGCTGATGCGCGACTTTAACGAATACAGCATGCTGATGCTGGGTGGTTTGATGGTGCTGATGATGATCTGGCGTCCGCAGGGTCTGCTGCCGATGACCCGTCCACAGCTGAAGCTGAAGAACGGGCAAGCGAAAGGAGAGCAGGCATGAGCCAGCCATTATTATCCGTTAACGGTCTGATGATGCGTTTTGGCGGCCTGCTGGCGGTCAACAACGTGAATCTGGATCTGCACAAGAAAGAGATTGTCTCCCTGATTGGCCCGAACGGCGCGGGGAAAACCACGGTCTTCAACTGCCTGACCGGCTTCTACAAGCCGACGGGCGGCACCATCATGCTGCGCGACCAGCACCTGGAAGGGCTGCCGGGCCAGCAGATTGCCCGCATGGGCGTGGTGCGTACCTTCCAGCACGTGCGTCTGTTCCGCGAGATGACGGTGATTGAGAACCTGCTGGTGGCACAGCATCAGCAGCTGAAAACCGGGCTGTTCTCCGGCCTGCTGAAAACCCCGGCCTTCCGCCGCGCGCAGGATGAAGCGCTTGACCGCGCCGCCACCTGGCTCGACCGAATTGGCCTGCTGCAGCACGCCAACCGTCAGGCGAGCAACCTGGCCTACGGCGACCAGCGTCGTCTGGAGATTGTGCGCTGCATGGTGACCCAGCCGGAGATCCTGATGCTCGACGAACCGGCGGCAGGGCTCAACCCGAAAGAGACCAAAGAGCTGGACGAGCTGATTGCCGAACTGCGCGATCACCACGACACCACCATTCTGCTGATTGAGCATGACATGAAGCTGGTGATGGGCATTTCGGACCGTATCTACGTGGTAAACCAGGGCACGCCGCTGGCAAACGGCACGCCGGAAGAGATCCGCAACAACCCGGACGTGATCCGCGCATACCTGGGTGAGGCATAAGATGGAAAAAGCGATGTTAACGTTCGACAAGGTCAACGCGCACTACGGCAAGATACAGGCGCTGCACGACGTCAGCCTGCATATCAATCAGGGTGAAATCGTCACCCTGATTGGCGCCAACGGGGCGGGTAAAACCACGCTGCTCGGCACCCTGTGCGGCGACCCGCGCGCCACCAGCGGGCGGATTGTGTTCGATGGCAAAGACATTACCGACTGGCAGACCGCCAAAATCATGCGTGAAGCGGTGGCGATCGTTCCGGAAGGGCGTCGCGTGTTTTCCCGCATGACGGTGGAAGAGAACCTGGCGATGGGCGGCTTCTTTGCTCACCGCGATGAATACCAGACCCGCATCAAGTGGGTCTATGAGCTCTTCCCGCGCCTGTGGGAGCGCCGCATCCAGCGTGCGGGCACCATGTCCGGCGGCGAGCAGCAGATGCTGGCGATTGGCCGCGCGCTGATGAGCCAGCCGCGCCTGCTGCTGCTGGACGAGCCGTCGCTCGGTCTTGCGCCGATCATCATCCAGCAGATTTTCGACACCATCGAGCAGCTGCGTAAAGAGGGGATGACGATCTTCCTCGTTGAGCAGAACGCCAACCAGGCGCTGAAGCTGGCTGACCGTGGCTACGTGCTGGAGAACGGCCGCGTAGTGCTGGAAGACACCGGCGACGCGCTGCTGGCGAACGAAGCGGTGCGGAGCGCTTACCTGGGCGGCTAAGCCGTCTGTATTGCCCGGTGGCGCTTACGCTTACCGGGCCTACGGTATCGAGTAGGCCGGGTAAGGCGTAGCCGCCACCCGGCTTTTTTAACCACTACACCCCTTCACACAACCATCATCCCCCTGACGCCTGGCTGTCACTTATCTGTAAACAAACAGTTATTTTTCTGTAATTCGAGCATGTCATGTTACCTCGCGAGCATAAAACGCGTGATATCGCGCATCCGGCACAATAAGAGAGATGACAATGACATCGTTACGACACACAGCTTTGGGTCTGGCACTGGGTCTGGCTTTTGCGACGAACGCACTGGCTGTGACGACCATTCCGTTCTGGCATTCCATGGAAGGGGAGTTGGGTAAAGAAGTTGACTCCCTGGCGCAGCGTTTCAACGACACCCACCCGGATTACAAAATTGTGCCGGTGTACAAAGGTAACTACGAGCAGAGCCTGAGCGCGGGCATCGCCGCCTTCCGTACCGGCAACGCGCCAGCCCTGTTACAGGTTTATGAAGTGGGTACCGCCACCATGATGGCCTCCAAAGCCATCAAGCCGGTCTATGAAGTGTTCAAAGAAGCGGGCATCAACTTCGACGAATCCCAGTTCGTGCCGACCGTAGCGGGTTACTACACCGATTCCAAAACCGGCCACCTGCTGTCCCAGCCGTTTAACAGCTCCACGCCGGTGCTCTACTACAACAAAGACGCCTTCAAAAAAGCCGGTTTAGACCCGGAGCAGCCACCAAAAACCTGGCAGGACCTGGCGGAGTACACCGCGAAGCTGAAAGCGGCGGGGATGAAGTGCGGCTACGCCAGCGGCTGGCAGGGTTGGATCCAGATTGAAAACTTCAGCGCCTGGCACGGCCTGCCGGTGGCGACCAAAAACAACGGCTTCGACGGCACCGATGCGGTGCTGGAGTTCAACAAGCCGGAGCAGGTGAAGCACATTGCGCTGCTGGAAGAACTCAACAAGAAGGGCGACTTCAGCTACTTCGGGCGTAAAGACGAATCCACCGAGAAGTTCTACAGCGGCGACTGCGCCATTACCACCGCATCGTCCGGCTCGCTGGCGGATATCCGTCACTACGCCAAATTTAACTACGGCGTGGGCATGATGCCGTACGACGCCGACGTGAAGGGCGCGCCGCAGAATGCCATCATCGGCGGAGCGAGCCTGTGGGTCATGCAGGGCAAAGACAACGGCACCTACAAAGGCGTAGCCGAATTCCTCGACTTCCTGGCGAAGCCGGAAAACGCAGCCGAATGGCACCAGAAGACCGGCTACCTGCCGATCACCAAAGCCGCGTACGACCTGACCCGCGAGCAGGGCTTCTACAGCAAGAACCCAGGGGCGGACATCGCGACGCGCCAGATGCTGAACAAGCCGCCGTTGCCGTTCACCAAAGGTCTTCGTCTGGGCAACATGCCGCAGATCCGCACCATCGTGGATGAGGAGCTGGAAAGCGTGTGGACCGGGAAGAAAACGCCACAGCAGGCGCTGGATTCAGCGGTAGAGCGCGGGAATCAGCTGCTGCGCCGCTTTGAGCAGTCGACGAAATCGTAATCTGTGATTCGCCCGGTGGCGCTTCGCTTACCGGGCCTACGGGGGATCGTGCGGGCTGATGCCCTCACCCCAACCCTCTCCCACGGGGAGAGGGAGAAATATTTGTAGGCCGGGTAAGGCGTAGCCGCCACCCGGCATTGTTCAGGAACCCAATCTCCATGTCATCATCCCGTCCGGTGTTTCGCTCCCGCTGGCTGCCGTACCTGTTGGTCGCGCCTCAGCTGGTCATCACCGTTATCTTCTTTATCTGGCCTGCGGGCGAAGCGCTGTGGTACTCGGTACAAAGCGTCGATCCGTTCGGGCTTTCCAGCCAGTTTGTCGGTCTGGACAACTTCACCGCGCTGTTCCATGACAGCTACTACCTGGACGCCTTCTGGACGACGATGAAGTTCAGCGCGCTGGTGACCGTGAGCGGTCTTGTTGCCTCGCTGTTCTTCGCCGCGCTGGTGGACTACGTGGTGCGCGGCAGCCGTATTTATCAGACCCTGATGCTGCTGCCTTATGCCGTGGCGCCCGCCGTCGCCGCCGTGCTGTGGATTTTCCTGTTTAACCCGGGCCGGGGGTTGATTACCCATTTCCTGGCAGAGTTCGGCTACGACTGGAACCACGCCCAGAATAGCGGTCAGGCGATGTTCCTGGTGGTGTTCGCCTCGGTGTGGAAGCAGATCAGCTACAACTTCCTGTTCTTCTTTGCCGCACTGCAGTCCATTCCCCGTTCGCTGGTGGAAGCCGCCGCGATTGACGGCGCAGGGCCGATTCGTCGCTTCTTCAGGCTGTCGCTGCCGCTGATCGCCCCGGTGAGCTTCTTCCTGCTGGTGGTTAACCTCGTGTACGCCTTCTTCGACACCTTCCCGGTGATCGATGCGGCCACCGCAGGCGGCCCGGTGCAGGCGACGACCACGCTTATCTACAAGATCTACCGCGAAGGCTTCGCGGGGCTGGATCTCTCCGCTTCTGCCGCGCAGTCGGTGGTGCTGATGTTCCTCGTCATCATCCTCACGGTGGTGCAGTTCCGCTATGTCGAAAGTAAGGTGCGCTACCAATGATTGAGAACCGTCGCGGGCTGACGATTTTCAGCCACACCATGCTGATTCTGGGGATTATCGTCATCCTGTTTCCGCTGTACGTGGCCTTTGTCGCCGCCACGCTGGACACCAAAGCGGTGTTCGACACGCCGATGACGCTGATCCCAGGCACGCATCTTTTCGAGAACATGAAGACCATCTGGACCCAGGGCGTGGGTGCCAACAGCGCGCCGTTCTGGCTGATGATGCTCAACAGCTTCATCATGGCGTTCGGCATTACGGTCGGCAAAATTACGGTGTCGATGCTGTCGGCCTTCGCCATCGTCTGGTTCCGCTTTCCGCTGCGCAACCTGTTTTTCTGGATGATTTTTATCACCCTGATGCTGCCGGTGGAAGTGCGTATCTTCCCGACGGTGGAGGTGATTGCCAACCTGAAGATGCTCGACAGCTACGCGGGCTTGACCCTGCCGCTGATGGCCTCGGCGACCGCCACCTTCCTGTTCCGCCAGTTCTTTATGACCCTGCCGGACGAGCTGATTGAAGCGGCGCGCATCGACGGCGCGTCGCCGATGCGCTTCTTCCGCGATATCGTGCTGCCGCTGTCGAAAACTAACCTTGCGGCGCTTTTTGTGATCACCTTTATCTACGGCTGGAACCAGTACCTGTGGCCGCTGCTGATTATTCAGGACGTCAACCTCGGCACCGCCGTGGCGGGCATCAAAGGCATGATCGCCACCGGCGAAGGCACCACCCTCTGGAACCAGGTGATGGCGGCGATGCTGCTGACCCTTATCCCACCCGTAGTCATTGTTTTAGCCATGCAGCGTGCGTTTGTCCGTGGCCTGGTCGATAGCGAGAAATAAGATGGCAGGTTTAAAACTTCAGGCAGTAACCAAAAGCTGGGACGGTAAAACCCAGGTGATTCAGCCGCTGACGCTCGACGTGGCGGATGGGGAATTTATCGTGATGGTCGGCCCGTCCGGCTGCGGAAAATCCACGCTGCTGCGCATGGTGGCGGGGCTGGAGCGCGTGACGTCCGGGGATATCTGGATTGACCGCCAGCGCGTCACCGAGATGGAGCCGAAAGACAGAGGCATCGCGATGGTCTTCCAGAACTACGCTCTCTATCCGCACATGAGCGTGGAAGAGAACATGGCCTGGGGGCTGAAAATCCGCGGCATGGGCAAAGGCCATATCGAGGAGCGCGTGAAAGAAGCCGCCCGTATTCTGGAGCTGGACGGCCTGCTCAAGCGCCGCCCGCGCGAACTCTCCGGCGGCCAACGCCAGCGCGTGGCGATGGGGCGCGCCATCGTGCGCGATCCGGCGGTATTCCTCTTCGACGAGCCGCTCTCTAACCTCGACGCCAAGCTGCGCGTGCAGATGCGTCTTGAGCTGCAGCAGCTGCACCGTCGTCTGAAAACCACGTCACTGTACGTTACCCACGATCAGGTTGAGGCCATGACCCTCGCTCAGCGCGTGATGGTGATGAACAAAGGCGTTGCCGAGCAGATTGGCACCCCGGTGGAGGTGTATGAGAAACCGGCTACCCGCTTTGTGGCGAGCTTTATCGGCAGCCCGGCAATGAACCTGCTGGAAGGACGGATCAGCAGTGCGGGCACCCACTTTGAACTGGAAAGCGGGATGGCATTGCCGATCAACTGGTACTATCGTGGCTACGCCGGGCGTAAGATGACGCTCGGTATCCGCCCGGAGCATATCGGTTTAACCTCTCAGGCGGACGGCGGCGTGCCGCTGGTGATGGACACGCTGGAGATGTTGGGTGCAGATAACCTGGCGCACGGACGCTGGGGTGAGCAAAAAATAGTGGTGCGTTTAGCGCATCAGGAACGCCCGAAAGCAGGCAGTACGCTGTGGCTGCACCTGCCGGAAAATCACCTGCACTTCTTTGACGGTGAAACAGGACAACGAGTATGAGCAACTGGCCTTATCCCCACGTCGTCGCCCACCGCGGCGGCGGTAAGCTGGCGCCGGAAAATACCCTGGCGGCGATTGACGTTGGCGCGCGCTACGGCCACACGATGATCGAGTTCGACGCCAAGCTGTCGAAAGACGGCGAAATTTTCCTGCTGCATGACGATAACCTCGAACGCACCAGCAACGGCTGGGGCGTGGCGGGTGAACTGCCGTGGCGCGATCTGCTGAAGGTAGATGCCGGAAGCTGGTACAGCGGCGAATTCAAAGGCGAACCGCTGCCGCTGCTGGCGGAAGTGGCGGATCGCTGTCGCCAGCACGGCATGATGGCCAATATCGAAATCAAACCGACCACCGGCACCGGGCCGCTGACGGGCAAAGTCATCGCGCTGGCCGCGCGTGAGCTGTGGGAAGGGATGACGGCACCGTTGCTGTCGTCGTTTGAGATCGACGCGCTGGAAGCGGCACAGGCGGCCGTGCCGGAGCTGCCGCGTGGGCTGCTGCTGGACGAGTGGCGCGAGGACTGGCACGAGCTGACGACACGCTTAGCGTGCGTTTCAATTCATCTCAATCACAAGCTGCTGGATGAGGCGCGGGTGAAGATGTTGAAAGCGGCGGGTCTGCATATTCTGGTGTATACCGTTAACAAACCCCAGCGTGCAGCCGAAATGCTGCGCTGGGGCGTTGACAGCATTTGTACCGATGCGATTGACCGCATCGGCCCGAACTTTAGTTCTGCGGATTAAGCATACTGCCGTTCGACTGCGGCGGCAGCATATGCTGCTGGCCGCTGTTCAGGGTTGAACCCCCGCCTAACATCCCGCCGTTTTTATTCGGCAGCGGCTGCTCGCGCACCTGACCCTGCTGGACGCGCTGGGTGTTGGCGTTCATCTGGTTTTGCAGGCTCTGCTGCTGCATCTGGGTTTGCGTTTTCAACTGTTGATTAAGCATCCCTTTCTGCTGCTGTTGCTGGCTCATCATCTCCGTTTGCATCCGCTGCTGGCTGGGAATGACGTAACCCTGCTGGTTAGGGTTGTTCATCGTATTAAGTGGCTGTGCGAGCGCGGCAAAGGGAAGCAGTGCCGTAAGAATCATCAAGCGTTTCATTGTCATCTCCTCCTTTTGAGGTTTCTCTTAAGTTTACCCCGATTTCACCATGACGATGATTTTTTAGGAGTTGTGAACCAGGCTTAAGCGGGGAGTATGGACCCTATCACCTGGAGAACAATAATGATGAAACCAACGTTTTTGCGCTGGGTAGCGATCGCCGCGCTGATGGCAGGCGGCACATTTAGCGTGGCGGCCAACCCGCCCGCGGCGCCTCCCGTCTCCTACGGCGTGGAGGAAGACGTTTTCCATCCCGTGCGGGCGACGCATGGCATGGTGGCCTCGGTTGACGCGCTGGCAACCCAGGTGGGCGTCGATATTCTCAAGCAGGGCGGTAACGCGGTGGATGCGGCGGTTGCGGTCGGGTACGCGCTGGCGGTCACGCATCCGCAGGCGGGTAACCTCGGCGGCGGCGGGTTTATGATGCTGCGTACCAAAGACGGGAAAACCACCGCCATCGACTTCCGTGAGATGGCACCGAATCAGGCCTCCCGCGACATGTTCCTTGACGAGCAGGGCAACCCGGACAGCAAGAAATCCCTGACCTCGCACCTCGCGTCCGGCACGCCGGGTACCGTTGCGGGCTTCTCGCTGGCGCTGGAAAAATACGGCACGATGCCGCTGAATAAGGTGGTACAGCCTGCTATCAAGCTGGCGCGGGAGGGCTTTGTGGTGAATGACGCGCTGGCAGACGACCTCAAAACCTACGGCAGCGAAGTGATTCCGAATCACGAAAACAGTAAGGCCATCTTCTGGAAAGACGGCGAGCCGCTGAAGAAGGGCGATAAGCTGGTGCAGAAGAACCTGGCGACCAGCCTGGAGCGGATTGCGGAACACGGCCCGGATGCCTTCTATAAAGGCGCGATTGCTGACCAGATTGCCGATGAAATGCAAAAGAACGGGGGCTTAATCACCAAGGCGGATCTGGCGGAATACAAGGCGGTGGAGCGCGAGCCGATTAGCGGCACCTATCGCGGCTACGAGGTCTTCTCCATGCCGCCGCCGTCGTCCGGGGGCATTCACATCGTGCAGATCCTCAACATTCTTGAAAACTTCGATATGCACAAGTTTGGCTTCGGCAGCGCGGACGCCATGCAGGTGATGGCGGAAGCGGAAAAACGCGCCTACGCCGACCGCTCGGAGTACCTCGGCGATCCGGACTTCGTGAAGGTGCCGTGGCAGGCGCTGACCAACAAAGCCTATGCCAAATCCCTGGCCGACCAGATCGACATCAACAAGGCGAAGCCGTCGAGCGAGATCCGCCCCGGCAAGCTGGCGCCGTATGAAAGCAATCAGACCACCCACTTCTCGGTGGTGGATAAAGACGGTAACGCTGTGGCGGTGACCTATACGCTCAACACCACCTTCGGCACCGGGATTGTGGCGGGCAACAGCGGCATTCTGCTGAACAACGAGATGGATGACTTCTCCGCCAAGCCGGGCGTGCCGAACGTTTACGGGCTGGTAGGCGGTGATGCAAACGCCGTCGGGCCGAAGAAGCGCCCGCTGTCGTCCATGTCGCCCACCATCGTGGTGAAAGACGGTAAGACCTGGCTGGTAACCGGCAGCCCGGGCGGGAGTCGAATTATTACCACCGTGCTGCAGATGGTGGTGAACAGCATCGACTTTGGGATGAACGTCGCCGAAGCGACCAACGCCCCGCGTTTCCACCACCAGTGGCTGCCGGACGAGCTGCGCGTCGAGAAGGGCTTTAGCCCGGACACCATTAAGCTGCTTGAACAGCGCGGTCAAAAGGTCGCGGTCAAAGAGGCGATGGGCAGCACCCAGAGCATTATGGTCGGACCGGACGGGGCGCTGTTTGGCGCGTCAGACCCGCGTTCGGTGGATGATTTGACGGCGGGGTATTGATATATTGCCCGGTGGCGCTGCGCTTACCGGGCCTACAACTGCACGAACGTAGGCCGGGTAAGGCGAAGCCGCCACCCGGCAAATAACTACTTCATTCTCGCCATATAATACGCATCCACATACTCGCCGTTGCGCAGGGCAAATTTCCTGCCGGTGCCTTCGATTTCAAAACCAAACTTCCGGTACAGCGCCAGTGCAGCGGGGTTATCGGCAAACACCGTTAATTCAATCCGTTCGATGCGCATCCAGTTATCGCACAGGTTGATCATCTCGCGCATGAGCGCGCTCCCCACGCCGCGCCCCTGTGCATGCGCCGCAACGCTGATACCAAAGGTTGCCACGTGGCTGCGTCGCGGGCTGGCTTCTGCCTGCAGCGCCAGGTCACCGACGATGTTTTCATCGATACAGGCGACCAGACGTTTTTGGCCAGGTTTAGGACTCAGGCGTTCCTGCCACATCTCAAGGGAAGGATGAGGTAGCTGTAGCGTGTCGTGATACACCCCGGGATGCATATAGTTCTGGCGTAAGGCTTCGGCATCTTTCAGTTCTGCGTGGCGTATCACTATCTCACTCATTCCTTGTTCCTCAGTCAGTTAACTCTCCCTTCCAACATCAATGACTTTAAAATTTGAGTCAACCGCTATTTTTTGCAAAAAGGAGTGGACAAGTGCGAATGAGAATGATTATTATTGCTCTGCATTCAGGAAGACCGCTACGGGAACCTGAAAGCACGACATTGCTCACATTGCTTCCAGTATTACTTTAGCCAGCGTTTCGCTGGCTTTTTTTTGCTTATTATTTGGCAAGCTCGCACGCTTCAGGAGCGTCAGCGGTGCTGTCCTTGATCAGGCCAACGACGTTATTCTTTTCGATTGCGGCAGGCAGCATCTCCGCAATACCGGAAAACATCCCCCCTTTTTTGACGGCCAGCGCCCGGTAGGAAAGCGTTCCCGTTACCTCACCGTTTTCGCAGATTTCAATGGCATCGCTGTGGCATTCGCCAATCACGGCCCCGTCAATAATCAGCTCGCGGCAGGTGATATTTCCCTCAACCCGTCCCCCGCGCATGATTTTGATCAGACTCTGTTCAGAGGCAATATTGCCGATGAGCTCACCGTGCACATAGACGTGACCCGTCGAAACGATATTGCCTTCAACGCGGACGTCGTTGGCAATCACCGTGGTGCCGTGCTTCTCGGTGGCGGTAGGTTCTTTTTCCATCACAGGAGCCGGGGGAAGGGCAGTTGGAACCTTGATTTCATTAATTTTATTCTTTTTAAACATAACATTACCCAGGTTGATAAGCAGGGGAAGAGTGAAAGCCAATAAAGAGAATGCTGCGAAGAGCCATGCGAGTTGACGGGCGGCGAAACACCAGGCGGCAAGCGAAAGCAACCAGAAGAGAAGCGCACTGTTTAAGGCGAGATATTTCCTTTCCATAGAAATGGGCGCGACTCCATTCGCGAGCATAGATTTGACCTTCACCTTATCGTGGTTTTTAGCGGCAGGGTCAAGGCAAGTGCCGCCATTTTAGGATTCTTTTGGGCAAGTTTATCGCTATAGTGAAAACAGAAACCTGATCAAAAAGGACGGAACCATGACCCTGAACTGTGCGTTTATCGGCTTTGGTAAAAGCACCACCCGCTATCACCTACCCTATGTTCTCAACCGTAAAGACAGCTGGCACGTCGCCCATATCTACCGCCGCCGCGCGAAGCCGGAAGAGCAGTCCCCGCAGTATTCCCACATCCACTTCACCAGCGATCTCGATGAGGTGCTTCACGATCCGCAGGTGAATCTGATCATTGTCTGCACCCACGCCGACAGCCACTTCGACTACGCGAAGCGCGCGCTGGAAGCGGGCAAAAACGTGCTGGTGGAAAAGCCCTTCACCCCGACCATCGCCGAAGCGAAGGAGCTGTTCGCGCTGGCGAAGAGCAAAGGACTGACCGTTACGCCGTATCAGAACCGTCGCTTCGACAGCTGCTTCCTGACGGCGAAAAAGGCGATTGAGAGCGGAAAGCTCGGCGACATCGTGGAAATTGAAAGCCACTTCGACTACTACCGTCCGGTCGCGGAAACCCAGCCCGGCCTGCCGCAGGACGGCTCGTTCTATGGCCTGGGCGTGCATACCATGGACCAGATCATCTCCCTGTTTGGGCGGCCGGACCACGTGGCGTACGACATCCGCAGCCTGCGCAACAAAGCCAATCCGGATGACACCTTCGAAGCGCAGCTGTTCTACGGCGACCTGAAAGCCATCGTCAAAACCAGCCATCTGGTGAAAATCGACTATCCCAGGTTTATCGTTCACGGCACCAAAGGCTCGTTTATCAAGTACGGCATCGACCAGCAGGAGACCAGCCTGAAGGCCAACATCATGCCGGGCGAACCGGGCTTTGCGGCGGATGATTCCGTGGGCGTGCTGGAGTATGTGAAGGCAGATGGCACAACAGTAAAAGAAGAACTCAAGCCGGAACCAGGCGACTATGGCCGCGTCTACGATGCGCTGTATGAAACGCTCACCACGGGTACGCCGAATTACGTCAAGGAATCTGACGTTCTGAACAACCTGGAAATCCTTGAACGGGCCTTTGAGCAGGCTTCTCCTGCCACGGTAACCCTCGCAAAATAAGCAAAAATGGCTCCTCTGCGCTTGTTCATAATTTTTGAACAGAGGAGTCAATTTTCACCCTCTATGATCCCAGGCGGTTTGCGTCCACACTTACTCCATCGAAACGAACTGAGGGTGAAAACAATGATCTACTTACGCAAAGCAAACGAACGTGGTCACGCGAATCATGGCTGGCTGGACTCATGGCATTCATTCTCGTTTGCCGACTACTACGACCCGAACTTCATGGGCTTCTCCGCACTGCGCGTGATTAACGACGACGTGATTGATGCAGGCCAGGGCTTCGGCACCCACCCGCACAAAGACATGGAAATCCTGACCTATGTGCTTGAAGGTGCCGTGGCGCACAAAGACAGCATGGGTAACGAAGAGCAGGTTCCGGCGGGCGAGTTCCAGATTATGAGCGCGGGTACCGGGGTGCGTCACTCCGAGTACAACCCGAGCAAAACGGACAAACTGCACCTGTATCAAATCTGGATCATTCCGGAAGAGACCGGCATCGCGCCGCGCTACGAGCAGCGCCGCTTCGACGCCAAACAGGGTAAACAGCTGGTGCTGTCCCCGGATGCGCGTGAAGGTTCCCTGAAAGTGCATCAGGATATGGAGCTGTACCGCTGGGCGCTGGCAAAAGACGAACAGTCCGTGCATCAGATTGCCGCCAACCGCCGCGTCTGGATCCAGGTGGTGAAAGGTGACGTGTCCATCAACGGCACCAAAGCCACAACCGCCGATGGTCTGGCCATCTGGGACGAGCAGGCGCTCTCCGTGCATGCCGACAGCGAAAGTGAAATCCTGCTGTTTGACCTGCCGCCGGTATAAATAATTACTCAACCTTCCCTTTAAACGGGGAAGGTTGAGCTTTGTCCGTGATAAACTGAGAAAATCTCTCACTTCAAGATTTCTCAGGACGATGAAAAAGAAACGCCCCGTACTTCAGGATGTCGCCGATCGCGTCGGTGTGACCAAAATGACGGTCAGCCGTTTTTTACGTAACCCGGAGCAGGTTTCCGTGGCGTTGCGTGGCAAGATTGCCGCTGCCCTTGATGAACTGGGTTACATCCCCAACCGCGCGCCCGATATTCTCTCCAATGCGACCAGCCGTGCGGTGGGCGTCCTGCTTCCTTCCCTGACCAACCAGGTTTTCGCCGAAGTATTACGTGGTATCGAAAGCGTGACCGATGCCTTTGGCTATCAGACCATGCTCGCGCACTACGGGTACAAGCCGGAACTGGAAGAGGAACGTCTTGAATCGATGCTTTCCTGGAACATCGACGGCCTGATTTTAACGGAACGTACCCACACCGCCCGCACGCTCAAAATGATCGAAGTGGCCGGTATCCCGGTGGTGGAGCTGATGGACAGCCAGTCGCCGTGCCTCGACATCGCCGTGGGGTTTGATAACTTCGAAGCGGCGCGTCAGATGACGGCGGCCATCATCGCCCGCGGGCATCGCCACATCGCCTATCTGGGGGCGCGTCTTGATGAACGTACTATCATCAAACAGAAGGGATACGAGCAGGCGATGCTCGACGCGAACTTAACACCGTACAGCGTGATGGTGGAGCAGTCCTCTTCCTATACGTCGGGGATTGAGCTGATGCGTCAGGCGCGACGCGAGTATCCGCAACTGGACGGTATTTTCTGTACCAACGATGACCTTGCGGTCGGCGCGGCGTTTGAGTGTCAGCGTCTGGGGCTGAAGATCCCTGATGATATGGCGATCGCCGGTTTCCACGGCCACGATATTGGCCAGGTGATGGAGCCGCGTCTGGCGAGCGTCCTGACCCCGCGTGAACGTATGGGCCGTATTGGCGCAGAACGCCTGCTGGCGCGCATTCGTGGCGAGACGGTGACCCCGAAAATGTTAGATTTAGGTTTCACCTTGTCACCGGGTGGATCTATTTGAACTGACAAATTTGAAGTAGCTCACACTTATTCACTTCGCGCACGTTTGGATATTGCTTCTCTTTTGCCCCGGCAGGACAATGTTACCGATAACTGTTACCCGTAACAATTGACTGAGGGACACCCTTTGAGCACGACTAATCACGATCACCACGTCTACGTCCTGATGGGCGTTTCCGGTAGCGGGAAATCAGCCGTAGCCAGCGAAGTGGCGCATCAACTCCAGGCTGCGTTCCTTGATGGCGACTTCCTCCATCCGCGCAGCAACATCATGAAAATGGCCTCCGGCGAGCCGCTGAACGACGACGACCGCAAACCGTGGCTGCAGGCGCTGAACGACGCCGCATTCGCGATGCAGCGCACCAATAAAGTCTCCCTGATCGTCTGCTCCGCGCTGAAAAAAACCTACCGCGATCTGCTGCGCGACGGCAACCCGAACCTCTCCTTCATCTACCTGAAAGGGGATTTCGAGGTGATTGAAAGCCGTCTGAAGGCGCGTAAAGGTCACTTCTTCAAAACCCAGATGCTGGTCACGCAGTTCGAAGCGCTGCAGGAGCCGGGTGCGGATGAGCAGGACGTCTTAGTGGTTGATATCGATCAGTCACTGGAAGGTGTTGTCGCCAGCACCATCGAGGTCATTAATAAAAGGCAGTAAGTTTTGAGTACATTAACGCTAGTTTTGACAGCAGTGGGTTCCGTTTTGCTGCTGCTGTTTTTAGTGATGAAGGCGCGTATGCATGCCTTCGTTGCTTTGATGGTGGTTTCTATTGGTGCAGGTCTCTTTTCCGGTATGCCGCTCGACAAGATCGCCGCGACGATGGAAAAAGGGATGGGCGGTACGCTGGGCTTCCTGGCGATTGTGGTGGCCCTTGGCGCGATGTTTGGCAAGATTTTGCACGAGACGGGCGCGGTCGACCAGATTGCCGTCAAGATGCTGAAATCCTTCGGCCACAGCCGCGCGCACTACGCGATTGGCCTGGCCGGTCTGATTTGCGCGCTGCCGCTGTTCTTCGAAGTGGCCGTTGTGCTGCTGATAAGCGTCGCATTCTCGATGGCGCGCCATACCGGTACGAACCTCGTGAAGCTGGTCATTCCGCTGTTTGCGGGCGTGGCGGCGGCCGCGGCGTTTCTGCTGCCGGGGCCTGCGCCGATGCTGCTGGCGTCTCAGATGCACGCTGACTTTGGCTGGATGATCCTGATTGGCCTGTGCGCGGCAATCCCGGGGATGATTATCGCCGGACCACTGTGGGGCAACTTCATCAGCCGCTACGTTGAGCTGCATATCCCGGATGACATCACCGAGCCGCACCTGGGCGAGGGCAAAATGCCGTCCTTCGGCTTCAGCCTGTCGCTGATCCTGCTCCCGCTGGTTCTCGTGGGTCTGAAAACCATCGCTGCGCGCTTTGTGCCGGTGGGGTCCAGCGCCTATGAATGGTTTGAGTTCATCGGTCACCCGTTCACGGCGATCCTGGTGGCCTGCCTGGTGGCGATTTACGGTCTGGCGATGCGTCAGGGAATGCCAAAAGACCGCGTGATGGAGATTTGCGGTGCCGCGCTGCAGCCTGCGGGTATCATCCTGCTGGTGATCGGTGCCGGTGGCGTATTCAAGCAGGTGCTGGTGGATTCCGGCGTGGGCCCGGCTCTGGGCGAAGCGCTGACCGGGATGGGCCTGCCGATTGCGGTCACCTGCTTTGTGCTGGCCGCGGCGGTGCGTATCATTCAGGGCTCCGCGACGGTTGCGTGTTTAACCGCCGTGGGCCTGGTGATGCCGGTGATTGAACAGCTGAACTACTCCGGTGCGCAGATGGCGGCGCTGTCTATCTGTATCGCGGGCGGTTCGATTGTGGTATCCCACGTGAACGACGCGGGCTTCTGGCTGTTCGGTAAGTTTACCGGTGCCACCGAAGCGCAAACCCTGAAAACCTGGACGCTGATGGAAACCATCCTCGGCACGACGGGTGCGATTGTCGGGATGATTGCGTTTACGCTGCTGAGCTAATCCCGGTTTTCTCCCTCTCCCCGTGGGAGAGGGCTGGGGTGAGGGCATCAGGCCGCAGAGGCCGTAGGCCGGGTAAGCGCAATCGCCACCCGGCTTTTTTACAGCAGCACAGTGCCTTCCGTTGTGCGCAGCCAGCGCGGCGCTTTCAGCGTATTACTGTAAAACCCCACTAAATCCTGCAACAAATCTCCTGCGACCCTTTCATCGCTTTCTGACAGCGAATGCGCTAACAGCATTTGCGTTAACAGCTGGCAGTATCGCCCCAGTTGATCCACTTCCGGCTCGAAGACCGGAACGTCCAGCGGCAGGTCATCCACCGTCAGGCTGGCTTTTAAATATTCTGGTACAGGTTCAAGCAGCGTGGGCTGAAGCAGGGCGAGGTAGGCTGAAAGCCGTCCACACAGCGCCATCTTCTGGGTTGGATCGTCGCATTCAATCAGTACGTCAACGAAACGCGCGCAGTTGTCCGCCAGCTCGGTGAAGTCGGTGGTGTGATCGAACGGTGTAGTGAATAAGGAGTGAGAAAAGCTAGGGGTAGTAGTCATAAGACCGCCTCTGATGCGTAAAATGGACCGCCACAGGAGGGACCAACCTCACTGGTGGCGGACTGAACGGAGTTGGTCCTACCGGCCTCATCAGCTACCGGCGCGCCTTGCGGCGCCACCGTCCAGCCCACCATTAAGGTGTAACTGACTACGCGATAAAAGAAATTTTATCACGGATGAGGATAACAGAGGACCAACCCTGACGCCTGATTTCGCAGGCGCGGCAAGAAGATACTGCGTGGGGGGCGGGGTGACAAGAGAGGCTCTGGAAGGCGGCTCGCAAAACGAAATATTATTTTTGAGGAGTGCGGCCTGATGCCCTCACCCCAACCCTCTCCCACGGGGAGAGGGAGCAAACACTAAAAACGGCAATCAAGGATTGCCGTTTTGCTTTTACCTATCCTTTCATCCACGCCCGGATCCCGTCCAGGAACATCTGCGTCGCCATCATCACCAGAATCAGCCCCATCAGGCGCTCCAGCGCGTTCACCCCTTTCTCACCCAGCAGGCGCAGGAACAGCGACGACTGCAGCAGGATGATAAACGTCCCGCCCCAGGCGATCAGCAGGGCAATCACCAGATGGCTCATCTGGTTCGGATACTGGTGCGACAGCAGCATCAGCGTCGCCAGAATCGTTGGCCCGGCAACCAGCGGGATCGCCAGCGGCACAATAAATGGCTCTTCACCCGCAGGCAGGCCGCTGCTGCTGCCTTCCGCGCTCGGGAAAATCATCTTAATGGCAATCAGGAACAGAATAATCCCGCCGGAAATGGAAACCGTTTCGGCGCGCAGGTTCAGGAACGCGAGAATTTTTTCCCCGGCAAACAGGAAGATAAACATCACCAGCAGGGCGATGAGCAGCTCGCGGATCATGATCGCCCGACGGCGCTTAGGCTCGGTGTGCTTTAACACCGACATGAAGATCGGCAGGTTACCCAGTGGATCCATTATCAGAATCAATAAAACCGCCGCGGAAATGATTTCACTCATGTAAATTATCCCTGAAACTCTCTATGGTTATTATGATAATTAGCTGTATTTCTGATTGCCGGGCAATCATCGATTAATTTCGCTTGCGACTTTGGCAGCATTTTGTAATGTGAAGCATATCCCAGTTCAATACTGGCTTGCACAATCAGCACACACCCTCAGCAGGAAAAAAATGCTATGAAAAACGTTGGTTTTATCGGCTGGCGCGGTATGGTCGGCTCTGTACTCATGCAACGCATGGTTGAAGAGCGCGATTTCGACGCTATCCGCCCGGTCTTCTTCTCCACTTCCCAGCTCGGCCAGGCTGCTCCGTCCTTTGGTGGTACCACAGGCACGTTGCAGGATGCTTACGATCTGGAAGCGCTGAAGGCGCTCGACATTATTGTGACGTGCCAGGGCGGCGATTATACCAACGAAATCTATCCAAAGCTGCGTGAAAGCGGCTGGCAGGGCTACTGGATTGACGCGGCCTCGTCGCTGCGCATGAAGGACGATGCCATTATTATTCTCGACCCGGTGAACCAGGGCGTCATCACCGACGGCCTCAACAACGGCGTAAAAACCTTTGTCGGCGGTAACTGTACCGTCAGCCTGATGCTGATGTCCCTCGGCGGCCTGTTCGCGCAGGATCTGGTTGAATGGGTTTCCGTGGCGACCTACCAGGCGGCGTCCGGCGGCGGCGCGCGTCACATGCGCGAGCTGCTGACCCAGATGGGCCAGCTGCACCAGAGCGTCGCGACCGAGCTGGCAAACCCGGCATCCGCTATTCTGGATATCGAGCGTAAGGTCACCCAGCTGACCCGCAGCGGCGAGCTGCCGGTGGATAACTTCGGCGTACCGCTGGCCGGTGGCCTGATCCCGTGGATCGACAAACAGCTGGATAACGGCCAGACCCGCGAAGAGTGGAAGGGCCAGGCTGAGACCAACAAAATCCTCGCGACTGCGAACACCATTCCGGTTGACGGTCTGTGCGTGCGTATCGGCGCGCTGCGCTGCCACAGCCAGGCTTTCACCATTAAACTGAAAAAAGATGTGTCTATTCCGACCGTGGAAGAGCTGCTGGCCGCGCACAACCCGTGGGCGAAAGTGGTGCCAAACGATCGCGATATCACCATGCGTGAACTGACCCCGGCAGCCGTGACCGGCACGCTGACCACGCCGGTTGGCCGTCTGCGCAAGCTGAACATGGGACCGGAGTACCTCTCCGCGTTCACCGTCGGCGATCAGCTTCTGTGGGGTGCCGCCGAACCGCTGCGCCGCATGCTGCGCCAGCTGGCGTAATAATTTGTTAAATACCGGGGGTGATTTTCACCCCCTTTTTTTGCGTACTACATGGAGTAACACGCGGATGTCTTATTTTTTATCAGGAGTCATTTAGAGCGTTGGCTATGCTTTAAGGAAGAGTCATTTCTTACCTGAGGTTCGAACGGAGCAGAAAGGATGCACATATTTGTGCTGTCCCGTTCAGGTCACATTAAAAGTCGTCCCGGAGCGCGTAAAAAGGACGACATAAAAAACAGGATGAATACCATGTCCGATCGTGTGGATAGAGACGTGATTAATGCGCTTATTGCGGGTCATTTTGCTGACCCCTTTTCTGTGCTTGGGATGCACCGAACGGAGGCTGGACTGGAAGTTCGGGCGCTGTTGCCGGATGCCACAGAAGTTTGGGTGATTGAGCCCAAAACCGGCCGCAAGGTCGGCAATCTGGAATGCCTCGATTCCCGTGGCTTCTTCTCGGGCGTGATGCCCCGTCGTAAAAACCCTTTTCGCTATCAGCTTGCCGTCATCTGGCACGGCCAGCAGAACCTGATCGACGACCCTTACAGCTTCGGCCCGCTCCTGAAAGAGATGGATGCCTGGCTGTTGTCCGAAGGGACTCACCTGCGGCCCTATGAAACGCTGGGCGCGCATGCCGATACCATGGACGGTATCACCGGCACGCGCTTTTCCGTTTGGGCGCCGAACGCCCGGCGGGTTTCCGTTGTCGGGCAGTTCAACTACTGGGATGGTCGCCGTCATCCGATGCGCCTGCGCCGTGAAACCGGCATCTGGGAGCTGTTTATCCCCGGCGCACAAAACGGCCAGCTCTATAAGTTCGAGATGATCGATGCCAACGGCAAGCTGCGCATTAAAGCTGACCCGTATGCCTTCGAAGCGCAGATGCGCCCGGATACCGCGTCGCTGATTTGTGGGCTGCCGGAGAAGGTCGTCCAGACGGAAGAACGCAAGCAGGCCAACCGCTTCGACGCGCCAATCTCCGTCTATGAGGTGCATCTCGGGTCGTGGCGTCGCCATACCGATAACAACTTCTGGCTGAGCTATCGTGAATTGGCCGATCAGCTGGTGCCGTACGCCAAATGGATGGGCTTTACTCACCTTGAGCTGCTGCCGGTTAACGAACACCCGTTTGACGGCAGCTGGGGCTACCAGCCTACCGGGCTGTATGCGCCAACGCGCCGCTTCGGCACGCGCGATGATTTTCGCTATTTCATCAATGCCGCGCATGCCGCCGGGCTGAATGTGATCCTCGACTGGGTGCCCGGCCACTTCCCGTCTGATGATTTCAGTTTGTCGGAATTTGACGGCACGAAGCTGTACGAGCATAGCGACCCGCGCGAAGGCTATCACCAGGACTGGAACACGCTGATCTACAACTACGGCCGCCGTGAAGTGACGAACTACCTGGTGGGCAACGCGCTGTACTGGATCGAGCGCTTCGGTATTGATGCCCTGCGCGTCGATGCGGTGGCGTCGATGATCTACCGCGACTACAGCCGTAAAGAGGGGGAGTGGATCCCGAACGAGTATGGCGGCCGTGAAAATCTGGAAGCCATTGAATTCCTGCGCAACACCAACCGCATTCTCGGCGAACAGGTGGAAGGCGCGGTGACGATGGCGGAAGAGTCCACCGACTTCCCCGGCGTCTCTCGCCCTCCGTCAATGGGTGGCCTGGGCTTCTGGTACAAGTGGAACCTGGGCTGGATGCACGACACGCTCGACTACATGAAGCTCGACCCGGTTTACCGTCAGTATCACCACGACAAGCTCACCTTCGGGCTGCTCTACAACTACACCGAAAACTTCATGCTGCCGCTGTCGCACGATGAAGTGGTGCACGGCAAAAAATCCATTCTTGACCGCATGCCGGGCGACGCGTGGCAGAAGTTTGCCAACCTGCGCGCCTACTACGGCTGGATGTTCGCCTTCCCGGGCAAGAAACTGCTGTTTATGGGCAATGAATTCGCGCAGGGCCGCGAGTGGAACCACGATTCCAGCCTCGACTGGCACCTGCTGGAAGGCGGTGACAACTGGCACCACGGCGTACAGCGTCTGGTGCGTGACCTGAACCTGACCTATCGCCACCACAAAGCGCTGCACGAGCTGGATTTCGAACCATACGGCTTCGAGTGGCTGGTGGTGGACGATCGTGAACGGTCGGTGTTTGTCTTTGTGCGCCGCGATAAAGCGGGCAATGAAATTATCGTTGCCAGCAACTTCACGCCGGTGCCGCGCGAACATTACCGCTTCGGCATTAACCAGGCGGGGAAATGGCGCGAAATACTGAACACCGATTCCATGCATTATCACGGCAGCAACGCGGGTAACGGCGGTCTGGTGCAGAGCGAGGCATTCGAAAGCCACGGGCGTCCTCATTCCCTGAGCCTGACGCTGCCGCCGCTTAGCACCATCTGGCTGGTGCGGGAGGGGGAATGACGCAGCTTACGGCAGGTAATCCCGAACCGCTCGGGGCGCGCTTTGACGGGAAGGGGGTGAACTTCACGCTCTTTTCTGCGCACGCGGAGCGGGTAGAACTCTGTGTGTTTGACGGGGAAGGTAACGAGCACCGTTACGATTTACCGTCCCGCACGGGGGATATCTGGCACGGTTACCTGTCCGGCGGGCGTCCGGGAATGCACTACGGTTTTCGCGTTCACGGCGCATGGGAGCCTTCACAGGGACACTGGTTTAACCCGGCGAAGCTGTTGATTGACCCGTGTGCGCGCCGTGTGGACGGCGAGTTTAAAGACGACCCGATATTCCACGTCGGCTACGGTGAACCCGACCACCGCGACAGTGCGCCGCTCGCGCCAAAAAGCGTGGTGGTGAACGACCTCTACGACTGGGAAGACGATGCTCCGCCGCGCACGCCGTGGGGCAATACCGTCATTTACGAAGCGCATGTGAAAGGGCTGACGTACCTGCATCCGTCGATCCCCAAAGAGATGCGCGGGACCTATAAGGCGCTCGGGCATCCCACCATGATCGCCTACCTGAAACACCTCGGCATCACCGCCCTGGAACTGCTCCCCGTCGCCCATTTTGCCAGCGAGCCGCGGTTACAGCGCCTTGGTCTGAGCAACTACTGGGGTTACAACCCGCTGGCGATGTTCGCGCTCGAACCGCGCTATGCCGCCCATTCTGAAAAAGCCCGGGACGAGTTCCGCGATGCGGTGAAGGCACTCCACGCGGCGGGCATTGAGGTCATTCTGGACGTGGTGCTGAACCACAGTGCCGAAAGCGATCTCGATGGCCCGACGCTCTCGCAGCGCGGAATTGATAACCGTAGCTATTATTGGATCAGGGAAGATGGCGATTACGCCAACTGGACCGGCTGCGGTAACACGCTCAACCTCAGCCATCCGGCGGTGACGCATTATGCGTATGAGTGCCTGAAATATTGGGTGGACACCTTCCATGTCGACGGTTTTCGTTTCGACCTGGCCCCCGTCATGGGGCGCACGCCGGCGTTCAGCCAGCAGGCTCCGCTGTTTGAGGCAATCAAAAATTGCCCGGTGTTGTCGCAGGTGAAGCTGATTGCCGAGCCGTGGGACATCGGTGAGGGCGGCTACCAGGTGGGAAATTTCCCGCCGCTGTTTGCCGAGTGGAACGATCACTACCGCGATGCCATCCGCCGCTTCTGGCTGGCGCGCGATCTGTCGCTGGGGGAATTCGCAGGACGTTTTGCCGGTTCCAGCGATCTCTTTAAGCGCGACGGCAAACGTCCGTCTGCCACCATCAACCTGGTGACGGCGCACGACGGTTTCACCCTTCGCGACTGCGTTTGTTTCAATCAGAAACACAATGAGGCAAACGGTGAGGAGAATCGCGATGGGACTAACAATAACCATAGCTTTAACCATGGTATAGAAGGGTTAGGCGGAAGTCTGGACGTGATCGAGCGGCGACGCGCCAGCGTTCACGCGCTGCTGACGACGCTTTTGCTGTCGCAGGGCACGCCGATGCTGCTGGCGGGCGACGAGCACGGCCATAGCCAGCACGGCAACAACAACGCTTATTGCCAGGATAACACCTTAACCTGGCTCGACTGGGGAGAAGCAAACAGCGGGTTGACCCATTTCACCGCGGCGCTGATCCACCTTCGCCAGCAAATCCCGGCGCTTACCGCCGACAGCTGGTGGGAAGAGGGCGACGGCAACGTTCGCTGGCTGAATAAAGACGCGCAACCGCTGAGCGCGCAAGAGTGGCAACACGGCATAACCTGTCTACAAATCCTGCTGTCGGATAAGTGGCTGGTCACGCTGAACGCGACGGATGACGTCGCAGAGATTGTTTTACCTGACGGGGAGTGGCGAGCCGTTCCCCCCTTTGCCGGAGCGGATAATCCGGTTGTTATGGCTGTCTGGCACGGGCCTGCGCACGGAGTGTGCGTATTCCAAAGATGATAAAAAAGGAGTTAGTCATGGTTAGATTAGAGAAGAACGATCCCTTAATGTTGGCGCGCCAGCTACCATTAAAAACTGTTGCCCTGATACTCGCGGGCGGGCGTGGAACCCGTCTGAAAGATTTGACCATCAAGCGCGCCAAACCGGCCGTTCACTTTGGTGGTAAGTTCCGCATTATCGACTTTGCGCTTTCGAACTGCCTGAACTCAGGCATTCGCCGCATTGGCGTCATTACGCAGTATCAGTCGCACACGCTGGTGCAGCATATTCAGCGCGGCTGGTCGTTCTTCAGCGAAGAGATGAACGAGTTTGTCGATCTGCTCCCGGCGCAGCAGCGCGTTCACGGGGAAAACTGGTATCGCGGCACGGCGGATGCGGTGACCCAGAACCTCGACATCATTCGCCGCTACAGCGCGGAATACATTGTCATCCTCGCGGGTGACCACATCTACAAGCAAGACTACTCCCACATGCTCATCGACCACGTCGAAAAAGGGGCGCGCTGCACCGTGGCGTGTCTGCCGGTGCCCGTTGCTGAGGCGACGGCGTTTGGCGTGATGCACGTGGATGCCGACGACAAGATTATCGACTTTGTTGAAAAACCGGCGAACCCGCCGACCATGCCGGGCGATGACACCAAATCGCTCGCCAGCATGGGGATCTATATCTTTGATGCAGAATACCTTTATGAGCTGCTGGAAGAAGACGACAAAGACGAAAACTCCAGCCACGACTTCGGTAAAGACATCATCCCGAAAATCACCAAAGCTGGCATGGCGTATGCACATCCTTTCCCGCTGTCCTGCGTGCAGTCGGACCCGAATGCGGAACCTTATTGGCGCGATGTCGGTACGCTGGAAGCCTACTGGAAAGCGAACCTCGACCTGGCGTCCGTGACGCCTGAACTGGATATGTACGACCAGAACTGGCCGATTCGCACCCATATGGAATCGCTGCCGCCCGCGAAGTTCGTGCAGGACCGCTCCGGCAGCCACGGCATGACGCTGAACTCGCTGGTTTCCGGCGGGTGCATTATCTCCGGCTCCGTGGTGGTGCAGTCCGTGCTGTTCCCCCGCGTGCGGATAAATTCATTCTGTAATATCGACTCGGCAGTCCTGCTGCCGGATGTCTGGGTAGGGCGCTCGTGTCGTCTTCGCCGCTGTGTGATCGACCGTGCCTGCGTCATCCCTGAAGGGATGGTGATTGGTGAAAACGCGGAAGAAGATGCACGTCGCTTCTACCGTTCTGAAGAGGGGATCGTGTTAGTCACACGGGAAATGTTGCGGAAGCTGCAAATCAAACAGGAGCGATGATGCAGGTTTTACACGTATGTTCTGAGATGTTCCCGTTGTTGAAGACGGGCGGGCTGGCGGACGTTCTTGGCGCATTACCGGCGGCGCAGATCGCCGGTGGGGTCGATACCCGAGTCCTGTTGCCCGCCTTCCCGGATATCCGGCGTGGTATTCCTGATGCAAAGGTCGTTACCCGCCGTGAAACCTTCGCCGGACGCATCACCCTGCTGTTTGGACATTACAATGGCGTAGGGATTTACCTGATCGACGCGCCGCACCTGTACGACCGACCGGGCAGCCCGTATCACGATACGAACCTGTTCGCCTATACCGACAACGTGCTGCGCTTTGCGCTGCTCGGCTGGGTGGGGGCGGAGATGGCCGTCGGGCTGGATCCGTTCTGGCGACCGGATGTGGTACACGCGCATGACTGGCATGCGGGCCTGGCGCCTGCGTATCTGGCGGCGAAAGGCCACCCGGCGAAATCGGTCTTTACCGTACACAACCTGGCGTACCAGGGCATGTACTATGCCCATCATATGAATGACATCGATCTGCCATGGTCGTTCTATAACATGCACGGTCTGGAGTTTAACGGGCAGATCTCGTTCCTGAAGGCGGGGCTGTACTACGCCGATCACATTACGGCGGTGAGTCCAACCTACGCGCGTGAAATCACCCAGCCAGAGTTTGGCTACGGTCTGGAAGGGCTGCTGCAACAGCGCCACCGTGAAGGCCGCCTGTCGGGCATTCTGAACGGCGTCGATGAAAAGATCTGGAGTCCGGATACCGATCTCCTTTTGGCTGCGCGCTATGGCCGCGACTCGGTGGAAGACAAAGCCGAAAACAAACGCCAGCTGCAGATTGCGATGGGGCTGAAGGTGAACGACAAGGTGCCTCTGTTCGCCGTGGTCAGCCGCCTGACCAGCCAGAAAGGGCTGGATTTGGTGCTCGAAGCGCTGCCGGGGTTACTGGAGCAGGGCGGCCAGCTGGCGCTGCTCGGCGCGGGCGACCCGGTGCTGCAGGAAGGTTTTCTTGCCGCCGCCGCAGAACATCCGGGGCAGGTGGGCGTGCAGATTGGCTATCATGAAGCGTTCTCGCACCGCATCATGGGCGGGGCTGACGTCATTCTGGTGCCGAGCCGCTTTGAACCCTGCGGCCTGACGCAGCTCTACGGCCTGAAATACGGCACGCTGCCGCTGGTACGCCGCACGGGCGGGCTAGCGGATACGGTGTCCGACAGCTCTCTGGAGAACCTGGCGGACGGTATCGCCAGCGGCTTTGTTTTTGAGGACAGTAATGCCTGGTCGCTGCTTCGCGCGATTCGGCGTGCGTTCGTCTTGTGGTCCCGTCCATCGCTGTGGCGTTACGTACAACGTCAGGCGATGTCCATGGACTTTAGCTGGCACGTTGCGGCGCAGTCCTACCGCGACCTTTATCAACGCTTGATGTAACGAGGCGAAGTTACTGATATGAACGCTCCATTTAGCTATTCTTCACCCACGCTCAGCGTTGAGGCGTTAAAGCACTCCATCGCCTACAAGCTGATGTTCACCATCGGGAAAGATCCGGTTATCGCCAACAAGCACGAGTGGCTGAACGCCACCCTGTTTGCGGTGCGTGACCGCTTAGTCGAACGCTGGCTGCGCTCCAACCGTGCCCAGCTCTCACAGGAAACGCGTCAGGTTTACTACCTGTCGATGGAATTTTTGATTGGCCGCACCCTCTCCAACGCGCTGCTGTCGCTCGGTATTTATGACGACGTCAAAACCGCGCTGGAGGAGATGGGGCTGGATTTAGAAGAGCTGATTGACGAAGAGAACGACCCCGGCCTCGGAAACGGTGGTCTGGGCCGTCTTGCCGCCTGCTTCCTCGACTCGCTGGCGACGCTGGCGCTGCCGGGCCGCGGGTACGGCATTCGCTATGATTACGGCATGTTCAAGCAGAACATCGTTGATGGCCGCCAGAAAGAGTCCCCGGATTACTGGCTGGAATACGGCAACCCGTGGGAGTTCAAGCGTCACAACACGCGCTATAAAGTGCGCTTTGGCGGGCGTATTCAGCAGGAAGGCAAAAAATCCCGCTGGGTCGAAACCGAAGAGATCCTCGCCGTGGCCTATGACCAGATCATCCCCGGCTATGACACCGACGCCACCAACACGCTGCGCCTGTGGAATGCCCAGGCCAGTAGCGAGATCAACCTCGGTAAATTTAACCAGGGTGACTACTTTGCGGCAGTGGAAGATAAAAACCACTCCGAGAACGTGTCCCGCGTACTGTATCCGGACGACTCGACCTACTCCGGCCGCGAGCTGCGCCTGCGTCAGGAGTATTTCCTCGTTTCGGCGACCATTCAGGACATCCTTAGCCGTCATCACCAGCTGCACAAAACCTACGCCAATCTGGCGGAGAAAACGGCGATTCACCTCAACGACACGCATCCGGTGCTCTCCATTCCGGAACTGATGCGCCTGCTGATCGACGAGCATAAGTTCAGCTGGGATGACGCCTTTGAAGTAACCTGCCAGGTGTTTTCGTACACCAACCACACGCTGATGAGCGAAGCGCTGGAAACCTGGCCGGTGGATATGCTCGGCAAAATTCTGCCGCGCCATCTGCAGATTATCTTTGAGATCAACGACTACTTCCTCAAGACCCTGCAGGAGCAGTACCCGAACGATACCGGCCTGCTGAGCCGTGCGTCGATCATCGATGAATCCAATGGTCGCCGCGTGCGCATGGCCTGGCTGGCAGTTGTCATTAGCCATAAGGTCAACGGGGTGTCCGAGCTGCACTCGAACCTGATGGTGCAGTCCCTGTTTGCGGACTTCGCGAAGATCTTCCCAACGCGTTTCTGCAACGTGACCAACGGCGTCACCCCGCGCCGCTGGCTGGCGCTGGCCAACCAGCCGCTCTCTGAGGTGCTGGACGAGAATATCGGCCGTACCTGGCGCACCGATTTGAGCCAGCTGAGCGAGCTGGAACAGCACATTGATTTCCCGACGGTGAATAAAGCCGTGCGTGAAGCCAAGCTCCTCAACAAGAAGCGTCTGGCGGTCTGGCTGGCGATGCATCTGAACGTGGTGGCGAACCCGAAAGCGCTGTTCGACGTGCAGATCAAACGTATTCACGAGTACAAACGCCAGCTGATGAACGTGCTGCATGTGATCACGCACTACAACCGCATCAAGGCCGACCCAACGGCTGACTGGGTGCCGCGCGTGAAGATCTTTGCCGGTAAGGCGGCTTCCGCCTATTACATGGCGAAGCACATCATTCACCTGATTAACGACGTGGCGAAGGTGGTGAACACCGATCCGGACATCGGCGACAAGCTGAAGGTGGTCTTCATCCCTAACTACAGCGTGAGCCTGGCGCAGCTGATCATCCCGGCGGCGGATCTCTCAGAGCAGATTTCCACGGCGGGGACGGAAGCGTCCGGCACCAGTAACATGAAGTTTGCCCTGAACGGCGCGCTGACCATCGGCACGCTGGACGGCGCGAACGTCGAGATGCTGGAGCATGTGGGGGAAGAGAATATCTTTATTTTCGGTAATACCACGGAGGAGGTGGAGGAACTGCGCAGGCAGGGCTACAAACCGCGTGAGTATTATGAAGAGGATGAAGAGCTGCGTCAGGTGCTGACCCAGATCGCGACCGGGTTGTTTAATCCAGAAGAGCCGGGACGCTACCGTGACCTGGTGGATTCGCTGATTAACTTTGGCGATCACTACCAGGTGCTGGCGGATTATCGCAGCTACGTGGATTGTCAGGACCGGGTGGACGAGCTGTACCGTCAGCAGGAGAAGTGGACCATCACCGCGATGCATAACATCGCCAATATGGGGTATTTCTCGTCTGACAGGACCATCAAGGAGTATGCCGAGACGATCTGGCATATTGATCCGGTGAGGTTGTAAAAACAAAGCCGGGTGGCGGCTTCGCCTTACCCGGCCTACTTGATCCCGTAGGCCCGGTAAGCGTAGCGCCACCGGGCGTTTTTTCACATCAGGACGCGAGCGACAATTCACGCTTTCCCGCATGCTGCTGCAGCCACTGCGCCACGCGAGACTGCTGCTCGGCGTTGAGCCACATCCCTTCTTTGGTACGACGCCAGATAGCATCATCCAGGCGGCGAACCCACTCGTGCTCCACCAGGTAACGCAGCTCGGCTTCGTACAGCTCGTGACCGAAATGCTCGCCCAGATCGGCCAGCGCTTTCGCGTCACCCAGGAACCGCTCGGTGTTGCTGCCGTAGGTGCGGGCATAGTGGCGCGCCATACCTTCGGTGATGAACGGGAAGCGACGGCGCAGCTTCGCGGCGTAATCATCGCGGTTGTCGCCGATATCACCGCCGGGCAGGACCGCGCCTTTGGTCCATGCCGGGCCAATGCCTTTATAGTACGGCGCCAGTTTTTCCAGCGCGTGCTCGGCCAGCTTGCGGTAGGTGGTCAGCTTGCCGCCAAACACGGACAGCAGCGGCGCCTGGCCGTCTACGTCGTGAATATCGAGCGTATAGTCGCGGGTGATGGCCTGCGGTGAGTCAGACTCGTCATCGCACAGCGGACGCACGCCGGAGTAGGTCCAGACCACGTCATCGCGTGACAGCTGTTTCTTAAAGTGCGCGTTATACACTTTGAGCAGGTAGTTCACTTCGCTCTCGTCGATCTCGACGTTCTTCGGATCGCCTTTGTACTCCACGTCGGTGGTACCGATGATCGAGAACTCGTCCATCCACGGGATCACAAACACGATGCGCTTGTCTTCGTTCTGCAGAATGTAGGCCTGCTTCTGGGTATGCACGCGCGGCACCACAATATGGCTGCCTTTGATCAGGCGAATGCCGTACGGAGAAGGCAGGTGCATGCCGTCATCGAAGAACTGCTTCACCCACGGGCCGGTGGCGTTCACCAGGCCGCGCGCTTTCCAGCTGAACTTCTCGCCGGTATCCACGTCTTCCGCTTCCACAATCCACAGGCCGTTTTCACGACGCGCGGCGGTGGCGCGGGTACGGGTTTTCACCTCGCCGCCTTTCTTCTCAACCATCTGCGCGTTCGCCAGCACCAGGCGGGCATCGTCCACCCAGCAGTCGGAATATTCGAAACCGCGCACGATTTCAGGCTTAAGGACCGATTCTGAGCCAAAACGCAAACCGTTCGAACCCGGCAGGCTGGTGCGCTTACCCAGATGATCGTACATAAAAAGACCAATTCGGATCATCCACGCCGGACGCAGATGCGGGCGATGGGGCAGGCGGAAGCGCATCGGAATCGCCAGATGCGGGGCCATTTTCAGCAGCACTTCGCGTTCGGCCAGCGCTTCACTGACCAGGCGGAATTCGTAGTGTTCCAGGTAGCGCAGGCCACCGTGAATCAGTTTGGAGCTGGCGGACGAGGTCGCGCAGGCGAGATCGTTAGCTTCCAGCATCAGTACGGATAAACCGCGTCCTGCGGCATCGACCGCAATACCGGCACCGTTGATGCCACCGCCTATCACAATCAGATCTTTGGTTTCCATAACACCCTCACGCACTTTCGTTAAAGCTCAGAAATGTTCGATATCGCTCATAATAGCAAAGGAACGCGCTTTTGGTAACATCAAAAAAACAATTTAGAGTGATATGGATAACATAATGGCGTTTACCCGCCGCCAGGACGTACACTACGGGGTAAAATAGTGCGGTCTGATGCCCTTTCCCCTCCCCTCACCCTAACCCTCTCCCCGGAGGGGCGAGGGAATGGTTTGCTCCCTCTCCCTTATAGGGAGAGGGCTGGGGTGAGGGTCAGCAAGCCGCATAAAATCTGAATAATCGAAAGAGAACACCATGGATCAGTTTGAATGTATTAACGTAGAAGAAGCCCACCAGAAGATGCACCAGGGAAAAGCGGTGCTGGTGGACATCCGCGATCCGCAGAGTTTTGCGATGGGCCACACGCCGGGCGCGTTCCATCTCACCAACGACACGCTGGGCGCGTTTATGCGCGATAACGACTTCGACACGCCGGTGATGGTCATGTGCTACCACGGCAACAGCAGCAAAGGCGCGGCGCAGTATCTGCTTCAGCAGGGTTACGACGCGGTGTACAGCGTCGACGGCGGCTTCGATGCCTGGCATCGTCATTTCCCGGCAGAAGTGGAATACGCTTTTGAGCGCTGATCCCGCTATACTGTCCCCTTTTGTGTGGAAATAAGCGACCGTCGCCCATGTTGATGATTACTTCCTTTACCAACCCGCGCGTCGCCCAGGCGTTTGTCGACTATATGGCGACGCAGGGCGTTATCCTGACCATTCAGCAACATAACCAGACCGACGTTTGGCTGGCCGACGAGAGCCAGGCCGCGAGGGTCAATGAAGAACTGGCGCGTTTCCTTGAGAACCCTGGCGATCCGCGCTATCTGGCGGCAAGCTGGCAATCCGGCCACACCGGTAGCGGGTTGCACTACAGCCGCTTTCCCTTCCTTGCCACCATCCGCGAACGCGCAGGACCGTTTACGCTGCTGCTGATGGCGGCCTGCATTATCGTCTTCATCATTATGAACGTGGCGGGCGACCAGAGCGTAATGATTGCCCTGGCGTGGCCGTACGATCCGTCGCTGCAGTTTGACGTCTGGCGCTACTTTACCCACGCGCTGATGCACTTCTCGGTGATGCACATCCTCTTTAACCTGCTCTGGTGGTGGTATCTCGGCGGTGCCGTTGAAAAACGTCTGGGCAGCGGCAAGCTGATCGTTATCACCATTATTAGCGCCCTGCTGAGCGGCTATGTGCAGCACAAGTTCAGCGGCCCGTGGTTCGGCGGATTGTCGGGCGTGGTATACGCCCTGATGGGCTACGTCTGGCTCCGGGGCGAACGCGACCCTGAAAGCGGCATCTATCTGCAACGCGGTTTGATAACCTTTGCGTTAATATGGCTAATTGCCGGATGGTTTGATCTGTTTGGTATGTCTATCGCCAACGGTGCGCACGTCACCGGGCTGGCCGTGGGGCTGGCGATGGCCTTCGCCGACACGCTTCATGCGCGAAAACGAACATAATTCTCAGGGATAATTGATGAAACAAACACAACGTCATGACGCCATTATCGAACTGGTTAAAAAACAGGGATACGTCAGCACCGAAGAGCTGGTAGAGCAGTTTGCCGTCAGCCCACAAACCATCCGTCGTGACCTGAACGACCTGGCCGATCAGAACCGCATTCTTCGCCACCACGGCGGCGCGGCGCTGCCGTCCAGCTCGGTCAACACCTCCTGGCATGACCGTAAAGCCACGCAGACGGCAGAGAAAGAGCGCATTGCCCGCAAGGTCGCCAGCCAGATCCCAAACGGGGCAACGCTGTTTATTGATATCGGCACCACGCCGGAAGCGGTGGCCCATGCGCTGCTGGATCACGAGAACCTGCGCGTGGTCACCAACAACCTGAACGTGGCCAACACGCTGATGCAGAAAGACGATTTCCGCATCATCCTCGCGGGCGGCGAGTTGCGAAGCCGCGACGGCGGGATTATCGGCGAAGCGACCCTCGATTTTATCTCTCAGTTCCGCCTCGACTTCGGCATTCTGGGGATCAGCGGCATCGACAGCGACGGCTCGCTGCTGGAGTTTGATTACCACGAGGTGCGCACTAAGCGTGCGATCATTGAAAACTCACGCCACGTGATGCTGGTGGTAGACCATTCTAAGTTTGGTCGTAACGCGATGGTGAACATGGGCAGCATCAGCATGGTGGATGCGGTCTACACCGACGTGATGCCGCCGGCGGGCGTGATGCAGGTGATTAAGGATAATAATCTGCAGCTGGAATTGTGCTAACGGTTGTGTCGGGTGGCGCTGCGCTTACCCGACCTACAAAACCCGTAGGCCCGTGCAAGCGTAGCGCCGCCGGGCAATGAATTACACTCCGTATCCCATCATCTTCAACAGCTGCTGCGCATGCTGCACCGCATCCTGTCGATGCGCCACGCCCAGCTTCTGATACAAATTGCGGATATGCGTTTTGATGGTGGTCGCCGCTACCGCCAGCTCGCCGGCAATCTGCTCGTTGCTGTAGCCTGAATAGATCAGCCCGAGAACCTGCCATTCGCGCTGGGTGAGCGGGCTGGTTCGGATAAGCTCCGGCACTTCCGGGTGGTTCAGCAGACGTTCAACGAAGTTCTCATCGAAGTGCGCGAACTTGTGCCGATGGTGCTGGTTAATCTCGCGCAGAATACGCTGAGCGCGATGCTGATCCAGTTCCGGCAGCGTATTGAGCTGAATAAGCTGGCGCAGCTGCTGCGCCATGACTTCGCCTTCAATGACAAAGTGGCTGACAAACCCGGTGCGGTTAGCCAGCTGTAGGGCTTCCAGCAGCACGCGCTGGGCATCATTTTTACGCCCTGCCTGCCAGTAAAGCTGATTCAGCAGCAGCAGGTTGCGGTTCAGGTCGCTCATCAGCCGCAGGCTGCGCGCGTTCTCGTTTAGCTCTTCCAGCACGATCTCAGCCGGTTCAAACTCACCCAGCAGGATCTGCGCGCGGGCAATGTTGCGCCACTGGCTCTGCAGGAAGTGGTTGTTGGCAAATTCCGGTTTCGGCGTCTGACGCAGCCAGTTGGCGGCGGACTTTTTATCGCCGGTCATCTGCCAGTAAATCACCCGAACCTTATCGGCGTTTGACACCCAGTCGCTGTGATACTGACCGTTGCCAAGCAGGTTCTCCAGGCGGTTAAGGTGGTTGCGGGCGTTATCGAGATCGCCGCGCGCCAGCGAGCACTGGACCAGCAGCGCCAGACACTGCAGCTGCTGCTGCGGCTGGAAGCTGGAGAGTACGTCTACACCCTGACGGGCGCAGCTTTCGGCCTCGTCCAGACGCGACCACGCCCACAGCAGCTGAGCGCGAATACGCAACAGGAACTCGTGCATCGGCAGCTGTTCCAGGTGCTGTTCACGAATTAGCTGGAACGCTTTTTCCTGATTTTCCCAGGCGGCCTGCAGGAACCCCTGCGCAAATAAAATCTCGCTCTGTTGGATCAGGCTCCACAGCGCGTAGTGCCAGACATCGTGCCGACGCGCCATCTGTTCGGTTTGCTGCATCAGTGAAAGTGAGCGGGTGAGGTCGCCCTTGCAGTGCAGCACTTCGCCGTGCACCGAGGTCGCCACGATGCGGCTGTAGAAGTTTGCCAGCGGCAGTTCATCCAGCGCGACCATCGCCAGGCGTTCTGCCTCTTCCGGGTCACCGTCGTTAATGGCCACCTGAGCGCGCAGGGCGTTGAACTCGCCGTGCAGGGTGGTATCCATCTCGCTTTCCATCTCCTGCTCGGCGCGCGCCAGCAGGGTGTTAACTTCGCTGTAGCGGTGCTGGCTCTGCATCAGCCAGGCCTGCAGCAGCACCAGACGCGGGTTCTCCAGCAGGCTTTCCCACGGCAGCGCTTTTAACGACTCTTCGAGCAGCGTCAGCTCGCTGTGGTTGAACAGGCCCCATGCATGGTTGAGGAGGATATCGCGCAGCATGCTGGCATCACCGGCGGCCAGCGCGTGGTGGATGGCCTCGCTCGGGAAGCCCTGTGCCATCCAGCTTTCGGCAGCGGCGCGGTGGATCTCCGGCAGTTCAACCGCCAGTTCCCACTGACAGCGCTGGCGCAGGAAGCTGCCAAACAGCGGGTGATAGCTAAACCACTCGCCGGGGTCGTCCATGCGCGTCAGAAACAGCCCCTGACGTTCAATCTCTTCAAGCTGCAGCTGGCCGTTCTCACAGCCGGTGACGCGCACGATCAGCGCATCGTTCATGGAACGCAGCAGGGAACTTTTCAGCAGGAAATTGCGGGTGGAGGGATCGACGCTGTCCAGCACCTCATCCACCAGATAATCCGAAAGGTGGCTGGCGTTGATACCCGCCAGACGCCGCGCGGACTGATGCGCCGGACTGTTGTTTTGCCGGGCAGAAAGCGCGATAAGCTGCAGCGCCGTGGCCCAGCCCGCGACATCATCACACAGGCGGCTGCTTTCGGCGGCCTCAATCGGCGAGGTCAGGCGGCAGTCAAAGAACTGTTTCGCTTCCTGGTGGGTGAAGGCCAGCTGCTGGCTGCCCACTTCGAGAAGCTGATCGCGCACGCGCAGGTTGGCGATACCCAGCTGCGGCAGGTTACGCGACAGGACAACTAAGGTCAGGTTTTCCGGCTGATGGCGCAGGAAGAAGCGCATCGACTCGTGGATCACCGGGTTTGTGATCAGATGATAGTCATCAATTACCACGTAAAGCGGACGATGCCATTCCGCCAGTTCGATAAACAGCTGTGAGAAAAGGGAAGACAGGCTGGCGTACTGGCGCTTTTGCACCATCACCTCGCTGGCGACACAATGCCCATTGGTGGCCTGTTGGATCGCAGCAATCAAATAGCTGGCAAAACGCTCTTGCTGGTTATCACCCTCGTCGAGGGAGTACCAGCCAAGATCGCTTTTACCTGCGGCCCATTGCGAAATGAGCGTTGTTTTTCCATAACCTGCAGGGCTCGTAACCAGCGCCAGTCGGAAATTATGCGCGCCGGAAAGTTTAGCCAGCAGACGCTCGCGGACCACTGTATGGTCAAGACGAACCGGGCGACTTAATTTAGACGGAATCAACATAGGTTTCACTTCACTGTGGGGAACGAGAGATTTTATTTTTTTTGCGCTTCGTAATTAATGGATATAAGGTCGGCCAATAAGTTAACTATTGCAAGTTATGTCTGGATTTGGTGGCTGTGAATTTGCACTCTGTCACAAAACATTCAGGCAGAAGATGGAACTTTCTGGAAAGGTCTTTGATGCCCCGTCAATGCTGGCTTGTATGGCTGTGCTGCGGCTACGCTGAAACTGGTTTCAGAAAGGGATAGTGACGTTAAATTTAATATACGCCTGGTAAAGTTAAGGGAGATAAATAATCTCCTTAGTTATTACCCGATTGCAGAAATATTATTGTACGTAAGTAATCATTTCCGCGTGGAATAATTTCTTACGAAACTGCATTTCATTTTTTTGACACTCTTCCAGGATATCTTTTCTTCCGCCGTGCACACTTACAGAGTGGCCTCGATCACACTTTTATGCTCATCCCCGCTACTCCTCCCTGTCTAATCCCCCTCGGGAGGAGGAAGAGGGGAAATGAGCCAGGCACACTAGCGCCAACATGTGTTTTCTTTCTACAGGATGCCAATTCCCTATGTCACAGCCTACCTTCAACAAAGCTCAATTCCAGGCTGCCCTGACGCGTCAGTGGCAGCGTTTTGGCCTTCGTGCTGCAAACGAGATGACGCCTCACCAGTGGTGGCAGGCGGTGAGCGGTGCGCTCGCAGAGCAGCTGGATGCTCAACCGGTGGCGAAGCCTGTTAAAGGCCAGCGCCACGTGAACTATATCTCGATGGAATTCCTGATCGGCCGCCTGACCGGCAACAACCTGCTGAACCTCGGCTGGTATCAGGAGGTGGGGGACGTGCTGAAAGAACACGACATTAACCTGACCGACCTGCTGGAAGAAGAGACCGACCCGGCGCTGGGGAATGGTGGTCTGGGGCGCCTGGCAGCCTGCTTCCTTGACTCTATGGCAACCGTTGGTCAGTCCGCGATTGGCTATGGTCTGAACTATCAGTATGGCCTGTTCCGTCAGTCGTTTGCCGACGGGCATCAGATGGAAGCACCGGACGACTGGCATCGCAACACCTATCCGTGGTTCCGCCACAACGCGCAGCTCGATGTGCAGGTCAGCATTGGCGGGAAAGTCACTAAGCAGGGACTCTGGGAACCGGCGTTCACCCTTACCGGTGAAGCCTGGGATCTGCCGGTGCTCGGCTACCGTAACGGCGTGGCGCAGCCGCTGCGCCTGTGGCAGGCGAAGCATGCGCATCCGTTTAACCTGACCAAATTCAACGACGGCGATTTCCTGCGCGCCGAGCAGCAGGGTATCGACGCCGAGAAGCTCACGAAAGTGCTCTACCCGAACGACAACCACCTGGCGGGTAAAAAGCTGCGCCTGATGCAGCAGTACTTCCAGTGCGCCTGCTCCGTGGCGGATATTCTGCGTCGCCATCACCTGGCGGGCCGCAAGCTGGCGCAGCTGCCGGACTTCGAAGTGATTCAGCTCAACGACACGCACCCGACGATTGCGATCCCGGAACTGCTGCGCGTGCTGCTCGACGAGCATCAGCTGAGCTGGGACGACGCCTGGGCCATCACCAGCCGTACCTTTGCCTACACCAACCACACCCTGATGCCGGAAGCGCTGGAGTGCTGGGATGAGAAGCTGGTGAAAACGCTGCTGCCGCGTCATATGCAGATCATCAACAAGATTAACGACCAGTTTAAAACCCTGGTGGATAAAACCTGGCCGGGCAACAAAGCGGTCTGGGCGAAGCTGGCGGTGGTGCACGACAAACAGGTGCGCATGGCGAACATGTGCGTTGTCAGCGGCTTTGCCGTTAACGGCGTGGCCGCGCTGCACTCGGACCTGGTGGTGAAAGATCTGTTCCCGGAATACCACCAGCTGTGGCCGACCAAATTCCACAACGTGACCAACGGCATCACGCCGCGCCGCTGGATCAAGCAGTGCAACCCGCTGCTGGCCGGCCTGCTGGACAAGACCCTGAAGAAAGAGTGGGCCAACGATCTGGACCAGCTCATCAACCTGGAAAAACAGGCTGACGACGCGACATTCCGCGAGCAGTACCGCGCGATCAAGCTGGAGAACAAGGTTCGCCTGGCGGAGTTTGTGAAAGTGCGTACCGGGATTGAGATCAACCCGAATGCCATTTTCGATATCCAGATCAAACGTCTGCACGAGTACAAACGCCAGCACCTGAACCTGCTGCACATTCTGGCGCTGTACAAAGAGATCCGCGAGAACCCGCAGGCTGACCGCGTGCCGCGCGTGTTCCTGTTCGGTGCGAAAGCGGCGCCGGGCTACTACCTGGCGAAAAATATTATCCTCGCCATCAACAAAGTGGCGGCGGCGATCAACAGCGATCCGAAAGTGGGCGACAAGCTGAAGGTGGTGTTCCTGCCGGATTACTGCGTCTCGGCGGCTGAAATGCTGATCCCGGCGGCGGATATCTCCGAGCAGATCTCTACCGCAGGGAAAGAAGCGTCCGGTACCGGCAACATGAAGCTGGCGCTGAACGGCGCGCTGACCGTCGGTACGCTCGACGGAGCAAACGTCGAAATCGCCGAGAAGGTGGGTGAAGAGAATATCTTCATCTTCGGCCATACCGTGGAAGAGGTGAAAGCCATCAAGGCCAAAGGCTACGACCCGGTGAAGTGGCGTAAGAAAGACAAAGTGCTGGACGCGGTGCTGAAGGAGCTGGAAAGCGGCAAATACAGCGACGGCGACAAGCACGCGTTTGACCAGATGCTGCACAGCATGGACAAACACGGCGGTGACCCGTATCTGGTGATGGCTGACTTCACGGCCTACGTTGAAGCGCAAAAACAGGTCGACGTGCTGTATCGCGACCAGGAAGCGTGGACCCGCGCGTGCATCCTGAACACCGCCCGCTGCGGCATGTTCAGCTCTGACCGCTCAATCCGTGATTATCAGGCCCGTATCTGGCAGGCAAAACGCTAAGGAAGCGCGATGGAGAGTAAACGTCTGGACAGTGCCGCGCAGGCGGCGGGGATCAGCCTCAGTTACATCAATGCGCACGGCAAACCGCAGTCTATTGGCGCCGACACCAAAAGACGTTTGCTGGACGCCATGCACAAAGCCGACGCGAAAGCGTCGGCTGCGCCGGTGCCGAACGTGAAGGTATTCACCGCAGGCAAAAAGATGCCGCTGGCGGTGGAGGGGCGCGGCGAGTTTAGCTGGCTGCTCACCACCGAAGAGGGGCATCAGCACAAAGGCCACGCCACCGGCGGCAAAACGCTTAACCTTCCGGCGAAGCTGCCGGAGGGCTATCACACCTTAACGCTCACCCAGGATGACCTGCGTTTTCACTGCCGGGTGATCGTCGCGCCAAAACGCTGCTACGAGCCGCAGGCGCTGCTCGAAGGCAAAAAGCTGTGGGGCGCCTGCGTGCAGCTCTACACCCTGCGTTCCGACAGCAACTGGGGTATCGGTGATTTTGGCGACCTGAAAAAGATGCTGGTGGATGTGGGCGAGCGCGGCGGCGCGTTCATAGGCCTCAACCCGATCCACGCGCTTTATCCGGCGAACCCGGAGAGCGCCAGCCCGTACAGCCCGTCGTCCCGTCGCTGGCTGAACGTGATTTACATCGACGTTAACGCGTTAGATGACTTCAAAAACAGCCAGGAGGCGCAGGCGTGGTGGAACCTCAGTACCACGCAGCACGCGCTGAAGCAGGCGCGTGACGCCGACTGGGTGGACTACGCCACCGTCACCGCGTTGAAAATGGCGGCACTGCGTCTGGCATGGAAAGGTTTTGCGAAGCGCGATGACGAGCAGATGACGGCCTTCCGTCAGTTTGTCACCCAGGAGGGCGAGAGCCTGTACTGGCAGGCGGCGTTTGATGCGCTGCACGCGTATCAGGTGAAAGAGGACGAAATGCGCTGGGGCTGGCCGGTCTGGCCGGAAGCGTATCAGACCGTCGACACGCCTGAAGTGAAAGCCTTCTGCAAAAAATACGCTGACGAGGTGGACTTCTACCTGTGGCTGCAGTGGCTGGCGTACAGCCAGTTTGCCGCCTGCTGGCAGGTGAGCCAGGGCTACAAGATGCCGATTGGCCTGTATCGTGACCTGGCCGTCGGCGTGGCGGAAGGCGGCGCGGAAACCTGGTGTGACCGCGAGCTTTACTGTCTGAAAGCCTCCGTCGGCGCGCCGCCGGATATCCTTGGCCCGCTCGGCCAGAACTGGGGCTTGCCGCCGATGGATCCGCACGTGATGGCGGCGCGCGCCTACGAGCCGTTTATCGACCTGCTGCGCGCGAACATGCAGAACTGCGGGGCGCTGCGTATCGACCACGTGATGTCCGTGCTGCGCCTGTGGTGGATCCCGTACGGTGAAACGGCCGACCACGGGGCGTACGTGCAGTACCCGGTTGACGATCTGCTGTCGATCCTGGCGCTGGAAAGCAAGCGTCACCAGTGCATGGTGATCGGTGAAGATCTCGGTACCGTGCCGGTGGAAATTGTCAGTAAGCTCCGCGACAGCGGCGTCTACTCCTACAAAGTGCTCTATTTTGAAAACGACCATGAGAAAACCTTCCGCGCGCCGAAAGCGTACCCTGAACAGTCAATGGCAGTCGCGACGACGCATGACCTTCCTACGCTTCGTGGCTATTGGGAAAGCGGCGACCTGACGCTCGGCAAAACGTTAGGTCTCTACCCGGATGAAGAGGTGCTGCGCGGGCTATATCAGGATCGCGAGCTGGCGAAGCAGGGGCTGCTGGACGCGCTGCATAAGCATGGCTGTCTGCCGAAGCGCGCCGGGCATAAGGCGTCGCTGATGTCGATGACGCCAACGCTTAATCGTGGCTTACAGCGCTATATTGCAGACAGCAACAGCGCATTGCTCGGTCTGCAACCGGAAGACTGGATTGATATGGCGGAGCCGGTAAACATCCCCGGCACCAGCTATCAATACAAAAACTGGCGACGCAAACTGTCCACAACGCTTGAAGCGATGTTCGCCGATGACGGGGTGAACAGGTTGATTAAGGATTTGGACAAGCGCAGAAGAGCGGTGGGTAATAAGCGGTAGTTTCACCCTCACCCTAACCCTCTCCCAGAGGGAGAGGGAATAGAATGTAGGCCGGGTAAGCGTCAGCGCTACCCGGCTTTTTTACATCAAACCACCATATTCAACAGCAGCACCCCGACCAGACCGCACACCGAAATAATGGTTTCCAGCGCGGACCAGGACTTGATGGTTTCACCGATGGTCAGGTTGAAGTACTCCTTGAACAGCCAGAAGCCCGGATCGTTCACGTGGGAGAAAATCACGCTGCCCGAACCGACCGCGATAACCATCAGCTCAGGGCTTGCGCCCGTCGTGGCAATCAGCGGCGCAACGATACCACCCGCGGTAATCGCCGCAACGGTTGCAGAGCCCAGCGCGATACGCAGCACCGCGGCAATAGACCATGCCATCAGGAGCGGCGATACGTTGGTTTCATGCATCATGGCAGCAATGTATTTATCCACGCCACTGTCGACCAGCACCTGCTTAAACGCGCCGCCACCGCCGATGATCAGCAGCATCATGGCAATGATTTTGATGGAAGAGGTCAGCGTGTCGTTGATCTGATCCATAGAACGACCACGGTTAAGACCGAAGGTGAACATGGCGATCAGGACCGCAATCAGCGTTGCCATCACCGGGTCGCCCAGGAACTCCGCAACGGACAGGAACGCGTGACCTTTCGGCAGAACCATCTCTGCTATGGCACGCATCGCCATCAGAATGACCGGCACCAGAGAAGTCCAGACGCTGACGCCAAAGCCAGGCATCTCTTCTTCGGTAAAGGTTTTGGCGCTGTACAGACCTTCAGGAATCGGCTTATCGATGCCTTTCAGGAAGCGCGCATAAACCGGGCCTGCCAGAATCACGGTTGGGATTGCCAGAATCGTACCGAACAGCAGGGTTTTACCCATATCCGCGTGGAAGATGGTGGCGATAGCGGTTGGACCCGGGTGCGGCGGCAGGAAGCCGTGGGTCACGGACAGCGCCGCGGCCATAGGCACACCGACATACAGCAGCGGGATATTTGCCGCAGCCGCGATGGTGAACACCAGCGGCAGCATCAGCACGAAGCCCACTTCATAGAACAGCGCGAAACCGACGGTAAAGCCGGTTAACACCACCGCCCACTGAATGTTCTTCTTACCAAATTTGGCGATCAGCGTGGTGGCGATACGCTGCGCGCCACCGCAGTCCGCCAGCATTTTGCCGAGCATGGCGCCGAAGCCCATGATCAACGCCAGGCTACCGAGCGTGCCGCCGACACCGGCTTTAATCGAGCTGATGACTTTCACCAGCGGCATCCCTTGCATCAGACCGACTGCAAGTGCCACCAGAACCAAAGCGATAAATCCGTTCATTTTGAAACGGATCATCAAGAGCAGTAATAACACAACACCGATAGCGACGATGACTAATGGCATGATTTACCTGGCCTTTGAATTGTTATGGGTAACGTCATTGTTTCAACGACAAATTCCGATTGTCCCAACTGGGAACAGAGCGTTAACGGCACTCATACTGATACCTGCGAAACCATTAAGTTTAGTCGGCTGTTATAAGGGTGCTGAGTGCCCACGAGAATGATACGGGTAACATGATGTGATTGAGAATCACCCAGGCTGGTAAAATTTAAATTATGAGATGCAGGTCAACATATAGAGGGGGGCAAGGGAAGGTAGGCCCGGTAAGCGAAGCGCCACCGGGCAAGTCAGACGGGTACTGAATTAGTAGTAAGAGTGCTCGCCGCGCTGGTGCTCAGTCAGATCGCGCACGCCTTTCAGTTCCGGGAATTCGTTCAGCAGCTGCTTCTCGATCCCTTCCTTCAGGGTCACGTCGACCATAGAACAGCCGTTACAGCCGCCGCCGAACTGCAGGATCGCCAGACCGTCTTCCGTGATTTCCATCAGGGTTACACGGCCGCCGTGTCCTGCCAGCTGTGGGTTGATCTGCGATTGCAGCAGATACTCAACGCGCTCCATCAGCGGGGCATCATCAGACACTTTACGCATTTTCGCGTTCGGCGCTTTCAGGGTCAGCTGCGAACCCAGCTGGTCTGTGACAAAGTCAATTTCCGCATCGTCAAGATACGGCGCGCTCAGTTCATCGACGTAAGCGGTGAGCTGTTCAAATTTAAGGGCAGTGTCGGTGGCTTCCACAGCGTCCGGAGGACAATAAGAAACACCACATTCTGCATTCGGAGTGCCTGGATTGATCACAAACACGCGGATCTGCGTCCCTTCTTCCTGATTTGCCAGCAGTTTGGCAAAGTGCGCTTGTGCAGAATCGGAAATACGGATCATAGCTTTGGCCTAATAGTTGACTAAATTACCTGGGTATAATCATACGCCCATTGAAGAAGGGCTACAAGGTACGGCACAGACACCATACCTGAACCGACGCGGCGCCGCTTTGCAAAAGCAGTCGGGAAAGTTCAGCAACGGTACTGCCCGTGGTGACGACATCATCCACAAGCGCGATATGGAGGCCGTGAACCGGCAATTCAAGGCGGAAGGCATTTTTCAGGTTTCTTTTGCGAAGCCGCGCGCTGAGCTGGTGCTGTATTGCGGTTGCCTGCACGCGCCTGAGCGCTGAGGCAGCGTAACGGCATCCGAGCCAGCGGGCGAGCGGACGACAGAGCAGGTCGCTTTGGTTATAGCCGCGCCGCCAGTGGCGACGGTGGTGCAGGGGGACATTCATCAGCATGTCGACCCGCGGTAGCGCGCGCGTTCGTCGTGCCTGCAACACGGCGAGAAGCAGCAGGCGGGCAAGGGGCGTCGCCAGTACGCTTTGGTGGGAAAACTTCAGCGCGTGGATAAGCGAACTGAGCGGCGGAACATAATTATCCACCGCCACAAGCGCTTGCCACGGCGGCGCTTTTTTCAGGCAGCGACCGCAGGGGATCGCCAGGCTGACCGCCGGTAACCCACACTGCGGACATCCGGCGATGCGTCCTTCCAGCGCACGAGTACAGACGGAACATATCCCCCAGGCGCTGAGCGCAAGCGGCATTCGGCATAGCCAGCACAAGCCGGGCACTGTTAGCATAGGCAACCTCCATGTAAAAAAAGAGAACGATAGCTGATGAAGACGCTGTGGTGGCAGACCGTCGGGACGGGAAATTGTCATCTTGTGCTGCTGCACGGATGGGGACTGAATGCGGAAGTGTGGCGTTGCGTAAGTGAGGAACTCGCCTCGCAATTTACGCTGCATCTGGTGGATTTGCCGGGCTATGGCCGCAGCCGCGGCTTTGGCGCGATGTCGCTTGAAGAGATGGCGCAGCAGGTTTTGGATGCCGCGCCGCAAAACGCCGTCTGGCTGGGCTGGAGCCTGGGTGGGCTGGTGGCAAGCAAAATCGCGCTGGAAAACCCCAATCGCGTGAGCGCGCTGGTTACCGTGGCCTCGTCACCGTGCTTTAGCGCGCAGGACGCGTGGCCGGGGATCAAGCCTGAAGTACTGGCCGGCTTCCAGCAGCAGCTAAGCGAAGACTTCCAGCGGACGGTGGAGCGTTTTCTCGCGCTGCAGACGATGGGAACAGAAACCGCGCGTCAGGACGCGCGCACGCTGAAACAGACCGTGCTCTCGCTGCCGATGCCTGACGTTGAGGTGCTTAACGGGGGGCTTGAGATCCTGAAAACGGTCGATCTGCGTGAACCGCTGGCGTCGCTGGCGGTCCCGCATCTGCGTATTTATGGTTATCTGGACGGGCTGGTGCCGCGCAAGGTGGTTCCGCTGCTGGATGACCTGTGGCCGGATAGCCAATCGCTGGTGGTCGCTAAAGCGGCACACGCGCCGTTTATCTCGCACCCTGGCGAATTTTGTTCGGCGCTGTCCGGCTTTATTCGCGCAGTGCCCACCACTCCCTGAGGCAGGCCTTCCCTTCCGGGCAACGTTTACAGCTGCCGGACAAACAACCGTCCGGCTCTTCCTGAATGCGCACGGCTTTTCCCATCGCTTCGAGTCTTTCCAGCATGGCATCGATCATCGGCTGGGGCGTATGCAGGCTGAGGCTCAGCTGCGTTGCCTCCATGCGCCCCTGTAACGCCAGTAAATCACGAACCTGAATCAACGATGCCATCGGTTTGCCCCTCAGTGACAGTCGCCGGTCGGGCTGTTGCAGCAGGAGGTCGGCGTTTTACGCGTCGCCAGCAGGTTGATATCAACGCGGCTCCGCGCCCGGCGCAGCAGACCAATTACCATCACGTTAAACAGGATCACCGCCAGGATGCAGACCAGGCTGTAACGCGGGTGCTGGCTGAAGTTAACGGTCTGATAGAACACCGTCGCCAGGGAGTAAGCGATATTCAACCCCCACAGAATGGAGAAGCCCATCCAGCCGCGGCTGGACTCGCGGGCAATCGCCCCCATCACCGAGATGCACGGAATGTACAGCAACACGAAGATGAGGTAGCTGTAGGCCGCTGACGCACTGCCGAATTTCTCGCTCATCACGCCCATGGCGCCGGTCGCCATTTCGCCGTCGCCTTTGCTGGCCTCAATCGGGTTCGCCAGCACGCTCAGGCTGAAGGTGTCTTTCAGGCTCTGCCAGGTTTCCTCAACGGCACCCAGCAGTTCGTCGCCGAGGTGAAACTCTGCCGGATTGAACTCTTGTTCCTGAATGTTCTCTGCGGTGTAGAGCGTGTTCAGCGTCCCGACAACCACCTCTTTCGCCATTGCGCCGGTGAACAGGCCAACGGTCGCCTGCCAGTTATCCTCCTGCACGCCAATCGGTTTGAAGACCGGCGTGATGACGCGGCTGACGGAGGCGAGGGCAGAGTCGTTGATGTTATCTGCCGCCTGGCCGCTCAACGTGAAGCTGTTCAGCGCGCTCAGGAAGATGCTGACGATGACAATCACCTTACCGGCGCGCAGCACGAAGCCTTTCAGACGCTGCCAGGTCTGGATCGCCAGGCTCTTCAGATGCGGTACGTGGTAAACCGGCAGCTCCATCACGAACGGTGACGCTTCACCGCGCATAATGGTGTGCTTCAGCATCAGACCGGTCAGGATCGCCATGACGATGCCGAGCACGTACAGCGAGAAGACCGCCAGCGCGCCCTGCTGGCCAAAGAAAGCGGCGGCAAAGACCGCAAAGATGGCCAGACGTGCGCCGCAGGACATAAACGGCGCCATCATGATGGTCATCAGACGTTCTCGCGGTGCATCGAGCGTACGTGCACCCATTACCGACGGCACGTTGCAGCCGAAGCCAACGATCAGCGGCACGAAGGATTTACCCGGCAGCCCCAGCGCCTGCATCAGGCGATCCATCACGAACGCCGCGCGAGCCATATAGCCGGAGTCTTCGAGGAAGGAGAGGAACAGGTACATCATGCCGATTTGCGGCACCAGCGGCAGCACGGTGTTGATACCGCCGCCAATCCCCTGGGCGAGGAAGATGGTCAGCCATTCCGGGAAGTGGAGGGTGTAGCCCAGCCACTGGATACCGTGCACGAATATCGCCACGGAACCGGCATCAAAGACAGGCTGGAGCGCGCCGCCGATGTTAATGGCAAGCAGGAACATCAGGTACATCACCAGCAGAAAGATGGGCAAACCGAGGAAGCGGTTGAGCACAATCTTATCTACGGCGGCGGTAAAGCGGCTGGGTTCCGCCGTCAGGGCGTTGCTGACCACGTCGCAAATCGCGGCGATGGCCTGATAGCGCGCGTCCGCGATGTGCAGTGCCGGGTCATCCAGCTCGTCGCTCAGGCGTGCCAGCGCTACGTCGAGTTTATCTGCTGCGTCACCGGCATAGGCGCGGCTGTAGATATCGCCTTCCAGCATCTGCAGGCCGAGCCACTGGCGCTGTCTGGCAGGCATGGCGGTGTCCATCTCCTGCGCCAGCTTGCTGGCTTCGCGAAGCAGCGGCTGCGCGTAGTGCACCAGTTCAACGTCGGCGTTGCCTGCGTGGCGGTCAACGGCCAGCTTCAGGGCGTCAATGCCGCGCGCGCGGGTAGAGACCAGCGGAACCACCGGGCAGCCCAGGCGGGCGGAGAGAGCATCGACGTCGATGCGCAATTTCTGCTTCTCTGCGATATCAAGCATGTTGAGCGCCACGATGCAGGGGATCCCCAGCTCAAGCAGCTGCAGCGTCAGATAGAGATTGCGCTCAAGGTTGGACGCATCCACCACGTTGATGAGCAGATCCGCATCGCCGCTCAGAATATAGTGGCAGGCGATCTGCTCATCGAGCGAGGTCTGGGATGAAATCGTGGTGAGCGAATAGGTGCCAGGCAGGTCAACCAGCGTGACCTGATTGTCTGTCGTCGTAAACTGGCCTTCTTTGCGTTCAACCGTCACGCCTGCCCAGTTCCCCACGCGCTGGCGCGCACCGGTTAACTGATTAAATAAGGTTGTCTTGCCGGAATTAGGATTGCCAATTAAGCCAATAGTTAATTTTTTCATTGTAATAGACTCACTGAACCGCTGGCTTGTTATTGAGATAACGCTTCGACTTCAATTAAGGCGAGGTCTTTCTTACGCAGTACCAGATTGACGCGTCGGGTTTCGATATGAACAGGGTCGCCCAGCGGGGCCACGCGTACTACCTGGAATGACGAGCCGGGTAGCATGCCGAGTGACAAGAGCTTTTGCCGATAGGCGGGGCTAATTTCACGAGTAAAACCGGTAATTTTCCATGCACTGTCTGGAGTGAATTGCATAGCGCCTGATTCCACGAGAGGTTAAATAATCTACACAATGATGATAATGAGAATAGTTTTTATCAGCAATATTAAAACTGTGACGGAATGTTGTTAATCGTATTAATTTGCGGTCTGATTGACCTTGCTCAATATTTGCAGAATTACCCGGGAAGGAATAAAAAGCTTATTTGTTAATGGAGTGATAAATAGTGGTTTAAATATGGATGTGCAATCGGTTTCATATATTTCGATATGATTTTATTCCCCTCACCCCGGCCCTCTCCCCAAAGGGGAGAGGGAGAAAAGACCGCACCGTGCGATCCCCTCTCCCCTTTGGGGAGAGGGTTAGGGTGAGGGGAATTTTTGTTACCTTAGCGTTTCTTACCCATCGCCGCTGCCAGCGCATCCATCATCGCGCTGTTGCCCGCAGGCTGCGCGTCACGTCCGCGCGGTTTTGCTGCTTTCGCGGCCGGACGCTGCTGCTCGCGGCCACCGCCGTTGCCGCCGCGGCGCGCGTTGGTTTCGCCCGGCTGCTCGTCCAGACGCATGGTCAGGGCGATACGCTTGCGCTGCAGATCCACTTCCAGCACTTTCACCTTCACGATGTCGCCCGCTTTGACCACGGTGTGCGGGTCTTCAACGAACTTGTCGGCGAGGGAAGAAATGTGGACCAGACCGTCCTGATGCACGCCGATATCCACAAACGCGCCAAAGTTGGTGACGTTGGTGACCGCACCTTCCAGCACCATGCCGGGCAGCAGGTCGTTCATGGTCTCGATACCGTCAGCAAAGGTCGCCGTTTTGAACTCAGGACGCGGATCGCGGCCCGGTTTTTCCAGCTCTTTGATGATGTCGCTAACCGTCGGCACGCCAAACTGCTCGTCGGTGAAATCCGATGCTTTCAGGTTACGCAGCGCGCTGCTGTCGCCCATCAGGTCTTTCAGCGCCTGCTGGGTCGCGGCCAGAATGCGCTCCACCACAGGGTAGGCTTCCGGGTGAACGGTAGAGGCATCAAGCGGGTTATCGCCGTGGTTGATACGCAGGAAGCCCGCGCACTGCTCAAAGGCTTTCGGCCCCAGACGGCTCACCTTCAGCAGCTGCTGACGGTTCTGGAACTGGCCGTTCTCATCACGCCAGGCGACGATGTTCTGCGCCATCATGCGGGTTAAGCCCGCCACGCGGGTCAGCAGAGGAACGGATGCGGTGTTCAGGTCAACGCCGACGGCGTTTACGCAGTCTTCCACGACAGCATCCAGCTTGCGCGCCAGCTGCGTCTGGCTCACGTCGTGCTGATACTGGCCCACGCCGATGGATTTCGGGTCGATCTTCACGAGTTCCGCCAGCGGGTCCTGCAGGCGGCGAGCGATAGAGACCGCACCGCGCAGGGAAACGTCCAGGTCCGGGAACTCCTGTGCCGCCAGCTCGGATGCGGAATAGACGGATGCCCCCGCTTCGCTGACGATCACTTTCTGCGCCGTCACTTTCGGGAACTGCTTCTGCACGTCGAGGTAGAACCGCTCGGTCTCACGTGAGGCCGTACCGTTGCCGATGGCGACCAGCTCGACGTTGTATTTTTCGCACAGCGCCGCCACCACCACGGCCGCTTTCGCTGCCTGACCGGTGTGCGGATAAATGGTATCGGTGGCCACCAGCTTGCCGGTGCCGTCAACCACAGCGACTTTTACACCGGTGCGCAGACCCGGATCGAGACCCATGGTCGCGCGCAGGCCAGCAGGGGCGGCCATCAGCAGGTCGTGCAGGTTACGGGCGAAGACGTTAATCGCTTCATCTTCGGCGCGCTCGCGCACGGTGCCCATCAGCTCGGTTTCGAGGTGCATCAGCACCTTGATACGCCAGGTCCAGCTCACCACGCCTTTGCGCCAGCTGTCCGCCGGGGCGTTGTTCAGGCGTAGGCCAAGATGGTCGATGATGATCTGCTCGCAGTGGCTCTCTTTCGGCGGCTCGTCAAACTGCGGGTCGGCGTTCAGGGAGAGCTGCAGCACGCCTTCGTTACGGCCGCGGAACATCGCCAGCGCGCGGTGGGAAGGGGCGGTAGAGATCGGTTCGTGGTGATCGAAGTAGTCGCGGAATTTCGCGCCTTCTTCCTCTTTACCCGTGACGACGGTAGAGACGATGTGGGCATTCTTCCACAGGTAATCACGCACTTTAGCGAGCAGGGCGGCGTCTTCGGCGAAGCGCTCCATCAGAATATAGCGCGCGCCGTCGAGGGCGGCTTTGGTGTCCGCCACGCCTTTGTCGGCGTCGATGAATTTCGCCGCTTCGGTATCCGGATCGTGGGACGGCTCGTTCCACAGCAGGTCGGCCAGCGGCTCAAGGCCCGCTTCAATCGCAATCTGCCCGCGCGTGCGGCGCTTCGGTTTATACGGCAGATAGAGATCTTCGAGTTCGGTTTTGCTCAGGGTGCCGTTGATGGCGTTTTCCAGCTCGTTGGTCAGCTTGCCCTGTTCGCCAATGGATTTGAGGATCGCCTGACGACGTTCTTCCAGCTCGCGCAGATAACCGAGACGGGTTTCCAGGTTACGCAGCTGCGTGTCATCCAGACCGCCGGTGACTTCCTTACGATAGCGTGCAATAAACGGCACGGTGTTCCCTTCATCAAGCAGGCGAACGGCAGCTTCTACCTGTTCGGCTCTGGCCTGAATATCACCCGCAATAATGCGGCAGAGCGAATCTTTCATCATGGCTTTATCATCTTGTGGGTCAAAAATCAGGGGATAGTTATACGGGCTGACACGGCAAAATGCCAGCCGTGGAGGGCGCTCTCGGACTATTTAACGTACTCGATTTCGTTCACGTACCAGCTGGCTTCGCCAGAAGGGGTTTGAACGACGGCCAAATCACCCACTTCCTTTTTCAGCAGCGCGCGCGCCATCGGCGAGTCGATGGAGATGTAATCCTTACGACCAAAAATTTCATCGTAGCCAACGATGCGAAAACGCAGGGTGTTGCCGTCGTCGTTTTCAATCTCCACCCACGCGCCGAAGAACACTTTGCCCTCCTGCTGCGGGGAGTAATCAACAATTTTCAGATTCTCAAGGCACTTCGTCAGGTAGCGAACCCGGCGGTCGATCTCACGCAGTCGCTTTTTGTTGTACTGATAATCCGCATTTTCGCTGCGATCCCCCAGGCTTGCCGCCCAGGTCACCTTTTTGGTCACCTCAGGACGCTCTTCGCGCCACAGGTAATCCATCTCTTTTTTGAGTTTCTCGTACCCTTCGCGGGTGATCAGGGGCGTTTTCATGGTGAAGCCTTTGCTGCCGGTTTGCTGTCTTGCGCACAATACGTACCACACAGTGTAACAGACAGGATTAATAATGATTTATGTGATGAAATGAGCAGATAAGCTGCTGTTAAATATGCTTTGTAACAATTTCGACTAGAATTTATACCAGAATTAGCTGGTCGAATACGTGCACTTTTTTAGAATACGCTGTTACAAAGACTATCCGAACCTTTGGGAGTACACACAATGCAAGAAAACTACAAAATTCTGGTCGTGGATGACGACATGCGCCTGCGCGCGCTGCTTGAGCGTTATCTGACCGAGCAGGGCTTCCAGGTTCGTAGCGTCGCGAACGCTGAGCAGATGGACCGTCTGTTGACCCGTGAATCTTTCCATCTGATGGTCCTTGACCTGATGCTGCCTGGCGAAGACGGGCTCTCCATCTGCCGCCGTCTGCGCAGCCAGAGCAACCCGATGCCGATCATCATGGTGACGGCGAAGGGCGAAGAGGTTGACCGTATCGTGGGCCTCGAAATTGGCGCAGACGACTACATTCCAAAACCGTTTAACCCGCGCGAGCTGCTGGCGCGTATTCGCGCCGTGCTGCGCCGTCAGGCGAACGAACTGCCGGGCGCTCCTTCCCAGGAAGAAGCGGTGATTGCCTTCGGTAAGTTCAAGCTGAACCTCGGCACCCGTGAGATGTTCCGTGAAGACGAGCCAATGCCGCTCACCAGCGGCGAGTTTGCGGTACTGAAAGCGCTGGTCAGCCACCCGCGCGAGCCGCTTTCCCGTGACAAGCTGATGAACCTGGCGCGCGGTCGCGAATACTCCGCAATGGAACGCTCCATCGACGTGCAGATCTCCCGCCTGCGCCGCATGGTGGAAGAAGATCCGGCGCACCCTCGTTATATTCAGACCGTGTGGGGTCTGGGCTACGTGTTTGTCCCGGACGGCTCTAAAGCATGAGGCGAATGCGCTTCTCGCCGCGAAGCTCGTTTGCCCGCACCCTGTTATTGATCGTCACTCTGCTGTTCGTCAGCCTGGTGACGACCTATCTGGTGGTGCTGAACTTTGCGATCCTGCCGAGCCTCCAGCAGTTTAATAAGGTCCTTGCCTACGAAGTCCGTATGCTGATGACCGATAAGCTGCAGCTGGAGGACGGCACGCAGCTCGTCGTTCCCCCGGCGTTTCGCCGTGAAATCTACCGCGAACTGGGCATTTCGCTCTACTCGAATGAAGCGGCGGAAGACGCGGGCCTGCGCTGGGCGCAGCACTATGAATTCCTCAGCCAGCAGATGGCGCAGCAGCTGGGCGGCCCGACGGAAGTGCGCGTTGAGGTCAACAAGAGCTCGCCCGTCGTCTGGCTGAAAACCTGGCTCTCACCCAATATCTGGGTGCGCGTCCCGCTGACCGAAATCCATCAGGGCGACTTCTCGCCGCTGTTCCGCTACACCCTGGCGATTATGCTGCTGGCGATAGGCGGCGCGTGGCTGTTTATCCGTATACAGAACCGACCGCTGGTCGACCTGGAGCACGCTGCGCTGCAGGTCGGTAAAGGGATTATTCCTCCTCCACTGCGCGAGTATGGCGCCTCGGAGGTCCGCTCGGTGACGCGTGCGTTTAACCATATGGCGGCAGGCGTGAAGCAGCTGGCGGATGACCGTACGCTGCTGATGGCGGGCGTCAGCCATGACCTGCGCACGCCGCTAACGCGTATCCGTCTGGCGACGGAGATGATGGGGGAAGAGGACGGTTACCTTGCCGAGTCCATCAACAAGGACATCGAAGAGTGTAACGCCATCATCGAGCAGTTCATCGACTACCTGCGCACCGGACAGGAGATGCCGATGGAAATGGCTGACCTGAACGCGGTGCTGGGCGAGGTGGTGGCGGCGGAAAGCGGCTACGAGCGTGAGATTGATACCGACCTGCAGGCGGGGGAGATCCAGGTGCGCATGCATCCGCTCTCCATCAAACGTGCAGTGGCGAACATGGTGGTCAACGCGGCTCGCTACGGCAATGGCTGGATTAAAGTCAGCAGCGGGTCTGAACTCAACCGCGCCTGGTTCCAGGTGGAAGACGACGGGCCGGGCATCAAGCCCGAGCAGCGTAAGCATCTGTTCCAGCCGTTTGTGCGCGGCGACAGCGCGCGCAGCACCAGCGGAACCGGTTTAGGCCTGGCGATTGTGCAGCGTATTATCGATAACCATAACGGACTGCTGGAGATTGGCACCAGCGAACGGGGTGGGCTGAGCATTCGCGCCTGGCTGCCGGTTCCGGTGACGCGGGGGCAGGTGAAAGAGAGTTAAAAAAGGGTGGCACGAGCCACCCTTTTTGTAGGTCGGGTAAGGCGAAGCCGTCACCCGACAATACGCAGACTGTGCGGTTTGGTGCCCTCACCCCGGCCCTCTCCCACGGGGAGAGGGAGAAAACATTAAAAAAGGCAACTTTCGTTGCCTTTTTGCTTTTACCTTGGTCCCGCGCTCACCAGCGCTTCGCCTGCAGGGGTATCGGTATACTTCTCGAAGTTCTCGATAAACAGCTTCGCCAGCGATTCCGCCTTCTCGCGCCACTGCTCCGGCGAACCGTACGTATTGCGCGGGTCGAGGATATGCGTATCCACACCCGGCAGCGACGTTGGGATCGCCAGGTCAAACATCGGCAGCGTGAAGGTTTCGGCGTCGTCCAGAGAACCATCCAGAATGGCGTCGATAATCGCGCGGGTATCTTTGATGGAAATACGCTTGCCGGTGCCGTTCCAGCCGGTGTTCACCAGGTAAGCCTGCGCGCCGGATGCCTGCATGCGTTTCACCAGCACTTCAGCATACTGCGTCGGGTGCAGCGACAGGAAGGCTGCGCCGAAGCAGGCGGAGAAGGTTGGGGTTGGCTCCGTCACGCCGCGCTCTGTGCCCGCCAGCTTGGCAGTGAAACCGGAAAGGAAGTGGTACTGCGTCTGGCTGGCTGTCAGGCGGGAAACCGGAGGCAGCACGCCGAACGCATCCGCCGTCAGGAAAATCACCTTCGTGGCATGACCCGCTTTTGACACCGGCTTCACGATATTGTCGATGTGGTAGATCGGGTAAGAGACGCGGGTGTTTTCCGTTTTCGACGCATCGTCGAAGTCGATGGAGCCGTCAGCGCGCACGGTGACGTTTTCCAGCAGCGCATCGCGACGGATCGCGTGGAAGATATCCGGCTCGGCCTCTTCAGACAGGCGAATGGTCTTCGCGTAGCAGCCGCCTTCAAAGTTGAATACGCCGTCGTCATCCCACCCGTGTTCGTCATCGCCAATCAGGCGGCGTTTCGGGTCGGTAGAGAGGGTTGTTTTCCCGGTGCCGGACAGGCCGAAGAAGACCGCCACGTCGCCTTTCTCGCCGACGTTCGCCGAGCAGTGCATGGAGGCGATACCGCGCAGCGGCAGCAGGTAGTTCATGACCGAGAACATCCCTTTCTTCATTTCGCCGCCGTACCAGGTACCGCCAATCAGCTGGATACGCTCGGTCAGGTTGAAGGCAACAAAGTTTTCGGAGTTCAGACCCTGCTCTTTCCACTGTGGATTCGTGCATTTCGCACCGTTCATCACGATGAAATCCGGGGTGAAGTCCTGCAGCTCTTCGTCGGTTGGACGAATAAACATGTTTTTCACGAAATGCGCCTGCCAGGCCACTTCGGTAATGAAACGCACGGAAAGTCGGGTGTCGGCGTTAGCGCCGCAGAAAGCATCGATAATGAACAGGCGCTTGCCGGAGAGTTGGTGAGTGACGAGCCCTTTCAGATGCTGCCAGGTCTCCGGGGAGAGCGGTTTGTTGTCGTTCTTCCCTTTGCCCTTATCAGCCCACCACAGCGTATCGCGGGTGGTTTCGTCTCGGACGATATACTTATCTTTCGGCGAACGACCGGTAAAAATACCGGTATCGACGGCGATAGCACCAAGGTTTGTCAACACACCTCGCTCGTATCCTTCCAGTGCTGGATTGAGCTCTTCCTGATACAGCGTATCGTAATCGGGGTTGTAGACGATTTCCTGGACGTCGTGAATACCATAAGCCTTGAGATCTTGCGGGGTTAAACCAGTAACACGCATATCACTGCTCCTTAGCCAATATGTACTGCCTGAAATTGTAGGGTTTTTCTGAGGTTGTTAACCGCGACGGGGCTCATAGATTTACGTATCTGGACAAAACCCTTACTAACGGAAAACGCTGCGACTCCAGTCACAGCGCAGGCGGATTATCGCAGGAATCGCTTTTTGGTTGTGGAAAATGTTCCTAAAAGGTTAAGGGCTGGTGAATTTAACCGAAGGAATGTGAATGTAATCGCATACACGTAAGAAAATTACGTAAGAGTTACATAGGGAAAACGATTCAGCTTGGGGGGGATATTTACCCCTCACCCTAACCCTCTCCCCAAAGGGGAGAGGGAACTAAAACACCCTCTCCCCTTTGGGGAGAGGGCAGGGTGAGGGGAAAGAGGTTTAGTGAACCTGCGGATCCGCCGGGGAGGCGTTGTTGCGGATCTCGGCGATATCCATCGAATTGAACACGTAGTGCGTACCGCAGTAGTCACAGTGCATGTCGATTTCACCGTCTTCCGCCATGATGCTGTCGATCTCTTCGTCAGGCAGCGTTTTCAGGGCGCCCGCGCAGCGCTCGCGGGAGCAGGTGCACTTAAACTCCACCGCCTGCGGGTCGTATACCGTCACTTCTTCTTCGTGGTACAGACGCCACAGCACGTCGGTCGCCGACAGGTTGAAGAGCTCTTCTGCTTTGACGGTTTCGGTCAGCGTCGCCAGGTGCTCAAAGTCGTTGGTCTGGGCATCCTGCGCAGGCAGAACCTGCAGCAGCATACCGCCAGCAGCAGGCTGACCGTCCACTTCACCGGTGCGGATGAACAGACGGGTTGGCAGCTGTTCAGAACGCATGAAGTAGTCTTCCAGGCAGGCTGCCAGGGTATCGCCTTCCAGCCCGACCACGCCCTGATAGCGCTCGCCTTCCTCCGGGGAGATGGTGATCACCAGATAGCCGTTGCCGACCAGCGTTTTCAGATCCGCATTTTCAGGGACTTCACCCTGAACGCGCGCGACGCCGCGCATCTGCTGCTGGTTATTGCCGTTGATCACCGCCAGCGTCATCGGGCCGTCACCCTGCAGCTGCACGGTGATATCGCCAGCGAATTTCAGCGTGGCGGTCAGCAGGCTGGTGGCAACCAGCAGTTCGCCCAACAGGGTTTTCACCGGCAGCGGGTAGTTGTGGTTTTCCAGAATCTGTTTCCAGGTTTCGGATACGGTGACCAGCTCGCCGCGCACGGCGAATTGTTCAAACAGATAGCGGTGTAATTGGTCGTGTTGGGCCATTTTCATCTCTCGTGCAGGTGAGGGTTACTCGGTCTCACCGTGTTTAAATTTCATCAGATCGCGGCGCTCTTTTTTATCCGGTCGCCGGTCCGGGTGAGGCATCGTCAGCGCGTTCATTTTGCGCGCCAGCGCGGTTTTCTCACGCTTTTCAATGCTTTCAGCTGTCTCTTCATAAAGCTGTGTGGCTTCGGTTGCGGGACGTCGCTGTTCGGTAATGGCTTTAATCACTACCGTTTTTTCATCATTACCCTGGCGCAGCGTTAAGGTGGCATTCAGCTCAACCATCTTGCTCGGCTTGCTGCGCTGACCGTTGTAATGCACTTTGCCACCATCAACCATTTCGCGGGCAAGGGCGCGCGTTTTATAAAACCGGGCCGCCCATAGCCATTTATCCAGTCTTACCCCATCAGAGGGTTTTTCTTTCATGGCGTCTCCTTCACGGTGAGTGAGGGGATCATCCGGCGATAGTCGTTCAGCCCCGGATGCCGCAGGTAGCTTTTTTCAGCCAGTCCGGAATCAGGATTGGTCACGCCCAGACAATAGCGAATGCCAAACGTCGCGGCGGCATCCAGAATCGGCTCGCTGTCGTCAATAAACAGCGTACGTTCCGGCTGCAAACCCGTCTCTTCCTTCACCGCATGCCACAACCGCTGATCCTCTTTCGGATAACCAAATGTGTGGGTGGAAAGTAATAAATCAAGGTGTGACGCCAGACCCGTATGTTCCAGCTTCACGGCCAGATTATGGGGATGCGCGTTAGTCAGCAAAATGCGGCGCTTGCCGCTGGCTTTCAGGGCATCCAGGAACGGCACCGTATCGTCGCGCAGCACGGCGCGTGGCCCTTGGGCGGTGGTCATGGCACAAATATCCAAACCGAGGCGCTCGCTCCAGTAGTCCAGACAGTACCAGTTTAGCGTATGCTGCACGGCGCTATATTGCGAACGAATGAATTCCTGCGCTTCTGCCGGAGAGATACCCTGCTGTTTACCGTATGTTTCGGGCACCAGTTGTTGCCAGAAAAAGTTATCAAAGGCGAGATCGAGCAGCGTACCGTCCATATCCAGCAGGACGGTATCGACCTCCTGCCAGGCAATATCAAGATGCATTTAGGGGAACTCCAGCCAGAAGAAACGTGCGCGACAGGGTAGCACAACTTGCCGCGCAGTGACGTTATCCGATCAGGCTCTCAGAAGAGGAGATGAGTTTAGGATTGAGGCAGTTTTCGTAATACTGCTGAATCTCAGCAAGCCGGGTGCGCGAACGCTGATAGCGGCGCAAGGCCATAAAGCCGTTCCAGAAAATGCATGCCAGCATTGCTATCATCAGCAGAGATGTACCGATATAACGCCACAATCCTGCGCTATCCGGCATCCGGTGCAGGTCGACATGGCGCGTGCCATTGGCGTCGGTGAAGATACGTGTGACGATCCCTTCCGCGCTGAACGGCGTTTGCATCAGCATCTGAGCAAGGCGCTGGAACTCTCCCCACTGCTCCTGAGCCGGGTAGTCATATAACGCAACTTGTGGATACGGCTGATCAACCAGATCGCTCCCTTCATCGCTGACAATCACAAAGCCGCCCGGTGCCGGGCTGTTTAAGGCCTGGGCTGCTCGGGTGGTTTCGCGCATCACAAACGGCGCGGTGGAGGTGGCGACGAGGTTATCCAGAGATTCGGCGCTAACGGGACGCAGCAGCACGTTGACACCATCCAGGCGTCCTGCTTCCGCGCGTTTCACCAGTGCATCCCAGTCCTTGCTGTTCCCGAGATTCACCAGTGCGTTTTTAAGCCGCACGCACTCGTCCTGAGCAGAACAGAGATCCTCTGTTTTCAGGACGATTTCACCAAAGTCATCCAGCAGTACCATGCCCGATTTCTGAATTGCCGAACGCAGGGCAGGGCTAACGCGGGAATCGTCATCCGGTTTCGGATGCAGCTGGCGGTTGACCGTCTCGGTGAGCGCCGTGGCTTTATTCACGACATCGGATTCAGGCAGCGGCAGCGGAGGCGCATCGTTCCAGATAATTTGCGAACAATCAAACGGCATAAACGGCGAATTCTGACGTGTGTTCCATGCGCCAGGCGCATGGATGTTACACATTCCGGTCCCTTGCAGACGCAGCGTATCACCCACGCGTATGCCGGCGTCTTCCAGCTGCTTCACGCTGGTGGCTTCTACCGTCTGCGCCCCTTTAATCCATGACAGGGTGAACTTAATGGGCATATCCAGCGGCACGAAAAGTAGCAGCATCGTAAAGACCAGCGCTGCGCCGCCAGCAATGACCGTGCTGCGAAGCCAGTGCTGAAGCGGGAAGTTTTTCACTTCATCATGCAGAGACAGGAAGCGCCCCTGACGCACAACGTGGCGGTCAAGGTAGATATCGATGTCGGTTTTATGCCCTAAATCCTGGGCGATCCACGGCTGCCAGTGGCGCGGATAGATAAGGTCGATAATACCGAGCGAGATATTATTGAGGTGTTCCTGATCGTTCTCGCCGAAGAGACCCCAGCGCTTTGGCGTGCCACGCAGGCAGTGGATTTCACGCAGCGATGTTTTCGTCGGAGGGGCAAACAGACCCCACAGTCCGGCGGACAGGAGCAAAACTGCGCCGCCCGCAAGCCAGGGAACGAAAACATCTGGCGTGAGCAGACAGAAGAAAAAGAGCAGAAATGCCGCAACAATCAGCACCGCTTCACGAATACCGTCCGGACGGCTTAGGGCGTACTCTTCATGCGTCTCCTGACGAATGTTCAGCAGTTCAATCTGCTCTGTCTCTTCACCGCGAATGCTGGCCTGCGTTGAACTCGTGCGTTCCAGCGCGAAGCGCGGTGCTTCATGCACGTACTCATTGAGGTGATGGCCGTTTAGCGAGATAACCAGCGGCAGGGAGTCGGTATGAATCAGCTCTACGCTGTTTTCATCATTAATGTACTGTTCCCAGAATGGCGGCAGATGGACCTCGACAGAATCCAGGTAATAACGCCATTTGTTAGGGTCGTCAGTCGTAATGCCGTAACGGGTGATCGAGCGCGTCACGCAGAGCACGGTGTCGCTTTGTGCGTTAAGATTGAGGGAGACCGGCGCCGTACTGGCACCCGTTGGTCCAGGCGACTGCTGGGCGCGGTTCAGGTTATCGAGGTAGTGTTCAATGGCGCTGCGTTCTTCAGGCGCGAGCTTACGTGTCGTCGCACCCGCAAAAGCGTTTAAAAAGGGCAGTCGATATCGACGCTGTACGCGACGCCTGTACGCCCACCCTGCAACCAGCGCGGCGGCCAGCATAGCAGCGAGAACAATCAAAATGGTGCTCATGCTTTCCCCATCTTACTTATCTTACAGGTGTAGTCAGTAGCACCTTTAACATGAATGAGAGTCTGTGGTTGGCTATCGGCAAGTATGGAGTCGAACTTGAGCATTCTGAAGCGCATCCCAGTGACCGATGATAATAGCAAAGCCTGTGATGGCGCGATATCAGCAAATTCCTGGAAACATTTCAACCTCTTGACATTTGTTTTGAATTAAGGATTGATTCCAGCTACGTTGCATAAATGTAAATAAAGTACAATTGACATTGCCCAAACCGTGCGGCATATCGCACAATAACGCCAGTTCACACAGCAAAGACCCGTCAAGATGAGCAAACCACTACAAAAACCCACCATTCTGAGCGTTGAAACCGTCGCTAAATCGCGCCTGTTTAATGTGGAAAGTGTGGACCTGGAGTTCAGCAACGGCGTGCGTCGCGTTTACGAACGTATGCGCCCCTCTTCGCGTGAAGCGGTGATGATTGTCCCCATCGTTGACGATCACCTGATCTTGATCCGTGAATACGCTGTAGGAACTGAATCTTATGAACTTGGATTCTCCAAGGGACTGATCGATCCGGGCGAGACCGTTTTCGAAGCCGCCAACCGTGAACTGAAAGAAGAGGTCGGTTTTGGCGCGAATGAGCTGTCGTTCCTGAAAAAACTGAGCATGGCCCCGTCCTATTTTTCCAGCAAAATGAATATCGTAGTGGCGGAAGATCTCTATCCAGAATCGCTGGAAGGAGACGAGCCGGAGCCGCTGCCGCAGGTTCGCTGGCCGCTGGCGCATCTGATGGATTTACTGGAAGACCCGGACTTTAACGAAGCGCGTAACGTGAGCGCCCTGTTCCTGGTACGCGAGTGGTTGAAAGCGCAGGGGCGACTGTAGGCCATAAAAAAGCCGGGTGGCGGCTTCGCCTTACCCGGCCTGCACTTCTTTGCCCGGTTTTAACCGGGCATTTTTATGCTTAGAACAGCTCGTGCGTTTCGCCGTTATCGATAATTTCTGTTCCCACCTCATGCACCGCCTGCCTGGTCGGCTGCGTGCCTTCGATGAAATACTCTTCACGGCTATTTCCGCCATTGGCGAGCTGCCCGGTGTTGCGGTCAATGTTGACCGTGACAATGCCCGGCGGAGGCGTTAGCGGCTGCTCCGGCACGCCTTCCAGAACGGATTTCATGTAGGCATCCCACGCCGGCTGCGCGCTCTTCGCACCGCCTTCGTAACCGGAGATCTGATCTTTAATCGCGCCGGAGGCCGTGGTGCGACCCAAATCGCGACGGTGATCGTCAAAGCCGATCCAGACGGAGGTGACCACACCCGGTCCGTAACCGGAGAACCACGCATCTTTCGAGCTGTTGGTGGTCCCCGTTTTCCCGCCGATGTCGCGGCGCTGCAAATCACGTCCGGCACGCCAGCCGGTGCCTTGCCAACCCGGCTCACCAAAGATATTGGTATTCAGCGCGCTCTTAATCAGGAACGACAGCGGCGTGTTGATCACGTGTGGGGCATACTCCTGCGCACCGGTCTGGGCAACCAGCGCCTGGTTAGCCTGCTCCAGCTGAGGCTGGGGTACCGCTGAGTTCTGCTGTTCCTGAGAAACGGCCACATCTTCCATGTCTTTGTTTTCAAGTACGTTGGACTTCTGCGTATCGCCGTAGATGACTGGAATATCGCACTCTGCACAGGCAATTTTCGGCTTCGCCTCGAACAGCACGCCGCCCTGGTCGTTCTCAATTTTACTGATGAAGTACGGATCGATCAGGAACCCGCCGTTCGTCATTACCGCATAACCGCGCGCGACCTGAAGCGGCGTAAAGGACGCGGAGCCGAGCGCCAGCGATTCGGTATGGACAATATTCTGCGCCGGGAAGCCGAAGCGCTGCAGATACTCTGCCGCATAGTCAACGCCCATGGCGCGCATGGCGCGAACCATCACCACGTTTTTCGACTGCCCCAGACCCTGACGAAGACGGATTGGGCCCGCATATTGCGGTGGAGAGTTCTTCGGCTGCCAGTCAGAACCCGCACCGGCATCCCAGCGGGAAATCGGTACGTCGTTGAGAATACTGGCGAGCGTCAGCCCTTTATCCATCGCGGCGGTGTAGAGGAACGGCTTGATGTTAGAGCCAACCTGACGCAGCGCCTGAGTGGCACGGTTAAATTTGCTCTGGTTGAAGTCAAACCCGCCGACCAGCGCCATCACCGCACCGTTTTGCGGATTAATGGAGACGAGCGCGGAGTTCACGTCTGGCACCTGTGCCAGCCACCACGCATCGCCCACCTGACGAACCCAGATTTGCTGACCCGTCTGCACCGCGTCAGTCACTTTGCGCGGCGTCGGGCCTTGCAGCGTGTCAGAGCGGTACGGACGGGCCCAGCGGATCCCTTCCATTCGCAGCGAGACGGACGTGCCGTCTGCCAGCAGTGCGACGGCCTCCTGCGGATCGGCCTGTGTGACAACGGCTGGCAGCAGCGGGCCATAGGTTGGCAGTGTCTTCAGCGAGTCGGTGATTTTCTTGCTGTCCCACGCGCTTTCGCCCACTTTCCACAGCACGTTCGACGGGCCGCGGTAGCCGTGGCGCATGTCGTAATCCATCACGTTGTTACGCACTGCCTGCTGTGCCGCCTGCTGAACTTTGCGGGTCACGGTGGTGTAAACGCGATAGCCGTCTTCATAGGCCTTCTCGCCATAACGGCTGACCATCTCCTGACGAACCATCTCGGTGAGATACGGTGAGGAGAAGGCGATTTCCGGCGCATGATAGTTGGCGTCGATAACATCGCTGCGTGCCTGGTCGTACTCGGTCTGGCTGATGTAGCCTTCGCTTAGCATACGCGACAGCACCACGTTACGACGCGCAGTCGCACGGTCCATGGAGTAGAGCGGGTTGAACGTGGATGGCGCTTTCGGCAGACCGGCGATGGTCGCCATTTCGCTCAGCGTCAGTTGTTCTACCGGCTTACCGAAGTACACCTGCGCAGCAGCGCCAACGCCATAGGCGCGGTAACCGAGATAGATCTTGTTGAGGTAAAGCTCAAGGATCTCGTCTTTGCTCAGCAGCTGCTCGATGCGGATCGCGAGGAACACCTCTTTGATCTTGCGCGTTAGCGTCTTTTCAGGGCTAAGGAAGAAGTTACGCGCCAGCTGCTGCGTAATGGTACTGGCCCCCTGAGAGGCATGACCGGAGAATAACGCAATGCTGGCGGCGCGGAAAATCCCCACCGGATCGACGCCGTGGTGCTCGTAAAAACGGCTGTCCTCGGTGGCGATAAACGCTTTCACCATCACGGGAGGAATTTGCTTTAAGGTCAGCGGGATACGGCGTTTTTCGCCATATTGCGCCATGAGCTCGCCATCGGCGCTATAGACCTGCATTGGGATCTGGAGCCGCACATCACGAAGCGTGGCGACATCAGGTAGCTGCGGCTCAATATATTTGTACAAACCATAAATCGAGCCTGCTCCCAGCAGAATGCAACAGACTGCAAGGATCAATAAATACTTTACGAACTTCACCGGAGATTTCCCATCTGGTTTCACTTGGGCAGTTTCTAAACAATCGCGCGGTAGTATAAAGGCAAGCCTGATTCATTGATATAGCCGTCACTCTGACGGGCGATAAGGAGATCGTGAAGTATGGCTTTCAAAACCTGGCAAACGGGCATTCATATTCAACAAGATAGGGTGCGCATCGTCGCGCTGACCAAAGAAAAGTCAGGGTGGCGTTTACGGCGCTGGTGGGCTGTTTCTCTGGCAGACGGCATTATCCACGACGGGAAAATGCTCAAGCCAGAACACCTGGTTGCCGCGTTACGCGACTGGCGACGTGCGTTGCCCCATTACCACCGGGTATTCCTCTCATTTCCCGCTGCGCGCACGCTGCAACGGTCGCTGCCGCGCCCGTCCATGGCCCTTCGCGACAGCGAGCAGGTTTCCTGGGTGGGTTCCACGCTGTCCCGTGAGTTGGAGATGTCCACAGACGGGCTGTGCTTTGACTATGTGGAGGACACGTTCAGCAACACATTTCATGTTACGGCGGCGCAAAACAACGAAGTCGATGCCCTTTTGTTGCTGGCAAAAACGCTGCGCCTGCGGTTAGCGGCAATCACGCCGGATGCAGGCGCGTTAGGAAATCTCCTCCCCGCCGTTGCCCCTGCTCAGTGCGTCGCCTGGCGGGATCGGCACCAGTGGCTGTGGGCGATGCGCCACCAGTGGGGACGGCGCTACGCCACAGAAGCGAAAGATGTCACCGAACTGGCTGCACTGCTTGCGCTCTCTTCTGATGACATCGTTCAGTTCGATGCTACACGCGACCCCTGGAAACTGCTGGTCAGCTGCCAGCCTCCCTTACCCGAGTGCGGTGCTGATTTTACCGTCGCGCTGGCGTTGGCCATGAGTGAGGTGCCTGAATGAGCATGGCGAATTTTTTACCGTGGCGACAGCAGCGCCGGATGCGCTGCCTGCGCTTCTGGGGCGTGCTGTTTATCGCGTCATTGCTGGTGACGCTGACCGTCGGGCTTGGCCTGCGGATGAACCATGACGTGAGGCTGCGTGCGCTACAGAGTGAACTGGCGGGAATCAACGCGGTGCAACAAATACTGAAAACACGTCAGCGCCCCTCTGCACCTCCAGCAGCGACTGGGGTGGAACCCCGGCCCGTCGCATGGCAACCGGCGCTGGAGTCACTCTCTGCCGTAATGCCAGCGCAAGCCTGGCTTTCAGCGTTACGTTATCAGCCGCCTGTGCTTACGGTGAGCGGGTATGCCTCCGCCCTCCCGGCACTGGCAGCCATGACGGATGCGCTGAAACAGGTAGCAGGGTTTAGCTTCGGGTCTGCTGGTGAACTGCAGCAGGATAGCCAGGGCCGCTGGGTGTTCACTTTTCAGCTTAAGCGCCGGGGGTAGACCATGGAACAACGTCTGCAACGCTGGGTCGAAACCCGCTCTTTTGTGCGGGTGATCTGCTGGTGCGTGGTGTCCGGGTTTATTGCCGTGGCCGTATGGGGGGTTCTGGTCCGGCCCGTCGGGTTGAAGTGTGAAGAACTCGAGGCGTTATCCATTCGCGCCAGGCACTTGAATGCCGCGTTGTGGCCCGGGGCCGGACGGCAACCCGTGGCGCCAGCCCAGCGCGAGATGCCGCCCGTTCAGCCCTTCTCGCCGCTGGATTTTCAGGACAAGAGAACCGCGCTGGTGCGCTGGAAACCGCAGCAGGACGGCGGGGAACTGGTGCTGGATGCGCTATGGTCAGATGTCCCTGCGCTGTTTTCCCGTCTGGCGCAGCAGGCGGTGAGCGTCAGGGCGTTTAGCCTTGCACCTGAGGGCACGACGCTACGCCTGAGCCTGCAGCTGGTGAGCGATCATGCGCAGTAAAGTGCGCTACCTGATTCTCTGTTCGCTGCTGTTTCTGACTGGAATGCGCGATCCTTTCCGGCCCCCGGAGGATAGCTGCGCGGTTGGGCTGCTCGGCCAGTGGCGATATCAGGGAATGGTGAGTGGCAACACCGAAACCGGCATTTTGCGCGACGGGCAACAGCGCTGGCACCGCGTGAAAAGGGATGAACGTTTACCGCCCGGCTGGCGGGTGAGCAAGATGGATCAACAACAGCTGACCGTGGATGTCGGTGACCTGTGTGAACCGACGCAATGGACATGGCAACGAGAAGGAACGAATAAAAGTGACGTTAAGGATACTGCTGTTACTGCTGTTACTGCTGGCGCTCAGCCAGCCACTGTGGGCCGCCGCGCCAAAACCCGTCACTCTCGTGGTGGATGATGTCCCTGTCGTACAGGTGCTGCAGGCGCTGGTGGCGCAGGAGAACCGTAATCTGGTGGTATCGCCAGATGTGACGGGCTCGCTTTCATTGAATTTAACGCGCGTGCCGTGGCGACAGGCGTTGCAGACGGTGGTGACCAGTGCCGGGCTTGTCCTGCAGGAAGACGGCGGTATCTTTTATGTCCACACTGCCGCCTGGCAACGCGAGCAGCAGGCACGGCGGTTGCTTGAGGCTCCGCTCGTCTCACACAGCATTCCGTTTACCTGGGCGGATGCCGGGGACGTGCAAAAAAACGCCGAAAAGCTCCTGAGCCCGAAGGGCAGTATATCCGTCGATAAGCGCACAAACCGCCTGTGGGTGCGGGATAATCAGAGCGTCGTGGACGTACTCAAGCGTTGGGCGGAGCAGATGGATCTGCCCGTTGAGCAGGTGGAGCTTTCGGCCCATATCGTCACCATTAACGAAAAAAGCCTGCGTGAACTGGGGGTGAAATGGAATCTCGCAGAGGCCACGGAGGCCGGTAAGGTGGGGCAGGTCACGACGCTCGGAACCGATCTGTCGGTTGCCGGTGCCACCACGCAGGTCGGGTTTAACATTGGGCGCATTAACGGCAGGCTGCTGGATCTGGAACTGTCGGCTCTGGAGCAAAAACAGCAGGTGGATATTATCGCCAGTCCACGGCTGCTGGCGTCCCATATGCAACCGGCCAGCATCAAGCAGGGCAGCGAAATTCCGTATCAGGTCTCCAGCGGCGAGAGCGGCGCGACCTCAGTGGAATTTAAAGAGGCCGTGCTGGGGATGGAGGTTACCCCGGTGGTGCTGCCGGGAGGGCGCGTGCGTCTGAAGCTTCACATTAGCGAAAACATGCCGGGTCAGGTACTTCAGCAGGCCGATGGCGAAACGCTGGCAATTGATAAGCAAGAGATAGAAACGCAGGTGGAGGTAAAAAGCGGAGAAACGCTGGCGCTGGGCGGCATTTTCTCGCAAAAGAATAAAACCGGCAGCGATAGCGTGCCGGGGCTGGGGAAAATCCCCTGGATTGGGCAACTGTTCCGTCACGACGGCAAAGATAACGAGCGGCGCGAGCTGGTGGTGTTTATTACGCCACGCCTGGTCGGTATTCATTAACGGGTAACGATCCCCGCAATGATTTTGCATTCAGTTTGTTGCAGATGTTTGACGTGGGGCATGAATTAGCATACAAGGAGTACCGATTTGAGTTGGACTTACCTCTTATTACCTTATGCGTCTGGTGCGGTGATTTAATCAGTTGCCAAACAAGCCGGAGTATTGAGATAATTTTTAGTCTGACTCTCGCTCTATTGCATATGAGGTTTCAGTTCATGTCCTGCTACGCTGGGTGTCTGCGAAGCGGGGATTACCATTAACGAATAGTCTTAGTAGTACCGAAAAAATGGCAGAGAAACGCAATATCTTTCTGGTTGGGCCTATGGGTGCCGGCAAAAGCACTATTGGGCGTCAGTTAGCTCAACAACTCAATATGGAATTTTACGATTCTGATCAAGAGATTGAGAAACGAACCGGAGCGGATGTGGGCTGGGTCTTCGATGTAGAAGGCGAAGAAGGTTTCCGTGACCGAGAAGAAAAAGTGATCAACGAACTCACGGAAAAACAGGGCATTGTGCTGGCAACTGGCGGCGGCTCTGTTAAATCTCGCGAAACCCGCAACCGTCTCTCCGCCCGTGGTGTAGTGGTCTATCTTGAGACAACTATCGAAAAACAACTGGCACGTACGCAGCGCGATAAAAAGCGCCCGCTGCTGCAGGTTGAAACGCCACCACGTGAAGTTCTGGAAGCCCTGGCAGGCGAACGCAATCCTCTGTACGAAGAGATTGCTGATGTGACCATTCGTACTGACGATCAGAGCGCTAAAGTGGTTGCAAACCAGATTATTCATATGCTGGAAAGCAACTGATTCTGGCTTTATATACACTCGCCTGCGGGTAAAAGCATTTAAGGTGGATGTCGCGTCATGGAGAGGATTACAGTTACTCTCGGGGAACGTAGTTACCCTATCACCATCGCGGCTGGTTTGTTTAACGACCCAGCTTCCTTCTTACCACTGAAAGCGGGTGATCAGGCGATGCTGGTCACCAATGAGACACTGGCTCCGCTTTATCTTGACCGCGTGCGCCACCTGCTTGAGCAGGCGGGCGTGAAGGTCGACAGTGTGATTCTGCCCGATGGCGAGCAGTATAAAAGCCTGACGGTGCTTGATACCGTCTTTACCGCACTTCTGCAAAAACCGCACGGTCGCGATACGACACTGCTCGCCCTCGGCGGCGGTGTTGTAGGCGATCTCACCGGCTTTGCGGCCGCCAGCTATCAACGCGGTGTGCGCTTTATTCAGATCCCAACGACCCTGCTGTCGCAGGTCGACTCATCTGTTGGCGGCAAAACTGCAGTCAACCATCCGCTCGGTAAAAACATGATTGGCGCGTTCTACCAGCCGGCATCGGTGGTGGTGGATCTCGACTGTCTGAAAACCTTACCTGAGCGTGAGCTGGCGTCTGGTCTTGCGGAAGTGATCAAATACGGCATTATTCTTGACGGTGAGTTCTTCGCCTGGCTGGAAGAGAATATGGATGCCCTGCTGCGCCTTGACGGGCCAGCGTTGGCGTACTGTATTCGTCGTTGTTGTGAGCTGAAAGCAGAAGTCGTTGCAGCAGACGAGCGCGAAACGGGCTTACGTGCTTTACTGAATCTGGGGCATACGTTTGGTCACGCGATCGAGGCTGAAATGGGCTACGGCAACTGGCTTCATGGCGAAGCGGTTGCGGCCGGTATGGTCATGGCTGCGCGTGCGTCTGAGCGCCTGGGTCAGTTCAAACCGGAAGAGACGGCGCGCATCATTGCGCTGCTTGAACGTGCCGGGTTGCCAGTGACAGGGCCGCAGGAGATGTCTGCGCAGGCGTATCTACCCCACATGATGCGCGATAAAAAAGTATTGGCAGGTGAGATGCGTCTGGTACTCCCGCTTGCAATAGGGAAGAGTGAAATGCGCGGCGGAGTGCCGCACGATGTCGTTCTTGGCGCTATCGCTGATTGTCAGCAGGCGTAACAACTAGAAAGGTCAGGCCACTGTTACCGGTGGTCGTTTAGCTTCAGGTGAAATGCAAAGTCGTTGGCATAAGCCTTTGAGTGGGGTGTTAAATGGATGAATTCAAACCAGAAGACGAGCTGAAACCCGATCCCAGCGATCGTCGTACTGGTCGTTCTCGTCAATCTTCAGAACGTGATAACGAGCCGCAGATCAACTTTGACGATGTTGATCTGGATGCAGACGATCGTCGCCCTTCACGCAGCCGTAACGCGCGTGATGAGCGAGAAGAAGAGGATTATGAGTCCGAAGAAGATTCAATGGACGAAGAGCCTGTAGAGCGTCGCCCGCGTAAACGTAAAAAAGCGGTAGCGGCGAAACCGGCTTCCCGCCAGTACATTATGATGGGGCTGGGCGTTCTGGTACTGCTGCTGCTGATTGTCGGCATTGGTTCCGCGCTGAAAGCACCCTCAACGAATTCGGCCGATCAGACGGCTTCTACTGAGAAGAGCATCAACCTGTCAGGTAACGATGCGACCGACCAGGCAAACGGCGCGCAGCCAGCACCGGGCACCACGTCTGCAGAGCAGACTGCGGGTAATACAACGACTCCGCAGGATGTGTCTTTGCCGCCAGTCTCTTCGACCCCGACCGAAGGGCAGGCACCTGCTACGCCAGAGGGCCAGCAGCGTGTAGAGGTTCAGGGCGATCTGAATAACGCACTGACGCAGCCTCAGAACCAGGGTCAGATGAACAACGTGGTGGTCAACTCTACGCTGCCAACTGAACCTGCAACCGTCGCGCCGATTCGCGGCAGCAATGCACAACCGCAAGCAACGGCAACCGCGTCGGCAACGGAAACCAAACCGCGCCAGACGCAGACTGCACCGCGTCAGGAACGCAAACAGGCCGTGATTGAGCCGAAGCGTGAAAGCAAGCCGCAGACTGTGGCTAAAGCGCCTGAAGTGAAAGCGCCAGCGCAGACCAAACCTGCAGTGAGCGAGCCGGTGAAAGCGCCAGCGGCAACAGCAGCGCCAAAAGCGACAGCAACCACAACGGCACCTGCAGCGACGGCAGCACCAACTGCCACGGCAACCACTTCCAGCGCAGCAGCGGGTAAAACGGCAGGCAACGTGGGTTCTCTGAAATCTGCGCCATCCAGCAATTACACCCTGCAGTTGAGCAGTTCGTCTAACTATGACAACCTCAACGGTTGGGCAAAGAAATCGAATCTGAAAAACTACGTTGTTTATCAGACGACCCGCAACGGGCAGCCGTGGTATGTGCTGGTGAGCGGTGTGTATGCTTCTAAAGATGAAGCGAAACGCGCTGTTGCAACACTGCCCGCTGATGTCCAGGCGAAGAACCCGTGGGCGAAGCCGATTCATCAGGTGCAGGCCGATCTGAAGTAATGTTTAAAGCGCAGGATGCTGTCGGAGCTTTCTCCACAGCCGGAGAAGGTGTAATCAGTTAGTCAGCATGAAAAAAAATCGCGCTTTTCTGAAATGGGCAGGGGGGAAATACCCCCTGCTCGACGATATTAAAAAGCACCTGCCGAAAGGCGAGTGTCTTATCGAGCCCTTCGTGGGCGCTGGATCGGTATTCCTGAATACCGATTTTTCGCGTTATATCCTGGCGGATATCAACAGCGATCTTATCAGCCTCTATAACATCGTTAAGCTGCGTACCGATGAGTATGTGGAAGAGGCGCGGAAGCTGTTTACGCCTGAGAACAACCAGCCTGACGTTTACTATCAGTTTCGCACTGAGTTTAATCAGAGCCAGGATCCGTTCCGTCGCGCACTGCTGTTCCTCTACCTCAACCGCCATGGCTACAACGGACTGTGCCGGTATAATCTGCGCGGTGAATTTAACGTGCCGTTTGGTCGCTACAAGCGTCCTTACTTCCCGCAGGATGAGTTGTACCACTTTGCTGAAAAAGCGCAGAATGCAGAATTCCACTGTCTCTCCTATGAGGAGTGCATGGAGCTGGCTGGCGTAAACTCGGTGGTTTACTGTGACCCGCCATACGCCCCGCTCTCTGCGACGGCGAACTTCACCGCCTATCACACCAACAGCTTCAGCCCTGCCGAACAGGCTCGTCTGGCGGAGATGGCGGAAAAGCTGGTCAGCAAAAGAATTCCGGTGTTAATTTCGAATCACGATACCCCTGATACGCGCGAATGGTACAAAGCCGCGAAGCATTTTCAGGTCAAGGTGCGGCGTAGCATTAGCAGCAACGGCGGCACACGTAAAAAGGTGGACGAACTTCTGGCTCTTTATCGCCCCTGAGCCGTTTTGCCCGCCGGTAAATACATTTCAAGGAGATGCGGATGAAACAGTTTTTGATTGCTCCCTCAATTCTGTCGGCCGATTTTGCCCGCCTGGGTGAAGACACCGCCAACGCACTGGCGGCTGGCGCGGATGTCGTCCATTTTGACGTTATGGATAACCACTACGTTCCCAATCTGACCATCGGTCCTATGGTGCTCAAGGCGCTGCGTAGCTACGGCATTACCGCACCGATTGACGTGCACCTGATGGTAAAACCGGTTGATCGCATCGTGCCTGACTTCGCCGCGGCGGGAGCCAGCATCATCACTTTCCACCCGGAAGCCTCCGAACACGTTGACCGCACGCTGCAGCTGATCAAAGAAAACGGCTGTAAAGCGGGCCTGGTCTTTAACCCAGCCACGCCGCTGAGCTACCTCGACTACGTGATGGATAAGCTGGACGTGATCCTGCTGATGTCCGTTAACCCAGGCTTTGGCGGCCAGTCATTCATTCCTCAGACGCTCGATAAGCTGCGTGAAGTCCGCCGTCGTATTGACGAGTCAGGTTACGATATTCGTCTGGAAGTGGATGGCGGCGTGAAAGTGAATAACATCGGTGAAATTGCGGCTGCGGGCGCGGATATGTTCGTTGCAGGCTCAGCGATTTTCGACCAACCGGATTACAAAAAAGTCATTGATGAAATGCGCCGTGAACTGGCGAAGGTAAGTCATGGATAAATTGCAGGCAACCCGGGGTATCGCATTTGACCTCGACGGCACGCTGGTCGACAGCGCGCCCGGCTTAACGAGCGCCGTCGATCAGGCGCTATATGCTCTCGAATTACCCGTAGCGGGTGAAGAGCGCGTGGTGACGTGGATTGGCAACGGCGCTGATGTGCTCATGGATCGCGCCCTGACCTGGGCGCGTCAGGAGCGCGCATCGCAGCGTGCTGCGCAGGGTAAACCGAGCGTCGATCACGCCGATATCCCTAAGGACGAGCAGCTGCGTATTCTGCGCAAACTGTTCGATCGTTTCTACGAAGAGACCGTCGAAGAGGGCAGCTTCCTCTTCCCGGACGTTCTGGAGACGCTGAGCGCTCTTCACGCCAAAGGTATCCCGCTGGGGCTGGTGACGAATAAGCCGACGCCGTTCGTTGCACCTCTGCTGGAAGCGCTGGATATCGCGAAGTATTTCTCCGTGGTTGTGGGCGGGGATGACGTGCAGAACAAAAAGCCGCACCCGGAACCGCTGCTGCTGGTGGCCGGAAAATTATCCTTAACGCCTGCGGAGCTGCTCTTTGTCGGTGATTCCCGTAATGATATTCTGGCTGCCAGAGCGGCAGGCTGTCCTTCCGTGGGATTAACCTATGGCTACAACTACGGTGAGGCCATCACGCTGAGTGAGCCGGACGTCGTGTTCGACCACTTCAAAGATTTGTTGCCCGCACTCGGGCTTTCGCACAGTGAACATCAGGAATTGAATAATGACTAAGCCCATCGTTTTTAGTGGCGCACAGCCTTCAGGTGAATTGACCATTGGTAACTACATGGGTGCGTTACGTCAGTGGGTCAGCATGCAGGATGACTACCATTGCATTTACTGCATCGTGGATCTCCATGCGATTACCGCGCGTCAGGATCCTGAGAAGCTGCGCAAAGCCACGCTGGATACCCTGGCTTTATATCTGGCCTGCGGTATCGATCCAGAGAAGAGCACCATCTTCGTCCAGTCTCACGTGCCGGAGCACGCGCAGCTGGGCTGGGCGCTGAACTGCTACACCTATTTCGGCGAGCTGAGCCGCATGACCCAGTTCAAGGATAAATCCGCGCGCTACTCTGAGAACATCAACGCCGGTCTGTTCGATTATCCGGTGCTGATGGCCGCTGACATCCTGCTGTATCAAACCAACCAGGTGCCGGTGGGTGAAGACCAGAAGCAGCATCTTGAGCTGAGCCGCGATATCGCCCAGCGCTTCAACGCGATTTACGGTGATGTGTTTAAAGTCCCAGAGCCATTCATTCCAAAATCCGGCGCGCGCGTGATGTCGCTGCTGGAGCCGACCAAGAAGATGTCCAAGTCTGACGATAACCGCAACAACGTTATCGGCCTGCTGGAAGATCCGAAATCGGTGGTGAAAAAGCTCAAGCGCGCGGTTACCGACTCCGACGAGCCGCCGGTAGTGCGCTACGACGTGCAGAACAAAGCGGGCGTCTCCAACCTGCTGGACATTCTCTCCGGCGTCACCGGCCAGAGCATCCCTGAGCTGGAAAAACACTTCGAAGGCAAAATGTACGGCCATCTGAAAGGCGAAGTGGCAGATGCCGTTTCCGGCATGCTGACCGAGCTGCAGGAGCGCTATAACCGCTACCGTAACGACGAAGCCTTCCTGCAGAAGGTGATGAGAGAGGGCGCGGAAAAAGCCAGCGCGCGCGCGTCCGAAACCCTGAAAGCGGTGTACAACGCGATTGGGTTTGTGGGTAAACCCTGAGTCTGCTTGCCGGGTGGCGCTGACGCTTACCCGGCCTACGGGATCGCGTAGGTCGGGTAAGGCGCAGCCGCCACCCGACTAAAAACGACGCTCCTCCAAAACAAAAAAAACCGGAACATCCCGGTTTTTTTACGCCTGTAAAACGCTTACTGCTGCGCCGCCGGGCCGCAGCCCCCGATGATCTTCGAAATGGAGATCGCCGGGTGCAGCAGGTAATCGTAGCTGCAGTTATTTTTGGTGTTTTGCACGTGACCGGTGCAGGCGGTCAGAGTCGATAACAGGCCAACCAGAACGGCGACTTTTGCCAGTTTGAACATATGCATTCCTTGTCTAAAAAATGGATGTAATACGAGGGAATAAATGGAAAAGTTCCACTATGCGGGCGGTATGTTATCGGTAGGCGTAAGAGGGGAGTAGTCCGCTTAAGGACTACTCGAAGAAGGGCGAATATGCGTTAGTGATTAGAGAACCAGTTGAGTTTTTCGCGCAGTTCAACCACACGACCCACAATAATCAGCGCCGGACTCTCTACCTGCCGCGCCAGTTCACCAAGCTGCGTCAGGACGCCATCCACCACGCGTTGCGTAATGGCGGTACCGTTTTCCACCAGCGCGACGGGCATATCTGCCTCCATGCCGTGCTCCAGCAGCTTCGCCTGAATAGTTGCGGCCTGATTAAGACCCATATAGAACACCAGCGTCTGCTTTTCGGCAGCAAGGTTGTGCCAGTCCAGTTCGCTGCCGGTTTTCAGGTGCCCCGTCACCAGGCGCACGCTCTGGGCGTAATCACGGTGGGTCAGCGGAATGCCAGAGTAGGCTGAACACCCGGACGCCGCCGTAATGCCCGGCACCACGGAGAACGGAATGCCCGCGTTGCACAGGGTTTCCAGCTCTTCGCCGCCGCGGCCAAAGATAAACGGATCGCCGCCCTTCAGGCGCACCACGCGCTTACCTTTTTGCGCTTCGCGCAGCAGGATCTGGTTAATCTCCTCCTGGGGCACGCAGTGGTAGCCCGCGCGCTTGCCGACAAAGACGCGGTCGGCGTCGCGGCGCACCAGATTCATGATGTCATCGGAGACCAGGCGATCGTACACCACGATATCCGCCTGCTGGATCTGCTGCAGCCCTTTCAGCGTCAGCAGACCTGCATCGCCGGGACCTGCGCCCACCAGCACCACTTCACCGCGGTGATCCAGCGGTTCGCTCAGCAGCTGTTCGGTCGTCTCTTCAACGGCTTTCGCGTCCTGATTCGCCAGCGACTGTGCCAGCCTGTCGTTCACAAAGAATTTTTCCCAGAAGCGGCGACGCTCGCCAACTGTGGAAAAAGTTTGCTTCACGCGGGTACGAAGCTGCCCGGCGTAATGGGCTATCTCACCAAGATGCTGGGGCAGCACGGCCTCCAGCTTTTCCCGCAGCAGGCGGGCGAGAACCGGCGAGCGTCCACCGGACGATACCGCAATCATCAGCGGCGAGCGGTCGATAATCGACGGCATGATAAAGCTGGCCTCTTTCGGCGCATCCACCACGTTACAGAAGATGCGGCGCGCCTCGCAGGCGTCGCTCACGCGCTGGTTCACTTCATCGTTATCCGTCGCGGCAATGGTCAGCCAGCAGGTATCCAGCAGGGATTCATTAAACTCACCCTGTTCCAGCGTGAGCATCCCTTCCTGAGCCCAGACCTCAAACTGTGGGGCGAAGTCGAGGGCGTTGACGGTGAGTCGGGCGCCAGCCTCTAACAGCAGGCGCGCTTTGCGTTCAGCCACGTCGCCGCCGCCCACGAGCAGGCAGTCGCGGTTGCGTAATTGACAAAAAATCGGCAGGTGATCCACGACGTTACCTCGCAGCATTCATGGAGGGGGTAATAATTGACGTCAGGATAACAGCAGGAATCGTACAGAACATACGGTTTTTCCTGCCGTTACCCATAAGGGGTCATAAGCTTTTCGTATTGAAAAGGCGGGGGGTTAGTCTTTCAGCTGCACCTTGCCGTCCTTCACGCGGGCGTCGTAGTGCTTCACGGAGACATTTTCATCTTCCATGCAGCGTCCGTCAGTTAAGCTGAAACGCTGCTTTTTCAGCGGGCTGGCAACCCAAAGCTCACCCTGATGCTCGGCAATCAGCCCGCGAGAGAGCACGCTGGCCTCGAAGAACGGGTCGATATTGCTGATGGCAAAAACCTGTTCATCGTGGCGAGGGCGGAAAATCGCGACCTGCTCGCTGCCCAGCAGCGCGCACACGCCGGTGGCGGGGAGAATGTCGTTAATATCGCAAATGTCTATCCACTGGCTCATGCGTTTTCCTCCACCAGCGTCACCGGGATGCGTTCATACGGCGTTGCCGGACGATGCTGTTCGCGCTCCGGCACTACCTGCACGTTCGGGTCGCGCTGGGTGCTGTTGATAAAGTGTTTGAAGCGCGTCTGCGCCGCAGGCGTGTTCACGGTTTCAGTCCACTCGCAGATCACCGCCTCGCGCAGGCGAGCCATTTCGGCTTCCAGCTGTTCGTTCAGGCCCAGCTTGTCGTCGATGATGACGGACTTCAGGTAGTCGATGCCGCCTTCCAGGTTATCCAGCCAGGAGGCGGTACGGGTCAGCTTATCGGCGGTGCGGATGTAGAACATCATGAAGCGGTCGAGATACTGAATCAGCGTGTCGCGATCGAGATCCGCGGCCAGCAGGTCCGCGTGGCGTGGCTTCATCCCGCCGTTGCCGCAGACGTACAGGTTCCAGCCTTTCTCGGTGGCGATGATCCCCACGTCTTTACCCTGCGCTTCCGCACATTCGCGGGTACAGCCGGAGACGCCAAACTTCATTTTGTGCGGGGTGCGGATGCCTTTGTAGCGGTTCTCCAGCTCCACGCCGAAGCCCACGCTGTCGCCCACGCCGTAGCGGCACCAGGTGCTGCCCACGCAGGTTTTCGCCATGCGCAGCGCTTTGGCATACGCGTGGCCGGTTTCAAAGCCCGCTTCAATCAGCTGACGCCAGATTTCCGGCAGGTCGTCCTTCTGCGCGCCAAACAGGCCGATACGCTGGGAGCCGGTGATTTTGGTGTACAGGTTAAATTCCCGGGCGATACGGCCCACGGCCACCAGCCCTTCCGGCGTGATTTCGCCACCGGCGGAACGTGGGATGACGGAGTAGGTCCCGTCTTTCTGAATGTTCGCCAGGAAGTTGTCGTTGGTGTCCTGCAGCGGCGTGTGCTCCGGCTTGAGCACGTATTCGTTCCAGCAGGAGGCCAGCAGGGAGCCGACGGTCGGTTTACACACTTCACAGCCGTAGCCCTGGCCGTGCTTCGCCAGCAGTTCATCGAAGGACTTGATACCTTCCACGCGGATCAGGTGGTACAGCTCCTGGCGAGAATATGCGAAGTGCTCGCACAGGTTGTTGTTCACTTCGATGCCCTGTTTCGCCAGCTCGGCGTTCAGCACCTGAGTGACCAGCGGAATACAGCCACCGCAGCCGGTACCGGCTTTGGTTTCCGCTTTTAGCGCCGCCACGGTGTGGCAGCCCTTGTTGATGGCGGAGATCAGCATGCCTTTGGTGACGTCGAAGCAGGAGCAAATCTGCGCGCTATCCGGCAGTTTATCCACGCCGATAGACGGCTTGCCGCTGGAGGCGTGCGCCGGGAGGATCAGCGCGTCCGGGTTTTCCGGCAGCTCGATGGCGTTAAGCACCAGCTGGAGCAGGTTGCCGAAGTCGCTGGTGTCGCCCACCAGCACCGCGCCGAGCAGGGTTTTGTTGTCCTGGCTGACGATGAGGCGTTTGTAGACCTCTTTGCTTTCGTCGAGATAGACATAGCTGCGGGAGTTCGGGGTGCGGCCGTGCGCATCGCCAATACCGCCTACGTCCACGCCCAGCAGCTTCAGCTTGGCGCTCATGTCTGCGCCGGTGAAGGCGTTTTCGGCGCCGAGAATGTGGTCAACGGCGACCTGCGCCATTTTGTAGCCTGGCGCGACCAGCCCGTAAACGCGGTTGTTCCAGCTGGCGCATTCGCCGATGGCGTAGATATCCGGATCGGAGGTCTGGCAGGTATCGTTAATCATGATCCCGCCGCGCTGCGCCACGGCCAGCCCGCACTGGGTCGCCAGCTTGTCGCGCGGACGAATACCGGTGGAAAAGACGATGAAGTCCACTTCCAGCTCGCTGCCGTCTGCAAAGCGCATGGTTTTACGCGCCTCTGTGCCTTCCTGGACAATCTCTTTGGTGTTCTTGCTGGTGTGAACCTTCACGCCCATGCTCTCGATTTTACGACGCAGCTGGTCACCGCCCATGTGGTCCAGCTGTTCGGCCATCAGCATCGGGGCAAATTCGATGACGTGGGTTTCAACGCCGAGGTTTTTCAGCGCGCCAGCCGCTTCCAGACCCAGCAGCCCCCCGCCGACCACCGCGCCGCGCTTGCTGCGACGGGCGCAGGATTCAATGGCGTTGAGGTCTTCAATGGTACGATAAACGAAGCAATCCTGCGTTTCCGAGCCTTTGATCGGCGGGATCCACGGATAGGAGCCCGTCGCCATGATCAGCTTGTCGTAAAAAACCGTACGCCCGGCGCTGGAGTGGATCACTTTTTCCTGACGGTTGATGGTGATAGCGCGTTCGCCCACCAGCACTTTTACGCCATGCTTCTCGTAGAAACCTTCGCGCACCAGAGAGAGCTCTTCGGCGGTATGATGGGAGAAGTAGGAAGACAAGTGCACGCGGTCGTACGCCTTGCGGGGTTCTTCACAGAACACGGTAATGTCGAAACGGTCGGCGTCGGCTTTATCGAGAAGATCCTCAATAAAGCGGTGGCCGACCATGCCGTTACCGATGATAGCGAGTCTGACTTTGCTCATTTTTGCCTCGATTTCTTTTCTATTACTGCCTACCTTAACGATTCAGCAGGGGCACTTATTGATGCAAATCAAATACGCCTTCACCTACCCACAAGGTGGTATATGACTGATTTGTCAGGATTTTTATAAGTTATGGAATTTGCTGGCTTTTCGTATTCGTCGATTTTGTGTACAAAATAGAGTGCATTTTTTGAAAATGCGTACTCCTAAATATCAGCCGTGTTTTTCGGGAGAAAGGTATGTCTACAACACCGCTTTGGCTTGTCCAGAATGTTCGCTTACCGGGTCGGGAAGGGCTGTGGCAAATCGCCATCGAGAACGGTCGTTTTGGTGATATCACACCAATGGATGATACCCATGCCGAAAGTTACGAAATCCTGAATGCGCGCGGCGGGCTGGCGATCCCGCCGTTTATCGAGCCGCATATCCATCTCGATACCACCCAGACGGCGGGGGAGCCAAACTGGAACCAGTCCGGCACCCTGTTCGAAGGTATTGAGCGCTGGGCCGAGCGCAAGGCGCTGCTCAGCCATGAGGATGTGAAAGCGCGCGCCTGGAAAACGCTGAAGTGGCAAATCGCCAACGGCATCCAGTTTGTCCGCACCCATGTGGATGTCTCTGATCCGACGCTCACCGCCCTGAAGGCGATGCTGGAGGTGAAGCAGGAGGTCGCGCCGTGGGTGACGCTGCAAATCGTCGCATTCCCGCAGGAGGGGATCCTCTCCTATCCGAACGGCGCGGCGCTGCTGGAAGAGGCCTTAACGCTGGGGGCCGACGTGGTGGGGGCAATCCCGCACTTCGAGTTCACCCGCGAGTATGGCGTGCAGTCGCTGCACATCGCTTTTGAGCTGGCGAAGAAGTATGACCGCCCGCTGGATATCCACTGCGACGAAATTGACGACGAACAGTCGCGGTTTGTCGAGACGGTGGCGACGCTGGCATATGAAGCAGGCATCGGTCCGCGCGTGACGGCCAGCCATACTACCGCCATGCACTCCTACAACGGCGCGTACACCTCGCGGCTGTTCCGCCTGCTGAAAATGTCAGGGATTAACTTCGTCGCTAACCCGCTGGTGAACATCCACCTGCAGGGGCGCTTTGATGACTACCCGAAACGCCGCGGCATCACCCGAGTGAAAGAGCTGCAGGACGCGGGCATTAACGTCTGCTTCGGGCATGACGACGTCTTCGACCCGTGGTACCCGCTCGGGACCGGCAACATGCTGCAGGTGCTGCATATGGGGCTGCACGTCTGTCAGATGATGGGCTATCCGCAAATCGACAGCGGCCTGAATCTCATCACCCACAACAGCGCCCGGACCTTTGGCCTGAGCGATTACGGTATTGTCACGGGAAACCCGGCGAACCTGATTATCCTGCCTGCGGAGAGCGGGTTTGAAGCGGTGCGCTGCCAGGTGCCGGTGCGCTGGTCGATTCGTCAGGGGCGGATTATTGCCACCACGCAGCTGGCGCAGACGTGGATACAGATGGATACCGGAGGAGAAGAGGTGAGTTTCGCCAGAAACAGCCCCTCTGCGTAATGCAAAGGGGCGCAGGGCTTAGTGCGATGCCGCTGCCGCGTTATGCTGGCGGTGGCGGGTCACAAAGCCCAGGATGAAGCACATGATGAACACCACGGCGTACAGACCGTTCGCGGTGTGCAGCGCGGCCAGCGGGCCGCTGTGAGCAACGATCGGGCCCGTCACCACGAAGGTCAGCATGGTGCCGATGGTGCCGCAGGTCAGAACGAAGTTAACCAGCTTCGGCGAGGCCACTTTGGTCTGCAGAGAGCCCAGGGTGATGATCGAGGTGTAGATCGCGCTGGAGAAGAAGCCCAGGGTCAGAATGAACCACGGCATATGTTCCGGGGAACCGTTGATGAACAGATACATCAGCACGGTCGCCAGACCCGCCAGCACGGTCAGAATGCGCTGCAGGTCGAAGAAGCGCAGGATGAAGCTAAACGCCCACATGCCGAACATGTAAGACATCCAGAAATCGCTCACCAGCTTACCCGCGTCGTTCAGGCTCATGCCCAGACCTTTGGCGTATTCCGGTACCCAGGAGATAAAGCCCAGCTGGCCCAGGATATAGCACAGGGCGGCAACGGAGAGGAACAGCACGCCGATACCCCACTTCTCTTTCGCAACGGGCTCTGCGGTGGTTTGCGCTTTCTTGCCCAGCACCGGGAACTCGCAGCCGAAGGTCAGGATAAAGATCGCCACGTAGACCAGACCGATGCAGGCATAAACCCAGTACCACTCGATGCTGCGCGCCAGCAGAACGGCAGCCACCATCGGGAAGATCATTCCTGCCATGCTGAAGAAGGAGTCGGTAAACAGCAGGCGCGCGCCGCGCTGGCGGCCTTCATACATATGGGTAATCAGGAACGTACCGATCGACATGGTGATCCCGCTGACCAGACCGAGCACGAACATGGCGGCGGAGAACAGGGCGATGCTGTGGCTCAGCATCAGTCCCGCCACGGCGGCGAGCATCAGCACAAAACCAAAGCGCAGCTGGGTTTTCAGCGGCACGATTTCCATCAGCCAGGCATTCAGGAAGATTGAGATCAGGATCCCCGCGTTGAGGAAGGTGAAGGTGTTACTCATGCTGGAAACGGGCAGCTGGAAGTAGTCTGCGATATTTCCCATCACCATCCCGGTGACGATCACCAACGCGCCGGTCAGGGCGTAGGAGAAGAAGCTGATCCATGTGAGCTTGATGCGATTGCTGTTAGTCATGTCTGGCCTGTTCAGAAAAAGAAAAGCGCCGGGAAGGCGCTGAGAGCGGGCAGATTTTAGACTTGAAAGTGATCTAATTAAATCTTTTCAGAAAATATTGATCACATTTGCATATTTTTGTGTGATGCGGATCACGTAAAATGGCGCCATTACCAATCGTTTGCGCGGTAACAACTGTTTCAATTTCGTAAAATTAGGTAAAAGGCTGGTCTCCGTTCATACTGCTCTTTAGAATCAAGCCATTCGCTTTTTATACTGCGCTTTGTTAAGGAATTCTCATGCTCAAATCAACACTGGCGGCTGTTGCAGCTGTGTTTGCTCTTTCTGCCGTTTCCCCTGCTGCGCTGGCAGCCAAGGGTGACCCTCACGTCCTGCTGACCACCTCTGCCGGGAATATTGAGCTGGAACTGAACAGCCAGAAAGCCCCTGTTTCTGTGAAAAACTTCCTCGACTACGTGAACAGCGGGTTCTACAACAACACCACCTTCCACCGCGTGATACCGGGCTTTATGGTGCAGGGCGGCGGTTTCAACGAGCAAATGCAGCAGAAACAGCCAAACCCGCCGATTAAAAACGAAGCGGACAACGGCCTGCTGAACAAGCGCGGCACCATCTCGATGGCACGTACCGCCGATAAAGACAGCGCGACCAGCCAGTTCTTCCTCAACGTGGCGGATAACGCCTTCCTTGACCACGGCCAGCGTGACTTTGGCTATGCCGTCTTCGGTAAAATCGTGAAAGGAATGGACGTGGCCGACAAGATTTCTCAGGTGCCTACTCACGACGTCGGCCCGTATCAGAATGTCCCGTCAAAACCGATCGTTATCCTCTCCGCGAAAGTTCTGCCGTAACGCTTCTGAACGCGGGTTTCTTCTGCCCGCGTCATGTAGCCCTCCCTGCGAAAGCGCGTTTTGCTGCTTATACTTGTGGCAAACGGACTATTCAGGGAGGCGTTAAGTGAAAAAACTCACCGACAAGCAAAAATCCCGTCTCTGGGAACAGCAGCGTAGCGTCAATTTGCAGGCCAGTTGTCTCCTTGAAAAAGGTCATGGTCCTTCAGCGCCCCACATCGAAACGCTTGAGCTTGGGCCATCCGCGCCCGGGTTGCCCCATCTGTGCCTGATTCACCGCCATCTGTACCGCAGCGAGATGAAGCGGGCAGGCGAATTCCGTACCGACGATATTTTTAAGGGTGACATTCCCTTCTGCCATTTCGAGTACATCGAGAAGATGGGCAACGAGCTGATGGCGGCGCTTGAAAGCGAAAAGTATCTTGTGGGTCTTGAGAAGGCGGCGTTTGTTGACCGGGTTAGCCACTATTACTGCGAAATCAACATGCTGCATCCCTTCATGCGCGGCAACGGTATTGCCCAACGCGTCTTCTTTGAGCAGTTGGCGATCCACGCGGGCTACGCGCTGGACTGGCGCGATATCGATCCTGAGCAGTGGGTGGCGGCTAACCGCAGCGGCGCAACGGGTGATTTATCCGCGCTAAACGCTATCTTTGCCAAAGTAGTGAGCGAAGCGCGGGAATCTGAGTAGAATAGGGCGGCATTTTTTTCGGGAGCCGCCATGATTCTGCTGATTGATAACTACGATTCCTTCACCTGGAACCTTTACCAGTATTTTTGTGAACTGGGTGCAGAGGTGGTTGTCCGCCGTAATGATGACCTCACCCTGGCCGATATCGATACGCTGGCCCCGCAGAAAATCGTCATTTCGCCGGGGCCGTGTACGCCCTCGGAATCGGGCATTTCTCTGGAGGTTATCCGCGACTATGCAGGCAAACTGCCGATCCTGGGCGTCTGCCTGGGCCATCAGGCCATTGCCCAGGCGTTTGGTGCCACCATCGTGCGCGCTGCGAAAGTGATGCACGGGAAAACCTCTCCGGTCACCCACACCGGCACGGGCGTATTCACGGGGCTTAATAATCCGTTAACCGTGACGCGCTACCATTCTCTGGTCATTGACCCACCGACGCTGCCCGCCTGCTTTGAGGTCACCGCCTGGAGCGAGACGCAGGAGATCATGGGGATTCGCCACCGCGAGTGGGATCTCGAAGGCGTGCAATTCCATCCGGAAAGCATCCTCAGCGAGCAGGGACACGCGCTGCTGGCAAATTTCCTCAATCGCTGAATATCTGTTGCCTTGCTTTGATTTTTTATGCATATTTTGTGAGTATATTTTCACAATCACTGTGACATAAAAATGGATGGTCATGACATGGCAACTGAACAACCAGCAATTACCCGTGCAACATTTGATGAAGTGATCCTGCCGATTTATGCACCGGCTGAGTTTATCCCGGTGAAGGGAAAAGGCAGCCGCGTCTGGGATCAGCAGGGCAAAGAGTATGTTGATTTCGCGGGCGGGATTGCGGTGACGGCGCTGGGCCATTGCCATCCCGCGCTGGTGGAGGCGCTGAAAACCCAGGGCGAAACCCTGTGGCACACCAGCAACGTGTTCACCAACGAACCGGCGCTGCGCCTGGGGCGTAAGATCATCGATGCCACGTTTGCCGAGCGCGTGCTGTTTATGAACTCCGGCACCGAAGCCAACGAAACCGCCTTTAAGCTGGCGCGCTACTACGCCACCACGCGCCACAGCCCGTACAAAACCAAAATTATCGCCTTCCACAATGCCTTCCACGGACGCTCCTTCTTTACCGTCTCCGTTGGCGGCCAGCCGAAGTATTCAGACGGCTTTGGCCCGAAACCGGCAGACATTGTCCACGTGCCGTTTAACGATCTGCATGCCGTGAAAGCGGTAATGGACGACCACACCTGCGCGGTGGTGGTCGAGCCTATTCAGGGCGAAGGCGGCGTGACCGCAGCGACGCCGGAATTCCTGAAAGGCCTGCGCGAACTGTGTGACGAGCATCAGGCGCTGCTGGTCTTTGATGAAGTGCAGTGCGGCATGGGGCGCACCGGGGATCTGTTTGCCTATATGCACTACGGCGTGACGCCGGACATCCTGACCAGCGCCAAAGCGCTCGGCGGCGGTTTCCCGGTGAGTGCGGTACTGACGACGCAGGAGATTGCCTCCGCGTTCCACGTCGGCTCTCACGGCTCTACCTACGGCGGCAACCCGCTGGCGAGCGCCGTGGCGGGTGCCGCGTTTGATATTATCAATACGCCTGAGGTGCTGAACGGCGTTAGCGCGAAGCGTGAGCTGTTCGTGAAGCATCTCCAGCAGATTAACGATGAATATGATGTTTTCAGCGAGATCCGCGGCATGGGGCTGCTGATTGGCGCCGAGCTGAAGCCGCAGTTCAAAGGCCGCGCGCGTGATTTCCTGCACGCCGCCGCGCACGAAGGGGTAATGGTGCTCAATGCCGGACCTGACGTGATGCGCTTTGCGCCGTCGCTGGTGGTGGAAGATAAAGATATTGAAGATGGATTAACCCGCTTTGCCGCGGCGGTCGCGAAGATCGTTAAAGTCTAATACTCGGTTCGCTTTAACCGGCGCGTTAACCAAATCCCGTGATGCGGGCGCTGACGCCATGCCACCGATGAAATGGTGTGCATGGTGTTCAAATGCCTCAAAACGCGCTGCAGATGCTGCTCAAGGGTGCTCATCGGCCCGTGGGTCAGCGTTTCAGGCGCTTCCAGAATATTCGAATCTCCCGATTCACCCGGCGAGTCATACTCCAGACGCTGCTGACACCTCTGCAACGCAATTTCACACGACTGCAAATAGCGCTGCGCCAGATCCGGCGTCAGCATCGTGTGCTCGCGCGCCAGCGTGGTCATGGCGTTAATGTGCTCGACGATAAACTGGCTGTGCGTCACCCACAGCTTCATGTCTGCAAGATAGTGCGAGTTAAACCCCGGCTCCTGCATCGCCTGATTGAGCGAGTTAAACAGCGCGTTATGCGCCTGGTTGACCTTCATCCGCTGGTAAGCCAGCGGGGAGGGCTGCGGATCGTCGCTGAGGATCAGGCGAATGGCCTGCTGGTCAGCTTCCAGCGCGTCATGGGCGTTCTGCCTGAGCAATCCGCTTTGCCACTGCGGCCACAGCCAGACCATACCGCCGAAGGCAATCAGGCAGCCAATCAGCGTATCGACCAGACGAGCCACGATAAACTGCTCGCCGTTGAGCGTGAGCAGCTGCAGGGTGTACACCGCCGTGACCGTAAAGCCCACCATCGCCCAGCCGTAATTTTTACGGATGATCAGATAGCTCACCATGGTGATCGCCAGCATCCCGACCAGCGTATAGCCTTCCGGCACGTGGAAGTGAAGCGTCACGCCCGCAATAATCAGCCCGGCTAGCGTTCCGCCAGCCCGGTGGAAGATACGCACTCGCGTGGCCCCGTAGCCGTTCTGCGTGACAAACAGCACGGTCATTAAGATCCAGTAGGGTTTCGGCAGGTGCAGCGCCATGCCCATCAGGCTGGCAATGCTCAGCATCACGCTTATCCGCGCCGCGTTGCGCAGGGCGGCGGATTTCAGTGACAGATAGCTTTTGAGCGCGGGCAGCAGCGGCAGACGTTTCTGCTTATCCGCCATCAGGTCGCGCGGATAAAGCGGGCGCTGCGTGCGCAACACGCGGGCGATGCGGCTGAAGTGCCAGGCGGCAAACTGGCCTACCGGGTTATCCGGATGCTGACGGGCGATTTTCTCCAGCGCGCCGAGCTGTTTATCCATGTTAAAACGCGTGGGGTAGCGGTGATAGAGAATATCGTCAGCCAGTACCCTAAGCCGCGCGGCGACGGTCTGGGCGTTCCAGCGGATCACCGCTTCGGCATGGCTGCGCTCTACCAGCTTTTGTACCTCCTGCGGGTGGTGAAGGCTAACGGAGATATGCTCCTGCAGGTCCAGCCCCACCTGGAAAGTGCGCAGCAGCCGTTTGTATTCGTGGTTCTTGTTGGCGGCAAGCATGTGCAGCTGCTGGTAGCACTGGCTTATCAGGTCGACAACCTTTTGCTGGCGCGTCAGCAGCGGCGGTAGGGATTTCTCCGGGTCGGTATGCTGGGTGAGCAGGGTGTATTTGGCTTCACAGTAATCCGCAAGCTGCACATAGAGCAGGCTCAGGGATTCACGCAGCGGCTGTTCCCGCCAGAGCCAAAACCAGAACCAGTTAAACACCCCGTACCAGAGCGTGCCAAGGGCGTAGATCAGCAGTGGCTCCCACACCGGCATATTCCCGGCGAGGCTCAGGGTGAAGATAGCCGCAATCAGCGAGGCGGGCAGCAGGCGCGCGTGCAGCGAGCTGATTTCCGCCGTCACGCCAAGCGTCATCGCCAGCACGGTCAGGATCAGCGGCAGCGGGATATCCCGAGCCAGTAAAAGCTGTACGGCGAGGCTACAGCCAGCAAACAGGCAGCCGCCGATAATCAGGCGTTTGAAAAAGCGCTTATGCGGCGTGTCCAGACCGGCGATGTTGCAGCAGGCGGGCACGAGGGAAAACAGCAGGCCTTGCTGGAGGTGTCCGAGGATCAGGCCCACGGCCACAGGAAGGCACAACACCAGCGTTTGTCGCAGTGCGTAGTTAACTTCCGGGTGATAGATCAGCCTGCGCCACATGGGGAGTAGAGACAAAAACGGCGTGACACCTTGCGATGGCACGCCGTTTGAGCGGAATTAACGCGTTCCGTAAACCACGATGGTTTTACCGTGGGCGGAGATCAGGTTCTGGTCTTCCAGCATTTTCAGGATACGGCCCACTGTTTCACGGGAGCAACCGACGATCTGACCAATTTCCTGGCGGGTAATTTTAATTTGCATGCCGTCAGGGTGGGTCATGGCGTCTGGCTGTTTCGCCAGGTTCAGCAGGGTCTGCGCGATACGGCCGGTCACGTCCAGGAAGGCGAGGTTACCCACTTTCTCAGACGTCACCTGCAGACGGCGCGCCATCTGGGAAGAAAGACGCATCAGGATGTCAGGGTTAACCTGAATCAGCTGACGGAATTTCTTGTAAGAAATTTCAGCCACTTCACATGCTGTCTTTGCACGAACCCAGGCGCTACGTTCCTGGCCCTCTTCAAACAGGCCCAGTTCACCGATGAAATCGCCCTGGTTCAGATAAGAAAGGATCATCTCTTTCCCTTCTTCATCTTTGATCAGCACTGCCACCGAGCCTTTAACGATGTAATACAACGTTTCCGCTTTTTCACCCTGGTGAATCAGCGTGCTCTTCGATGGGTACTTATGAATGTGGCAATGAGACAAGAACCATTCGAGAGTCGGGTCTGTTTGCGGTTTGCCAAGCACCATGCGCTGTTATCCTCTGTTATAAGCTGTCACCAGAGTCATAAGATGCATCCGGACTCTGGGGTTGCAATCGAATTCTTACCCATACCCTGGGAAGTCGGCTGTCGTAACGTTTCGCAGCCAGTAAAGTTTGATGTCCTCTGCATACATGTGTAACGTCAATGTATTACTGTAGCATCCAGAGTGTTTTAGCATAGCTTTTGCCGCGTGTCTCCTGGTGTCTCGCTTCAGCATGATGCAGGTCGCCTTCCGTTGCGAGAAATGTAATGCACGCGTAATCTGTCACCAAAAATGCAACGTTGGAGTTAATGAATATGCAAGCGCGTGTGAAATGGGTTGAAGGTTTAACGTTCCTGGGCGAATCCGCTTCTGGACATCAGATTTTGATGGACGGTAACTCCGGCGACAAAGCCCCAAGCCCGATGGAGATGGTGCTGATGGCGGCGGGCGGATGCAGCGCAATTGACGTGGTGTCGATTTTGCAAAAAGGTCGTCATGATGTGACCGATTGCGAAGTGAAGCTTACTTCCGAACGCCGCGAAGAGGCGCCACGCCTGTTCACGCACATTAATCTGCACTTTATCGTGACCGGTAAAGAACTGAAAGATGCCGCAGTATCACGCGCCGTAGACCTTTCTGCGGAGAAATACTGCTCTGTGGCGTTAATGCTGGAGAAAGCGGTAAAAATCACGCATTCGTATGAAGTGATCGAGGCTTAAAAACAAAGCCCGGTGGCGCTGCGCTTACCGGGCCTACAACTGCACGAACGTAGGCCGGATAAGCGAAGCGCCATCCGGCAACAGACGTCACGCAATCTGCTTCCCCTCCATCAGTCGCTCCACCAGCGGCGTCATGATGAGCTCCATCGCCAGCCCCATTTTTCCACCCGGCACCACTAACGTATTCATGTGTGAAATAAACGAGCCCTGCAGCATCGCCAGCAGCCAGGGGTAATCAATGCCTTCGAGATTGCGGAAATGGATCACCACAAAGCTCTCATCCAGCGACGGGATGCTTTTGGCGGCAAACGGGTTGGAGGTATCCACCGTCGGCACGCGCTGGAAGTTGATGTGGGTGCGGGAGAACTGCGGCGTCAGGAAGTTGATGTAATCCTCCATGGAGCGCACCACCGAGTCCATCACCGCTTCGCGAGAATGCCCGCGCTCGCTCATGTCACGCGTCAGCTTCTGGATCCATTCAAGGTTAACAATCGGCACCACGCCGACCAGCAGATCCACGTGACGCGCGACGTCGTGTTGAGGCGTGACCACGCCGCCGTGTAGCCCTTCGTAAAACAGCACGTCGGTCGGCTCCGGCAGCGGCTGCCACGGGGTGAACGTCCCCGGCACCTGATTCCAGGGAACCGCTTCGTCGTAGGTGTGCAGGTATTTGCGGGACTGCCCTGTCCCACTCTGCCCGTATTCGCGGAAGGTTTGTTCCAGCAGGCTGAAATCGTTGGCTTCCGGCCCAAAATAGCTGATGTGCTTGCCCAGATCGCGCGCCTTGCGGATGGCCATGTCCATTTCCGGGCGCGTATAGCGGTGAAAGCTATCGCCCTCCACTTCTGCCGCCCGGAGATTCAGCTGTGCGAAAATCTTGCGAAAGGCGAGGCTGGTGGTGGTGGTACCCGCACCACTTGAGCCCGTTACGGCAATAACCGGATGTCTGGCAGACATAGCAACTCCCTGACTGGAAAAGTTTACAGATCAGCCGTGAAACGCGTTGCGGGGCATGATATTGACCGTCTCATGCAGTTCGGACCACACCAGCACCACGTCGCCGCTTTTCAGCTGGCGCTTAACATCGCTGACCTTTTGTTCGAGCGAACGTTCCTGTTCACCATAATCGGTGCCTTCACGTAATACAAAGCTTTCAATCAGATTATCGAGCGTTTCGGGAGCGAGATCCTGCCAGGGGATGATCATTTTTTACCGTCCAGAAAAGAGGTGAGCCAGTCAGGGATGCGGGTTTCCAGCCACATTTTCGGCCTGCGCAGCGTGCCGCCAACAAAGCCAACGTGGCCGCCGTACTCGGTGAGCTGATACTGCACGTTGGCCGGTAAATGCTCCGGTGCCGGAATGGAGTGATGATCCATAAAGGGATCGTCTTTGGCGTGGATGATTAGCGTCGGCGTGGTGATTTGATTCAATAGCGGCATGGCGCTGCACTGACGGTAATAGTCAATCGCATCGGCAAAACCGTGGATCTTCGAGGTAATCAGATCGTCAAACTCGCGCAGACGCTTCACGCGCTTGAGCTGCTGCAGGCTAACCGGCAGGGTATCAGGGTAGGCCTTCAGCTTGCGCGCGGCGTTGGCCTTCAGCAGGTTGAGCAGGTAGCGCTGATAGACGCGGGAAAACCCTTTTTCCATATGGTAGCTGCACTGCTCCAGCATAAAGGGAGCGGAGACAATAACAGCGGCATCCAGCGGGACTGCATCACCTTCTTTCGCCAGCAGGCAGGCCAGCATATTACCGCCCAGCGAATAGCCCACCGCCGCCGTTGGCACCGTGCCAAAATTATCTCGCAGCCAGTGCAGGAACCAGGTGCCGTCTTCGGTTTCGCCGGAGTGGTAAATACGCTTCTGGCGATTCGGCTCGCCGCTGCAGCCGCGAAAATGCATTACCACCGCCAGCCAGCCGCGGGCTTTCGCCGCCTCGATTAAACCGTGGGCGTAGGGACTGTGCAGGCTCCCTTCCAGACCATGAAACACCACCAGGCGAGGTTTGTGTCGGGCCTGCTCCGGCGCTTCGCTCCAGGCGAGATCTAAAAAGTCGCCGTCCGGCAAATCCAGGCGCTGCCAGTGCGGGGTGAACTGCACCTTGCGGCGGATCAGGCGCGGCAGCATGGTTTGCAGGTGGGGGTTAGCCACGCCGCGCATGGGCACGAACTCTGCGCTCTCTTCGGCTGCTATGTCGAAGTCTGATGGAATGATTTGGGTCATAAGGGCGATGCTGATTCTTGTCAGAAATTTACTATACCTTCCGAATTGTACCCCGTTTAGCCTGGATTTCCGAACCATGAACTGATCCCGATCACAAATCTTTACCTTGATTATTACTCTCAGGCTAATGATTCAGCTCTACGCTTAATTGATGCCTTTCTCGCCAGAGCGCAGACTTTACTCAACGTTAAGCAAATCAGAATGATGTGCTGAATCAGGAGGTTAATAATGTTATCTGGGCAAACACCCACCCGGCAATGGAACACGCGACGCAGCGAGAAAGCGCGTCGTCTGGCGTCCGTACCGGTGCAGGGCAAAGTACTGCCAACCGGCGATCTTGTCGCCATGCTGGAAAAACTGATCGCCCCGTGCGACAAAGTCGTGCTGGAAGGCAACAACCAGAAGCAGGCGGATTTCCTTTCCCGCTCGCTGGCCGAAGTGAACCCGCAAATTGTCCACGACCTGCATATGATCATGCCGAGCGTTGGCCGCAGCGAGCATCTGGATATCTTTGAAAAAGGCATCGCCCGCAAGCTGGACTTCTCCTTCTCCGGGACACAAAGCCTGCGCATTTCGCAGCTGCTGGAAGACGGCCAGCTCGAAATCGGCGCAATTCACACCTACATCGAACTTTACTCACGCCTCTACGTCGACCTGTCCCCCAACGTGGCGCTGATCGCCGGTTTTAAAGCGGACCGTAAAGGTAACCTCTACACCGGGGCGAGTACCGAAGATACCCCGGCGCTGGTGGAAGCCGCCGCGTTCCACGACGGCATCGTCATCGCGCAGGTGAACGAGCTGGTGGACGACGAGTGCGATCTGCCGCGCGTCGATATCCCGGGCTCCTGGATCGACTACGTGGTCGTTGCGGACAAGCCGTTCTTTATCGAACCGCTGTTCACCCGCGACCCGCGCCTGATCAAGCAGGAACATATCCTGATGGCGATGATGGCCATCAAAGGCATCTATGCGGAGCATCAGGTGCAGTCCCTGAATCACGGCATCGGCTTTAACACCGCGGCGATTGAGCTGCTGCTGCCCACCTACGGCGAACAGCTCGGCCTGAAGGGCAAAATCTGTAAACACTGGACGCTGAACCCGCATCCGACGCTGATCCCCGCCATCGAAAGCGGCTGGGTGGAAAGCGTGCACTGCTTCGGCGGCGAGCTGGGGATGGAAGAGTACATCCGCGCCCGTCCGGACGTCTTCTTTACCGGTGCCGACGGCTCTATGCGTTCCAACCGCGCCTTCTGCCAGCTGGCAGGCCAGTACGCGGTGGATATGTTCATCGGCTCTACGCTGCAGGTTGACGGCTACGCCAACTCCTCAACCGTGACCCGCGGTCGTCTTTCCGGCTTCGGCGGTGCGCCAAACATGGGCCATGACCCGCACGGTCGTCGTCATGCGACCCCGGCCTGGCTGAACATGATCACCGAGCCGGATCCGATGCAGCGCGGTAAAAAACTGGTCGTGCAGATGGTGGAAACCTTCCAGGCTGGCGTGAAGCCGACCTTCGTGGAAAAACTCGATGCCGTCGACGTGGCGAAAGCCTCCGGCATGCCGCTGGCACCGGTGATGATTTACGGCGATGACGTGACGCACGTGCTGACGGAAGAGGGCATTGCCTACCTCTACCGGGCGAAAGATCTGGAAGAGCGTCGGGCCATGGTTGCCGCCGTCGCGGGGATCACCGATATCGGCCTGGGCGTTGACGCCAAACGCGTGGCGGAACTGCGCCAGAGCGGCAAAGTGGTGTATCCGGAAGATATGGGGATTCGTCGCACCGACGCCACCCGCTCTCTTCTGGCAGCCGGGAGCGTGTCTGACCTCGTTGAGTGGTCCGGCGGTTTGTATAACCCACCTGCGAAATTCCGGAGCTGGTAATGAAACTTCTGCCCCAGATTCAGGTTGAAGGCGGTGCCGAATGGCTGGCGCGAACCGCCACGCAGTGTCTGATTGACGAAGCACGTTTAAGCCCGAAACCCGGTCTGGTGGACAGTCGGGGGAACGGCGCGCACCAGGATTTATCGCTTGCGCTGATGGAGCGCTCCGCGCATAGCCTGACCTCCACGTTTCAGGCGCTGGCGCAGCAGAGCTGGCAGCGTCCGGCGGACATTGCGCTTCGGCAAAGCGTTGGCCGTCTTGGCCGCGAAGGCGAGCAGCAGATGATGGCAGCCACCGACGGGGTTAATACCCACCGTGGTGCGATCTGGGCGCTGGGATTGCTGGTGAGCGCGGTGGCGATGCTGGGCGGGCGGGCGACTGCGCAGGCCGTCGCGAATACCGCCGCTCAGCTGGCGAGACTCCCGGACGATGCGGCACCGAAAGTGTTCAGCAAAGGGCTGCGCGCCACGCACCGCTACCGCGTGCCGGGCGCGCGCGAAGAGGCGCAGCAGGCGTTCCCGCACGTCATGCAGCGCGCGCTGCCGCAGCTTCGCCTCAGCCGTCTCAACGGCAGCAGCGAAACGCATGCGAGGCTCGACGCGCTGATGGCGATCATGACGTCACTCACCGACACCTGCGTGCTGTCGCGCGCCGGAATGGAGGGGCTGGACGCCATGCAGAACGGTGCTCGTGGGGTACTGAACGCCGGAGGATGCGCAACGCTTTCAGGGCAGCAGGCGCTGGCGAGCTTAGACCGCCAGATGCTCTCGCTCAACGCTTCACCGGGCGGCGCTGCCGACCTGCTTGCCGCCACGCTGTTTCTCGACCGCGTCGAAACGCCTTATTCAAAGCATTAAGAGGATGTTATGGAAAAAATTACATTGACCGTGCCCGCCAGCCGCGAAGTAAGCGGCAGGGCGCTGGCAGGCGTCGTCGGCTCCGGGGATATGGAGGTGTTGTTCGCCGCCGAACCGGGCCAGACCTTAACCGTTGATATCACCACTTCTGTCGACAACAGCCGTGGTCGCTGGGAGGCGCTGTTCAACCGTCTGCACACCGTCAGCAGCCTGCCCGCAGGCAAACTGACCATCCACGACTTCGGCGCGACGCCGGGCGTGGCGCGCATTCGCATCGAACAGGTCTTTGAGGGGGTGAGCCATGCGTAACGACAGCAGCTTTATCGAATTAAAAGCGCGCCAGCGCGCGCAGGTCCTGCTTGACGAGGGCAGCTACCGCGAGCTGCTGGATCCGTTTGAAGGCATTATCTCTCCGTGGCTTGGGCCGCAGGGGATTGTTCCGCAGGCCGATGACGGCATGGTCGTCGCAAAAGGCACCATCAACGGTCAGCCTGCGGTCGTGGTCGCAATTGAAGGCGCGTTCCAGGGCGGCAGCATGGGCGAAGTGTCCGGTGCCAAAATGGCGGCGGCGCTGGAGCTGGCGGCGGAAGATAACCGTAACGGCATTCCGACGCAGGCGGTGCTGTGCCTCGAAACCGGCGGCGTGCGTCTGCAGGAAGCGAACCTCGGCCTGGCGGCGATTGCCGATATCCACGCCGCGATTGTTGACCTGCGCCGCTACACCCCGGTGGTGGGGATTGTGGCCGGAACCGTGGGCTGCTTCGGCGGGATGTCCATCGCCGCGGCGCTGTGCAGCTACCTGATCGTGACCCGCGAAGCGCGTCTTGGCCTCAACGGTCCGCAGGTCATCGAGCAGGAGGCGGGCATTGAGGAGTACGACTCCCGCGACCGTCCGTTTATCTGGAGCATGACCGGCGGCGAAGTGCGCTATCAAAGCGGTCTGGTGGATGCGCTCGTCGGCGACGGTATCAACGCGGTGAAACAGGCGATGAACGACGCGATTGCTAAAGGCGTTCCCGCGAAACACCGCACCGACAACTACGACGATTACCTGAACCGTTTAACGAATTTCGACACCCGCAAACAGGCCGATGCCGAACAGATTAACGCGCTTTTTGCCCGGGAGGTGAAATGATGAGTAATTCAAAAAGCCGTGGCGAGCTCTGGCTGGAAACCCTCGCCCCGAATGCCAAACGTATCGCGGGACTGTGCCCGTCCGTGCAGGCGGCAGACGGCGAGCTGAACGGTGAAGCGGTGCGCTTTGTCGCCGTGGTGCCGGATGCCAACAACCACTTCCCGCGCGCGGCGAAAGGGGAAGTGGGGCTACTGGAAGGCTGGACCCTGGCGAAAGTGGTCAGTGAAACCGTCGCGGCGGATGCTGATAAATCCGTGAAGCGTCCGATTGTGGCGGTGATCGACGTCCCAAGCCAGGCCTATGGCCGTCGCGAAGAGGCGTTTGGTATTCATCAGGCGCTGGCGGGAGCCGCTGCCGCGTATGCTAACGCGCGTCTGGCCGGTCATCCGGTGATTGGGCTTATCGTCGGCAAGGCGATGTCCGGCGCGTTCCTGGCGCACGGCTACCAGGCCAACCGCCTGATTGCCTTTAACGACAAAGGCGTGCTGATCCACGCGATGGGCAAAGAGTCTGCGGCGCGCATCACGCTGCGTACCGTCGAGGCGCTGGAAAAACTGGCTGCGACCATTCCGCCCATGGCGTATGACATCAGCAACTACGCCACGCTGGGGCTGCTCTCTAACCTGCTGGATATCAGCAACCCGGATGCCCCGTCCGATAACGATCTGACGCAGGTGAAATCCACCCTGCAACAGGCCATCAGTGATGCTCGTCAGGACACCACCCTGAAAAACCGTCTGGGTGCTGACAACCGCCGCAGCTCGGCGCTCGTACGCGAACGTATGCGCGCCAGCTGGTAAGTAAAAAGAGACCTGCCGGAGATGCATCACCCCGTGGGCGCACCCGCTGCGCCCGCGTGGGAGCCTGCATCCTGAAAATAATAAACATCGCGCCAGTGCTTAAACTTTTTTACTACAGGTGATTTATGACTTACGTAATTGTTCATGCTCTTGCACCGATTTTCGTCATCATGCTGCTGGGATTCTGGGCCGGTAAGGCAAAGATGGTCGATAACAAAAACGTTTCCCTGCTCAATATCTTCGTGATGGATTTTGCACTGCCTGCCGCGCTGTTCAGCGCTACCGTGCAAACCCCGTGGACCGGCATCGTGGCGCAGTCGCCGCTGATCCTGGTGCTCACCCTGGCGATGTGGATCACCTATGCGGCCATCTACTTCCTCGCCACGAAAGTCTTTAAGAAATCTCCGCAGGACGCGGCCGTGCTGACGCTTACCGTTGCCCTGCCAAACTACGCGGCGCTCGGTCTGCCGATTCTGGGCAGCGTGCTGGGTGAAGGATCGTCCACGTCGCTTTCCGTCGCGGTCTCTATTGCCTGCGGCTCAGTGCTGATGACCCCGTTCTGCCTGCTCATTCTGGAGCGTGAAAAAGCGCGCGCCGAGGGGAATAATTCCGGCTCAACGCTCTCCATGCTGCCGGTGCTGATGTGGCGTTCCATTAAAAAACCGATCGTGATGGGCCCGCTGCTGGGCGTGATTCTCTCCGCCATCGGCATCAAAATGCCGGAGCTGATTCTTGCGGCGATTAAACCGCTGGGACTGTCCGCCACCGCTGCCGCGCTGTTCCTGACCGGGGTGATCCTCTCTGCCCGTAAGCTGCAGATCAACACCATGGTGATTACGTCAACCATTGCCAAGCTGCTGATTCAGCCAGCGATTGCCTGGGGTATTGTGCTGCTCTTCGGTCTGCACGGCTCGGTGGCGATCACCGCTATCCTGATGATTGCGCTCTCCGCGGGCTTCTTCGGCGTGGTGTTCGGTAACCGCTTTGGCGTGCAGTCGCCGGATGCTGAAGCCGTGCTGCTGTTAAGCTCGGTACTGTGTATCCTGTCGCTGCCGCTGTTTATCTCGCTGACTTCAGGAATGTAATTATGACCACAACATTACGCCCGCACGACCTCATCTGGCTTACCGCGCGCGACGCGCTGGAAGGCATCGCCGAATCCTGGGTGGAGTCGGCCTGGCATACCGGCCTGCCGGTGGTGGTGCGGCGTGATGTAGATAGTGAAGGCCGGATCCCCGTTGGCGTGCGCGGATTGCGCCGCGACCAGCGGGCGGCCGGATGGGTGAAGCCCGACAACGTGCTGCGCGTGGTATCGCCGGAAGACCTGAGCGTTGCGGCCGATCTGCTGCGCTCGCCGTTTGTTACCCAGCCACCCGTTCAGGTGGCGCTGCAGCTTTCTCAGCAGGCGTGGCCGTGGACGTGGGGCATTACCGGCAGCACCGGCTACGCGCTGGCGACCGGTATTCCGGTGATCCATGCCGACAGCGATCTTGATCTGCTGATCCGCGCCCCGCGCGCCGTTTCCCCTGATGCGTTTGCTGGCTGGCAGTCTCAGCTTAGCCGGGCGCTGTGTCGGGCGGATACGCAGGTGGATACCCCCGAGGGTGGCTTTGCGCTGGCAGAGTGGCTGCGCGACGGCAAAACGCTGCTGAAAACCTGCCGTGGACCGCGCCTGGTGGCGGATCCGTGGCGCAGGGAGGAGTGATGAAAATAGTGTTTACCTTTCCGGGGCAGGGCACGCAGCACGAAGGTATGCTGCAAAATTTGCCGGGAACGGAACTGGCTCAGGCGCGTGCGGTACTGGGCAGCAAAGTCGATACGCTGGATAGTGCTGCCTCACTCGCTCACACCCGCGCGGTTCAGCTGTGTCTGCTGATTTCAGGCGTGGCCTGGGGGCGCGAGCTGGAGCGTCGCGGCGTGACGCCGGATATCGTCAGCGGGCTGTCCATCGGCGCTTATCCTGCGGCGGTTGTCGCGGGCGCGCTGGACTTCGCGGACGCGCTGAGGCTGGTGGCGCTGCGCGGTGATTTGATGGAACAGGCGTACCCGCACGGCTACGGCCTGACGGCAATTATGGGGCTCACCCTGCCGCAGGTGGAAACGCTGATTGAAGGCACCGGAACCTATATTGCCAACCTGAACGCCGAAACGCAGATCGTCATCGCCGGAGCCGATCAAGGAATGGCGCATGTGGCAGAACGCGCGCTGGCAAAAGGAGCGAGTAAGGCCAGGCGGCTGGCGGTTAGCGTGCCGTCGCACTGTGAACTGCTCGCAGCACCCGCGCAAAAGCTGGCAACGGCGTTTGAGTCCGTCACGCTTTCACGCCCACGCTGCGCCTATCTGAGCGGCAGCACCGGCCGCGTGCTGTGGCAGCCGGAAAAGATCGCCGACGATCTGGCGATGAACATGGCGCGAACCGTGCGCTGGCAGGAGGCGATGATTTCAGCAAATGAACGCGAAGCCCGGCTGGCGATCGAGATGCCGCCCGGCGGCGTGCTGACCTGCCTGACGCGTCAGGCGGCGTGGGAAGGAGAGACGATTTCGCTGGAGCGCAGCGGGGTGGATGTGGCGGTGCATCTGGCGAAGCGGCTTCAGCGATGAGAATTTTGCCCGGTGGCGGCTGCGCCTTACCGGGCCTACAACTGCACGAACGTTGGCCGGGTAAGACGCATCGCGTCGTCACCCGGCAAGGCCTCAGGCATTATCCTGCAGGCTGCGGGCATACATCCGCCCTTCGGCGGCTAATGCCCGCAGGCTCGGGTCCTGCTCGCGGTTGCGGGCAAAGACGATCGCAATCAGCTGCTGCATCTGGTACGGCTCCGCCAGCTTCAGGAGCTGCACGGAATTCTCGTAGACCTTCTTCATCCTGCCCGGCATCAGCGTAAATCCAACGCCTGCCTGCACCAGGCTCAGCATCGAGAAAATGTCATTAACGCGCGTGACGATTTCCGGCTCGAAGCCGGCGATATGAAACGCTTCCTGAAACCCTGCATAGGTGGCGAACCCTTCTGCAAGCGCGACAAATTTCTGGTCTTTGTAATCTCGCAGATCCGCGGGGCCGCGGGTATTCAGCGTGGCGGAAGCCGGTGCGGCAAGGAAAATATCGTCGTGGAACAGGGGCAGCACTTCGAGGCTATTGCGGTCGATGTCGCTTTCGGAGATGGAGATAAGAATCGCGTCCAGCGAGCCTTCATCCAGCATATGGAGCAGGGTGTCGTTGGAGCCCATCGTCAGATCCATCTCCAGATCCGGACGGCGCAGCTTCATGCCCATGATCAGACGCGGCACGGTTTCCAGCGTCAGGGAGTAGAGCGTACCCACGCGCAGCCGCCCCTGGCCGATGCCGGCAATTTTGCGGGTCTCTTCCAGCCCGCGCTCCATCACCTGCATCACCTCCTGGCAATACTCCAGCAGCGTCCAGGCGGAGGGGAGCGCAATCAGGTTTCGGCCCTTGTGGGTAAAGAGCGGGCAGCGCACGTTCTCTTCCAGCGTGTGGAGCGCGCGGTGCACGCTGACCCCGCTCAGGCCCAGCGTTTCGGCGGTACGCGCGATATTCCCTTTCTCCATGAACGTCATGAAGATGCTGAGCTTGCGGAATGTAATATCGCTCGTGGTATCGAAACGCATAACCCTCCCGATGGTTTAGTCGGCCTGCAGCATGGCTTCCAGCTGTTCCTGCGCGTCCAGCCACGCCATCTCGCACTCTTCGAGGCTGGATTTGGTTTTCGCCTGGGTTTGCAGACAGTCGGTCAGTTCCGCTTTGCGGCTCTGGTCGTACAGCTCGCTGTCGCCCAGCTTCTCTTCAACGGTAGCCAGCGTGGCGTTGAGCTTTTCCATCTCTTTTTCAAGACGGGCAATCTCTTTACGCAGCGGCTGCGTCTGGGTGCGCAACTCCGCTTCACGGCGCTTCTGGTCTTTACGCGACTGCGCGCTGTTGGCGTTGTCTTTCGCTGACTCTTCCGGCTGGTTCTCCTGCTTCTGCACGTCCGTCAGCCACTGCTGGTAGTCTTCCAGATCGCCGTCGAACGGTTCAACTTTGCCGCCGTGCACCAGGTAGAGATCGTCCGTGGTGGAGCGGATCAGGTGACGGTCGTGCGAAACCACCACCAGCGCGCCTTCGAACTCAATCAGCGCTTCGGTCAGCGCCTGGCGCATGTCGAGATCCAGGTGGTTGGTCGGTTCATCGAGCAGCAGCAGGTTCGGGCGCTGCCAGACGATCAGCGCCAGCACCAGACGGGCCTTTTCGCCGCCGGAGAAGCGCTCGGTGTTTTCCGTCACCTTATCGCCCTGGAAGCCGAAGCCGCCGAGATAGTCGCGCAGCTTCTGCTCCATCTCCTGCGGTGCCAGGCGTGCCAGGTGCTGAATAGGCGATTCATCCGCGCGTAAAAATTCCAGCTGATGCTGGGCGAAGTAGCCAAGCTTAATGCCCTTCGCCAGCCCGATCTCGCCGCTGACCGGGTTAAGCTCGCCCGCCAGCAGCTTGATCAGCGTGGATTTACCGGCACCGTTGCGTCCCAGCAGGCCAATGCGCGAACCCGGCACCAGGTTGAGCTTGATGGAGTCGAGAATAATGCGGTCGGCATAGCCCGCGCTGACCTTCTCCATCTTCAGCAGCGGGTTCGGCAGACTTTCCGGCTCGCGGAAGCTGAAGTGGAACGGGTTATCCACGTGCGCCGGGGCAATCATCTCCATGCGCTCCAGCATCTTGATGCGGCTCTGGGCCTGCTTGGCTTTTGAGGCTTTGGCCTTGAAGCGATCCACAAAGCTCTGCAGGTGCGCTACGCGCTGCTGCTGGCTTTCGTACATGGACTGCTGCTGGGCAAGGCGCGTCGCGCGCTGGCGCTCAAAGGAGCTGTAGTTGCCGGTGTACTCGAACATCGTTTGCTGTTCGATATGAATGATTTTATCCACCACCGGGTCGAGGAAGTCGCGGTCGTGGGAGATCAGAATCAGAGTGCCCTGATAGCTCTTGAGCCACTTCTCCAGCCAAATAACCGCATCGAGATCGAGGTGGTTGGTCGGTTCATCGAGCAGCAGCAGGTCAGAGCGGCAGATCAGCGCCTGCGCCAGGTTGAGGCGCATGCGCCAGCCGCCGGAGAAGTCGCTGACCGGGCGTTCCAGCTGTTCATTGCTGAAGCCCAGGCCGTGCAGCAGGCTGGCGGCGCGGGAGCGAATGGTCCACGCGTCAATGGCGTCCAGCTTGCCGTGAACGGTGGCAATGGCGTGACCGTCGTTGCGCTCGTTCGCGGCGTTGAGTTCCGCCTCGAGCTTACGGTATTCACGGTCGCCGTCGATAACATAGTCGAGTGCCGGTTCGCTCAGCGCCGGCGTCTCTTGGTTTACCCAGGCAAGCTGCCAGTTTCCCGGGAAGGTAAAGTTACCGCCATCCGCGCTAATCTCGTTTTTCAGCAGCGCCAGCAGCGTGGATTTACCGCAGCCGTTTTTGCCGACCAGACCCACTTTTTGGCCCGGGTTGATGGTAGCAGTGGCGTTATCCAGCAGGACGCGCACGCCGCGACGAATTTGTAACGAGGAGAAAACAATCATAGAAGCGCCGTATGTTCCGACTATGTTAATTTGTCATTATGATAATGTAAGGTGTGGGCCATTTTCCGCACCGGGCCGCCATGGTAGCCCAAAACAACAACGATACACAAAAACAGAAACAAGACCGGGAGGGGAATGATGTCTCAGACAGCAAAAGTGCTGCTGCTGTATGCCCATCCGGAATCTCAGGACTCGGTGGCAAACCGGGTGCTGCTTAAGCCGGCCACACAGCTCAGCAACGTGACGGTGCACGATCTCTACGCGCACTATCCTGATTTCTTTATCGATATTCCTTACGAGCAGGAACTGCTGCGTCAGCATGACGTCATTGTGTTCCAGCATCCGCTTTACACCTACAGCTGTCCGGCGCTGCTCAAAGAGTGGCTGGACCGCGTGCTGAGCCGGGGCTTCTCCAGCGGGGTGGGGGGCAACCAGCTGGCGGGAAAGTACTGGCGCAGCGTCATCACGACCGGTGAGCCGGAAAGCGCTTACCGTTACGACGGGCTGAACCGCTATCCGATGAGCGACATCCTGCGGCCCTTCGAGCTGACGGCGGCGATGTGCCGTATGCACTGGATGAGCCCGATTATTGTCTACTGGGCCCGACGCCAGGATCCGAAAGAACTGGCCAGCCACGCCAGAGCCTATGGTGAATGGCTGGCGTCACCGATTCCGGCAGGAGGTCGTTAATGGAAGGATCGAATTTGCTCCTCGCCGGGGTGCTGTTTTTATTTGCGGCCGTCGTCGCGGTGCCGCTTGCGGCGCGTATTGGTATCGGTGCGGTGCTGGGGTATCTGTTAGCGGGGATCGCCATCGGCCCCTGGGGACTCGGGTTCATCAGCGATGTGGATGAGATCCTCCACTTCTCTGAACTGGGCGTCGTGTTCCTGATGTTCATCATCGGCCTTGAACTGAACCCCTCCAAGCTGTGGCAGCTTCGACGCTCCATCTTCGGCGTGGGGGCGGCACAGGTGTTGTTCAGCGCCGCGCTCCTGGGCGGGCTGCTCATGTTGACGCAGTTTTCCTGGCAGGCGGCGGTGATCGGCGGGATTGGCCTCGCGATGTCTTCCACGGCGATGGCGCTGCAGCTGATGCGCGACAAAGGGATGAACCGCAACGAAGCCGGCCAGCTGGGCTTTTCGGTGCTGCTGTTCCAGGATTTGGCCGTCATCCCGGCGCTGGCGCTGGTGCCGCTGCTGGCGGGCTCCGGTGACGATCATTTTGACTGGGTAAAAATCTCGATGAAGGTACTGGCCTTCGCAGGGATGCTGATTGGCGGACGTTTCTTGCTGCGACCGGTGTTCCGCTTTATCGCCGCCTCGGGCGTTCGTGAGGTGTTTACCGCCGCGACGCTGCTGCTGGTGCTTGGGTCTGCGCTGTTTATGGATGCGCTGGGGCTGTCTATGGCGCTCGGGACCTTTATCGCCGGGGTGCTGCTGGCGGAGAGCGAATATCGTCACGAGCTGGAAATTGCCATCGATCCCTTCAAAGGACTGCTGTTAGGGCTGTTCTTTATTTCGGTGGGGATGGCGCTCAACCTTGGCGTGCTTTATACCCACCTGCTGTGGGTGGCCGTGAGCGTGGCGGTGCTGGTGGCGGTGAAAACGCTGGTGCTCTATGCTCTGGCCCGTATTTATGGGCTGCGCAGCTCGGAACGCATGCAGTTTGCCAGCGTGCTAAGCCAGGGAGGGGAGTTCGCGTTTGTGCTGTTCTCTACCGCATCTTCCCAAAAACTCTTCAAAGATGACCAGATGGCGCTGCTGCTGGTGACGGTCACGCTGTCGATGATGACCACGCCGCTGCTGATGAAGCTGGTGGATAAACTGCTGTCGCGCCGCCTGAATCCGACAGACGATGAAGACGAAGCGCCGTGGGTGGAGGATGATAAGCCTCAGGTGATCGTCGTGGGCTTTGGCCGTTTCGGACAGGTAATTGGACGCCTGCTGATGGCGAACAAAATGCGCATCACGGTACTGGAGCGCGATATCAGCGCGGTCAACCTGATGCGCAAATATGGCTATAAGGTTTACTACGGCGACGCGACCCAGCTCGAGCTGCTGCGCTCGGCGGGGGCGGAAGCGGCAGAGTCCATCGTGATTACCTGTAACGATCCGGAAGATACGATGAAGCTGGTGGAGCTGTGCCAGCAGCATTTTCCGCATCTGCATATTCTGGCGCGTGCGCGGGGACGTGTTGAAGCTCACGAATTGTTGCAGGCGGGTGTGAAACACTTCTCCCGTGAGACCTTCTCCAGTGCGCTGGAATTGGGGCGCAAGGCGCTGATCTCGCTCGGCATGCATCCGCATCAGGCGCAGCGCGCCCAGATGCACTTTCGTCGGCTGGATATGCGGATGCTGCGCGAGCTGATGCCGGTCCATACCGATACGGCGCAGATCTCCCGCGTGCGGGAAGCGCGCCGCGAGCTGGAGGAGATCTTCCAGCGCGAGATGCAGCAGGAACGACGCCAGCTCGATGGCTGGGATGAATTTGAATAAAGGGTAACGAAAGATGGCTGTACGTAAACGCTTTATCGCGGGTGCAAAATGCCCGACTTGCCAGGCGCAAGATACTTTGGCCATGTGGCGGGAAAATAATATTGATGTGGTTGAATGTGTTAAGTGCGGTCACCAGATGCGAGAGGCCGACAAAGAGGCCCGCGATCACGTTCGCAAAGAAGAGCAAGTGATCGGCATTTTTCATCCGGACTAGCGATATGCCCTGAGTTTTTTTAAGCTAAAGGGTACACGGGTGCAGATTTCCGCTACAATCTGCGCCAGCAATTTTCCCACGCTCAGGAGATATCATGAAAGTAGCAAAAGACCTGGTGGTCAGCCTGGCCTATCAGGTACGTACAGAAGACGGTGTGTTGGTTGATGAGTCTCCGGTGAGTGCGCCGCTTGACTACCTGCATGGTCACGGTTCTCTGATTTCCGGCCTGGAAAACGCGCTGGAAGGTCATGACGTTGGCGACAAATTCGACGTTGCTGTAGGCGCGAACGACGCTTACGGTCAGTATGACGACAACCTGGTTCAGCGCGTTCCTAAAGACGTGTTCATGGGCGTTGACGAACTGCAGGTTGGCATGCGCTTCCTGGCGGAAACTGACCAGGGCCCGGTTCCTGTTGAAATCACCGAAGTGGAAGATGACCACGTCGTGGTTGACGGCAACCACATGCTGGCTGGCCAGAACCTGAAGTTCAACGTAGAAGTTGTTGCGATCCGTGAAGCGACCGAAGAAGAGCTGGCTCATGGCCACGTTCACGGTGCGCACGGTCACGGTCACGACCATGACCACGATCACGGCCACGATGGCTGCTGCGGTGGTCACGGCCACGATCACGACCATGGTCACGACCACGGTAAAGGTGGTTGCGGCAACGGCGGCTGCGGTTGCCACTAATTCCGTCATGCGGAAAATAAAAAAGCGGGATAATCCCGCTTTTTTTACGCCTCAATAATGAGGAGGTGGCGTCTCTTCAGCCTGAGAGGCGATGAGCGACGACTGCGTTGCCTTCACTTTTTCAGTAAGCAGGCGCATCAGATCGCGCAGTTTTGCCATTTCAAGTTCATGGGCGGTCACGGTCTGGTTAAGCTCTTCGATGGTGATGTCCTGAAAAGCCAGTCGGCTTTCCAGCTCAGCCAGTCTCGCTTCAATCAATGTGTCCTTCATGGTTCACCTCGTCAATTTCACACTCGCCATAATGGGCCTGCGGCGGCGAAGTTTAACTGAGTTTATCCTCAAGTGCAGTATCCATCCCTTTGGCAAGAAACTTATTTAAACAAAAATAGTCTGAAAAGAGACGAGAATCGGGAGAGTCTGTCTGTAGATTTCTTCCGCAACGATTTATAGTACGTCACTCATTTACGTTTAATGCTGGGGTGAGAGTCCCCAGGCCCTGGAGATATGGATGAAATCACTGTTCAAAGTAACGCTGCTGGCGACGACAATGGCTGTCGCTCTGAATGCACCGCTGTCTTTCGCTGCTGACACTGCAGCGAAGCCTGCTGCAACTGCAGACAGCAAAGCGGCGTTCAAAAATGACGACCAGAAATCCGCCTACGCACTTGGCGCATCTCTGGGTCGTTACATGGAAAACTCTCTGAAAGAGCAAGAGAAACTGGGCATCAAACTGGACAAAGCTCAGCTGATCGCGGGTGTTCAGGATGCGTTTGCAGATAAGAGCAAACTGTCTGACCAGGAAATCGAACAGACTCTGCAGGCGTTTGAAGCGCGTGTGAAAGGCGCTGCTCAGACCAAAATGGAAGCAGATGCCAAAGACAACGAAGCGAAAGGCAAAGCCTACCGCGATACCTTTGCTAAAGAAAAAGGTGTGAAAACCTCCTCTACTGGCCTGGTGTACAAAGTTGAGAAAGAAGGTACCGGTGATGCGCCTAAAGACAGCGACACCGTTGTGGTTAACTACAAAGGTACGCTGATCGACGGTAAAGAGTTTGACAACTCTTACACCCGTGGTGAGCCTCTTTCCTTCCGTCTGGACGGCGTTATCCCGGGCTGGACCGAAGGCCTGAAGAACATCAAGAAAGGCGGCAAGATCAAGATGGTCATTCCACCGGATCTGGCTTACGGCAAAACCGGCGTGCCGGGTATCCCTGCGAACTCCACGCTGGTCTTTGACGTAGAACTGCTGGACATCAAACCGGCACCGAAAGCGGATGCTAAGGCAGACGCACCGGCTGACGATAAAGCCGCTGCTGCTAAGAAGTAATGCTGAAAAAAAACCGCCGCCTCAAAGGCGGCGGTTTTTTTTATTGTAGGGCAGATATAATTAACACTGGAAAGCGCTATACACGCTGTATTAATTTAGTTGTCCGTGTAGATAATGAGCCTGCCCTGAAAACCTAACGACAGGCTCCTGAAAAGGAGTGTTTTTTTCATGTCCAGGTCGCTTTTAACCAACGAAACCAGTGAACTTGATTTGCTGGATCAACGTCCTTTTGACCAGACCGACTTCGATATTCTGAAATCCTACGAGGCGGTGGTGGACGGGTTAGCGATGCTCATTGGCTCCCACTGCGAAATCGTATTGCACTCCCTGCAAGATCTGAAGTGTTCCGCCATCCGCATTGCGAATGGTGAACATACTGGCCGTAAAATTGGTTCGCCAATCACCGACCTTGCATTGCGTATGTTGCATGACATGACCGGCGCGGACAGCAGCGTCTCCAAATGTTACTTCACCCGCGCCAAAAGCGGTGTGCTGATGAAATCAGAAACTATCGCTATTCGAAACCGTGACCATCGTGTCATCGGTTTGCTGTGCATCAACATGAACCTTGATGTACCGTTCTCGCAAATCATGAGTACCTTTATTCCACCAGAAACGCCAGATGTGGGCTCTTCTGTGAATTTTGCCTCCTCTGTTGAGGACCTGGTGACCCAGACGCTGGAGTTCACCATTGAAGAGGTGAATGCCGATCGCAACGTATCGAACAACGCCAAGAACCGTCAGATCGTACTTAACCTTTACGAGAAAGGGATTTTTGATATCAAAGACGCCATCAACCAGGTGGCCGATCGTCTGAACATCTCCAAGCACACGGTTTACCTCTACATTCGTCAGTTCAAAAGCGGCGATTTCCTGGGGCAAGACAAGTAATGCGTTTTGCGTTAATGGTGACAGGCCCGGCGTATGGCACTCAGCAGGCCAGCAGCGCGCTGCAGTTTGCGCATGCGCTACTGGCGGCTGGACACGAACTGGCGAGCGTCTTCTTCTATCGGGAAGGGGTCTACAATGCGAACCAGTTTACGTCACCGGCGAGCGATGAATTTGACCTTGTCCGCGCCTGGCAGGCATTAAACGAAAAGCAGGGCGTTGAGCTGCATATCTGCGTGGCTGCGGCATTGCGTCGCGGTGTGACGGATGCGGCCGAAGCGGAGCGTCTCGGTTTGCCAGGGGCTAACCTGCAGCCCGGGTTTTCGTTGAGTGGCCTGGGGGCACTGGCTCAGGCCGCGCTAACCTGCGACAGAATGGTGCAATTCTGATGAAGCGCGTGGCATTTGTTTTTTCGTCTGCTCCCCATGGGAGTGCGTCTGGCAGAGAGGGGCTGGACGCGTTGCTTGCAACCTCCGCATTAACCGAAGATATTGGCGTATTCTTTCTGGGAGACGGCGTCTTCCAGCTGCTGGCGGGACAGCAGCCGCAGGCCATTCTGGCGCGGGACTACATCGCTACCTTCAAAGTGTTACCGCTTTACGACATTGAAACCTTCTACGTGTGTGCTGACTCTTTAGCTGCGCGCGGTCTCAATGACAAGACGCCTTTCGTGCTGGATGTCACGCTCCTCCCCGCGGGTGCGCTGCGCGAACAACTCTCTCAATATGATACTGTTCTGACTTTCTGAGGCTGACATGCTGCACACCCTGAGCCGTTCCCCGTGGCAATGTGATATCGACGCGCTACTGAGCATGTTGCGCGAAGGGGATGATTTGCTGCTGATTCAGGACGGTGTGCTTGCGGCGCTTGATGGCTGTCAGTTCGTTGAAATCCTCAGCAGTGCCCCCATATCCATCTCTGCGCTGAAGGACGATCTTGAGGCGCGAGGTCTTGCTGGTCAAATTTCAGCCAAAATTGACGTGGTTGGCTATACTGATTTCGTCAATCTTACTGTGACACACCCCAGTCAAATGAACTGGTGATTTGAGAACGTTGTATATTTCTTGACACCTTTTCGACGTAGCCCTAAAATTTCGCGTCCTCATATTGTATGAGGTCGATTTATTACGTGTTTACGAAGCAAAAGCTAAAACCAGGAGCTATTTAATGGCAACAGTTAACCAGCTGGTACGCAAACCACGTGCACGCAAAGTTGCAAAAAGCAACGTGCCTGCGCTGGAAGCCTGCCCGCAGAAACGTGGCGTATGTACTCGTGTATATACCACCACTCCTAAAAAACCAAACTCCGCACTGCGTAAAGTATGCCGTGTGCGTTTGACTAACGGTTTCGAAGTGACTTCCTACATCGGTGGTGAAGGTCACAACCTGCAGGAGCACTCCGTGATCCTGATCCGTGGCGGTCGTGTTAAAGACCTTCCGGGTGTTCGTTACCACACCGTTCGTGGTGCGCTCGACTGCTCAGGTGTTAAAGACCGTAAGCAGGCTCGCTCCAAGTACGGCGTGAAGCGTCCTAAGGCTTAATGGTTCTCCGTTAAGTAAGGCCAAACTGATTTATCTTAATGTCACACTAAACTCTTTGAGTTTTGGACAATCCTGAATTAACAACGGAGTATTCCCATGCCACGTCGTCGCGTCATTGGTCAGCGTAAAATTCTTCCAGATCCGAAATTCGGATCAGAACTGCTGGCAAAATTTGTAAATATCCTGATGGTAGATGGTAAAAAATCTACTGCAGAAGCAATCGTATACAGCGCGCTTGAGACCCTGGCTCAGCGTTCTGGTAAAAATGAACTGGAAGCTTTCGAAGTCGCTCTCGACAACGTTCGCCCAACTGTAGAAGTTAAGTCCCGCCGCGTTGGTGGTTCTACTTATCAGGTTCCAGTTGAAGTTCGTCCGGTTCGTCGTAATGCTCTGGCAATGCGTTGGATCGTTGAAGCTGCTCGTAAACGCGGTGATAAATCCATGGCTCTGCGTCTGGCGAACGAACTTTCTGATGCTGCAGAAAACAAAGGTACTGCAGTTAAGAAACGTGAAGACGTTCACCGTATGGCAGAAGCCAACAAGGCGTTCGCACACTACCGTTGGTAATCCCTTCGGAGTATTAGTCACCAGGCGGGCGCTTCAGAGAAGCCGCCCGCTCTGGGTTACTTAACTGAACGCCTAAAGAAACAAACGAGGAATCAAATGGCTCGTACAACACCCATCGCACGCTACCGTAACATCGGTATCAGTGCGCACATCGACGCCGGTAAGACCACTACTACCGAACGTATTCTGTTCTACACCGGTGTAAACCACAAAATCGGTGAAGTTCATGACGGCGCAGCCACCATGGACTGGATGGAACAGGAGCAGGAGCGTGGTATTACTATCACCTCCGCAGCGACTACTGCATTCTGGTCAGGTATGGCTAAGCAGTACGAACCGCATCGCGTAAACATCATCGACACCCCGGGGCACGTTGACTTCACCATCGAAGTAGAACGTTCCATGCGTGTTCTTGACGGCGCGGTAATGGTTTATTGCGCAGTTGGTGGTGTTCAGCCACAGTCTGAAACCGTATGGCGTCAGGCGAACAAATATAAAGTTCCACGCATCGCGTTCGTTAACAAAATGGACCGTATGGGTGCTAACTTCCTGAAAGTTGTTGGTCAGATCAAAACCCGTCTGGGCGCGAACCCTGTTCCGCTGCAGCTGGCAATTGGTGCTGAAGAAGGCTTCACCGGCGTTATCGACCTGGTGAAAATGAAAGCCATCAACTGGAACGAAGAAGACGCAGGCGTTACCTTCACTTACGAAGATATCCCAGCAGACATGCAGGACCTGGCTGACGAATGGCACCAGAACCTGATCGAATCCGCTGCTGAAGCTTCTGAAGAGCTGATGGAGAAATACCTGGGTGGTGAAGAACTGTCTGAGCAAGAGATCAAATCTGCTCTGCGTCAGCGCGTTCTGAACAACGAAATCATCCTGGTAACCTGTGGTTCTGCGTTCAAGAACAAAGGTGTTCAGGCGATGCTGGATGCGGTAGTTGACTACCTGCCATCCCCGGTTGACGTTCCTGCGATCAACGGCATCCTGGACGACGGTAAAGATACCCCGGCTGAGCGTCACGCAAGCGACGAAGAGCCATTCTCTGCACTGGCGTTCAAAATTGCTACCGACCCATTCGTGGGTAACCTGACCTTCTTCCGCGTTTACTCTGGTGTGGTTAACTCCGGTGACACCATCCTGAACTCCGTGAAAGCGGCGCGTGAACGTTTTGGCCGTATCGTACAGATGCACGCTAACAAACGTGAAGAGATCAAAGAAGTTCGCGCGGGCGACATCGCTGCAGCTATCGGTCTGAAAGACGTGACCACTGGTGACACCCTGTGTGACCCGGATCACCCGATCATTCTGGAGCGTATGGAATTCCCAGAGCCGGTAATCTCCATCGCGGTTGAACCAAAAACCAAAGCTGACCAGGAAAAAATGGGTCTGGCTCTGGGCCGTCTGGCGAAAGAAGACCCATCATTCCGCGTATGGACTGATGAAGAATCTAACCAGACCATCATCGCTGGTATGGGTGAACTGCACCTGGACATCATCGTTGACCGTATGAAGCGTGAATTCAACGTTGAAGCGAACGTGGGTAAACCTCAGGTTGCTTACCGCGAAGCGATTCGCGCGAAAGTTACCGATGTTGAAGGTAAACACGCTAAGCAGTCTGGTGGTCGCGGTCAGTACGGTCACGTTGTGATCGACATGTACCCACTGGAGCCGGGCTCTAACCCTAAAGGTTACGAGTTCATCAACGACATCAAAGGTGGTGTAATTCCTGGCGAATACATCCCAGCCGTTGATAAAGGCATCCAGGAGCAGCTGAAAGCGGGCCCTCTGGCTGGCTATCCAGTTGTTGACATGGGTGTTCGTCTGCACTTCGGTTCTTACCATGACGTTGACTCCTCTGAACTGGCGTTTAAACTGGCTGCGTCTATTGCCTTTAAAGAAGGCTTTAAGAAAGCAAAACCAGTTCTGCTTGAGCCAATCATGAAGGTTGAAGTAGAAACTCCTGAAGAGAACACCGGTGACGTTATCGGTGACTTGAGCCGTCGTCGCGGTATGCTGCGTGGTCAGGAATCTGAAGTAACTGGCGTTAAGATCCACGCTGAAGTTCCGCTGTCTGAAATGTTCGGATATGCAACTCAGCTGCGTTCTCTGACCAAAGGTCGTGCATCATACACCATGGAATTCCTGAAGTATGATGATGCGCCTAACAACGTTGCTCAGGCCGTTATTGAAGCCCGTGGTAAGTAATCCACAGGATTAAAACCTAAGTCCCGTGCTCTCTCCACAGGGGAGAGCACTATAGTAAGGAATATAGCCGTGTCTAAAGAAAAATTTGAACGTACAAAACCGCACGTCAACGTTGGTACTATCGGCCACGTTGACCATGGTAAAACTACCCTGACTGCTGCAATCACTACCGTTCTGGCTAAAACCTACGGTGGTTCTGCTCGTGCATTCGACCAGATCGATAACGCACCAGAAGAAAAAGCGCGTGGTATCACCATCAACACTTCCCACGTTGAATATGACACCCCGACTCGCCACTACGCACACGTAGACTGCCCAGGCCACGCCGACTATGTTAAAAACATGATCACCGGTGCTGCGCAGATGGACGGCGC
>NZ_JAHEVU010000005.1:0-271018 GCF_018597345.1 Enterobacter quasimori | reverse complement strand
AGACTTGGTATTCATTTATTGTCCGAAGACATTAAGAATCCATGTCACTTTGAGTGCCCACACAGATTGTCTGATAAATTGTTAAAGAGCAGTGCCGCTTCGCTTTTCGCAGCGGCGCGGGGTGTGCATATTACGCTTTCCCGCTTCAGAGTCAAGCGTTTATTTTCGCTTTTCTCTGCTGACCCGGCGGCGTGTGTGCCGTTGTTCCGTGTCAGTGGAGGCGCATTATAGGGAGTTATTCTGATGTGACAAGGGGAAATTTAAAAAAAGTTTCCGTCCGCGCTTTTTTTCACCAACAACGGTGAAATCAAGCTACAAATTGTTCTATTTGATGTATCTGCAACCACAATCACACCCGAGGTGGCATACTTATCAGCATGAATCATTAAGGAATAAAAGCGATGCCCTTAAGCGCACAACAGCTGGCAGCCCAAAAAAACCTGTCATATGTACTGGCAGAGAAGCTGGCTCAGCTGATTTTAGCGGGTAAATATGCCCCGGGTAGCATCCTGCCGGGCGAAATTGAACTGGGGGAACAGTTTGGGGTTAGCCGCACAGCCGTTCGCGAAGCTGTGAAAACGTTAACGGCAAAAGGCATGGTGCTCCCGCGTCCGCGCATTGGCACGCGAGTGATGCCTCAGGCTAACTGGAACTTCCTCGATCAGGAATTACTCTCCTGGTGGATGACTGAAGATAATTTCCATCAGGTCGTCGATCATTTTCTGGTGATGCGCAGCAGCCTCGAACCTCAGGCGTGTCTGCTTGCCGCCACGCTCGGAACAGCCGAACAAAAAGCCCAGCTTAATACCTTAATGGCAGAGATGGCCTACCTGAAAAAACACTTTAACCGCGAACGCTGGGTTGAAGTCGACATGGCCTGGCATGAACATATTTATACGATGAGCGCCAACCCGTTCCTGACCTCCTTTGCTTCATTATTCCATTCGGTGTATCACACTTACTTTACCTCTATTACCCAGGATGAAGTGGTGAAGCTGGAGCTGCACCAGGCAATTGTAGACGCCATTCAGGAGAGCGACGGGCAGCGGGCCCTGAGCGCGTGTCAGACATTGCTGGCCGCACCCACCCACCAGCAGGTGACTAAATGACAAAGAAAAAAGCGCGCAGCATGGCCGGATTGCCGTGGATTGCAGCCATGGCGTTTTTTATGCAGGCACTGGATGCCACTATCCTTAATACCGCACTTCCCGCGATAGCCCAAAGCCTCAACCGTTCCCCACTGGCGATGCAGTCCGCTATCATCAGTTACACCCTGACGGTCGCGATGCTGATCCCCGTGAGCGGGTGGCTGGCTGACCGTTTCGGCACCCGTAAGATATTCATGCTGGCCGTGACGCTTTTCACGCTCGGCTCTCTGGCCTGCGCGCTCTCAACCTCCCTCACGGAGCTGGTTATCTTCCGCGTGCTTCAGGGGATCGGCGGCGCGATGATGATGCCCGTCGCGCGTCTGGCGTTATTGCGAGCCTATCCGCGCAGCGAATTACTCCCGGTGTTGAATTTCGTCACCATACCTGGTCTTGTCGGCCCGATACTGGGCCCGGTACTCGGCGGGGTGTTTGTCACCTGGGCGAGCTGGCACTGGATCTTCCTGATTAATATTCCGATTGGCGTGGCGGGCCTGTTTTATGCCCGCAAATATATGCCGGACTTCACCACGCCAAGACGCAGCTTCGACATGGGCGGCTTTTTCCTGTTTGGCCTGAGCCTGGTGCTCTTCTCCAGCGGGATGGAGTTGGTTGGCGAGAAGATCGTCGCGACGTGGATAGCGCTCTCCGTTATCCTCGGCGGTATTCTGTTATTCCTTCTTTATATACGTCACGCGCGCCGTCACCCGACGCCGTTAATCTCCCTGGGGCTCTTTAACACCCGAACGTTTTCCGTCGGGATCGCGGGAAACATTGCCTCGCGTCTGGGGACGGGCTGCGTACCGTTCCTGATGCCATTGATGCTGCAGGTCGGTTTCGGCTACCCGGCCCTGATTGCAGGCTGCATGATGGCCCCCACGGCGATGGGTTCGATCCTGGCAAAGTCGACCGTCACGCAGGTGCTGCGCTGGTTTGGCTATCGTAAAACGCTGGTTGGAGTGACGGTGTTTATCGGTCTGATGATTGCGCAGTTCTCATTACAGTCCGCCGCGTTGCCGGTATGGATGCTGATCCTGCCGCTGTTTGTGCTGGGGATGGCGATGTCGACGCAGTTCACGTCGATGAACACCATCACTCTCGCCGACCTGACTGACGAGAATGCCAGCAGCGGCAACAGCGTACTGGCCGTCACACAGCAATTATCGATAAGTCTGGGGGTTGCCGTGAGTGCGGCGGTGCTGCGATTTTATGAAGGCTTCGACAGCGCGAATACCGTTGAGCAGTTCCACTATACCTTTATCACCATGGGCGCACTCACCGTGGTATCAGCGCTGGTCTTTATGCTGTTAAAACCGAAAGACGGCCGAAACCTGATTAAAGAGCGCCACAAAGAGAAAGCTAAACCGAACCGCGTTCCATCAGAACAGGAGTAAGCTGCAGACGCTGCTGCTGCAGCGTGGGCTGCGCCATCCGGTGGATCAACACATCGATGGCCAGCTCGCCCAGTTCATCTTTTGGTTGATGAATGGTGGTCAGCGGTGGCGTCATATAGCTGGCCAGTTCGATATCGTCGTAGCCAATCACCGCCATATCGTCCGGCACGCGTAGCCCCGCCTGATACAAGGCCTGGTAGGCGCCAAACGCCATCGCGTCGTTGCCGATAAATACCGCCTGCGGGCGCGGCTTTTGCGCAAGCAGTTTCTGCATCGCCTCGAAACCGCCGTTGAACTCAAAATCACCGGTGATCCGATAGCCATCAGGAATAGCAAGCCCCGCCCGTTCCATGGCAGAGAGATACCCTTCCAGACGCAAACGCGCCGGGGTTTTATCCAGCGGTCCCGTAATACAGGCAATCCGAGTGTGTCCTCTATCAATCAGGTACTGAGTCGCCATATCGCCGCCCAGCAGGGAGTTATCCTGAATCAGATCGCTGGTGCCGTCGAACGGTGCCCAGTCCATCATCACCGTTGGGATAGAAGGATAACGCTGGATGATCTCTTTCGAGGGCTGGTGCGTTTCGGTACAAAGCAGCAGTAGCCCGTCGACGCGTTTTTGCATCAGCGTTTCCAGGTTGCGGTTCATGCGCTGCTCATCGCCTTCGGTATTGCACAGCACCAGGCTGTAGCCACGCTCGAAGCAGCTGCGCTCCACGCCGCGCACAAGTTCAGAATAAAAAGGGTTGGTACTGGCAGTGATCAGCATACCGATGGTGCGCGTCTGGTTAAGCTTGAGGCTGCGCGCCAGCGCCGACGGCGCATAGTTGAGTTCTTTTATCGCCGCGTCGACTTTTTCCCGGATCGCCTCGCTGACGAAGCGATCGTTATTGATGACGTGAGAGACCGTCGAGGTAGAAACGCCCGCCAGGCGGGCGACATCTTTCATTGTAGCCAAGCGTTACCCCTGCTGACTTAAGAATTCATCGATCTCTTTACGCCACGGAACGGAAGGCTGAGCGCCCTTGCGCGTCACCGCAATCGCGGCAGCCGCATGCGCGAAGCGGATCGCATCATCCATACTCTTGCCTTCCAGCAGCGCGGTCACCAGTGCACCATTGAAGGTGTCTCCCGCTGCAATGGTATCAATCGCCTTCACCTTAAAGCCCGGCACGCGACGGCCTTCACCGTTTACGCTCGCCCATACCCCACGGCTGCCCAGGGTGATGATCACGGTTCCGATGCCTTTGTCGTGCAGCGCACGCGCGGCTGTCGCGGCATCGTCATCGTTTTCTACGCGAATGCCCGTCAGCTTTTCGGCTTCGGTTTCGTTCGGCGTGATGATATCCACCAGCGCCAGCAGCTCGTCTGATAATACACGGGCTGGGGCCGGGTTAAGTACGACAGTGGTATGATTTTCATGCGCAATTTTGGCCGCGGCCAGCACGCTTTCAACCGGCGACTCCAGCTGCATCAGCAGGGCCTCGGCGCCGCCAATGATTGCACGTTGCGCTTCCACGCGCTCCGTCGTCAGCGCTGCGTTAGCGCCAGCATGAATACCGATGACATTCTCACCTTCTGCGTTGACGAAAATCAGCGCCACGCCGGTAGATTCCCCTGCAACAACGCTGACCGGTGCGATATCGATGTTGTCGCTCGCCAGCTGCTTGCGTACGCGCTCGCCGGTATCGTCATCACCCGTGCAGGCGATAAACGCAATATTCGCCCCGCTGCGACCGGCAGCGACGGCCTGGTTTGCCCCTTTACCGCCGAACGCGACCTGATACTGATTGCCGGTGACGGTTTCGCCCGGTGCAGGGAACGATTCAAGGTTAAGAATGTGATCGGCATTGATACTGCCAAGGACGACGAGGTTGCCTGCGGTTTTCATGGTTGGGTTGTCCATCTGAGAGCGCCACCGGTGTTACCCGGTGGCGTATGCCACACTTTTCTTTATTGGTGTCCCTCAGGCCGCCAGTGACGGCCTGATTCGCCTTTTACTGCTTGATAACCAGTTTCAGGTCAACAGGGTATTTAGCCTGAACTTTTTCGCCCTTCAGCACTTTGTCGGCAGTTTCAACGCCAGTCGCGCCAATCTGCTCAGGCAGCTGAGCGATGGTCGCAGCCAGTTTGCCATCATTTACTGCTTTTTCACCATCCGGCGTGCCGTCAAATCCGACAACCATCACATCAGATTTACCTGCGGTCTGCAGGGCACGCAGCGCGCCCAGCGCCATTTCGTCGTTCTGCGCGAATACCGCCTGCACGTCAGGATGAGCAGTCAGCAGGTTCTGCATAACGTTCAGACCTTTAGTACGGTCGAAGTCAGCCGGCTGGCTCGCCAGCACGTTGAATTTGTGTGCAGCCACCGCCTGCTGGAAGCCTTCACCACGCTCGCGGGCTGCGGACGTACCGGCAATGCCCTGCAGTTCGATAACTTTCGCGCCTTCACCGGCTTTCTTCGCGATGTAGTCACCGGCGATTTTGCCGCCCAGCACGTTATCAGACGCAATGTGGCTCACGACTTCGCCTTTCGTTGCCTGACGGTCCAGGGTGATCACCGGAATTTTCGCCTGGTTTGCCATCTTCACGGCGTTGCCGACGGCGTCGGAATCGGTTGGGTTGATCAGCAGAATTTTGGTACCACGAACGGTTAAGTCCTGAACGTTAGCCAGCTCTTTCGCCGGGTTGTTCTGTGAATCCAGCACCACCAGGTTGTAGCCCAGCTTGTCCGCTTCTTTCTGCGCACCGTCCTTCAGGGAGACGAAGAACGGGTTGTTCAGGGTAGAGACAACCAGCGCGATGGTGTCTTTCGCCATGGCGTTAGCACTTACGGTTGCGCTCAGCGCGACAGCAGAAACCAGGGTAGCCAGTTTTTTCATGTTCATATCTAAGATGTCCTGTAGTGTCGTCAGTTACTGTTTTTTGTTGTCTACCAGTACCGCCAGCAAAATCACCACTGCCTTAACGATCATCTGGTAATAGGAGGAAACACCTAACAAATTCAAACCATTATTCAGGAAACCAAGAATCAGTGCGCCGATCAATGTCCCAACAATGCGACCTTTACCTCCCGCAAGACTCGTACCGCCCAGAACCACTGCCGCAATGGCATCCAGCTCATACCCCGTACCCGCCGTCGGCTGCGCGGAGGAGAGGCGCGCCACTTCGATGATGCCTGCCAGTGACGCCAGCAGACCGCACAGGGAATAAACGATAATTTTGACTTTATTAACGCTGATACCGGACAGGCGCGTTGCCGCTTCGTTACCGCCCAGCGCATAGATATAACGGCCCAGACGGGTGTGATGCAGCATGTACCACGCCGCCAGGAAGACGATTGCCATGATCCAGACCGGGGTAGGAACACCCAGCGGGCGACCGATACCGAACCAGCCAAACAGATCGGCATTCTCGGTAAAGCCGGTATTAACGGGGCTGCCGTTGGTATACACCATAGTCACACCGCGCAGCAGCAGCATCATCACCAGCGTCGCGATGAACGCCTGAACGCGGCCTTTTGCCACAATTACGCCGGTGACGGCACCAATCGCCGCGCCAGCCGCCAGGGCAGCCGCAACGGCCACCAGCGCATTGACCTCAATCCCTACAATTGAAGCGGCGATCGCACCGGTGAGCGCCAGAAGGGAACCGACGGACAGATCGATACCCGAGGTCAGAATCACCAGCGTCATGCCGACCGCCATAATGGCGTTCACCGACGTCTGCTGCAGAATATTGAACAGGTTATTAACGGTGAAGAAATTCGGGCTCATGGTCGACACAATCGCGATCAGCACCAGCAGGGCAATCAGCGATTTTTGCTCCATCAGCCACGCCTTTGTAAAATAGCGGCGACCAGAAACAGCCTGGGTAGTCATCTTCTTACTCCTGATTCACGCGATTAAGCTTGCCCACAGCGGCAGCCATCAGAACTTCCTGGGTGGCCTGCTCGCGAGTGAATTCACCGCCGAGATGCCCTTCATGCATGACGATAATGCGATCGCTCATGCCTAATACTTCTGGCATCTCGGAAGAGACCAGAATGATGCTCAGACCGTCGGCCTTAAACTGGTTAATCAGCTGATAGATCTCTTTCTTCGCGCCCACGTCTACGCCGCGGGTTGGCTCGTCGAGGATCAACACTTTCGGACGCGTCATCAGCCCGCGCGCAATCGCCACTTTCTGCTGATTCCCGCCGGACAACAGGCCAATCGCCTGCTCCATCGACGGGGTTTTGACGTTAAAGAGGCGGATAAAATCGCTCACCGCCTGCTGCTCGTCTTTATGCTTCAGGCTGCCGCCGCTGTGGCTGAAATAGCGCAGCGCGGTGAGGGACATGTTCTCTTTTACCGACATGCCCAGCACTAAGCCGTCGCGCTTGCGGTCTTCGGAGATATAGACGATGCCGTTCGCCAGACCATCCTGCGGAGAGCGGGTGACCACTTCATGGCCGTCGAGGGTGACATAACCGCTGGTGCGCGGCAGTGCGCCGTACAACACTTTCATCAGCTCGGTACGTCCGGCACCCATCAGGCCCGCTACGCCCAGGATCTCGCCCTGGCGCAGGGTAAAGGTGACGTCGTTCACGCCCGGACCGCAGAGGTTGTCCACTTTCAGGCGGATCTCACCCGGCGCTTTATCCAGATGCGGGTACTGATCTTCCAGCTTACGTCCCACCATCATTTCGATGAGCGTATCTTCGGTCAGCGTGGCCACTTCGCGCTCGGCAATAAACTGCCCGTCGCGGAAAACGGTGACGTCATCGCAGATTTCGAAGATCTCTTTCATACGGTGAGAGATATAGACAATCCCGCGCCCCTGCGATTTCAGCTCGCGGATAACGCGGAACAGGGATTCGGTTTCGGTATCGGTCAGGGCGTCGGTCGGTTCATCCATAATGATGACCTTCGACTCAAAGCTCAGCACCTTCGCGATTTCCACCATCTGCTGATCGCCAATCGAGAGATCGCCGACCAGGCGGTCGCTCTTAAAGCGCAGGTTCAGCTTCGCCAGCAGCTTGTCCGCTTCGGCATACATGGTTTTCCAGTCGATTTTACCGAACCGGTTAACAAACTCGCGGCCAAGGAAGATGTTTTCCGCAATGGTGAGCTGAGGGATGAGGTTCAGCTCCTGGTGAATAATACCGATGCCCGCTTCCTGAGAGGATTTCGGGCCATTGAAGGTGGTCTCTTTACCCAACCAAAGGAGTGAACCGGCATCGCGTTGGTAGATACCGGTCAGCACTTTCATCATGGTGGATTTGCCGGCGCCGTTTTCGCCCACCAGCGCCATGACGCGCCCAGAGTAGACGTTCAGCGCCGCGCCGGAGAGCGCTTTTACGCCCGGGAACGACTTATCGATCCCTTTGAGTTGCAGTAATGCGTCCATGATGGCCTCAGAAGGTGACGCCAGCACAGAGAATGATATTCGCATACGGGGAACACTCCCCGCTGCGAATCACCGCCTGACTGTCTGCGGTTTGTTGTTTGAACTGTTCGTGCGTCGTGTAACGAATTTCTATGGTGTTTCCCTGGTGTTGTTGCAGCTGCTCAATGTGGCTGAGCAACGTTTCGTGGAGTTGCGGATTATGTTGTTTGATTTCCGCCGCGAGAATGGCCGCCTCAACCTGCATCTCCGCCGTCACGACTTCCAGTACCTGCATAAACGAAGGAACGCCCTGCGTTAACGCCATATCGATACGGGTTGTGCCGCGCGGAACCGGTAAGCCTGCATCGCAAACTACCAGCGTATCGGTATGCCCAAGACGGGAAATAACCGATGAGATTTCTGAGTTGAGAACCGTGCCTTTCTTCATTTTCTTGCTCCACTAGCGAAACGTTTCGCTAAAAGTAGTGTAGACGCAAGAGTGTTCAGAAAACCATCATGACGTAACAGATTTGTGATCGACGTCGAAACGTTTCGCTAAGTGAAATGTGGAGGGGATAAATTGCCCGGCGGCGCTTTGCTTGCGCGGGCCTACAGGTTCGGTAGGCCGGGTAAGCGAAGCGCCACCCGGCATTTTCAGTAGGGATTAGATCTCGACCTGCGTTCCCAGCTCAATCACGCGGTTAGGCGGGATCTCAAACTGGTCAGGCGCGCGCAGGGCGTTACGCTGCAGGATAAGGTACAGCTTGCCGCGCAGGCGCAGATACCATGGGCGTTTGCCGATGATCAGCGACTCGTGCGACATAAAGAACGACGTCTCCATCATCCGGCAGCTCAGCCCTTCCAGACCGCAGCGGTGGAACACCTCCTCCACGTTTGGCGTTTCACGCCAGCCGTAGCTTGCCACCACGCGCCAGAAAGTCGGCGACAGTTGCTCAATCTGCACGCGGCGCACGTTGTGGACATACGGCGCATCTTCGGTGCGCAGCGTCAGCAGGATCACGCGCTCATGCAGCACTTTGTTGTGCTTGAGGTTATGCATCAGCGCGAACGGGATGACGTTCAGGGCGCGAGACATGTATACCGCGGTACCCGGCACGCGGACCGGCGGAGATTTCTCCAGAGAAGCGATCATCGCCTCCAGAGAATTCCCGTGCTCGTGCATGCGGCGCAGCAGGCGGAAGCGCTCGCTTTTCCAGGTGGTCATGACAATGAACATCACCAGACCCAGCGTCAGCGGCAGCCAGCCACCGGACACAATCTTGTCGAGGTTCGCAGAGAACAGCGGCACGTCGATGCACAGGAATCCCACGAGGATCATCGCTACGAGGAACTTATTCCAGTGCCAGTTACGGTACGCCACCGTGGTGGAGAGAATCGAGGTCAGCACCATCGTACCGGTTACGGCAATACCGTACGCCGCCGCCAGGTTGCTGGAGTGCTCGAAGCTGACGATAACAATGACAACAGCGAAATAGAGCAGCCAGTTAATGAAAGGAATGTAGATTTGGCCAGACTCCATCTCCGAGGTATGGATGATACGCATCGGTGAGAGATAACCCAGACGTACCGCCTGGCGCGTCAGAGAAAACACGCCGGAAATCACCGCCTGAGAAGCAATGACGGTCGCCAGCGTCGCCAGGATCAGCATCGGCACCAGCGCCCAGTCCGGCGCCAGCAGGAAGAACGGGTTCTTTATCGCTTCCGGATTTTTGAGCAACAGCGCGCCCTGGCCGAAGTAGTTCAGCACCAGCGACGGCAGTACCACAATAAACCATGCCACGCGGATAGGCAGTTTCCCGAAGTGCCCCATGTCTGCATACAGCGCTTCAACGCCGGTGATGGAGAGCACGACCGCCCCCAGCGCCACGAAGGAAACCACTTTATATTCGAGGAAGAAATGCACCGCCCAGTAAGGGTTCAGCGCATGCAGCACGTCCGGGTTGGCAATAATACTGCGTAAACCAAGCGCCGCGAGGATCAGGAACCAGGCCAGCATAATGGGAGCGAATAACTTCCCCACCAGCCCGGTACCGTGCTTTTGAATAACGAACAGCAGCGTCAGAACGATAATGGCCAGCGGAACCACCCAGGCTTCGAGCTGTGGCGCGATAATTTCAAGCCCCTCTATCGCCGAGAGCACCGAAATAGCGGGCGTTATCACCACTTCCCCGTAGAAGAAGCTGCCGCCAATCAGGCCAATAATGACCAGCACGGACGTCATTCTGGCGGACGTATTGCGCCCGGCAAGTGACATCAGCGTCAGGATCCCGCCTTCACCCGCGTTATCTGCGCGCATCACGAAGGAGAGATATTTAACAGAAACCACAAGGATCAGCAGCCAGAAGATGAGTGACAGGAAGCCAAACACGGCGTCGCGTTCAACACCAAAGCCAAACTGACCGGACAGACATTCACGAAGCGTATAAAGCGGGCTGGTACCAATATCACCGTAGACAACCCCGATCGCCGCAAGCGTTATTGCGGGTAATGATTGCTTATTATCAGTGCTCATAGACTAGTCTTTTCGTTTAAATAACAAATGTGTGCTTAGTCCCTTGGCCCACAAAAAGCGCACAGTATGCACGATTCACTACAAAATCGTACCCCTAAATGCAACCGCGTTAATGTAGCGCAAAGAAAATAGCGCCGCACTTCAGTCTATTACCAGCCCTGACCGAAACGTCTATACTCGCTTCAATTGGCCGCCACGACGGCGAAAGGATGCAAAAACTATTATGGCTCACTCACACTTATTAGCAGAAAGAATTTCCCGCCTCAGCAGCGCGCTGGAGAAAGGCCTTTTCGAGCGTAGCCACGCCATTCGCCTCTGTTTACTGGCGGCGTTGAGCGGTGAAAGCGTATTTCTGCTAGGTCCACCGGGCATTGCCAAAAGCCTGATCGCCCGCAGGCTCAAATTTGCGTTTCAGAACGCCCGCGCCTTCGAATATCTCATGACCCGCTTTTCCACCCCCGAAGAAGTGTTTGGCCCGCTCTCCATTCAGGCGCTGAAAGATGAAGGGCGCTATGAGCGTTTGACGGCAGGGTATCTGCCAGAGGCTGAAATTGTCTTTCTTGATGAGATCTGGAAAGCCGGCCCGGCGATTCTGAATACCCTGCTGACGGCGATTAACGAACGTCGGTTCCGCAACGGCGCCAGCGAAGAGAAAATCCCGATGCGCCTGCTGGTGGCGGCCTCCAACGAACTGCCTGAAGCCGATAGCAGCCTGGAAGCGCTGTATGACCGCATGTTGATCCGCCTGTGGCTGGACAAGGTGCAGGATAAATCAAATTTCCGCTCCCTGTTGATAAGCCAGCAGGATGAGAACGAAAATCCGGTCTCTGCTTCGCTGCAGGTCACCGATGAGGAGTATCACCAGTGGCAACAGGATATCGGCAAAATCACCCTGCCCGACGCGGTCTTCGAGCTGATCTTCATGCTGCGCCAACAGCTTGATTTACTGCCTGCTGCACCTTACGTCTCTGACCGTCGCTGGAAAAAAGCGATCCGTCTGTTGCAGGCCAGCGCCTTGTTTAGCGGTCGTGATGCCGTTGCGCCGATCGATCTCATCCTGCTGAAAGATTGCCTGTGGCACGACGCGGAAGGCATGAACCTCATGCAGCAGCAGCTTGACGTTTTGATGACCGGACACGCCTGGGGACAGCAGGCGATGCTCAACCAGCTGGGGGCCATTGCCCAGCGGCGCATCCAGCTTCAGCAGCAGCAAAGTGATAAAACCGCCCTGAAAGTGAATCGCCTTGGAGGCATGTTCGCCCGCAAACCGCACTATGAGCTTCCTGCCGATCTGACTGGTACAACGCTCACGCTGCTGCTCCAGCAGCCGCTCAAACTGCACGATATGCAGGTGGTCCACATTACGATTGAGCGCGAAACGCTGGCGCAGTGGCTCGATAAGGGCGGTGAGATCCGCGGCAAGCTTAACGGTATTGGTTTTGCCCAGCCGCTGACGATGGAAGTGGACAGCAGCCAGCATCTGGTGATCCGCGACGTCAGCCTGCAGGGATCGCGTCTGGCGCTACCGGGCACCGCTTCGGATAGCGTGCCGGAAGAGATCAAGCAGCAGCTGGAAGCGCTGGATACGGAATGGCACCAGCAGCACACCCGCTTCAGCGAGCAGCAAAAATGTCTCTTTATTCATAGCGACTGGTTAGGTCGTATCGAAGCCAGCCTGCAGGACGTCAGCGCGCAGATCAAACAGGCGCGTCAATGCTAACCCTGGATACGCTTAACGTCATGCTGGCCGTCAGCGAGGAAGGGTTGATCGAAGAGGTGGTCATAACCCTTCTGGCTTCGCCGCAGCTGGCAGCCTTCTTTGAAAAATTTCCGAAGCTCAAAAAGGCGATGACCGACGATCTCCCGCGCTGGCGCGATAACCTTCGCCAGCGGTTTAAGGAGACGGAAGTTCCGCCTGAATTGACGGAGGAGGTCGCCAGCTATCAGCAGTGCCAACGGCTGTCGACACCGCAGTTTATCGTCCAGCTTCCGCAAACCCTTACGCTGCTTGATAAAGTCCACTCTCCGTTTGCCAGCCAGGCGCGGGCGCTGGTTACGGATAACGCCACCGTTACCCCGGCGCTGCATACCCTGTTTTTACAGCGCTGGCGGCTGAGCCTGGTCGTTCAGGCCACAACCCTTAACCAGCAGCTGCTGGATGAAGAGCGCGAACAGCTGCTTAGCGAAGTTCAGGAGCGTATGACGCTGAGCGGCCAGCTTGAAGAGGTGCTGGTCGAAAATGAAAACGCCGCCGGACGTCTCTGGGACATGAGTGCCGGGCAGCTGAAGCGCGGGGACTATCAGCTGATCGTCAAGTACGGCGATTTTCTGACGCAGCAGCCCGAGCTGATGAAGCTTGCGGAACAGCTGGGACGCTCAAGGGAGGCAAAGTCGGTTCCAAAGAAAGACGCCCCGATGGAAACCTTCCGCACCCTGGTGCGTGAACCGGCCACCGTACCGGAGCAGGTGGATGGATTGCAGCAAAGCGACGACATCTTACGCCTGCTGCCGACCGAGCTAAGCACGCTGGGGATGACCGAGCTGGAATATGAGTTCTATCGTCGGCTGGTGGAAAAGCAGCTCCTCACCTATCGACTGCATGGGGAATCCTGGCGCGAGAAGGTAAGCCAGCGTCCAGTGGTTCATCAGGACTTTGACGAACAGCCGCGCGGACCCTTCATCGTTTGCGTGGATACGTCCGGATCGATGGGCGGTTTTAACGAGCAGTGTGCAAAAGCGTTCTGTCTGGCGCTGATGCGCGTGGCGCTCGCCGATCGCCGTCGCTGCTTCATCATGCTCTTCTCCAGCGAAGTCGTGGGCTATGAGCTGACGAACCAGCAGGGGATCGAGCAGGCAATCCGCTTCCTGAGCCAGCGTTTTCGCGGCGGCACCGATCTGGCCAGCTGCTTTCGCAGCATTGTGGAGCGTATGCAGGGCGGCGACTGGTACGACGCCGACGCGGTGGTAATTTCCGATTTTATTGCCCAGCGGCTGCCGGATGACGTGGTGAATAAAGTGAAGGAGTTACAGCGGGTACATCAGCACCGGTTCCATGCCGTCGCGATGTCCGCGCATGGAAAACCCGGCATCATGCGCATCTTCGATCATATCTGGCGCTTTGATACCGGGTTGCGTAGCCGCCTGCTCAGGCGCTGGCGGCGTTAATTACAGAAGAGAGCCGACGCTTTCGCGTACCTGCTGCGGCCAAACGCCACACTGCACCTGACCGATATGCGGCAGTTGAAGCAGCAGCATGGTCAGACGGGACTGGCCGATACCGCCGCCGATGGTCTGCGGCATTTCACCGCGCAGCAGCGCCTGGTGCCACTCTAATTTGAGGCGATCTTCATCACCAGTAACGGCCAGTTGGCGTTTCAGTGCCTCCGCATCCACGCGGATCCCCATCGAAGAGAGCTCGAATGCGTCTTCCAGAACCGGGTTCCAGACCAGAATATCGCCGTTCAGACCGGCAAATTCAGATTCACCTGCAGTGCTCCAGTCGTCATAGTCTGGCGCACGGACGTCGTGACGTTTGCCGTCAGACAATTTCCCGCCGATCCCGATCAGGAATACGGCACCTAACTCTTTAGCAATCGCACGTTCACGACCTTTGGCATCCAGACCCGGGAAACGGGTCAGCAATTCCTGACTGTGAACAAAGTGGATCGTTTCCGGCAGGAACGGTGCCAGACCAAACTCTTTGCTCACTGCCGCTTCGGTGGCTTTGATCCCGGCGTAGATCGCTTCAACGGTAGATTTCAGCGTACCGACGTGACGCTCGCCGTCCCCCATCACGCGCTCCCAGTCCCACTGGTCTACGTAGACGGAGTGAATTGGGGTGAGGCGGTCTTCATCGGGACGAAGGGCTTTCATGTGCGTGTAAAGCCCTTCGCCCGCGCTGAAGTCGTGTTGCCCCAGAGTTTGACGCTTCCACTTCGCCAGAGAATGAACCACCTCGAACTGGGCGTCTGGCAGCGTTTTCACTTTCACCTGTACCGCTTTTTCGCATCCAGACAAGTTATCCTGGGTCCCGTCACCCACGCGGCTCAGAATCGGCGCCTGGACTTCAATTAGTCCAAGTTTATCTTCCAGCTGGCGGGAAAAATGGGATTTAACGAAACTGATCTGGCGTTGTTTTGCGATGTAAGCGGTTTTCATTATTTATACTCCTGCGTCCTGTTGGTAATGATTAAGCAACAGAATCGGCCTATAACTCAATAACCCACCAACAAAAAGCCCACTTCACTTTTGATTCGTTAAAATATGACGCTAGAATAGAGTGATTCATTAATCTTCATAAGAAAAAGCTATGGAAAATTATCAGATCGACAATCTGGACCGCGGCATCCTGGAGGCCTTAATGGCCAATGCACGCACCGCCTACGCCGAACTGGCGAAACAATTTGGCGTCAGCCCTGGGACGATTCACGTTCGTGTAGAGAAGATGAAGCAGGCGGGGATCATTACCGGCGCGCGCATCGATGTCAGCCCAAAGCAGCTGGGTTACGACGTCTGCTGCTTCATCGGCATCATTCTTAAAAGCGCAAAAGACTACCCTTCCGCGCTGGCGAAGCTGAACGCGCTGGATGAAGTCACCGAGGCGTACTACACCACCGGGCACTACAGCATCTTTATTAAAGTCATGTGCCGATCCATCGACGCGCTCCAGCAGGTACTTATCAACAAGATCCAAACAATCGATGAAATTCAGTCCACCGAGACGCTGATCTCCCTGCAAAACCCGATCATGCGTACCATCCGCCCCTGATCGGGCAAACTCATACCCACATTTTCCACAGGTAGATCCCAGCTCGCTCACAGCGTACAATGATCGCCTCTTTATCTGAGCGAGCGATCAATGGCGGACATTACCCTTATCAGCGGCAGCACCCTTGGCGGTGCGGAATACGTGGCGGAACATCTGGCTGAGAAGCTGGAAGATGCAGGCTTTTCGACAGAAACCCTGCACGGGCCGTTGCTGGAAGATCTCCCGTCTGACGGGGTCTGGCTGCTGATTACCTCCACGCACGGCGCGGGCGATCTCCCGGATAACCTGCAACCTTTATATGACGAACTGCTGGAACAACAGCCTGACCTGTCAAACGTCCGTTTTGGTGCAGTGGGGATCGGCAGTCGTGAATATGACACTTTCTGCGGTGCAATAGAGAAAGTTGAAGCCGCTGTGACCTCCTGCGGAGCAAAACAGCTGGGTGAAACGCTCAAGATCAACATCCTCGATCATGACATTCCGGAGGATCCAGCCGAGATCTGGCTCGCGGAATGGAAAAATTTACTCAAAAACGATTAAAGATCGCGCGAACAGATGTGGATAACTCTGGTTAAAAGCTCGTATTAACCCGTAGTTATCCAAAGAACAACCGTAGCGCCGTTTTTGGCCTGTGTATAAAGTCGCGATCTGATCCCAGCTTATACGGTCCAGGATCACCGATCATTCACAGCAAACGATCCTTTCTAACTGCATGATCTTCTTTATGAGATCGGACTTATCCACACGGGTTCGCGATCCTAATAAGAGATCACAATAGAACAGATCTCTAAATAAAAAGATCTTCTTTTTAATAGCCCAGGATCCCAATGCTTCCTCGAAAGACTAAAGTTGAGTAGAATCCACGGCCCGGGCTTCAATCCATTTTCATACCGCTTTACGCGAGGCAGACCACCATGTTTTATCAGGATCCTTTTGACGTCATCATCATTGGCGGGGGTCACGCAGGCACTGAGGCCGCAATGGCCGCAGCGCGAATGGGTCAGCAGACCCTGCTTTTGACACACAATATCGACACGCTGGGACAAATGTCCTGTAATCCGGCGATTGGCGGCATTGGGAAAGGACACCTGGTAAAAGAAGTGGATGCACTTGGCGGCCTGATGGCGAAAGCGATCGATCATGCAGGCATCCAGTTTAGGATACTAAACGCGAGCAAAGGCCCCGCTGTTCGGGCGACCCGTGCGCAGGCAGACCGCGTACTTTACCGTCAGGCGGTGCGTACCGCTCTCGAGAACCAGCCGAACCTGATGATCTTCCAGCAGGCGGTTGAAGATCTTATCGTTGAGAACGATCGCGTCGTGGGCGCGGTAACCCAGATGGGTCTCAAGTTCCGCGCCAAAGCCGTGGTGTTAACCGTGGGGACATTCCTGGACGGTAAAATTCATATCGGCCTGGATAACTACAGCGGTGGCCGCGCTGGCGATCCGCCGTCTATTCCATTGTCTCGCCGTCTGCGTGAACTGCCGCTGCGCGTTAGCCGCCTGAAAACCGGTACGCCGCCGCGTATTGACGCGCGGACCATTGATTTCAGCGTGCTGGCACAACAGCACGGTGATAACCCAATGCCGGTCTTCTCGTTCATGGGCAATGCGGCTCAGCATCCGCAGCAGGTACCGTGCTACATCACGCACACCAACGAGAAAACCCATGACGTGATCCGCAATAACCTCGATCGTAGCCCAATGTATGCTGGCGTGATCGAAGGGATCGGCCCGCGCTACTGCCCGTCGATCGAAGACAAGGTGATGCGCTTTGCCGATCGTAACCAGCACCAGATCTTCCTGGAGCCGGAAGGGCTGACCTCAAATGAAATTTACCCGAACGGTATCTCCACCAGCCTGCCGTTCGATGTACAGATGCAAATTGTTCGCTCAATGCAAGGCATGGAGAACGCAAAAATTGTTCGCCCTGGCTACGCTATTGAGTACGATTTCTTCGATCCGCGTGACCTGAAGCCCACCCTGGAAAGCAAGTTCATCCAGGGTCTGTTCTTCGCAGGCCAGATTAACGGCACGACCGGCTACGAAGAAGCCGCAGCGCAGGGTCTGCTTGCCGGTCTGAACGCAGCCCGCTTCTCTGCCGAGAAAGAGGGCTGGGCACCGGGGCGTTCCCAGGCGTATCTGGGCGTGCTGGTTGACGATCTCTGCACGCTGGGTACCAAAGAACCGTACCGCATGTTTACCTCTCGCGCGGAATATCGCCTGATGCTGCGCGAAGACAACGCCGACCTGCGTTTGACCGAAATGGGCCGCGAGCTGGGTCTGGTGGATGACGAACGCTGGGCGCGCTTCAACGAGAAGCTGGAGCGAATTGAGCAGGAACGTCAGCGTCTGAAAACCACCTGGGTGAATCCGCAGGCGGAAACCGCTGCCGAAGTGAATGCTCACTTAACAGCACCGCTGTCGCGTGAAGCCAGCGGGGAAGATCTGCTGCGCCGTCCTGAAATCACCTACGAGAACCTGGTCAAACTGACCGCGTTCGCGCCGGGCCTGGAAGACGCTGAAGCGGCGGAGCAGGTTGAAATCCAGGTGAAGTACGAAGGTTACATCGCGCGTCAGCAGGATGAGATCGAAAAACAGCAGCGCAACGAAAACACGCTGCTGCCGGAAATGCTGGACTACCGCCAGGTAACGGGCCTTTCCAACGAAGTGATCGCTAAGCTGAACGATCACAAACCTGTGTCGATCGGCCAGGCTTCCCGTATCTCCGGCGTCACACCTGCCGCGATTTCGATTCTGCTGGTGTGGCTGAAAAAGCAGGGCATGCTGCGCCGCAGCGCGTAATGTCTTGAAATTGCCCGGTGGCGCTGCGCTTACCGGGCCTACTGAACTCCGTAGGGCGGGTAAGCGAAGCGCCACCCGCCACTTAAGTCTCTAACAGGTATTCACCGTGCTCAACAAACTCTCTCGTCTGCTGGATGAAGCAGGTATTTCGCTCACCGATCACCAGAAAAACCAGCTGGTGGCCTATGTCGATATGCTGAACAAATGGAACAAAGCGTACAACCTGACGTCAGTGCGCGATCCCAACGAGATGCTGATACGCCATATTCTCGATAGCATCGTGGTGGCGCCGTATCTGAAGGGGGAGCGCTTTATCGACGTGGGTACGGGACCTGGTTTACCGGGCGTTCCGCTGTCGATTGTTCGTCCTGAGAGCCATTTCACACTGCTGGACAGCCTTGGAAAGCGTATTCGCTTCTTGCGCCAGGTTCAGCACGAGCTGAAGCTTGAAAACATCACTCCCGTCCAGAGCAGGGTAGAAGCGTTCCCGGCAGAGCCACCGTTTGATGGGGTGATTAGCCGTGCCTTTGCCTCGCTCAACGATATGGTGAGCTGGTGCAAGCATCTGCCTGCGAAGGAAGGGCGTTTTTATGCCCTGAAAGGACTCGTCCCTGAGGACGAAATTGAGCACCTCCCGGAAGGTATTGCCGTGGAATCAATTGAAAAATTACAGGTCCCGCACCTTGAAGGTGAGCGTCATCTGGTGATTCTTAAGCCAAACAATTTTTAAAAATTAAATAAAAAATTGGGAATTTGTGCTGTTCTTACTGTGTTAAAAAGCAGCGCATTTCCGGGGATTATTCTGAGTTAAATTTAACCTTGTTGTTACCATGGATTTTCTTGTAGTTAACGTTGTGGTTATTGTTCATCGTTAAGATAATCAACTGCGAAAATATCAGGCTGCTAAAAGTGAAAAGTGGCAACAAGACATCAATGTTAAATTTTTATTAAGAATGTCAATAAAAGGTTTTTGTTGTATACAGGGTTGTTTTGAAAATAGTTGCGATATTTTATCTTTAATTTCAAAAGGATGAAATAATCGGATTTACGACTTTGATAAATACAACCTTATCGTAAATGTGTATTTTGTGATCTCGTGCACGCTTTCTCGCCAACGTTTTCGTGCTGTTTGCAGTTTTGCCAGAAGGTCAACGCGGACGACAAAAGTTGAAAAACAGCGGTGGGGAAAAATATTTAAACATTTATTCACCTTTTCGCTACTTAATGTTTGAAATCACGGGTACGCACCGTATAATTTGACCGCTTTTTGATGCTTGACTCTGAGCCTTAAAGGACGTTTTATACGACACGCGGCATACCTCGAAGGGAGCAGGAGTAAAAACGTGATGTCTGTGTCGCTCTTGAGTAGAAACGTTGCTCGTAAGCTTCTGTTCATTCAGTTTCTGGCTGTGATAGCAAGTGGACTGCTGTTTAGCCTCAAAGACCCCTTCTGGGGCATCTCCGCCGTGTGCGGGGGTTTGGCGGTTGTGCTGCCAAACGTGTTGTTTATGATTTTTGCCTGGCGTCATCAGGCGCATACACCTGCCAAAGGCCGCGTGGCCTGGTCCTTCGCCCTCGGCGAAGTGTGTAAGGTGTTGCTGACCTTTGCTCTACTGGTGATGGCGCTGGCGGTTTTGAAAGTGGTCTTCATGCCGCTGATAGCAACGTGGGTTTTGGTGCTGGTGGTACAAGTTCTGGCTCCAGCTGTAATCAATAACAAAGGGTAAAAGGCATCATGGCTTCAGAAAATATGACGCCGCAGGATTACATAGGTCACCATCTGAATAACCTTCAGCTGGACCTGCGTACATTCTCGCTGGTGGATCCACATAACCCCCCGGCCACCTTCTGGACGATCAACATCGACTCCATGTTCTTCTCGGTGGTTTTGGGTCTTCTGTTCCTGGCCATGTTCCGCGGTGTTGCTAAACGAGCGACCAGCGGTGTACCAGGGAAATTCCAGACCTTCATCGAAATGATCATCGGCTTCGTCCATGGCAGCGTCAAAGACATGTACCATGGCAAGAGCAAGCTGATTGCTCCGCTGGCCCTGACCGTGTTCGTCTGGGTCTTCCTGATGAACCTGATGGACCTGCTGCCAATCGATCTGCTGCCGTTCATCGGCGAGCACATCTTCGGCCTGCCTGCACTGCGTGTTGTACCGTCTGCGGACGTGAACATCACCCTGTCGATGGCGCTGGGCGTGTTTATCCTGATTCTTTTCTACAGCATCAAAATGAAAGGCGTAAGCGGCTTTGTGAAAGAGCTTACCTTGCAGCCGTTCAACCACTGGGCGTTTATTCCGGTCAACCTGATCCTGGAAGGCGTTAGCCTGCTGTCCAAACCTGTTTCACTGGGTCTGCGACTGTTCGGCAACATGTATGCGGGTGAGCTGATTTTCATTCTGATCGCGGGTCTTCTGCCGTGGTGGTCACAGTGGGTTCTGAATGTGCCGTGGGCCATTTTCCACATCCTGATCATTACGCTGCAAGCCTTTATCTTCATGGTTCTGACGATCGTCTATCTGTCGATGGCGTCTGAAGAGCACTGATTTTTTACCAACACTACTACGTTTTAATTGAAACAAACTGGAGACTGTCATGGAAAACCTGAATATGGATCTGCTGTACATGGCTGCCGCTGTGATGATGGGTCTGGCGGCTATCGGTGCTGCGATCGGTATCGGCATCCTCGGGGGCAAATTCCTGGAAGGCGCAGCGCGTCAACCTGATCTGATTCCTCTGCTGCGTACTCAGTTCTTTATCGTTATGGGTCTGGTGGATGCAATCCCAATGATCGCTGTAGGTCTGGGTCTGTACGTGATGTTTGCTGTCGCGTAGTAGTAGTATTAAAACCCCAAGCCACAGAAATTAAAGAGGTATTGTGCTGTGAACATGAACGCAACAATCCTCGGCCAGGCCATCGCGTTTATTCTCTTTGTCTGGTTCTGCATGAAGTATGTATGGCCGCCTTTAATGGCTGCCATCGAAAAACGTCAGAAAGAAATTGCTGACGGTCTGGCTTCCGCAGAACGCGCTAAGAAAGATTTGGACCTTGCACAGGCCAACGCGACAGACCAGCTGAAAAAAGCGAAAGCTGAAGCTCAGGTAATCATTGAACAGGCTAACAAACGCCGTTCTCAGATCCTGGACGAAGCCAAAGCTGAAGCAGAACAGGAACGTACTAAGATCGTGACACAGGCTCAGGCTGAAATTGAAGCTGAGCGTAAACGTGCTCGTGAAGAACTGCGTAAGCAGGTTGCGATTCTGGCTGTTGCTGGCGCCGAGAAGATCATCGAACGTTCCGTGGATGAAGCTGCTAACAGCGACATCGTGGACAAACTTGTCGCTGAACTGTAAGGAGGGAGGGGCTGATGTCTGAATTTGTTACGGTAGCTCGCCCCTACGCCAAAGCAGCTTTTGACTTTGCTGTCGAACACCAAAATGTCGATCGCTGGCAGAATATGCTGGCGTTTGCCGCTGAGGTGACGAAAAACGAACAAATGGCCGAGTTGCTGTCTGGTGCATTAGCGCCTGATACCCTCGCCGCGTCGTTTATCGCCGTGTGCGGAGAGCAACTGGATGCCAATGGCCAGAACCTGATTAAGGTTATGGCTGAAAATGGTCGTCTCCGTGTGCTCCCGGATGTTCTCGAGCAGTTTGAGCACTTACGTGCGCTGAGTGAAGCTACTGCCGAAGTCGAAGTGACTTCGGCGACTGAACTGAGTACCGAACAGCTTGCGAAAATCACCGCCGCGATGGAAAAACGTCTGTCACGCAAAGTTAAGCTGAATTGCAAAATCGATAAGTCTGTAATGGCAGGCGTAATCATCCGCTCGGGTGATATGGTCATTGATGGCAGCGTACGCGGCCGTCTTGAGCGCCTTGCAGACGTCTTGCAGTCTTAAGGGGACTGGAGCATGCAACTGAATTCCACCGAAATCAGCGAACTGATCAAGCAGCGCATTGCTCAGTTCAATGTTGTGAGTGAAGCTCACAACGAAGGTACTATTGTTTCTGTAAGTGACGGTGTTATCCGCATCCACGGCCTGGCCGATTGTATGCAGGGTGAGATGATTTCCCTGCCGGGTAACCGTTACGCTATCGCACTGAACCTGGAGCGCGACTCCGTAGGTGCAGTTGTGATGGGTCCATACGCTGACCTCGCCGAAGGCATGAAGGTTAAGTGTACTGGCCGTATTCTGGAAGTGCCGGTTGGCCGTGGCCTGCTGGGTCGCGTTGTTAACACCCTGGGTGCGCCAATCGACGGTAAAGGTCCGGTTGAGCACGATGGCTTCTCCCCAATCGAAGTTATCGCCCCGGGCGTTATCGACCGTCAGTCCGTAGATCAGCCTGTTCAGACGGGTTATAAGTCCGTTGATGCCATGATCCCAATCGGTCGTGGTCAGCGTGAACTGATCATCGGTGACCGTCAGACCGGTAAAACCGCGATGGCAATCGACGCCATCATCAACCAGCGTGATTCCGGCATCAAATGTGTGTACGTGGCTATCGGCCAGAAAGCGTCCACCATTTCCAACGTGGTTCGTAAACTGGAAGAGCACGGCGCGCTGGCTAACACCATCGTTGTGGTAGCAACTGCGTCTGAATCTGCTGCACTGCAATACCTGGCGCCATACGCCGGTTGCGCAATGGGCGAATACTTCCGTGACCGCGGTGAAGATGCGCTGATCGTATACGATGACCTGTCTAAACAGGCTGTTGCTTATCGTCAGGTTTCCCTGCTGCTCCGTCGTCCACCTGGACGTGAAGCATTCCCGGGCGACGTATTCTACCTCCACTCTCGTCTGCTGGAGCGTGCTTCCCGCGTTAACGCGGAATACGTCGAGAACTTCACCAAAGGTGAAGTGAAGGGTCAAACGGGCTCTCTGACGGCTCTGCCGATCATTGAAACCCAGGCGGGTGACGTTTCTGCGTTCGTTCCGACCAACGTAATCTCCATTACCGATGGTCAGATCTTCCTGGAAACCAACCTGTTTAACTCCGGTATTCGTCCGGCAGTTAACCCGGGTATCTCCGTATCCCGTGTTGGTGGTGCTGCTCAGACCAAGATCATCAAGAAACTGTCCGGTGGTATCCGTACCGCACTGGCACAGTATCGTGAACTGGCTGCGTTCTCTCAGTTCGCATCCGATCTGGACGAAGCAACCCGTAAACAGCTGAGCCACGGTCAGAAAGTGACCGAGCTGCTGAAGCAGAAACAGTACGCGCCAATGTCTGTTGCTCAGCAGGGCCTGGTGCTGTTCGCGGCTGAACGCGGTTACCTCGAAGATGTGGAACTGGCGAAAATCGGTAGCTTCGAAGCCGCTCTGCTGGCTTACGTCGACCGTGATCACGCTCCGCTGATGCAAGAGATCAACCAGACCGGTGGCTATAACGACGAAATCGAAGGCAAGCTGAAAGCTATCCTCGATTCCTTCAAAGCAACCCAGTCCTGGTAATCGTCCGGCGGCTTGTCTCACGACAAGCCGCCTGGCATTGAGGAGAAGCTCATGGCCGGCGCAAAAGAGATACGTAGTAAGATCGCAAGCGTCCAGAACACGCAAAAGATCACTAAAGCGATGGAGATGGTCGCCGCTTCCAAAATGCGTAAATCGCAGGATCGCATGGCGGCCAGCCGTCCTTATGCAGATACCATGCGCAAAGTGATTGGTCACCTTGCGAACGGTAATCTGGAATATAAGCACCCTTACCTGGAAGAACGCGACGTTAAGCGCGTGGGCTACCTGGTGGTGTCGACCGACCGTGGTCTGTGCGGCGGCTTGAACATTAACCTGTTCAAAAAACTGCTGACGGAAATGAAAGCATGGTCTGAGAAAGGCGTTCAGTGCGATATCGCAATGATCGGCTCTAAGGGCGTTTCTTTCTTTAACTCCGTGGGTGGCAATATTGTCGCTCAGGTGACCGGTATGGGTGATAACCCGTCCCTGTCCGAACTGATCGGTCCGGTTAAAGTGATGTTGCAGGCCTATGATGAAGGCCGTCTGGACAGACTGTATGTTGTCAGCAACAAATTTATTAACACAATGTCTCAGGTTCCAACGATCACTCAAATGTTGCCTTTACCGGCATCAGAAGATGACGAGCTGAAGCAAAAAGCCTGGGATTACCTGTATGAACCCGATCCGAAACCGCTGCTGGATACCCTGCTGCGTCGTTACGTTGAATCACAGGTTTATCAGGGTGTTGTAGAAAACCTGGCCAGCGAGCAGGCCGCACGTATGGTGGCGATGAAAGCCGCGACCGACAATGGCGGCAGCCTGATTAAAGAGCTGCAGTTGGTATACAACAAAGCTCGTCAGGCCAGCATTACTCAGGAACTCACCGAGATCGTCGGTGGTGCATCCGCGGTATAACCAGGTTAATTCGTAGAGGATTCAAGATGGCTACTGGAAAAATTGTCCAGGTAATCGGCGCCGTGGTTGACGTCGAGTTCCCTCAGGATGCCGTACCGCGCGTGTACGATGCTCTTGAGGTACAGAATGGTAACGAGAGCCTGGTGCTGGAAGTTCAGCAGCAGCTCGGTGGTGGTATCGTGCGTACCATCGCAATGGGTTCTTCCGACGGTCTGCGTCGTGGTCTGGAAGTCAAAGACCTTGAGCACCCGATCGAAGTCCCGGTAGGTAAAGCAACACTGGGTCGTATCATGAACGTATTGGGTCAACCAATCGACATGAAAGGCGACATCGGTGAAGAAGAGCGTTGGGCTATCCACCGCGCGGCACCTTCCTACGAAGAGCTGTCAAGCTCTCAGGAACTGCTGGAAACCGGTATCAAAGTTATCGACCTGATGTGTCCGTTCGCGAAGGGCGGTAAAGTCGGTCTGTTCGGTGGTGCGGGTGTAGGTAAAACTGTAAACATGATGGAGCTGATCCGTAACATCGCGATCGAGCACTCCGGTTACTCTGTGTTTGCGGGCGTGGGTGAGCGTACTCGTGAGGGTAACGACTTCTACCACGAAATGACCGACTCCAACGTTCTGGACAAAGTTTCCCTGGTTTACGGCCAGATGAACGAGCCACCAGGAAACCGTCTGCGCGTTGCGCTGACCGGTCTGACTATGGCTGAGAAGTTCCGTGACGAAGGCCGTGACGTTCTGCTGTTCGTTGATAACATCTACCGTTACACCCTGGCCGGTACTGAAGTATCTGCACTGCTGGGTCGTATGCCTTCAGCGGTAGGTTATCAGCCAACGCTGGCGGAAGAGATGGGTGTTCTTCAGGAACGTATCACCTCTACCAAAACCGGTTCTATCACCTCCGTTCAGGCGGTATACGTACCTGCGGATGACTTGACTGACCCATCTCCAGCAACCACCTTTGCGCACTTAGATGCAACCGTGGTACTGAGCCGTCAGATCGCGTCTCTGGGTATCTACCCAGCCGTTGACCCGCTGGACTCCACCAGCCGTCAGCTGGATCCACTGGTTGTTGGTCAGGAACACTACGACACCGCGCGTGGCGTACAGTCCCTGCTGCAGCGTTACCAGGAACTGAAAGACATCATCGCCATCCTGGGTATGGATGAACTGTCTGAAGAAGACAAACTGGTGGTAGCACGTGCGCGTAAGATCCAGCGCTTCCTGTCCCAGCCGTTCTTCGTTGCGGAAGTATTCACCGGTTCTCCAGGTAAATACGTTTCCCTGAAAGACACCATCCGTGGCTTTAAAGGCATCATGGAAGGCGAATACGATCACCTGCCAGAGCAGGCGTTCTACATGGTTGGTTCCATCGAAGAAGCCGTGGAAAAAGCCAAAAAACTTTAACGCCTTAATCGGAGGGTGATATGGCAATGACTTACCACCTGGACGTCGTCAGCGCAGAGCAACAAATGTTCTCTGGTCTGGTCGAGAAAATCCAGGTAACGGGTAGTGAAGGTGAACTGGGTATTTTCCCGGGTCACGCACCGCTGCTCACCGCCATTAAGCCTGGTATGATCCGCATCGTTAAACAGTTCGGTCATGAAGAGTTTATCTATCTGTCCGGCGGCATTCTTGAAGTGCAGCCTGGCAGTGTGACCGTTCTGGCCGATACCGCTATTCGTGGCCAGGATCTCGACGAAGCGCGAGCCCTGGAATCGAAGCGTAAGGCTGAAGAGCACATTAGCAGCTCTCATGGTGACGTGGATTACGCTCAGGCGTCTGCGGAGCTGGCCAAAGCGATCGCGAAACTGCGCGTTATCGAGTTGACCAAAAAAGCGATGTAACACCGGCTTGAAAAGCTCAAAAGCCAGTCTGGATACCAGGCTGGCTTTTTTTTTGCCTTAATTCATGATGAAAAAGATGTAGAATTTTAAGCACCAAACGTTTTTACTTCTCACTCAAACTACCGTCAGGATGCGTATGTCAAACAGTGCGATGAGCGTGGTGATCCTTGCCGCTGGCAAAGGTACCCGCATGTATTCCGATCTGCCTAAAGTGCTTCACACGTTGGCAGGAAAGCCAATGGTGCAGCATGTCATTGATGCAGCAAATGAATTGGGCGCTCGTCAGGTAAACCTGGTCTACGGCCACGGTGGCGATTTACTGAAAAAGACGCTGTGTGACGACAGGCTCAACTGGGTGCTTCAGGCTGAACAGCTGGGAACTGGCCATGCGATGCAGCAGGCGGCCCCGTTCTTTGCCGATGACGAAGACATTCTGATGCTGTATGGCGATGTCCCGCTGATCTCCGTTGAAACTCTGACCCGCCTGCGTGAAGCCAAACCCCTGGGCGGTATTGGCCTTCTCACCGTCGTACTGGACGACCCGAGCGGCTATGGCCGCATCACCCGCGAAAACGGCAAGGTGACCGGCATTGTTGAACACAAAGATGCCAGCGAAGAGCAGCGCCAGATACCGGAAATCAATACCGGTATCCTGATTGCCAACGGCGCGGACATGAAGCGCTGGCTGTCTCAGCTCAACAACAACAATGCGCAGGGTGAATACTACATCACCGATATCATTGCGATGGCGTACCACGAAGGGCGTGAAATTGCCGCCGTTCATCCGGCGCGTATCAGCGAAACGGAAGGTGTGAACAATCGTCTGCAGCTTTCCCGTCTTGAGCGTATTTATCAGTCCGAGCAGGCCGAAAAGCTGCTTCTGGCAGGCGTGATGCTGCGCGATCCGGCACGTTTCGATCTGCGCGGTACCCTGTCGCACGGGCGTGACGTTGAGATTGACACTAACGTTATCGTTGAAGGTAACGTCACGCTGGGCAACCGCGTCAAAATTGGCACCGGCTGCGTGATCAAAAACAGCGTTATCGGTGACGACTGCGAAATCAGCCCGTACAGTGTGGTGGAAGATGCCCGTCTGGACGCGGCTTGTACCATCGGCCCGTTTGCGCGTCTGCGCCCGGGCGCTGAGCTGCTGGAAGGTGCTCACGTGGGTAACTTCGTGGAAATGAAAAAAGCGCGTCTGGGTAAAGGCTCGAAAGCCGGTCATCTGACCTATCTGGGCGATGCGGAAATTGGCGACAACGTGAACATCGGCGCGGGAACCATTACCTGCAACTACGACGGTGCCAACAAGTTTAAAACCATCATCGGTGATGACGTGTTCGTTGGCTCCGATACGCAGCTGGTGGCGCCTGTTACCGTGGGTAACGGCGTGACCATTGCTGCTGGAACAACCGTTACGCGCGATGTGGCCGCGAACGAGCTGGTGTTAAGCCGCGTTCCGCAAGTCAACAAGCAGGGCTGGCAACGCCCGGTGAAGAAAAAGTAACGGATTTACCCCTCACCCTAACCCTCTCCCCACAGGGGAGAGGGGATCGTTCGGTGCGGTGTTTTTCTCCCTCGCCCCTTTGGGGAGAGGGCCGGGGTGAGGGGATAATATAATCCTCCCCCCACAAGCAGTACCCATAAAAATAACCCCACTCTCTACAAGGCTCGGGGTGCCCGGAAAGGGCAAATACAGGTCAGCGACAACGCAGGCATCATGCCTAAATTCGGAATCTAAAACTATGTGTGGAATTGTTGGCGCAGTTGCGCAGCGTGATATTGCTGAAATCCTTCTCGAAGGTTTACGTCGTCTGGAATACCGTGGCTACGACTCTGCCGGTTTGGCTGTCGTTGATGCAGAAGGTCATATGACCCGTCTGCGCCGTCTCGGTAAAGTGCAGATGCTGGCCCAGGCCGCGGAAGAGCATCCGCTGCACGGGGGAACCGGTATTGCACACACTCGCTGGGCGACCCACGGCGAACCGTCTGAAGGTAACGCGCACCCGCATGTGTCTGAACACATCGTGGTCGTGCACAACGGCATTATCGAAAACCACGAACCGCTGCGCGAAGAACTGAAAGCGCGCGGCTATACCTTCGTCTCTGAAACTGACACCGAAGTGATTGCTCACCTGGTGCACTGGGAGCTGGCTCAGGGCGGCACGCTGCGTGAAGCGGTACTGCGCGCCATTCCTCAGCTGCGCGGTGCCTACGGTACGGTGATCATGGATTCCCGCGACCCGTCCACGCTGCTGGCCGCGCGTTCCGGTAGCCCGATGGTTATCGGTCTGGGCATGGGTGAAAACTTCATTGCCTCTGACCAGCTGGCGCTCCTGCCGGTTACCCGTCGCTTTATCTTCCTCGAAGAGGGTGATATCGCGGAAGTGACTCGCCGCAGCGTGACCGTGTTCGATACCAAAGGCGAGCAGGTGAAGCGTCAGGAGATCGAATCGAATCTGCAGTACGACGCGGGCGACAAAGGCGCTTACCGTCACTACATGCAGAAAGAGATTTACGAGCAGCCAAACGCCATCAAAAACACCCTGACCGGGCGCATCAGCCACGGCGAGGTTGACCTGAGCGAGCTGGGCGCAAACGCCAACGAACTGCTTGGCAAGGTTGAGCATATTCAGATCGTGGCCTGCGGCACCTCCTACAACTCCGGTATGGTCTCTCGCTACTGGTTTGAATCCCTGGCGGGCGTGCCGTGCGATGTGGAAATCGCGTCTGAATTCCGCTATCGCAAATCCGCGGTGCGTCGTAACAGCCTGATGATCACCCTTTCTCAGTCCGGCGAAACGGCGGATACGCTGGCAGCGCTGCGTCTGTCTAAAGAGCTCGGTTACCTGGGCTCGCTGGCCATCTGTAACGTCCCTGGCTCCTCGCTGGTGCGTGAATCCGATCTGGCGCTGATGACCAAAGCGGGAACCGAAATCGGCGTGGCCTCCACGAAAGCGTTTACCACGCAGCTGACCGTTCTGCTGATGCTGGTGGCGAAGCTGGCGCGTCTGAAAGGCGAAGATGCTTCCGTTGAGCATGACATCGTTCACGGCCTGCAGGCGCTGCCGAGCCGTATTGAGCAGATGCTGTCTCAGGACAAACGCATTGAAGCGCTGGCGGAAGATTTCTCCGACAAGCATCACGCCCTGTTCCTGGGTCGTGGCGATCAGTATCCGATCGCGCTGGAAGGCGCGCTGAAGCTGAAAGAGATCTCTTATATCCACGCTGAAGCCTATGCGGCAGGCGAGCTGAAACACGGCCCGCTGGCGTTGATTGATGCAGATATGCCGGTCATTGTTGTGGCACCTAACAACGAACTGCTGGAAAAACTGAAATTCAACATCGAAGAAGTGCGCGCCCGCGGCGGCGTACTGTACGTCTTCGCTGATAAAGATGCCGGTTTCGCCAGCAGCGACAACATGCACATCATCGAGATGCCGCACGTTGAAGAGGTTATTGCACCGATCTTCTACACCGTTCCGCTGCAGCTTCTGGCCTATCACGTGGCGCTGATCAAAGGCACCGACGTTGACCAGCCGCGTAACCTGGCGAAATCCGTCACCGTAGAGTAATTTTTCACTTAAAAAAGCTGCTGCATTGTCAGCAGCTTTTCATCTCTATCTTTTAAACTTCACTCCTGTTTTACTTGTAATATCCCCTTACAAAACAATTTTTATATTATTATTACCGTTAGAAATTTTATAAATTATTGAATCTATATGGTGAATGTATTTATTTTTTAAAAGCGAAGAAAAAACGAACTGATCTTCATATTATACAATAATGATATAGATGAATTCTTAATTTTAGTGGTGTTGTGTCGATAAATGTTATTTTTTATATTTCGCTGATAAATATTTCATGGGTTATACATTGTTTTAATTTATTAGTTTATTGCCTAATGATTTTTTTCAAGATTATTTTTATTTGTAATTAGCAACCCGCTGTGTAATATAAGCCGCCGTAAGGATGGTGTGTTTTATTTTTGGAATATAAGTAAAGCACAGGGATATAATATTATTAATGGGGTTGTAATGAAACTTAATTTAATTGCAGGTGCGCTGGTTCTGTCTTCCACAGTATTTGCTGGTCATGCTATGGCATCTGATGGCACCGTTCACTTCCTTGGCGAAGTGGTAGATAGCACCTGTCAGGTCACGCCACAAACCTCGGATCAAACCGTTAGTTTAGGCAAAGTTAACAAAACGGCTTTTGCTGGTGTGGGGAGTACCGCTGCACCTACCGAGTTCCATATCGATCTGACCGGGTGCCCGGCTACGTATACTAAGGCTGCTGTTCGTTTCGATGGTACTGAAGCTTCTGACGGTAATGGCGACCTGGCAATCGGTAATCCTGCTAATGGCTCTACTCCTGGTGACTACACCGGTACTGGCGCTGCCATTGCGGCATCTGGTGTAGCGATCCGTATTTACAACCGCGCGGATAACTCTCAGGTTAAATTGTACAACGATTCTGCGTACAGCACGATTGATACCACAGCGGGTACGGCTTCCATGAAGTTTATTGCTCGTTATATTGCCACTAACGCAACCGTCACAGCGGGTACTGCTAACGCAGATTCTCAGTTCACGGTTGAATATCAAAAATAAGATTCGTTCTTTTTAATCGTCTTTTATTAATGTATTGACGCCTGTCATTATGAACAACTGTCGTTGTATAAATGTCTGGCGTCTTTTTTATCCAGGGATGAGTATGTCTATGTTTGCTCGTGGAATAAAAATATTTATTCTGGCACTCCTGTGCCTTAATCTTCCCTCTGCTTTGGCAGGTATTGTTGTCGGTGGAACTCGCGTCATCTTTCATGGCAGCGAGCCTGACTCTACTATTTCTATTTACAATAAAGAAGTTGATTTGCCTTATCTAATACAAGTATGGGTTGATCCTTTCAGTAAGGATGATAAGAGCAAACCACCTTTTACCGTAATTCCGCCCGTTTCTCGTCTTGAGCCGAGTCAGGAAAAAGTGCTGCGCATTATTAAAACAGCAGGTGAGTTGCCAAAGGATCGTGAATCTGTTTTTTGGTTTAACGTGAAAAACATTCCGCCATCCAGTAAAAATAAAGATAGCAGTACGCTTGAGATCGCAATTAAAACGCGTATCAAGTTATTCTGGCGCCCGGCCTCTATTACGCTTATCCCTGAAAAAGCGGCTGCTAAAGTCAAATGGCATCGGCAGGGAAGTAAGTTGGTTGTAGAAAATAATAGTCCTATTCATATGAATATCATGGATGTCTCTGTAGATGGTAAAGATATTCCATTGAATATGATAAAGCCTTTTGAAAAATTAACGCTGGATTTACCTGCTGGTGTTGCGGGTCACTCTTTAGTCTGGCGTTTTATTAATGATTATGGCGCGATTAGTAGCCCTGTTAAGCAAGCGCTTTAGTTTTGCGATAAGGATATCTTGATGATTCACCCTCGTCTTTGCCTCGTCTTGATTTCAGGTGCGTATCTAAGTATCGCTTTCCCGACAATGGCCAGTGAAACGCTGTTTAACCCTGGTTTGCTGGAAATCGATCACCCCGTGGACGTGGATATTCATCAGTTTAACCGTTCCAACGCGTTGCCGCCGGGCGATTATAAGGTCGATATCGTCATTAATGGGAAACTGTTTGAACGACGGGATGTGACCTTTGTGCAGGATCAACCGGATGCCGAACTGCATCCCTGCTTTGTCGCGGTTAAGGAGGTATTGTCGTCATATGGTGTCAAGGTCGACGCGGTGAAAGGCTTGCAGGATGTCGATAATACAGCCTGCGTGAATCCCGTTCCGTTAATTTCTGGCTCTACCTGGTTATTAGATGCAAATAAGCTGACGTTAAATATATCTGTTCCACAGATCTATCTGAACACGGCGGCCTATGACTATATCAGCCCATCACGCTGGGATGAGGGCATCAATGCGATGATGGTCAATTATGATCTTTCCGGATCGCACACGATAAAGTCTAATTACGACAATGGGAACGATGACTCTTATTATCTGAACCTGCGTAATGGGATTAACCTGGGGGCATGGCGGTTGCGTAACTACAGTACGCTAAGCGCTACTGGCAGCGACACGGAATATCACTCCATCAGTAGCTATGTCCAGCGCGATATCGCCGCGCTGCGCAGCCAGATTATGGTTGGCGATACCTGGACGGCGAGTGATGTCTTTGATAGCGCCCAAATCCGCGGGGTCAGACTCTATACCGACGATGATATGCTACCGTCGAGCCAGAACGGGTTTGCGCCAGTGGTTCGCGGGGTGGCGAAAAGTAACGCCACCGTTATCATCCGGCAGAATAAATATGTCATATATCAGTCAGCCGTGCCGCAGGGCGCTTTCGAGATCACCGATCTGAACACCACCAGCGGCGGCGGCGATCTTGATGTCACCATAAAAGAAGAAGACGGCAGCGAGCAGCACTTTACCCAGCCGTACGCGTCGCTGGCGATACTGAAGCGTGAAGGCCAGACCGATTTTGATATTAGCGTCGGTGAAATGCGCGATGAAAGCGGATTTACCCCTAACGTCGTTCAGGCGCAGGTGCTGCATGGCCTGCCGTGGGGATTAACGCTCTATGGCGGCACGCAGGTTGCGGAGGATTATGCTTCCGCCGCGCTTGGTATGGGTAAAGATATGGGGTCGATCGGGGCCGTATCGTTTGATGTGACCCACGCTCGTTCACACTTTGACGATGGTGATAATGAAAGCGGCCAGTCCTGGCGTTTTCTCTACTCCAAACGTTTTGATGATACCGACACCAGTTTCCGTTTGGTGGGGTACCGTTATTCCACGGAAGGCTATTACACTCTCAGCGAGTGGGCATCGCGGCAGGACAACAGTTCTGATTTCTGGGAGACGGGCAACCGCCGCAGCCGCGTGGAAGGAACCTGGACGCAATCATTTGGACCCGGTTTTGGCAATATTTATCTGACATTAAGCCGTCAGCAATACTGGCAAACGGATGAAGTCGAGCGCCTGGTTCAGTTTGGCTATAGCAATAGCTGGCGGCGAATTTCGTGGAACGCGTCGTGGAACTATACCGACTCTGCGAATCGTTCTTCCGGTAGCAATAATAAAAACGACAATGATGACAGCGATCGCGAACAGATATTCATGCTGACGGTTTCCATCCCGCTTTCAGGGGCGATGGAGAGCAGCTACGTTAACTACTCGATGACGCAAAATAATCATAACGACAGCACAATGCAGGCTGGCGTTGGCGGCACGTTGCTGGAGGGCCACAATCTTTCCTATAACGTGCAGGAATCCTGGACCAGTACGCCGGAAGATACCTATGGCGGTAATGCCAGCATGGGATATGACGGTACTTATGGTTCAGTAAACGGCGGTTATGCCTGGAGCCGTGATTCACAGACGCTGAACTATGGCGCGCGCGGCGGCATCCTGGTTCACAGCGGCGGTGTGACCTTCTCTCAGGAGTTGGGGGAAACCGTCGCGCTGGTGGAAGCGCCGGGCGCTGATGGCCTTACCGTAGAAAACACGACCGGGGTTGCTACAGACTGGCGGGGCTATACGGTGAAAACGCAGCTTAACCCTTACGACGAAAACCGTGTGGCGATAGACAGCAACTATTTTGCCAAAGCCAATATTGAGCTGGATAACACGGTAGTCAATCTGGTGCCAACGCGCGGCGCCGTGGTGAAAGCGGCGTTTGTGACGCATGTCGGTTATCGCGTGTTGTTTAATGTGATGCAGCCGAACGGCAAACCTGCGCCGTTTGGCGCGATGGCGTCGGCGGATTTAGATTCCGGAACGGTAACCGGGATTGTCGGCGATAACGGCGAACTCTATTTGTCGGGGATGCCGGAAAACGGTCGTTTCACTCTGAGCTGGGGCGGTGATAAAGCAACAACATGTGCCGTTAATTATACGCTAGGTAATAAACCAGAGAATGCTGAACTGGTGCAGCAAGCCGTCACTTGCCAATAAGGGATTTAATTATGCGCTTATGGAAAATAATATTATCTTCTTGCTTTATGGTTCTTATTTCGCCTGTTTGCCGGGCTGGCGATGGTATTTGCCATACAAGATATGGTGTTTATACTTATGATCTTAATCTCAATGGTGCCAAGATTCCGGCCGAGGCTAATAAAGCCGGTACTGAACTCAGAGATCTAAAGGATTTAACATCATCACAAACGTATGAAATTAGTTGTGATTGCTTGACCCACTTTTCATCGACGTTTCGTAATGTCTATTATACCGCCCGTTCGCCTTTGAGTATTGATACTACCAAAAACGGTTACACATACTATACGCTCAACGATAACCTGAGTATTGCTACGTCGATTACGGTTCATGGGCGAGGTTTTATTGCGGTTCCCTTTGAAGCGGAACCTAATGTGGTACAAACGGGGACCGCATGTTATACCGATACCGTTGAGGGCGGTTTTGCAACATTAGCAACTGGATCGGAGGTCAAAGTCTCTTTTCTTATCAATAAACCTTTTGTCGGTCAGGTGGCTATTCCTGGCACGATTGTGGCTGACTTATACGGGGGGCTTGATGCCAGCTCCTCAACTGCCAGCACGGACAAACTTGCGGAAATCAGAATTGTTGGCGATATCGTGGCGCCGCAGAGTTGTGAAATTGATTCCGGCCAGGTGATAGAGGTGAATTTCGGTAAGATCCCGGTTGCGGATTTCTCGACAACGCAAGGCACCGCTGCTGCAGGCCATAAAGTGACCAAAACGGTGCAGGTGAAATGCACCGGAATGTTGGATGAGAATATCGTCTATTCGACATTTAACGCTGATCCCGTTGATTCCAGCGCCAATATGATGAAAGTCCTGGGTAATGATGATGTCGGAATTATGATTTATGACAAATGGGATCGGATGGTTAAGGTGACGGGCGGAAAAATGGATATGGATATGGGCGTCAATAATAGCGGCGCCGAGACTAACTCATTGATGTTTTCTGCCGCGCCTGCCAGCGCGACGGGAGCACGGCCTCAACCCGGTACATTTGAAGCCTACGCAACGATCACGCTGGAAATAACGAACTAATCCTATTTTATTAATAACGGGAATCAACATGATGAAAGGAATACTAAAAACGACGTTAGTGATATCTTCATTTTTTATGGCAGGAAATACGCTGGCCTCTGATGGCACCGTGCATTTTCTCGGTGAAGTTATTGACAGCGCCTGTGAAATAACGGCGGATACCGCCAATCAGAATGTGGCATTAGGTAAAGTCAACAGAACCACATTTTCGGGTATTGGCTCTACCTCGATGCAGACCGAATTTCATATCCGTCTGGAGAAATGCCCTGACACCTATAGTAAAGCGGCGGTTCGTTTTGACGGTACAGAAGCGGCTAACGGTAATGGCGATCTGGCGATTGGTACTCCGGTTGCTGGAGCAAGCCCTGGCGATTATACGGGGACTGGCCAGGCCGTTGCCGCGTCGGGGGTGGCTATCCGCATTTATAATCTGCGCGATGGTTCACAGGTGCCATTGTACACAACGTCTAAGAGCGCTGATATTGATCCCGTTGCCGGAACGGCTGATATGCAATTTATGGCTCGTTACATCGCTATTAGCGATACCATCACGCCGGGCACAGCCAACGCCGATTCTGAATTTACGATTGAATATACAAAATAGCGATCTCGTTCACACTCCGACCTTCAGGCGACTGTTTTATGACAGTCGCTGTCATACATCTTTAAACTCATATTTACCCCTCTTAAAAAAGTTATTAAAATTCAATTGCTTGTGGGTTGATTTTATCTGTCATAAAACTGTCATAATTCGTACATTTATCTGTCACCTGTTTGTCCTATTTTGCTCATCGTAGCCACTTAAACAATGATTTACGAAATCCTTGCAGGAGACATTATGAAAGTTATGCGTACCACTGTCGCAACTGTTGTCGCCGCGACCTTATCGATGAGCGCTTTCTCTGCCTTTGCAGCAGCAAGCCTGACTGGTGCTGGTGCAACCTTCCCTGCGCCGGTGTATGCCAAATGGGCGGATACCTACCAGAAAGAAACCGGTAATAAGGTTAACTATCAGGGTATCGGCTCCTCCGGTGGCGTAAAACAAATTACCGCGAATACCGTTGATTTCGGCGCATCAGATGCCCCTCTGTCTGATGAAAAACTGAATCAGGAAGGCCTGTTCCAGTTCCCGACCGTGATCGGCGGCGTTGTGCTGGCCGTTAACATCCCTGGCCTGAAATCAGGCGAGCTGGTGCTGGACGGCAAAACCCTGGGTGACATCTACCTGGGCAAAATCAAAAAATGGGATGACGAAGCCATCACTAAGCTGAACCCGGGCGTTAAGCTGCCTTCGCAGAACATCGCTGTGGTTCGTCGTGCTGACGGTTCCGGTACTTCCTTCGTGTTCACCAGCTATCTGGCGAAAGTGAACGAAGAGTGGAAATCTAAAGTCGGCTCCGGCTCTACCGTTAACTGGCCAACCGGTCTGGGCGGTAAAGGTAACGACGGTATCGCCGCGTTCGTACAGCGTCTGCCTGGCTCCATCGGTTACGTAGAATACGCGTACGCTAAGCAGAACAACCTGGCTTACACCAAACTGGTTTCAGCCGACGGCAAACCGGTTAGCCCGACCGAAGAGAACTTTGCTAACGCCGCAAAAGGCGCTGACTGGAGCAAATCCTTCGCGCAGGACCTGACTAACCAGAAAGGCGACGACGCGTGGCCAATCACTTCTACGACGTTCATTCTGATTCACAAAGATCAGAAGAAACCAGAGCAGGGCACTGAAGTGCTGAAGTTCTTCGACTGGGCATACAAAAACGGCGGCAAACAGGCTAACGACCTGGATTACGCCAGCCTGCCAGACAGCGTGGTTGAGCAGATTCGTGCTGCATGGAAAACCAACGTGAAAGACAGCAGCGGTAAAGCGCTGTACTAACAGGATATATTTAACGAAGATGGCGGGTGGCGCTGCGCTTACCCGCCCTACGGTTTATCCTGTAGGCCCGGTAAGCGCCAGCGCCACCGGGCATATTCGTAAGACGTCTCATAAAGAAGAGTAATTTATGGCTGCAACCAAGCCTGCATTTAACCCTCCGGGTAAAAAAGGTGACATGATTTTCAGCGTGCTGGTCAAACTGGCTGCGCTGATTGTGCTATTGCTGCTGGGCGGCATTATCGTGTCTCTGATTTTCTCCTCCTGGCCGAGCATCCAGAAATTCGGTTTCTCCTTCCTGTGGACCAAAGAGTGGGACGCGCCGAACGACATCTACGGTGCACTGGTGCCGATTTACGGCACGCTGGTGACCTCGTTCATCGCCCTGCTGATTGCGGTTCCGGTAAGCTTTGGTATTGCTCTGTTCCTGACGGAGCTGGCGCCTGGCTGGCTGCGACGCCCGCTTGGTATTGCTATCGAACTGCTGGCGGCCATTCCAAGTATCGTTTACGGCATGTGGGGCCTGTTCATCTTTGCGCCGCTGTTCGCCACGTACTTCCAGGAACCGGTGGGTAATGTCCTCTCTGCCATTCCGTTTGTGGGGGCGCTGTTCTCTGGCCCGGCTTTCGGTATCGGCATTCTGGCGGCAGGTGTGATCCTCGCCATCATGATTATTCCGTACATTGCGGCAGTCATGCGCGATGTCTTCGAACAAACCCCGGTGATGATGAAAGAGTCGGCCTACGGCATCGGCTGCACCACCTGGGAAGTTATCTGGCGCATTGTTCTTCCGTTCACCAAAAATGGGGTGATCGGGGGCGTGATGCTGGGCTTAGGTCGTGCGCTGGGTGAAACCATGGCGGTCACCTTTATCATCGGTAACACCTACCAGCTCGACAGCGCGTCGCTCTATATGCCGGGTAACAGTATTACCTCTGCGCTGGCAAACGAATTTGCGGAAGCGGAATCGGGCCTGCACGTTGCGGCGCTGATGGAGCTGGGTCTGATTCTGTTTGTTATCACCTTCATTGTTCTGGCGATTTCCAAGCTGATGATTATGCGCCTCGCTAAAAATGAGGGGGCACGCTAATGGCTACTCTCGAAATGCAAGCTACCGCTGAACTGGCGGAATCCCGTCGTAAAATGCAGGCCAGACGCCGCATGAAAAACCGCATCGCCCTGACGCTCTCTATGGCGACGATGGCATTCGGCCTGTTCTGGCTGGTCTGGATCCTCTTCTCGACGGTCGTTCGTGGAATTGACGGGATGTCATTGTCGCTGTTCACCGAAATGACGCCGCCACCGAACACGGCGGGTGGTGGCCTGGCGAACGCCCTGGCGGGCAGCGGACTGCTGATCCTCTGGGCGACGGTCTTCGGCACGCCGCTGGGCATCATGGCCGGGATCTACCTGGCAGAATATGGGCGTAAATCCTGGCTGGCGGAAGTGATTCGCTTCATCAACGACATTCTGCTGTCCGCGCCGTCTATCGTGGTGGGTCTGTTTGTTTACACCGTGGTGGTGGCGCAGATGGAACACTTCTCCGGCTGGGCGGGTGTGATTGCGCTGGCGCTGCTGCAGGTGCCTATCGTCATTCGTACCACCGAGAACATGCTGAAACTGGTGCCGGACAGCCTGCGTGAAGCGGCTTACGCGCTGGGTACGCCGAAATGGAAGATGATCTCCGCGATTACGCTGAAGGCGTCGGTCTCCGGGATCATGACCGGTATCCTGCTGGCGGTGGCGCGTATCGCGGGTGAAACGGCACCGCTGCTGTTTACGTCCCTCTCCAACCAGTTCTGGAGCACGGACATGATGCAGCCGATCGCCAACCTGCCGGTGACGATCTTTAAATTTGCGATGAGCCCATTCGCGGAGTGGCAGCAGCTGGCCTGGGCCGGGGTGCTGATCATTACCCTTTGCGTACTGTTGCTGAACATTCTGGCGCGCGTCATTTTCGCGAAGAAGAAACACGGTTAAATTTTTACGGCGCGGCAGCTCGCGGCGCCGAATGAGGAAATGAGTCAATGAGTATGGTTGATACTGCCCCGGGTAAGATTCAGGTTCGTGATTTGAACTTCTACTACGGCAAATTCCATGCCCTGAAGAACATCAACCTGGATATCGCGAAGAACCAGGTCACGGCATTTATCGGTCCGTCCGGCTGCGGGAAATCCACGCTGCTGCGTACCTTTAACAAAATGTATTCGCTCTATCCGGAGCAGCGCGCCGAAGGGGAAATCATCCTCGACGGCGAAAACATTCTGACCCAGGCTCAGGATATCGCCCTGCTGCGTGCCAAAGTAGGCATGGTGTTCCAGAAACCCACGCCGTTCCCGATGTCGATTTATGACAACATCGCCTTTGGCGTTCGCCTGTTTGAAAAGCTCTCCCGTGCCGATATGGACGAGCGCGTTCAGTGGGCGTTGACCAAGGCCGCATTATGGAACGAAACCAAAGATAAGTTGCACCAGAGCGGTTACTCTCTCTCCGGTGGTCAGCAGCAGCGTCTGTGCATTGCTCGCGGTATTGCGATTCGCCCGGAAGTGTTGCTGCTTGATGAGCCGTGTTCTGCGCTGGACCCGATCTCAACCGGCCGCATTGAAGAGCTGATCACCGAGCTGAAGCAGGATTACACCGTGGTTATCGTGACCCACAACATGCAGCAGGCTGCACGTTGTTCCGATCATACGGCGTTTATGTATCTGGGCGAGTTGATTGAGTTCAGCGATACGGATGCGCTGTTCACCAGGCCCGCGAAGAAACAAACCGAAGATTATATTACTGGCCGCTACGGTTGATTTGCCTTAGTGCATGTGGAGAAACCATGGACAACCTCAATCTTAATAAACACATTTCCGGCCAGTTCAACGCAGAGCTGGAAAGCATTCGCACCCAGGTGATGACCATGGGCGGCATGGTCGAGCAGCAGCTTTCTGATGCAATTACGGCAATGCACAACCAGGACAGCGAGCTGGCGAAGCGCGTCATTGAAGGCGACAAAAACGTCAACATGATGGAAGTCGCTATCGACGAGGCCTGCGTGCGCATTATCGCGAAACGCCAGCCGACGGCGAGCGATCTGCGTCTGGTGATGGCGATCATCAAGACCATCGCCGAGCTGGAGCGTATTGGTGACGTGGCGGATAAAATCTGCCGCACCGCGCTGGAGAAGTTCTCTCAGCAGCACCAGCCGCTGCTGGTGAGCCTGGAGTCGCTGGGCCGCCACACCGTGCAGATGCTGCACGACGTGCTGGATGCCTTTGCGCGTATGGATCTGGACGAAGCGGTGCGTATCTACCGTGAAGACAAGAAGGTCGACCAGGAGTATGAAGGCATCGTGCGTCAGCTGATGACCTACATGATGGAAGATTCACGTACCATCCCAAGCGTACTGACTGCCCTGTTCTGCGCACGCTCCATCGAGCGTATCGGAGACCGCTGCCAGAACATTTGCGAATACATCTTCTACTTCGTGAAGGGTCAGGACTTCCGTCACGTGGGCGGCGACGAGCTGGACAAGCTGCTGGCGGGTAAAGATCCGAAAGAGTGATGATGGTGGCGGGTGGTGCTAGCGCTTACCCGCCCTACGTTAACTTAACGCGTAATATCCCACCCGCGCGCCTTCCACAGCGCGGGTAACTGCGCCAGATCGGTAAAGGTCGTCACTTTAGGATGATCGATCGGCCTGTTGTGCGGATCGGCGCAGAAGTAAAACACCTCCATCCCCGCATCAATCCCCGACTGCGCACCCGCAGACGAATCATCCACCAGAATGCAGTTCTCTACGTTGACGCCCATCGCTTTCGCCGCATAGAACATCAGCGCCGGGTCGGGCTTCCAGCGCTGGATGTCGTAGCCGCTGAACAGTTTTTCCGGGAAATGGTGCAACATTTCCAGCTTGCCCAGCGAGTGCTGCATTTTGCTGACCGGGCCGTTAGAGACCACGCAGATGGGTACCGTCATCGCATCCAGCAGCGCGTTAGCCCCGGTGATAACCTCCAGCTCGGAGTCAAACAGGCGTGCGACCTCGGCGCGGTACACCGGTTCCAGATCGGCTTTCGCCAGCTCCACACCGTGTTCCTGGTTAATGATGTCGATGATCTCGTACAGCTTTACGCCCTTAAAACGTTTGAACACCTCTTCGAGATCGAGCGTAATGCCAAATTCCTGGAACATGGCGACATACGCGCGGGAACAAATGACCTCACTGTCGACCAGCGTTCCGTCGCAGTCGAAAAATACCGCTTCAATTCCGGACATGCCTTTCCCTTTTAACAAGTTTAACGTTTACGTACGGCAGTTTAACGAGACGCAATCGTTGCCGTATAAGCAAAATCAATGAAAAAAGTATCTCATAACCGCCACTATTGTCGCATTTTGGTATAGGATAGCGACGAATTTTCCCTCCTTGTTCGGAAATTGATGATGAGTCAACAACACACAACCCAGACATCTGGTCAGGGTCTGCTTGAGCGCGTGTTCAAACTGCGAGAACACGGCACCACGGCACGCACCGAAGTGATCGCCGGTTTCACCACCTTCCTGACGATGGTGTATATCGTTTTTGTTAACCCGCAAATTCTGGGCGTTGCTGGCATGGATACCAGCGCCGTCTTCGTGACCACCTGTCTGATTGCCGCTCTAGGCAGCATCCTGATGGGCGTGTTCGCTAACCTGCCGGTTGCGCTGGCACCGGCAATGGGTCTGAATGCGTTCTTCGCGTTCGTGGTCGTTCAGGCGATGGGCCTGCCGTGGCAGGTGGGCATGGGCGCTATCTTCTGGGGCGCGGTTGGCCTGCTGCTGCTGACCATTTTCCGCGTGCGCTACTGGATGATTGCCAATATCCCGGTGAGCCTGCGCGTGGGTATCACCAGCGGTATCGGCCTGTTCATAGGCATGATGGGTCTGAAAAACGCCGGTGTGATCGTGGCGAACCCGGAAACGCTGGTGAGCATCGGCAACCTGACCTCCCACAGCGTGCTGTTGGGCGTGCTGGGCTTCTTTATCATCGCGATCCTGGCCTCCCGCAATATTCACGCGGCGGTGCTGGTGTCCATCGTGGTGACCACGCTGCTGGGCTGGATGCTGGGCGATGTCCAGTATCATGGGATCGTCTCCGCGCCACCGAGCGTCTCTACCGTTATTGGTCACGTTGACCTGGCGGGCTCCCTGAACCTCGGTCTGGCGGGCGTGATTTTCTCCTTTATGCTGGTTAACCTGTTTGACTCCTCCGGTACGCTGATCGGCGTGACCGACAAAGCGGGTCTGGCGGATGAGAAAGGCAAATTCCCGCGCATGAAGCAGGCGCTGTTTGTGGATAGCGTCTCCTCTGTGACCGGCTCATTTATTGGGACCTCGTCTGTGACCGCTTACATTGAATCCTCCTCCGGCGTGTCCGTGGGCGGCCGTACGGGTTTGACGGCGGTGGTCGTAGGTATTCTGTTCCTGCTGGTGATCTTCCTTTCTCCGCTGGCGGGGATGGTTCCACCGTATGCGGCAGCAGGTGCGCTGATCTACGTTGGCGTGCTGATGACGTCTAGCCTGGCGCGCGTGAAGTGGGAAGATTTAACCGAAGCGGTTCCGGCGTTTATTACCGCCGTGATGATGCCGTTCAGCTTCTCGATCACTGAAGGTATTGCGCTGGGCTTTATCTCTTACTGCGTGATGAAGGTCGGTACGGGTCGCTTCCGCGAACTGAGTCCGTGCGTGATCGTTGTGGCGCTGCTGTTTGTGCTGAAGATTGTGTTTATCGACGCCAAATAAACATGTTTGTTCCCTCTCCCTGTGGGAGAGGGCCAGGGTGAGGGCAACAGGCCGCTCCGGTCTACGCCTTCACCCGCTTAATATAATCCCCAAACGCGGTCAGCTGACCAGAAAGATGGTCACGTGTGCTCTGATCCACCACTTCACCCGTCTGCGGGTCGACCTTGTTCTGAATTACACCGCCCATGAACTCCGGCTTGTTCATCACCATCGCATCCAGGAACACCAGGATCTGGCGCAGGTGATACTGGCAGCGCGCGCCGCCAATTGCGCCCATGGAGCTGGTCTGGATCAGCACCGGTTTGCCTGACAGCGGCTGCTCCGGCAGGCGAGAGAGCCAGTCAATGGCATTCTTCAGGCCGCCCGGCACCGAGTAATTATATTCCGGTGTGACAATGACCACCCCGTCAGCCTGGCGAATTTGCTCCGCCAGCGCCTCAACGCTTTGCGGGAATCCCTCTTCCTGCTGAACGTCAGCATCATAAAGCGGAATATCGGCAATGGACGGCAGGGCGCTAATTTCCATTCCCGCTGGTGCCAGCTGTGGCAGGGTGCGGGCGACCATCCCGTTAAATGAACCTTTGCGCAGGCTTCCCAGTAACGTAACAACTTTCAACGTATCAGACATGATTACTCCTGTTTCATCATGATGACCCTGAATGGATCAGCTAAGAGTGATTGCTTTTTCTGCCGGTAAACTGGTTAAACGCATCAGGCGCGCGGCGGGCTCGTTGGCGCGCTCGGGCACATCAGGAAGGCTACGCCATCCCTGTTGACTGTCAAATTCCCAGATTTTCATACGTTCGATGGCGGGGGTAACCGCAATGGACCAGATCAACACGTCCTCAGCATCGCTGAGCGCCTCAACCAGCGCGGCTCTCGTGGCACGCAGGCGTCCCGATCCCGGCAGCAGTTGCAGCAGGCTGGCATCGTCAGACGCACACCCAAAGAGCTTACGAATGCTCTGACGCAGGGTAATGAGCTGGGCTCTGGCCTCAACAGGATCGTTTTGATTGCGTACCCATAGCTTTTCATTGCTGGAGAGCGGGTAGTCGTTATGCGCGTTAGCACCGTGGAAGCTGCGCGTCGCGCGCTGAAGTTCCATATCCAGTCCACAGTCGCCTTCGGTAGTGAGCGCGACACCAATAATGTTGCCAGTATAGGCGATAGAAAACCGGGGGAGTTCCGGATCAGCAAAGACCGGACGGCCTTCTGGCTGGATAATTATGTTCGGCAGCTCACTGGTGCCGTAGAGCATGAACATAAGCTCGGCGAGAAGTGCTCTGGAGGCCAGAAACCGCGTCCTGCGGTGCTCCGGAAGCGTGAGTGCTTCACTGTGACAGGCTGAAGAAATTCTGGCCGATACGAGATGTCCGTCTGTAAGTATCCCTCTTGCAAAGTGCGTTGCCATTTTTCGCTCCTTGATAATGGTCGTAATCGGTTAAACGGTTACATGATTATCGCTTAACTCGCCTCCTGTTTTAATCAGTAAATGGGAGTAAGAGAAGCCTTAGGACCGAACTTTACATTTTCTTAGGCAAAAACAGGACCTGGAGCGGTGTACAGCGCTTTGATTGTCTCACGCAACCAAAGAATTTTGGGGTTATGGCTGTTCCGTTTATGCCAGATCATCGTGAAGGGCACCGTCAGCTTTTCAGCCTGCGCGTCGTCAATAGGAATTGGAAGGGTGATCAGTTTTCGCTGGTGGAGCTGATTGTAGTGATGGCAGTAGTGCGGAGCTGTGGCGATATAGTTGTGGTCGGGCTGTGCGGCCATAAACATCGACTGCTCGAAGCCGGGCAGGCTCATGGCGATATTACGCTCGCGCCCCATCTCCCTCAGCACCTCGTCGAGCGCCCAGGTGTCGCTGCGTTCCCAGAAAATGCTGATATGCGGGTAGCGCAAAAAGGTCTCCAGGTTCCACTCCTCCTGGAGCGCTGGATGATCCTCACGCAGATACACGCACGGACGGTCGCTAAACAGGATCTCGTAGTCGATAAACCAGGGTAACAGCTTCAGCAGCTCACGGGAGCGCGGGTGCGTTTCGCGCCCGGTGAATCCCAGATCCACCTCTCCACGCGTAATGGCGTCCAGAGAATCGTAATCCCAGTGGCGCATCTTCACCGTCGCCTGCGGATAGCGCTGGTTCACCTGCTCCAGCAGAGCGTTAAAGCGGATCAGCATCAACGGCGTTTCCGCGGCCAGCACGAACGTCAGCCCGCCCGGGGAGTCATGGTGAAATTTATCGAGAATTTGATTGCCAATCTGCATCCAGTCGGCCAGATCCTGCTCCAGGCTTACCGTCAGCGGGGTGGGCAGCAGCCCTAGCGGCGTTTTGACAAACAGCGGGTCTTCGAACCAGTCGCGCAGCTTGGCCAGTGATTTACTCACCGCAGACGGCGTCACGTTCATCCGCTTCGCGGCTTTGGTGACGCTGCGCTCCTGCAGCAAAAGCTGCAGGCAAAGTAAGAGATTAAGATCGAGACTGCTGATGGGCTTCTTCATAATGCGCCGCGGGCTGGATGACCATAAGTAAGGTAATGCAGACAATGCTACAGCCAATCAGAATCCCGATCAGCATATTCAGCGCGTTAAGCCCAAGAACGGCTGCCAGCCAAATCCACAGCGACGAGCCGCAGACCTGCGCAATGCCCAATACCGAACTTGCCACACCCGCGCGCAGCGAGAACGGCCCGAGCGCCTGGCTCATCGCCACGCCAAAGCCAACCGAGAACCCGGCACAAATAAGGGTAATACCCACCAGCATTACCGCATGTGAGCTGGTGGTCGCCAGGATCGCGCCTGCGGTGAGGAATAAAATCTGTGAGGCCAGCATCAGCGTGCGCTGGCTGAAAACATTTAGCGCAAACGGGGTGGAGAACGAGACTGCCATACTGACCATCGCGGTCAGTGCCATCACCGTTGAATACTCACCGCGATCGAAGCCCATGGTCTCCATCAGCAAAACCGGGGAAACGTTTACATAGGTCAGGATCACCGCCACGCTTAACGTGGTCACGGCCAGACGACTGAGGAAAAAGCGGTTGAGAAGCTTCTCTGCCGGGTGAATGGTGGCGGTATGGCCGGTATTCTGCGAGTCCGGGTGGGTCTCTTTCAGTACGGTGGTCGACAGGATAAACACCAGCGCGCCCATCGCTGCCATGGTCCAGAACAGGCTCTGCCACGGGAATTTCAGCATGATCAGATATCCCACGACCGGGGCCAGCACCGGGATGATGCAGGTAATACCGTTCAGCATCGACAGCACCTTAGCGCGACGCTGGGCGCTTAAGGTGTCGCGCAAAATGGCAAACGCGACGACGTAACAGCCACCGGCACCAATACCCTGAATGAAGCGGCCTGACAGGAATACGGTGCTGTTCTGCGCCTGCGAGCAGAGAATGGACGCCAGGGCAAAAATGATGGCGCCGGTTATCGCGACAGGCTGACGGCCTGCTTTATCCGCGATCTTCCCGGCAAATACCATCGACGACGCCATCCCCGCGAGGTAGGCCGAAAACGCAATATGCAGCTGCGCCTCGCTGGCACCCAGATCGCGGGCGATGTGGGGGAGTCCCACCAGATACATATCAATGCCCGACGGATAAAGCAGAACCAACGCGAAACTACAAAACAGAAAACGTGCCATAAACCCCCCATAGATGCAGGCATGCAGGATAGGGGGTGAAAAGGGATTAGGCGAGTTGCCATTTGGACAATGGTGATTTCCCAGGAGGAAATCACCATTAATTAGCGGGCATTACTTACCAATACAGAAGCTCGAGAAGATCCTTCCCAGCAGATCGTCCGACGTAAACTCCCCGGTGATCTCGCTCAGATTCTGCTGCGCCAGGCGCAGTTCTTCCGCCAGCAGTTCACCCGCCCACGCGCCGATCAGCTGTGCTTTACCCTGAACAAGGTGGTTCGCCGCCTCTTCCAGCGCCTGCAGATGACGACGACGCGCCAGGAAGCCGCCTTCCATGCTGGTGTCAAAGCCCATGCTCTGCTTGAGATGGTTACGCAGGTCGTCAACGCCTTCACCGGTACGCGCCGACAGGCGAATCAGTGAGTGACCGTTCACATCGCTGATGCCCAGCGTTTCGCCGGTGACATCCGCTTTATTACGCACCACGGTGATCGGCAGTTTAGCCGGCAGACGGGCGATAAAGTCCGGCCAGATCTCCGCCGGGTCCATGGCGTCGGTCGTGGTGCCGTCCACCATAAACAGCACGCGGTCGGCCTGCTCGATCTCCTGCCAGGCGCGCTCGATACCGATGCGTTCCACTTCATCACTGGCGTCGCGCAGACCGGCGGTATCAATGATGTGCAGCGGCATCCCGTCGATATGGATATGCTCGCGCAGCACGTCGCGGGTGGTCCCGGCAATGTCGGTGACGATCGCCGCTTCACGGCCCGCCAGGGCGTTCAGCAGGCTCGATTTCCCGGCGTTAGGGCGTCCGGCAATAACCACCTTCATCCCTTCACGCAGCAGGCTGCCCTGGCGCGCTTCGGCGCGAACGGCGTCGAGATCGCTCATGACCTGGTTAAGCTGCGCTTCGATTTTACCGTCAGAGAGGAAGTCGATCTCCTCATCCGGGAAGTCGATAGCCGCTTCCACGTAGATGCGCAGGTGAGTAAGTGCTTCCACAAGGTGATTCACGCGCGCGGAGAATGCCCCCTGCAATGAGTTGAGGGCGGAGCGGGCCGCCTGTTCAGAGCTGGCGTCGATCAGGTCTGCAATCGCCTCGGCCTGTGCCAGGTCGAGCTTGTCGTTGAGGAAGGCACGCTCGGAGAACTCGCCAGGCTTCGCAATGCGCAGACCGGGCAGGGTCAGAATACGTTTTAACAGCAGGTCGAGGATAACCGGGCCGCCGTGGCCCTGCAGCTCCAGCACGTCTTCGCCGGTAAAAGAGTTCGGGCCGGGGAACCACAGCGCAATGCCCTGGTCCAGCGGCGTGCCGTCGGTGTCCTTAAACGGCAGGTAATCAGCGTAGCGCGGCTTTGGCAGTTTACCCAGCACCGCTTCGGCCACCTCGCGCGCCTTCAGGCCGGAGATACGCAGAATGCCTACACCACCGCGTCCCGGTGGGGTTGCCTGGGCGACGATAGTGTCGTTATGGCTCATGGTTGGTCTCGTTCAATACAAATAAAAAAGGCGGTCAATCGACCGCCCTTATTTTAGCGTTAACTTACCGAATCAGGACTTTTTCTTTTCGCGGCTATGCAGGCCACGTTTTTCCAGACCACGGTAAATCAGCTGCTGCTGGATGATGGTCACCAGGTTGCTGACGATATAGTACAGCACCAGACCTGACGGGAACCACAGGAAGAACACGGTGAAGATGACCGGCATAAAGGTCATGATCTTCTGCTGCATCGGGTCGGTCACGGTGGTCGGCGACATCTTCTGGATGAAGAACATCGTCACGCCCATCAGGATCGGCAGGATGTAGTACGGGTCCTGTGCGGACAGGTCATGGATCCACAGGGCGAACGGCGCGTGGCGCAGCTCAACGGAGCCCATCAGCATGTAGTACAGCGCAAGGAAGATTGGCATCTGAATCAGCAGCGGGAAGCAACCACCCAGTGGGTTCACTTTCTCTGCTTTATACAGGGCCATCATCTCCTGGCTCTGACGCTGTTTGTCATCGCCCAGACGCTCACGCATAGCCTGAATCTTCGGCTGCAGCATGCGCATCTTCGCCATGGAGGTGTACTGCGCTTTGGTCAGCGGGTACATGATGCCACGAACGATGAAGGTGATAACGATGATGGAGAAGCCCCAGTTACCCAGGAAGCTGTGGATGAACTTCAGCAGCTTAAACAGCGGCTGAGAGATGAACCACAACCAGCCGTAATCCACGGTCAGATCCAGGTGCGGCGCAACAGCGGCCATTTTGTCCTGAATTTCCGGGCCGACCCACAGGGTGCTTGCCAGCTTACCGGTTTGACCCGGCTGTACCAGAACCGGCTGAGACTTGTAGCCGATGGCGGCAATACCGTTGCCCAGGTTCGCGGTGTAGAAGTTATTCGTACCGTCGTTATTCGGGATCCACGCGGTTGCGAAATACTGCTGCAGCATGGCCACCCAACCGCCTTTGGAGCTGACGTTCAGGTTTTCGTTATCGGCAATGGTGTCGAATTTGTATTTCTCGTACTTCGCATCAGGCGTGGAGTACGCCGCGCCGCGGAAGGTATGCAGCGCAAAGTTGCTGCTTCCGGTGTCACGGTGAGACGGCAGATTGATGGACTGCTTCAGCTGACCAAAGGTAGAAATTTCCAGCGGTTTCTCACCGGCGTTCTGTACGCTGTAGCCCACGTTCACCGCATATTCACCGCGTTTCAGGGTGAAGGTTTTGGTGAAGGTGTTGCCCGCGGCGTCGGTGTACGTCATCGGGATCGCGAGTTCGTTCTGACCATCAGCCAGCACAAAAGTGTCGTTCTCGACGGTATACAGTGGACGCGCACCGTTAGCCGGGTTATCCGGGCCATCACGACCGGTCAGGCCGCTCTGCGCCTGGTAGATAAACTCAGGCGTGGTTTCCAGTAACTGGAACGGTTCGGTAGACTTCAGCTCTTTCGGGTAGGTCAACAGCAGCGCCTGCTCAACATCACCACCACGGGTGTTGATAGTCAGCTCAAGCACATCGGTCTTAACCGTAATCTGTTTCCCCTGGCCACTGGCCGGTACGCCCTGGTCGGCGGCGCTACCCGCTGCGGTGGTCGTGGTCTGCGTGGTCTGCTGCTGGGGTTGAGGATTTTTATCCTGCTCCCATGCCTGCCAGATCATGAAAGACACGAACAACAAAGCGATGATAAGAAGATTGCGTTGCGAATCCATCGTTAGTGTTCTCTGGTATCAAAGGGTCCTGGAGGGACGGGGTCGTCTCCACCTGGGTGTAAAGGGTGGCATTTTAATACGCGTTTCACCGTCAACCAACTGCCTTTTATCACTCCAAACCTGCGCAATGCCTCAATTCCGTAGCTTGAGCATGTTGGCGTGAAACGGCAATGTGGCCCGAGTAGCGGACTAATCAGGCGTTGATAGACCCGAATGAGGGCTATCAGGACCCGTGAGCCAGGCGACAGTGGCGGCGCCATAATTTTTCCAACGCTTCCGAGAGAGCACGGTTATCGAGGTCGGCAACCCCCCTTTTCGCCACCACCACGAAATCCATTGAAGGCAGTTCGTGCTGACGTAAACGGAAGCTTTCACGCGTCAGACGTTTAATCCGATTGCGTTCATGCGCACGCTTAACATTTTTCTTGGCGACTGTGAGACCGATGCGGGGATGCCCCAGCGAATTTTGGCGGCCGAGGATGGTGATTTGCGGCGTGCCAGCCCGTTGTGGCTGCTGGAAGACGAAAGTGAAATGAGTGGGAGTTAACAAACGTAACTCCCTGGGAAATGCGAGCTTAACCACTCAGGGGTTAGCTTTATTACTTGGAAACGGTCAGACGAGCGCGGCCTTTAGCACGACGACGTGCCAGAACCTGACGACCATTTTTAGTAGCCATACGAGCACGGAAGCCGTGAGAACGGTTGCGCTTCAGTACAGACGGTTGAAAAGTGCGTTTCATGGCGATTTCTACCTAAACTTGAAAAAATTCATGACTTTTGCGGATGCCCGACCGAGTTTCGAATGACGGACGCCGAAGCCGTGGGTGATTAAAGAGGCCGGATTGTAATAATTGTACACTCCGGAGTCAATTCTCTTTCCTTATTTCCCGCGTATTTCCGCACGTTTTCGCGTGGAAAATGAGCAACGGACGACGCAGGAAGATGAGCATCACGCGCCGGGTCGAGGATTATACGGGCTCCCCAACAAAGCGCAAGGATCGTCCCGGATCTTCGTTAGATCATTTAAGCAATAAATTGTCTGTGCTCATTAATTTTTCCAATATGCGGGCTAAATCGTGGGGCACTCGCGTCAGGATCGTTTACACTTACCCGGTTTCGGATCTTCCTGTGGATAAATCGGGAAGAATCTGTGAGAAACAGAAGATCTCTGGCTCAGTTTAGGCTATGATCCGCGGTCCCGATCGGGATCCCAGGATCCTGGTCAGGATAAATTGCAGATAGCAATTCGCACGTCCCCCTTTTGCACAGGGTCATGTCGATGTGCGCCAACAATCATGAATATTCAATAGTTTTCTTTTATTGTTCGAGTGGAGTCCGCCGTGTCACTTTCGCTTTGGCAGCAGTGTCTTGCCCGATTGCAGGATGAGTTACCAGCCACAGAATTCAGTATGTGGATCCGCCCGTTGCAGGCGGAACTGAGCGATAACACGCTGGCTTTGTATGCGCCAAACCGTTTTGTGCTCGATTGGGTAAGGGACAAGTACCTTAATAATATCAATGGACTGCTGAACGATTTCTGCGGGTCAGAGGCCCCACAGCTGCGCTTTGAAGTGGGTACAAAGCCGGTCACCCAAACCGTTCGTGAAACCGTGAACGTCGCAGCGCCTGCTCAGGCCGCTCCTGCTCCGGCCCCTCGCGTCGCCCCCGTTCGTCAGGGCTGGGATAATGTTCCCGCACCGGCTGAGCCAACCTACCGCTCTAACGTTAACGTGAAACACACCTTCGATAACTTCGTTGAAGGTAAGTCGAACCAGCTGGCGCGCGCGGCGGCCCGTCAGGTTGCTGATAACCCCGGTGGAGCCTATAACCCGCTGTTCCTTTATGGCGGCACGGGTCTGGGTAAAACGCACCTGCTGCATGCGGTGGGCAACGGCATTATGGCGCGCAAGCCCAATGCCAAAGTGGTGTATATGCACTCCGAGCGCTTCGTTCAGGACATGGTAAAAGCCCTGCAAAACAATGCGATCGAAGAGTTTAAACGCTACTATCGTTCCGTTGACGCGCTGCTGATTGATGACATTCAGTTCTTTGCCAACAAAGAACGATCGCAGGAAGAATTTTTCCACACCTTCAACGCCCTGCTGGAAGGTAATCAGCAGATCATTTTGACCTCGGATCGTTATCCAAAAGAGATCAACGGCGTTGAAGATCGTCTGAAATCCCGCTTCGGCTGGGGCCTGACCGTGGCGATCGAGCCACCGGAGCTGGAAACCCGCGTCGCGATCCTGATGAAGAAAGCCGATGAAAACGACATTCGCCTGCCGGGTGAAGTGGCGTTCTTCATTGCCAAGCGTCTGCGCTCCAACGTGCGTGAGCTGGAGGGGGCACTGAACCGCGTTATCGCCAATGCCAACTTCACCGGTCGTGCGATCACCATCGATTTTGTGCGTGAAGCGCTGCGCGATTTGCTGGCATTGCAGGAAAAACTGGTCACTATCGACAATATTCAAAAGACGGTGGCTGAGTACTACAAGATTAAAGTGGCAGATTTACTGTCTAAACGTCGTTCCCGCTCGGTGGCGCGTCCGCGTCAGATGGCGATGGCGCTGGCAAAGGAGTTAACCAACCACAGTCTGCCGGAAATCGGGGATGCGTTTGGTGGCCGTGACCATACGACCGTGCTGCACGCTTGTCGCAAGATTGAGCAGTTACGCGAAGAAAGCCACGACATAAAAGAAGATTTTTCCAATCTAATCAGAACATTATCATCGTGACGCTATGAAATTTACCGTTGAACGTGAACATTTATTAAAACCGCTGCAACAGGTGAGTGGCCCATTAGGCGGCCGCCCAACGCTGCCTATTCTCGGAAACCTGCTGCTTCAGGTCGCGGACGGTACGCTGTCGCTGACCGGTACAGATCTGGAAATGGAAATGATCGCGCGCGTTACGCTGACGCAGCCGCACGACGCGGGCGCGACCACGGTTCCGGCACGTAAATTCTTTGATATCTGCCGCGGGCTGCCGGAAGGCGCTGAAATCGCCGTGCAGCTGGAAGGCGACCGTATGCTGGTGCGCTCTGGCCGCAGCCGTTTCTCGCTCTCCACGCTGCCTGCTGCAGACTTCCCGAACCTGGACGACTGGCAGAGCGAAGTGGAATTTACCCTGCCACAGGCGACGATGAAGCGTCTGATTGAAGCCACGCAGTTCTCCATGGCGCATCAGGACGTTCGTTACTACTTAAACGGCATGCTGTTCGAAACCGAAGGTGAAGAGCTGCGTACCGTAGCCACCGACGGCCACCGTCTGGCGGTCTGTTCTATGCCGATTGGCGATTCACTGCCAAACCATTCGGTGATCGTGCCGCGTAAAGGGGTGATTGAGCTGATGCGTATGCTCGACGGTGGCGACACGCCGCTGCGCGTGCAGATCGGCAGCAATAACATCCGCGCCCACGTGGGCGATTTTGTCTTCACATCGAAGCTGGTTGACGGTCGTTTCCCGGATTATCGCCGCGTATTGCCGAAGAACCCGGACAAAACGCTCGAAGCCGGTTGCGATAGCCTCAAGCAGGCCTTTGCCCGTGCCGCGATCCTCTCTAACGAGAAATTCCGCGGCGTGCGCCTGTACGTGAGTGAAAACCAGATCAAAATCACCGCCAACAACCCGGAGCAGGAAGAGGCAGAAGAGATTCTGGACGTCACCTACGCCGGGGCTGAGATGGAAATCGGCTTCAACGTCAGCTACGTGCTGGATGTGCTGAATGCGCTGAAATGCGAGAACGTGCGCATCCTGCTGACCGACTCCGTTTCGAGCGTACAGATTGAAGATGCCGCATCACAGTCGGCTGCCTATGTTGTCATGCCAATGAGACTGTAATGTCGCTCACCCGTCTGTTGATCCGCGACTTTCGCAATATCGAAAGCGCGGATCTCGCTTTATCCCCTGGCTTTAACTTCCTGGTTGGCGCGAATGGCAGCGGCAAAACCAGCGTGCTGGAAGCCATCTATACGCTCGGCCACGGCCGGGCGTTTCGCAGTTTGCAGATTGGTCGCGTTATTCGCCACGAGCAGGAATCCTTTGTTCTGCACGGGCGTTTGCAGGGGGCGGAGCGGGAAACCGCCATCGGCCTGACCAAAGACAAGCAGGGCGACAGCAAGGTGCGCATCGACGGTACCGACGGCCACAAGGTGGCGGAGCTGGCGCTGCTGATGCCAATGCAGCTGATCACGCCGGAGGGGTTTACTTTACTCAACGGCGGCCCCAAATACAGAAGAGCGTTCCTCGACTGGGGATGCTTTCACAACGAAGCCGGATTTTTTAACGCCTGGAGCAACCTGAAGCGTCTGCTCAAGCAGCGTAACGCCGCGCTGCGCCAGGTGACGCGCTACGCCCAGCTGCGTCCGTGGGACATGGAGTTAATCCCTCTTGCGGAACAGATCAGCCGCTGGCGTGCCGAATACAGCGCAGGTATCGCCGAAGACATGGCCGACACCTGCAAACAGTTTTTACCCGAATTCTCTCTCACCTTCTCCTTCCAGCGCGGCTGGGAGAAAGAGACGGATTATGCCGAGGTGTTGGAGAGAAACTTCGAGCGCGACCGCATGTTGACCTACACCGCGCACGGCCCGCACAAGGCGGATTTCCGCATTCGTGCCGACGGCGCGCCGGTGGAAGACACGCTGTCGCGCGGGCAGCTCAAGCTCCTGATGTGTGCGCTGCGCCTGGCGCAGGGGGAGTTTCTCACCCGCGAGAGCGGGCGGCGCTGCCTGTACCTGATAGATGATTTTGCCTCGGAACTTGACGACGCGCGGCGCGGGCTGCTTGCCAGCCGCTTAAAAGCCACGCAGTCGCAGGTTTTCGTCAGCGCCATTAGCGCTGAACACGTTATAGACATGTCGGACGAAAATTCGAAGATGTTTACCGTGGAAAAGGGTAAAATAACGGATTAACCCAAGTTGAAATGAGCGAGAAACGTTGATGTCGAATTCTTATGACTCCTCCAGTATCAAAGTCCTGAAAGGGCTGGATGCGGTGCGTAAGCGCCCGGGTATGTATATCGGCGACACGGATGACGGCACCGGTCTGCACCACATGGTATTCGAGGTGGTAGATAACGCTATCGACGAAGCGCTCGCGGGTCACTGTAAAGACATCGTGGTCACCATCCATGCGGACAACTCCGTCTCCGTCACCGATGACGGTCGTGGCATCCCAACCGGTATTCACCCGGAAGAGGGCGTCTCTGCGGCGGAAGTGATCATGACCGTCCTGCACGCAGGCGGTAAGTTCGACGATAACTCCTATAAAGTTTCCGGCGGCCTGCACGGTGTAGGCGTTTCCGTAGTTAACGCCCTGTCGCAGAAGCTGGAGCTGGTTATCCAGCGCGAAGGCAAAATCCACCGTCAGCTCTATACGCACGGCGTGCCGCAGGCACCGCTGGCCGTCACGGGAGATACCGACAAAACCGGTACCATGGTGCGTTTCTGGCCGAGCCTCGAAACCTTCACCAACGTCACCGAGTTCGAGTACGACATCCTGGCGAAACGCCTTCGTGAACTGTCGTTCCTGAACTCCGGCGTCTCGATTCGCCTGCGCGACAAACGCGACAACAAAGAAGACCACTTCCACTACGAAGGTGGTATCAAGGCGTTTGTTGAGTATCTGAACAAGAACAAAACGCCCATTCACCCGAATATCTTCTACTTCTCCACCGAAAAAGACGGTATCGGCGTGGAAGTGGCGCTGCAGTGGAACGACGGTTTCCAGGAAAACATCTACTGCTTTACCAACAACATTCCACAGCGTGACGGTGGTACTCACCTTGCGGGCTTCCGTGCGGCGATGACCCGTACCCTGAACGCCTACATGGACAAAGAAGGCTACAGCAAGAAAGCGAAAGTCAGCGCCACCGGTGACGATGCCCGTGAAGGCCTGATTGCCGTTGTCTCCGTGAAGGTGCCGGATCCGAAGTTCTCCTCACAGACCAAAGACAAGCTGGTCTCTTCTGAGGTGAAATCAGCGGTTGAGCAGCAGATGAACGAACTGCTGAGCGACTACCTGCAGGAAAACCCGTCCGACGCGAAAATCGTGGTGGGCAAAATTATCGATGCGGCGCGTGCCCGTGAAGCGGCGCGTAAAGCCCGTGAAATGACCCGTCGTAAAGGCGCGCTGGACTTAGCCGGCCTGCCGGGCAAGCTGGCTGATTGCCAGGAACGCGACCCGGCGCTGTCCGAACTGTACCTCGTGGAAGGGGACTCCGCGGGCGGTTCTGCGAAGCAGGGCCGTAACCGTAAGAACCAGGCTATCCTGCCGCTGAAGGGTAAAATCCTCAACGTTGAGAAAGCCCGCTTCGACAAGATGCTCTCTTCTCAGGAAGTGGCGACGCTCATCACCGCGCTGGGCTGCGGCATCGGCCGTGACGAGTACAACCCGGACAAACTGCGCTACCACAGCATCATCATCATGACCGATGCGGACGTCGACGGCTCGCACATTCGTACGCTGCTGTTGACCTTCTTCTATCGTCAGATGCCTGAAATCGTTGAACGTGGCCACGTCTACATTGCCCAGCCGCCGCTGTACAAAGTGAAGAAAGGCAAGCAGGAACAGTACATCAAAGATGACGAAGCGATGGATCAGTACCAAATCGCAATCGCACTTGATGGCGCAACCCTGCACGCGAACTCGCACGCGCCTGCACTGGCCGGTGAGCCGCTGGAGCGTCTGGTGTCCGAGTTCAACGCCACGCAGAAAATGATTACGCGTATGGAACGCCGTTATCCGAAAACGCTGCTGAAGGAGCTGGTTTATCAGCCAACCCTGACGGAAGCCGATCTGAGCGACGAGCAGACCGTGACCCGCTGGGTGAACGCTCTGGTAACCGATCTGAACGAGAAAGAGCAGCACGGCAGCATGTGGAAATGCGATATCCAGCAGAACGCCGATAAGCAGTTCGAGCCTATTATTCGCGTGCGCACCCACGGCGTTGATACCGACTACCCACTGGAGCACGAGTTTGTGACCGGTCCGGAATACCGCCGTATCTGCACGCTCGGCGAGACGCTGCGCGACCTGATCGAAGACGATGCGTTCATCGAACGTGGCGAACGTCGTCAGCCGGTAGCCAGCTTCGAGCAGGCGCTGGACTGGCTGGTGAAAGAGTCCCGTCGTGGTCTTGCGATCCAGCGCTATAAAGGTCTGGGTGAAATGAACCCGGAGCAGCTGTGGGAAACCACCATGGATCCGGAAAGCCGCCGCATGCTGCGCGTTACCGTTAAGGACGCGATTGCTGCAGACCAGCTGTTCACGACCCTGATGGGTGATGCGGTTGAACCACGTCGTGCCTTCATCGAAGAGAACGCCCTGAAAGCGGCAAATATCGATATTTAATCGGTTTGAAACCGCACGATAACTGGCCGCGCTTTTAGCGCGGCTTTTTTATGGGCGCAGGCATATCCAGCGACATTGCGGACGGTAAACGGCTCGCCAGCGTGTCTATCGCTATTCTTACCCTCAGCGGCAGGTGCGGCGTCTGCTGCCACACCGCATGAACGTCGAAATGCACGTCCGGTGCCTGCTTCAGGAGCGGGACGAGTTTACCCTGGTGAATATCTTTAACGACCATCCAGCAGGGCAGCCATGCAATGCCGTGTCCGGCCAGCGCAGCGTCGCAGATCGCCTGCAAATCATCCATATTAAGTGATGACCGGGGAGTAAAGGTGTGCGACGTTCCTTCATTATCCATCAGCTTCCAGGACAGCACTCTGCCTGCGCGCAGATAGTTAATCGCCGTATGCTGGGGTAAATCAGCCACGCTTTGCGGCTGGCCTTTCTTCTGCAGATAATCCGGCGCGGCGCATAGCACCATGCGGTGTTCTCCCAGCCTTCTGGCAACCAGCACGCTGCTGTCCTGAAGCGTGCCGTTACGCACCGCCATATCAAACCCTTCCTCGACGAGATCCACCACCCGGTCGCTGAATGACATTTCCAGTTCAAGCCCGGGGTGTTCCTGCGCCAGCGCTATCAGCAGCGGGGCGACACACTGGCGACCAAACAGCACCGGCATGGCAACGCGCAGGCGGCCACTGACCTGCTGTTTCCCTGTTTCAAGCAGCGATTCCGCGCCCCGAATCTCCTCCAGCGCGCGCAGGCAGCGTTCATAAAAAAGAGCGCCGTTATCGGTCAGCCTCTGGCTACGGGTGGTGCGGTGAAATAGACGTACCCCCAGCCGCTCTTCAAGGCGAGCGATGCTTTTCCCTACCGCCGAGCGCGACAGGTGCAGGCGAATTGCGGCCTGAGCGAAGCTTCCCGCCTCCACGGCAGCGACAAAAACAGGAATATCCTTCAGCGTATCGGTCATGAATTGTATCGATTATGGCGTCAATGAAGAGAAAACTTATCGCCACTGGCGACCTTTAGTCAACGGTAGACTGTCAGGACTAAAGCTCATCTGATGGCAGGAGAAATAAAATGACAGAGACAATGCAACGCTGGTCCATGGACGCCCTTGGACGCGAGAACCTCAAGCTGACTCAGGCACCCGTTCCACAGCCCGGCCCGGGTGAAGTGCGCGTGCGGGTGAATGCCGTTGCGCTCAACTATCGCGATAAAATGGTTGTTGAAGGCACGATGCCAATCCCGCTTTCCTTCCCGTTTAGCCCGGCGTCTGACATGGCGGGCGTGGTGGACAGCATTGGTGAAGGCGTTACGCGCTTCCAGCCCGGCGCGCGCGTCATCTCAACCTTCTTCCCGGAGTGGATCGACGGTAAACCACAGGCGGACGCGCGCAATTTGCCCTATAAAACATCCGGCGGATACTTCCAGGGGATGCTGGCCGAGTATGTGATTGTGAAGGAAGACGCGCTGGTGGCCTCGCCGGAGACCCTGGATGACGCCGAGGCCAGCACCTTACCCTGCGCAGGGCTTACCGCCTGGTTCGCGCTGGTGGAACGCGGTCAGCTGCGCGCCGGGCAATCGGTGCTGGTACAGGGGACGGGCGGCGTGGCGATTTTCGCCCTGCAAATTGCCAAAGCGCACGGCGCTGAGGTATTTGTCACCTCGGGGAGCGATGAAAAGCTGGCGTTGGCCAAAAAACTGGGGGCCAGCCAGGGCATCAACCGCCTGAAAGGCGACTGGGCTGAAAATACGCTGGCACTCACGCAGGATCGCGGCATCGACCATATTATTGAAACCGTGGGGGGCGAGAACCTGAAGCACTCCCTGCGCGCCGTTGCCGTTCACGGACGTATCTCCGTGATTGGCGTGCTGGCCGGGACGGAGATTACCCTCTCTGCTGGCGAGCTGTTGCTGAAATCCCCCGTCATTCAGGGGATCGGCGTGGGACACCGCCGGGCGCTGGAAGATTTCGTCCGCGCTGTTGATGTCACCGGACTGAAACCCGTGATTGAGCATCGCTACCGTTTTAACGAACTTGAACAGGCGTTTGAACACCTCGATCGCGGTGCGTTTGGTAAAATCGTTCTCACTCGCGAGTAGGTCTTTGTTCCCCGGGATAAGCGTAAAAGGGGGCTTTTGTTGCGCAATATAGCTCTATTTTTGTGTGCTTAATCGCGTTAGCATGAGGCAGCACTCATTTATCCCGGGGATCTCATGGCTATCAAACTCATTGCAATCGATATGGACGGCACGCTGTTGCTGCCAGACCACACTATCTCTCCAGCCGTTAAGAACGCGATCGCTGCGGCACGCGCAAAGGGCGTGAATGTGGTCCTGACCACGGGGCGTCCGTATGCGGGCGTGCACAGCTACCTGAAAGAGCTGCACATGAATCAGCCTGGCGACTACTGCATCACCTATAACGGTGCGCTGGTGCAGAAAGCCGCGGACGGCAGTACGGTTGCGCAAACCGCGCTGAGCTACGATGACTATCTGTTCCTGGAAAAACTGTCCCGGGAAGTGGGGTCGCACTTCCACGCGCTCGATCGCAACACGCTGTACACCGCTAACCGCGACATCAGCTACTACACGGTGCATGAATCCTTTGTCGCGACGATCCCGCTGGTGTTCTGTGAAGCCGAGAAGATGGACCCGGCGACCCAGTTCCTGAAAGTGATGATGATCGACGAGCCGGAAATCCTGGATAAAGCCATTGCACGCATTCCGGCGGAGGTAAAAAAGAAGTACACCGTGCTGAAAAGTGCGCCGTACTTCCTCGAAATCCTCGATAAACGCGTCAATAAAGGCACCGGCGTGAAATCGCTCGCTGATGCGCTGGGGATTAAACAGGAAGAGATCATGGCGCTGGGCGACCAGGAAAACGACATCGCGATGATTGAATTCGCGGGCGTGGGCGTGGCGATGGATAACGCCATTCCGTCGGTGAAAGAAGTGGCCAACTTCGTGACCAAATCCAACCTGGAAGACGGCGTTGCCTACGCGATCGAGAAGTTTGTGCTGCAGTAACGCTTATTTTTAATCATCAGCCCCGGTTATCAACCGGGGCTTTTTTTTGCGCTGAATTTATCGAATTGTTCTTTTTGTGATCTGGATTGTAGTACAACATTAGTTGATTGTACTACATTGTCACCACGACAAAGTCGAACGCCCTCACGTTTGTACTGCAAAAGTGAGGTGAAATTCAGCGGTCGCGGTAAAGTAGTGATGGACATACAGAGCACAAGGACTCTCCATGACTCTCAATAAAACCGATCGCATCGTCATTACGCTGGGCACCCAGATTGTGGGTGGCAAATACGTTCCCGGTTCGCCGCTGCCTGCAGAGGCCGAACTGTGTGAGGAATTTGAAACCTCGCGCAACATCATCCGGGAAGTGTTCCGCTCGCTGATGGCGAAACGGCTGATTGAAATGAAACGGTACCGCGGCGCGTTTGTTGCCCCGCGCAACCAGTGGAACTACCTCGATACCGACGTGCTGCAGTGGGTGCTGGAAAACGACTACGACCCAAGGCTTATCGGTGCGATGAGCGAGGTACGAAACCTGGTTGAACCGGCCATCGCCCGCTGGGCGGCGGAGCGCGCAACGTCCGGCGATTTGGCGCAGATTGAGTCGGCTTTAAACGACATGATCGCCAATAACCAGAACCGGGAGGCGTTTAACGAGGCGGATATTCGCTACCACGAAGCGGTGCTGCAGTCGGTGCATAACCCGGTATTACAGCAGCTTAGCGTGGCGATCAGCTCGCTACAGCGAGCAGTATTTGAACGTACCTGGATGGGCGATGAGGCCAACATGCCGAAAACGCTCCAGGAACATAAAGCGCTGTTCGATGCGATACGGCATCAGGATGGCGATGCGGCAGAGCAGGCGGCACTTACCATGATCGCCAGCTCGACACGAAGGCTGAAGGAAATCACATGACATCTCGCTACATCGCAATTGACTGGGGATCGACCAATCTGCGCGCCTGGCTTTATAAGGGCGAGCAGTGCCTGGAGAGCAGGCAATCAGAAGCAGGCGTGACGCGCCTGAACGGTAAATCTCCCGAGGCGGTGTTAGCAGAGGTCACACAAAACTGGCGCGACAGCGCCACGCCGGTGGTCATGGCGGGAATGGTCGGCAGCAACGTTGGCTGGAAGGTTGCGCCATACCTGCCTGTTCCTGCCCATTTCTCCGCGATTGGCGAGCAGTTAACGTCCGTTGGCGACAATATCTGGATTATTCCCGGTTTGTGCGTCTCTCGCGACGATAACCACAACGTGATGCGCGGCGAAGAGACGCAGCTGCTTGGCGCGCGCACGCTTTCTCCTTCTTCTGTCTACGTCATGCCCGGAACGCACTGCAAGTGGGTCCAGGCCGACGCTGAGCAAATCCACGATTTTCGCACCGTGATGACCGGCGAGCTGCACCATTTGCTGCTCAATCATTCACTGGTGGGAGCCGGTTTGCCGGAGCAGGAAGCCTCGTCAGAGGCGTTTGCTGCCGGGCTTGAACGTGGGATCGCTTCTCCTGATGTTTTGCCGCAGCTTTTTGAGGTTCGCGCCTCGCACGTGCTGGGAAATCTCCCGTGCGAGCAGGTCAGCGAGTTTCTCTCCGGCCTGCTGATTGGCGCAGAGGTCGCCAGCATGCGTGATTTCATCTCGCACGAGCAGGCCATCACCCTGGTCGCCGGCGTATCGCTGACGTCGCGCTACGAGCAGGCGTTTCGCGCCGTTGGGCGTGATGTTGCAACGGTATCCGGCGACACGGCATTTCAGGCAGGAATAAGGAGCATCGCTCATGCAGTGGCAAACTGATCTTCCCCTTATCGCGATTTTGCGCGGCATCACGCCCGATGAGGCGTTAGCCCACGTCGGCGCGGTTATCGATGCCGGATTCGACGCGGTAGAAATCCCGCTCAACTCGCCGGAGTGGGAAAAAAGCATTCCGGCCGTGGTGGAGGCGTTCGGTGAGAAGGCGCTGATTGGCGCAGGCACCGTGCTGCACCCGGAGCAGGTGGATGAACTGGCGAAAATGGGCTGCAAGCTTATCGTCACGCCCAACATTCAGCCTGAGGTGATCCGCCGCGCGGTGGGTTACGGCATGACCGTCTGCCCGGGATGCGCCACCGCCACGGAAGCCTTTACTGCCCTGGATGCGGGCGCACAGTCGCTCAAAATATTCCCATCATCGGCTTTTGGACCGGACTACATCAAAGCGTTGAAAGCGGTTTTACCCGCCAGCGTGCCGGTCTTTGCCGTGGGCGGCGTAACGCCAGAAAACCTGGGTCAGTGGATGAGCGCGGGCTGTGTGGGCGCGGGGCTGGGCAGCGATCTGTATCGCGCCGGGCAGTCCGTGGAACGTACCGCACAGCAGGCGGCAGCATTTGTGAAAGCGTATCGAGAGGCAGTGAAATGAAAATAACCAAACTCACCACGTACCGTTTACCCCCGCGCTGGATGTTCCTGAAAATCGAAACCGATGAAGGGGTCGTGGGCTGGGGCGAACCGGTAATTGAAGGACGTGCGCGCACCGTAGAAGCGGCGGTGCACGAGCTGGGTGAATACCTGATTGGCCAGGATCCGGCTCGCATCAACGACCTGTGGCAGGTGATGTACCGCGCGGGCTTCTACCGCGGGGGGCCGATCCTGATGAGCGCCATCGCCGGTATCGACCAGGCGCTGTGGGATATCAAAGGCAAAGTGCTGAACGCGCCGGTCTGGCAGCTGATGGGCGGCCTGGTGCGCGACAAAATTAAAGCCTACAGCTGGGTTGGCGGCGACCGTCCTGCGGAAGCGATCGACGGCATCACGCAACTGCGCAACATCGGTTTTGACACCTTCAAACTCAACGGCTGCGAAGAGATGGGCGTTATCGACAACTCGCGCGCGGTGGATCGCGCGGTGAATACTGTCGCGCAAATCCGTGAAGCCTTCGGCAACGAGATTGAATTTGGCCTGGACTTCCATGGCCGCGTTAGCGCGCCGATGGCCAAAGTGCTGATCAAAGAGCTGGAGCCGTATCGTCCGCTGTTTATCGAAGAGCCGGTGCTGGCCGAACAGGCCGAGTACTATCCGAAACTGGCTGAACAGACCCACATTCCTATCGCGGCGGGTGAACGTATGTTCTCGCGCTTCGAGTTTAAACGCGTGCTTGAAGCGGGCGGCATTGCGATTCTGCAGCCGGACCTCTCTCACGCGGGCGGCATCACCGAATGCTACAAAATTGCCGGGATGGCCGAAGCTTACGATGTGGCGCTGGCGCCGCACTGCCCGCTCGGACCGATCGCGCTGGCGGCCTGCCTGCACGTCGACTTTGTCTCCCGCAACGCGGTGTTCCAGGAACAGAGCATGGGCATTCACTATAACAAGGGCGCGGAACTGCTCGATTTTGTGAAAAATAAAGAAGACTTCAGCATGGAAGGCGGTTTCTTTAAACCGTTAACGAAGCCGGGCCTTGGCGTAGAGATTGACGAAGCCAAAGTCATTGAGCTGAGTAAACACGCGCCGGACTGGCGTAATCCACTGTGGCGTCATGAAGACGGTTCCGTAGCCGAGTGGTAAATCGCCGGTAAGCGCAGCGCCATCGGCCAAAAAAACGTACATACAAAAATATAACCCTCTGTAAATTACAGGGCATGGTGAGCGGCTTCGCTATGCCCAAAATCTGGAGACAGATTGCGATGGATATTCCAGTTACTGCTGCAAAAACCGGGCGTCGCCGCTACCTGACGCTGATTATGATCTTTATTACCGTGGTCATTTGCTATGTCGACCGCGCCAACCTTGCCGTGGCATCGGCCCATATTCAGGAAGAGTTTGGCATCACCAAAGCGGAAATGGGCTACGTCTTCTCGGCGTTTGCCTGGCTGTATACGCTCTGCCAGATCCCGGGCGGCTGGTTCCTTGACCGCGTGGGTTCACGTCTGACCTACTTTATCGCCATTTTCGGCTGGTCCGTGGCGACCCTTTTCCAGGGCTTCGCGACCGGGCTGATGTCGCTGATTGGCCTGCGTGCCATTACCGGAGTTTTCGAAGCGCCCGCGTTTCCGACCAATAACCGCATGGTCACCAGCTGGTTCCCGGAACACGAGCGCGCTTCCGCCGTTGGCTTTTACACCTCCGGGCAGTTCGTTGGCCTGGCGTTCCTGACGCCGCTGCTGATCTGGATCCAGGAGCTGCTGAGCTGGCACTGGGTGTTCATCGTCACGGGCGGGATTGGCATTATCTGGTCGCTGATCTGGTTTAAGGTCTACCAGCCGCCGCGTCTGACCAAAAGCATCACCAAAGCCGAGCTGGACTACATCCGCGACGGCGGTGGCCTGGTGGACGGTGATGCGCCGGTGAAAAAAGAGGCGCGCCAGCCGCTGACCAAAGCGGACTGGAAGCTGGTCTTCCACCGTAAGCTGGTGGGCGTTTATCTGGGCCAGTTCGCGGTGACCTCCACGCTGTGGTTCTTCCTGACCTGGTTCCCGAACTATCTGACCCAGGAAAAGGGCATCACGGCGCTGAAGGCGGGCTTTATGACCACCGTGCCGTTCCTCGCGGCGTTTTTCGGCGTGCTGCTCTCCGGCTGGCTGGCCGATAAGCTGGTGAAAAAAGGCTATTCGCTGGGCGTGGCGCGTAAAACGCCGATTATCTGCGGCTTGCTGATCTCCACCTGCATCATGGGCGCCAACTACACCAACGATCCGGTGTGGATTATGGCCCTGATGGCGGTGGCGTTCTTCGGTAACGGTTTCGCCTCCATCACCTGGTCGCTGGTGTCGTCCCTCGCGCCGATGCGGCTGATTGGCCTGACCGGCGGCGTGTTCAACTTTGTCGGCGGGCTGGGTGGGATCACCGTACCGCTGGTCATCGGCTACCTGGCGCAGGACTACGGCTTCGGCCCGGCGCTGGTCTATATCTCCGCCGTGGCGCTGATCGGCGCGCTCTCCTACATCCTGCTGGTGGGCGATGTGAAACGAGTAGGCTAATCCCTGCGGATGTTTTACCCTGATGCACTCACCTTGCATCAGGGTATCCTCATGAAACAAATCACCTTCACTTCCCGCCATCACCAGCTCACGAATATTAATACCTGGACCCCAGACAGCCAGTGGCTGGTCTACGACGTACGCCCGTCTGGTGCGTCATTTACCGGCGAAACCATTGAGCGGGTCAATGTCGCTACGGGTGAGGTGGAGGTGATCTATCGCGCCACTGACGGCGCGCATGTTGGCGTGGTGACCGTTCATCCCGCACAGGAAAAATACGTCTTTATCCACGGCCCGAAAAACCCGGACGCAGACTGGCACTATGATTTTCATCATCGTCAGGGAGTCATTGCCTGTAACGGTCAGGTGAACAATCTTGACGCGATGGATATCACTGCGCCCTACACCGCAGGCGCGCTGCGCGGCGGCAGCCATGTGCACGTCTTTAGCCCGAACGGGCAGCTCGTCAGCTTCACCTATAACGACCACGTGCTGCACGAGCGCGATCCGAAGCTCGATTTACGCAACGTCGGCGTGGCTGCGCCTTTCGGCCCGGTGAACCCGCAGGGGAATCATCCGCGTGACTATCCGGGAACCTTCTGGAGCGTGCTGGTCAGCCGCACCACGCCCAACCCACTGCCGGGCAGCGATGAAATCAACCGCGCCTATGAAGAGGGCTGGGTAGGCAACGACAGGCTGGCGTTTATCGGCGACACGCTGTCTGAAAAGGGCGAGAAAGTGCCCGAGCTGTTTATTGTCGCGTTGCCGCAGGACGAGCAGGGCTGGAAACGAGCGGGTGATGAGCCGCTGCAGGGAACGCCAGAGACTCTGCCAGCGCCACCTGCCGGAGTGATGCAGCGTCGTTTAACCTTTACTCATCAGAACCGTTATCCGGGGCTGGTGAACGTGCCGCGTCACTGGGTACGCAGTAATCCGCAGGGGACGCAGATCGCCTTTCTGATGCGCGACGATAACGGCATTGTGCAGCTGTGGCTGATCTCGCCTGAGGGCGGAAAGCCGCGCCAGTTAACCCATACGGAGAGCGGTATTCAGTCTGCGTTCAACTGGCACCCTTCCGGGAACATGCTGGGATGTGTGCTTGAAAACCGGATCGCCTGCTGCGACGCGCGGACCGGAGAGGTGACGTTTTTGACGTCCGATCGCCGCAACCCGCTGTCTGCGGATGCGGTCGTGTTCTCGCCTGACGGGCGAGCTATCGCCTGGATGGAAGAGACGGACGGTTTCCGCCAGCTGTGGCTAACGGAAACCGCTGAGGACTAACGCGGGGGCAGTGCTGCGGGCGGGATGACGGCGTTGGTCGCCAGATTTTCCTGCTCGCTTTTCTCAACGCGCGAGCGCACGGAACTGTCCGTGCGGAACATGTCCCACGGAAGCAGCAGCGTATCGGCGACTGCCGTGAAAGGCATATCCAGGATAACCAGAGATTTGGTTCCCCAGTTTGTGTCGTCATCGGAAATCATGGCCGCACTGGCGCGCGTCCCCGGATATGTTCCTTCTTTACCGCCGGTGTGAGACATCACGCTCGAGCACCCGCAAAGTAATACCACCCCGCTGAACGCTGTCAGCTTTATCAGAACATTTTTCATCATCACTCAGTCATCGTTAATCACACTGCATCGACCTGCAACTCAGGGTTATAGCGAGCCTTACCCTAAATGAATAGCCCAAAAACCCCGCACTGTGGCAGCCATCGCAATTTAACTCTTTGTGCTGTTGTCCCAGTCTAAGCGACAACCCGCAAAGTGCAAAAAAATCTCACATCAATACGCTTGAAAAGCCCGTATCCAGACCCATTTTAAGAATGTGGCCCGATAACGAACTCGCCTGATGGGTGTTCGGGGGCGCAAAGGCCTGTCCATGGTGGAAGGCTATAATTTCTCGCTGATTTCAGGAGTTTTATTTATGCGTAACTTCGATCTTTCTCCGCTATACCGTTCTGCAATTGGTTTTGACCGCCTGTTTAACCATTTAGAAAATAACCAAAGCCAGAGCAACGGCTACCCTCCATACAATGTTGAGCTGGTTGACGAAAACCACTACCGCATCGCCATTGCCGTCGCCGGTTTTGCAGAAAACGAACTGGAGATCACCGCGCAGGACAACCTGCTGGTGGTGAAAGGTTCCCATACGGCCGAGCAGAAAGAACGTACCTACCTTTACCAGGGCATCGCCGAGCGCAACTTTGAACGCAAGTTCCAGTTAGCCGAGAACATTCACGTGAAAGGCGCGAACCTGGTCAACGGCCTGCTGTTTATCGAACTGGAACGTGTGATTCCGGAAGAGAAAAAACCGCGTCGTATCGAAATTAACTAATTATGCGGGTCGCGCGAGCGGCCCACCCAGACTTGCTTGCCGTAACGGGAGCATATGCGAATCCATCCGGATTTGCAGGAACAACTGCGCACAAAATTAAACTGTGCCGAACTCGCTTCTCAGAAGGAGATTTAGTATGCGTAACTACGATTTATCCCCCCTGCTGCGTCAGTGGATTGGTTTTGACAAACTGGCTAATGCCCTGCAAAACACCGCTGAGCAACAGACGTTTCCGCCGTACAACATCGAAAAAAGCGACGATAACCACTATCGCATCACCCTTGCGCTGGCCGGCTTCCGTCAGGACGATCTGGACATCCAGCTTGAAGGTACGCGTCTGACCGTAAAAGGTACGCCGGAAAAACAAGAGACCGAGACCAAATGGCTGCATCAGGGGCTGGTTAATCAGCCGTTTAGCCTGAGCTTTACCCTGGCAGACCATATGGAAGTGTCCGGCGCGACGTTTACCAACGGGCTGCTGCATATCGACCTGCTCCGCAACGTGCCGGAAGCCATCGCGCCGCAGCGTATCGCCATTAGCGAGCGGCCGGCATTAAACAGTTAACAGTGTGCGGGCTGGTGCCCTCACCCCGGCCCTCTCCCACAGGGAGAGGGTGAAAAGATAAAGCCCTGCCCCGGCAGGGCTTTTTTGTGCGCCATCGCCCATACAACCGCCCGCGGCTCTGAGAGAATCCTTAGCATAACTAAGGTTATGCCAAGGAAGTGGATCATGAGTGATATCGCGTTAACCGTCAGCGTGTTGGCCCTGGTCGCTGTTGTTGGCCTGTGGATAGGGAATATCAAAATCCGCGGCGTCGGGTTTGGGATAGGCGGGGTGCTGTTTGGCGGCATTTTTGTCGGCCACTTCGCCGACCAGCTCGGGCTGGTCCTCAGCGCCGAGATGCTCCACTTTACTCAGGAGTTCGGCCTGATCCTCTTCGTCTATACCATCGGGATTCAGGTGGGACCGGGCTTTTTCGCCTCACTTCGGGTTTCCGGATTGCGGCTCAACCTGTTTGCCCTCGGCATTGTGGTGATGGGCGGGCTGGTCACCGCCATTCTGCATAAAATCTTTGCTATCCCGCTGCCCGTGGTGCTGGGCATTTTCTCCGGGGCGGTCACCAACACGCCCGCGCTCGGTGCCGGACAGCAAATCCTGCGCGATTTGGGCATCGAACCCGGCATCGTCGATCAGATGGGGATGAGCTACGCCATGGCCTATCCGTTTGGCATTTGCGGCATTCTGCTCTCCATGTGGCTGGTCCGCGTCCTGTTTCGCATTAACGTCGATAAAGAGGCAAAGGACCACGAAACCACGCTCACCAACGGCCATATGCCGATCAAAACCATCAACATTCGGGTCGATAACCCCAACCTGAACAATATGGCGATTCAGGACGTGCCGATCCTGAACAGCGCCAATATCATCTGCTCCCGCCTTAAGCGCGACGATATGCTGATGGTGCCCGCGCCCGGCACCATTATTCAGCAGGGCGATCTGCTGCATCTGGTCGGCCAGCCCGGCGATTTAAACAACGCGCGGCTGGTGATTGGTCAGGAAGTGGATACCTCTCTCTCAACCCGCGGCACCGATATGCGGGTGGAACGCGTTGTGGTGACTAACGAGCACGTTCTTGGCAAGAAAATACGCGATCTGCAGGTAAAAGAGCGCTACGACGTGGTGATCTCCCGCCTCAACCGTGCGGGTGTGGAGCTGGTCGCCAGCCCGGAGGCCAGCCTGCAGTTCGGGGATATCCTCAACCTGGTCGGGCGCCCGTCGTCCATCGACGCCGTCGCGGATATGGTGGGTAACGCCCAGCAAAAACTGCAGCAGGTGCAGATGCTGCCGGTGTTTATCGGGATCGGACTCGGCGTGCTGCTCGGCTCCATCCCGCTGTACGTGCCGGGCTTCCCGGTGGCGCTCAAGCTGGGCCTGGCGGGCGGGCCGCTGATTATGGCGCTGATCCTCGGGCGTATCGGCTGCATCGGTAAGCTCTACTGGTTTATGCCGCCGAGCGCCAACCTGGCGCTGCGCGAGCTGGGCATCGTCCTGTTCCTGGCGGTGGTCGGGCTGAAGTCCGGCGGGGATTTTGTCGATACCCTGGTCAAAGGGGAAGGGATGAGCTGGGTGGGCTACGGCATCTTTATCACGGCGATCCCGCTGCTGACGGTGGGCATACTGGCGCGGATGTTCGCCAAAATGAACTACCTGACGCTGTGCGGCATGCTGGCGGGCTCCATGACCGATCCGCCCGCGCTGGCCTTTGCCAACAACCTGCACGCCACCAGCGGCGCTGCCGCGCTCTCCTATGCCACCGTTTATCCGCTGGTGATGTTCCTGCGCATCATTACGCCGCAGCTACTGGCGGTGCTGTTCTGGGGGATGGGCTAGCAGATCGTCCGGGTGGATGCGCCGCAGATGGTAGTCCACCTGGTAATCGCTGGTATTTCGGAACATCACAGAATAATTGAGGAACTCGCCGCTGTCGCTGTAGGAGAGGGACGTAATGCGCAGCAGCGGCGTCTGTTCCGGCAGGTTCATATAACCGGCCAGCGTTTTATCTGCCAGCACCGGCGTCAGGCTCTCGTAGTTCCCGCTGATGGTAATCCCGCACTCCTTCTCGATGTAATCAAACTTAGACCCCTCAAGATGCGCCAGCGACAGATTGCGGAACAGCTTCACCGGCATAAAGCTGTCCTCCAGCATCAGCGGCTTCCCGTCCACGTAGCGCACCCGTCGGGAAAAGTAGATCCGCTCATCCACCTGAATCCGCAGCTGGCTGGCGATGGCGGGCGGGGCGGGCATCACCTCGAACTGCAGCACCTTGCTCTGCACCTCTTTTCCCTGCTGGCGCAGCACCTCCACCAGCCCGGTCAGGTTGGTGGTTTCGTGGTGAACGTCTTTGCGTGAGACAAAGGTTCCGCTGCCGTGCCGCCGCTCAACCAGCCCCCAGCTCACCAGCAGATCCAGCGCCTTGCGGATGGTCATTCGCGCCACGCCGAACTCCTGCGCCAGCGCTTTTTCGCCGGGCAGCGGGCTGCCGATGTTGTAGTCCGACGAATTCAGCCGCAGCCGCAATCTGTCGGCGATAGATTTGTAGATCACAAGTAGACCTCTCTGCCCTTATTAGCGCGTGGATTGCGTCCTGACATGTCCATGTTTACCGCTAAAAGTAGACCTGATTGGTCAAAATAAAACCATGAATGGGATCACGAATCGCAGCGGCACGCCATGTTCGCGCATCAGTAAGTTCTTATGCTCACCTCAGGCCAGCAAAAAACCATAAAGGCCTCTACCCCTACAGGTTGTTTCATGAGGATTTAAAAATGCTCAGTCAAATACAACGTTTTGGCGGTGCCATGTTTACCCCGGTGTTGCTGTTTCCGTTCGCTGGGATCGTGGTGGGAATCGCCATCATGCTTCGCAACCCGCTGTTTGTCGGCGAAGCCTTAACCGCCCCCGATCATCTTTTCGCGCAGATCGTTCACATCATTGAAGAGGGCGGCTGGGCGGTGTTTCGCAATATGCCGCTGATTTTTGCCGTTGGCCTGCCGATTGGCCTGGCGAAGCAGGCGCAGGGCCGCGCCTGCCTGGCGGTGCTGATTAGCTTCCTGACCTGGAACTACTTCATCAACGCGATGGGGATGACCTGGGGCCACTTCTTTGGCGTCGACTTCTCCGCCGAACCGACGGCGGGAAGCGGGCTGGCGATGATTGCCGGCATCAAAACGCTCGATACCAGCATCATCGGTGCCATCGTGATTTCAGGCATCGTCACCGCCATCCACAATCGCTACTTCGACAAGCCGCTGCCGGTATTTCTGGGGATTTTCCAGGGCAGCTCGTTTGTCGTTATCCTCGCATTCTTCGTCATGATCCCCTGCGCCTGGCTGACGCTGCTGGGCTGGCCGAAAGTGCAGATGGGCATTGAGTCCCTGCAGGCGTTCCTGCGTTCTGCCGGTGCGCTGGGCGTATGGGTCTATACCTTCCTGGAACGCATTCTGATCCCAACCGGATTGCACCACTTCGTCTACGGTCCGTTCATCTTCGGCCCGGCGGCGGTGGAAGGCGGTATCCAGGTCTACTGGGCGCAGCATCTGCAGGAATTCAGCCAGAGCACCCTGCCGCTGAAAACTCTTTTCCCGGAAGGCGGGTTCGCGCTGCACGGCAACTCCAAAGTGTTTGGCTCGGTCGGGATTGCGCTGGCGATCTGGTACACCGCGTCGCCGGAAAACCGCGTCAAGGTCGCGGGGCTGCTGGTCCCGGCCACGCTTACCGCGGTGCTGGTGGGCATTACCGAACCGCTCGAATTCACCTTCCTGTTTATCTCGCCGCTATTGTTTGCCGTTCACGCCGTGCTGGCGGCCACCATGGCAACGGTGATGTACACCTTCGGCGTGGTCGGGAACATGGGCGGCGGCCTGCTGGACCAGTTTCTGCCGCAAAACTGGATCCCGATGTTCCACAACCACGCCTCGACGGTGTTCACCCAGATCGGCATCGGCGTCTGCTTTACCGGAGTTTACTTCGTGGTCTTCAAAACGCTGATTGCGCGTCTGAACCTGAAAACCCCGGGCCGGGAAGAGAGCGAAATCAAGCTCTACAGCAAGGCCGACTATAAGGCGGCGCGCGGGCAAACCACCGCTCCGGCCGCGGCCAGCCAGCAGGTCGGGCAGGCCGCCGGATTCCTGCAGGCGCTGGGCGGTGCGGCCAACATCGAAAGCATTAACAACTGCGCCACCCGCTTGCGTATCGCCCTGGTCGACATGGCGAAAACGCAAAGCGATGACGTCTTCAAAGCCCTCGGCGCCCACGGCGTGGTGCGACGCGGCAACGGCATTCAGGTGATTGTCGGCCTGCACGTTCCTCAGGTACGCGACCAGCTGGAATCGCTGATGAAAACTCCTTTAACAAATGAACAAACCACCCTGACAGAGGCTATATCATGAAAAAATTCTCAGTTGTCATTGCAGGCGGCGGCAGCACCTTTACGCCTGGTATCGTCCTGATGCTGTTAGCCAACCGTGACCGTTTCCCGCTGCGCGCCCTGAAGTTCTATGACAACGACGGCGCGCGTCAGGAGACCATCGCCGAAGCGTGCAAAATCATCCTTAAGGAGCAGGCTCCGGAGATTGAGTTCAGCTACACCACCGATCCGAAAGCGGCGTTTAGCGATGTCGATTTCGTGATGGCGCATATCCGCGTGGGTAAATACCCGATGCGCGAAAAAGATGAAAAAATCCCGCTGCGCCACGGCGTGCTGGGTCAGGAAACCTGCGGTCCGGGCGGGATTTCCTACGGCATGCGCTCTATCGGCGGCGTGCTGGAGCTGGTGGATTATATGGAGCAGTACTCTCCGAATGCGTGGATGCTGAACTACTCCAACCCGGCGGCGATTGTCGCGGAAGCCACGCGCCGCCTGCGCCCGAACGCCAAAATTCTCAACATCTGCGATATGCCGATCGGCATCGAAGGGCGCATGGCACAAATTGTCGGCCTGAAAGACCGCAAAGAGATGCGCGTGCGCTACTACGGCCTGAACCATTTCGGCTGGTGGACGTCGATTGAAGACCTGAACGGCAACGATCTGATGCCGAAGCTGCGCGAATACGTGGCGAAAAACGGCTATGTTCCGCCTTCAGAAGATGCCCATACCGAAGCGAGCTGGAACGATACGTTCGCTAAAGCAAAAGACGTGCAGGCGCTGGATCCGGACACCATGCCGAACACCTACCTGAAGTATTACCTGTTCCCGGACTACGTGGTCGCGCATTCCAACCCGGAACGCACCCGCGCCAATGAGGTCATGGATCACCGTGAGAAGCACGTGTTCAGTTCCTGCCGGGCGATTATCGAGGCGGGTAAATCCTCTGCCGGTGAGCTGGAAATCGACGAACATGCGTCGTACATCGTCGATCTGGCGACGGCAATCGCCTTCAACACCCAGGAGCGGATGCTGCTGATTGTGCCCAACAACGGGGCCATCCATAACTTTGATGCCGACGCGATGGTGGAGATCCCGTGCCTGGTGGGCCATAACGGGCCGGAGCCGCTCACGGTGGGCGATATTCCGCACTTCCAGAAAGGGCTGATGAGCCAGCAGGTGGCGGTGGAAAAACTGGTGGTGGATGCCTGGGAGCAGCGCTCGTACCAGAAACTCTGGCAGGCGATCACCCTGTCGAAAACCGTGCCGAGCGCGTCCGTCGCGAAGGCGATTCTGGATGACCTGATCGAGGCCAACAAGGATTACTGGCCAGCGCTGCACTGATTGTCCTGACCGGCATCGCCCGATGCCGGTCTCCTTGTCCTTGTCGATTTACGCTATGCTGAAGCCTGCCCGTAGCACGACAAGGAACCTTCATGAAAATTTCCCGCCTCGGCGAAGCGCCGGACTACCGCTTCTCGCTGGCTAATGAACGCACGTTTTTAGCGTGGATCCGCACCGCGCTGGGCTTTCTTGCCGCCGGGGTGGGGCTCGACCAGCTCGCGCCTGATTTTGCCACGCCGCTGATCCGCGAGGTGCTGGCGCTGCTGCTGTGCCTGTTCGCGGGCGTGCTGGCGATTTACGGCTACCTGCGCTGGCTGCGCAATGAGAAGGCGATGCGTCTGAAGCAGGATCTGCCCTATACCCGCGGGCTGCTTATCATCAGCGGGATTTTGCTGGCGGTGGCGGGCGTTGTGATGGTGCTGGTGTTCTATGGCGGATAGCCGCAAAGCGCGACGCGAAGCGGACCCCGGCCTGCAGCCGGAGCGGACGTCACTCGCCTGGCTGCGCACGCTGCTGGGGTATGGCGCGCTGATTGCCCTGGCGATTAAGCACAACTGGCACCGCACCGGGGTGCCGTTCTGGATCTCGCTTGTCGTGCTGGCGCTGGTGGCGATTATTCTATGGCGCTATACCCGCAGTCGTAACCTGATGGACGTGGCAAAAGAGGATGTTGTGCAGCCGAAGGCGGTGCGGGATAAGTTCCTGATCGCCCTGGCCGTGCTGTCTCTGTCACTGCTGTTTGCGGTAACCCACATTCAACAAATTTTGCAGTTGTAGGCCGGGTAAGGCGCAGCCGCCACCCGGCATAATTACTTCCCTTTCGCCAGATACTTCGCCATCTCGTCTTCCGGCACCATCCCGCCGCCGGTCGCCCACACCAGGTGGGTAACGCTGGCATCTGAAGGCACGCGCAGCGGCCCGGCCATGCCCGCCAGCGCGGACGGTTCCAGCCGAATCCCTTCCTCCTGCGCCAGCCAGCCGAGCATGTCGTACATGCTCTGATCGGAAAGCGTATAGAACCCATCGAGCAGGCGCTCCATCGCGCGGCCCACGAAGCCGGACGCGCGTCCTACCGCCAGACCGTCCGCCGCCGTCACGTTATCAATGCCCAGATCCTGCACCGCAATCTCATCGTGCAGGCCGGTGTAAACGCCCAGCAGCATGCACGGTGAGTGCGTGGGCTCCGCGAAGAAGCAGTGGACGTTGTCGCCAAAGGCCAGCTTCAGGCCAAACGCCACGCCGCCAGGGCCGCCGCCGACGCCGCACGGCAGGTAGACGTACAGCGGATGCTCCGCATCCACCACCCGGCCCTGTTCGGCAAACTGCGCCTTCAGGCGCTCGCCCGCCACCGCATAGCCCAGGAATAAGGTGCGCGAGTTTTCATCGTCGATGAAAAAGCAGTTCGGATCGCTTTCCGCCGCTTTGCGTCCCTGCTCTACCGCCACGCCGTAATCCTGCTCATATTCCACGACGATGACGCCGTGGCTGCGCAGTTTGGCTTTCTTCCACTCGCGGGCGTCGGCGGACATATGCACCGTCACCTTAAAGCCGATGCGGGCGCTCATAATACCGATGGACATCCCGAGGTTGCCGGTTGAGCCTACCGCAATGCTGTACTGGCTAAAGAAGTCCTTAAAGCGCGGCTCCAGCAGAATGCTGTAGTCGTCTTCGAGGCTCAGCAACCCGGCTTCAAGCGCCAGTTTCTCCGCGTGGGTCAGCACCTCATAGATGCCGCCGCGCGCTTTGATCGAGCCGGAAATCGGCAGATGGCTGTCTTTTTTTAGCAGCAGCGTGCCGGGAACGGATTTGCCAGACTCTTTCTCCAGCCGCGCCTGCATTGCCGGAATGGCGACCAGGTCGGATTCGATAATTCCGCCCGTTACCGACGTTTCCGGGAAGGTTTTCGCCAGATACGGCGCGAAGCGGTTGAGCCGCGCGTGCGCGTCGTCCACGTCGGCTTTGGTCAGCCCGACATACGGCAACCCTTCGGCAAGCGTCGTGGTGCGCGGGTTTAGCCAGGTGGTTTCTTTCAGGGCAACCAGATCCTCAACCAGAGGAAACTGTGCGGTTAAAGTAGTGATAGTTGCGTTTTCCATAGTACGTCTCTTCGCGCTCAGATAATGAAAGAAAGCAGGAATGTGCCGCCAAGTGCAAGCACCGAGGCGATAAAGGTCGCCGTCGTATAGTATTTGAAGGTCTCATTCAGGGTCGCGCCGCAGTATTGCTTCACCAGCCAGAAGAGGGAATCGGTCACGATCGTGCAGCCAATGGCGCCGGAACCGATGGCAATGGTGACGATCTCCGGGCTGACGTTCGGGTAGAGCGGCAGCATCGGCGCGACTATCGCCGTTGCCCCCATCATCGCGACCGTGGCGGAGCCGACAGCGGCATGCAGCACCAGCGCCACCAGCCAGGCGAGCAGGATAGGGTGCATGTGCAGGTTCGAGAGAATATGCGCCAGCGAGTCCGCCAGTCCGCTGGTTTTGAGAATGGCGTTAAACGCGCCGCCCGCGCCGATAATCAGCAAAATGTTGGCGATAGAGCCGAAGCCGTGCTCGGTGTGCGTCAGCATGGTGCCCATGCCCATATGCTGGCGGATCCCCAGCAGGTAGTAGGCGACAAACACGGCGATAAACATGGCGGTGATCGGGTTGCCGATAAACTCCAGCAGCGTATACAGCGTGCCTTCTTTTGCCATGTTCAGCTCGGCGATGGTTTTCACCAGCATCAGGGCAATCGGTAGCAGCACCGTGAACAGCGTGGCGCCCAGCGACGGCAGGGTATGCTCTTCACGCACCTTCAGGTCTGAAAATTCCGCCGGAACCGGCTTATACGGCAGACGATTGCCGAGCAGTTTCAGGAACAGCGGGCCGCCGACCAGCGAGGCCATCAGGCCTACCATCAAACCGTAGACAATGACCGTCCCGACGTCCGCACCTAATTTATTGGTCACAAACAGGGCAGCAGGATGCGGCGGCACCACGCAGTGCACCGCCATCAGCGCGGTACAGAGCGGAATAGCCAGCTTGAGCAGCGACGTGTGGGTCTTTTTGGCGATGGAAAACGCCAGCGGGATGAGCAGTACTACGCCCACTTCCACGAACAGCGTAATGCCGCAGATCAGGCCCACCAGCACCATAATCACGTCTGCTGACAGCCAGCGGCAGCGCTGCAGTGCGATCCCGATGCGCTCGGCCGCGCCGGAAACCTCCATCATCTTGCCGAGAATGGTGCCCAGACCAATCACCGCCGCCAGGAAGCCCAGCGTGTCGCCAATCCCGCTCTCAATGGCGTTCACCATATCCAGCGGGCTCATCCCCATCATCGCGCCGACGAAAAAGCTCGCCAGCAGCAGCGCGAGGAACGGGTGAAACTTCAGTTTTACGATGGTTAAAACAATCAACACAATGCTGACCAGCAGCGTTGCCACAACCCAGACCTGAGATCCCATATCTCACCTCACCCTTATGTCATCTGGGGGTATTGGACGAAAAAGCGGCGTGGGCTGACAAACGATATAAATTGGCGTTCAGGTGAGCCAGATTGGATCAACTCAGTGACTGCTCTCTAAAAAGCGCACTTAATTCGTATTAGGTTCACATTAATTCACCCTTAAACGGTATGCTGAGCGCAGAAACCACGCGCGAGAATTGTGATGACCGATGCAAATGAAGCCAGAAACCGGCTGTTAAACGGCTGGCAGCTGTCGAAAATGTACACCTTTGAAGTGGCCGCCCGGCATGAGTCCTTCGCTCTGGCGGCGGAGGAGCTGTCGCTCAGCCCCAGCGCGGTGAGCCACCGCATCAACCTGCTGGAAGAGGAGCTGGGTATTCAGCTGTTCGTCCGCTCGCACCGTAAAGTCGAGCTGACGCAGGAGGGAAAGCGCGTCTACTGGACGCTAAAATCATCCCTCGACACCCTGAATCAGGAGATCCTGGATATCAAAAACCAGGCGCTGTCCGGTACGCTGACGGTCTACTCCCGGCCGTCGATCGCCCAGTGCTGGCTGGTACCCATGCTGGGTGATTTTACCCGCCGCTATCCATCGATTTCGCTCACCATCCTGACCGGCAATGATTACGTCAATATGCAGCGAACGGGTATCGATCTGGCGCTTTATTTCGACGATACGCCGCCTAACCATCTCTCTCATCACTTCCTGATGGACGAGGAGATCCTGCCCGTCTGCTCGCCGCAGTATGCCCGTGAGCATGAACTGTTGAAAAACCCCGATAACCTCAGCCACTGCACGCTGCTGCACGATCGTCAGGCCTGGAGTAATGATTCCGGTACGGATGAGTGGCTGAGTTGGGCGCAGCACTTTGCGGTGAATATGCCGCCATCGTCGGGCATTGGTTTCGATCGTTCCGATTTGGCTATCATTGCGGCCATTAATCACGTCGGCGTCGCGATGGGGAGAAAGCGGCTGGTGCAGAAACGGCTGGAACGAGGCGAGCTGATCGCCCCGTTTGGCGAAAAGACCCTGAAATGCCATCAGCACTACTATATCTCGACGCTTTCCGGCCGTCAGTGGCCGAAAATAGACGCCTTTATCGGCTGGCTGAGAGAACTGGCAGGTTGAAGAATTATTACGCTTTCGCGCTACACCAAATGTGAAAAAGCGTGCTAAATACAGGTAATGCTTTCGATTTATCCAGGGTAAACCGTGTTAAAGCCTTTTATTGCCACTGCGTTGCTGATCTCTTCCGGCTGGGCGATTGCCGCTGAGCCGCCGCTGACGGCTGCCCATTATGCGCAGCAGCTTGGCGTCGGGATGGACGTGGACTGGGCGCGCACCGAGCGCGGCATACGCGAATTCGACCCGCTGGTGGTACGGGATTTTCGTGCAAAAGGCATTACTCACGTGCGCATCCGCGTGGCCGATGAGCCGACGGAAGCGCGGCTGATCCACCTGCGCAAGCTGGTAGAAGCCTGCGAGCAGTATGGCGTGATCCCGATTGTCGCTTATCAGGCTGATGAATATAAAAACGACCCAAAAGCCGATAACGAGAAAGAGGCGATCAACTGGTGGATTGCCGTGGCACACTATTTCGGTCAGAGCTACCCGCTGCTGGGTTTTGATCTCATCTACGAACCCGCCGACAAGCTTAACCACAACCTCACGTCGCTAAACCGCGTGTATGAAAAAACCATTAAAGCGATCCACGACATTGACCCGCAGCGCATGATCTTCATCGCGCCGCGCCTGCGTGCCGCGCCGGAGGATTTATCCAGCCTGAAGCTGCCCGCGCACAGCCAGAACTACCTGCTGGCGGAGTGGCATATTTTCCCGTGGGGGCCGCTGAAGAATGGCGGCAAATACCCGTGGACGTCCGGCACGGCGGCGGAGAAAGCGGCTATCCATAATCGCATCAATACCGCGCTGCGCTGGCAGCAAAAAACCGGTCACGTTAGCTGGGTCGGGGGCTGGGGCGTGGGGGAGTCAAATCACCTCACGCCAACCGCTTCGCAGCTGGCCTTCGCCACCTTTATGGCCTGCGAGCTGCAAAAGGCGAAAATCCCGTATGCGTTGAACGCGGACTTCCAGTTTTACGACGGGGAAGAGGGCGCCTGGCGGCCTGCGCCAGAGCCGTTACTACAGGCGATGATTGCGCCCGTCTGTGAAAAGCCCGGCGAGAAGCCGGGCCATCATGCGGTTAAACCGGCTGCTCGTGATGCGGGACACGCGACGCCAGCGGCAGCCAGCACAGTAAGATCAGCAGCCCCATCAGCGTCATCAGCAGGCCCAAACTAGCCTGCCCGGTCTGCGGCATCATCGCCGAGAGCCAGGCCAGCGCGCCGGAGCCGATATTCTGCAAGCCGCCCACCAGCGCGCCCGCCGTGCCTGCAAGAAACGGGAACGGCTCCATCGCGCCGCTGGTCGCCAGCGGGAACAGCATCCCCGCGCCGAAGAAGAACAGCGCCGCCGGGATGAGCAGAGTCCAGACCGTCATCACGCCAAACAGCCCCGGGATCCACATCATCAGACCCGCCAGCAGGCAGCTGATCACCGACTGCCACATCAGGGTAGAGAAGCGCTTGTTTGGTCGCCCGGCAAACCACGCGCCGAAGAACGCCGCCGGGATCGGCAGAATAAACAGAATACTCACGACCATGCTGCTCAGGCCCAGCCCAGCGCCCAGCAGCACGCCGGAGCAGGCTTCGAACACCGCAATGCCCGCCAGGCCGCCGATCAGCATCAGCAGGTAGCAGGTAAATGATCCGTTGCCGAACAGCGTTTTATAGCTGGTGATGAGCTTCGTGCGCGGCGCGTCCTGCGGGCGCGTTTCCGGCATCCAGCGCGCCATGCTGAAGGTGACAATGACGCACAGGACCAGCAGAAAGGCGTAGCAGGCGCGCCAGGACCACACCGTGTCCAGCAGGCCGCCGATCAGCGGGGCGAGAAGCGGGCTGACCAGAATACCCATGTTCAACAGGCTGTTGGCATGACGAAGCTGGGTGCCCTGATACATATCGCGCGGTAAGGTACGCGCCATTACCCCCCCGACGCCGGTGCCGACGCCCTGCAGGGCGCTGGCGGCAATCAATACGGTCAGGCTGTGGGTGGTAATGGCAATTACCGTCGCCACCATGAAAATGCTCATGCCCACCAGGATCACTGGGCGGCGCCCGACGCGGTCGGACAGCGGACCGTAAAAGAGTTGCGAAACGCCATAGGTCAGCAGGTACGCTGCCATCACGCTCTGCACCGCGCCCTCGCGGACGTTAAGTTCCTTTGCCATGTCGGCAATCGCCGGAATGTAGATGGTTTGCGCCATCTGACCGACGGCCACCAGTAACACCAGCATCAACAATAAGTTAACGTTCCTTTGTTTTTTCATGTCGCTGAATACTTTTGCCAAAAGAGAAAAATGAAGAATAAGTGACTGCGCATTCCCATAAATGCGCGAGGAATCTACCACAGAGAGATGACAATTTAAGCATTGTCTTGGTGAATGAAAAAAACGGCAAAGGCAGGATTTGTAAACAAGAACGGCAACTAATGTTGCCAGTGCTTTACGCCAGACGCAGCAGAATGGCGCCGCCGGCAATACCCAGCGCCGCGGCGATGCGCAGACCGGCAACTTTCTCTTTTAAAAGGACAAACGCAATCAGCGCGCCAAAGAGTATGGAGGTTTCCCGCAGCGCCGCGACTACCGCCAGCGGTGCCTGCGTCATTGCCCAAAGCGCCAGACCGTAAGAGCCCATCGTCCCAACCCCCCCAAGCAGCCCCTTTTTCCAGTGCAGACGCAGGTAGCCGGACGCCTCGCGCCGACGCGCCACCATCGCCCAGCCCAGGAGGCAGAAGCCGTTCATAAAGAAGGTCCACAGCGTATAGCCCAGCGCGGTGTCCGACAGCCGCACGCCGGTGCCGTCCACCAGCGTGTAGCCTGCGATAAAACAGGCATTCAGCAGCGCCAGCCAGATCCCTTTCCGCGACTGCATGCGCCCGTTCATCGCCATCGCCAGAATCGACAGGCAAATTACCCCGATCCCGGACCAGGCGAGCCACGAAAGGCTATCGCCAAGCGCCAGCACGCTGATCAGCGCCACCAGCAGCGGCGCGGTGCCGCGCATCAGCGGATAGGTCTGGCTCATATCGGAGACCTGATAGGTCTTCGCCACCAGCACCGTGTACACCACCTGTAAGGTGCAGGAGACTAACAAAAACGGCCAGCTTGCGGCAGAGGGCTGTGGGGAAAAGGGCAGTAAGACCAGAGCGATAACCGTGGCGGAGCCGCTGACGCTTATGGCGGAATAGAGCTTGTCCGTTCCGGCTTTCACGATGGCGTTCCAGCTGGCATGCAGCAGTGCGGCGAACAGCAAAATGCAGAAAACGGTGATGGTCATGGCGTATCGGGTGGTGAATTGTCACTCAACTGTAACATTCACGCCCTGATGCTGCCAGCCGCTTACACCGCACAAAAAAGGCGGTGCGTCACCCGCGGTTCGTCTGAGACCAGGGTAAAACCCGCTTGATGATAAAATCCATACGCGCTGTCCGGCGCGTGGGTATTGAGGAAATCAAACCAGATGCTGGCATCGGCCATCACGACGGTTAAAAGCTGCTTGCCAATCCCCAGCCCGCGGCACTTCTCGCTGACGTAGAGATGGCGAATACGTCCGGCGCGCGGCTGCTGGCTGAACGGATCGCGGTTGAGGCCGCACACGCCGACCAGCCTGCCGTTGAGAAACGCGCCCAGCAGCTTTTCACCCGGTGCGTTAAAGCGGTTCTCACCACGCTGCCAGCTCTCTTCCAGCCTGCGCAGCATGTTGAAATTCAATGCGATACTTTCAGCCTTCAGGGCGATATACCCCGGCTCATCGGGCGTGACGGGCTCAATTAACAGACGCGACATAGCATTCCCTCGTTATTAAAGAGGGGCGGTTGCCCGCCCCTCTCAGGTGCGACTTGAACCTGAATTACCGAAGGAATTTCAGGACAGCATCAAGCAGTTGCAGTACTGCAACAATGAGTTTGAGGATAAGTATCACCATATCCACTACGCTCATACGCGTCTCCTTTTGGTTAAAAGGAGCACGATGCTGGCGTACCTTTCCGCCGCCTGTTGCCAGCACCTGGATTGACGTAACACAGTGTGCTCACTTCAGGGGTTAAGGCACTGACGGCACCACCCGTTTCAGCCAGGACTTCGTTGCGCCGGTAGAACTGCGGCCCCCTCGCTCACTGCGAACACCCTCAGTATAGATAAATACTGTATGCATGAACAGTATTTTATGGACAAAATTTGGAAGGCGAGCCATACTCAAAAACGTCAAAATCCGTGCCGGAATTGCGCGTTCCTCTTCGATCGCGTATACTTTTTACGTTGACGTAACACAGTGTGTTCTGCGGCAACCAACCGCAAAACCCTGATAAAAACCTCGCTCCGGCGGGGTTTTTTGTTTTCACCACCCAACAAACGAAACGTGATCCCTGACGCATTTTTGCGCAGATGAAAATATTTCCATTGTCACGCCCGAAAACCTGTGTTTGTATAAATTCAATCAATGAATCCAAACACAGGTCCCCAATGACTTCATCCATCTTCACTTCGACCCTACTAAAAACTGCGCAACCAGCCGCAGTGGTCGTCGTGCGTGTGGTGGTGGTCGTCGGCAATGCGCCGTAGGGACTGGATCAACACACGAATCCAAAACCCCGCCGGCGCAAACCGGGCGGGGTTTTTCGTTTAGGACCCTCCCCGGAAAGTCGGCCCAGAAGAAAAGGACTGGAGCATGGCAAGTTCGGGCACAACATCCACCAAAACGCGTTTTACCGGCGCGCAGCTGATCGTTCATTTGCTGGAGCGACAGGGCATCACTACCGTTGCGGGTATCCCGGGCGGCACGGTGCTGCCGCTGTACGACGCGTTGAGCCAAAGCACGCAGATCCGCCACGTGCTGGCGCGTCACGAGCAGGGGGCAGGCTTTATCGCTCAGGGCATGGCGCGTACCCAGGGTAAACCGGCGGTCTGTATGGCCTGCAGCGGCCCGGGCGCAACCAACCTGGTGACCGCCATCGCCGACGCGCGCCTCGATTCCATTCCGCTGATCTGCATCACCGGCCAGGTACCGTCCTCGATGATCGGCACCGATGCGTTCCAGGAAGTGGACACCTACGGCATCTCTATCCCCATCACCAAACATAACTACTTAGTTCGCGATATCAGCGAGCTTCCTCAGGTTATCAGCGATGCGTTCCGCATTGCGCAGTCCGGCCGCCCGGGCCCGGTGTGGATAGACATTCCTAAGGATGTCCAGACCGCAGAGATCGAGATCGACGTCCTGCCGGAGCCGGGCGACCGTGCCCCCGCGCCGGCATTCAGCGCTGAGAGCGTGCGCGACGCCGCCGCCATGATTAACGCCGCCAAACGCCCGGTGCTCTATCTGGGCGGCGGGGCGATTAACGCCGCGGATGAAATCCGCGAGTTTGCGGAAAAAGCTAACCTGCCGACCACCATGACCCTGATGGCGCTGGGCATGCTGCCAAAAGCGCACCCGCTGTCCCTGGGGATGCTGGGCATGCACGGCGCGCGCAGCACCAACTACATCCTGCAAGAGGCGGATTTGCTGATTGTTATGGGTGCGCGTTTTGATGACCGGGCGATCGGCAAAACCGAGCAGTTCTGCCCGAACGCGAAAATCATCCACGTGGATATCGACCGCGCCGAGCTGGGTAAAATCAAGCAGCCGCACGTGGCGATTCAGGGCGACGTGGCCGAGGTGCTGGCGCAGCTGATCCCGCAGACGGACGCCGCCGACCGCGCCGACTGGCGTAAGCTGGTGGCCGATCTGCAGCGCGAGTTCCCGGGTGCCATCCCAACCGAAGGCGACCCGCTGAGCCACTATGGTCTTATCAACGCCGTTGCCGCCTGCGTGGACGACAGCGCGATTATCACCACCGACGTAGGCCAGCACCAGATGTGGACCGCTCAGGCCTACCCGCTGAACCGCCCGCGCCAGTGGCTGACCTCCGGCGGCCTGGGCACCATGGGCTTTGGCCTGCCCGCAGCGGTGGGCGCGGCGCTCGCCAATCCGGACCGCAAGGTCATCTGCTTCTCCGGCGACGGCAGCCTGATGATGAACATTCAGGAGATGGCGACCGCGGCCGAAAACCAGTTAGACGTGAAAATCATCCTGATGAACAACGAGGCGCTGGGTCTGGTGCACCAGCAACAGAGCCTGTTCTACAAGCAGGGCGTGTTTGCGGCGACCTACCCGGGGATGATTAACTTTATGCAGATTGCCGCCGGTTTTGGCCTGCACACCTGCGATCTGAACGCCGAAGAGGATGCCCACGCGGCACTGCAGGCGGCGATTTCTCGCCCTGGCCCGGCGCTGATCCACGTGCGTATCGACCCTGAACAAAAAGTGTATCCGATGGTGCCGCCGGGTGCGGCAAATACTGAGATGGTGGGAGAATAAGCCATGCAGAAACAACATGATAACGTCATTCTGGAACTCACCGTCCGCAACCACCCTGGCGTCATGACGCACGTTTGTGGGCTGTTTGCCCGCCGGGCGTTTAACGTGGAAGGCATTCTTTGTCTGCCGATTCAGGGCAGCGAGCACAGCCGCATCTGGCTACTGGTCAATGACGATCAGCGGCTGGAGCAGATGATCGCGCAGATCGACAAGCTGGAAGACGTGACTAAAGTGGCGCGCAACCAGTCCGATCCCACCATGTTTAACAAAATTGCGGTGTTTTTCGAGTAAATCGCTTAAGGTAAGCGTCTTTCGCTCTTGTAGGCCGGATAAGCGCAGCGCCATCCGGCATTTTCAGACCGCAGGAACACGCATGACCACCATCGCCCTTATCGACGACCACCTTATCGTCCGCTCTGGCTTTGCCCAGCTTCTCAACCTCGAACCGGATTTCCAGGTCGTGGCCGAGTTTGGCTCCGGTCGCGAGGCGCTGGCGTGCCTGCCGGGGCGCGGGGTGCAGGTCTGTATCTGCGACATCTCAATGCCGGATCTCTCCGGGCTGGAGCTGCTAAGCCAGCTGCCGAAAGGGATGTCGACCATTATGCTGTCTGTCCACGACAGCCCGGCGCTGGTCGAGCAGGCGCTCAACGCGGGGGCGCGCGGCTTCCTCTCTAAGCGCTGTAGCCCCGACGAACTGATCGCCGCGGTCCGCACCGTCTCCACCGGCGGCTGCTATTTAACGCCGGATATCGCCATCAAGCTGGCGGCCGGACGTCAGGATCCGCTCACCAGACGCGAGCGTCAGGTTGCGGAAAAACTCGCGCAGGGAATGTCGGTAAAAGAGATTGCCGCCGAGCTGGATCTGTCCCCGAAAACCGTGCACGTTCACCGCGCTAACCTGATGGAAAAACTTAACGTCAGCAACGACGTCGAGCTGGCGCGCCGCATGTTCGACAGCTGGCAATGAGTTCCGCTTTATCACGGCTGATCGCCGTCGTCGCCAGCTTTTTTATCTTCTCCGCCGCCTGGTTCTGCCTGTGGAGCATCAGCCTGCACCTGGTGGAGCGCCCGGAGCTGGCTGTACTGCTCTTTCCCTTCGGCCTGCGTCTGGGGCTGATGCTGCAATGCCCGCGCGGCTACTGGCCCGTCTTGCTGGGCGCAGAGTGGCTGATGCTGGTCTGGCTGGCGCAGGAAGTCGCCCTCGCGCACCTGCCCTTATTGATGACCGGAAGCCTGCTTACGCTTCTCCCGGTTGCGCTGATTTCCCGCTACCGTCACCAGCGCGACTGGCGCACGCTGCTGCGGCAGGGGGCGGCGCTGATTGTCGCCGCGTTGTTACAATCCCTGCCGTGGATTGGCGAGAAGGAGATGCTCAACGCCCTGCTGCTGACCCTCACCGGCGGCCTGACGCTCGCGCCGACCTGCCTCGTTTTCTGGCACTACCTCACCAGCACCGTCTGGCAGCCGCTCGGCCCGGCGCTGGTTTCCCAACCGGTGAACTGGCGCGCCCGGCACCTCATCTGGTATCTGCTGCTGTTCGTGGTAAGCCTGTGGCTCCAGCTTGGCCTGCCCGCCGAACTTTCACGCTTCACGCCGTTTTGTCTGGCGCTACCGATTATCGCCCTGGCCTGGCACTACGGCTGGCAGGGGGCGCTGATCGCGACCCTGATGAACGCCATCGCGCTGATTGCCAGCCAGACCTGGCACGATCATCCTGTGGATTTGCTGCTTTCCCTGCTGGCCCAGAGCCTGACCGGGCTGCTGCTCGGCGCGGGCATTCAGCGCCTGCGCGAGCTGAACCAGTCCCTGCAGACCGAACTGGCGCGTAACCGTCGTCTGGCGGAGCGTCTGCTGGAGACGGAAGAGAGCGTGCGGCAGGAGGTCGCCCGCGAGCTGCACGACGATATCGGTCAGACCATCACCGCCATTCGCACCCAGGCGGGCATTGTCCAGCGCCTGGCGGCTGAAAACGCGGGCGTAAAGCAGGGCGGAGCGCATATCGAGCAGCTTTCACTTGGCGTGTATGACTCGGTGCGACGCCTTCTCGGCAGGCTGCGTCCGCGCCAGCTTGACGATCTGTCCCTGGAGCAGGCGGTGCGTTCCCTGATGCGCGAGATGGAGCTGGAAAGCCGCGGCATTGTCAGCCATCTCGACTGGGGCATCAATGAAGCCACCCTGAGCGAAGGCCAGCGCGTGACGCTGTTCCGCGTCTGTCAGGAGGGGCTGAACAATATCGTCAAACACGCCAGCGCCAGCGCGGTCACGATCCAGGGCTGTCAGCAGGACGAGCGCCTGATGCTGGTGATTGAAGACGACGGTTGCGGCCTGCCGCCAGGCTCCGGCCAGCAGGGCTTTGGCCTGGCGGGCATGCGCGAGCGCGTGAAGGCGCTCGGCGGCACGCTGAACATCTCCTGCACCCACGGGACGCGCGTGAGCGTCAGCCTGCCGTTACGGAGCCACCATGTTTAAAACCCCTGCCAGCGCCGCGCCGATTGGCGACAAAGCGGAAATCGACGCCCGCTACCGCTACTGGCGTCGCCATATCCTGGTTACTATCTGGCTCGGCTACGCGCTGTTCTACTTCACCCGCAAAAGCTTCAACGCCGCCGCGCCGGAGATCCTCGCCAGCGGCGTGATGGCGCGCACCGACATCGGCCTGCTGGCGACGCTGTTTTACATCACCTACGGCCTGTCGAAGTTCGTCTCCGGTATCGTTAGCGACCGCTCTAACGCCCGCTATTTCATGGGCGTTGGGCTGATCGCGACCGGGGTGGTGAACATCCTGTTTGGCTTCTCCACCTCGCTCTGGGCCTTTGCCCTGCTGTGGGCGCTGAACGCCTTTTTCCAGGGCTGGGGCGCACCGGTCTGCGCCCGCCTGCTCACCGCCTGGTATTCGCGCAACGAGCGCGGCGGCTGGTGGGCCGTCTGGAACACCGCGCATAACGTCGGCGGGGCGCTGATCCCGATGGTGGTGGGCGCGGCGGCGCTGCACTATGGCTGGCGCGCGGGGATGATGATTGCCGGTTGCCTCGCGATTGTCGCTGGGCTGTTCCTCTGCTGGCGCCTGCGCGACAGGCCGCAAACCGTCGGCCTGCCTGCGGTAGGCGACTGGCGGCACGACGAGATGGAGATTGCCCAGCAGCAGGAGGGCGCGGGGCTGACCCGCAGGGAGATCCTCACCAAATACGTGCTGAAAAATCCGTACATCTGGCTCCTCTCTCTCTGCTACGTGCTGGTTTACGTGGTGCGCGCGGCGATCAACGACTGGGGCAATCTGTACATGTCCGAGACGCTCGGCGTGGACCTGGTGACCGCCAACTCGGCGGTGACGATGTTCGAACTGGGCGGGTTTATCGGCGCGCTGGTGGCGGGCTGGGGATCGGATAAGCTGTTCAACGGCAACCGCGGCCCGATGAACCTGATTTTCGCCGCCGGGATTTTGCTCTCCGTCGGCTCGCTGTGGCTGATGCCGTTCGCCAGCTACGTGATGCAGGCGGCGTGCTTCTTCACCATCGGCTTCTTCGTGTTTGGCCCGCAGATGCTGATCGGCATGGCGGCGGCGGAGTGTTCCCACAAAGAGGCGGCCGGTGCGGCGACGGGCTTTGTCGGGCTGTTTGCCTACCTCGGCGCATCGCTCTCCGGCTGGCCGCTGGCGCGGGTGATCGACGTCTGGCACTGGAGCGGTTTCTTCGCGGCGATTGCCATCGCGGCGGGGATCTCCGCCCTGCTGCTGCTGCCGTTTTTGCACGCGCAGGCACCGCGCGAAGCGTGATGCACCTCACCTTTTACTGCCGAGTGGCGCAAAACTAAGAAATTTTCCCGGTTTCACCTGGACGCTGTCTCAGGCATCTCTCCCGGCTGATTTTTACAATGCTGCAAAAATCAGCTCAGGAGTAACTCAGTCATGCTGGCCTTCTTAAATCAGGTGCGCAAGCCGACCCTGGATCTGCCGCTCGACGTGCGGCGCAAGATGTGGTTCAAACCGTTCATGCAGTCCTATCTGGTGGTCTTCATCGGCTACCTGACCATGTACCTGATCCGCAAAAACTTTAACATCGCGCAGAACGACATGATCTCCACCTACGGGCTGAGCATGACGCAGCTGGGGATGATTGGCCTGGGCTTTTCCATCACCTACGGCGTGGGGAAAACCGTCGTGTCCTACTACGCGGACGGCAAAAACACCAAGCAGTTCCTGCCGTTTATGCTGATCCTCTCCGCCATCTGTATGCTCGGCTTCAGCGCCAGCATGGGCGCGGGTTCCGTCAGCCTGTTCATGATGATCGCCTTCTACGCCCTGAGCGGTTTCTTCCAGAGCACCGGCGGGTCGTGCAGCTACTCCACCATCACCAAATGGACGCCGCGCCGCAAGCGTGGTTCGTACCTCGGCATGTGGAACATCTCCCACAACCTCGGCGGTGCCGGTGCGGCTGGCGTGGCGCTGTTTGGCGCTAACTACCTGTTCGACGGCCACGTGATCGGCATGTTTATCTTCCCGTCGATTATCGCCCTGATTGTCGGCTTTATCGGCCTGCGCTACGGCAGCGACTCTCCGGAATCGTACGGCCTCGGCAAAGCCGAAGAGCTGTTCGGCGAGGAGATCAGCGAAGAGGACAAAGAGACCGAAGAAAACGAGATGTCCAAATGGCAGATTTTTGTTGAGTACGTGCTGAAAAACAAAGTGATCTGGCTGCTGTGCTTTTCGAACATCTTCCTCTACGTCGTGCGTATCGGCATCGACCAGTGGTCGACCGTGTATGCCTTCCAGGAGCTGAAGCTTTCTAAAGAGGTGGCGATTCAGGGCTTCACCCTGTTCGAAGTGGGCGCGCTGGTTGGCACGCTGCTGTGGGGCTGGCTCTCCGACCTCGCCAACGGTCGTCGCGCGCTGGTGGCCTGCGTCGCGCTGGCACTGATTATCGCCATGCTCGGCGTCTACCAGCACGCCAGCAACCAGTACGTTTACCTGGCGTCCCTGTTCGCGCTCGGCTTCCTGGTGTTTGGTCCGCAGCTGCTGATCGGCGTGGCGGCAGTGGGCTTCGTGCCGAAAAAAGCGATCGGCGCCGCCGATGGGATTAAAGGCACCTTCGCCTACCTGATCGGCGATAGCTTCGCCAAGCTGGGTCTGGGCATGATTGCTGACGGCACGCCGATTTTCGGCCTCACCGGCTGGGCGGGCACCTTCGCGGCGCTGGATGCAGCAGCGATTGGCTGTATCGTCCTGATGGCGATGGTCGCTGTGCTGGAAGAACGTAAAATCCGCCGTGAGAATCGTGCGCAGAAGCAGAAATTGAAAGCAGCCTGAGTGTGCAGGTGACTTCTTTGCCCGGCTGACCGCCGGGCTTTTTTATTTCCCTCACGCTTACCTTTACCCCGCTTTACACACCCGCTCCTCCGTATGCTCTACAGTGTTTTTTGCTGCCGCATTTCGTGCAGCCTTAGCCCTTTTTGCTAACGGAGAGCTTGCATGTTGACCCGACGATTATCCTGCCTCGTGCTGCTGATGGCGCTGGCCTCCCCCGCGATGGCCGCGAATGCCCCTGGCTACGGCGAGAAGCTGGAAGGTTTCGACTATGGCTGGCCGGTAAAGCACTTTACCTTTACCTCGCAAAATCAGTCTCTGGATATGGCCTACCTGGACGTTAAGCCGGAAAACCCCAACGGCCGCACCGCGGTGCTGATGCACGGCAAAAACTTCTGCGCCGGCACGTGGGACGCCACGATCCGTGCGCTGTCAGCGAGCGGATATCGGGTGATAGCCCCTGACCAGATCGGCTTCTGCAAATCCACCAAGCCGGAGCGGTATCAGTACACCTTCCAGCAGCTGGCGGATAACACCCACGCGCTGCTCAAATCGCTCGGCGTCGAGCGCGTGACGGTCATCGGCCACTCGACCGGCGGCATGCTGGCGACCCGCTACGCGCTGATGTGGCCGCAGCAGGTTGAACAGCTGGTGATGGTCAATCCGATTGGTCTGGAGGACTGGAAAGCGCGCGGCGTGCCGCACATTACGGTTGACCAGTGGTACCAGCGCGAGCTGAACGTCAGCGCCGACGGCATTCGACAGTACGAGAAAAATACCTACTACGCCGGGGAGTGGAAGCCGGAATACGAGCGCTGGGTGACTATGCTCGCCGGGCTTAACAACGGGCCGGGCAAGACGCGCGTGGCCTGGAACTCGGCGCTGCTCTACGACATGATTTACACCCAGCCGGTTATCTATGAATTTAGTGAGTTAAAGATGCCGGTATTATTGATGATCGGTATGAAGGACAACACTGCCATCGGGAAAGACCTCGCCCCGCCGGAAATCCGCAAGACGCTGGGTAACTATGCGGTATTGGGGAAAGAGACGGCAAAACGTATTCCACACGCGACGCTGGTGGAGTTTAGCGACATGGGCCACGCGCCGCAGATGCAGGATCCTGCACGCTTCCACGAGGCGTTGCTGAAAGGTCTTCAGGCGCGCTGACTCGTCTCCAGCAGCAACCCGCGCAGCCACGCCTGCGCGGGGTTGCGGTGCGTTCTGCCGTGCCAGGCCATGCTTTTGGTAAAGCCGGGCACGGGAACCGGTGTCTCGCAGACAAACATCCCCGTCTGGTTTTCCGCTATACGTGAAGGCACGACGGCAATCATTTCGCTGAGAGCCAGCACGTCTGGCAGGACCAAAAAGTGGCTCACCGAGAGTCCCACGTGCCGCGTCCGGCCAATTTTCTCCAGCGCGCTATCGGTTACGCCGCGAAAACAATCTCCCTCGTAAGAGACCAGCACATGCTCCAGGGCGCAAAATCGGTCTATCGTCAGCGGTTTTCCGGCATCCGGATGGTTGGCGCGCATCATGCAGACGTACCGTTCATCATAAAGCGCACGGCTGTGAAGCTCATCTGGCGTGGTGTGGGGAGTGATAAGCGCTACGTCAATAACGCCCTGCTCAAGCTGGCTGACAAGGCTACCGGGGGTAACGGGCACCACGCGCACGCGAATACCCGGTGCCTGCGTCTTAAGGGCGGCGATAAACGGCACCACCACCGCACGCAGAGCGTAGTCGGTCGCGGCAAGGGTGAAGGTGAGACTGGCGGTGAGTGGATCAAAAGCGACGGGCTGCAGCAGCACGTCGATATCCGCCAGAATACGTTTTACCGGAGCCGCGAGTGCTTCCGCGCGCGTCGTTGGCACTATCCCGTGCGGTGCGCGGATAAACAGCGGGTCGTCGAAGTTATCCCGCAGGCGGTTGAGCATGCCGCTCACGGCGGGCTGGGTCAGCGCAAGACGCGCCGCCGCGCGGGTAACGCTGCGCTCGTCCAGCAGAGCATCCAGCGTTTTCAGCAGGTTAAGATCCAGCGTGCGCAGATCTGCTTTCATGACGATTTTCCACCTCTTTTCCGATCACTATTATGGCGCTGCCCGCTGTCGACGAGCTGCGTTTCCCGCTATGATGAGCGGCTAGTCGAAGGAGAACGCATGGTCTGGATAATGCTGGCAACACTTGCCGTGGTGTTTGTGGTTGGATTTCGCGTTCTGACCTCAGACTCTCGCCGCGCCATCAAACGTTTAAGCGAGCGCCTGGGAGTCACCCCGATGCCGGTCGAGTCGATGATCGACCAGTTTGGTAAATCCTCCGGGAATGAATTTATCCGCTACCTTGAGCGCCCCGACGAGGCGCATCTGCAAAATGCCGCCCAGGTGCTGCTGATCTGGCAGGTTTGCATCGTCGACGGAAGCGAAGAGAATCTGCATACCTGGCACCGCCTGCTGCGTAAAGCCCGCCTGGCTGCGCCGATCACCGATGCGCAAATCCGCCTCGCGCTCGGCTTCATGCGCGAGATAGAACCCGATCCGCAGGAGCTTAACGCCTTCCAGCTGCGCTATAACCAACTTTTCCTTCCGGAAGAGGGCGTGTTTTATCTGCACTGATATCACGAAACGTGATGAAGAGTATAAAGCATCGTCATTAGATTTATACCTCTCGCAGGCGCACCCTCTCCTCATCCACTAACACGATGAGGTGAACCATGAAACAATCCGCCATTATCTGGCCGAACGACTACCTGCCAGGCACCACCGATAACTTTGCATCCAACGAAATCATCGTCGCCGGGCTGAGCGCAAAAGAGATTTGGGCGCAGCTTAACGACACTACCCTGTGGCCGAACTACTACAGCAACGCTGAGGACATCCGTTTCCATGACGGCAGCGGTCCGGAACTGAGTGCCAACGCCCGCTTCCGCTTCACGACCTTTGGCTTTCCGGTTGAGGCGCAGGTCACGGAGTATGTTCCGCCCGCTGACGGAGAAGCCGCGCGTATCGCGTGGCACGGCTGGGTGGAGGGCGATGCCAGCTCGCGTCTGGATGTGATCCACGCCTGGCTGTTTGAAGACTTGCCGGGAAACCGCGTCCGTATTCTTACCCAGGAGTCGCAGAAAGGCATCCCTGCGCAGGAACTTGCTCGTACCGTGCCGAATCCGATGATTAACGGGCACCAGGAGTGGATCGTCGGGCTGGCGAATGCGGCGATGCAAGAAAAGTTGTCAAATCGTTAAATCCGTCACACTTTTGATGATAAACTGCGCGACTTTTCCGCACGTTTTTATCTTCAGGTGACGCCATGACAGAACATATCCAGCCCACGACCAGACCGCAGACCAAAGAGGTTTCTCGCCCCAACTGGTCGGCGGTTTTCTCCGTGGCGTTCTGCGTCGCCTGCCTGATTACCGTTGAGTTTCTACCGGTGAGCCTCCTGACGCCGATGGCGCAGGATCTGGGCATTTCCGAAGGCGTGGCGGGGCAGTCCGTTACCGTCACCGCCTTCGTGGCGATGTTCGCCAGCCTGTTTATTACCCAGGTGATTGGCACCATCGACCGCCGCAAGGTGGTCATCCTGTTCAGCGTGCTGCTGACACTCTCCTGCCTGCTGGTCTCCTTCGCGGAAAGCTTCACCCTGCTGCTGCTGGGGCGCGCCTGTCTGGGGCTGGGGCTGGGCGGCTTCTGGGCGATGTCGGCCTCCCTCACCATGCGCCTGGTGCCCGCGCGTACGGTGCCAAAAGCGCTTTCCGTTATCTTCGGTGCGGTTTCTATCGCGCTGGTGATTGCCGCGCCGCTGGGCAGTTTCCTGGGCGGGATTATCGGCTGGCGTAACGTCTTTAACGCGGCGGCAGTGATGGGCCTGCTCTGCATTATCTGGGTGTGGAAGGCGCTGCCGTCCCTGCCGGGCGAAGCGGCGCATCATAAGCAGAACATGTTCGCGCTGCTGAAGCGCCCCGGCGTGCTGGCGGGAATGACCGCGATCTTTATGGCCTTTGCCGGGCAGTTTGCCTTCTTTACCTATATCCGCCCGGTGTTTATGACCATGGCGGGCTTTGACGTCGACGGACTGACGCTGGTGCTCCTGAGCTTCGGTATCGCCAGCTTTGTCGGCACGTCGCTGTCGTCGCAGTTCCTGAAGCGCTCCCTGAAGGTGGCGCTGGCGGGTGCGCCGCTGGTGCTGGCAGTGAGCGCCACGGTGCTGGTGCTGTGGGGCAGCGATAAGTGGGTCGCGTCTGCCATTGCGATTATCTGGGGCTTTGCCTTTGCGCTGGTGCCGGTGGGCTGGTCGACGTGGATCACCCGCTCGCTTGCCGATCAGGCGGAAAAAGCCGGGTCGATTCAGGTGGCGGTGATCCAGCTGGCGAACACCTGCGGCGCGGCCATTGGCGGCGTGGCGCTCGACCATCTGGGGCTGACGTCACCGCTGGTGATTTCCGGCACGCTGATGCTGCTGACGGCGTTGCTGGTGGCGGGGAAGGTGAAGGCGCGTTGATTGATTAATAGTCACTTCATCGATATACTTGTACCGTAACTTGTACAGGAGGGAATATGCAGGTTGTGACGTTTACCGAAGCACGAAGCCGACTCAAAGATGTGTTGGACGACGTGAATGACAACGTGGAGACAACCATCATCAGCCGCCGAAACGGGGGAGATGCGGTGGTCATGTCTCTGCAGCACTACAACTCGATGATGGAAACCATCCACCTGATGAGTTCGCCTGCTAACGCCAGCCGACTGATGGAGTCAATCGCACAGGCTAATTCCGGAAAAACCACGCAGAGGGATCTGATAGATGACCAGGCTACTGATTTGGACTGATAACGGTTGGGATGATTACCTGTGGTGGCAGGAGCAGGACAAGAAAACGCTTCGCAGAATCAATAAATTGATTGAAGATGCGAAGCGTCAACCCTTCGATGGACTGGGTAAGCCGGAACCCCTTAAAGGTAACCTTTCCGGGTACTGGTCCCGTCGAATCAATGATACTGACCGTCTGGTTTACGGGGTGTCGGATAGCGCTCTTACGATTTTAATGTGTCGTTATCACTATTATTCGTAGATCACGCCGATGTCCTCACCCGTCTTCTTGAATCCATCGAAATCAGCACCACCGACGACACAATCAGCAGCGTCCCCAGCCAGTCCGGCAGGGTGAACGCCACGCCCAGCAACATCACCGACAGCAGCGCGCTGCTCAGCGGCTCGGCGCAGCTCAGGATGCTCGCCTTCGGCCCGCCGATCATCTGTGCGCCTTTCAGGTACAGGCTGAACGTCAGCGCGGTGCCAATCACCACCAGATAGAAAAAGGCCAGCAGCAGGCTGCCGTCAATCACGAAGGTCGTCCCGCGCCCGGCGTAGAACGGCGTCAGCATTAACCCGGCAATCAACATGCTCCAGCCGACAATCGGCAGCGTGCCGTAGCGGGCGATAAGCGTCGACGGGTACGTCGTATAAAACGCGGCGGCAAACGCCGAGGCGATACCGAAGAACAGCGCGGCAGGCGAGATGGAGAGCGAGGTTGGGTCGCCGTGGGTGACCAGCAGAAAGGTACCGACAAGCGACGTTAAAATGGCCGACAGCACAAACACGCCGGGACGCTTTTTCCGCGCCAGGGCGAACCACGCCACGATGATGGTCGGGGACAGAAACTGCAGCACGGTGGCGGTCGCAGCGTTGGATTTTTCAATCGTCAGCAGAAAGGTGAGCTGCACGGTGAGCGCGCCGACGAGCGAGAAAATCAGCAGGCTGAGGGCGTCTTTGCGATGCCTGATGACCGAGAAAATCTTGTCGCCGTGAACGAAGGAGAGCGTCAGCAGGATCACGCCGGTAAACAGCAGGCGAACCATGGTCAGGTAAGGCGAAGAAATGTGGCTTTTCTCCATGATGTACTGCGCGCAAACCCCCGAGCTGCCCCATAAAACGGCGGCGATCAGGACGTTTAGCATCCCTTTACGTGTGGAACCCATGTTCTCCCCTGCGATGTTGTCGTTAATTCGGCCAACAGCATAGCATGGTTGTGTGCGGCCTGATGCCCTCACCCCGGCCCTCTCCCACGGGGAGAGGGAGAAAACACTAAAAACGGCAACGTTGCGTTGCCGTTTTGCTTCTACCTTGCTTAGAACCACGCCTCCCACATCGCGCCAACGTTGAAGTCGTCGAGGGTTTCGTCTTTGGTGTTGTTCACGCGCGCGGTGCGTTCGTTATCCACTTTACCGCCGGTCACGTAGAAGCGCAGCATCGGACGGAACTCCGGCCCCATGGCGATGGACATGTTCTGCGAGAGGGTCAGCTTCCAGCCCTTGTTGTCGCCGCCGTTGTCGTAATCAACGTGCTGCCAGCCTGCTTCCAGCCAGGTGGAGTGAACGTCGTTCCACCAGTGCATAGGGCGCACGATGGCGTTGTAGTTCTTGCGGTTGTCGGTCTTATCGCGGCTGTTGTCGTAGTCGTGGAAGGCGAGGATGTACTCCACCTGCGTCGCCTGGGTGAATTTGTACAGCCCTTCAAAGCTGGCGTAAACCGTGGTCAGATCCTCGGTTTTGTTGAACACGCTGTTGTCCGCGTTATCAGAGTAGCGGGCAATCACCTTGTTCACGCCGCTGTCGTTGGTGTGGCTCAGCACCACGCCGCCCTGCCAGGCGTTCAGACGTTCATCGCTCTCCACCGCCTTGGAGTCAAAGCCGTAGTTGGCGTACAGCTCCATGTCGATCGGGCCGAGCTTCATGCCGTGGATTTTTGAGGTCGCGGCGTAGTTACCTTTATCGCCCGTGCCGGAACCGCCGGTACAGGTGATGCGCGACGGGTTGGCCTCATCTTCCATCACTTCCGGACTACAGGATTCCACCGCCGCCACGGCGGCCACGTCGAACTGCACGCCGCCGATGTCGAAGTTCTTCACCCCGGCGCCCTGGCCGTCGTGGTTCATCCAGAAGTAATCGTTGATGCCCTGCTGCGGACGCTGGTGGAAGTCACGACCGGCCCAGAAATAGGCGTTCGGGTTGGAGGCCATAATGTTGGTCACGCCCGCGTAGGCTTTTTTCAGGTTAACTTCGTCACCCCAGTGGTCGATCATCACGTTAACGTCCCAGATGGCGCCGTTTTCACCCTTGAAGGCCTTGGAGAGCTGGAATTCCCCGCCGTTGCCTTCGTTGCCCAGACGACCAATGGCGGACGCGCCGTTGTAGGAGCCGTCCACCGCCACGTATTTCTGATCGGCGGCCTGGAAGTGCGCGCCGTAGCGGGCGTAGCCGGTAAATTTAATCCCGAACGGGATCGCCATATCCGGGGATTGCGCCGCGCTTTGCGGCTCGGTCACCACGTCCGCTTTTTTCGCGACCGCCGCATCCATTTTGGCCTGACGTTCGGCCAGGGCTTTATCCACCGCTTTCGCCACAATGGCGTCGATTTGCTCCTGGGTGAATTCTTGTGCGAGCACGGAAATTGGGCAAAGCGCGGCGATAACCGCCATGGTTAATGGAAGTTTTTTAATCGTATTCATGGTTATCTCAATATAGTTTAATTTTATTCAGACAATAACCATCCCGCTCCGATCTGACAGAATATGTCGCTATCATCAGAACAAGTGGAATTCTATTTAAGGTACAGAGGTATTACATTAGTTTATTTCGCCATAGACTATCTCTGATATAAATGAATAATTTCTTCGGATAATTCACGCGCTAATAAGGAGTTCATTAAATGATCCTGCGCGTGCACCATAATTAACGTCATCGGCTGGCGGCCTTCGCCCGCGTCCTGCTCGATCAGTTTGGTCTGCATCTTGTGCGCCTGGCGTGCGTAGCCGTCGGCTTCGCGCAGCAGGCTTTTGGCTTCGTCAAGGTTGCCCTGACGCGCCGCGTGCAGCGCTTCAAAGCAAAGGCTGCGGGACTGTCCGGCGTTGACGATAATTTCCATTACGGCTTCTTCTAGTGCGATCATCATCATTACTCTTTATCAAAGCTATTATTTAAGGCGGTGGCGGCAAACCACTCCCCGCTTTTCTTAATGGTGCGCTGCTGCGTCTTTAAATCGAGCTGGATAAATCCGTAGCGATTTTTATACGCGTTACACCACGACCAGTTATCAATAAACGTCCACATATGGTAGCCAAGACAATTGCACCCTTCGCTAATACCCTTATGCAGCCAGGCTAAATGTTCGGAAATAAAATCAATGCGGTATTGATCGTTAATCTGGCCATTTTCAATAAAACGCTGCTCATTTTCGACGCCCATGCCGTTTTCAGATATAAAGCAGCGAGGATTACCGTAATTGTCGCGCAGGTTGACCAGAATATCGTAAATACCCGGCTCGTAAATTTCCCAGCCGCGGTACGGGTTCATCTTGCGGCCCGGCATCTCGTAGCTATCAAAGAACCACTCCGGCATAAACGGCGCCTGCGGGTTCACCGCGCTGTCGCGACACTTTACGCGACGCGGCTGATAGTAGTTCACCCCGAGCAGGTCGATTTTCCCTTCCGCAATCAGGAAACCGTCTTCCGGTTTACAGGCGGGTAATTGATCGTAGGATTTCAGCAGCGCCACCAGGTCTGCCGGGTATTCGCCGCGCAGGACCGGGTCAAGGAAGCTGCGGTTAAACATCAGATCCGCAACGTGCGCCGCCTTCACGTCCGCCGGGTTCTGCGAGCGCGGGTAGGACGGCGTCAGGTTCAGCACGATGCCGATCTCCCCCGCGTAATGCCCGGCGCGGTAGGCCTGAACCGCCTTTGCATGCGCCAGCACGGTGTGATACGCCGCGGTGGCTGCCCGGCGGAAATCCACCACGTTCGGATAGTGGAAGTCGTACAGATAACCGCCTTCCACCGGCACGATCGGCTCGTTGAAGGTAAACCAGTGCAGCACGCGATCGCCAAACAGCTCGAAGCAGATCTGCGCATAGCGGGCGTACGCGTCCACCACGTCGCGGTTTTCCCAGCCGCCGATTTCCTGCATCGCCATCGGCATGTCGAAATGGAACAGGGTGATGAACGGCGTGATGCCCTGTTCATTCAGCTCATCAATGACCTGATTGTAAAAATCGACCGCTTCCGGGTTCACTTTACCGATACCGTCAGGGATCAGGCGCGCCCAGCTAATCGAGGTGCGAAAGCTGTTGTGGTTCAGCTGTTTCAACAGCTGAATGTCCGTTTTCCAGTGCTGATAAAACGTGGAGGTCTGCTGCGGCCCCACGCCGTTGTGAAAACGGTTCGGCTCGCGGGCAAACCAGTAATCCCACGTGGTTTCGCCCTCTCTTGCCCCTTCGGTCTGGAGAGCGGAGCTTGCGCTGCCCCACCAGAAGTTATCGGGAAATGCGTATTTCATGATTCTTCCTCTTTGACTTAATTGCTGGCGGCTTCAGCGTTGCCGACGGTTGCCTGGGCCTTCTGCTCTTCGTTTTTGATGAGCGTACGCTCATAGGCGCGCAGGAACGGCAGGTACATCAGCGCGGACATCACCATGCAGACCAGGCACATCACCACCGGGCTGAGCGCCCAGTTGGCCGCCCATGACGCGCCAATCGGTGCAGGGGTGGTCCACGGGGTCAATGACACGACCTGTGCCAGCCAGCCGAGTTTAGTTGCGCCGTACGCCAGGCAGGCGTTGACCAGCGGAACGCACACGAACGGGATAAACAGCATCGGGTTCATGATGATCGGCGCGCCGAACAGAATCGGTTCGTTGATGTTAAAGAAGCTTGGCACCACGCCCATTTTGCCGATGGTGCGCAGGTGCGTAACGCGGCTGCGCAGCAGCAGGAACGCCAGCGGCAGGGTCGAGCCTACGCCGCCAATCAGCAGATAGTGATCCCAGAAGCCCTGCAGGTAAACGTGCGGCAGCGCCGCGCCAGCCGCCAGCGCCGCCTGGTTTGCCGAGAGGTTGGCCATCCAGAACGGGTTCATGATGCCGGTGACAATCAGCGAGCCGTGGATACCCGCAAACCAGAAGATCTGGCACAGCAGCACGGAGAGCAGAATGGCGGGCAGGGAGTCAGACGCGGACACCAGCGGTTCCAGCAGGTGCATGATCGCCTGCGGGATAATCATCCCGGTTTGCGCTTCGATGAACAGGTTCAGCGGGTGCAGGGTACCGATCACCACCATCACCGGGATCAGGATCTCAAACGAACGCGCCACGCCGGTGGGCACTTCCTTCGGCAGGCGAATGGTGACGTTGTTCTGCTTCAGCCACGCATAGACGCGGGTGGCGTAGATCGCGGTAATCAGCGCGGTGAAGATGCCCTGGCCGGAGAGATACTGGGTCGAGATTTTGCCGTCGGCATAGGGCGCGGCGACCAGCAGGAAGGCCATAAAGGCCAGCAGGCCGGACATTACCGGGTCAAGGTTGAACTGACGCCCCAGGCTCGCTCCAATCCCCACCGAGATGAAGAAGGTCATCACGCCCATGCTGAGGTTAAACGGCAGCATCAGCTGCTCGCGGTAGGTCTGGGAGAAATCCAGCCAGCCGCGGGCGAAGCTGTTGGTGGTATCCGCCGAGAACGGCGGGAAGATAAACACCAGCATAAACGAGCCGATGATCATGAACGGCAGCGCGGCGGTAAAGCCGTCGCGGATGGCAATCACGTACTTTTGCTGGCCCAGCTTTGCGGCCAGCGGGGTAATTGACTGCTCAATCACCGCGACCATGGATTGATATAACGAACTCATGTGAACACCTTTTAGTGTGCCGCTTCGATGAGCGACAGAGCATAGTCCAGTACTTTATCGCCACGCTGCATGCCGTAGTCCATCATGTCGATGGGCTGTACCGGAATGCCTTGCGTCGCCGCCTTGTCTGAGAGTGTCTTTAACATGTATTTCACTTGCGGTCCGAGAAGTACCACCTGGTATTGCGGAAACTGCGTATCAAATTCGGAAACACCGTACGCATCAATCTTCACCGGCAAACCACGTTCTTTCGCGACATCGACCATTTTGCTGACCAGCAGGCTGGTGGACATCCCGGCAGAGCAGCACAGCATAATCTTGAACATCGACAACCATCCTCTAAATGTAAATAGTTATTGCGAGGATGATTGGACATGATACGGAAACCGGTTTCCATTCATAAAAGACAGAAGTGTGATAACCATCAAGATCCCTTACTTATGAGGCTAGTTAACCGGATGCGTATCACATAATTTGGCTGTTTTGACATCATTTTGAGTGGAAACGGAAAATCGGTTTCCATGAAAAGCGGAAACGGATATACTCCGTTCTGGCTATAATCTGAGCCGTAGCGGTGATGGAATTTGCAGGCGCGAGGTAAGCCTGCCAGGGGAAAGAGATGTCGACAATCAATGATGTATCACGTCTTGCCGGGGTGTCGAAAGCCACGGTATCGCGAGTGTTGAGTGGGTCGCGCGGCGTTAAGGAAGCCAGCCGTCAGGCCGTTCTGAAGGCCGTGGATGAGCTGAACTATCGTCCTAACGTAATTGCCCAGTCGCTGCTGAGCCAGTCGACGGGCTGTATTGGCGTGATTTGCGCGCAGGAAAACATTAACCAGACCACCGGTTATCTGTACGCGCTGGAAAAACAGCTCAGCCAGCACCAAAAACATCTGCTGCTGCGCTTCGCGCACAGCAAAGCGGAGGTGATGCACGCCCTTGAAGAACTCTCCTGCGGGCTCTGTGATGATATCCTGGTGATTGGCGCGCGTTTTCCGCTGGACGTCGAGATGGACAACGTCATCCTGGTGGACTGCATGGAGTCTGATAACGCCAACAGCATCCAGTTCGATCACGCGTTTGCTGCCGAAACCGCCTGTAACTACCTGACCAGCCAGGGTCGACGCCAGATTGCCCTCATTCATCCCCACGGCAGCGGGTTTGCCGACCAGGTTCTGCTCGGCTACAAGCACGCGCTGGAGAAAAATTTCCTGCCCTTTAACCGCAACCTTGTGTTCATGGACGCCACCTCTTCGTCCGTTGCGCTTCAGGAGCTGCTGAATAACGCCAGCACGCTGAATTTCAACGCGCTGCTGGTGGCCGACGAGCAGGAAGCCCAGCGGGTGATCCCGCAGCTGCAGGCGTTTAACAAATCGGTGCCGGACGACATCATGGTCTTCAGCCTTGCCGGATCGCTCCACCTGCCGGGTATTCCGGTGATCCCGGCGATTGAATATTCCATGGATGCCATGGCGGCGCGTATCGTGAGCTGGCTGACGGAAAAAACGCAGATGCTGGGGTCGTACGTGCTGCGCGGGGATTTAATTATTCCGGATATGCGGAAGCGTTAAACGTGTGATGTAGGCCGGGTAAGCGCAGCGACACCCGGCAAACAGCTTTCAATAGTCTTCCATACAATCCACCTGACTGACGGCATCCCAGTAGGCGTCCAGATTGTCGCGCTTCACGGCGGTGATGGCGTTTTTAATCAGCAGCTGGTTGGCCTCCGACGACAAAATCATTGCCTGCCAGGCCTTATCGCTCTGCTTTTTTTGCGGCGTGCAGGTTTTTTTCACATCTTTCAGAACCTGCTGTTTTATCTGGGCATCTTTCGCCGGATCGTCCTTCTCCTGCGCGTGGGCAAACGCGGCGAACAACAGGCAAACGAGCAGGCAAACCAGGTGCGCAGCTTTCATCGAAACCTCCAGTTAACGTCACATGCTTCCCATGAAATATATCGTTACATTCAGTGTAGCGATTCCAGCCGAAAGTATGATTTTCTCTTTTCTGCGCATGAGAATCGCCCACCGATGAGGTTACTGAATCCCGCCGCCCAGCGACTGCCAGAGCGTGATGCGGTTTTCCAGGTCGGTTTGCTGTAGGGCAATCAGCGATTCCTGCGCCGACCACAGCGACCGCTGCGCGGTAAGCACCGTCAGATAATCCCCCGCGCCTGCCTTATAGCTGCGCGTTGCCACATCCAGCGTTTTTTGCTCCGCCGCGACGTATTCGCGCTGGGCGTCAAGCTGCTCGCTCAGGGTTTCACGGCGCGCCAGCGCGTCGGCCACGTCCTTAAACGCGCTCTGGATGGCTTTCTCGTAGGTGGCGATCAGCCCCTTCTTCTCCGCTTCCGCGTAGCGCAGCTGTGCCAGGTTGTTCCCGCCGCTGAACAGCGGCAGGGTGATGGACGGCGCAAACGACCAGACCTTCATCCCGTGGCTGAACAGGGAGGAGAGCGAATCGCTGCCGACGCCCGCGCTGGCGGTGAGCGAGATGGTCGGGAAGAAGTTGGCGCGCGCCGCGCCGATGTTGGCGTTGGCGCTCAGCAGGTTATGCTCGGCCTCCTGAATATCCGGGCGACGCAGCAGCGCGCTGGAGCTGACGCCCGCCGGGATCAGCGTGATGGCATTATCGCTCAGGCTCTCCAGCGTGCCGGGCAGCAGGTTGTCCGGCACCGTATCGCCCGCCAGCAGATTAAGGGCGTTTTTGTCCTGCATCACCAGCGTCCGGTAGCTCGCCACGCTGGCGCGCGCCTGCTGGTACACCGCCATCGCTTCACTAACGTCCGTTGCCGCCGCCACGCCGACGTCCTGCTGGCGCTTCACAATCTTGAGCGAGTTCGCCGCGCTCTCCATCGTGGATTTCGCCAGCGCCAGGTTGCTGTTATCCGCCGCCAGCGTCACCCAGGCCGTGGTCAGCTCGCTAACCATCGTAAGGCGCGTGTTCTGCGCGGTGAACTCGCTGGCAAGCCAGGTTTCACGCGCGGCGCGGGAGAGGCTCTGGTTGCGGCCAAACAGATCCAGCTCGAAGCTGGAGACCGCGCCGTTGGCTTCGTCGCTGGTGGTCACGCCGCTCGCCAGCGTGCGGCTGCGGGTGTGGCTCAGCTCGGCGTCTACCGTCGGGAACAGGGACGAGCGCGTTTCACCGTACTGGGCGCGGGCGGCGTCGATATCCGCAATCGCTTTTTGCACGTCGCGGTTGCTGTTAAGTGCCATCGTCACCACGCTTTTCAGCCGCGCGTCGTTCATCACCTGCTGCCACTGGCTCACCACGGCGGTGGCTTCGCCGTGCGCGCCGGGTAAGGTTGCCGGGACGGGGGCGTCCGGGCGTTGATACGTTGGGTCTAACGACACACAGCCTGCGCTCAGCAGGGCTAACGCTAAAATAGATACACGAAACATTATGACCTCCGGTTTGCGTGCTTACCGGAGAACAGACGTTTCACCAGTACAAAGAATAAGGGGACGAAGAAAATCGCCAGCAGCGTCGCGGCCAGCGTCCCACCGATAATGCCGGTACCAATTGCCACGCGGCTGTTGGCCCCGGCACCGGTTGCCACGGCCAGCGGCGTCACCCCTGCGATAAACGCCAGCGAGGTCATGATGATCGGACGCAGACGCGTCTGAGCGGCACGCAGCGCGGCGCGCGTCAGGGAGTACCCTTCAGCGACTTTGGCTTCGGCAAATTCCACAATCAGGATGGCGTTCTTCGACGACAGGCCGATGGTGGTCAGCAGCGCCACCTGGAAGTAGACGTCGTTGTTCAGGCCGCGCAGGGAGGCGGCGACGGCCGCGCCCAGCACGCCAAGCGGGATCACCATGATGACCGAAATCGGCACCGACCAGCTCTCATACAGCGCTGCCAGGCACAGGAACACCACGAGAATGGAAAGGGCATAAAGGCTCATCGCCTGACCGCTCGCCAGTTTTTCCTGCAACGACAAACCGCTCCACGCCCAGGTGCTGCCGGACGGCAGGCTGTTTGCCAACTGCTCCATTTTGCTCATCGCCGTGCCGGAGCTGGCGCCGCTGGCGTTTTCGCCCTGAATCTCATACGCCGCCGAGCCGTTGTAGCGCACCAGGCTTTCCGGGCCGTACTCCCAGCGGGTGGTGGCGAAGGCGGAGAACGGGGTCATGGTGCTGTCGCTGCCGCGCACATACCATTTGTTGAGATCCGACGGTACGGCGCGATAGTCGCTGTCGCCCTGGATGTAGACCTTTTTCACGCGGCCGCGATCGATAAAGTCGTTCACGTAGGTACCGCCCCAGGCGCTGGAGAGGGTGTCGGTGACGTCGCTCAGGGATAGCCCCAGCGACACGGCCTTGTTGTTGTCGATATCGACCTGAAGCTGCGGCATCTGCGGCAGATCGTTGGCGCGCACGGCGTGCAGCGAGCTGTCCTGGTTGGCTTGACCAATCAGCTGGTTACGCAGTTTCAACAGCGCGTCACGGTCGGTGCCGCCGCTGGCCATCAGCTCAAAGGTAAAGCCGTTGCTCTGGCCCAGACCGTCCACCGCAGGCGGCGTCATGGCAAAGATGGTCGCATCGCGGATGGTGCTCAGTTCCTGCGTGGCGCGCAGGGCGATGGCCTGGGCGGTATTCTCCTCGCCTTTACGTTCGGACCAGTTTTTCAGGGAGACAAACGCCATCCCGGCGTTCTGGCCGCTGCCGCTGAAGCTGAAGCCTTCAATGGTGAAGATCACGTTGGTGTTGGCTTTCTCTTTGGTGAGAAACCACTCGCGTACCTGGCGGCTGACTTCGGCGGTACGCACCGTCGTCGCGCCGGCTGGCAGGGTGTACTGCACCATGATTTCGCCCTGGTCTTCCGTTGGCAGGAAGCTGCCCGGCAGCTTAAGCATGGCGAAGCCCATTGCGCCACAGAGCAGGGCGTAGATGACCAGCATGCCGCCGGAGCGGCGCAGGGCCCGCAGCACCTTGTTCTGATAGCCATGCTCGGTCCTGCTGTAGAAGCGGTTAAACGCGCCGAAGAAACCTTTCTTGTGCAAAGCCGTGTGGCTCAGAATTGAGCCGCAAAGCGCGGGCGTCAGGGTCAACGCCACCACCACGGAGAGGAACATCGCCGAAATGATGGTGACCGAGAACTGACGGTAAATCACCCCGGTGGAGCCGCCGAAGAAGGCCATCGGCAGGAATACCGCAGAGAGCACCAGCGCAATGGCGATCAGCGCACCGGAGATTTCGCCCATCGATTTTTCGGTGGCTTCGCGGGCGGGCAGGCCTTCGTCGCGCATAATACGCTCGACGTTTTCCACCACCACGATGGCGTCATCCACCAGGAGCCCAATCGCCAGCACCATCGCAAACAGCGTCAGGGTGTTGATGGAATAGCCGAACAGCGCCAGCACGCCGAAGGTGCCCAGCAGAACGACAGGCACCGCCAGCGCCGGGATCAGCGTCGCGCGGATGTTTTGCAGGAACAGGTACATCACCACCACCACGAGGATAATGGCTTCGAACAGGGTCTGAATTACGTCCTCAACGGAGATCTTGATGAACTCGGTGCTGTCTTTCGGGTAGGCCACGTCGTAGCCTTCCGGCATCGACTTTTTGAACTCAGCAATCTTGTCTTTTACCGCCGTCGCGGTGTTGAGCGCGTTCGCACCCGGTGAAAGCATGACCGCCATACCCGCCGCCGGGTGGCCGTTGAGCTTCGCGGTGGCGGTGTAATCTTCGCTGCCCATCTCCACGCGGGCGACGTCGCTGATGCGCACGACCGCGCCGTTGGACTGGCTCTTCACGATGATGTTTTTAAACTGATCCACCGTCTGCAGGCGCGACTGGGCGCGGACGGTGGCGGTCAGCTGCTGGGCGTTTGACGAGGGCAGCGCGCCGATTTTACCGGCGGAAACCTGCACGTTCTGGGCTTCAATCGCGCTCTGCACGTCGGACGGCATCAGCGAGTAGGACGCCAGCTTCGCCGGGTCGAGCCAGATGCGCATCGCGTATTCCGCACCGAACACCTGCAGGCTGCCAACGCCCTCCACGCGCGCCAGCGGGTCCTGCATATTGCTCACCAGCCAGTCGGCGATATCCGAGCTGCTGGCGGTGTCGGTTTTATCGTACACGCCCATGATCAGCAGGAAGTTGCTCTGCGATTTCTCGACGGTAATACCGGACTGCTGCACCTCGGTCGGCAGGCGAGATTCTGCCTGCTGAACCTTGTTCTGCACCTGTACCTGCGCGGTGTCCGGGTCGGTTCCCTGCTCGAAGGTGACGTTGATGCTTACCGACCCGTCCGAGCTGCTGGTGGAGGTGAAGTAGAGCAGGTTATCCAGCCCGGTGAGCTGCTGCTCGATCACCTGCGTCACGCTGTTTTCCAGCGTCTGCGCGGAGGCACCGGTGTAGGTGGCTGAGATCTTGATCGACGGCGGGGCGACGTCCGGGTACTGCGCGACCGGCAGCGAGCGGATAGCGAGCATCCCGGCGAGCATGATAAGAATGGCGATAACCCAGGCAAAGACCGGGCGACGCACGAAGAAACGGGAAAACATCAGGCGTTTCCTCCGCTGGCTTTCATCTCTTCGGCTTTCACTTCCTGCCCGGCGGTCACCTTGTCGGTGCCTTCCACAATCAGCTTATCGCCCGCCTTCAGGCCGCTCAGCACCAGCCATTTGTCGCCGTAGGTGTCGCCCGTTTCCAGCTGACGCTGCTCGACCTTGTTACTGGCATTCACCACCAGCGCGGTAGCGGTGCCTTTGGCATCGCGGGTGATGCCCTGCTGCGGCGCGAGGATCGCGTCGTTCATGATGCCTTCATCCACTCTGGCGCGGACAAACATCCCCGGCAGGAGCTGATGCTGCGGGTTCGGGAAGACGGCGCGCAGCGTGACGGAGCCGGTTGATTCATCCACCGCCACTTCGGTTAACGCCAGGCGGCCTTTTTCACCGTAGGTGCTGCCATCTTCGAGGATTAACGACACGCTTAGCGTATCGCTATTGGTGGCAAGGGTTTGCTTGCGTAAACGCAGCAGATCGGCGCTGGAACGCGTGAGATCGACGTACATGCTGTCGAGCCCGCGAATGGTGGCGAGGGCGGTATCCTGCTGAGCGGTCACCAGCGCGCCGGGGGTGACGGAGGAGATGCCGATACGTCCGGCAATCGGTGCGGTCACGGTAGTCCAGTTGAGGTTAATGCGCGCGCTTTCCTGCGCGGCCTTCTTTGACTCGACGCTGGCCTTGTCCTGTGCGCAGGTGGACTTCGCATCCTCTGCGTCCTGACGCGACACGCCGTCATCTTTCACCAGCTGCGCATAGCGCTGGGCCTTCTGGCAGTCGGCCTGCACCAGCGCCTGCGCCTGCTTCAGCGCCGCGGCGGCTTCATCGTAGGCGGCGCGGTAGCTGGAAGGGTCAATTTGATACAGCGCCTGTCCGGCCTTGACCGTATCGCCTTCGGTGAACAGCCGCTTCTGGATAATGCCGCCTACCTGCGGGCGCACTTCGGCGCTCATGGCGGCGGTGGTGCGGCCCGTCAGCTCGCTGACGACGGAAACAGGCTGGCTCATGAGCGTGACAATCCCCACATCCGGAAGAGGATGCCGGGGAGCAGATGTTTGCGCATTATCGCACCCTGCCAGGAGGAGTAATGCCGCGATGGAGGTTGTTATGGTTTTCATAATCTTTTTCCAGGGTGAACGATGCCTGCCCTGTTAATCGCTTAACAGGGAGGAGGGCTATTTAAAGGCACAGCGATACCGCATCTCTGGCTGAGCCAGAAATGTAAAAAAGGGGAATTACGTATTCCCGCTAATTATTCATATGCGATTACTTCGCAGAGAAAAGCATATTTAAAATATCCTGATAAAGAGGTTCTAATTGTTCTGACGGTACTTTTAACGGCGCGAGTCGGCGGTAAATCGTTCCTTCGATCATCACGGCGGTAATCTCCACGCAGCAGCGAATATGCTCATCGCTCAGGTGGGGGAACTGCTTTTTCAGGTGCTCGCAGGCGTTGGTAAACATGCGCGATTCGGCTTCGATCAGCATGGCGGCAACCTGAGGATTACGCGTGGCCTCGGCGGACATTTCCAGCATCAGCGCATCGTCATCCTCGTTGAGCGTTTGCCGCCAGGCGAGGGCCTGCGGCATCCCTTCAACCAGCGTTTTGCCCTGCATCTCCTCGATGCGCGAGTCGATGATGCGGCGGATCATCTCTTCGATAATCGCGTCTTTGTTGCTGAAATAACGGTAAATTTGTCCGACGCTGAGCTTCGCCTCGCTGGCAATCTGCGACATGCTGGCGGCGTGAAACCCGCTGGCGCGAAAGCAGCGGCGCGCGGCGGTGATGATCTCGTCCTGGCGCAATTTTTGTCGTTCTTCCAGCTTTGTGCTCATCGTCGGCTACCGTGTAAAAGTGAGAATGATCGTTCTCATTATACGTTTTAGGTGCGTATTGGAAAGGCTTTTTTTATTTACATATTGAATGAATATTTCCTGGATTAAACAATGGAGGAAATAAGGAGTTTTTATGAAGGTTAAGCTGTGAGATATTCAGATTGCGCTGAAAATAAGGAGAACAATATGCAGTTGAGCATTACTAAAAAAGTCACACCCGAAGAGAAAGAAGAGTTATTTGTGGGATTAAGAGCTTACAACGCCCAGTTTTTAGATATGGCGAACTTTAGTGGCGACATTGGCGTTTACGTACGTGACGATAATGGCGCCATGCTGGGCGGATTAATCGGCGTGCGCAAAGGTGACTGGCTTAATATTGACTATCTCTGGGTGAGCGACACCGTACGGGGAACCGGCGTGGGCAGCAAGCTCATCAAAACGGCAGAAGAGGAAGCCCGACGCCAGGGCTGCAAGCACGCGCTGGTGGATACGGTCAGCTTCCAGGCACGCCCGTTCTATGAAAAACAGGGCTACCGGCTGCAGATGTCGCTGCAGGATTACCCCTATGCGGGCATGCAGCGCCACTATCTGGCAAAGACGCTTTAACCGCCGATCCCGGTGCCGATTACGGCAAGCGCATGACGGACAATGATTTCCGGCGAGAGGGATTTTAGCCTCTCGTCATTGCGCATGCGTGAGAACGGCACCAGCACCAGGCTCAGCAAGGTGGTAAACAGCAGCTCCGGTGCCAGCGCCTGATTCAGCTTCCCTTCCTGCTGCCAGCGTTTGAGGGTGGCAAGCGTCGCCTGATACTTCTCGTCACCAAACCGCGCCTGAAGATGGGTGCGCAGTACCGGCATTTCGCCAATCACCTCCTGCATCCACAGCGGTGCAAACCAGGGATACTGTTCCGCCAGTTCGGCCAGCACGTTAACCATTTCCGTCAGGGCGTTCACCGGCGAATCCCGGTTATCGGCGAAAATCGTCCCGATCCGCTCGCGTAACGGCAGGAAACGCTCCTCAATCATCGCATCCAGCAGTTGCTCTCGGGAGTTGAAGTAATAGTGCAGCATTGCGGGCGTGACGCCCGCCTCTTTGGCAATGGCGTTGAGTGAGGTATTGGCGATCCCCTGACGGGAAAAGAGGTTCAGGGCGATATCCAGCAGCTGTTCGCGGCTGGCGGTGACGCGTTTACCCCCGCGAGGGCGGCCGGGGCGGCGCGGTTCAGAATTGTCTTTTAATGCTGGCATGACCACGGTGCCTCTTGATCTTATTCATCACTTCCACAAATATTAATTATGCGATTAATTAATTTCAAGCGATCTCTTATGGAATCCGACGTCATGAACCCACCCGCGCAAAAAGCGCCGTCGATTAAGCTGCTGTTCAGCGCGCTACTGCTGGTGATGCTGCTTTCTGCGCTTGATCAAACCATCGTCTCTACGGCACTGCCTACCATTGTCGGTGAGCTGGGCGGCCTGGATAAGCTCTCCTGGGTAGTGACGGCCTATATCCTCAGCTCTACCATCGTGGTGCCGCTGTACGGTAAATTCGGCGATCTGTTTGGCCGCAAAATTGTCCTGCAAATCGCCATAGTGCTGTTCCTCGTGGGCTCCGCGCTGTGCGGGTTGGCGCAGAACATGACCCAGCTGGTGCTGATGCGCGCCCTGCAGGGGCTGGGCGGCGGCGGCCTGATGGTGATCAGCATGGCCGCCGTGGCGGACGTGATCCCGCCTGCCGATCGCGGGCGCTATCAGGGGCTGTTTGGCGGCGTGTTTGGCCTGGCGACGGTCATTGGGCCGCTGATCGGCGGGTTTATCGTCCAGCACGCCTCCTGGCGCTGGATTTTCTACATCAACCTGCCGCTGGGGCTGTTTGCGCTGCTGGTAATAGGCGCGGTATTTCACGGCAGCGCGCGGCGCAGCAGGCACGAGATAGACTATCTGGGGGCGATTTACCTCAGCATGGCGCTGCTGTGCATCATCCTGTTTACCACCGAAGGCGGCACCGTTCGCCCATGGAGCGACCCGCAGCTGTGGTGCATTCTGGCCTTTGGCCTGACGGGCATTGCCGGGTTTATCTATGAGGAGCGGCTGGCGTGGGAGCCGATTATTCCGCTGTCGCTGTTCCGCGACCGCAGCTTCCTGCTCTGCAGCCTGATTGGCTTTATCATCGGTATGTCGCTGTTTGGCTCAGTGACCTTCCTGCCGCTGTACCTGCAGGTGGTGAAAGACGCCACGCCAACGCAGGCCGGTTTGCAGCTCATTCCGCTGATGGGCGGGCTGCTGCTGACCTCGATTATCAGCGGGCGGATCATCAGCCGTACCGGGAAATATCGCCTGTTCCCGATCCTCGGCACGCTGCTCGGCGTGGTGGGGATGTTTTTACTGACGCGCATTTCAATCACGTCGCCAACCTGGCAGCTTTATCTGTTCACCAGCGTGCTGGGCATGGGGCTGGGACTGGTGATGCAGGTGCTGGTGCTGGCGGTGCAAAACAGCGTGTCGGCGGATCGGTACGGCGTAGCCACCTCTGGCGTCACGCTCTTCCGCTCCATCGGTGGGGCCATCGGCGTTGCGCTGTTTGGCGCGGTGTTCACGAATATTCTGCAATCGGGGCTGATGGAAAGCCTTCCGGAAGGCGCGGAACTGCCGCGCGAGCTGAACCCGACCGCCATTCATCATCTGCCAGACGCCCTGAGGCTGGACTACCTTGATGCGTTCGGCTCGGCCATTCATGCGGTATTCCTGCTGGCGGCAGGGATTATGGTGCTGGCGTTTGCGCTGTCGTGGTTTTTACGGGAAGCGCCGCTGCGTCGGCAGGCGTGAGGTTAGCGGTTCGGTTATTTTTTGCGAGTCGCTTTCTGAAATTGAAGCGTCGACGTTGTCATGCCTTCTCGTCGTGGCGCATGCTCTGGCCAGTTCAATAAAACAACAGAGGTTACAATGGAGCGAACAGCAAAACTGATCAAAAAAGGGCGAAAGCAGGCTGTTGTTCTGCCTGCTGAGTTTGCGTTTGATACGGAGAGCGTTTACATCCGGCGGGATGACGAGGGGAATGTTGTTTTGACGGCAAGATCGGAGAAAGAGCGACACAGGGATAACTTTTTGCGTTTGCTCAAACAAACGCATGTGCCGGATTCGTTTCTGAGCAAAGAGGAGCGTAATCAGAGCTATTCGACACGAGATCCTCTGGAAGGGCTGTAGAACATGCTGCATATGCTGGACACAAACATCGTAAGCCATCTTGTGAGGCAACACCCCGAGGTTCTAAATCAATATTCGCGTATCGCGCCTGAAAAAATGTGTATTTCAAGCGTAACGGAGGCTGAATTACTTTATGGCGTAGCCAAAAAGCAAAACAACCGACTGCACAAAACCATAGTGGAATTTCTAAAAACTATCACCATTTGTGACTGGGACAGTGAAGCCGCAGCCGCCTACGGCGAGCTTCGTGCAGTGATGGAAAAGAAAGGGAAGGTGATGGGCGATCTCGACCAGTTGATCGCTGCGCATGCCATCAGCCGGGGTACGACGATCGTCACCAACGATCGCGCATTTGGGATGGTGCAAGACCTTAGGGTAGAGGACTGGACTACCGCAGCCTGATACCCATCGCCCGGTGGCGCTTTGCTTACCGGGCCTACAACACCTCCGCGCGTAGGCCGGGTAAGCGCAGCGTCATCCGGCAATAGGCCGCATATAACTTATCCTTCTTATTGATTCCTTTTCGTTTTTTAGCGCGCCGTCGCGTTGTCGATATAGTCTTCAAAACGTTTAACAAAAGGAACTGTCTCGTGAAACTTCGACTGGGTGCGCTTCTCCTGACTGGCCTGCTGCTCGCGGGCTGTGACCAAAGTAGCAATGATGCCAAACACATTAAGGTCGGCGTGATTAACGGTGCCGAGCAGGACGTGGCGGAGGTTGCTAAAAAGGTGGCAAAAGAGAAATACGGTCTGGACGTGGAGCTGGTGGGCTTTAGCGGATCGCTGCTGCCCAACGATGCCACTAACCAGGGAGAGCTGGATGCCAACGTCTTCCAGCACCGCCCGTTCCTCGCAGAAGATAACAAGGCGCACGGCTACAAGCTGGTTGCCGTTGCAAACACCTTCGTCTTCCCGATGGCTGGCTATTCCCGCAAGATTAAATCGGTGAATGAACTGAAAGACGGCGCAACGATTGCCATTCCTAACGACCCAACCAACCTCGGTCGCGCGCTGCTGCTGCTGCAAAAAGAGAAGCTGATTGCCCTTAAGCCGGACGTTGGCCTGCTGCCGACGGCGCTGGATATCACCGCAAACCCTAAAAATCTGAAGATTATGGAGCTGGAAGGCGCGCAGCTGCCGCGCGTGCTGGACGATCCGAAGGTGGATGTCGCCATTATTAGTACCACCTACCTCCAGCAAACCGGCCTGTCGCCGGTTCATGACAGCGTCTTCATTGAAGATAAAAACTCGCCGTATGTGAACATTGTCGTGACGCGTGAAGACAAGAAAGATGCGGAAAACGTGAAGGAATTCATACAGTCGTATCAGTCGCCTGAGGTAGCAAAAGCGGCCGAAACGATCTTCAACGGCGGCGCGGTGCCAGGCTGGTAAGTTTGGCCCAATTCCATCGATCATCGCCCTTTAGCCCACATCGTAACGCGTGGTCACGGGCTATTCTCCTTATCACACCCACCGGAGGATAGCCCATGAACATTACTCAGATTCGCAATGCCACTCAGCTGATTACCTACGCGGGAAAACGTTTTTTAGTTGACCCCATGCTCGCGCCGAAAGGGGCTTACCCCGGTTTCCCGGGCACGGCGCATGCAGATATTCGTAACCCGACCGTTGACCTGCCTGTTGAGGTTACTACGCTGCTCGATGCCGACGCGGTGATTGTCACCCACACGCACGACGATCATTGGGATCAAACCGCCATTGCGCTGATCGCCAAAGACAAACCGATTTATGTACAAAACGACAGCGACGCCGCGCTGCTGCGCAGCCAGGGATTTACCCACCTGACGGTGATGACCGAAGAGACCGCATTTGATGACGTAAGCATCGTGAAAACCCACGGCGGCCAGCACGGAACCGATCGCGCTTATGCCGTGCCGGACCTGGCGGAGCGCCTGGGCGAGGCCTGCGGCGTCGTCTTCCGTCATCCTGACGAAAAGACGCTTTATATCGCCGGGGATACCATCTGGCGTGAAGAGGTGGCGACCGACATGCAAAAACACCAGCCGGATGTCGTGGTGTTGAACGCCGGTTACGCGCATGTGATTGGTTTTGGCCCCATTATCATGGGCGAGCAGGATGTGCTGAACGTGCATTTTCTGTTGCCTGAGGCGCAGATTGTGGCGACCCATATGGAGGCCATCAACCACTGTCTACTGACCCGCCGCGCGCTGCGTGAATACGCCGAAGCCAACCAGTTTAGTTATGCGTTGAGCATTCCCCAGGATGGTGAAAGCGTTATATTCTGAGCACCACAGAGGGAAGGAGAGGGTGATGTCACTATTACATGTTGCCATTGTCGCGGTGGACGGGTTTAGCCCGTTCCACTACTCCGTTCCCTGCATTTTGTTTGGCGATACGGTATCGGGCGAAAAGCGCTTTAATGTCACGATTTGCGCTGAAAAACCAGGGTTTCTGACATCAAGAGACGGTTTTTCGCTCAATGCTACGCAGGATTACTCCACCATTGAGCAGGCTGATATTGTTGTCGTGCCCTACTGGCAGCACGTCCTGGAACGCCCGCCCCAGACGTTGATCGATAGCCTGGTGAAGGCGAGAGACAATGGCGCTGAAATCGTCGGGTTGTGTCTGGGGTCGTTTGTGCTGGGCTATGCGGGCATTCTCGACGGCAAGCGCGCTGCCACCCACTGGGAGTTCGAAAATCAGTTCCAGTCGCTCTTCCCGCACGTCCAGTTGGATATCAATGCCCTCTACGTGGATGACGGCAATATCATCACCTCTGCCGGAACCGCTGCCGCGCTGGACTGCTGCCTGTATATCATTCGCCAGCGCTTTGGCAGCGTGGTCGCCAACCAGATTGCCCGGCGGATGATTGTGCCGCCGCACCGCGAGGGCGGTCAGGCGCAGTTTATTGCTCAGCCTGTTCCGAATGACACCCGCGATGCACGTATCAATTGCCTTATCGACTATCTACAGCAGCACATCACCGAACCGCATAGCCTTGACTCGCTGGCGGACGTGGTTTCGATGAGCCGCCGCACCCTGACGCGTCATTTTATTAAAGCCACGGGGATGAGCGTTGCCGACTGGCTTACCGCCGAGCGCCTGCGGCGCAGCCAGATCCTGCTTGAAGCCGGAAATATGCCGATTGAGCGCGTGGCTGAGCTGGTGGGGTTTAATTCCGCCGTCACCTGGCGACAGCAGTTTAAGGCGCGTTTTGGGGTGAGTCCGGCGGAGTGGCGGAAGACCTTTCGGACTCATTCGTAGGCCGGGTAAGCGCAGCGCCACCCGGCGTTTACCCCAGCCTCTCCACCTTCGTTTCCCCTTCCACCATCGACAGCTGATACAGCGAAAACGATCGCTGTTTCTCAATTAAATTCGCCAGCTCCGGCGAGTGGCTGGTCAGCCAGATCTGCGAGTAGCGGCTGGCCTCTGCGATTAAGCTCGCCAGCGCGGGCAGCATCTGCGGGTGCAGGCTGTTTTCCGGTTCGTTGAGGGCGATAAACGCCGGCGGGCGCGGGCTTAACAGCGCGACCGCCAGGCACAGAAAGCGCAGGGTGCCGTCGGAAAACTCCGCCGGTTCCAGCGGTCTGCTCAGCCCCTCGCGCTGCATCATCATGCGAAAACGCCCGCCGGTGTTGTCGCTGTAAAACACGCAGCCGGGGAAAGCCTGATCAAGGATGCGCATCAGCAGCAGCTCGTCGCCAATTTCCACGATGGTCTGAAACGCCGCCGCCAGGTTTGCGCCGTCGCTGGCCAGCACCGGGGAGCGGAAACCGACCTGCGGAGCCCGCATCGCCGAGCCGGATGAGACGGAAAACTCATGATAAAATCGCCAGTTACGCAGCGACTCGCGCATCTGCGACACTTCCGGGTAGAGATGCGGCTCGCCGAGCTGGCCAAACACCGATTCATTCTCATACAGCGTGCCGCTGTGGGTGACTTTCTCGTGATGTACGTTATTCAGAAATACGGCCTGATTTTTACGCTTCATCAGCTGTGACGACGGGCGGCGGTATTGACCACTCAGCCAGATGGACTCTTCTTTGATCACCGGATCGAGTTGAAACTGTGAGGGGTAAGGCAGTTTTTCGACAAAGCCTACCTGCAGCTCGTATTCGTAGGTTTCTGTTTCCACGGCCAAATTCATCCGCCGCAGCTGGTCGCTGCGGGTTTTGCCTGCCCAGAACACTTTTAAAATCCCACCCTCGTTCGCCAGTGCCTGCGAAAACTGCCCCTGCGCGGCGCTGTGCATCAGGTGGATCGCTTTGTAGATATTTGATTTTCCGGTGCCGTTTGGGCCAAAGACGATGTTGAGCTGTTCCAGCTCCAGCGACATTTCGCGTATCGAGCGGTAGTTTTGAATGTGCAGGGTGGTGATCACAGGCAGTCCCTTTTTTGCGTTACTTACCTGTAAATAATTACAGTATTTTGCGTGGAATGCAAAAAAGAGACGACAGTGAGGATGTCGTCTAAACGGGGTACTGCTTTGGGCCTCTATGGGTCAAACGGGCCTTCGCATTTTTATCGTCAGGTTACTGCCAGACGCAGACCCAAATCATCAGGATAGGGATCAAAGTAGTTTTGCGTCATCAGATACCGGTCAGGGTATTCGGCCATATAGTGTTTCAGCAGCGTCAGCGGGGCGAGGATGGGCAGCAGCCCGTCGCGGTAGTGCAGGATCACATCGCGCAGTTCGACGCGCTGGCGGCTGTTCAGCTGGTTACGGAAATAGCCCTGAATATGCATTAGCACGTTGGTATGGTTTTTCCGCGAAGCGGGCTTTTTCAGGATCGTCATCAGCTTTTCGCGGTACGCCACGAAGAAGGCGTCCAGATCTTCCCATTCATGCAGCGACGCAACGAACGGGCCGATCTCGCGGTAGCCCGCCTGATGGTGCGCCAGCAGCTGCAATTTATAGCGGCTGTGGAAATCCAGCAGCGCGCGGCGCGTCAGGCCTTGATCACGCAGCGTGTTCAGCTCGTGCAGGGCAAATACCCGCTCGATAAAGTTTTCCCGCAGCACCGGGTCGTGCAGCCGACCGTCTTCCTCCACGGGCAGCCACGGGTAGGTTTCAAGCAGGGCGGCGGTGAACAGCCCGACACCCTCCTTGCGGCCCCGGTTGCCGTTTTCATCATACAGCCGCACGCGTTCCATGCCGCAGCTTGGCGATTTCGCGCAGACGATAAATCCCGACAGATCGCCGATTTTTGGCAGATAGTCCGCCGTAAAGTCGGCCATTTTCTGCGTAATATCATCATGGGGCGGCTTGCTGAAGCGGAGCTGCGTTTCGCCGCTGTCCGTCAGCGTCAGGCGTATGGCCGGGCGTGGCGTTGGCAGGCCAATCGCCATTTCCGGGCAGACGGGCCTGAAACTCACCCACTGGGCCAGTTCATCCATGACAAAGCCCATACGCTTGTGTCCGCCGTCGAAGCGAACGGCAGACCCGGTCAAACATCCGCTAATACCGAGCACAGGTTTTGTTGTCATGGTGTGGTCCTCCCGTTCTTCTCTTTAAAACTTACACAACATGACTAATTTGTCCAAGTATTAGCAGAACTATTTTTTATTTCCCTTTAAAATCAACGTTGGTTAACTGCCTTTGTAAGTTGAATAACCGTACTGGCTCAGCAGGAGAGGGATGTGCAGCTTTTCGTTGGTGCGGGTTACGGTGAACAGTACCGGGATCTCCGGGAAGAAGGAGTCCAGCTTCTTCCCGTGGAAGTAATCTGCGGTTTTAAAGGTCACTTTATAGACGCCGGGCTGCATATCCTGATCCTGCGGATAAAGCGATTTGATGCGGCCATCATGGTCGGTTTTGCCGCTGGCAATCGGGGTCCATTTGTCCTGCTGCTGTTTTTCCAGCGTGACGGTAACGTCCGATGGCGGCATCCCGGTTTGCTGGTCAAGAATGTGTACGCTCAGCGTGCCGGCAGGGGCGCTAAAGGCGGCAGGGGCAAAGGCCAGGGTGGTCAGCATCAGCAGAGAGGCAGTTTTTTTCATTGTGTTTTCCTGTGGAGTTGTCGGTCACAGGAAAACGTTAGCATTTGTGGCGCGGGAAAATATTCAACTTTTCGTGAAGATTCCCGCAGGAGAAAATGATTAGAGGATAATCACTTCAAGCGATACCTGCTGCTGCCACTGCTCGATCTGCTTTTTGCGCGCGGCGGTGAGTTTACCGCGCGTGACCAGAAGCCAGCGGCGGTCCGGGAAAATCTCCGGAGCCAGCGTGGCGGGCGGCGTGGGCAAAATATCGATACGGTGGCCTTGCCCGGTGCGGGTTAAGGCTTCGAGCCAGACTTCGCACGGGTCATTCAGGTACCAGCCGCTGAGCAGGATGTTGTCGCCTGGCGCTTTTTTATCGCCTTCCAGGCAAAACGAGGTGTAGGCGATGATGATGCCGTCGAGGATCTCGCGCAGGGTCATGGCGGCGGCGACGTTTGCCGATATCTGGCTGCGCAGCGGACGCAGCACGTTCGCGACCAGCTCTGGTCTGGGGTACTCGCGTCCTGCGTCGTAAATCATCTGGCGCAGGGACTCGATTTTGCCGTCCTGCAGGCGCTGTAACATGGTCTGCTGCAGCGTAAGCCAGTTGTTGGTCAGGCGCGACGTAGGGCGCTCCAGCAGCGGTTTGACCTGGCCAATCGGGACGCCTTTTTTTACCCAGTCGAGGATTTTTAGCGCCTGCTGGACGTCCTCATCGCTGTACTGGCGGTGACCGCCCTCCGTGCGCTGAGGCTTGAGTAAGCCGTAGCGCCGCTGCCAGGCCCGCAGCGTGGTGGCGGTGATCCCGCTGAGTCTGGCGAATTCGCCGATGGAGTAAGCCATGTCCGTGTCCAGAGTTGAGGAATACTCTCAATATACTACGAATTTTCGCGGACGGGATGAAGCGCCGCCGCGGTGCACTACACTTAATTTCCAACCGTGCAAATGAAAGGAATTCTCATGAAGCTATGGCCTGTTGTGACCGGTGTTGCCATTGCCCTGACGCTGGTAGCCTGTAAATCCCCCACCCCACCGAAGGGCGTGCAGCCCATTTCCGGTTTTGACGCCAGCCGCTATCTTGGCAAATGGTACGAAGTCGCTCGCCTGGAAAACCGCTTTGAACGCGGCCTGGAGCAGGTTACCGCCACCTACGGCACGCGCAGCGACGGCGGCATCAGCGTACTTAACCGCGGCTACGACCCGGTGAAGAACAAGTGGAATGAGAGCGAGGGTAAAGCCTACTTTACCGGCGAACCGACCACGGCCGCGCTGAAGGTGTCCTTCTTCGGCCCGTTCTACGGCGGGTATAACGTGATCAAACTGGACGATAAGTACCAGTACGCGCTGGTCAGCGGCCCGAACCGCGACTACCTGTGGATCCTGTCGCGCACGCCAACCATCCCGGATGCGGTGAAACAGGATTACCTGAACACCGCGCGCGGTCTGGGCTTCCAGGTTGACCAGCTGGTGTGGGTGAAGCAGTGAAGATCGTGCTTTCTTCGTAGGGTTTTACTGGCTCGCCTGGATAGACTTCCGTTAAAAGCCTAACGGAGGGAAGACGACATGAACTGGCAGCCTTTTCGCGGCGATGCACCGGAAAATATGACGATTTTCAGTGCGTCCTTTCCCGACGTCAGCGATCGGTGGCCGATGAAAGGCGATACCGTCCGGGAGATACATGCCATCGATCGGGGACTGAAAGCCGATCCGGCGCTCCGCCCTCCTTTTGTTGAATGGGAAGAGGGCGGCCAAGCGGTGCTTGTCCCGCAGAACCGCTATTCCGAACAAGCCTTTCGCAACCGTCCGGCGCTCACCGCGTGGCGAACCCGGCTGGTTCCCTCTGCGCTTGCACTTTTTGTGGTGCAAAATCCGCTGGAAGAGCGTCTTCCCGAAGGGACGAAAATGGACAGCGACAGCCGCCAGTGGTTTATTCACGCCAATGATGCCATCGGCGTACGCTCCCGCGCCCGCGTGCTGGCCGCGCTGGTGGAGAAGTACATTCACAACGAAAGCGAAAATAACTGGGTCAGCCTGGCGAGCGGGGCCGCCATCCCGGTGCTGGAGGCGCTCCGCAATGCCAAACTTGATGGTCAGCAGGTGTATCTCACGCTGGTCGATAAAGATGCCGTCGCCCTGAGCTGGGCCGAAACCATGGCGGCGCAGGAAGGGATTGTGGTGGGCGAACAGCTAACCCTCCTCAGACGCGACCTGCTCCATACGCTGGTGCGTAACGAGGATCTGCTGCTGGAGCTGGGCGAGCATCAGGCCGAACTGGTCGACGCGCTGGGGATCTTCGAATACTTCAATGATACCGATGCGGTGGTTTTTCTCCAGCGCGCGCTGCGGCTGGTCAAGCCCGGCGGCGCGGTGATTGTATCGAATATGCTGACCAGCAGCCCGCAAATTGACTTTGTGCTGCGGGGGATCGGCTGGGAGGATATTTACCCGAGGACGTTACAGCAGCTGCAGGATATCCACCTCGCGGCGGGCGTGCCGGTGGAAAACGTCACCGTGGTGGTGCCGAAGGACGGGGTGTACGCGGTGATGGAGATTAGGGTTTAGCACAATCGGTTCCCTCTCCCTGAGGGAGAGGGCCAGGGTGAGGGGGAACAGACCGCAAAGCGTGGCTTGAAATAATTCGGTTTTCCAATCATGATCCCCCCATGAAAATCGAAACCGCACTCCCCTCACACTTCGAACGTCTGGTCGCGATCTGGGAATCCTCCGTCCGCGCCACCCACCACTTTTTACAGGAAAGCGATATCGCGGCGCTGCGCCCGTTATTGCTTAACGCCTATCTGCCTAACCTCAAGGTCGTGATGGCCCGCGATGATGATGCAGGCGTTATTCACGGCTTTTTAGGCGTGGATGAAAACCGCATTGAAATGCTGTTTGTTGACGACGCGAGTCGCGGGAAGGGCGTCGGGAAATTGCTGCTGAACCACGCCATCGCAGCGTTCGGCGCGAACGAAGTGGACGTGAATGAGCAGAACCCGCAGGGCGTCGCGTTTTATCGCCATATGGGGTTTGAGCAGGTCGGACGCTCGGAACTGGACGGGCAGGGGAATCCGTTTCCGTTGTTGCATATGCGGTTGAATCGGGATTAGCGCTTAGCCTGCTTATCCCATTTTAATAAGCCGATGATATCTTTCTCACCTTCGGCTTCTTTCAGCAGGCGCTGCTTTTTTTCAAACTCAATGTATTCTGAGCACGCCTTTTCATCGGCCGCTTTCTTGCTGATTTTGCCTGCCCCTTCTAAAACGTCCCGGTCGTTAAATTGCAGGAACTGATCGAGTTTGGTTTGCCAGTCTCGTAAAAATACCTGCTTGCGGCGTTTGGCCTGATCTTCGGCAAAATCGAGCCACATATTAACGACGCGATTAAGCTCGCTCACCTCATCCTGAGACAGATAATTTTTTTCAGTGGTGACATCGTTTTACGGACTTCTTCGCCTTTATCGCTGGTCAGCCCCATATGGGGTTGAGAGGCGTCCGCACGCTGGTGAATCAACTCAGCAGCGGTGTGTCCCGTGCAGGCATAATGCAGTTTATTCTGGATGGTCTGGAAGAACTGCGTGGTTTCTTTGAGCGACGGCTGATAATCAGCGGCTAATGCAAAAATCTCCCTCACGCGGAGATAGACCCGGCGTTCGCTGGCCCGTATATCGCGAATGCGTTCCAGCATTTCATCGAAATAGTCAGGTACGGCGGATGATCCAACAGGTGGATTTTTCAGCCGCTCGTCGTCCATAACGAAGCCTTTGACCAGATATTCCTGCAGCGTTTGGGTGGCCCACTGGCGGAACTGTGTACCTCGCGCGGAGCGGACGCGATAGCCGATAGCGAGAATCACGGGCAGGCTAAAATATTGAACGTTATATACTTTACCATCGCGGGCAGTTGTTCGGTAAAACCGAACAACTGAATTTTCGACCAGCTCACCCTCATCAAAAATGTTTTTGATATGCCCGCTGATCGTTGCTTTGGCTTTACCCTATAACTCACAGATCGTAGCCTGTGAGAGCCACAACGTATCGCTTTCGAAGCGGCATTCAATGCGAACTTTTCCATCCTTACTGGCAAACATGACGAACTCACCGGCTGGTGAATTAATTAATTCTTCATATGTCATGCTGCCTCCGCGTCATAAGGTTGATGCCTGTAAGCTCGTAGTATGCCAGAAACAGCCGCTAAGCCAGGTGGTTTGTATTTGATTTTGCGAGGCGCTTTCCAGGACGCGAAGTTTGGATCGCCGCAAGCGCGTTCTCTATCTCAATAAGCTTTGCCTTCGTCCGTTTATAATCGTCCTGCAACCGCTGCTCCTGCTCGTTATATGCCACCAAAACGATGCATCCTTTCATGACTTTTATCGTGACCTGCTGTCCGGTATCAAAGCCCGCTGCGCGCAGCCACTTGCCGGAAAGGATAATTTTCGGCGTGGATTTGTCGAAAACATTCGGGCGGTATCCCACAATTAACGAACGCTCGGTTCCGGATTGGTCGGTGTCTGGGTTAGAATGCGAATCAGCCATAATCAACTCCTTGATAGTTGGTGAGGTTAGCTCTCGTCCGGTATTGCGAGTACCTGGCGAGGGCGTTTCAATCTGAGGTTGTCGTATGTTAAGGTACGTACCTCAATGAAGTTATCTTGCTCCTGTAGGTACGTACATGTCAACAGCTAAACGCGACCCTAACAAATCAACTTCCGGAAAAGCACCGACTTTTCAGATTCGTATTACGCCAGAGTTGAAGGCGCAGTTTGAGGCTGCGGCGAAGGCTGAAGGGATGAGTTTGGGGAATTGGCTCAAAACCTTAGGACGAAAAGAATTAGAAAAAATCGGTATTGAGCCAAAAAATTAGATTAATTTAAGTATCGATACGACTGAGGTGCACTGATGCCCATAGAACTCAGTTTTATAGGAGCTTCATATACGCGAATGTCACCAATTTCAATAGCAAAAGCTTTCTTTCTGTTATCAAAATATGAATCAAAAAAACTTTTACTTATGCCCGCTTGATGTCTAGTTTTGTTCCATAACTTTAATGGTTCATCTTCAATAATGTTTTTAATGTCAAATTCACCAATAATCATACCAACAGGCATAGTTGCGTATATTACAACAGATTTAACATCGTCGTTTTTGAAAATACCTTTACGGAACTCAAATTTTTTTGTCCCATCAAGAATTTTTTCCACAAATTCTGGCTTAATTGACAATAATACTTTCATCTGTTCCGCCTAACTCAACTATCATTTCGAATTGTCTATCTGTTAACTTCATTACGCCCCAGTAGTCCTTAGGATTCAGGCCTACCTCTTCGATAAGTTTAGCACGATTTACTCGTTTTGGCAGAGCTAAATTATAAGTGAAAGTTATGATATAAGGGTATTTTTTAGTTTTAAAGAATGATTTCAATTCTGATTCAGTAAATACGCTATATTTTAAACAATGATTGAGGAATTCTTTTTCATTTAAAAATGAGCTGATTGTTTTTACACTTTCGACAACACATAAAGAAGTGACAACCGAACGGTAATATGCAGGGCCCTGATTATCAGATGTGCGATAAATAATAATAATGTCATGAGGCTTCATTTTTGTTACATCACTCATTGCACAGATATATATTTTTCTAATACTATTAGCATAAGAAACATCTGCAATGACATCTGGTGCCTCATTTACGAGTTTTGAGTCTGGGAAAAGACGTGTGTGAAAAGTGGGATATATAGATAATAGATATTTGTTTTCATTATTTCTGTTATTTATATATGGGTAATCAGAAAGTAAATCTCCTGTTAAATGATCTGCACTCATCTCCCGAAGTAAAACATTTTCTGTTCCATTTTCGGAATGTTTGAGCCCATACTTTACAAATCCGTACTTCAAGAATAATTTAATAAGGTAATCATGTTTATCAAAGATAGTGACATAAATATCATTTACTTTTTCTTTTAACGCATGGTCGAATATTTTCTTCAAAAAACGCTGGCCGCGTAAAGTACCTTTTGTATTAAATTTAAACGTTCCGATTTTTAAATGATGTCCAGCGGGTATATTAGGAGAAGTATCATCAATAACCCCATCTTCTAATTTCAGATACATGAAGCCATCTATATTCTCATTCTCATCGAAGAGAACATATGCTTTATCTTTTTCAGGGGTTAAGCATTTTTTTTGGAACCATTCAACAAATCCTATTGCATAGTCTGATTTCAGACTATCGAAAAACGGATCTGAAAAATTAATTTTGGAAAAAGGTATTAATTTTAAATTCTCCATTACATAACTCCTTTTTTATACCCACATGCAAGACAAACAGCTTTAGCTTTTGATATTACTGCTAATGTGGAAGAGGTACTATGACAGGAACTACACTGTATCCACATTTTAGGTTTACTATCGAGTTTATAAATCTCTTTCAAGATTTCGTCAAGTGGAAAGAAAGTTTTATAAATATCAATAATATTATTAGAGTAGCCTTGTGCAGAAGCTAGGATCCCTTCAATTTCGAGCCCATCGTGACTGAATAAACCCTCCGAAAGTTTGAGCAGGCTAACTTTATTGATTTCTTCTTGTAGAGTTAAAAACGCGGAAAGAAAGTCTTTTATTACAGCTTTGCTATTACTTTTACCAAGATGTATTACTTTATTACGTTCTTTACGTAGGGCAACATAAGTATCATTGAATCTTTGAGGGAATGTAACTCCTGAAATACTGGAAGCTACATTATTTAAATCTGCGGCATCAATTGTTAAGCAGTCGAAGAAGGAGTGTTTTTTATAGGAATCCTTGAGGTCTTTTAATAACAAGAAAACACTTTTCTCGGCAATTATGGATTTTAAATAAATTTCTGCAGAATTAAATAATATGACTAATCCAGTTTGTAAAAATATTTCCTTTTCAAATAATAATCTTTTTATTCTCTGTTCATCAGTTTCATCTATTGCTGGTGTTTTAGTTAATTCCCAATCTTGTGAAAAATGTAAATAAAAAGTTTTAAGGAGAAAGGATAAATTTCGTTGGGCTGAAAGTAACATCTCATTATGATCTGGGAGTTCATTCATAAACCATTCCTTTGGATAAGATAAAGCAGAATTGATTAAGGCAGTTAGCTATATCTATTAATACTTATGAACAACTTTTGGCGGAAGATCACAGGAGTCGAACCTGCCCGGGAACGCTGGCGTCCCCAACTGGATTTGAAGTCCAGCCACCTCACCGGAGATGACGATCTTCCGCGCCTCGATTGCTACATGGAGGCGGGGCGCATTATAGCTACTTTCAGACATTTACCACATACCCCACACCACTTTTTTCACCTCTCTTTTGACCTGCACCCCCCTGTTTCAGCTAATTCCTAAGAAAATCCTCAGGTTAGCCTTTTGTGCTCTCCAACATTTATCGCGATCACAAAAAACAAGAAACGTAATCTGCTAACCAGAAAACGCAATACACGCTCCTGAAACGATGGTTTAAAACGTTGTAACCGGTCTCAGCGCCCCCTACAGCGTGAAGGATAAAAAAAGATGAGCGAAGTATTGTCAGTTAAAGAGAAGATTGGCTACGGCATGGGAGACGCCGCCAGCCACATCATTTTTGATAACGTCATGTTGTACATGATGTTTTTCTACACCGATATTTTCGGCATTCCCGCCGGGTTTGTCGGCACCATGTTCCTGCTGGCCCGCGCGCTGGATGCGATCTCCGACCCGTGCATGGGGCTGATTGCCGACCGCACCCGCAGCCGCTGGGGCAAGTTCCGTCCGTGGATTTTGTTTGGTGCCATCCCGTTCGGGATCGTCTGCGTGCTGGCCTACACCACGCCGGACCTCAGCCTCGACGGTAAAATGGTTTACGCCGCCGTTACCTACACCCTGCTGACCCTGCTCTATACCGTGGTCAATATCCCGTACTGCGCGCTGGGCGGCGTGATCACCAACGACCCGACGCAGCGTATCTCCCTTCAGTCGTGGCGCTTTGTGCTGGCGACCGCGGGCGGCATGCTCTCCACGGTGCTGATGATGCCCCTGGTGAACCTGATTGGCGGCGACGATAAGGCGTTCGGCTTCCAGGGCGGCATCGCCGTGCTGTCGGTGGTCGCGTTCCTGATGCTGGCGTTCTGCTTCTTTACCACCAAAGAGCGCATCCAGGTGCCGCCGAGCACCACCTCCATGCGGGAAGACCTGCGCGACATCTGGCAAAACGACCAGTGGCGCATCGTCGGCGTGCTCACCATCCTCAATATCCTCGCCGTCTGCGTGCGCGGCGGCGCGATGATGTACTACTGCACCTGGATCATGGGCTCGCCGGAGGTGTTCGTCGCGTTCCTCACCACCTACTGCGTCGGCAACCTGATCGGCTCCGCGCTGGCGAAACCCCTCACCGACTGGAAGTGCAAGGTCAGCATTTTCTGGTGGACCAACGCCGCGCTGGCGGTGGTCAGCGTGGCGATGTTCTTCGTGCCGATGCACGCCACCGTGGTGATGTTTGCCTTTATCTTCGTCATCGGCGTGCTGCACCAGCTTGTGACGCCGATTCAGTGGGTAATGATGTCCGATACCGTCGACTACGGCGAATGGACCAACGGCAAACGCCTGACCGGCATCAGCTTTGCGGGCACGCTGTTCGTACTGAAGCTGGGTCTGGCGCTGGGTGGGGCGATGATCGGCTGGATGCTGGCAGGCGGCGGCTACGACGCGGCGGCCAAAACCCAGAACAGCGCGACCATCAGCATCATTATCGGCCTGTTTACCCTGGCCCCGGCGGTCTGCTACGTGCTGAGCGCCATTATCGCCAAACGCTACTACACGCTGAAAACGCCCTTCCTGACCAAAATCCTGAGCGATCTGGCGCAGGGCGCGCGCCGCAACCAGCAGGAGTTTGAAAACCTGCCGGTCAGCAAAGAATTACAGAACTAAGAGGACGAGAGTATGAAAATCAGTGATGGAAACTGGCTCATTCAACCGGGCCTTAACGTGACCTATCCGGTGCAGGTGTTCGACGTGGAGCAGCAGGGCAATGACCTGGTGGTGTACGTGGCACCGCGCGACGTGCGCGAGCGCACCTGGCAGCTCGACACGTTGATGTTCACGGTGCGCCTGTTTGCCCCGCAGGAAGGGATTGTCGGGGTGCGCATCGAGCATTTCCAGGGCGCGCTGAACAACGGCCCGCACTATCCGCTGAACGTTCTGAAAGACGTGAAGGTAGAGATTGATAACAACGCCGATTTTGCCGAGCTGAAAAGCGGCAGCGTCAGCGTGCGCGTTACCAAAGGCGAGTTCTGGGCGCTGGACTTCCTGCGCAACGGCCAGCGCATTACCGGCAGCCAGCTGAAGAACAACGGCTACGTGCAGGACAACAATACCGACCGCAATTATGTGTTCGAACGGCTGGATCTGGGCGTGGGGGAAACGGTCTACGGTCTGGGCGAGCGCTTTACCGCCCTGGTGCGCAACGGCCAGACGGTCGAAACCTGGAACCGCGACGGCGGCACCAGCACCGAGCAGTCCTACAAAAACATCCCGTTCTACCTGACCAACCGCGGCTACGGCGTGCTGGTGAATCACCCCGAGAACGTCTCGTTTGAAGTCGGCTCCGAGAAGGTGTCCAAAGTGCAGTTCAGCGTTGAAGGCGAATATCTCGAGTACTTCGTAATCGACGGCCCAACGCCGAAAGAGGTATTAAACCGCTATACCCGTTTCACCGGGCGTCCGGCGCTGCCGCCTGCGTGGTCGTTCGGCCTGTGGCTCACCACCTCGTTCACCACTAACTACGATGAAGCGACGGTGAACAGCTTTATCGACGGTATGGCCGAGCGCAACCTGCCGCTGCACGTGTTCCACTTCGACTGCTTCTGGATGAAGGCCTTCCAGTGGTGCGACTTCGAGTGGGACCCGGTGACCTTCCCGGACCCTGAAGGGATGATCCGCCGCCTGAAAGAGAAAGGGCTGAAGGTCTGCGTGTGGATCAACCCGTACATCGGCCAGAAGTCACCGGTATTCCGGGAACTGAAAGAGAAGGGCTACCTGCTCAAGCGCCCGGACGGCTCCCTGTGGCAGTGGGACAAATGGCAGCCGGGGCTGGCGATTTACGACTTCACCAACCCGGAAGCGTGCCAGTGGTATGCCGACAAGCTGAAAGGCCTGGTGGACATCGGCGTCGACTGCTTCAAGACCGACTTCGGCGAGCGTATCCCGACGGACGTGCAGTGGTGCGACGGGTCCGATCCGCAGAAGATGCACAACCACTACGCCTACCTCTATAACGAGCTGGTGTGGAACGTGCTGAAAGAGACGGTGGGGGAAAAAGAGGCGGTGCTGTTTGCCCGCTCGGCGTCCGTGGGTGCGCAGCAGTTCCCGGTGCACTGGGGCGGCGACTGCTACGCCAACTACGAATCGATGGCCGAAAGCCTGCGCGGTGGGCTGTCGATTGGCCTGTCCGGCTTCGGGTTCTGGAGCCACGATATCGGCGGATTCGAAAACACCGCCCCGGCGCACGTCTACAAACGCTGGTGCGCGTTCGGGCTGTTCTCCAGCCACAGCCGCCTGCACGGCAGCAAATCCTACCGCGTGCCGTGGGCGTACGATGATGAGTCCTGCGACGTGGTGCGCCACTTTACGCAGCTGAAATGTCAGCTGATGCCGTATCTGTACCGTCAGGCGGCGCTGGCCCGCGAGTTCGGCACGCCGATGCTGCGCGCGATGATGCTGGAGTTCCCGGACGATCCGGCGTGCGATTACCTCGACCGCCAGTACATGCTGGGGGACGCGGTGATGGTCGCGCCGGTGTTCTCCGAGGCGGGCGACGTGCAGTTCTACCTGCCGGAAGGACGCTGGACGCACCTGTGGCACAACGACGAAATTCAGGGCAGCCGCTGGCATAAGCAGCAGCACGATTTCATGAGCCTGCCGGTCTACGTGCGCGACAACACGCTGCTGGCGCTGGGCAGCAACAACCAGAAGCCGGACTACGCGTGGAACGAGGGGACGGCCTTCCAGCTGTTTAACCTGGACGATGGCGCAACGGCCGCATGCGACGTGCCCGCGGCGGACGGTTCGGCGATCTTTACGCTGCAGGCGACGCGCAATGGCAACACCATTACCCTAAAAGGTGAAGGGGAGGCGCGGAACTGGTCGATCTGTCTGCGCAATATACAGAAAATCCATGAAGTAAAAGGCGGTTCTCAGGCAGGTAGTGAGTGGGGGGTAGTGTTAAAAGCGCTGCAAAATGAGGTAGTTATTCATCTTTAATTATAGCTAACGTAATAAAAAGCGAGCCTTATGGCTCGCTTTTTATTGGCGATCAGTTAACGGTTAAATCCATCGTTAATCGATATTCAAACGCCCAGGCGGTGTGCCAGTCTTTTCCGAAGAAATGGATCAATCCAGTGTAATGGCCCGGTGGAATGTCCTGGTTATCGCTACGGCTCCACGTAAATCTGGCTCGGTAACCGTCAACGCTACACGTTATAGCTGCGTTAAGAGGGCGCTGTGAACAAGCCGATGTACGATAACCTTTAAGGTAGACTTCATATTGCTTACCGCTGTCGTCAATCAATGTGACGGGGGTTGAGACATCAGCGCTACCGCTTGCCTCCCAAACAAGCTGTGTGGGACCGGTGGTGGGGGAAGCGGTGACAAAGCCTAAACTCGAATAACCTTTAATCTCCGCGGAAGTATAGGTTGATGAATCCGTTGTCACATACCATGTATCTTCAATGGTGTTGATAAACTTCACCTGGCTATTTTCTAATGATGATGCATTGATCGATGCCGTCACTGTAGCCAGGCCAATATCATTGCCGCTTAGTTTCACTGTAGCGACGCCTGAGCTATTGGTATTGGTTGTTGACCCTGACAGCTTGTTCAATGTGGTTTGCCAGTTAATGGCGGCGCCAGGCACGCTGTTATGGTTCACATCCTCAATTTGAGTGGTGTAGGTAACAGAATCCGAGCCGTTAGCGAGCGCAGTGGTTTTGTCCACCGTCAGTGAAAGCAGCGTTGCCGTTTTCGCATCACCAATAAAGGTTACTTTCGCGGCGGACAGCGTTTTGCTATTGCCCGGTACCGTTGCCGTCACCACCGCATCACGTGCTTTAAGCGTATGTCCTGAAATGGACGCGATACCCTGCTCATTCGTGATGCTATTGCTGGCCGTAAGGATCAGATCCGAATCGTCGCTGCTCCAGTTAATCGCCGTTGACGGCAGGATGTTGCCGTTCGCATCCTTCACGGTGACCGACCAGGTCACCGTGTCGGTATTGTCCGCGACGGCCTGGGTTTTATCGGCCTTGATATTTGCGAGCGTGGCGGTTTCAACGTCCCCAATAACGTTCAGCGTTAAGGTTTGCTGAGAGCTGTTGATACCTGCCCCGACAACCGTTGCACCGGCTTTGGTGTCTGTGTAAGTCACGCTGGTTAAGCCATTGCTGTCGGTGACGCTGCTGTCGGCTGGCTGGAACGCTCCCCCGTTGCTATCGGTACCCCAGTGTACCGTCGCGTTCGCAACGGGATTGTCGTTCGCGTCAGTGATCGTGGCCTGAAGCGTGACGAGGTCTTTTCCTGCAACGATATCCGTTGTTTTGCTGGCAGTGATCTTCGAGACCTTCTCCGTGGTGCTGTCAGCGATAAAACGCATCGTTGCTGAGGATGTATTCACGCCATTGAACGTGGCGACCGCTTTGCACGAGACAATATTCCCTGACGTTACGGATACAGTCGATTTGCCCTCGGTATTGGTGGGCACTGTGTTGGCAGAGAGATGCGCAGAATCCGCCGGGTTAAGGCTCCATGCTACCTCGCCCTGGTTAATGACGTTGCCGTAATCGTCCTTAACTGTAGCCGTTAAGTTAATCGCGTCCTTACCGTCGGCTATGGCATCGTAATCATATCCCGGAGAGGTGATCGAGACCACTTTCGCACTCACCTGGTCCGGCACGATGTTAAGCTGAATGGTTTTCTGGCTGTTGTTCACGCTGCTTGCTGTCACGATTGTGGCCTGCGCGAGCGTGCCGCTAAAGGTGACTATCGCCTGTCCCTGGGCATCGGTAGTTGAGGTTGGCTCACTGAAGTTGCCCGAGGTATTATCGGATGACCAACTGACTGCGGCGTTAGCAATAGGATGCCCCGACGCATCCTGCACCGTTGCCGTCAGGGTGACATTGTCTCTTCCCGCGGCAATGTCGTCCGTTTTACTTGCCGTAAGCGTCTGAATGGCGGCCGATCCGGTATCGGCGGTAAAGTTCACGGTTTCTGCATTTTCATCCATACCGTTGACTTTGGCGGTGACCACGTACTTTTCTACCAGGGTAGAGGTTAAGGAAACGGTCACCTTACCTGCGCTGTCAGAGATGCTGCTGGTGGCTGACAGCTTGCCCGTAGCTGGGCTTACCGACCATTCTGCACTTACCCCTGTAACAGGGTTACTGTTGGCGTCGGTCACGGTGCCGGTATAGGTTATGCTGTCCATGCCATTGGCGATCGCAGTGGTTTTATTCGTGGTGATGTTTCCTATCTGCGCGGTTGCGGAATCGCCGGTAAAGGTGGTAACCGGCGCATTCCACGCCGCGCCTGTCACCGCCTGAGCAGTCACGTTGACGTCACCAGCTTTCAGGGTTGTCACGGTTACCCTTGCGGTGCCGTTCACGTCCGTTTTGGTCGTTGCGGATGACAGTTTCGCCGTAGCGGGTATTGCCTTCCAGCTAACGTCCTGGCCATTAACCGGGTTACCCTGGGCATCTGTCACGGTGGCGGTGTAGGTGATCTGATCTTTACCATTGGCGATGGCCGTCGACTTATCCACCGTGACGTCCGTAACTTTTGCCGTCGCGGTGTCCGCGGTAAACAGGAGGTCAGGCGAATTAACCGCCCCGCCGGTTGCGGCGCTGGCTGAGACGACCACCTTACCCTGCGCGGATGAGACCAGCGTGACAATGGCATCCCCTTGCAGGTTAGTACTATTTTGCGTGTCGCTCAGCGTACCTTGTCCCTGCACGATTTTCCATTCGATGGCGCCGTTCGCAACAGGGTGCTCACTGGCATCGATAACGTGAGCCGTGAGCGTAATACGATCGTTCTGGTTGGCCACCGCCTGGGTTTTGTCCACGTTCAGCGACTGAACAGACGCCGTGGCGTTATCCGCAAGGAAATTAATGGTGGGGGAGGTTTGCGATTGTTTTCCCAGCACCGCGGTAACCGTCACGTCTTCGACGGCGGTTGAGGTCAGATCGACAGTCGCTACACCCTGCGCGTCCGTGTTGGTGGCGCTAGCGGATAAGCTTGCGTCAGTACTGGACGTAGTCCAGTTAACAGGAATGCCCTGAGCCGGATTGTGATTGGCATCTTCAACCTTCACCGTGAAAGTGACGGCATCGTGGCCGTTGGCGAGCGCCGAGGCTTTACTGGCCGTTACGCTGCTCAGGGTTGTGGTTTTAGCATCCGGCAGAAAAGTCAGCGTGCCTGATGTTAATGCCTCGCTGTTTCCCGTTGAGGCCGAAACAATGCCCTGCCCGGCTTTTGCTGACGTCAGGGTGACAGTCGCAATTCCATTCTCGTCGGTATTGCTCTTTTTATCCGCCAGGTGAGCGGTACCGCTGGCTGCATCGATCGCCCAGTCTACGGTCTGGTTCGACAGCGGATGCTGGCTGGCATCGGTGACCATCGCGCTGACGGTGATAGCGTCCTGATTATCGGCACGGGCAACGGTTTTATCGGCATCAATTTGCAAGACCTGCGCGCTGCTGGCGTCGGCCGTAAACTGCAACGACTGACTGTTCATGGATTCGCCGTTATCAAGCGTCGCGCTCACCGTAGCGCGTATGATTTGGCCGCTGGTGACAGAGGCGACGGCATTTCCCTGGCTATCTGTTGTGCTCACTGGCGCGCTTAGTATTGCGTCGGCGTTGTTGCTTTGCCAGTGCACTGTCATGCCCTGTACAGGATTATTCATCGCGTCTACCACGTGCGCCGTCAGCGAAATCGCGTCCTGACTGTTCGCCAGCGCGGTGGTTTTAGAGGCGTCAAGGGTGGCAAAATGCGCGTTGTCTTGCACTGCCGTCAGGTTAATGGTGGTGGTGCTGAGCTTCGTGGTTTGATTATAGAGCGGCTGGACGATAACCGCGCCAGGTCGCGTGCCCGCAGTGAAAGTACTCACGTATACGCCCGGATACTGCTCCCTAAACGCGCTGATTTTTTCCGCTACCGTTGAAGTAGAGGATGCCTGGTTTTGCGTGTTGCGAATCAGCTCGGCGCTAAGGTTGCTGGCGAGTCCGGTAATTTTTTGCCCGCTGCCTGATGTAACTGTGACGTTCACTTGTGTTGTGCTGACGCCGTCTGCTGGCAGCGTTGTGCTGTCCGCCGTGGTTGTGGTGGCGATGTCATTCAGATTAAAACCGCTCACGGCTACGGTCATATGGCTGACGTCAGATTTATTGCCCTGGTTGTCGTAGGCCGTGGCGGCAACAACGTACATATTCTTCTCGGCGCCATTTTGTATGTAATGCGGCATCGTGACCCTCCACGCGCCGTTTTTCTCGGTGATGCTGCCGCCGTTCTGGACCAGATTGTCATCCTGCCAGGTGATATGATCGAGAGGGTATTTGCTCTTCACCGTGACATTGACTGGCAGCGTTTCATCCTCTGTACCGGTTACTTTTTCCGGCACTTTGAGCGATATCAGCTCTTTCTTACGGTAGTCCAGCACGATGGTGTTGTTGCGGTTGACCAAATCGAGGCGACTGCCGAGCAGCGTACGGCGGTTTTTGACGTTATCGGCGTCGAGTTGAGCGCTGAGTGGTGAGCCAAGCGACCAGTTAACCGCCATTTCGAGTTGGGTATCGTTATGATCGCCTTTACCCATTTTTTGGTTCACGCCAACGGAAAGGAGCGGAACCGGAGTGTAATTGACGCCCGCGGTCAATGCATAGGGATCGTGCTGGCGGTCATCGTCGCTGTCGCCAAACAGCGCCACGCTGTCGCCATAATATTGCTCCCAAATCAACTGCGCGCCGAGTTGCGGATAGGCCGGTAAATAACCTTCGGCCCGCACGTCATAGCCGCTGGCGACACGCTCTTCGTAATCCGTATGGTCTTTCGAATCTTTCCAGCCAGAAAGACGCTGGTAGGCGTTGGCGCTCAGCTTGAGATAATCCCAGCCAAGCTCGCCGCCAATGCCCAGGCGCTGGTGGGTCACGCTTGAGATTTGCTGGTCATAAAAGGCGTTAACGCCCCACATCCAGCGGTCGGCGAAATAACGATAACCTGCGCCCGCGTTGATAATATTGCGATCGTCATCGCGTCTTCCGCCTAATTGCGTAAATAACAGGTTGTGTTTCTTATCATCATAAAGCGGCAGCAGGAGATCCAGACTCGCGCTCTCCAGCGACAGATCGTTATTGAGACCTAAATTTACCTTTGCCGTGCCAAACTGTTGAAGCCAGTTTTGTACTTCATTCGTGGCATAAGCCGATCCGTTATTAAGCGCAGAGTTAATTAACGCATCCGTTTTGTTATCCTGACTCAGCATCGCACCAGTGCTGGACAGTACGTTTGCGAGGTTTTTACCTGCGTCATCGTCTTTATCTGTACCTGTTGCTGGCCTGGAAACTGGCTCCGATGCTGATGGGATGGGCATTTCTGCTCTGGCGGGGAATGAAAATATAAATGAATTAATAAACAGAAAGATAAGGTGGACGCATATTTGCGTGCAGGCCATAAATCGTGCAGAAAAATGCATTGCTGGAGTCCTTTCCTGAGTAACGAGAGAGAGGTGGTAAAGTCACCAGCAGCAGTATATTAAGATTTTTCTAAGGTGTGTTTTAGGGTTTCTTATTTTTAATTTTATTTTTTCTAAATTAAAAATAGTTAACGGTTAGTTAACCTTGTAACTTAAAAATAACGGTATTTATATAGCCAGCCTCGTGCTTTCAGGAGGCTGGTTATTGATTTTCAAAACAATATAACAATATTATTCTCTGATAGAAATATTATTGTTTACAGATTTGCCATTAATTAAATTCTGTATAACTTGTTTTTTATCCATATTTATTGCGGTAAGCGTTCCATTAACCGAGGATTTAAGTGGCGCGTTGGCCTTTACGCTGCCGCTGGCGGTGAGCTGAATATTGCCGTCGCCCGTGATCGGCAAAGCAGGCCAGCCCCACTGCTGCAGCACGTTGAGCGGCACGCCGCGCCCGTTCAGGCTCACCGTGGTCTGCCGCTGCGGAAGCTGCGAAACCGTCGCCGTGGCTTCCAGAATACCTTTCTCGGTAAAGGCGCTCAGGTCGGTAATGTTCACCGTGGCGGCGTTCGCATTCAGCGCGAGCGACGGACGGCGCACGTCCACGCGATTAAAGGTCGCGGCCGCACCGTTCAGGGTTGCGCTGCCGCCCCAGACGCCCCACTGGCGGTCTTTCGCCAGCTGCAGGTTTGCACCATAGCCGTCCAGAGAGGTGATCTGCCACGGGAAAGCAGGATCGATGTCGATCACCAGATTGCGGCTCAGGCCGAATTTTTTTAGCGTCACGCTGTTCAGCCATTCCGGTAGGGGATCCATCCACAGCGTTTTCCAGTTTTCAGGCAGGGTGTATTCCAGCCCGGCGATGGCGGCATCATCCAGCACCAGCGCTTTGCCGTCGCGCAGCCAGTTGCCGGAGGTGCGTACCATCCCGCCTTCCCAGCGAGAGGTGAACTGGCGCAGCGCGATACCCTGCGGGGAGAATTCCGCGTTCAGGATCGGGTCGAACAGATGCAGCGAGCCGTAGATAAACTCGCTCGCGTTCATAGACAAACGCCCTTCCTGGCTCTGCCAGTCGCCTTTGCTGAGAGTCAGGTTACGCAGGCTCAAATCAAGGTCCGTCACCGCCCAGTCCGGCCCCTGCAGGCGCGCGTCGGTCACTTCCAGCCGACCAATCTGCAGGGAAGGGAGCGTGGTGATGGGAGCAAAGAAATCCATCAGCGATTTATCGCTTTGCAGGCGGATCTCATTCAGACGCATGCTGTCAATAATCCAGCTGCCGTCAGCGTTACGCAGGGCGGAGCCGGTGAGCGAGCCGCGCGCCATATCCGCGCCAATGGTGCTCAGCACCACCTCTTTACCGTTGAGCTGCCCCTGAATCAGAACGTTGCTGGCCGGGACGCCGTTGAGGGTGAGCGAGCCTGCGCTCATCTGGATCTGCGCGTTTTTGCCCAGCACGTTGCCCGCCTCTGGCTGCCACGGGCTGACGCCGCCCGTGACTTTCTGCGCGCTCAGGTCCCATTCGGTATTCGGGCTGTTAAAGGCCATGTTGTTTAGCTGTAAGCGGTCCGCCTGGAAAGGCAGCGGCGCGGTTTGCGGAGAAAGGTTCAGCGTGCCATCAAACAGGGTAATGGTGTCCATATGCAGCGGATCGGTTACCTGACGGCTGCTTAAACCGATATCAACTTTTTTCGCCACCAGGGTGGCAGGTTTGCCGTCACGACCAAAGGTGACATTTTCCAGAATGAGGTGAGAAGGGGATGAAAAGCGGTGATCCATCAGGTCAAAGTTGAGTTCGTAATCGGTATTTACCGTAACCCAATTGCTGACCTGCGACGCGCCCCAGCGGGTCTGGAGCAAAATATAGAATGCCAGCACCACCACAAGCAGAGCTAACAGAAGATAGACGAGCAGCTTTCCAATAAATTTCATGGTCTTCCATCCCGCAAAACGTACATAAAGGAGTTATGCACGATTTATGCGCAATGCTCAAGGCGGGAATGGTGTAAAGAGATGTCACGGCAGGCCCTGACAGCCTGCCGTGAGAGAAATCAATTTTTCTCAGGCGGGAAAACGAGGTTCAGAACGATAGCAGTGATACCGCCCGCGGCAATGCCGGAAGAGAGCAGGTTTTTCACCCAGTCAGGCGCAAACTGCAGGATCAGAGGCTGCTGGGAAACGCCCAGACCGACCGCCAGCGACAGGGCGATAATCATGATCGCGCGGCGGTTCAGCGGCTCGCGGGAGACGATACGTACGCCGGAGGCCGCGATAGTGCCGAACATCACCAGCGTCGCGCCGCCCAGCACCGGCTCAGGGATGTGCTGCACAAAGCCGCTTACCGCCGGGAACAGGCCGAGGACGATCAGCATCAGCGCCACCACAAACCCGACGTAGCGGCTGGCCACGCCGGTCAGCTGGATCACGCCGTTGTTCTGACCGAAGCAGGAGTTCGGGAAGGTGTTGAATACCGCAGAGACAAACGAGTTCAGGCCGTTGGCCAGCACGCCGCCTTTCAGGCGCTTCATGTACAGCGGGCCGGACACCGGCTGCTCGGAGACGTCCGAGGTAGCGGTGATGTCACCGATGGTCTCCAGAGAGGTGATCATAAAGACCAGCATCAGCGGCAGCAGCAGGCCCCAGTCAATGCCCAGTCCATAGTACAGCGGCGTGGGTACTGTGATCAGCGCGCTGTTGGTCGGCGCGGTGTTCTCAGGCAGCATGCCCAGCGCCCACGCCAGCAGGTAACCCGCCGCCATGGCAATCACCAGCGAGGCGACGCGCAGGTAAGGGTTGCGCTGACGGTTAAGCAGAATAATGATCGCCAGCACCACGCCCGCCAGCAGCAGGTTTTTCGGCGCGCCGAAGGTGTGGTCGCTCATCGCGGCATAGCCGCCACCGATGGAGGTAAGGCCCACCTGAATCAGCGACAGGCCGATAATCATCACGACGACGCCGGAAACCAGCGGGGTGATAACGCGGCGAGCCAGGTGCAGAACGCGGGAGATCACCATCTCCGTGCAGCTGGCCAGCATCAGCGTGCCGAACAGCGCCGCCATCATGGTCGGGACATCCGCCCCGCCGGTTTTCAGCGCCGTACCGCCCATGATCAGCGGTGCCACGAAGTTAAAGCTGGTGCCCTGAATCGACAATAATCCCGACCCTACCGGACCCCAGGCTTTAATTTGAATAATAGAGGCGACGCCGGAGGCAAAAAGAGACATGCTGATAATGTGCTGCGTGTCCTGCGCCGGTAAACCGAGCGCCTGGCAAATCAGCAGCGCCGGGGTGATCACCGCAACAAACATCGCCAGAAGATGCTGGCAGGCGGCGAAAAGCGTTTGCGGCAGCGGCGGGCGGTCTTCAAGGCGGTAAATCAGTTCGCTATTTTGCTTCTGCGCAATCGGTTGCGCATCAGGCGACTCTATGGTGTTAACGGACATCGGCGACAATCCCACGGTGGAAAAGCGGGCATTTTATCTGACCACCTGGTAAAAGCAAACGATTGCCAGCAAAAAAAGGGAAGAAATTCTGCCGCTGCGCGCAGGTTTTCTACAACGCGTGAGGAAAAAAAATTACACTTTTTCGCGCCGGGAGCTCATGAAGAGCGCAAACCGGCCCAGGATAACGCCGCGTGTGTATGGAACACGCGCAAAACAGGAGCCTTCTATGATTCATCTCGATACGTTGTCGACACTTGTTGCCGCAACGCTGGTCTTACTGCTTGGCCGTAAGCTGGTACATAGCGTTTCCCTTCTGAAGAAATACACCATTCCTGAACCTGTCGCCGGTGGTCTGCTGGTGGCGCTGGCCCTGCTGATACTGAAAAAAAGCATGGGCTGGGAAATCGATTTTGATATGTCCCTGAAGGACCCGCTGATGCTGGCCTTCTTTGCCACCATCGGCCTGAACGCCAATCTGGCGAGCCTGCGGGCGGGCGGTAAAGTGCTCGGCGTATTCCTGATTGTGGTGGTGGGGCTGCTGCTGATGCAAAACGCCATCGGTATCGGGATGGCAACGCTGCTGGGGCTGGATCCGCTGATGGGGCTGCTGGCGGGGTCGATTACCCTTTCTGGCGGTCACGGGACCGGAGCCGCGTGGAGCAAGCTGTTCATCGAGCGCTATGGATTTGAAAACGCGACGGAGGTGGCGATGGCCTGTGCGACCTTTGGGCTGGTGCTGGGTGGCCTGATTGGCGGCCCGGTGGCGCGGTATCTGGTTAAACACTCCACCACGCCGAACGGCAGACCTGACGATGAGCTGGTGCCGACCGCGTTCGAAAAACCGGACGTCGGGCGCAGCATTACCTCGCTGGTGCTGATTGAAACCATCGCGATGATCGCCATCTGCCTGACCGTGGGCAAAGTGGTTGCGCAATGGCTGGCGGGCTCTGCGTTTGAACTACCGACGTTTGTTTGCGTGCTGTTTATCGGGGTGATCCTGAGCAACGGCCTGGCGCTGATGGGCTTCTACCGCGTGTTTGAACGGGCGGTATCGGTGCTCGGCAACGTCTGCCTGTCGCTGTTCCTGGCGATGGCGCTGATGAGCCTCAAACTGTGGGAGCTGGCCTCGCTGGCGCTGCCGATGGTGGCGATACTGTCGGTGCAGGCGCTGTTTATGGCGCTGTACGCCATGTTCGTGACCTGGCGCATGATGGGTAAAAACTACGATGCGGCGGTGCTGGCGGCAGGTCACTGCGGGTTTGGTCTGGGGGCTACCCCAACGGCTATCGCCAACATGCAGGCGATCACTGAACGGTTCGGGCCATCGCACATGGCGTTTCTGGTGGTCCCGATGGTCGGGGCGTTCTTCATTGATATCGTCAACGCACTGGTGATTAAGCTGTACCTGATGCTGCCGATGTTTGCCTGAAATCAGGCGTTGGAGTAGCGTTCAGTTTCCGGCATCCAGCGCTCAATTAACGCTGCCGCCTGTTCGGGGTAGCGTTCATGAATATGGCGGGCGAGGCGCTGAACTTCGGGGATCATCGCCTGATCGCGTAGCAAATCCGCCACTTTGAATTCCGCGTTCCCCGTCTGACGCGTGCCCAGCAGTTCGCCCGGGCCGCGGATCTCCAGGTCTTTTTGCGCAATCACAAAACCGTCGTTGCTGTCGCGCAGCACCTGCAGACGCATTTGGGCGGTTTTTGAGAGCGGGGCTTTGTAGAGCAGTACGCAGTGGGAAGCCACCGCGCCGCGGCCGACGCGCCCGCGCAGCTGGTGGAGCTGGGCAAGACCGAGACGCTCCGGGTTTTCGATGATCATCAGGCTGGAATTCGGGACGTCCACGCCCACTTCAATCACCGTCGTGGCGACCAGCAAATGCAACTCGCCCTGCTTAAACGACTGCATCACCGCCTGCTTTTCGGCAGGCTTCATGCGTCCGTGAACCAGGCCCACGTTCAGCTCCGGCAGCGCCAGCTTAAGCTCTTCCCACGTGGCTTCGGCAGCCTGCGCTTCCAGCAGTTCCGACTCTTCAATCAGCGTACAGACCCAGTAGGCCTGACGCCCTTCGTGGGTGCAGGCGTTGCGCACGCGGTCGATGATGTCGCTGCGACGCGTGTCGGGAATGGCAACCGTCGTCACCGGCGTTCGGCCGGGAGGGAGTTCGTCGATGGTGGAGGTATCCAGATCGGCGTAGGCGGTCATTGCCAGGGTGCGCGGGATCGGCGTGGCGGTCATGATCAGCTGATGCGGATGGAAGCCCTGCTGCAGTCCCTTTTCCCACAGCGCCAGACGTTGATGCACGCCGAAGCGGTGCTGCTCGTCGATAATCACCAGCGCAAGACCGCTGAACTGCACCTGCTCCTGGAAGATGGCGTGCGTGCCCACGATCATCTGCACCTGCCCGCTGGCAATAGCCTCCTGTTGCGCAAGGCGCGCTTTGCCTTTTTGCTTCCCGGCAAGCCAGCCCACTTCAATTCCCAGCGGCGCAAACCAGGCGCGGAAATTGTTGGCGTGCTGTTCCGCCAGCAGTTCGGTCGGCGCCATCAGCGCCACCTGCTTACCGTGGGCAATCGCGCGCAGGGCGGCCAGCGCGGCAACCAGCGTTTTACCGGACCCCACGTCGCCCTGCACCAGGCGCATCATCGGCACGTCGAGCGCCATATCGCGTTCAATTTCGGCGGTGACGCGCGCCTGCGCACCGGTGGGTTTAAACGGCAGCGAGGCCAGCAGCTTATCTTTGAGCTCATCACGCGGGCTTAAGGGCTGGGCGTGAAAACGCTGCGCGCCCGCGCGAAGCGCCAGCATGCTCAGGTTATGCGCCAGTAATTCCTCAAGGATAAGACGCCGTTGGGCGGGGTGTTTGCCGCTTTCTAAGTCGCTGAGCTGCAGCGTTGGCGGCGGGCGGTGCAGGGTGCGCAGCGCCTCGGGCAGGCTCATCATGCCCTGCGCCAGCTCGGGCGGCAGCAACTCGGTAATGGCGCAGGTATCCAGCAGCTCCAGCGCCTGATCGGTGAGCTTACGCAGCGTCGCCTGCTTGATGCCTTCGGTCGTCGGGTAAACCGGGGTGAGCGTCTCCTGCAGCTCCGGCGTGCTGAGATCGCCCTGTACGCGGTACTCCGGGTGGATCATCTCTGCGCCGTACTTCCCGCGTTTGGCCTCGCCATAGGCCAGCACCCGGCGGCCCGTCGCCAGGCTGTTTTTCATCGCCGCGTTGAAGTTGAAAAAACGCATGGTGAGAATGCCGGTGCCGTCGCTGATCTGGCAGGTCATCATCCGGCGTCCGCCGAAGGTGATGTTGCAGTTCAGGACTTCGCCTTCAACGGTGGCGTAAATAGCAGGAAGGAGATCGCCAATCTTATAAAGCTGAGTGCGGTCTTCGTAACGCAGGGGGAGGTGAAGCAGGAGATCCTGCACCGTGTGCAGGCCAATTTTAGCCAGCTTATTGCTTTGCGCCGCGCCCACGCCCGTCAGGCTGTTGAGCGGGATGGCATCCAGCAGGCGGCCTTTCATCGCTTACCCGGCGTACTGCATGGTGGCCCACCACTCGGCATTGGCTTCAATTTCGCCCTGCGCGTTGACGTGGGGGTAAGGCAATTTTTTCTGCTTCGCAACGCGAGCCAGCACCGGATAGCCACCTTCAAAAAGCAGGCGCTGCTGTTCCTCTTCCGGCAGCATGCTGTTGCTGCGCTCGTACATCCCGGCGTTCTGACGCTGGCGCTGCGCTTCATACAGAATGAGCGCGGACGCCACGGAGACGTTGAGAGACTGCACCATGCCGATCATCGGAATGATGATGTCCCGATCCGCCAGATCCAGCGCTTCCTGGGTGATCCCGGTTTTCTCCTGACCCATCAAAATGCAGGTCGGGCGGGTGTAGTCGATCTCGCGGAAATCTACGGCTTTAGCGGACAGGTTAGTGGCGAGGATCTGCATCCCGCGCCCTTTCAGGTGCGATACGGCTTCGCCAATGGTGTGATGATTTTTGACAGACACCCAGCTGTTGCTGCCTGCCGCCGCCGAGACCGTATTGCGCATACGGCCGTCCGGCCAGACGGCGTGCACTTCATGCACACCGACGGCATCTGCGGTGCGGACGATAGCAGAGACGTTATGAGGTTTATGCACCTGCTCCATGCAGACCGTCAGGTCAGGCTGACGCCTGGCGAGCATTTCGCAGATACGTGCATAACGTTGTGAATTCATAAACCTAGTTTCGGTTTCGGGTGACTTTAATCACGTCCGGCATGACGCGGATCTTGCGCATAATATTCGCCAGATGCACGCGGTCGCGGGCGGTCAGACGAATAAAGGCGCTGTACACGCGACCATCTTTTTCTTCCGTATTCAGGCTCTGAATATTGGAAGAGGCCGTGTTGATCGCTGCCGTCAGGTTCGCCAGGGCACCCTGGTGGTTGAACATATCCACCTTAATTTCGGTGATAAATTCCTGCGCGGTCTCTTTATCCCACTCGACCGCCATAAACTTCTCGGCTTCTTTCTGGTAGCCGCGAATGTTACGACAGGACTCGTGGTGGATAACCAGCCCTTTGCCCGGGCTGACGTGCGCAATAATCGGGTCGCCAGGAATTGGACGACAGCATTTTGCGAAGGTGATCAGCACGCCATCCGCGCCTTTAATCGGCAGGTGTCCGTGGCTTTGCGTCGTTGCCGGCACCGCTGTTGTGTCGCCTTGCTGCAGGTTCTTCGCCACCACCACGCTCATGGCGTTGCCGAGGCCAATCTCCGCCAGCAGATCGTCAAGCGACGCGAGCTTCATACGCTCCAGCTCACGCTGGACGTTCTCCTGCGGAATTTCAGCCAGCTTACGGCTGCCGCCCAACGCGTGGTTGAGCAGACGACGCCCCAGGCTGACGGAATCATCGCGCTTGAGGTTTTTCAGCAGCTGGCGAATTTTGGCGCGCGCCTTGGAGCTCACGACAAAGTTCAGCCAGGCCGCGTTCGGACGTGCGCCCGGCGCGGTAATAATTTCTACCGTCTGGCCGCTGGAGAGCGGCTGAGACAGCGGATAAGGTTGTCTGTCGACGCGAGCGCCCACGCAGGCATGGCCGATATCGGTATGCACGGCGTAAGCGAAGTCGACCGGCGTTGCGCCCGCAGGCAGTTCGACAATGCGGCCTTCTGGGGTGAAAACGTAAATCTCATCCGGGAAGAGATCGGATTTAACGCTCTCAATAAATTCAAACGAGCTACCCGCACTCTGCTGAAGCTCCAGCAGACTCTGCATCCAGCGCTGGGCGCGGATTTGTGCGGTCGTGCTGCTTTCGCCACCGTGCTCTTTATACGCCCAGTGTGCGGCAACACCCATCTCTGCCATCTGGTCCATGTCTTCGGTGCGAATTTGCACCTCAACAGGCACGCCGTGTGGCCCGATCATCGAGGTGTGCAAAGATTGATAGCCGTTCGCTTTTGGAATGGCGATGTAATCTTTCATGCGACCCGGACGCGGTTTGTAGAGGCTGTGCATCTGCCCCAGCACGCGATAGCAGGTGTCGGCGTCGTGGACGATCACGCGAAAGGCGTAGATATCCATGATCGAGTGAAAACGCTGCTCCTTGAGCACCATTTTGCAGTAGATGGAGTACAAATGTTTCTCGCGACCGCTGACGCGGCACGGAATTCCCGCTTCCTGCAAGCGCCCTTCGATTTCCGAGAGGATTTTTTGAATCATCTCTTTACGGTTACCGCGTGCGGCTTTCACCACCTCTTTAATCACGCGATAGCGGTTCGGGTACAACGCTTCAAAACCCAGCTCTTCCAGCTCGGTTTTAATGTGATGAATACCTAAACGGTGCGCCAGCGGGCTGTAGATTTCGAGGGTTTCACGGGCAATGCGGCGACGTTTATCCGGGCGAAGTGAGCCCAGCGTGCGCATGTTGTGGGTACGGTCAGCGAGTTTGATGAGAATGACGCGGATATCCTGCACCATCGCCATAATCATCTTGCGGAAGTTTTCGGCTTGCGCCTCTTTCTTGTCGCGGAAATTCAGCTTATCAAGCTTAGAGACCCCTTCCACCAGTTCGGCAACGCTTTTGCCAAACAGCTGTTCCATGTCCTGATAAGTGGCAGGGGTATCTTCGATCACGTCGTGCAGCAGAGCGGCCATCAGAGTTTCGTAGTCGAGTTTCATCTCGGCCAGAATACAGGCCACCGCTACCGGGTGCGTGATATAGGGTTCACCGCTTGAACGTGTCTGGCCCTCGTGAGCGTCACGTGCAACGAGATACGCCTGCTGAAGACGCTTAATCTGGTCTTCAGGCAGGTAGGTTTGAATCAGTTGATTCAGGCTTTCAAACAGATACAAGGGCGACCCGCAGGTTTAATTAACGACGACCTTCAGCAATAGCGGTTACGGCCTGCAGTTCTGCGGCTTCCTGCTCTTGCTGCTCCTGGCGCTCACGCACGTCGAGGATCTGGTTGTTGATCAGACCTTCTTCGATTTCGCGAAGTGCAATAACGGTGGTTTTATCGTTTTCTTCCGGTACCAGCGGATCTTTACCGCCTACCTGCATCTGACGAGCGCGACGCGCGGCGACCAGCACCAGGTCAAAACGGTTACCAATTTTCTCTACAGCGTCCTGAACAGTTACGCGTGCCATACTTAAAATGCTCCACAGGTGAAGAAATGACTGGGCATGATACTGAAAGTGGGTTCAGTCTGCCAACAGTTTGGTGATTAATGCGTCATGTCGCTGCTTCTGGCGGCTCATACGCAGACGTTCTGCACGAAGAATGGTTTTGAGATCGCTCAGCGCGGCATCAAAATCATCATTCACAATAAGGTAATCATATTCCGCGTAATGGCTCATTTCTGCAACAGCCTGTTCCATACGCTTAGCGATCACTTCTTCGCTGTCCTGACCGCGGCCACGCAGGCGGCGATCCAACTCATCTTTCGATGGCGGTAAAATAAAGATACTGCGCGAGTCGGGCATTTTCTTGCGAATTTGCTGCGCGCCCTGCCAGTCGATATCCAGGAACACGTTTACGCCGGTTGCCAGAACCTGCTCAATGGTTTCACGCGAGGTGCCGTAATAGTTACCGAACACTTCAGCATGTTCAAGAAACGCGTCTCGGCCGATCATCGCTCTGAACTCGTCGTGATCCACAAAGAAATAGTGTTCACCGTGCACTTCACCCGGACGCGGCGCTCGCGTGGTGTGAGAAACAGAAACCTGTGTGTCGTACAACGGTTGGGTTTTTAACAGTGCCTGAATAAGGCTGGATTTACCCGCGCCACTAGGGGCAGAAACAATATAAAGCGTGCCTTGAGCCATGAGAGTCTTTTGTATGTGTTAGCGAAGAAGTCCTACATACGGGCTTATTATACACGTCGGCGCACCGTGACGTAGCCTTTGTCACACTTTTTCCCCCGGATTATTGATTTTTGCGTGCCGTTTTCCGGTTTTACCTGCGGTTTGCAGAAATAAAAAGAAACCCTGGATAGCGCCTCGCAAAGCGAAAGATTGCCGTTAGCGTTGTTTCGATCGTCAGGTTATACCTCCTGCAACGCAAAGGAGGGGTAGCAATGTGGCGATGGATAAGCGGATTACTGATGTTGTGGTGCGGCTATGGCGCGGCGGTGTGTCCGGTGTGGCCGCAGGCAAAAGCAGAGAAAGAGATCGCGTCGCTAAGCGCGCAGATCAAACGCTGGGATGATGCCTACTGGAAGCAGGGCGTGAGCGATGTCAATGACGACGTGTACGACCAGCTTAACGCGCGGTTAACCCAGTGGCAGCGCTGTTTTGGCAGCGAGCCTTCAGAAGAGAAACTCCCCGCGCTGACGGGGAGCGTAAAACATCCTGTTGCCCATACGGGCGTGCATAAGGTGACCAGCAAAGAGGAACTGAGACAGTGGATGCGTGCCCGACGTAACCTCTGGATGCAGCCTAAAGTTGACGGTGTGGCGGTAACGCTGGTCTATCGTGACGGTAATTTAACCCAGGCCATCAGCCGCGGGGATGGCCTGAAAGGGGAGGACTGGACCGGGAAGGTACGTTTAATCCCTTCGGTTCCGCAAACGCTCACCGGCACGCTGGCGAACAGCGTCTTACAGGGCGAGCTTTTCTGGCTAAGCGACAATCACATTCAGCGGCAGATGGGCGGGATGAACGCTCGCGCAAAGGTGGCGGGTGCGATGATGCGGCAAAAGGATAACGCGCTCCTGAGCAAGATCGGCGTATTCATCTGGGCCTGGCCGGACGGGCCGAAAGATATGCAGACATCTTTAGCTGAACTGTCTCAGGCCGGTTTTACGCTGTCGGCACGGTATACGCTTCCCGCCGAATCTGTTGATGGTGTCGAGAAACAGCGCGCGGCCTGGCACGAGACCGGATTACCCTTTGCCACGGATGGCATTGTGGTGCGTTCGGAGGATGAACCTGCGGGCGAAAGCTGGTTGCCTGGTGAAGGAAACTGGGTTGTCGCGTGGAAATATTCTCCTGTTTCGCAGCTTGTTGAGGTAAAGAATATCCAGTTTTCTGTAGGACGAACGGGCAAGGTATCCGTCGTTGCAGGGCTTGAGCCTGTGCGACTGGACGATAAACAGGTGCGACGAGTCAGTCTGGGGTCGGTTGGGCGTTGGCAGAGACTGGATCTCACCAAAGGCGATCAGGTGCTGATCAGTCTCGCCGGACAGGGTATTCCGCGCCTGGATAAGGTGGTCTGGCGAGGGACGGACAGACAAAAACCGCGACCACCTGACTCGCAGTACCATTCATTAAGCTGTTTTTATGCCTCGCCGGACTGCATGGAGCAGTTTTTTGCCCGGCTAACATGGCTCAGCTCTAAACAGGGGCTGGATATCGAAGGTTTAGGGGAATCCGGCTGGCGTACGCTCTGGCAGGCTCATCATTTCGAACATATCTTTTCCTGGCTGTTATTAACACAGGCGCAGCTTCAGGCCACCCCGGGGTTTTCTGCGGCGCGCGGGCTAGCGCTCTGGCATCGTTTTAATCGGGTGCGGGAACAACCTTTTATCCGTTGGATTAGCGCGATGGGAGCTCCGCTATCCAAAGCGACACTGAACGCTATCGATGGGCGATCGTGGCAGGCAATGAGCCAGCGAAGCTCTGCCGACTGGCAAACCTTGCCGGGCACTGGAGAGGAGAAAGCGCGGCAAATCACGAACTGGATGCGCGCGCCTCAGGTTGACGTGCTGGCGAAGTGGCTCGCTGAACAGCGCATCAACGGATTTTGACATCAGTGCGCGCTGTGCTTGTAGTGAAAAACGGGCAGCCCGAGCTTCAGACGCAGCGCCAGCATGCGGGCCGTAAAGCCAAACAGCAGCGTGGAGATGACCACCACATCATGGTTCGAAACGTAATGCTGCAGGGCGATATAGAGTACCGCTGCGGCAAAAGAGATGCCGGCGTACAGCTCTTTTTGGAAGACCAGGGGAATACGCTTGCAGAACATGTCACGCAATACTCCGCCAAATACGCCCGTGACCACGGCGGCAATGGTAGCGATAACCGGTCCTTCCCCCATATCGAGCGCGATTTGCGCCCCGATGATTGAAAAGACGATCAGTCCCAGCGCATCAAGCACCAGGAACAGGCGGCGCAGGTGGGGCATAACGGGCGCCACAATGGTGGTGAGCACGGCAGCCGTCGCCACGATAATCACGTACTCAGGGTGTTTAACCCAGCCGAGCGGGTAATGGCCAAGCAGGATATCGCGCACGGAACCGCCGCCCAGCGCGGTCGCTGTGGCAATAATAATTACACCGAAGGTGTCCATACGGCGACGCCCGGCAGCAAGCGCGCCGGTCATGGCTTCTGCGGTGATACCAATCAGATAAAGAACGTGAAGCAGCATATACCCTCCGGTGTGAACGCGGGGAGGTTAGCGATTTGTGCGCAAGATCACGATTGAGATTTTCTAAGGCGAGTCAGTTTGCCCTATAAAATGTTATCAATTTTCGCCGTAACTGCCTGATTAGTGGTGGCGAGTTGATAAAATCCAGCAGATAACGAATTAGAAATAATAATGGATGGCATCAGCCGACGCCACCCGAAAGGTATCACTCGATATTCTGGAATTGAATGTTTTTTATTATCAACTTAAAGTTTTTTGGGTTTTTACTTTTTTGGTACAAATAAGCCACTCATTTATGAGTGGCTTATTTGATAGAACGAAAGGCTTAGACACTGTAAGAGACAATCTTTCTTCTAACTGTATCAGGTAGATAACCGATTTTTACTGGCTGATCACTAAGGCCTAGCTTCTGGTATACTTGTCCACCAATACCTGGAATGACTTCCCCATCTTCACTTTTGATACGATCGATAGCGAAGAATGTGAAATCAAACTTATCTGCGATCTCATTCGGGAACTCATTCCTTAGATTCATCTCAGATTTTTCATGCATTACTGGAGAAACAATAAATATTTTTTCGGGATCTATTTTGTCAATTAAAGACAAAATATTAGTTCTTACTACACAACTTCCTGAAATAACTGATTTCACAACGATAAGAACGTTGGAACTTTCATATCCAGGTTCCATATAACTGTGTATGACAGGAGCAACGCTACCTTTTTTAAGCGCGTAATGATTGTTCCAGAGCACAGCATTTTTATAGAGAATGTTCGTTTCACTTAAAGCGTGACTTACGCCATTAGCTAAGAAGTCAGCATCTTCAGCAGTAGACACAATCAAGCATTGCTTGCTTCTGTTTGGCATTTTCTTGGCAACGAGGGCTCCAAGTTCCTCACCTAACGCAAGCATTGCAGAGCGATACTCTTTTATTCCAGTGTTAGGATCGATAAGTTCATCCAAAGCATCACGAGCTTCATGGGATACTGTCGGTGCCAGCGTCCTGCTATTGCTCAAAACGTTTGGGCTTAACTTGTTGATATCAATAGTCATATGATGCCCTCATTGAAATCTTGTTCATTGTCCTGCTCTTCATCAAGCTCATCACTTATTAAAGATAACAGGCATTCGACCATTTTATCGGCTGTTGTTATCTCATCGACCCCCTCGGGCTTGACTGGGTGTTTTCCCAGATCGATTTCGATACCGACGGCCAAACTTACAATAAAGTGACCGGATTCTACACGAACAGACAACCCCGGAAAAGCGAAGCAAGCATCATTTAGCCATTCTGGAATCGCACGAGGCGGTATGTTCGTCAAGATCCAATCGGGCTTCCCTATCGCTTTTGCTGAACCGATCAAGTCGCCAATAGTTTGTAAACCTTTTTTTGGACTGTTAGCCCAAGCACTTACTACTAAACTATAGACATAGTCAAGATGCGAAGGGCTATTTTTTCCGGATATAGTTTTAAGAGCTTGTTGTAGCGGAGAATAATTTCTAATTAAATCAATCCGGTTTTCTTCATACGGGACATATTCTGAAATAAAAAAATCCCTATAGTCTTCATGGATTTTGGTTTCATTGTCTACTTTCTTGGCTTCGTTACTTACGACTAAAATCTGCTGATTATCGGGATATCCAAAATGCTCGTCGTCTATTCGTTTCTGCATGCAAAAACGGTCATGCATCGCATCAGTCCAAGCTGCTGCAGTACCGTCAGAGTTTTTCGCTTGGAAATTGTGCTTGAATCCATATAAATCATTGATAATGCAAAGGTCGTCTACAAAAGCTGTTTCCTGAATAGCGATTTTGACTTGATCTAAATCTTGATCATGATATTCAGCCGCATTGACGCAAATTTTTATAGCAGCTAAAGCAGCTTCATATTCACTGCCCTTAAAATTGTTATTGCCTCCTGTCTGTATGCGTCTAAGTGTTGCGCCTTTCTCTTGGCCAAACGTTTCGCATACATAATCATAAACGCTCATGTATTTTCCTTTAGTGGGCATAATATGTTTAATTATTAGCAAGCTAATTATATGGGCTGTTTTGTGCTGATTTAATAGCTTTCTTTTTAATCGGCTTAGCTGAAAATATCTATAGGGCTAGAAAGTTATTTTACATGTTTGAGTGTTGCTTGCGCGCACTCGTACTCCCGCTACGCCTGCCCGCAATATAGAGCAGTTTTCATGCACCTGAATGAAGCGCGGGTAATCAGGGGAACGCTTGCTGGGTGAATAGAACAGCCAGCGGCGGCATGAATCCCTGAACAACCTGACACCAGTGGAATATCGGCTGAAGGCTGAAAATCCGGAACCCTCAAAAAGTGCGTGGAACTAAAACAGGTGTGTTTACAATATGTCTCTGAAAGCAGATGTAGAAGCAATTCTCGTCAGATTGCCTTGCAAAATGCTTATTGTTTATAATCCATGTACGGATTTGTACGTCTGTTGGTTTTCCCATATGTATCTCATCATCAGCGGGGGTACTCAAACGCATGAACTGAAGGCTGAATAAGTACACGTTGAACACGCGCTGTAGTGATAAGATATGAGACTAAATAAAACGAAAAAGGCCATGATTTACAATGACCTTTTTTAGCATGATGAGGCTCTAAAAGATCGCGAGAAACGTTACTCGATATTCTGGATCTGCTCGCGCATCTGCTCAATCAGCACCTTCAGCTCAATCGCTGAATTCGTCACGTCTGCATTGATAGATTTAGACGCCAGGGTGTTCGACTCGCGGTTGAACTCCTGCATCATAAAGTCCAGACGGCGACCTACAGCTTCTTTCTTCTTCAGAATGTTGTAGGTTTCTTTAACGTGCGCTTCCAGACGGTCCAGCTCTTCAGCGACGTCAACACGCTGCGCCATCAGCACCAGCTCTTGTTCCAGACGGGTGTTTTCCAGCTGAACTTCCGCTTCTTCCAGTTTGGCGACAAGGCGTTCGCGCTGCCACTGCAGCACTTCTGGCATATGGGCGCGGACTTTCGCCACTTCGGTGCTCACGCCTTCAAGGCGCTGCTCAATCATCGCTTTCAGCGCCTGACCTTCGGTTTCGCGGGCAACGATAAAGTCGTCCAGCGTGCCGTCGAGGGCTGCCAGGATTTCAGCGGTGATGGCGTCCAGATCCTGCTCACCGGCGGCCATGACGCCAGGCCAGCGCAGAATATCAACCGGGTTGATTTCGCCTTCATCGCTCTGCATTTTGACCCAGTTCGCCGCATTGACGAGCTGTTTCGCCAGTTTTTCGTTGAGGATCAGCTCGCCCTGTGCGCTGGCATCAGGCTCAAAGCGCAGGTTGCATTCCACTTTGCCGCGTGTCAGACGCGTGCGGATACGCTCGCGTACGACAGGCTCAAGGCTGCGGAACTGCTCCGGCATACGGAAATACGTTTCCAGGTAACGCTGGTTTACCGAGCGCATTTCCCATGTGGCGCTGCCCCAGCTACCCTTGATTTCACGCCGGGCGTAGGCGGTCATACTGCGGATCATAGACATTCCCGTTTTTAAAGGAGAGATGGGGGGATTATAGCTTTCGGGGGCTTCTCAGGATAGGAATAAGCGTCCTTTATCCGTATAATGCGCAGCCACATTCGTTTCAAGCCGGAGAATCCATCATGCGTCCATCAGGTCGTAGCGCCAACCAGGTGCGTCCCGTCACCCTGACCCGTAACTATACAAAACACGCTGAAGGCTCCGTGCTGGTTGAGTTTGGTGACACTAAAGTTTTGTGCACCGCCTCTATCGAAGAAGGCGTTCCGCGCTTCCTGAAAGGTCAGGGTCAGGGCTGGATCACCGCTGAGTACGGCATGCTGCCGCGTGCGACTCATACCCGTAACGCCCGCGAAGCGGCGAAGGGCAAGCAGGGCGGTCGTACCATGGAGATTCAGCGTCTGATCGCGCGTGCGCTTCGCGCCGCCGTTGACCTGAAAATCCTCGGCGAATTCACCATCACTCTCGATTGCGACGTGATTCAGGCAGACGGCGGTACGCGTACCGCATCCATTACCGGTGCCTGCGTGGCGCTGGCGGACGCTCTGAACAAGCTGGTTGCGGCCGGCAAGCTGAAAACCAACCCAATGAAAGGCATGGTTGCGGCGGTCTCCGTAGGCATCGTTAACGGCGAAGCGCTTTGCGATCTGGAATACGTTGAAGATTCCGCTGCCGAAACCGACATGAACGTGGTGATGACCGAAGACGGTCGCATCATTGAGGTGCAGGGCACGGCGGAAGGCGAGCCGTTCACCCACGAAGAGCTTCTCTCCCTGCTGGCGCTGGCCCGAGGGGGAATCGAATCTATTGTCACGACGCAGAAAGCGGCGTTAGAAAATTGATTTTAAAGGCGACCAATGAGTCGCCTTTTTTTTTGCCTGTAAGACAGAAAAACCAAAGGAGCGAATCCATGAAATCGTATCAGCGCCAGTTTATCGAGTTTGCGCTTAACAAGCAGGTACTTAAGTTTGGCGAGTTTACGCTGAAATCCGGGCGTAAGAGCCCCTATTTCTTCAACGCCGGGCTGTTTAATACCGGGCGCGATCTGGCATTGTTAGGCCGTTTCTATGCCGAAGCGCTGGTGGATTCCGGGATTGATTTTGACCTGCTGTTTGGTCCGGCCTACAAAGGTATTCCAATTGCGACCACCACCGCGGTGGCGCTGGCTGAACACCATGACCGCGATGTGCCGTACTGCTTTAACCGCAAAGAGGCTAAAACCCACGGTGAAGGCGGGAATCTGGTCGGCAGCGCGCTGCAGGGCCGCGTCATGCTGGTGGACGACGTGATCACCGCGGGCACGGCGATCCGCGAATCGATGGAGATTATCCAGGCCAACGGTGCGACGCTGGCTGGCGTCCTGATTTCTCTGGATCGTCAGGAGCGTGGTCGCGGTGAAATTTCCGCTATTCAGGAAGTCGAGCGTGATTACGGCTGCAAAGTGACGTCGATTATCACCCTGAAAGACCTGATTGCGTATCTGGAAGAGAAGCCGGAGATGGCGGATCATCTGGCGGCGGTACGTGCGTACCGGGAAGCGTTCGGCGTGTAATTGCATTGCCCGGTGGCGCGACGCTTACCGGACCTGCGTATTTCGTAGGCCGGATAAGGCGAAGCCGCCATCCGGCAACGGTGTTACTGCAACTGAGCAGCCACTAACGGCCAGCGGGCGTCAAAATCGTCCGTTGGTCGGTATTTGAATTCGCTACGCACAAAACGGGAGAGCATCCCTTCGCAAAACGCCAGGATCTGGCTCGCCAGCAGCGTCTCATCGATGGTGTACCCTTCGCCTTCACGCATTTTCTTTTCGCGCAGTACCTGGCGCAGCTGCGCTTCAATACGCTCAAAAAGCTGGTTAATGCGCCCCTGCAGCCTGTCCTGCTCGAACATCAGCGCGTGGCCGGTGAGGATACGGGTTAATCCCGGATTGCGTTCACCAAAGCCCAGGATTAACAGCACAATCAGACGCAGACGCGCGGTGGTGTCTTTTTCGTCTTTCAGAATCAGGTTGATGCGCGTGATCAGGCTGTCTTCAATAAACTCGATCAGGCTGTCGAACATCCTGGTCTTGCTCGGAAAATGACGGTACAGCGCCGCCTCAGACACGCCTACGGAGGCGGCCAGTTTAGCGGTGGTGATGCGTTGACTGCCATCGCTGGATTCAAGCATCAGAGCCAGAGACTGAAGTATTTCTTCGCGACGATTCCTTTTCGCGGTTTGTTTTTCTGCCATGTTACAAAATACCCCTGAAAATAAGCACTTGCCAGGCTGGCATCCACACAGCGACCGCAAACTGACGTTTGCGGTTTGTTATTGCATTATGGCGCTGTGAGATGCGTATCTATCGGACGGTTATTTACGCCCGGAATGGCCGAAGCCGCCTTCGCCACGGTCGGTGGCGTCGAAGTCTGCCACCAGGTTAAATTCTGCCTGCACAACAGGTACAAAGACCATCTGCGCAATACGCTCGCCCGGTTCAATGGTGAAGCTGTCCTGACCACGGTTCCAGACGGACACCATCAGCTGACCCTGATAGTCAGAGTCGATCAGGCCGACCAGGTTACCCAGTACGACGCCATGCTTATGGCCCAGACCAGAACGCGGCAGGATCACCGCCGCCAGAGACGGGTCAGCAATGTGAATGGCCAGGCCTGTCGGGATCAGGGTGGTTGTACCTGGAGCCAGTTCTACGGCGTCATCGAGACAGGCGCGCAGGTCAAGACCGGCAGAGCCGGAGGTGGCATAGGTCGGCAGCGGAAATTGCTCGCCAACACGCGGGTCCAGAATCTTAACGTCGATTTTTTTCATCATAACGGGTAACGATCTCGTCCAGTAATTGTTGGCCCAGGAGTTCCTTGCGCTCAAGCGGTAAGACTTTATCTCCATCCTGCCAGAAAAGGTGCAGTGCATTGCTGTCGCTGTTAAATCCTTGTGTGGCCAGCGATACGTCGTTCGCGCAAATCAAATCGAGGTTTTTGCGAGTACGTTTTTGCCGGGCATATTCTTCCACATTATTTGTTTCTGCGGCAAACCCAACAACGTAAGGACGATGGCTTTTCAGTGCAGCGACACCCGCAACGATATCCGGGTTTTTCACCATTTTTATCGTTAATTCATCACCTTGCTTTTTGATTTTGGCGTCTGCAATGGTCTCTGCACGGTAATCCGCGACGGCCGCACAGCCGATAAAAATCTGCTGGCTTTGCGCATGGGCCTGCACGGCGGCTTCCATTTCCAACGCGGTGGTGACGTCAATGCGCTGAACGAACGGAGGTGTCGCCAGTGAGACCGGGCCGCTCACCAGCGTAACGTTCGCGCCGCGTTTTGCAGCAGCAGCAGCAATGGCAAAGCCCATCTTGCCGGAGCTGTGGTTAGTGATGTAACGCACCGGGTCCAGCGGTTCGCGCGTGGGGCCCGCGGTAATCATGATGTTGAGATGTTGCAGATCGTTGACAGGCGAAAAATGGGCTGCAGCCATATCAACAATCGTCAGCGGGTCCAGCATACGACCCGGGCCAACATCGCCGCAGGCCTGGCTGCCGCTGTCCGGGCCCCAGATAAGCATACCGCGCGATGCCAGCGTCTCCAGATTGTGCCGGGTGGCTGCGTTACGGTACATCTGCTGGTTCATCGCGGGCACGACGGCGACTGGCGCAGGTGTCGCGAGGCAAATGGTCGAGACCAGATCGTTCGCCATGCCTACCGCCACGCGGGCAATCAAATCAGCCGTGGCGGGGGCAAGAATCACCAGATCTGCCCATTTCCCAAGCTCAATGTGGCCCATCGCCGCTTCTGCAGCAGGGTCAAGCAGGCTGTCGGATACCGGGTACCCCGAGACAGCCTGCAGGCTCAGAGGCGTGATAAAGGCTTTGCCACCTTCGGTTATCGCGACCCGCACATCCGCCCCGCGCTCGCGCAGACGACGCACCAGGTCCGGCGCTTTATAGGCTGCAATACCGCCGCTCACGCCAAGAACGATTTTTTTACCGGCCAGGCTCATCATGATTCTTTCCTGTTGGGTTTCACCAGAGAGCGGGCATTTTATCACAATCACAAAAACGGGGTGATTTTGTCCTTCGTTCACTTTGCGAGGCGTTACGCAAGAACGAAAAGTCAGCGTCGAGCCCCGGATTGGCCTGTGGCAGCATGATGGCAAACAGAAGGAGGCTGGGCATGGAAGAGACGGAACTGCTGCTACCGCGCGAAAAACTGCTGCGCTATGGCGTCACCTTGTTAAAAGACGATGAGCTGCTGGCGCTCTTTTTGCGCACGGGTACGCAGGGGAAAACCGTATTTACGCTGGCAAAAGAGCTGATCGCACATTTCGGTTCACTGCATGGTTTGCTGACCGCCGATCTGGCGGCGTTTGCGCACGTCGAGGGAATTGGCGTGGCGAAATATGCCCAGCTGAGGGGGATTGCTGAACTTGCCCGCCGTTTTTACAACGTCCGTATGGAGGAGGAAGATCCGATCCTTACCCCGGCGATGACTCGCGAATTCCTGCAAAGCCAGCTGTCAGATATGGAGCGGGAGATCTTCATGGTGATCTTTCTCGACAATAAGAACCGGGTGTTAAAACACAGTCACCTTTTCTCTGGAACCTTGACCCACGTAGAGGTTTATCCGCGAGAAATTGTGCGGGAAGCGATAAAAGTGAATGCAGCCGGCGTGATCCTCGCGCATAATCACCCCTCTGGCTGCGCAGAACCGAGCAGAGCGGACAAAGAAATCACCGAACGCATTATCAAATGCTGTCAATTCATGGACATTCGTGTGCTGGACCATCTGATAATTGGCCGCGGAGAATACATTTCTTTTGCAGAACGTGGTTGGATTTAGACCCTTTCTCGCGATCCATCGGGATCTTTGTCTGTTCGGGACTTGAGCACACCGCCGAGTCAGCGTATACTACGCCACCTTTGAGAATCTCGGGTTTGGCATTTGGGCCTGGCAATCGAGAGTTCACTTAGAACTATGCGATGACCGGGCTGTAAAGCCTGACGAGGCGCCGATACCCCATACGAAGCTCGAGCTAATTTGATTTTTGGAGAATAGACATGTCCCGAGTCTGCCAAGTTACTGGCAAGCGTCCGGTGACCGGTAACAACCGTTCCCACGCACTGAACGCGACTAAACGCCGTTTCCTGCCGAACCTGCACTCTCACCGTTTCTGGGTTGAGAGCGAGAAGCGTTTTGTCACCCTGCGTGTATCTGCTAAAGGTATGCGTGTAATCGATAAGAAAGGCATCGATACAGTTCTGTCCGAACTGCGTGCCCGTGGCGAAAAGTACTAAGTACTTAAAGAGGAAATAAATCATGGCTAAAGGTATTCGCGAGAAAATCAAGCTGGTTTCTTCTGCTGGTACAGGTCACTTCTACACCACCACGAAGAACAAACGTACTAAGCCGGAAAAACTGGAACTGAAAAAATTCGATCCAGTTGTACGCCAGCACGTACTGTACAAAGAAGCTAAAATCAAATAATTTTAGTCTCCTTGTATTGAAAAACCCCGCATCTGCGGGGTTTTTTGCATTCTGCATCTCAACGGAGGAACCATGCCTGAATTACCAGAGGTAGAGACCAGCCGTCGCGGCATTGAGCCCCATCTGGTCGGCGCAACCATTCTTCACGCAGTTGTCCGTAACGGGCGTCTGCGCTGGCCAGTGTCCGATGAGATCCACGCGTTAAGCGACAAACCCGTCCTTAGCGTGCAGCGTCGCGCCAAATACCTGCTGCTGGAGCTGCCAGACGGCTGGATTATTATCCACCTGGGGATGTCCGGGAGCCTGCGCGTTCTTACCGAAGAGCTGCCTGCGGAAAAGCACGATCACGTTGACCTGGTGATGAGCAACGGCAAAGTGCTCCGTTACACCGACCCGCGGCGCTTTGGCGCGTGGCTGTGGACGAAGGAGCTGGAAGGGCACAACGTGCTGGCACATCTCGGGCCAGAACCGCTGTCAGATGCGTTTAATGCGGAATACCTGAAAGAGAAGTGCGCGAAGAAGAAAAGCCCGATTAAGCCCTGGCTAATGGATAACAAGCTGGTGGTCGGCGTGGGGAATATTTATGCCAGCGAATCGCTGTTTGCCGCCGGTATCCATCCCGATCGGCTGGCTTCGTCGCTGTCGGCACAGGAGTGCGAACTGCTGGTCAGAGTGATTAAAGCGGTGCTGCTGCGCTCAATTGAGCAGGGCGGGACTACGCTGAAGGACTTCCTGCAAAGCGACGGGAAGCCGGGCTATTTTGCCCAGGAGCTGCAGGTATATGGCCGTAAGGGCGAACCGTGCCGAGCCTGCGGCACGCCCATTATTGCCACGAAGCACGCCCAGCGCGCCACGTTCTACTGCCGTCAGTGCCAGAAATAGCGTTACTTTAGCTTTTCCATCAAGGCCTGGTGGACGTTAACCGGCAGAAAGTGGGTGACGTCCCCGTGATGACGCGCCACCTCTTTTACCAGCGTGGAAGAGATAAACGACCACTCTTTGGAGGGCATCAGGAACACGCTCTCCAGCTCCGGCATCAGATGGCGGTTCATGTGCGCCAGCTGCATTTCATACTCAAAGTCTGCTACGGCGCGTAAACCTCGGATCAGAATGTTTGCCTGCTGAGCGCGCGCGAAGTTAGCCATCAGGTCGCTAAACCCAACCACCTCAACGTTCGGCAGATGCGAGATGGCATCGATGGCGAGCGTAACGCGCTCGTTCAGGTCAAACATCGGCTTTTTGCTGGGGCTGGCGGCAATCGCCAGAATCACCTTGTCGAACATGCACGCCGCACGGGTGATGATATCAAGATGACCGTTGGTGATTGGATCGAAGGTACCCGGATAAATCGCTTTTGTGCTCATGGCTCACGTTTTCTCTGAGTAGCCGCGGCAGAGCGCCCACAGCTCGGTGTATTTGTTGAAAGTATACTGGGCATTCACGACCGCGAGTAACCAGCCCTGTTTACCGTCCAGTACGCCGCCGCGCAGCAGCAGCGTTTTCAGAAACGCGCCCAGCGTGTGGGTGAAGATACCCGTCAGCGAGGCCTTCTTGCCGCGCTGGTGACGCTCCTGCGCCCATGCGGTGGCATAGTTAAGCTGTTTACGCTGGAAGCTCGCGAAATCACGGCAGGTCAGGTGCAGCAAATCGCCCGTCAGGGGGATGACCTGGGCGTTATCGCAGTTCAGGGATTCATGGACGAGATTGTCGTTGTACTGATAGCACTCGCGCTCGTAGAGGCGCATCACGCGGTCAGGATACCAGCCGCTGTGGCGCATAAAACGCCCAAGGAAGTAGTTGCGGCGGGCAATGCTGTATACCGCACCGGGCTGAGGCGAGGAAAGCACCGTTTGAATAGCCTGCTGCAGTTCTGGCGTGATGCGTTCGTCAGTGTCGAGCATTAACACATAATCGCCGGTGGCATATTCCTGCGCGCGCTGGCGCTGAATGCCATAACCTTGCCAGTCAGTATTGGTATAGGTTTTTGCGCCCGCCGCGCGGGCGACATCTACCGTGTTGTCCGTGCTGCCGGAGTCCAGGATGACGATTTCATCAGCCCAGGCGGCGGAGGCCAGGCAGTCCGGAAGCAGGTCGGCGGCGTTTTTGGCGATCATCACGACCGACAGACGCGTTGACATTAGTGGCTCCGCTGAGGCAGATAAGGTTGCAGAAGCTGCAGCAGACGGGTCAGTGCACCCTGGTTCTGGTGCAGCACTTCGACGGCATGACGCCCGTACCACAGGCGATAATCTTCGTCAGTCAGAAGGGTAGATACCTCTTTGACCACCGAATCCGCGTCGGTCACGGTAATTAAACCATCGGCCTGCTGTAATTTCGCGCAGATATCTTTGAAGTTAAACGTGTGCGGTCCCATCAGTACCGGAATGGCGTGTGCTGCCGGTTCCAGTGGGTTATGACCGCCGCGTTCGACCAGGCTGCCGCCGACAAAGGCGAGGTCAGCAATGCCGTACAACAGCATCAGCTCGCCCATCGTATCGCCAATCACCACCTGAGTGCTGCCAGACGGGATCTCCCCGCTGCTGCGCAGGGTGTAGCTGAAGCCCCCTTTTTGCACCATATCGCGGGCATCTTTAAAGCGCTCAGGATGGCGAGGCACGAGGATAAGCAGTAAATCAGGGAATGTTTCCAGCAGCTTACGGTGCGCCTGGAGGATGATCTCTTCTTCGCCGTCGTGGGTGCTGGTCGCAATCCAGACCTGACGTCGCGGTGCCCACTGGCGACGCAGCGTCACCGCACGGGCGGCGAGTTCAGGCGTGACGGAAATATCGAATTTAAGGCTGCCCGTTACCGCAAGCTGATTGCGTTTCAGGCCGAGCGCGATGAAGCGCGCCGCATCTTCTTCATTCTGCGCCGCAATCAAGGTGATTTTACTCAGCAGGCGACGCATAAATTTACCCAGCTTGCCGTACCCTTTCGCCGAGCGCTCAGACAGGCGGGCATTAGCGATAACCAACGGGATCTTACGGGCATGGAGGGCGGAAATCATATTCGGCCACAGCTCGGTTTCCATCACGATCACCAGTTTCGGGCGAACGGTATTGAGGAACCGGTTCATGGCGCAGGGCAGATCGTAAGGCAGATAGACGTGATGCACGTCTTTTCCGAAAGCGGATAACGCACGCTCAGAGCCGGTGGGCGTCATGGTCGTAACGGTGATCGGCAGTGACGGGTATCGGTGACGCAGGGCGCGAACCAGCGGGATAGCCGCCAGCGTTTCACCAACTGAAACGGAATGGAGCAAAATACCGTCCGGGGCAACTTTATTACGGCAGTAGCCATAGCGTTCAGCCCAGCGTTTTCGATACGCGGGTGCTTTACGGCTACGAAGCAACAGTCGCAGCCACACCAGTGGCTGAATGAGATAGAGCAGGGCGGTATACAACAATTCCAATCGATTATCCGTTTTTTTAGTTTCGGCGGGCAAATTCTAAGCATTTAAGCCAGGTAAAGCTATCTCTTATGCCAGATACCGCTTTAAGCGGAAGTAACGGCGGCCCAGTCGCCAGCGCAAACGCGGACTTTTTGCACTTTTCCAGATGAGTTTCCAGATGCCCGTTTCGAAGAACTCTTTAATAATCATGGATTTCTTCTTCTCATCCTTCATGTTGTCGAAGGTGTGAATAATCCCCAGTCCCTCTTTGGCGATTTGCCAGTGGCAGGCCGGGATACCTTTCACTTTATCCGGGTAGCGCTGATTGATGGCATCAAGCATCTGCAGGATTTTCATGTAATGGCGCGCCGAGCGAATGAGCGTGTCGTCATTGTCCGGCATATGGGACACCGATGCGGAGTGAATGTAGTAGTCATAATAACGTTCACTGGTGTACTGAACCCGCTCTGCCGCGAGCAGCACTTCAGTCGTCCACGGGATATCCTGATGGCGCAGGCCGGGTTCGAAATGGAAACTGTGTTTACGGATAAAGTCGTGGCGATAGATATTCAACCAGGTGACGTGGAGAAACTTACGAGAATCCAGCGCCATCTTTAACCATGCCGCGCCAGTCATCACGCCTGTCGAGGCCAGTTTGTCCTCGGGGAAAATTGGGCGCGAGGGTTTTTTGTTATTTTCCCAGACGTAGTTCCCGTTACAGGTGGCGACGTCCAGATCCTGCGTAACGGCCATATCCAGCAGATGCTGATACATGCCGGGTTTAAAGACATCATCAATATCCGGGAAGGAAAGATAGTGACCCGTCGCGATGGCCAGACCGGTATTCCGCGCGATAGAGACACCCTGGTTTTGCTGCTCAATGACCTGCAGCTGCGGCAGCTTTTCTCGCCAGTTTTCGACGATCTCCATCGAGCGGTCAGTGGAGCCGTCATTGACGATGATGACTTCCATGCTGTCGATGCGTTGATTGACAAGGCAGGTAAAGAACTGATCCAGGAACGCTTCACCGTTATAAACGGCAACCACCACGCTTAATAATGGCGCTGAATTTTGCATAAGAAACCTGATTATTATGGATTGTCGACCAAAGCAATATATTGCTGGCAGATGGCATTGATGCCGAACGATGCGATCGTTGCGCGATCGACGACTGGCGGAGAGGCATAGATATCTGCCAGCGTTTTTGCCAGTGACTCATCGTTTAATGCTGTCAGCCCGCGCGCTAAGTCGCCTGTGAGGATTTCAGCGGGTCCACCCGGACAGTTTGTACTGACGGGCGGCGTCTGACAGATAATGGATTCGACCAATACATTACCAAAACCTTCACAGTCAGAGCTTAACACTAAGAGGCGTGCACCTTTGATCCATGGATAGGGATTGGGCTGGAATGGGCGGAAAACAATTTTGTTTTCAATGCCCAGCTCGGTGGCCAGCTGTTTTAGTTTTTGAATTTTAGCGTCGGCGCCATTTCCCATCATGACCAGCGTTGTATCTATCTGGCTCAGTGCAAACGCGCGTAAAAGACGATCGTGACGTTTGTGCTCGTGGAAGCGGCCAACGTGAATAAGATAATCCTGTCCCTGCATCTCATAGGGTTCGTCCGCCAGACGCTGGATTTCTGGAATATCGAAAGGATTATGGATAACCGCCTGGCGACGAAGATCGATTGCCAGCGTTTCTGAGAGATCTTTCAACACGGCGGCTGAGACGGCCACAACATTGCGGTTTTCGTAGGTATGACGAATCTTATAATGTTTGAACCAGCGCGAGAGACCGCTGCGATGGCGCAGATAGGAGAACGAGAACATGCCATGTACGCAGAACCAGACTTTATCGCGTTCCAGCGCGCGGCAGTGTGCCACGATGCGGTCAGTTTTATGCAGATGGGAGAACACCGCATCAAATTTTCCACTGCGTTCAGCCTGCTTAATCGCATTATCCAGCAGTCGGGCGCGGCGCGGGATCTCCGTCAGCTTCCGCCACGGCTTTTTACACGTATCCTGAACAACCTGAAAATCGATGCCTTCCGGGATGGCGTAGTCGCACACTTTCCGCAGGGAGAACAGGGAGACCTGATGTCCCATTTCGATCAATCCGCTGGAAAGTGTAAGAACTGTTTTTTCAGCTCCTCCACCGGGTAAACCATCAATAATCATTAGGATGCGCATTTTTAATCCAGTAATTTTTGATAAAGCGAAATAAGCTGACTTGATAGTTTTTCGGGGGTGGCCTCTTTTACACGTTCACGTGCCGCTAGCCCCATTTTGTTATTCTTTTCCAGAGAAGGAATGGCAGCTACTGCCTCCTTCAGTGTGTTGATATCAAGTGCGTCACAGTAAAATCCGTTGTTGCCTTGCTCAATAAATTCGGCTCCGCCGCAACTCTCTGAAGTAATGACGGGTAAACCGCAGGCCATCGCTTCAAGAATAACGTTAGGAAAGGGATCATACAGCGTTGGCAGCAGTAAACCATCGGATAGCTGGTAAAATGGCAACGTCTCTTTTTGCATCCCCAGGAAACGGATTTGCCCTTCACAGCCGAGTGAACGGGCGAGTTCACGATAACGATTTTCCGCTTTATCCTGCCCAACCACAATCAGCCACGCCGCTGTTCCCGCGATAGCGCGTATGGCGCTGGCTAATCCCTTTCGTTCAAATCCTGAGCCTACAAAGCAAAACACAACGGCGTCGGCGGGTAAACCAAACTGCTGACGCAGCGCGGCACGCTGTGCTTCCTCGGCCGGAACGAAGCGGCTGGAATCAATTGAATTATAAATCACATGTATCTTTTTTGCGTCAATATCAAAGTCTTCGACGATTTCGCGTTTGATCATCTCCGCATTACAGATAACGGCCTTCAGCTCAGGAGCCTGGTACATTTCACGTTCGGCATTCATCACGTAGCGGTGGTAGCGGTCGTGCATGAGCATTTGTGCGCGCCAGGCGGGCAGGATCCGCGCACGCTGCAGCAACCAGCGGCGATGAACGCCATCCCCTGCGCGGTAAATGTCGCAGCCCGGGATACGCTCGTGGCTTTGCACAATATCAAACTGCTGCTGCTGCCACAGTGCGCGGGCAGCATGTGCAAAACCGCGTTCGCGGCTGATGCGTCCCCACTTGCGCGGGTCACAAATGTGGATATGCCAGTCGTCCTGCTTTTCTCCCTGCCATTCGCGGGTGATAACGTTGAGCTCAAGATTTTGATTGCTTAACGCCGTCAGCGCGCGGGAGACGAAACGCTCCGCTCCGCCATCAGGGCGATATTTTTGGCGAACAATCGCCAGGCGATGGTGTTTCATTACAGGTATCTCTTTGCAGCACAGACGACAGCATCCACGGGAATGGCGTCGAGATAGCGTTCTTTGGTGTTGGTATCAATGGCGTCCGGATTGGGGAGCGGGCCGTAGTCACCGGCCCAGATAACCTCCCCGTTGACCTGCCACGGAGACCAGAACGTCAGCTTTGAGGGACCAAACAGCGCCACGCAGGGTGTCTGAAGCGCCGCGGCCATATGCATCGGCACGGAATCCACGCCGATAAACAGACGCGCATGATCGATAAGGGATGCCAGTTGACGCAGCGTTAATTGACCTGCAAGCGAGACGACGCCCGCTTTCGGTGAGGCAGCGAGAATGCGATCGATCATTGCCATCTCTTTTTTATCCGGGCCAGCCGTGAGAACGATGGTATGGCCTTCCTGCTGCAGGGCGGTGATGGTTTGCGCCATCTTTCCTTCATCCCAGCATTTGAAGAACCAGCGCGACGTGGGTTGAATCACAATGTACCGCTCTCCCACACCTTTCTGCGTCAAGAGGTGGTGCGCATGTTGCCAGTCATCCGGGCGGTAAGCCATGGTGACGGCGGGTTTTGGATCAACCGGCAGTGCTGACAGGATGGAAAGATTTTGCTCAACGGTGTGCAGTGACGGGTGATCCGCGACAGAGACCAAATTGCTATGACAAAAACGCCAGAATGCACTCTTGCGCTTATTAAAGGCAAACCCGAGACGAACCGGGGCGCCGGTGAAGCGCGTGACGATGGCGCTGCGCCACTGATCGGCAAGGTTAATCACCAGGTGATAATGCTGTCTTCTCAATGTGCTAAGCAGCTGCCACTCTTTCTGAAGATGCTTCAGCGTGCCCAGCTGCTTCCATTTGCGATCGATACCATAAATTGTGCCGATCGCCGGGTGCGCGGCGAGCATATCGCGCGTTTCTTCATAGAGAAGCACGTCAATTTGCGCCTCAGGCCATTTTTGGCGTAACGAATCGATGACGGGGGTGGTGAGTAACATGTCACCATGATGGCGAAGTTTGATCAGTAAAATGCGCAAATCAGGCGTGTCAGGTAAGTTATTCATCATCATCTTATCGGCGTTGTACTGTTGGCAATTCTAATAGACCTGGTAGCGACTTGCACTCTTTCTCCACAATGTCAGGAATTTCCCTGGAAGGGTTTACTCCTGCTTTGAGGCGTGCGTAACATAGCGCTAACTACTTTGTCTCATGGACTCATTATGAAAAAACCAGCGTTTATCATCACGATCGATACCGAAGGCGATAATCTCTGGCAAAACCACCGGGTGATCAAAACGGAAAACGCACGCTACCTGGCGCGCTTTCAGGCGCTTTGCGAACGTTTTGGTTTTAAGCCCGTCTGGCTGACAAACTATGAGATGGCAATCGAACCCGTTTTCATTGAATTCGCAAGGGACGTTATTGCTCGCGGTCAGGGGGAAGTGGGTATGCACCTGCATGCCTGGAATAGCCCGCCGGAGCACGATCTCACGGGGGATGACTGGCGCTGGCAGCCGTATCTGATTGAGTTTTCAGACGAGATGATGCGCGAAAAAGTGCTCTTCATGACCCGCCTGCTGGAAGAGACCTTCCAGACCAAAATGCTGAGCCATCGTGCCGGGCGCTGGGCCTTTGATAGCCGCTATGCCAGATTGCTTATTGAACTGGGCTATCAGGTTGATTGTTCCGTTACGCCGCGCGTGAACTGGCGCAATGCGAAAGGTGCCCCGCAGGGGAGTGGCGGAACGAATTATCAGCATTTCCCTGACCATGCCTACTTCATGGACACGGATGATATTTCCCGGGCGGGTAATAGCCCGCTGCTCGAAGTCCCGATGAGTATTCAGTATAAACACCCGGCCTGGTTGAATACCGTTAAGCAGGGCTACGATCGTCTTCGCGGTAAATATCGCTCACCGTCCGTGAACTGGCTACGACCGTCTGGCGGGAACGCCGCGCAGATGATTCAGGTCGCGCAACAGTGCTTATCGCAGGGGAATGATTACGTGGAGTTTATGCTTCATTCCTCGGAATTTATGCCGGGCGGAAGCCCCACGTTTAAGGATGAGGCGGCGATTGAAGGGTTGTATCAGGATCTGGAAGCGCTGTTTACGTGGTTGTCAGATAAAACCGTAGGGATGACGCTGGCGGAGTTTTATCAGTACAAAAAAAATTAATGCCCGCGCAGCGGGCATTATCATCAGCGTTGTCTGGTTTGCGAAAAGGGTGTACTTAAGGCAAACAGGGTAACAAAGAAGATCAAGGCTTCTGAGCTCAACAATATCACGTCGGTCAGGCCATACAGTAAAAGCAGGAGCATGGTCGTTAGCAACAGGCCATTTTTATTTTTAAGCGCGTAAGCGATCATCGACGCAAAGAAAAAGAATAATATCACCAGCCCGGGGATACCCTGCAGCGAGTATTTCTCAATAAATTCATTGTGCAGATGCACATTGATATAGGTTAGTGCAGTAACGAGATGCGGATGTCCCTCTTTTATATAACGCTGCGTCCATGCCTGGCGATCTTCAACTGACTGCCCCAATGGATGCGCGAGCCCGTTCTGAATACCCACCGTCCACATAGAGAAACGCGCGCCGAGTGAGGTTTTGTCATACCCTTTCTCATAGTTTGCTATTTCGATTTGCGTTTGCGTTATCTTTGGCGCAATCAATGGCTTGTAGCTAACGATGACAATCCCCGCCACAATACATAAAAAGATCAGCGTCGATTTAAGATGAATTCGTCTGAAGTGATAAAGCGTGAGCACAATGGCCAAAAGCAAATAGAGGCCCATTGCGGCACGCGTCCCCGTCAGAAGAATGACGAAGTAAGAAATTAAGATGGTGAGACCCGCAGCCACATACAGCTTAACGTTTTTCTGAAGATAAAGGCTGTATACGAAAGCCAGAGATAACACAGAGTATACGTAAGCTGATACGGTCGCACGATTAATGGCCATCTCAACACGTCCCATTCCCTGCGATGCCTGCCATAAACCATAACCCGTGGCGAGGACAAACCCCGCGCCTGAGGCATAGAAGAAATACTTCTGGAAGGAGGCTTTATCAACGTAAGACTTAAACCGGTCAAGATAGAAAATAAGGAAACTGGCTAAAATCAGCTTCTTACTTGCACCGAGATAATCACTGTACGCGTTCAGCCCTTCACTATGGTATTCATAGATCATGTACCAGACAAAATTAAGTAACCCAATCAACAAAATGGGAAGTGCTATTGAAAAGGGGCGCAGTGTGATTTTTTTATATTCGAGCGCTAAGCCGATAATGCTGGCATAAATCGCGATATAGAAAAACTCTCGCTGCTTACCCGAACTGAGCAAGGCCAATGCAAGCGAGATAAGGCTAAGAATTAGCGTCAGTTGATAAAGACGCAATTTTACTTTTTCCATAATGCCTCAATAACCCTTTTTTTATAGCTAAAACGAACATCGCTGGATAAGAAGAATGACACCGAATAAAGCGCGTTTACCCGTGATTTAACCAATTTGATCTGTTGATCGGTGAGGTGTTGCCGATGGTTACTGTAGATATCAAACCAGTGGCAATTAATCAGATTTTTAAACGCTTTCGGAAACGTTTTTTCCATCTTTAAAGTACATTCAACAAGTGTCGTAATTTTACTGGCGTCGAGACGGCTCGACAAACTTTCGCTACGTTTGATGTAATAGTAATTGCCCTGGCGTTGATAGCAGATTTTTTCTGCCTGCATGAGCATGGCAGGAAATACCGCAAAGTCTTCGTAACAGACCATCGAGGGAATGGGATGACTTTCGTACAGCTTTCGGTGAATAAACTGACCGATAAGATGTGCCTGAAACTCTTTATGCTGCAAGAAACGCTTTATCGCGTCTCTCTGTGATAAAGAGACGGGCGTAAAGCCCTGCCAGAATGCGGTGATTTTCCTGATATCACGCGTTTCAAGCAATCGCGTCAGTAGCATATCTGGACGCTGTGCTTTCAAAAAAGCCACTGCGTCCCTGAGGCTGCAAGGCTTCAGTCGATCATCGCTATCCAGCATCGTGATGTAATCGCCTGATGCCAGAGACACTGCACTGTTTCGAACATGACCGACGTTACGGTACTCAACGTACCGGGATTGCGCGCGTGGGAACGCAGGCAACCATTTCTCGATAATATCCCGGGTGGCATCATCGGAACTGTCATTAAAGATAATGACTTCAACAACATCGCCCGCATTATCAATCGCGGCGTGCAGGCTTTCTAACGTAGCATTAAGCGTATCTTCGGCGTTATGCGCGGCAATAATGACGCTAAGAAAAGCCATAGAAATTAGTTTCCCTGAGCATCAATAGCAGATGTGGTCGCGTTAACGGTAGGTAACTCGCAGATAAAATGTTTAAGCTCGCGTAGCGCGTCTTCTGTTACCGCGAATAACGCTTCGCGTTCTTGTGAAAAATAATAACGCGTTTCAAACACATAAGAACAAATGTTGTCGTCATTACCAATCAACAACACATTGCCAAGCGGACGCTGTTCATGGTGACAGCATGGTCCAAACAGCAATACCACCGGCACACCTACCGCGTCGGCAATATAAACGTTCCCCGAATCCGATGCGATATAACAATCCATCTTTGAAATCGCCCAGGGAAGCTCTTCAAGGGAAATTTGCCCGATGAGGTTGGTGAAATTGGGCATTTCACCATAAGCACGGGTGATATCATCCATCCACGGCTGCTCATTGGGCGCACCAAATACATAAAACTCGCAGGGCAGGTCAGCGAGATGCTCAACAATTCGCTTCCAGATAATGGGCGGAACGGTTTTCGCTTTATTCCCGGCGGCGATACTGATGCCGATGCGGATAACGCCGGGTTTATCAAGGATTTCCGGCCAGGTCTGGGGCTTAAAAAGTGGTTTTGTAGCGTGCTTTGGGGAGTCTTGCCACGTTAGCGAGCGGTCCGCCAGCTTCAGATAGTTTGTGACCGACAGCGTTTGTTTACCATGCTCAACGGTACCGTCAGCCGTGGCATAGAAAATGCCGTGATACCATCTGCGCGTATAAGTGCTTAGAAACTGTTTGTTTTTTGCATTGCAGACGGAGGCGAAAAAGAGGTTCACGCTGTTGGGTTGCAGGAGATACACGTTGTCATAGCGATTCATGATCCTGCAGGCAAAGCAGAGCTTGCGCCACAGATTGCGCTTATGCTGCTCGATAAAATATATCTGCTCGATAGTGTCATCATGCTTCGCCAGCGCACCCACGCCGCGACTGATAAGCACATCGCTTTTTTGCAGGTACGCCAGGAGGGGCGTAGCATTAACAAAGTCACCGATTTTGGCTGTCTGAATGACAAGGTTTTTACCTGTGTCTTTGCGAAACAGCTTCCGGATGAGCTTCACCGGAAAGAGTAAAATCAGCAGAAATACATAACTCATGGGTTAAATATCCCTGTTGGAAAGCCAGTGGCTGCCCTGTAAAAATGAAAAAATCGCATCTGCGCTAATATCCTTTGTTTGCTGAGTCGGACTGACCATCTGATGCTGGTTTTTACCGTAACCCCCAATCAAACCCGGATCGGTCGGGCCAAAAATCGTCAGATTTGGACGATCCAGCGCAGCGGTTAAATGGCTTAATCCCGTATCAACGGAAACGACAGCATTCGCTCCCGCTAACTGCGCAGCAACCTGTGCCAGCGTGAGTTTAGGCAAAACCTCAACATGCGAAAATCCTGCGGCCAGCCGCTCCGCACGCTGTCGCTCATGTTCAGCGCCCCACGGGAGTTTAATATGGATACCGCAAGGTTGCATTAGTTCAATCAGCCTTCGCCAGTGCGTTTCCGGCCAGTGCTTATCGTCGCGCGTTGTGGCATGCAGGAAGACAAGATAAGGCTGAGTACAGGCGTCTGTATTGCGCAAAAAATGCTGCGCAATGGCGTAATCGCCCTGAGTGTCCGGTTTCGCATACCCCAGGCTTTTCGCGAACAGCTCCCGGGTGCGTTCGACGGCGTGCTGCTGTTTTGCAATGTGGTGGCGACGGTTATAGAACAGGCTTGCCAGCGGTTCGCGGGCGGTGTGCCAGTCCATACCATGCTTTACGCCGTGCGCCAGACGCGTCACCAGCGCGGCGCTTTTGACCAGTCCCTGCGCGTCGATGATGGCATCGTAACGCTGAGCCCGCACCGCATCGCGAAAGGCTTTGCGCTCGGCTTTAATGGGGGCGGAGAACCACGCTTTGCGCCAGCGGCGAATCGCCACCGGGATCGCGCGATCAACCGCTTCATGCCAGGTGGGGATCTGCGCGAAGCCTTCTTCTACCACCCAGTCGAAACGAATGCCGGGAATGGCCTGCATGGCGTCCGTCAGCGACGGCAGCGTATGCAGAACATCACCCATTGAAGATGTTTTAACGATCAGTACCCGCATTCGTTATCCTTCTTCGCTCAACAGCAGGGCGTTGAGTTCTTCGAGGACGCGCTCTGGCGTAATGTCGATCAGGCTCTGATGATAACCCTCAGCAGCATCACCTTTACGCACCTTGTGGTAGCCGGTGATGAGTCGAATGACGCGCGCCTTATGCGACAGCGGCGGCGTGAAGTCCGGACTGCTCGGGCCATACAGCGCTACGAGCGGGCGGTCCAGCGCGGCGGCCACGTGCATCAGGCCAGAGTCGTTGCTGACCACGGCCTTACAGGCGGCGATCAAAATAACCGCCTGCTCAAGCTGCGTTTCGCCAGCCAGATTGCGGCACCAGGCCTGCTGCTCATTGCTCAGCGTGGCGAGAATTTCGTTACCCGCCTCGTGATCTTTCGCCGAGCCAAACAGCACAATCTGATAGCCTTCGTCGATCAGCTGTTTCGCCAGTTCAGCGTAGTGATAGTGCGGCCAGCGTTTCGCCGGACCGAACTCTGCACCGGGGCAGAAGCCAATCATCGGGCGTTCGGACGAAAGACCAAACGCGTTACAGGTCTGGGATTTCTCCCCGTCGTTAACCTGAAGCTGTGGCCAGAGCAGCGGCTGCGGCAGTTCTTTCGCGCTGCGCATCACGCCTTTGTCGTAGGCCAGCGCCACGTAGCGCTCCACCATCAGCGGCCAGGCCTCTTTATCCAGCACCCGTGCGTCGTTCAGCAGGCCGTAGCGCATTTCACCGCGCCAGCCGGTACGGTGCGGGATGCCCGCAAAGAAAGGTACGAGGGCGGATTTAAAGGAGTTGGGCAGCACGTACGCGCGGTCATAGCGCTTCTCTCGGAGGCTATGGCCGAGCTTGCGGCGTTCACCGATTTCCAGCGCCCCGTGGCCGAGCGGCATCGGGATGGCTTCATTCACTTCCGGCATACGCGACAACAGCGGACGGCACCACGCGGGTGCCATCACGTCGATTATCGCCTGGGGATAACGCGCCTTGAGCGTGCGATAGAGACTTTGCGACATCATCATGTCGCCCACCCATGACGGGCCGATCACCAGAATCTTCATACTTATGCGTCGCGGTTCAGCCAGGCCATATATTCCGTTACGCCTTCGGCAACGGTCTTGAACGGCTTGTCATAGCCTGCGGCGCGCAGGTTGGTCAGGTCCGCCTGCGTGAACGCCTGGTAACGGCCTTTCAGCTTATCAGGGAACGGAATGTACTCGATGCTGCCTTTTTTATGGTACGCCAGCGTGGCATCAGCCACCGCCTGGAAGGACTCCGCGCGACCGGTACCCAGGTTGAAAATGCCGGACACGCCGTTTTCCCAGAACCACAGGTTTACGGCTGCAACGTCGCCTACGTAGACGAAGTCACGCTTGAAGCCGTCGCTGCCTTCGAACAGTTTCGGGCTTTCGCCGTTATTCAACTGGGTGTTCAGGTGGAACGCCACGCTCGCCATGCTGCCTTTGTGGCCTTCGCGCGGCCCGTAAACGTTGAAGTAGCGGAAGCCGACGATCTGCGAGTTTGCTTCTGGCAGAATCTGACGGACGTATTCGTCGAACAGGAACTTGGAGTAACCGTAGACGTTCAGCGGCTGCTCATATTCGCGGGACTCGATGAAGTCAGAGGTGCGTCCACCGTAGGTTGCCGCGGAAGAGGCATACAGGAAAGGAATTTCACGCTCCAGGCAGTAGTGCAGGATCTCTTTGGAGTACTGATAGTTGTTGTCCATCATGTACTTGCCGTCCCACTCGGTGGTGGAGGAGCACGCACCTTCGTGGAAGATGGCTTCGATCTCGCCGAACTCTTCACCCGCCATAATCTGGATAAGGAAGTCTTCTTTATCCATGTAGTCAGCGATGTTCAAATCCACCAGGTTTACAAACTTGGTGCCGTCTTTCAGGTTGTCCACCACCAGGATGTCGGTGATGCCTTTGTCATTGAGGGCCTTAACAATATTGCTGCCGATAAAGCCCGCGCCGCCGGTAACGATGATCATAACTGTAACCTTTGAAGTGTGGAGCCCGGGGACAATCCCGGACGCTAATATTCATATCATATCATTAGTATGGCGACCCTTCAGCCATTCACCGATATGCAGCAGGGTTACACGTGATTTATGCTGCAAAAACGAGAAGAGATACTGCGTCATCTCGTCATGAACTATAGGTTTGGGTAATATGTGCCGAAATTTGCCGAGTCTGGAGAATTGCAATGCGTGGTGATTTTTACAAACAGTTAAACAGCGACCTCGACACCGCACGTGCGGAAGGGTTGTTCAAGGAAGAGCGTATTATCACGTCTGCCCAGCAGGCGGACATCACCGTTGCCGACGGCAGCCATGTGATCAACTTTTGTGCGAACAACTACCTGGGTCTTGCGAATCACCCTGAGCTGATTGCCGCTGCAAAAAACGGCATGGACACCCACGGTTTCGGCATGGCCTCCGTACGCTTTATCTGCGGTACGCAGGACAGCCACAAGCAGCTTGAGCAAAAGCTGGCGAGCTTCCTCGGAATGGAAGACGCGATTCTGTACTCCTCCTGCTTCGACGCTAACGGCGGTCTGTTTGAGACCCTGCTCGGCGCAGAAGATGCGATTATCTCCGACGCCCTGAACCACGCCTCCATCATTGACGGCGTTCGCCTGTGCAAAGCGAAGCGTTTCCGCTACGCCAACAACGACATGGTTGAGCTGGAAGCGCGTCTGAAAGAGGCTCGTGATGCGGGGGCTCGCCACGTGCTGATCGCCACCGACGGCGTGTTCTCCATGGACGGCGTGATCGCTAACCTTAAGGGCGTGTGCGACCTGGCGGATAAATACGACGCGCTGGTGATGGTCGATGACTCTCACGCGGTCGGCTTTGTTGGCGAAAACGGCCGCGGTTCCCACGAATACTGCGACGTGATGGGCCGCGTGGACATTATCACCGGTACGCTGGGCAAAGCGCTCGGCGGCGCGTCCGGCGGCTATACCGCCGCGCGCAAAGAGGTGGTGGAATGGCTGCGCCAGCGCTCCCGTCCGTACCTGTTCTCCAACTCCCTGGCACCGGCGATTGTTTCTGCCTCCATCAAAGTGCTGGAGATGGTGGAGTCCGGCGCTGAGCTGCGCGACCGCCTGTGGTCTAACGCCCGTCTGTTCCGTGAAAAAATGAGCGCTGCAGGCTTCACCCTGGCCGGTGCCGACCACGCGATCATTCCGGTCATGCTGGGCGATGCGGTCGTTGCGCAGAAGTTTGCCCGCGAGCTGCAGAAAGAAGGGATTTACGTCACCGGGTTCTTCTTCCCGGTGGTGCCAAAAGGTCAGGCGCGTATCCGCACCCAGATGTCTGCGGCGCATTCGCCTGAACAAATTGAGCGTGCGGTGGAAGCCTTTACCCGCATCGGCAAACAGCTGGGCGTAATTGCCTGAGGACGTGTGATGAAAGCGTTATCCAAACTGAAAGCGGAAGAAGGGATTTGGATGACCGACGTGCCGGAGCCGGAAGTCGGTCATAACGATCTGCTGATCAAAATTCGTAAAACAGCCATCTGCGGCACTGACGTTCACATCTACAACTGGGACCAGTGGTCGCAGAAAACCATTCCTGTACCGATGGTTGTCGGTCACGAATACGTTGGCGAAGTGGTCGGTATCGGCCAGGAAGTGAAAGGCTTCAAGATTGGCGATCGCGTTTCTGGCGAAGGCCACATTACCTGCGGCCACTGCCGTAACTGCCGCGGCGGACGTACGCACCTGTGCCGCAACACCGTCGGCGTGGGCGTAAACCGTCCGGGCTGCTTCGCGGAATACCTGGTGATCCCGGCGTTTAACGCGTTCAAAATCCCGGACAACATCTCTGACGATCTGGCCTCCATCTTCGACCCGTTCGGCAACGCGGTACACACGGCGCTCTCCTTCGACCTGGTGGGTGAAGACGTGCTGGTTTCCGGCGCGGGCCCCATCGGCATTATGGCGGCAGCCGTAGCGAAGCACGTGGGGGCGCGCAACGTCGTGATCACCGACGTGAACGAATACCGTCTGTCGCTGGCGCGCAAAATGGGCGTTACCCGCGCGGTGGATGTCTCGAAAGAGAGCCTGACCGACGTGATGGAAGAGTTGGGCATGACCGAAGGCTTTGACGTGGGGCTGGAGATGTCCGGCGCGCCACCGGCGTTTCGCACCATGCTCGACACCATGAACCACGGTGGCCGAATCGCGATGCTGGGTATTCCGCCGTCAGATATGTCCATCGACTGGAACAAAGTCATCTTCAAGGGGCTGTTCATCAAGGGTATCTATGGCCGCGAGATGTTCGAGACCTGGTACAAGATGGCGGCGCTGATCCAGTCCGGTCTGGATCTGTCCCCGATTATTACTCACCGTTTCTCCATCGATGAGTTCCAGCAGGGCTTCGACGCGATGCGTTCCGGCCAGTCAGGCAAAGTGATCCTGAGCTGGGATAAGTAATCAAAAAGGGGCCTGAGGCCCCTTTTTTCATTGATTCTTTTTCTCTTCGTCCGTCAGGTAACGCACCTTGCGGGTGTAGTCCTGACCTTTGAACAGCAGCCTGTTATCCGGCGATTCAAGATATTTCTGCCATTCGGAGAGAGGGAAACCGCCGTGCGCGCCAATCACCTCTTTCGGCACAACGGCTTCCTGACCGCCGATCTTCTTGGAGACCGGCCAGTTCATCCAGTCACCCAGATTAACCGTTTTTAAATCCAGCATGTCCAGCAGCGCGGCGAGCGGCAGCTGATCGGTCGGCGGCTGCGTGTCGTCCATCAGTTCCCAGGTATCCTGGAATAGCGTCAGCCACAGCGGGCAGATACGACGCCAGGTCTTTTTGGTTGCTGCAAGAAACGCGCCGTTAACGTGATCGACCAGATACGGACGCACCGTCTCCTTGTAATACGCCGGCACTTTCTCCGCTGGCGCGCCGTCCAGTTTGGCAATCATTTTGCCCTGACGGAAGCTGGAGTAGATGTGCATCTCGGCCATGTTGATCTCGGGCATCTTCAGCAGGTTGAGATCGGAATCGATCATCAATACGCCTTCACCGCGCGCCTGCAGCGGGGCGTTAAGCTTCACCAGACGGCTGAGGTAGATCTGCTTATAGCGGTAACCTTCCTCACGAACCGGAAGGTTAAGCGTCACTACGCGGGTTTTCGGCGGCAGTACCCCAAAGGCGGATTCAGGCTGATCGCTGACGATGACGATCTCGCTGACGGCAGTGGCGTAACGTTCTGCAAACGTCGCTGACAATAACGCTTCTTCAACGAAATCTGCTCCCGTACAGGGGATCACGATGGAATCCACCGCAACGAGATCGCGCGTGACCGGAAGGGATGCGTATGGAATGTTATGTCGCCCGGTGATGTGGCGGTAGCGAGCATTAAGGAATTTAAACATGTTCTTCTCGTTTGGTTAGTGCGCGCCAAGAACGGCTTCGACACCGCTGACATAGTTTTCGATAGCGTAGGTATGACAGACGTTCTGGTATGCAGCCGCAGCCAGTCGAGCCCGCAGGTCTGCATCCGCCCAGATATTATTCAGATGCTGAGCAAGCTGTGAAACATCGCTCCAGGGGAAGAGCAGCCCCGTTGACGCATGGTCAATCAGTTCAGCCGTACCCGTCACCTGAGAGCCAATAACAGGGATTTTAAGCAGCATCGCTTCCAGCACTACGCGAGGCAGCCCTTCGCTTTTTGAGGCGAGTATAAACGCGTCAAACGTAGCAAGGTAGTCAAAAGGCGTATTCTGGAAGCCCGTGAAAATCACGTTGTTCTCAATGCCCAATTCTTTGGCCTGCGCGGTTAATGCGGCACGCTCTGCACCTTCACCCACCAGCACCATCTTCCATTTTGCGTCGGGTTCCCTGCGGCTGAACTGTGCCAGCGCCGCCAGCGTGTGGTGGTTGGCTTTGCGAGGAATTAACGATCCAATGCTGCCAAAGACAAACGTATCGTCATCAATGTTCAGGCGATGACGCATGGCGCGTCGATCCGGCAAAGGCTGGTGGATGTCGATGGCATTGTTGACCGTTGTGCACAGTTCAGGCCGGACGCCATGCTGAAGTAGCACGCGCTCAACGCCGTGGGAGACGGCGATGATTTTTGTGGCATGGGCATTCACCAGCTTCACCAGAGGCGGCGTCAGCACCGGTTCAATGCGGCAGTGCTGGATGATCCGGGTGCGCAGTTTAGCCCCCGCCAGGTAACCCTCTTCGTTAGAGCCTGGCTGGTTGTTCATGTACAGCGTATCGAAACCGCCTTCCCTGAAAATCGTCTCGATTTTGCTGACGTTGGGGCGAATACGCCAGAGCGTATCGATATGGCGCGTGACGGCCTTGCGGCTGCTGCGCGAGAAGAAAAGCAGGCTGCGACCCAGCTCTTTTGCCATCTTCGCCCACGCGGGCTGCCTATGCTGAGGAATGACAATTAACGGGATGCCAATGCCATTTAACACCTGACCGATGGTTTGCCCTTCGGCCCGGCTGTAGTCGGAGTAAAAACAACAGGTGATATCAAACTTCTCGCGATTAATGCGCTTCAGAAGTTCGAGCATGCTGTTGGTGCCTCCTCCCCATTCTTTACCAGTATCGAGGAGCAGGATTTTGTGTCGTTGCGGCATCTTTCTACCTTAGTCACCTGTCGCGGGGAAGGGCTTTTTACCCCAACCTTGCCACTGATGCTGGAAGTATTGCACCAGCGTACTCTGGCTCACGCTTTCGCTAATTACTGTGAAGAAGCGGGTCGCATGCACCGGTTCAAGCGGCCGTTTTGGCTTGCAGTTTTTTACGCCGCTGAACGGATTGCGCGGCTGCGTTGCTGGCGGCTGTGCGCTGCCAGGACGAGACGTATCCACCTGCGGTTCATTGAGCAGATCGCTCGGGCGCACCAGCGTGATGTCAGCAGGTAAGCTCGGCAGCATCTGTTGTAGCACGCGCACCGTTGAAGGATGCGGATGACCGATGGCGATGGCCGATCCGTTGCGTCGGGCTAGCTGTACAGCACGATTAAACTGCACCCGGATATCCGCTTCATTTTGCGTGTCATCCAGAAACACCTTGCGCTTGATCACCTTCACGCCGGTTCCCTGAGAGGCGCGCAGGGCCTGGCTGTTGCCGATGGTCATGCTGTCGAGGAAATAGAGGTTGTAGCGCTCCAGCGACTGCATCACTTTCAGCATCCCGTACAGGCTGGACGTCATCGCGCTGCCCATGTGGTTATTCAGGCCAACGGCATAAGGTACTTTATTGTAGGCGTCGCGGATGATGCGGTCGATCTCATCGCTGCTCATGTCCGGACGAAGCGTGTCTTTTTCCAGCGGCTGTTTGCTTAGCGGTGCCATTGGCAGGTGGATCAGAACCTGGTGACCGCTGCTGTGGGCCTTGGTCGCCATTTCCCGCGCGTGAGGCGCATTGGGAAGGACCGCAACGGAGATCGCTGACGGCATCGCCAGTACCTGATTTTCATAGTGCGGACGATAACCGAAGTCATCAATGACAATAGCGAGTTTGCCTGCGTATACCGGTGCAGCCAGCGCCAGTGCGCTGGCGACGGAGAGAATCATTCGACGAAATTGAAGCAAAACTTATCTTCCCAACCACGGCTGTGGATTGACCGCCTGACCCTGGCGACGAATTTCGAAATAGAGTGACGGGCGGCCCTGACCGCCACTGCTGCCCACAAGGGCGATGGGTTGGCCGGCGCGCACCTGCGTGCCGACGCTGACCAGCGCGCTCTGGTTGTAGCCGTAAAGGCTCATGTCGCCTTTACCGTGTTCGACCACCACGACCAGCCCGTAACCCTGCAGCCAGTCGGCCAGGATCACGCGGCCATCGGCGATGGCTTTCACTTCGCTACCTTCAGACGCACCGATAACGATCCCTTTCCAACGTAGTTCACCCTGCAACTGTTCGCCATAGCGATGCAGAATGGAACCGCGAACCGGCCAGTAGGCCTGACCGCGAGGCGAGCCTAAACCGCCGGTGCGCGACATCAGAGAACGTTCGCTTTCGCTTGGCTTGTAGGTGGTCCCTTTGCGGGACGCTTCCTGCTGCTTGTTGCGAACGGCCTGCGCCTCGCGCGCCTCTTTTTCGGCGCGCGCTTTCGCCGCGGCTTCTGCTCGCGCAATGCTGTTACGCAGTTTCGATTCGTTAGCGCGCATTTCGCTCAGCTGGCTCTGGCCTTCCTGAATGGAGGACTCAAGGCCGGACAGGGTTTTCTTACGCTCGTTGCGCGCCTGCTCCAGCTTCGCCTGCTGGGCCTGCTGATCGTAGAGCAGCGTCTGCTGCTGGGTCTGCTTCTCTTCCAGCTCGGCTTTCTGGGTGGTGACCTCTTCGCGCGTCTGCTTCAGCTGCGCAATCGTCTCCTGACGCGCCTGGTTCAGGTAGCCAAAGTAGGCCTGCAGGCGCTGGCCGCGCTGGCTCTCTTCCCCGCTGAGGATCAGCTGGAGGCCGGTGTGTTCACCCTGACGAAACGCGGCATCAAGCTGTGCCGCAAGATTGCGCTCCTGGGCATCACGCTGGCGTTCCAGTTTGGCAATCGACGCGTTCATCTCATCGATCTGTTTGTTCAACTGGGCGAGGGTGTTTTGCGTTTCACGGAGTTTGCGTGCGGCGGCGGAGATCGCCTCTTCCTGCTGCTTAAGCTGGGCAAGAAGCGAGGCACGCTGCTGCTGCTGCTGGCGCACCGCACGCTCTTTGGCGGCGATATTGGCCTGGATGGATTTCAGCTGATCGCGGTCATCCGCATGGGCGGATGCGGCGCACAGCAATACGCCAGCGCTGAGTGCGCTGGCGTAAAACAGAGGTCTGACTGATAACCTAAGCGGCTTCACGACCCATGTGATTGAAAAAATCGCCTTTCCCCTCATGGGGAGCGATTATTCCACGATGAACAGCGGCTTACCAGTCATCTCTTCAGGGATCGGCATGCCCATCAGCGACAACATGGTTGGCGCGATGTCGGAAAGCTTGCCGCCTTCCACTGCTTTCAGTGATTTATCACCCACATAAATCAGCGGAACAGGCAGGTTGGTGTGGGCGGTGTGCGCCTGGCCGGTCGCCGGGTCGCGCATCTGTTCAGCGTTACCGTGATCCGCGGTGATCAGCAGCTGGCCGCCAACGGATTCAACCGCTTTCGCCACCTGCTCAACGCAGTGGTCCAGCGCTTCAACCGCTTTCACCGCTGCTTCCATCACCCCGGTATGACCGACCATGTCGCCGTTCGGGTAGTTACAGATGATGGTGTCGTACTTACCGCTCTCGATGGCCGCAACCAGTTTTTCAGTCAGCTCGGCAGAGCTCATCTCTGGCTGCAGATCGTAGGTGGCCACTTTCGGGGAGTTGATCAGAATGCGGTCTTCACCTTTGAACGGCTCTTCTACGCCGCCGTTAAAGAAGAAGGTCACGTGCGCGTATTTTTCGGTTTCAGAGATACGCAGCTGCGTTTTATCGTTCTTCGCCATCCACTCGCCGAAGGTATTAGCCAGCGATGCAGGCGGATACGCGCATGGGGCTTTGATGTCTGCTGCGTATTCGGTCAGCTGGATGAAATCGAGGTTCACCACTTTCTTACGGGTAAAACCGTCGAAGTCGCTGTTCACGAATGCGCGGGTGATTTCGCGCGCGCGGTCAGCGCGGAAGTTCATGAAGATCAGCGCGTCGCCATCTTCCATGGCGGCATCGGCCTGGCCTTCAGCGCGAATGACCGATGCTTTCACAAATTCGTCGTTTTCATCGCGTGCGTAAGCGGCTTCCAGCGCTTCAACGGCGGTCGCGAACTGGAATTCACCTTTTGCCTGGGTCATCAGGTCATAGGCCTGTTCAACGCGATCCCAGCGGTTGTCGCGGTCCATCGCGTAGTAACGACCAATGATGGACGCCACGCGGCCTTTGCCCAGCGCGGCGAATTTCTCTTCGAAGGCTTGCAGAGAGCCTTTTGCGCTGCGTGGTGGCGTATCGCGACCGTCCAGGAACGCGTGCAGATAGATTTTTTCCGCACCGCGCTCGGCGGCCAGTTCAACCATCGCCATGATGTGATCTTCGTGGCTGTGCACGCCGCCTGCAGAGAGCAGGCCCATAATGTGCACGGCTTTACCTGCGGCAACGGCTTTGTCTACCGCACCTGCGAGCGTTGGGTTGGAGAAGAAGGTGCGTTCTTTGATTTCAACGTCCAGACGCGTCAGGTCCTGATACACGATACGACCCGCGCCCAGGTTAACGTGACCAACTTCGGAGTTGCCCATCTGGCGGTCCGGCAGGCCCACTTCCAGGCCAGACGCGTCAATCAGCGTATGCGGACGTTTCGCCCACAGTGCATCCATAACGGGCGTTTTGGCGTTGAAAATAGCGTTATCCTGGCTGTCTTCACGGTAGCCATAGCCATCCAGAATCACCAGTACCATAGGTTTTTTAGAAACCGACATTGCGACAACCTCATGCTCAAGAGACGAAAAATTTGCGTAATTTTACTACAGCTGAATCGATCAAATAGCCGCAGAAGATCAAAGAATGCGTAGGGGCAAGGCACTTCCCCGGACATTTTGAGGCTTTTTTTTCGTGGCATGCCGCAGAAAATCGATTAGCTTATTGTCGCTGGCTGTATTTGCCACAACGCACAGGTATACTCCTGTCCTGGTTTTTTTAATCACTTAGTCGGGAGTTGTTACCCCCCATGCAAGAAATTATGCAATTCGTTAGCCGCCACCCGGTTCTGAGCATCGCGTGGATTGGCCTGCTGGTCGCTGTGCTGTTCACCACCTTTAAGGGACTGACGTCTAAAATTAAGGTGATCACCCGCGGTGAAGCGACACGTCTGATCAACAAAGAAGACGCCGTTGTCGTCGATTTGCGTCAGCGCGACGATTTCCGCAAAGGTCACATTGCAGGCTCTATTAACCTGCTGCCTGCTGAAATCAAAGCGAACAACATTGGTGAGCTGGAAAAACATAAAGCTCAGCCGATCATCGTTGTTGACGGCACCGGCATGCAGGCGCAGGAATCTGCCAACGCACTGCATAAAGCAGGCTTCGAAAACGTAACGGTACTGAAAGAAGGTATTTCCGGCTGGAGCGGGGAAAATCTTCCTTTAGTTCGCGGTAAATAAGGAGTTCAGTGATGGCCAATATTGAGATCTACACCAAAGCAACTTGCCCGTTCTGCCACCGTGCGAAAGCACTGTTGAACAGCAAAGGCGTAACGTTCCAGGAACTGCCAATCGATGGTGACGCGATTAAACGCGAAGAGATGATCCAACGCAGTGGTCGCACGACGGTTCCGCAGATTTTCATTGATGCGCAGCACATTGGTGGCTGTGATGACTTGTATGCGCTCGACGCCCGTGGTGGACTCGATCCCCTGCTGAGCTAAGAGACTTTAGGACAATTAAAAAGGGTTTTTCCATGTCAGAACAAAACAACACTGAAATGACTTTCCAGATCCAGCGCATCTACACCAAAGATGTCTCTTTCGAAGCGCCAAATGCGCCACACGTTTTCCAGAAAGATTGGCAGCCAGAGATTAAACTTGATCTTGATACCGCATCCACCCAACTGGCGGATGATGTGTATGAAGTTGTACTGCGTGTGACCGTAACCGCTTCTCTGGGCGAAGAAACGGCGTTCCTGTGCGAAGTACAGCAGGGCGGCATCTTCTCCATTGGCGGTATTGAAGGCAACCAGATGGCACATTGCCTGGGTGCATACTGCCCGAACATCCTGTTCCCGTATGCTCGCGAATGCATCACCAGCCTGGTCTCTCGTGGTACATTCCCGCAACTGAACCTTGCGCCAGTTAACTTTGATGCGCTGTTCATGAACTATCTGCAGCAGCAGGCTGGCGAAGGTGCCGAACAACATCAGGATGCCTGATGAGCACTGTTAATGCGTCAATGATTGTGATCGGTGCCGGCTCTTACGGCACCGCTCTTGCCATCACGCTGGCAAGAAATGGTCACGACGTGGTCCTGTGGGGCCACGATCCCAAACATATCGCGACGTTGCAACACGACCGCTGCAACGTGGCGTTTCTCCCGGACGTTCCGTTCCCTGACTCCCTGCACCTGGAAAGCGACCTCGCGACCGCGCTGGCGGCCAGCCGCAACATTCTGATTGTGGTGCCGAGCCATGTGTTTGGCGAAGTCCTGCGTCAGATCAAGCCGCTGATGCGCCCGGATGCGCGCATTGTCTGGGCGACGAAAGGGCTGGAAGCGGAAACCGGACGCCTGCTGCAGGACGTTGCTCGCGAAGCGCTGGGCGATGACATCCCGCTTGCGGTGATTTCCGGCCCGACCTTTGCCAAAGAGCTGGCTGCTGGCCTGCCGACAGCGATTTCACTGGCATCCACTGACCAGGCCTTCTCTGACGATCTCCAGCAGCTGCTGCACTGCGGCAAGAGCTTCCGCGTCTACAGTAACCCCGATTTCATCGGCGTGCAGCTGGGCGGCGCGGTGAAGAACGTGATTGCCATCGGTGCCGGGATGTCCGACGGTATCGGTTTTGGTGCGAACGCACGTACTGCGCTGATCACCCGAGGTCTGACCGAGATGTCGCGCCTGGGCGCAGCGCTGGGTGCCGATCCCGCCACCTTTATGGGCATGGCAGGCCTGGGTGACCTGGTGTTGACCTGTACCGATAACCAGTCTCGTAACCGTCGCTTCGGCATGATGCTCGGTCAGGGCAGCGATGTAAAAAGCGCGCAGGAGAAGATTGGTCAGGTGGTTGAAGGCTACCGCAATACCAAAGAAGTCCGCGAATTGGCGCACCGTTTCGGTGTCGAAATGCCAATAACCGAGGAAATTTATCAGGTATTGTATTGCGGAAAAAATGCGCGCGAGGCAGCATTGACCTTATTAGGTCGTGCGCGAAAGGACGAGCGCAGCAGTAACTAGTCGGAACCGTTGTCACCTGAATGACCCAGCCAGCGCAGAACTGGCTGGTCATTAACTATCGTCTGGAGTAAGCAATGCCGTGTGAAGAACTGGATATCGTCTGGAACAATATTAAAGCCGAAGCCCGGGCTTTGGCCGACTGCGAGCCTATGCTGGCCAGTTTCTACCACGCGACGCTACTCAAGCACGAAGACCTCGGCAGCGCCCTGAGCTATATGCTCGCCAACAAGCTGGCTTCCTCCATTATGCCTGCTATCGCCATTCGTGAAGTGGTGGAAGAGGCCTATGCCGCTGACCCGGAGATGATCGCCTCTGCCGCCTGTGATATCCAGGCCGTGCGCACGCGTGACCCGGCGGTCGATAAATACTCCACGCCGCTGCTGTACCTGAAGGGCTTCCACGCGCTTCAGGCTTATCGCATCGGCCACTGGTTATGGAATGAAGGCCGCCGCGCGCTGGCTATCTTCCTGCAAAATCAGGTCTCCGTGACCTTCCAGGTGGACATTCACCCTGCGGCGAAAATTGGCCGTGGCATCATGCTCGACCACGCCACCGGCATTGTTGTCGGCGAAACGGCGGTGATTGAAGACGATGTCTCGATCCTGCAGTCGGTTACCCTTGGCGGTACCGGTAAAACCAGCGGCGATCGCCATCCGAAGATCCGTGAAGGGGTGATGATTGGCGCGGGAGCGAAGATCCTCGGTAATATCGAAGTGGGGCGTGGGGCCAAAATAGGGGCGGGCTCAGTTGTGCTGCAGCCTGTACCGCCGCACACCACAGCCGCTGGCGTACCGGCGCGCATTGTCGGTAAACCGGATAGCGATAAACCGTCGATGGATATGGATCAGCACTTCAACGGTATTCATCATACGTTCGAGTATGGCGACGGCATTTAGCCCGTCGGCAGGCATTGACAAAAAAGCCCGGTGCATTGACTCACCGGGCTTTTTGTTAGTTGCGGTATAACACTTTGATAATGTGGTATCCGAACTGCGTGTGCAGGGGACCGGTTGGCTCCAGTACCGGGCAAGAGAAGACCACTTTATCGAATGCTGGAACCATCTGGCCCTGGCGGAATTCACCCAGGTCACCGCCGCGTTTGCCTGACGGGCAGATAGAGTGCTTCTTCGCCAGCTTGCCGAAGTCGGCGCCGTTTTTAATCTGTTCCAGAAGATCCTGTGCCAGTTTCTCTTCTTTAACAAGGATATGCAGTGCTGCTGCTGTTTTTGCCATGATCGTGCCTTGAGTCGACTAGTTTACGCTCGGTATACTACCACGCGTTTTTCCTCCTCTCCCGACTTTCATTGAGTGATCTTTTATGCGTTTAAACCCCGGACAACAACAAGCCGTCGAATTCGTCACCGGACCCTGCCTGGTGCTGGCGGGTGCGGGATCGGGCAAAACGCGAGTCATCACCAATAAAATCGCCCACCTGATCCGTGGATGCGGGTATCAGGCGCGGCACATCGCTGCCGTAACGTTTACCAACAAAGCGGCGCGCGAGATGAAAGAGCGTGTGGGGCAGACGCTGGGCCGTAAAGAGGCGCGCGGGCTGATGATCTCTACCTTCCACACGCTGGGGCTGGATATTATTAAACGCGAATACGCGGCGCTGGGGATGAAGTCCAACTTCTCGCTTTTTGATGATACTGACCAGGTGGCGCTGCTTAAAGAGCTGACGGAAGGGCTGATTGAAGATGACAAAGTCCTGCTGCAACAGCTGATCTCGACGATCTCCAACTGGAAAAACGATCTGATGACGCCAGCCCAGGCGGCAGCCAGCGCGAAAGGGGAACGGGATCGTATCTTCGCTCACTGCTATGGTCTGTACGACGCGCACATGAAAGCGTGTAACGTGCTGGATTTCGACGACCTGATCCTGCTGCCGACGTTGCTGTTGCAGCGTAATGAAGAGGTGCGAGAGCGCTGGCAGAACAAGATCCGCTACCTGCTGGTGGATGAATATCAGGACACCAATACCAGCCAGTACGAGCTGGTGAAATTGCTGGTGGGGCAACGCGCGCGTTTCACCGTGGTAGGCGACGACGACCAGTCGATCTACTCCTGGCGCGGCGCGCGTCCGCAAAACCTGGTGCTGCTGAGCAAAGATTTCCCGGCATTGCAGGTGATTAAGCTGGAGCAGAACTACCGTTCGTCCGGCCGCATCCTGAAAGCGGCGAACATCCTGATCGCCAATAACCCACACGTGTTTGAGAAGCGTCTGTTCTCCGAGCTGGGCTACGGTACAGAGCTGAAAGTGCTCAGCGCCAACAATGAAGAGCACGAAGCCGAACGCGTCACCGGTGAGCTGATTGCCCACCACTTCGTTAATAAAACGGAGTACAAGGATTACGCGATCCTCTATCGCGGTAATCACCAGTCGCGCGTCTTTGAAAAGATGCTGATGCAGAACCGCATTCCTTACAAAATTTCGGGGGGAACCTCATTCTTCTCGCGCCCGGAGATCAAAGATCTGCTGGCCTATCTGCGCGTGCTGACCAACCCGGATGATGACAGTGCCTTCCTGCGCATTGTGAATACGCCAAAACGCGAGATCGGCCCGGCGACGCTGCAAAAGCTGGGCGAGTGGGCGATGACCCGCAATAAAAGCCTGTTTACCGCCAGCTTTGATATGGGGCTAAGCCAGACGCTGACGGGGCGCGGATATGACAACTTAACCCGCTTCACCCACTGGCTTGGTGAGGTACAGCGGCTGGCAGAGCGTGAGCCTGTGGCTGCCGTGCGCGATCTGATCCACGGTATCGACTACGAATCCTGGCTGTACGAAACCTCTGCCAGCCCGAAAGCGGCCGAGATGCGGATGAAAAACGTCAACCAGCTCTTTAGCTGGATGACCGAAATGCTGGAAGGCTCGGAAATTGACGAGCCGATGACGCTGACCCAGGTAGTCACTCGCTTTACGCTGCGCGATATGATGGAGCGCGGTGAGAGTGAGGAAGAGGCCGACCAGGTGCAGTTGATGACCCTGCATGCGTCTAAAGGACTCGAATTCCCGTATGTCTATCTGGTCGGTATGGAAGAGGGCTTACTGCCGCACCAGAGCAGCATTGATGAAGATAACGTCGATGAAGAGCGTCGACTGGCCTACGTGGGGATCACCCGCGCGCAGAAAGAGCTGATTTTTACCCTGTGTAAAGAGCGCAGACAGTACGGTGAACTGGTGCGCCCTGAGCCGAGCCGTTTCCTGCTGGAGCTACCTCAGGACGACCTCATCTGGGAGCAGGAGCGCAAAGTCATTACCGCGGAAGAGCGCATGCACAAGGGGCAGGCTAACGTGGCGAATATTCGCGCCATGCTGGCAAAAGCCAAAGAGAAGGGATAATGATGAGTAGGCCGGGTAAGGCGAAGCCGCCGCCCGGCATTGTTCAGCGACTTACTTTACCTCAAGCGCCCAGTGCACGTAGCTCTGCCACTGGCACTCCTGCTCGATCAGCTCAGCCCCAAGTGGGTGATTATCAAGCCAATTTTCCGGTAGCGTCAGCGTGAGCTTTTCATCGTCTGCCACCAGCGTAATCGCCGGGAGCAGATCGTCGCGGCGACGGCTAGCAAACAAAATCGCCAGACGAAGTAAACGGCACAGATGCTCGGCCACGCGCGGCGGCACAGCGTTTTGCTGGTGGAGTGAAGAGAGATCCACGGCATTGGTCTGATTTAGCAGCAGGGTAGCGAGCAATTTTTTCTGCGCAGGGGTATAGCCCGGCAAATCGAGATTACGCACCAGCCAGGCGGCATGCAGCGGCGCTTGCTTGTACTCAACGCTCAGGCCAATTTCATGCAGCGCACATGCACTTAGCAGCAAATCGCGGCTTAATGGTTCGATATCCCAACGCTGTTTGACCTGATCCGCAAAGACCGACGCCAGCTGCCCCACTCGTTGCGCCTGCTCGGTATCCACAATGAAGCGGCGCTGGACGTTACGCAGCGTACGGCTGCGGATGTCCAGATCAACTGACAGATGCAGCATTCCGTAGACCAGACCTTCGCGCAGCGCGCCGCCTGCCAGAGTCATGCACTGGATGTTAAGTTCGGTGAAAATAGCGATCAGAATGGCCAGGCCGCTTGGGAAAACCAACGCACGCTCAAGCGTCAGGCCTTCAATTTCCAGCTCTTCCAGCCGACCACACTGAATAGCGCGTTGCTTCAGCTGCTGGAGTTTGGCAAGCGTGATCCGCTCGTCCATCCCCTGCGCCATCATGATTTCCTGCAACGCCTGTACGGTTCCGGACGCGCCAACGCACACTTTCCAGCCGTGGTAGCGCAATTCGTCCATGACAGGACGCAGCACCTCGCGCGCGGCGTTTTCAGCCTCGTCAAAGTTCTCTTGCGCGAGATTGCGGTCGGTAAAGTAGCGCTCAAGCCAGGTCACGCAGCCCATCGACAGGCTGAACAGCGACGTCGCCTGGGCGCCCGTGCCGGTGACCAGTTCGGTACTCGCTCCGCCAATATCCACCACCAGACGGCGATCGTCACCCCCGGTGGTGTGCGCCACGCCCTGATAGATCAGACGCGCTTCTTCTTCACCGCTGATGACCTGCACCGGGCAGCCGAGAATTTCCTGCGCTTTGGCAATAAAATCCACGGCATTAACCGCCAGGCGAAGCGTCGCGGTAGCGACAACGCGGATTTGGGTATGGGGTATGTCCTGCAGGCGCTCAGCAAAGAGGCGCAGACACTGCCAGCCACGTTCCATGGCTTCGGGGGAGAGATGATTGTCGCTGCTCAGGCCCGCCGCCAGGCGGACCTTGCGCTTAATGCGCGTCAGCGTCTGTATGCTTCCCGCCACCTCGCGCACAACCAGCATATGAAAACTATTCGAACCGAGATCAATTGCCGCATATAGCGAGGTGGAGCTGAGCATAATTTCTTAACCTGAACGACGACGATTACGCGGTGCGCCACCGGAACGACGCGGACCATTGCCGGAGCGTGGGCGAGTAAGACGCTTCGGCGGCGGCAGTTCGCTTAACAGCGCTTCCGGGTTGTATTTGCTCTGCGGAATAGAGTGACCGATGTAGGTCTCAATGGCTGGAAGATTCAGCGCATACTCTTCACACGCAAGGCTAATAGAGTGACCGCTTGCGCCCGCACGACCGGTACGACCGATACGGTGTACATAGTCTTCGCAGTCATCTGGCAGATCATAGTTAAAAACGTGCGTCACGGCTGGGATGTGCAGACCACGAGCGGCAACGTCGGTTGCGACCAGAATATCGAGATCGCCACGGGTAAATTCTTCAAGAATACGCAGGCGTTTTTTCTGTGCGACGTCGCCGGTCAGCAGACCAACACGGTGGCCGTCGGCAGCCAGATGGCCCCAGATATCTTCACAGCGGTGTTTGGTGTTCGCAAAGATGATGGCGCGATCGGGCCACTCTTCTTCGATCAGCGTTTGCAGCAGACGCATTTTCTCTTCATTCGAAGGATAGAAGAGCTCTTCTTTAATGCGGTGACCTGTTTTCTGCTCGGGCTCCACTTCCACATACTCGGCGTTGTTCATTTGTTCGAACGCCAGCTCGCGAACGCGGTAAGAAAGGGTTGCAGAGAACAGCATGTTCAGACGCTGATTCGCAGCAGGCATGCGGCGGAACAGCCAGCGAATGTCTTTAATGAAGCCCAGATCGTACATACGGTCGGCTTCATCCAGCACGACAACCTGGATGGCACCGAGGTTGATATGGTTCTGTTTGGCGTAGTCGATAAGACGGCCAGTGGTACCGATCAGGATATCCACACCGCTTTCCAGCACTTTCAACTGCTTATCGTAGCCGTCGCCGCCATAGGCCAGACCAAGCTTCAGGCCAGTAGCCTGCGCCAGGGGTTCAGCGTCTGCGTGGATCTGTACCGCCAGTTCTCGCGTCGGAGCCATAATAAGCGCGCGCGGTTGGTTAACTTTGCGGTCTGCAATCGCTGGATGAGACAGTAAATAATGAAACGTTGACGTTAAGAACGCCATCGTTTTGCCAGTACCGGTTTGCGCCTGCCCTGCAACATCGCGACCGGCCAGCGTGAGCGGCAGGGCGAGAGCCTGAATGGGCGTGCAGTTATGAAACCCTTTATTTTCAAGGGCTTCGATCACTTTTGGGTGCAGGGCGAAGTCGGAAAACTTCTGTTCTGTTAAATGTGTTTTGCTCATAGTGTGGTAGAATATCAGCTTACTATTGCTTTACGAAAGCGTATCCGGTGAAATAAAGTCAACCTTTAGTTGGTTAATGCGACATCAACACGTCGTTGGTGGAGACAAAACCAACGTACCAGGCTTATTCCTGTGGAGTTATATATGAGCGATAAAATTATTCACCTGACTGACGACAGTTTTGACACGGACGTGCTTAAGGCTGACGGGCTAACCCTCGTCGATTTCTGGGCTGAATGGTGTGGTCCTTGCAAAATGATCGCCCCGATTCTGGATGAAATCGCTGACGAATATCAGGGCAAACTGACCGTTGCCAAGCTGAACATCGACCAGAACCCGGGCACCGCACCAAAATACGGTATCCGTGGCATCCCGACCCTGCTGCTGTTCAAAAACGGTGAAGTGGCGGCGACCAAAGTGGGCGCACTGTCCAAAGGTCAACTGAAAGAGTTCCTCGACGCTAATCTGGCGTAAGGTTTCTCGGCTGAGCGTCCTGAGCGCCTAAATTGTGTGGATCTCTGGACGCCCGGCTTTAGTCGTGCTAAGTTAGCTATGACTTCGTTTTAAACATATCTTGTTGTTTGAATCTTGTTTTACCCGATACTTCCCGTTGTTAACATGAACAGTGCGTGAAGTTGCTAGATTCCGGGCTTGTCACTCAATCCGTCTTGTCGTTTCAGTTCTGCGTTCTTTCCCTGTGACCAGACAGCGAACAGACATGAGTTGATGGCCGCTAAACAGGCATGGATGACCCTGCCATACCATTCACAACATTAAGTTCGAGAATCACCCCGAGTTTAAGAACCCACACCATTATGAATCTTACCGAATTAAAGAATACGCCGGTTTCTGAGCTGATCACTCTCGGCGAAAATATGGGGCTGGAAAACCAGGCTCGTATGCGCAAGCAGGACATCATTTTCGCCATCCTGAAGCAGCATGCTAAGAGTGGCGAAGATATCTTTGGCGACGGTGTGCTGGAGATATTGCAAGACGGATTTGGTTTCCTCCGCTCTGCAGACAGCTCCTACCTCGCCGGCCCTGACGACATCTACGTATCCCCTAGCCAAATCCGCCGTTTCAACCTCCGCACTGGTGACACCATTTCAGGTAAGATTCGTCCTCCAAAAGAGGGTGAACGCTACTTTGCGTTGTTGAAAGTTAACGAAGTTAACTACGACAAACCGGAAAACTCGCGCAATAAGATCCTCTTTGAGAACTTAACGCCGCTGCACGCGAACTCTCGCCTGCGCATGGAGCGTGGTAACGGTTCTACCGAAGACTTAACCGCTCGCGTTCTGGATCTGGCATCACCTATTGGTCGTGGTCAGCGTGGCCTGATTGTGGCACCGCCAAAAGCGGGTAAAACCATGCTGCTGCAGAACATCGCGCAGAGCATTGCCTACAACCACCCAGACTGCGTGCTGATGGTACTGCTGATTGACGAACGTCCGGAAGAAGTGACCGAGATGCAGCGTCTGGTTAAAGGTGAAGTGGTTGCTTCTACCTTCGACGAGCCAGCATCTCGCCACGTTCAGGTTGCCGAAATGGTTATCGAGAAGGCGAAACGCCTGGTTGAGCACAAGAAAGACGTGATCATCCTGCTCGACTCCATCACCCGTCTGGCGCGTGCGTACAACACCGTGGTGCCAGCTTCCGGTAAAGTATTGACCGGTGGTGTGGATGCCAACGCCCTGCATCGTCCGAAGCGCTTCTTCGGTGCGGCACGTAACGTGGAAGAGGGCGGCAGCCTGACCATCATTGCGACCGCGCTGATTGATACCGGCTCCAAAATGGACGAAGTTATCTACGAAGAGTTTAAAGGTACAGGCAACATGGAACTGCACCTCTCTCGTAAGATCGCTGAAAAACGCGTCTTCCCGGCTATCGACTACAACCGTTCCGGTACCCGTAAGGAAGAGCTGCTCACCACTCAGGAAGAGCTGCAGAAAATGTGGATCCTGCGCAAAATCATCCATCCAATGGGTGAAATCGACGCAATGGAGTTCCTCATCAACAAACTGGCGATGACCAAAACCAACGACGATTTCTTCGACATGATGAAACGCTCGTAACGTAAATTATCCCAGTGAACGCCACGTTTTTACGTGGCGTTTTTCATTTATGGACTATACGCTATTACCACAGACTCCCATTTTCGACCTGTCGGTGCGACAATAAGCAGGTTTAAACAGTCAAAGAAATAATTGATTGAAAAATATACAAAGGGAGTTGTGAGAGGCCACCTTTTATTCCTTCAGAGGCAGGGTGCTTCATGGTTATACTTCCGGGACTAACTTTTGTTGAGAGCAATCCATTGTGAATCTACTCACTGCAGTAACTGAGCTGATCAGTATTTTTTTATTCACAACCTGTTTTTTGTTCATTGCGCGCAAGGTAGCAAAAAGAATCGGGTTAGTGGACAAGCCGAATTTCCGTAAGCGCCATCAGGGACTAATCCCGCTGGTGGGGGGGATTTCGGTTTACGCAGGTATCTGTTTCACGTTTGCGATCGCGGATTACTATATTCCGCATGCTGCGCTCTACCTGGCATGTGCGGGTGTCCTCGTGTTAGTCGGGGCGCTTGATGACCGATTTGATATCAGTGTGAAGTTTCGCGCGACCGTACAGGCGGCCATTGGCGTCATCATGATGGTGGTCGGCGGCCTGTACCTGAGAAGTCTGGGTTATGTTTTTGGCCCGTGGGAGCTGGTGCTAGGGCCGTTTGGTTTCTTCCTGACGCTGTTTGCCGTATGGGCGGCGATTAACGCTTTCAACATGGTCGATGGTATTGACGGCCTGCTCGGCGGGTTGTCCTCCGTCTCGTTTGCCGCGATCGGTATTATTTTGTGGTTTGATGGCCAGTACAGCCTGTCAATGTGGTGCTTCGCCATGATTGCCGCCATCCTGCCCTATATCTTCCTCAACCTCGGTGTGTTGGGGCGTCGCTATAAAGTCTTCATGGGTGATGCGGGAAGTACCTTGATTGGCTTTACCGTTATCTGGGTCCTGCTGGAAACCACACAAGGTAAAACGCATCCGATTAGCCCGGTAACGGCGCTGTGGATTATTGCTATCCCGCTGATGGACATGGTGGCGATTATGTATCGCCGTCTGCGTAAAGGGATGAGTCCATTCTCTCCTGACCGTCAGCACATCCACCATCTGATCATGCGCGCCGGGTTCACGTCCCGTCAGGCTTTTGTCCTGATCACCCTCGCAGCGGCTATCCTCGCCGGAATTGGCGTAGCCGCGGAATATGCTCATTTCATCCCTGAATGGGTAATGTTGGTATTATTCTTGCTAGCATTCTTTATGTACGGTTACTGCATCAAACGCGCATGGAAAGTCGCAAGATTCATTAAACGTTTAAAACGCAGGATGCGTCGGAACAGTGGCAAAAACACAACATTAACTAAGTAAAACCGGGACTATGATGACTCAACCGTTGGCGGGAGCGAAATCAGTGGTAACTGAGAATGAGCTGGATATTCGTGGTTTGTTTCGCGTGTTATGGCGGGGCAAATTCTGGATAGCGGGGATCGCGTTGGGGTTCGCTCTGTTAGCGCTGGCCTACACATTCTTTGCAAAACAAGAGTGGAGCGCGACGGCGATTACCGACAGACCAACGGTTAATATGCTCGGCGGCTTCTATTCCCAGCAGCAGTTCCTGCGTAACCTGGATATTAAAGCGAATCTCGCCACGCCGGATCAGATTTCCGTTATGGATGAGGCCTACAAAGAGTTTGTGATGCAACTGGCCTCCTGGGATACGCGTCGCGATTTTTGGTCGCAGACCGATTACTTCAAGCAGCGTCGGGTTGATAACACAAAAGTCGACGCCGCGCTGTTGGACGATCTCATCAACAATATCCAGTTTATGCCGGGCGATGCGCTGCGCAATGTCAGCGACAGCGTGAAGCTGATTGCCGAAACGGCGCCGGATGCGAATAACCTGCTGCGTCAGTATGTGGCCTTTGCCAGCCAGCGTGCGGCAAGCCATCTCAATGATGAACTGAAAGGCGCCTGGGCTGCGCGAACGATTCAGATGAAGGCGCAGGTGAAACGTCAGGAAGAGGTGGCGAAAGCCATTTTTGCCCGCCGTGTCCACAATATTGAGCAGGCGCTCAAAATTGCGGAGCAGCATAATATCTCTCGCAGCGAAACGGATGTCCCGGCTGATGAACTGCCTGATTCCGAAATGTTCCTCCTTGGTCGTCCAATGCTCCAGGCGCGACTGGAAAATCTCCAGGCCGTTGGCCCTGATTTTGACCTCGATTACGACCAAAACCGCGCCATGCTTAACACCCTGAACGTCGGTCCAACGATGGACCCCCGTTTTCAGACGTATCGTTATTTGAGAACGCCTGAAGAACCTGTAAAACGCGATAGTCCGCGACGCGCATTCCTGATGATCATGTGGGGGATTGTGGGCGCACTGACTGGCGCTGGCGTAGCATTAATGCGTCGCCGCACAAATTAAGAACGCCGTCTACGATGAAGGCTACGGCCTTCATCGCCTAATCGAAGAGAATCGATGTGAAAGTACTAACCGTATTTGGCACCAGGCCGGAGGCCATCAAGATGGCGCCTCTGGTTCATGCGCTGGCCAGAGATCCTGATATTGAAGCGAAAGTATGCGTGACTGCCCAGCACCGGGAGATGCTCGATCAGGTCTTAACTCTCTTTTCTATCGTCCCGGATTACGATCTCAATATTATGAAACCGGGGCAGGGGTTGACGGAGATCACCTGCCGTATTCTGCAAGAATTGAAGCCTATTCTGGAATCCTTCAAACCTGATGTGGTGCTGGTGCATGGTGATACCACGACCACCGTGGCGACCAGTCTGGCCGCGTTCTATCAGCGCATTCCCGTTGGTCATGTTGAAGCGGGCCTGCGCACGGGCAATCTTTACTCCCCCTGGCCGGAAGAAGCCAACCGCACGCTCACCGGACATCTGGCGATGTACCACTTTGCGCCAACTGAAAACTCACGCCAGAACCTGCTGCGGGAAAATATTGCCGACAATAAGATCTTTGTCACCGGGAATACGGTTATCGATGCGCTGATCTGGGTACGCGACCGCGTGCTGGCAAACGCCGATCTGCAGGCAGAACTCGCTGCACGCTATCCTTTCCTGCATAACGGCAAGAAAACGATCCTGGTAACGGGCCACCGTCGCGAAAGTTTTGGTCGCGGCTTTGAGCAAATCTGCCACGCGCTGGCTGAGATTGCCGCGCAGAATGAAGATGTGCAGATTGTCTATCCGGTACACCTCAATCCTAACGTCAGCGAGCCGGTGAACCGTATTCTGGGGCATGTGGATAATGTCTTTCTGATCGAACCGCAGGACTACATGCCATTCGTCTGGCTGATGAACCACGCCTGGCTGATCCTCACCGATTCCGGTGGGATTCAGGAAGAAGCGCCGTCTCTCGGCAAACCGGTACTGGTCATGCGTGAAACCACCGAGCGCCCGGAAGCGGTAAAAGCGGGCACGGTACGTCTGGTCGGTACGGATATGCGCCGCATCGTCGACGAGGTGACGCGCCTGCTGCACGATGAAGAAGAGTATCAGGCGATGAGCCGCGCCCATAACCCGTATGGTGATGGGCAGTCTTGTGGTCGTATTTTGCATGCACTTAAACATAATCGGGTAACGCTATGAGTTTTACTACCATCTCTGTCGTGGGTCTTGGCTACATTGGACTGCCTACTGCGGCGGCCTTTGCCTCTCGTCAAAAGCAGGTTGTAGGCGTCGATATCAATGCGCGCGCGGTGGACACCATTAACCATGGCGAAATTCATATTGTGGAACCCGATCTCGATCTCGTGGTGAAAAAGGCCGTCGACGGGGGATTCCTGCGCGCCAGCACCACGCCGGTCGACGCCGATGCCTTTCTGATTGCCGTTCCGACGCCATTTAAAGGCGATCATGAGCCCGACATGGTTTACGTCGAGGCGGCAGCAAAATCAATCGCGCCTGTATTGAAAAAAGGGGCGCTGGTGATCCTCGAGTCCACGTCTCCGGTGGGCGCTACCGAGCAGATGGCCCAGTGGCTGGCAGAAGCCCGTCCAGATTTAACCTTCCCACAGCAGGCGGGTGAGCAGACCGATATTAATATTGCCTACTGCCCTGAGCGTGTGCTGCCGGGCCAGGTCATGGTCGAGCTGATTAAAAACGACCGCGTGATTGGCGGCATGACGCCGGCATGTTCCGCGCGTGCCAGCGAATTGTATAAGATTTTCCTTGAAGGCGAATGCGTGGTGACCAACTCCCGCACCGCCGAGATGTGCAAACTGACCGAAAACAGCTTCCGCGACGTTAATATCGCCTTTGCGAACGAACTGTCACTGATTTGTGCCGATCAGGGGATTAACGTCTGGGAGCTGATTAGCCTTGCGAATCGCCATCCACGCGTCAACATTCTCCAGCCGGGTCCGGGCGTGGGCGGTCACTGCATCGCCGTCGATCCCTGGTTTATCGTGGCGCAAAACCCCGATCAGGCGCGCCTGATCCGCACCGCGCGTGAAGTCAACGACAGCAAACCTCACTGGGTACTCAATCAGGTAAAAGCGACGGTGGCGGATTGTCTGGCTGAAAGCGGCAAGCGCGCCAGCGAGCTGAAAATTGCCTGCTTTGGCCTGGCCTTTAAACCGAACATTGACGATTTGCGCGAAAGCCCGGCGATGGAAATTGCTGAGATGATCGCAGGCTGGCACAGCGGTGAAACGCTGGTGGTTGAGCCGAATATCCATGAGCTGCCGGCGAAGCTGGCGGGCCATTGTACGCTGACCGCGCTACACGATGCGCTGGCGACGGCGGATGTACTGGTGCTGCTGGTGGATCACAAAGCGTTCAAAGCGATCCCCGGTAAGACCGTGTCCCAGAAGTACGTGGTTGATACCAAAGGCGTGTGGCGTTGAGTCAACTCAACGGCGTGCTGGAACCCCTTGAGTGGGAAAGCACTTTTTTTTCCCGGCCTTCGGCGATTGTTCGGCTGCGTGAAGATGCGCCTGCTTTGCAGGCGTCCGACTTTGCGGCCTGGTCGCGCGTGCAGGCGAAGATCCCGGCGGGCCGTGCCGACCTGCTGGATGCGCTGCAGCAGCATGGCTTTCAGCTGGTCGAAGGCGAGGTTGATCTCTCCTTAACGGTTTCCCGCCACGCGTCGGCAGGCGCAGAAATTGCAGCAGAGCAGGACATTCCCGCGCTGCGCCAGATGGCGGCGCAGGCCTTTGCACAAAGCCGCTTTCGTGCTCCCTGGTATAAGCCTGAAGACAGCGGCCGTTTTTATGCTCAGTGGATTGAAAATGCGGTAAAAGGCACGTTCGACCACGTGTGTCTGGTTTTCCGCGCGGTGGATGGACAGATTCAGGGCTTTGTTTCCCTGCGTAAGGTGAATGAGCTGGACGCGCGTATCGGCTTACTCGCCGGGCGCGGCATGGGTGAGAAACTCATGCAGGCCGCGCTGCACTGGGCTGAGCAGGCACAGTTATCAACGCTGCGGGTGGCGACCCAGATGGGCAACACCGCCGCGCTTAAACGTTATATTGCGAGTGGGGCCAACGTCGACGCCACCGCTTACTGGTTATACAGGTGACATGATGATTCCATTTAACGCACCACCCGTCGTGGGAACAGAACTCGACTATATGCAGTCTGCCATGGGCAGCGGCAAACTTTGCGGCGACGGCGGTTTTACCCGTCGCTGCCAGCAGTGGATGGAGCAGCGTTTTCACAGCGCCAAAGTGCTGCTCACGCCATCCTGTACGGCCTCCCTGGAGATGGCCGCACTGCTGCTGGACATCCAGCCCGGCGATGAAGTGATCATGCCGAGCTACACCTTTGTCTCTACGGCGAACGCGTTTGTCCTGCGCGGGGCGAAAATTGTCTTTGTGGATATCCGTCCGGATACCATGAACATCGACGAAACGCTGATTGAAGCGGCGATCACCGACAAAACGCGCGCGATTGTCCCGGTTCACTATGCGGGCGTGGCGTGCGAAATGGACACGATTATGGCGATCGCCAAAAAGCACAGCCTGTTCGTTGTGGAAGACGCCGCGCAGGGCGTGATGTCCACCTACAAAGGGCGCGCGCTGGGCACGATCGGCCACATCGGCTGCTTTAGCTTCCACGAGACCAAAAACTACACCGCAGGCGGTGAGGGTGGGGCGACGCTGATTAACGATCGAGCGCTGGTGGAGCGTGCCGAGGTGATCCGCGAAAAAGGCACTAACCGCAGCCAGTTCTTCCGTGGTCAGGTCGACAAGTACACCTGGCGCGATATCGGCTCAAGCTACCTGATGGCCGATCTGCAGGCCGCATATCTTTGGGCGCAGCTGGAGGCGGCGGAGCGTATTAATCTGCAGCGCCTGTCCCTGTGGCAAACCTACTACGACGCGCTGGAGCCGCTGGCGAAAGCCGGACGTATTGAACTGCCGACGATCCCGGCAGACTGCGTTCACAACGCCCATATGTTCTACATCAAGCTGCGCGATAACGACGATCGCAGCAGCCTGATTGCCTGGCTGAAAGAGGCCGAAATTCTGGCGGTATTCCACTACATCCCGCTGCACTCCAGCCCGGCTGGAGAAGCGTTTGGCGTATTCGCGGGCGAAGACCGTTACACCACCAAAGAGAGCGAGCGTTTGCTCCGCCTGCCTCTGTTCTACAACCTCGCGCCCGTTAACCAACGCACGGTGATCAATACCCTTCTGAGTTACTTCGGCTGATATGTCTCTGGCAAAAGCATCGGTGTGGACGGCTGCGTCCACGCTTGTAAAAATTGGTGCCGGATTGCTGGTCGTCAAATTGCTGGCTGTCTCATTCGGCCCGTCGGGCGTCGGGCTGGCGGGTAATTTCCGCCAGCTGATCACGGTTCTCGGCGTGTTGGCCGGGGCGGGAATATTTAACGGCGTCACCAAATACGTGGCTCAGCATCATGATGATGCGGAAAAACTGCGCACGGTCGTGGGAACGTCTTCGGCCATGGTCCTGGGATTTTCCACGCTGCTGGCCGTTGTGTTTTTACTGGCGGCGGCACCGATTAGCCAGGGACTGTTTGGTCACACGCAGTATCAGGGGCTGGTTCGCCTGGTCGCGCTGGTTCAGATGGGGATTGCCTGGGCCAACCTGCTGCTGGCACTGATGAAGGGCTTCCGTGATGCGGCGGGCAATGCGCTGGCGCTGATCCTGGGAAGCGTCATCGGTGTGATTGCCTATTACTTCTGCTATCGCCTGGGTGGCTATGAGGGCGCGCTGCTGGGGCTGGCGCTGGTGCCTGCTCTGGTTGTCGTTCCGGCGGCGTTTATGCTGATGCGCAGAGGGGTCATCCCGCTACGTTACCTGAAACCGCAGTGGGACAAGATGCTGGCGGGGCAGTTAGGCAAATTTACCCTGATGGCGCTCATCACCTCGGTGACGCTTCCGGTGGCCTACGTCATGATGCGAAACCTGCTGGCTGCGCATTACAGTTGGGATGAAGTCGGGATTTGGCAGGGCGTGAGCAGCATCTCCGATGCCTACCTCCAATTTATAACGGCTTCCTTTAGCGTCTATTTGCTGCCAACCTTATCGCGGCTGACCGTAAAAAAGGATATTACCCGCGAGATTTTCCGCTCATTGCGCTTTGTGCTCCCTGCCGTGGCGGCCGCCAGCTTTACCGTCTGGTTATTACGCGATGTCGCCATCTGGCTGCTGTTCTCGGCGAAGTTCACCGCCATGCGCGATCTCTTTGCCTGGCAGCTGGTCGGCGATGTGTTGAAAGTCGGCGCTTACGTTTTCGGTTATCTGGTGATTGCGAAAGCCTCGCTGCGGTTGTATATCCTGGCGGAGATTAGCCAGTTTGCGCTGTTGACGGCGTTCTCTCACTGGCTGATCCCTTCGCACGGCGCGCTGGGGGCCGCTCAGGCCTATATGGCAACTTATATCGTTTATTTCGCTGCCTGTTGCGGCGTATTTTTACTTTGGCGTAAACGCGCATGACTGCACTGATTCACATCCTGGGATCGGACATCCCACACCATAACCAGACCGTACTGCGGTTCTTCAACGATGAGCTGGCGTCGGGTAATCCTGATGCGCGCGAGTTTATGGTTGCAGGTCAGGACAATGGCCTGGGCGCGGCGTGTCCGGCGCTTAACATCACCTTCTGGCCCGATAAAGCCGCGCTGGCGAAAGCGGTCATCGCGAAGGCCAAAGCCTCTCGTGAACAACGCTTTTTCTTCCATGGACAGTTCAATACGGGCCTGTGGCTGGCTCTGCTGAGCGGCGGGATAAAGCCTTCCCAGTGTAGCTGGCATATCTGGGGCGCCGATCTCTATGAAGTGTCGCGCGGCTGGAAGTTCCGCCTTTTCTATCCGCTGCGCCGTATGGCCCAGGGGCGCGTGGGCTGCGTGTTCGCTACCCGTGGCGATCTTAACTACTTTGCTGCACGGCATCCGAACGTGCGCGGTGAGCTGCTCTATTTCCCCACCCGCATGAACCCGGCGCTGAACAATATGGCGAACGACACGGTGCGCGAGGGTAAACTGACGATTCTGGTGGGTAACTCCGGGGATCGCAGTAACGAACATGTTGCGGCGCTCCGGGCGGTGCATCAGCAGTTTGGCGATACGGTGAACGTGGTAGTGCCAATGGGCTACCCGGCGAATAACGACGCCTACATCGCTGAGGTCCGTCAGCAGGCGCTGGCGTTATTCAGCGCAGATCATGTGAATATTCTGCAGGATAAGCTGGAATTTGATGACTATCTTGCGCTCCTGAGACAGTGCGACCTGGGTTATTTTATCTTTGCCCGCCAGCAGGGGATTGGTACCTTATGTCTGCTTATCCAGGCAGGCGTTCCGTGCGTGCTGAACCGCGAAAACCCGTTCTGGCAGGATATGACCGAGCAGCATATTCCGGTATTGTTTACCTCGGACACGCTGGACGTCGATATCGTGCGGGAGGCGCAGCGTCAGCTGGCGCTGGTGGATAAAAATAGCATCGACTTCTTTAGCCCGAACTACCTCACGCCGTGGCACCGCGCGCTGCGTATCGCTGCAGGAGACAACGCATGAGCCAGTTGCAATTTAGCGGCTTGTTGGTGGTTTGGCTGCTGAGCACGCTGTTTATCGCCACGCTCACCTGGTTTGAGTTCCGTCGCGTGCGCTTTAACTTCAACGTCTTCTTCTCGCTGCTGTTTTTGCTGACCTTTTACTTCGGCTTCCCGCTGACCAGTATTCTGGTTTTCCGTTTTGATGTGGCCGTTGCCCCGCCGGAAATTTTGCTGCAGGCGCTGCTCTCCGCAACCTGCTTCTATGCTGTGTACTACGTCACCTATAAAACGCGCCTGCGCTCAGCGACAGCGTCCGCGCCACGGCGACCGATTTTCACCATGAACCGGGTGGAGACGCACCTTACGTGGGTGATGCTGATGACCATCGCGCTGGTCAGCGTGGGCATCTTCTTCATGCATAACGGCTTCCTGCTGTTTAAGCTCCAGTCCTACAGCCAGATTTTCTCTGCTGAAGTGTCAGGCGTGGCGCTCAAGCGTTTCTTCTACTTCTTCATTCCGGCGATGCTGGTGGTCTTTTTCCTGCGTCAGGACAGCAAGGCGTGGCTGTTTTTCCTCGTCAGCACCGTCGCCTTCGGCATTCTGACCTACATGATTGTGGGTGGAACGCGCGCCAACATTATTATCGCCTTCGCCATCTTCCTGTTTATCGGCATCATTCGCGGGTGGATCTCCCTGTGGATGCTGGCGGCAGCAGGCGTATTTGGCATTGTTGGAATGTTCTGGCTGGCGCTGAAGCGCTATGGGTTAAACGTTGCCGGTGACGAAGCGTTTTACACCTTCCTCTACCTCACGCGCGACACCTTCTCGCCGTGGGAAAACCTGGCGTTGCTGCTGCAAAACTACGACAAGATCGACTTCCAGGGATTAGCGCCGATTGCCCGCGACTTCTACGTCTTTATCCCGACCTGGCTGTGGCCGGACCGTCCGGGCGTGGTGCTCAATACGGCGAACTACTTTACCTGGGAAGTGCTGAACAACCATTCCGGCCTGGCGATCTCGCCAACGCTGATTGGCTCGCTGGTCGTGATGGGCGGCGCGTGGTTTATCCTGCCGGGCGCGATTGCGGTTGGGCTGATCATTAAATGGTTTGACTGGCTTTACACGCTCGGTAACGAAGAGACCAACCGCTACAAGGCGGCTATTTTGCACAGTTTCTGCTTTGGTGCCATTTTCAATATGATTGTTCTGGCCCGCGAGGGGCTGGATTCGTTCGTCTCGCGCGTGGTGTTCTTCATGGTCGTTTTCGGTGTGTGTCTGGTGCTGGCAAAACTCTTGTACTGGCTGTTTGACAGCGCAGGGCTTGTTCACCGACGCGAGCATCAGGGCAGCACAACGCTGTCGCAAGTCTGAGTAGGGAGTGTAATGACTGACACAACTTCTGCGCCGCGCTATGCGCTGCGCGGTCTACAACTTATTGGCTGGCGTGATATGCAACACGCGCTGGATTTTCTGTTCTCGGACGGGCAGATGAAATCGGGCACGCTGGTGGCCATCAATGCGGAAAAAATTCTTGCGGTTGAAGATAACGCGGAAGTGAAAGACCTGATTACCGCCGCCGAATTCAAGTACGCAGACGGCATCAGCGTCGTGCGCTCTATCCGCAAAAAGTATCCTGGCGCTAATGTTTCACGCGTGGCGGGGGCTGACCTCTGGGAACAGCTCATGGCGCGCGCGGGAACAGAAGGCACGCCGGTTTTCCTGATCGGCGGTAAGCCGGAGGTGCTGGCCCAGACGGAGCAGAAGCTGCGTAGCCAGTGGAATGTTAACATTGTGGGTAGCCAGGACGGCTATTTTAAACCTGAAGATCGGCAGGCGCTGTTTGAACGCGTGCGCGACAGCGGGGCGAAAATTGTTACCGTGGCGATGGGCTCGCCGCGTCAGGAGATCCTGATGCGCGATTGCCGTCTGGTCTGCCCGGATGCCCTGTACATGGGCGTTGGTGGCACCTACGACGTCTTTACCGGCCACGTTAAGCGCGCGCCGAAAGTCTGGCAAAACCTCGGCCTGGAGTGGCTGTATCGTCTGTTATCACAACCGACGCGTATCAAACGACAGATTCGTCTGCTGCGCTATCTCGCCTGGCACTACACCGGTAAAATGTAATCAAAATGTAGCGCGATATGCTGTTCGCGCTGCAACTCCCCTGCAAAACTGCTGCTAATCTGTGCAATGCATTCATTTTTTTAATGCATCGTTTGCCATTTAGCAGAATTTAAGAAACCATTCGCACCGTATTTTAGTTCCCCTAAAAAACAATAACCGGCTTAAGCCGGTAAACAGCAGACACAACCGAGGATTTATGGCAGAGAAAAAACCGGAGCTACAGCGTGGGCTGGAAGCTCGACACATTGAATTGATAGCGCTGGGCGGCACTATCGGCGTTGGCCTGTTCATGGGCTCGGCAAGTACGCTTAAATGGGCGGGTCCTTCCGTATTACTGGCGTACATTATCGCCGGGCTATTCGTTTTCTTCATCATGCGTTCAATGGGCGAAATGCTCTTCCTGGAGCCGGTAACCGGCTCTTTCGCCGTTTACGCGCACCGCTATATGAGCCCGTTCTTTGGCTACCTTACGGCCTGGTCGTACTGGTTTATGTGGATGGCCGTGGGCATCTCGGAAATCACGGCGATAGGGGTCTACGTGCAGTTCTGGTTCCCGGATATGGTCCAGTGGATACCTGCGCTCATTGCTGTGGGGCTGGTGGCGCTGGCTAACCTGGCTGCCGTGCGGCTCTACGGTGAGATCGAGTTCTGGTTTGCGATGATCAAAGTCACCACCATTATCGTGATGATTGTCGTGGGGCTCGGGGTTATTTTCTTTGGCTTCGGCAACGGCGGGCACGCGATTGGTTTCGGCAACCTGACCGAGAACGGTGGCTTCTTCGCGGGCGGCTGGAAGGGCTTCCTGACGGCGCTCTGTATTGTTGTCGCCTCCTATCAGGGCGTGGAGCTGATCGGTATTACCGCCGGTGAAGCGAAAAACCCGCAGGTCACGCTGCGTAGCGCGGTGGGCAAAGTGCTGTGGCGTATCCTGATTTTCTATGTAGGCGCAATTTTCGTTATCGTGACCATCTTCCCGTGGAACGAAATCGGCACCACCGGCAGCCCGTTTGTTTTAACCTTCGCCAAAATTGGTATCACGGCGGCGGCGGGTATCATCAACTTTGTGGTCCTGACGGCAGCGTTGTCAGGCTGTAACAGCGGGATGTACAGCTGCGGCCGCATGCTCTATGCGCTCTCGAAGAACAACCAGCTGCCTGCGGCGATGAGTAAAGTCTCACGTGCCGGGGTGCCGGTGGCGGGTGTGGCGGTCTCCATTGCGATCCTGCTGATTGGCTCTTGCCTGAATTACATCATCCCAAATCCGCAGCGCGTGTTCGTTTACGTTTATAGCGCCAGCGTGCTGCCGGGCATGGTGCCGTGGTTTGTTATCCTCATCAGCCAGCTGCGTTTCCGTCATGCACATAAAAAAGCGATTGAAAGCCATCCGTTCCGCTCTATTTTGTTCCCGTACGCGAACTATTTGACGATGGCGTTCCTGATTTGCGTATTAATCGGGATGTACTTTAATGAAGATACCCGCATGTCGCTGTTTGTCGGGATGATCTTCCTGGCTGCCGTCACAGCGGCATATAAGCTTTTTGGCCTGGGTCGCCGCGCCACCACGCAGAAAGTGGAGGAATAAGCGGCAAAATGTGCAAACCATAACCAAACGCGCATTTTTTTCAAAAAAGCACTAGACAGCGGGGACGGAGGTACGTAATATCCAGCCCCGCAACGGCGCTAAGCGCCCGTAGCTCAGCTGGATAGAGCGCTGCCCTCCGGAGGCAGAGGTCTCAGGTTCGAATCCTGTCGGGCGCACCATTAACCCGGTGCTGGAGCTGCGGTGGTCTGAGAAGTAGTCAGTACCGCGTGAAAGAATACAGTGGTGGCTATAGCTCAGTTGGTAGAGCCCTGGATTGTGATTCCAGTTGTCGTGGGTTCGAATCCCATTAGCCACCCCATTATTTGAAAGAGTTGTGAATTGCGAAGGTGGCGGAATTGGTAGACGCGCTAGCTTCAGGTGTTAGTGTCCTTTGGATGTGGGGGTTCGAGTCCCCCCCCTCGCACCACGACTTTTTAAATGAATTGAACTAAAAATTCAAAAAGCAGTACATCGGCGAGTAGCGCAGCTTGGTAGCGCAACTGGTTTGGGACCAGTGGGTCGGAGGTTCGAATCCTCTCTCGCCGACCAATTTTGAACCCCGCTTCGGCGGGGTTTTTTGTTTTCTGCGGTTTTAATCTCTGTCGTTATTCCCCAACAGCACGCTTCTCTACTGTCGCGATTTGGCGACACGCAATACGTTGAAAATAAATAATTTAATATTCCGGCGGCTTTATTGTCTCTTGCCGACGACACGTTGACTCTCTTATCGGTACATTATCGGGCTTCAGGCGGTTCTTAACAGCAGAATTTCCTTTTATCTTAGAATGTTGCGCCGTGTAAAAGTTCTGCGTGTAAATCTGGCATGTAACGTGCAATAATATACGCGTAGATGCTCATTCCATCTCTTATGTTCGCCTTAGTGCCTCATAAACTCAGGAATGACGCAGAGCCGTTTACGGTGCTTATCGTCCACTGACAGATGTCGCTTCGGCCTCATCAAACACCATGGACACAACGTTGAGTGAAGCACCAAATATGTTGTCTTACAGACCTGTTTTAACGCCTGCTTTTATAGCAGGCGTTTTTTTATGTCTTAATCACTGAAACGCCTCAGTACCAGCGTAACGAAAAGCAGCGCGGTGCCAGAGACCATATACAGTGCCTCAACTGCCCCGAACGCTGTCGCTGCCATCGCTGCGAGGCCAGTAAAGAGGGAAGCGCTAAGCGTTTGCCAGCGCCAGGCTTTACTGCTTGCTGACGAAATCTGGGCCATCTGAAAGTTACTAAGCACCCCAAACGTACCTGCCGCAAATACAATATTCGACGCCAGATGTGCAATGAAGATCATTCCCAGCGCGGGCACAGCCCAGCCGGATAACAGCGGAAGCACCCCATAAGCAGCCAGAAAGAGAGCAAGGTAGCCCATCAGCAGGAGAGGTTGGGTCGCGACGCGCGTCAGACTGTCTCTCTTGAGCAACATTGGACCGCAAAGCTGCCCCATGCTCCTGGCGAAAAGCAGGGGCAGCGCGAGACCTGCCGCATTCTCAGGCTGTATCTCCTGCGCCAGGGCGGGCAGTAACGCCATAGCGGGTGAGCCTACGGCAGCCAGCGCTGACAGCAGGAGCAAACAGCGTTTTTGCCGCTGGGTTAGCCTCTGCCAACGTAGCGCGACGAGTGCGTGAGCGTCGGTGGGAGAGGGTTTTATCCGTGCCGCAAACACTCGCCTCGCCAGCAGAAGCATCAAGAGCGATCCCAGAAAACTGGCGGCATCGATTGCCAGCAAATCGACGACCGGCATTTTCTGAAAAAGCACGACGCCAAGTCCGGTTCCCAAAAGGACTTGAGAAGCAAATATCAGATTCTCCAGAACGGTTGCGGCAGGCAGCTCGGCATCACTTAGGCCGCGTTTGAACAGCAGCGTTAGCGCAGGCCAGCCGATCCCACTCAATAATGCTTCAGCGGATTGCATGGCAAGCAGGGCGGGTATGCTGTGATAATGCACGCCGAGAGAGGGAAAGGTCAGTGCGAGCAATCCCAGTACCTCAGTCAGAATCAGCAAAGACAACGGGGAAAATCGAGAGCACAATTTTTCGCCGATCATACTGCCGAGGAATCCTGGCACCGTGGCAAAAAGAAAAGCGAGCGTCAGCAGCACCGGTGGTGCTGCCCACTGCAGCAGTAAGCCGAAAACAACAACCTGGGTCAAACCATTCCCCAGTGAAGAGAAGATAAACGCGCAGGCAAGCAGGCGCAGCCAGCGGTGGCAGCGCAGCGCTTCAATAAGCGCATACAAAAGCGAATTCATGACGATTTCCTTTCAAAAACGTTTTACTCCACGCTGCAAAATGCGCGTGTGCGAAAAAGGGGTTAATGAAAAGCGATCGTTACATTGGCGGGTTCGTTTCCTGCGGAAGATGCAATGAATGTAGCAGGAGAGTGAAGATAAAAAAAGGAGGCCTAAAGGCCTCCATTTCAATTACGGCTGGTTACCGTTATTTTGCAACGTCAACAGCAACCCGTCACGCCGCATGGCGGCGGCCTCTTCCGGCTTATGCTGCTTATCCAGTGAATCCGCAAGCCAGGCGTAGTCAAACGCGTCCGGACGCTGTTTTAGCGCCGCGCGGAAGGCGAGGCTCGCCTCCTGCCATTCGCCGTGCTTCATCAGCGACTGACCGAGCGTGCTCCACAGCAGCGGGCGGTCGCCCACGGTTTTGATCTGCTGGCGCAGCACTTTTTCGATCTGCTCAGGATTATTGGTTTTCAGGCGCGGGATCACCATTACCAGGCGGTCGTCGTACTGGCGCTTCAGACCGTCGAGGAGGATCTCCTGCGCAGTGTCATGATCGTCACATTCAATCAGATGTTCCGCCATCGCCACCTGCAGAGGAACCTGCTGACGCGTTTTACGGCTCTGATTCTTCCACCAGGTTTTCAGGCCGTCGCTGCCCAGGTCGGCGCGCGCCTGATCCATCAGCCCAATCCACGCCATGCGCTGCAGTTCGTCACGATGTTCATCGTCACCGACGTCTGCTTTTGCCATCGAAGGAATGATGTCCAGCAGTGAACCCCAGGCACCGGTACGGATGTAGGCCTGTTCAGCAAGGCGCAGCACTTCGGGATGGCGTGGGGTGATTTCCAGCAGTCGGTCAACGCCGTGGCGCGCCGCATGGTTTTCATTCCGCGCCAGCTGCAGGCGAACGCGGGTGATCTCCACCGGAATCGGATCTTTAGGTGAAAGCTCGGACGCGCGCTCAAGGTGCTGATTGGCACGGGCTTCATCGCCGCGCTGCTGTGCCGCTTCAGCGGCCAGCAGATAGTTCACCACCGGCTGTTCTGCGTGATCGGCATTCTTCGACATCAGCTTTTCTACCTGCTGATAATCGCCTTCGGCCAGTTTCAGCAGCGCTTGTTCTGTTTGCTTACGGGCACGACGGCGCTTACGGCCAACGAACCAGCCGCGGGTATGCGCCCCGGTGCGGAAAATACGGCGCAGGATCCATTCCACAGCAAGCAGCACCACCACGCCGAGGATCAGGATAATCACTAAGCCGGTAACGCTGGTTTCGATGTTGTAGTTATCAGTCTGGATCAGCACATAGCCTTGATGACCTGCGAGCATCGGCCCCAGGACGATCCCGGCGATCAGCAGGATAAAGAGTAAGAGGACTTTTAGCATCATTACTCTCCTTGTGGCGCACTTTCAGGCGCTGGCGCGGCGGCCGGTGCTTCAGCCGTGCCTTCCGCCGGAACGCCGGGCTGGGCCAGCAGGTTACGCACGCGCGTCTGCATCAGCTTCTCCAGAATCGGCTGACTTTCCAGCTTATCCGGCACGTTCATGGTGATGTTTTGCTGGCTCAGCTTATCGATGTCTTCCAGGAAGGCCGTGGTCGTCGCGTCATCCGTGTTGTAATACGCACGCACCCACGTTGAGACGTTATCCAACGCCTGCTTGTAGGTCTCTTCCTGATGACGCGGTACCGCCTGTGCCGCAACCAGCAGGCGGGAGCGGATGTTCTCGCGCAGATAGACATCCTGGTTCGGCGCTAACAGCGGCACGGCGGTTTCATCGCGGCGGCGGATGGTGATGAAGCTGTCCATAAAGTTCTGCCAGCTTTTCTGCAGGTTTATGCGCCATTCGCTCAGGGAGCTGGAAAGCTCGGTACCGTCGGAATCCATCGGGGAGTCGTCGTCGTTGTTATCCGCCAGCTGCAGATTATCAATCTGGTTCGAGAGCTGGTTCACCTTGAGGATAATGCCGTCGTAATCCACCTGTGACACCGCAGACAGGCTGGCGATATCTTCGGTAATCGCGCGGCGCGCGGCGATCAGGCTTGGGTCGTTCATGTCTGCCAGGCTCGCGTCGGCGCTTTTTAGCAGCGCGGCGGCAGTGGTAACGTCCTGATCGCTCCAGAGCTTACGACCGGCCAGTTTCACCAGAAAATCAGCCTGAGAGAGTAGCCAGGTTTTGGCATCGGTACCGGAAATCGTGGCGACTTTCTCCTGCACCTCGCTCAGCTGTTTGGTCAACTCTTCCCGTTTGCTGTTCGCATCGGCAAGCGCGGCGGCCTGCTGTTTGATCACGCTTTCCAGCTCGGTTTTCTGCGTCTCCTGCGCTTTTTGCAGGGCGGTAATTTGATTGACCAGCGCGTCGCTGGTGGCCGTCTGGTTAGAGCCTTGCTGCTTAACAAGACCGTACAGGCCAACGCCTGCCGCCAGGGCAATGGCGATGGCAATTGCGCTCAGCGCGAGGCTGGTTTTGTTGCTGCCGTTTTTCTTCTCAGCGGTTTTCTCTGTCGTCTCTGGCTGTGGGGTTGTATCCACAGTCTCCCTGGTCTCTTCAACCACGGCGGAGGATTTTTCGTGTTCCGTCATTATGGCTTCCCATTTGAGAGTTATTGTAATGCGCGCAGCAGCGCATCGTTGTCGGCGTTATCAGCGATCCGAATATCTTGCCAGCCCAGTTCCCGGGCGTGGTTCGCCAGACGCTCACTGACGACCAGAAGCCGACAGTGGAGTAACCAGTTCTCACGATACCATTGTGGAATAAGCGACCATAGCTGCTGCAGCATTTCACCGCTGGTTACGACCAGGGTATCGATGCCGCGCATGTGCCAGCGCATCGCCTCTTCCGCGCCATCGTAGTGTTTCGCACAACGCTGGTAGCATTCGCAGAACGTGACGTTAGCCCCGCGTTCCCGCAGCGTTTCACCCAACAGTTCACGTCCACCGTTACCGCGTAAAATGAGCGCACGTTTTCCGGCAATAGTTTGTAATTCAGGTAATTGTAGCAAGACTTCACTGATTTCCCGATCTAACGGGTAGCGAACGTCTGCTCCGCTCACGGTATGTAAGGCCAGTGCGGTTGTTCGCCCGATAGCGAAATAGCGGGGAGCAGTTGGCCACTCTCTCCCTGCTTGTTGCAACTGCGCACGGGCAAATTCCACGGCATGTTGCGACAGCGCAAAGATCAGGTCGCCTTCCTGCAGGGCATTCATCTGGTCGACGAGCATGGACAGCTCCCGACCGGGGGAGAATTCAATGAGCGGAAAACTCCAGGCCACCTGCCCCAGTGCGCGCAGACGGCTCACTAACTGCTCTCCTGCGGGAGAAGGGCGGGTGACAAGAATACTCATGCAGGGGGTTCTCCATTGTAAACGTCAGCCAGAATCTCGCGGGCGCCGTTATCTAGCAATTCTTCCGCCAGCGACACGCCAAGCTGCTCGGCATCTTGCGCTTTGCCGCGACGTTCGCCGCGCACCATCTGTGAACCGTCCGGCGCGCCAACCAGCGCACGCAGCCACAGCTCACCGTCGGTTAATTCAGCATAGCTGCCAATTGGCACCTGACAGCCGCCTTCGAGGCGAGTGTTCATGGCGCGCTCCGCTTTTACGCGGATAGCGGTCTCGTCATGGTTCAGCGGTGCAAGCAGCTCGCGCGTGCGCGCATCGTCAAGACGGCACTCAATGCCCACCGCACCCTGGCCCACGGCCGGGAGCGACAGCTCTGGCGGCAATGCGACGCGAATACGTGATTCCAGCCCCAGACGCTTCAGACCGGCAACGGCGAGGATAATGGCATCGTAGTCGCCGTTATCCAGCTTGCCCAGACGCGTGCCCACGTTTCCGCGCAACGAGCGAATTACCAGGTCCGGGCGGCGTTCAGCCAGCTGACACTGACGGCGTAAACTGGACGTGCCAACCACGCTGCCTTCCGGCAACGCGTCAAGAGAATCATACTGATTGGAGACAAACGCATCGCGCGGATCTTCACGTTCGCAGATGGTCACCAGCCCCAGCCCTTCCGGGAATTCAACGGGCACATCCTTCATGGAGTGCACGGCGATGTCAGCACGGTTCTCAAGCAAGGCCATTTCCAGCTCTTTGACAAACAAGCCTTTTCCGCCGACTTTCGCCAGCGGCGTATCAAGGATCACGTCACCGCGCGTCACCATCGGCACCAGCTCGACGCGCAATCCGGAATGGCAGGCTTCAAGGCGCTGCTTCACATAATGTGCCTGCCAGAGCGCAAGTGGGCTTTGGCGTGTGGCAATTCTCAAAACATTGTCTAACATGCTTGTTACCGTCATTATCAATCGCTAACCATCCTAACATTGTTGACTCTGGGATGGCAGTTTTACGGTTGATGAAGGGTGAGAGGGACAAGGCGGCGTATTTGTCTGCCGTAGCCGTATTCAGGAATTTACACGTACAGAACGGTGCTACACTTTTATGTAGTGCATCTTTCTTTACGGTCAACCGGCAAGGTGTTAAATTGATCACGTTTTAGACCATTTTTTCGTCGGTACCACCATAATGATAAGGGCGAAAGAAGGGTAACGGTTATCTTTTTGAAATACTGCGGGCTCGCTGTTATTCGTGTTTTGAATAGCTTACGACACCCGGAAACATCAGGCGATACGTCTTGTACCTCTATATTGAGACTCTGAAACAGAGACTGGATGCCATAAATCAACTGCGCGTGGATCGCGCGCTTGCTGCCATGGGCCCTGCTTTCCAGCAGGTATACAGTCTGCTGCCGACATTATTGCACTATCACCATCCGCTGATGCCGGGTTACCTCGATGGTAACGTTCCCCAGGGCATTTGCCTTTTCACGCCTGATGAAACCCAACAGCACTATCTGAACGAGCTCGAACTCTACCGCGGCATGCCGCCTCAGGTTTCTCCGAAAGGTGAACTGCCCATCACGGGCGTTTACTCCATGGGGAGCACCTCATCGGTAGGGCAAAGCTGTTCCTCTGACCTGGATATCTGGGTCTGCCATCAATCCTGGCTTGATAACGAAGAGCGCCAGCTGCTGCAGCGTAAATGCAGCCTGCTGGAAAGCTGGGCGGCGTCGCTCGGCGTGGAAGTGAGCTTCTTCCTGATTGATGAAAACCGTTTCCGCCATAACGAAAGCGGCAGTCTGGGTGGTGAAGACTGCGGCTCGACTCAGCACATCTTACTGCTGGATGAATTCTACCGTACTGCCGTTCGCCTTGCCGGGAAGCGTATTCTGTGGAATATGGTGCCGTGCGATGAAGAAGAGCATTACGACGATTACGTCATGTCGCTCTATTCGCAGGGCGTACTGACGCCAAACGAATGGCTGGATCTGGGGGGCCTCAGCTCTCTGTCCGCTGAAGAGTACTTTGGCGCGAGCCTCTGGCAGCTTTATAAGAGCATCGACTCACCGTACAAAGCGGTGTTGAAAACGCTGCTGCTGGAAGCCTATTCCTGGGAATACCCTACGCCGCGCCTGCTGGCGAAAGACATCAAACAGCGTCTGCACGACGGGGAGATTGTCTCCTACGGGCTTGATGCCTACTGCATGATGCTGGAACGCGTTACCGAATACCTGAAAGCCATTGATGACACCACGCGTCTCGATCTGGTGCGTCGATGTTTCTATCTCAAAGTCTGTGAAAAACTGAGCCGCGAACGCGCCTGCGTGGGCTGGCGTCGTGAAGTGGTCAGTCAGTTAGTCAAAGAGTGGGGATGGGACGAAGCGCGTCTGTCCATGCTCGACAACCGCGCCAACTGGAAGATCGATCAGGTGCGTGAAGCGCACAACGAACTGCTCGATGCAATGATGCAAAGCTACCGTAATCTGATCCGCTTTGCGCGCCGTAACAACCTCAGCGTTTCCGCCAGCCCGCAGGACATCGGGGTATTGACCCGTAAGCTGTACGCGGCGTTTGAAGCGCTGCCGGGTAAAGTCACCCTGGTGAACCCGCAGATTTCACCTGACCTGTCAGAGCCGAATCTGACCTTTATCTTTGTGCCACCGGGCCGCGCAAACCGCACCGGGTGGTATCTGTACAACCGTGCGCCAAGCATGGATTCCATCATCAGCCATCAGCCGCTGGAGTATAACCGCTATCTGAACAAGCTGGTGGCCTGGGCTTGGTTTAACGGCCTGCTGACCTCGCGCACGCGCCTGTTTATCAAAGGCAATGAGGTGGTTGATTTAGCCAAGCTGCAGGAGATGGTCGCTGACGTCTCGCACCACTTCCCGCTGCGTCTGCCTGCGCCAACGCCAAAAGCGCTCTACAGCCCGTGCGAGATTCGCCATCTGGCGATTATCGTCAACCTGGAGTACGACCCGACGGCGGCCTTCCGCAATCAGGTGGTCCATTTTGACTTCCGCAAGCTGGACGTCTTCAGCTTTGGCGAGCAGCAAAACTGCCTGGTGGGCAGCGTAGATCTGCTTTACCGCAATTCGTGGAACGAAGTGCGTACCCTGCACTTCAACGGCGAGCAGGCGATGATCGAAGCGCTGAAAACCATTCTTGGCAAGATGCATCAGGACGCCGCGCCGCCGGACAGCGTCGAAGTGTTCTGCTACAGCCAGCACCTGCGCGGTTTGATTCGTACCCGCGTGCAGCAGCTGGTCTCTGAGTGCATCGAACTGCGTCTTTCCAGCACCCGCCACGAAACCGGGCGCTTCAAAGCGCTACGCGTCTCCGGCCAGACCTGGGGGCTGTTCTTCGAGCGCCTTAACGTGTCGGTACAGAAGCTGGAAAATGCCATCGAGTTCTACGGGGCGATTTCGCACAACAAGCTGCATGGCCTGTCGGTGCAGGTTGAAACCAACCATGTCAAACTGCCGCAGGTAGTGGATGGTTTTGCGAGCGAAGGGATTATTCAGTTCTTCTTCGAAGAGTCAGGCGAGGATGCCGGTTTTAATATCTATATCCTTGATGAGACTAACCGCGCCGAGGTGTATCACCACTGTGAAGGTAGCAAAGAGGAGCTGGTGCGCGACGTCAGCCGCTTCTATTCCTCTTCGCATGACCGTTTTACCTACGGCTCAAGCTTCATTAACTTCAACCTGCCGCAGTTCTATCAGATCGTAAACGTCGACGGGCGTGCGCAGGTGATCCCGTTCCGCACCCAGGCCGTCACGCCTGCCGCACCTGCCAATCAGGACACCGCGCCGCTGTTGCAGCAGTATTTCTCCTGAGCCTTTTCGCCGGGTGGCGCTTACGCTTACCCGGCCTACAACCGCTCGAACCCGTAGGCCGGGTAAGCGTAAGCGCCACCCGGCACAGAAACTACCTGAAACTCACCGCCTCACCCGCCTGCGCGGTCGCGGCCTGTTCCAGCAGATCCCAGAACGGTACGCCGCTACGGTCGCAAACCCATTCCCCGTCTTTCAGATCGAAATGATAGCCGCCCTGTTTCGCGGCCAGCCACACCTGGTGAAGCGGCTCCTGGCGGTTAATAATAATTTTGCTGCCGTTTTCAAAGCTTAAGGTCAGGATACCGCCGTTGATTTCACAATCGATATCGCTGTCGCCGTCCCAGTCGTCCAGGCGCTCTTCGATGGTCATCCACAGGGTGTCGGCAAGGCGATGGAATTCACTGTCGTTCATGGTTTTGTTCCTGTTTTTCGTGATGGCGGCAGTATAACGCTAAATAATTCCCGTTGCAGGAAAGCGGCAAACTCTTGCTTTTGTGTCTTCTCCTGCGATGATAGAAACAGATTTGAACTTACGAGCAACTTGATAATGAAAAACGTCTTCCGAACGCTTGCCGTTCTCATCACGCTGTTTAGCCTGACGGGTTGTGGACTGAAAGGACCGCTGTACTTCCCGCCAGAGGATAAAAACGCACCGCCGCCAACGAAACCGGTGCAAAGCGGCATTGAGTCAACTACGCCAGATACTAACGATCGCGGCGATAACGGTGGCCCGACTCAGGTTAATCTCTGACAGATTACGTTCTGTACCCGCGCAATGGAGCAAATGATGCAGTTCTCTAAAATGCATGGCCTTGGCAACGATTTTATGGTCGTCGACGCGGTAACGCAGAATGTGTTTTTCTCCCCGGAGCTGATTCGCCGCCTGGCGGATCGGCACGTGGGCGTGGGGTTCGATCAGCTGCTGGTGGTCGAGCCGCCGTACGATCCCGATCTTGATTTCCACTACCGTATTTTTAACGCTGACGGCAGCGAAGTTAACCAGTGCGGCAACGGCGCGCGCTGTTTTGCCCGCTTTGTCCGCCTGAAAGGGCTGACCAACAAGCGCGATATTCGCGTCAGTACTGCGAACGGCCGTATGGTGCTCAGCGTGACCGATGACGAGCTGGTACGCGTGAATATGGGCGAGCCAAACTTCGAGCCTTCCGCCGTACCGTTCCGCGCAAACAAAGCGGAAAAGACCTATATTATGCGTGCGGCCGAGCAGACAGTATTGTGCGGCGTCGTCTCGATGGGTAACCCTCACTGTGTGATTCAGGTTGATGATGTGCAAACTGCCGCGGTTGAAACGCTCGGCCCGGTGCTGGAAAGCCATGAACGTTTCCCGGAGCGCGCGAACATCGGCTTTATGCAGGTGGTGAAGCGTGAGCACATCCGTCTGCGGGTTTACGAGCGCGGCGCGGGCGAAACCCAGGCCTGCGGAAGCGGTGCCTGTGCGGCAGTTGCTGTGGGCATCTCTCAGGGGTTACTGGCAGAAGAGGTTCGCGTGGAATTACCGGGCGGTCGGCTTGATATCGCCTGGAAAGGACCGGGTCATCCACTGTATATGACGGGCCCGGCGACACATGTTTATGACGGGTTTATCCATCTATGAAACAACCAGGGGAAGAACTGCAGGAAATAATGACGGAACTGGATGACAGCGCTGTTGTTGATTACCTGCTGAACAATCCTGAGTTTTTTATCCGCAATGCGCGCGTCGTTGAACAGATGCGCGTACCGCATCCGGTTCGTGAAACCGTGTCGCTGGTCGAATGGCACATGGCACGCTCGCGCAAGCACATCAACCAGCTTGAAGAGAACATGATGCTGCTGATGGAGCAGGCCAGCAATAACGAGAGCCTGTTTTATCGTCTGCTGCACCTGCAGGCGCGTCTGGCCTCGGCGCACAGCCTTGAAGAATTCCTCAGCCGCTTCCACCGCTGGGCGCGCGAGCTTGGGCTGGCAGGCGCGACGATCCGCCTGTTCCCGGATCGCTGGCGCATCGGCGCGCCGTCGGGGTTTACCCATCTGGCGCTGAGCCGTCAGGCGTTTGAGCCGCTGCGCATTCAGCGTCTGGGCCATCAGCACCACTATCTGGGGCCGCTTAACGGGCCTGAGCTGCTGGTGGTATTACCGGAAGCCAAAGCGATTGGCTCGGTGGCGATGTCGCTGATGGGGCGCGACGGCGATCTGGGGGTCATGTTATTTACCAGCCGCGATGCGCATCACTATGAGCAAGGGCAAGCCACGCACCTGCTGCAGGAGATCGCCCTGATGCTGCCCGAGCTGCTGGAGCGCTGGATTGAGCGCGTATGACGGACGGACTGCTCGCCACTGACGTCTCGCGCTTTCTGCGCTATCTCGGCGTGGAGCGTCAGCTTAGCCCCATTACGTTGCTTAACTATCAGCGTCAGCTTGATGCCATCATGCAGATCGCCGACGAAATCGGCCTGAAAAGCTGGCAACAATGTGATGCTGCGACGGTACGCGGGTTCGTCGTGCGTAGCCGTAAAAAAAACCTCAGCCCGGCGAGCCTGGCGCTCAGGCTCTCAGCGCTGCGCAGCTTCTTCGACTGGCTGGTGAGCCAGGGGGGCTTAAAAGCCAACCCGGCAAAGGGGATCGCCACGCCGAAGGCGCCGCGCCATCTGCCGAAAAATATCGACGTCGATGACGTAAACCGCCTGCTGGATATCGATCTCAACGATCCGCTCGCCGTACGCGACCGCGCGATGCTGGAGGTGATGTACGGTGCCGGGCTACGTCTGTCTGAACTCGTCAACCTTGACCTCAAGCATCTCGATCTGGAATCTGGCGAAGTGTGGGTAATGGGTAAGGGCAGCAAAGAGCGCCGCCTGCCGATTGGCCGCAATGCGGTCTCCTGGATTGAGCACTGGCTGGATCTGCGCGGGTTGTTTGGCTCCGACGAAGATGCGCTATTCCTGTCGAAACTCGGCAAGCGGATCTCGGCGCGTAACGTGCAGAAGCGCTTTGCGGAGTGGGGCATCAAGCAGGGGCTGAACAGCCACGTGCATCCGCACAAGCTGCGCCACTCGTTCGCCACCCACATGCTGGAATCCAGCGGCGATCTGCGCGGCGTGCAGGAACTGCTTGGCCACGCGAACCTGTCGACCACACAAATTTATACCCACTTAGACTTCCAGCACCTTGCCTCGGTGTATGACGCGGCGCATCCACGCGCCAAACGGGGGAAATAATGCGTTTTTACCGCCCACTCGGTCAGATCTCAGCTCTGACGTTTGACCTTGATGACACCCTTTATGACAACCGCGAGGTGATCCTGCGTACCGAGCAGGAGTCGCTGGCGTTCGTGCAGAACTACCATCCCGCGCTGAAGGCGATACAGAACAAGGATTTCCAGAAGCTGCGCCAGTCCCTGCGGGAGACCGAGCCGGACATTTACCACGACGTGACCGAATGGCGTCGTCGTGCGGTAGAGCAGGCGATGCTCAACGTGGGTCTGAGCGTGCAGGACGCGGCCATCGGTGCCGAAGCGGCCATGGAAAACTTCGCCAAATGGCGCAGCCGTATCGACGTGCCGCAGGAAACCCACGACACGCTGGCGAAGCTTGCCGAAAAGTGGCCGCTGGTGGCCATCACCAACGGTAACGCCCAGCCGGAGCTGTTTGGCCTCGGCGATTACTTCGAGTTCGTGCTGCGCGCGGGCCCGCACGGGCGCTCGAAGCCGTTCAGCGATATGTATCATCTGGCAGCGGAAAAAATGAACCTGCCGCTCGGTGAAATTTTGCACGTGGGCGACGATCTGACCACGGACGTAGCGGGCGCCATTCGCTGCGGCATGCAGGCCTGCTGGATCAAGCCGGAAAACGCCGACCTGATGATCGCGCAGGATAGCCGTCTTCTGCCGCACGTGGAAATTTCGCGGTTGGCATCCCTCACGACGCTGATATAATCACCAGTAATATTGTATAAATTACCAGGGTTTTGCAGTTGTAGGCCCGGTAAGCGAAGCGCCACCGGGCGTTTTGCTGTGTTCCTGAATACTATGTGACGGTGCCAATGGACGTTTCTTACCTGCTCGACAGCCTTAATGACAAACAGCGTGAAGCCGTAGCCGCCTCGCGCACCAACATGCTGGTGCTGGCTGGGGCGGGCAGTGGTAAGACGCGCGTGCTGGTTCACCGTATCGCATGGCTGCAGAGCGTGGAGAACTGCTCGCCGTACTCCATCATGGCGGTCACGTTTACCAACAAGGCGGCGGCGGAGATGCGCCACCGCATCGCGCAGCTGATGGGCACCAGCCAGGGCGGCATGTGGGTTGGCACCTTCCACGGCCTGGCGCACCGCCTGCTGCGCGCGCACCACATGGACGCCAACCTGCCGCAGGATTTCCAGATCCTCGACAGCGAAGACCAGCTCCGTCTGCTGAAGCGCCTGATCAAGGCGATGAACCTCGACGAGAAGCAGTGGCCGCCGCGTCAGGCGATGTGGTACATCAACGGCCAGAAAGACGAAGGGCTGCGCCCGCATCACATTCAGAGCTTTGGCAACCCGGTCGAGCAGACCTGGCAGAACTTCTACAAGGCCTATCAGGAAGCGTGCGATCGCGCCGGTCTGGTGGATTTCGCCGAGCTGCTGCTGCGCGCCCACGAGCTGTGGCTCAACAAGCCGCACATCCTGCAGCACTACCGTGAACGCTTCACCAATATCCTGGTGGACGAATTCCAGGATACCAACAACATCCAGTACGCGTGGATCCGCCTGCTTGCCGGCGATACCGGCAAGGTAATGATCGTAGGCGATGACGACCAGTCGATCTACGGCTGGCGCGGGGCGCAGGTGGAGAACATCCAGCGCTTCCTCAACGATTTCCCCGGCGCGGAAACCATCCGTCTGGAGCAGAACTATCGCTCGACGAACAACATCCTCAGCGCGGCTAACGCCCTGATCGAAAACAACAACGGGCGTTTGGGTAAAAAACTGTGGACCGACGGCGTCGACGGCGAACCGATTTCGATTTACTGCGCCTTCAACGAGCTCGACGAAGCCCGCTTCGTGGTGAACCGCATCAAAACCTGGCAGGACAACGGCGGCGCGCTGGAGCAGTGCGCTATTCTCTACCGCAGCAACGCCCAGTCGCGCGTGCTGGAAGAGGCGCTGCTGCAGGTGAGCATGCCGTACCGCATTTACGGCGGCATGCGCTTCTTCGAACGCCAGGAGATCAAAGATGCGCTCTCGTATCTGCGCCTGATCGCCAACCGCAACGACGATGCGGCGTTTGAGCGCGTGGTGAACACGCCGACGCGCGGCATCGGTGACCGCACGCTGGACGTGGTGCGTCAGGCCTCGCGCGACCGCCAGCTGACGCTGTGGCAGGCGTGCCGCGAGCTGCTGCAGGAAAAAGCCCTCGCCGGACGTGCCGCCAGCGCGTTACAGCGCTTCCTCGAACTGATTGACGCGCTGGCACAGGAAACGGCCGATATGCCGCTGCACGTGCAGACCGACCGGGTGATTAAAGACTCCGGCCTGCGCACCATGTACGAGCAGGAGAAAGGCGAGAAGGGCCAGACCCGCATTGAGAACTTAGAGGAACTGGTCACGGCAACGCGCCAGTTCAGCTACAACGAAGAAGACGAAGACCTGATGCCGCTGCAGGCGTTTCTGTCCCACGCCGCGCTGGAAGCGGGCGAAGGGCAGGCGGACACCTGGCAGGACGCGGTTCAGCTCATGACCCTGCACTCCGCCAAAGGTCTGGAGTTCCCGCAGGTGTTCATTGTTGGCATGGAAGAGGGGATGTTCCCGAGCCAGATGTCGCTGGATGAAGGCGGACGTCTGGAAGAGGAGCGTCGTCTGGCCTACGTGGGCGTGACGCGCGCGATGCAAAAGCTGACGCTGACCTACGCCGAAACCCGCCGTCTGTACGGCAAAGAGGTTTATCACCGTCCGTCGCGCTTCATCGGCGAGCTGCCGGAAGAGTGCGTGGAAGAGGTGCGTCTGCGGGCAAGCATCAGCCGTCCGGTCAGCCATCAGCGCATGGGCTCGCCGATTGCGGAAACCGACACCGGCTACAAGCTGGGCCAGCGCGTGCGCCATTCGAAGTTTGGCGAAGGTACCATTGTGAATCTGGAAGGCAGCGGCGAGCACAGTCGCCTGCAGGTGGCGTTCCAGGGGCAGGGGATCAAATGGCTGGTGGCGGCCTATGCGAAGCTGGAAACAGTCTAACCTTCAGAAAAATATCATTATTTTGTAATAATCTGCTAGCCTTATACCGTGAAGGTCAATTAATGCCCTTCAGCGTTCCGTTGCGTGTTGACGCCACAGTTACTGCTGGCGTAACATGCGCGCACGATTACGCTAAGAGGACATTCGCCTTGGACACACCCAGTAGATACTGGCTCAATTCCCTGTCATCCAGGAACAACTCCTAAGGCTATCTCCCCTTGCTGATGGCCTTAGTGGTTGTCAGCGACTGCTCTATTCCCGTCGCGCTGAGTCAGGCTGTTTAATGGTCTGAAACCCAATTTGTTTCTGTGTGCCCACCGAACTGTCCGATATTTTTTGCATTGGGAGTCCCGGTCATGTTGAGCGCATTTCAACTCGAAAATAACCGACTGACTCGGCTTGAAGCCGAAGAGTCACAGCCCCTCGTTGATGCCGTATGGGTGGATCTGGTCGAGCCGGACGACGATGAGCGCCTTCGCGTACAATCTGAGCTGGGGCAAAGCCTGGCAACGCGTCCTGAACTGGAAGACATCGAAGCATCCGCACGTTTTTTTGAAGATGAAGACGGTCTGCACATCCACTCCTTCTTCTTCTTTGAAGACGCTGATGACCACGCGGGTAACTCCACCGTGGCGTTTACCATTCGCGATGGTCGTCTGTTTACCTTGCGCGAGCGCGAACTGCCTGCGTTTCGTCTCTACCGCATGCGCGCCCGCAGCCAGGCGATGGTAGACGGCAACGCGTACGAGCTGCTGCTCGATCTGTTCGAGACCAAAATTGAACAGCTGGCGGATGAAATTGAGAACATCTACAGCGACCTCGAAAAGCTGAGCCGGGTGATCATGGAAGGCCATCAGGGCGATGAGTACGACGAAGCGCTCTCCACGCTGGCGGAGCTGGAAGATATCGGCTGGAAGGTGCGCTTGTGTCTGATGGATACCCAGCGCGCGCTGAACTTCCTGGTGCGCAAGGCGCGTCTGCCGGGCGGTCAGCTGGAACAGGCGCGTGAGATCTTACGAGATATCGAATCTCTGCTGCCGCACAACGAATCCCTGTTCCAGAAGGTCAACTTCCTGATGCAGGCGGCGATGGGCTTTATCAACATCGAGCAGAACCGCATCATCAAGATCTTCTCGGTGGTGTCCGTGGTGTTCCTGCCGCCGACGCTGGTGGCATCCAGCTACGGGATGAACTTCGAGTTTATGCCGGAGCTGAGGTGGAGCTTTGGCTACCCGGGGGCGATTATCTTTATGATCCTCGCGGGCCTGGCGCCGTATCTCTATTTCAAACGCCGGAACTGGCTGTAAAAATCTGGCGGGTGGCGCTGCGCTTACCCGCCCTACGATCGAATTCCCTCTCCCTGTGGGAGAGGGTTAGGGTGAGGGCAACATTACAGCCCTTTACGCACTCTGCGTTGGGTATAAATCGCATCCGCAACGAAAATCGCCAGCGCCACCCAGATAAAGGCGAACGTCACCATCTTATCTGCCCCCGGCACTTCGCCGTAAAACACCACTGCCAGCAGGAACATCAGCGTCGGGCCAATGTACTGGAAGAAGCCCAGCGTGGAGAGACGCAGGCGCGTCGCCGCGCCGGTGAAGCACAGCAGAGGAATGGTGGTTACCACGCCCGCGGCCATCAGCATCAGGTTCAGCGACCACGGGTTGCTGCCCATGTGGCTGGTTGGGCTGTCGGCGATGCCGAAGAGATAAATCGCCGCCACCGGCAGCAGCCACAGGGTTTCAAACAGCATCCCCGTCTGCGCTTCTACCGCAATCTTCTTGCGTACCAGGCCGTAGAAGGCAAAGCTGAACGCCAGACCGAGGGCAATAATCGGCAGCGAGCCGAAGGTCCACAGCTGCACCAGTACGCCGCAGAAGGCCAGAAGGACCGCTAACCACTGCATCCGGCGGAAGCGTTCGCCGAGGAAAATCATCCCCAGCACAATGTTCACCAGCGGGTTAATAAAGTACCCCAGGCTCGCTTCAAGCATGTGATGGTTATTTACCGCCCAAATGAACAGCAGCCAGTTGCCGCCGATCAGAACCGCAGAAAGCGCCAGCAGGAAGACCTTTTTAGGGGTTTGCAGCAGCGTTTTGACGCCGGACCACTGACGGCTGACGCTCATCAGCGCAATCATAAAGAAGAACGACCAGATGACGCGGTGGGTGAGGATCTCGTCGGCCGGTACATAGGCGATAAATTTGAAGTACGCCGGTGCGATACCCCAAATAAAATAAGCGGCAAGGGCGAGTAAAACGCCCTGCCGCGTCTGTTTAGCATCCATCGGGAAAATCCGTTACAAAAGAGTGAATTAATTTTACCCGTTTTTATCGCCTTAACCCACCATATAAGTGGCGGTTGCGCTGGCGATATAAACCTGTTCTTCGTTATGCAACTCAACGCGCGCCACCGCGACTTTATTGCCCGCGCGCAGCAGGCTGCTGGTACAGGTAAAGCGATTACCCCGTCCAGGGCGCAGATAGTCGACGCGTAAATCGATAGTGCCCATCCGCGAAAGACGCTGGCGGAGCTCCTCTTCATTGATGGTGTCATGGCGCGTCAGCGTACTGCCGACGCAGACCAGCCCTGCCGCCACGTCCAGCGCGGAGGCAATTACCCCGCCGTGCAAAATACTTTGCGCCCAGTTGCCTACCATCATTGGCTGATTATTAAAGCTGAGCTGGGCAAAGTCTTTCTCGTATCGCTCCAGCTCCAGCCCCAGCGCGCGGTTAAACGGCATGTGGTACACAAAAATCTCGCCCACGAGTTTTAATGTTTCTTCGGCGGTAAGCGTGGCTGACATGAGGGATGCATCCTTGTTGTTAACAAAATGTTGATTTTATGCCTCAACAATAAGGATTTCCACTTTCAGAAACGAGGAGGCGGAAGTTGCTGCAGAAGTCTGTAGAATGCCCGGACAAAACTATTCATTAAATATCACCCTTTCAGGAGAACACCACCGATGCGGACGTATCTGGGTTGGTTACTGGCGGCGGTTTCGCTGCCCCTCACAGCATATGCGCAAGAAGCAACCGTCAAAGAAGTGCACGATGCCCCCGCAGTGCGCGGCAGCATCATCGCCAATATGCTTCAGGAGCATGACAATCCGTTCACGCTGTACCCGTATGACACCAACTACGTGATCTACACCCAGACCAGCGATCTCAACAAAGAGGCGATAAGTTCCTATAACTGGTCCGATAATGCGCGTAAAGATGAGGTGAAGTTCCAGCTCAGCCTCGCGTTCCCGTTCTGGCGAGGCATTCTTGGGCCGAACTCGGTGCTCGGTGCGTCATACACCCAAAAGTCCTGGTGGCAGCTCTCCAACAGCGGGGAGTCCTCGCCGTTCCGTGAAACTAACTATGAGCCGCAGCTGTTCCTCGGCTTCGCAACGGATTACGAATTTGCAGGCTGGACGCTGCGCGACGTCGAAGTGGGCTTTAACCACGATTCCAACGGTCGCTCCGACCCAACCTCCCGCAGCTGGAACCGCGCTTATACGCGTCTGATGGCGCAGAACGGTAACTGGATGGTGGAAGTGAAGCCGTGGTATGTGGTGGGCGAAACCGATGACAACCCGGATATCACCAAATATATGGGCTACTACCAGCTCAAGGTCGGCTACCAGCTAGGTGATGCCGTGCTCAGCGCCAAAGGTCAGTACAACTGGAACACCGGCTACGGTGGTGCGGAAGTGGGCTTAAGCTATCCAATGACGAAGCATGTCCGCATCTATACTCAGGTGTACAGCGGTTACGGCGAGTCGCTTATCGATTACAACTTCAACCAGACCCGCGTTGGCGTGGGCGTGATGCTGAACGATATTTTCTAGGTCGCTCGAATGTTTTTGCGTTAAACGTTGAAGTTTCTTTCTCAGGCGCTGAAAATAGCGCCTGTTTCATTTCTGGCATATGGGGTTAACGTGGCGCAGGCGGAAGTATTGAATCAGGAATCGCTGGCTAAACAGGTTTTGCATGAAACCTTTGGCTACCAGCAGTTCCGCCCCGGCCAGGAAACCATCATTGAAACCGTGCTGGAAGGTCGTGATTGTCTGGTAGTGATGCCGACCGGCGGCGGGAAATCCCTCTGCTATCAGGTGCCTGCGCTGGTGCTGAACGGCCTGACGGTCGTGGTATCCCCCCTCATTTCCCTGATGAAAGACCAGGTCGACCAGCTGCTCGCCAACGGCGTGGCGGCCGCCTGTCTTAACTCCACGCAAACCCGCGAGCAGCAGCAAGAGGTGATGGCGGGTTGCCGCACCGGACAGATCCGGTTGCTGTATATCGCGCCGGAACGCCTGATGCTGGATAACTTCCTCGACCATCTCGCGCACTGGAATCCGGTGCTGCTGGCGGTCGATGAAGCGCACTGTATCTCCCAGTGGGGACACGATTTCCGCCCGGAATATGCCGCCCTCGGCCAGCTTCGTCAGCGCTTCCCCGAGCTGCCGTTTATGGCGCTTACCGCCACGGCGGATGACACCACGCGTCTGGACATCGTTCGTCTGCTCGGGCTGAACGACCCTTATATTCAGGTCAGCAGCTTCGACCGCCCCAACATCCGCTACATGCTGATGGAAAAATTCAAGCCGCTGGATCAGCTCCTGCGCTACGTCCAGGAGCAGCGCGGCAAGTCCGGCATCATCTACTGCAACAGTCGGGCGAAGGTGGAAGACACCGCCGCGCGGCTGCAAAACCGCGGCTTTAGCGCCGCCGCGTATCACGCCGGGTTAGAGAACCACATCCGCGCCGACGTGCAGGAGAAATTCCAGCGCGACGACCTGCAGATCGTGGTCGCGACGGTGGCGTTCGGGATGGGCATCAACAAGCCCAACGTGCGCTTTGTGGTGCACTTCGACATCCCACGCAATATCGAATCCTACTATCAGGAAACTGGTCGCGCCGGGCGTGACGGGCTGCCTGCGGAAGCAATGCTGTTTTACGATCCGGCGGACATGGCGTGGCTGCGCCGCTGTCTGGAAGAGAAACCGCAGGGACAGCTGCAGGATATCGAGCGCCACAAGCTCAACGCGATGGGCGCGTTTGCCGAAGCGCAAACCTGCCGCCGTCTGGTGCTGCTCAACTACTTTGGTGAAGGGCGACAGGAGCCGTGCGGCAACTGTGATATCTGCCTTGATCCGCCGAAGCAGTACGATGGTCTGATGGACGCGCGTAAGGCGCTCTCAACCATTGGGCGCGTCAATCAACGCTTTGGTATGGGCTACGTGGTGGAAGTGCTGCGCGGGGCTAATAACCAGCGTATCCGCGATATGGGTCACGATAAGCTGCCCGTCTACGGCATCGGTAAAGATCAGAGCCACGAGCACTGGGTCAGCATTATTCGTCAGCTGATCCACCTCGGCTTTGCCACGCAAAATATTGCTCAGCACTCCGCCCTTCAGCTTACTGAGGCCGCGCGCCCGGTCCTGCGCGGTGAAGTTGAACTGAAGCTCGCGGTTCCGCGCGTTATCGCCCTCAAGCCGCGCGTGATGCAAAAATCCTACGGCGGCAACTATGACCGCAAGCTGTTCGCCAAACTGCGCAAACTGCGTAAGGCCATCGCCGACGAAGAGAACATCCCGCCTTACGTGGTGTTCAACGACGCGACGCTGATTGAGATGGCCGAGCAGATGCCGCTCAGCGCCAGCGAAATGCTCAGCGTCAACGGCGTCGGCACGCGCAAGCTGGAGCGCTTCGGAAAGGAGTTTATGGCGCTCATCCGTTCTCACGCCGACGGTGACGATGAGGAGTAGTCAGCCGGGCGAAAAAGTGCCAGGATGATGACTCACTGAATTATTTCCCCGCGAGCTAATTATGTTAATGCTATTTCTTACCGTGGCGTTAGTGCACATCGTTGCGCTGATGAGCCCGGGACCTGACTTTTTCTTCGTGTCGCAAACCGCCGTCAGCCGCTCCCGCAAAGAGGCGATGATGGGCGTGCTCGGTATTACCATGGGCGTCATGGTCTGGGCGGCAGTCGCGTTGCTCGGTCTGAACCTGATCCTGGCGAAGATGGCCTGGCTGCATAACATCATTATGGTCGGCGGTGGGCTGTACCTGTGCTGGATGGGCTACCAGATGCTGCGCGGGGCGCTGAAGAAAGAAGAGAAAAAGCCGGAAGAGCCGAAGGTTGAGCTGGCAACGGGCGGCCGCAGCTTTGTAAAAGGGCTGCTGACCAATCTGGCAAACCCAAAAGCGATTATCTATTTCGGCTCGGTGTTCTCGCTGTTTGTCGGCGATAGCGTCGGTGCGGGCGCACGCTGGGGCATCTTCCTGCTGATCGTTGTTGAAACCTTTGCCTGGTTTACCATCGTAGCAAGCCTGTTTGCCTTACCGGCGATGCGCCGCGGCTACCAGCGTATCGCGAAGTGGATTGATGGCTTCGCCGGCGCGCTGTTCGCCGGCTTCGGCATTCATCTCATCATTTCTCGCTAAGCATGACGCGCTGACGCAAGCAGCGCGCCAACCAGCATAAACAGCGAACCAAACACCTTATTCAGGGCCTTCATCTGCTTAGGCCCTTTGATCCACGCCGCAATTCGCTGCGCCAGCGTCGCATAGCCAATCATCACGATGATATCGACAATAATGGTGGTCGCGCCAAGCACCACGTACTGCATCACCTGCGGCTGGTGCGGCACGATAAACTGTGGGAATAGCGCGGCGAGGAACACGATGCTCTTCGGGTTGGTCAGGTTGACGAACACCGCGCGCTTAAACAGATGGCCGCGGTTTTGCGTCTGCGCGAGCGTATTGAGGTTGATGGAGCCTGCGGCGCGCCACTGCTGGATGCCGAGCCAAATCAGATACGCCGCTCCGGCCCATTTCAGCACTTCAAAGGCCAGCACGGAGCGGGAGAACAGGGTCCCAAGCCCAACCCCCACCAGGACGATATGAATACCCAGCCCGGTCTGCAAACCCGCGATGGATGCCGCCGCTCCGCGATAGCCGTGATTGATGGAGGTGGTCATGGTGTTAATGGCACCCGAGCCCGGTGAAAGGCTGAGGATAATGGATGTCAGCAGGTAGGCGAACCACCATTCGAAGGTCATTTGAAACTCCCGAACCGTCTATTTTTATGCCACAATACGCTATTATTGCGTCATTTTGTGAACAGTGACGAAAAAAACGATATTCCCTGGATTACGTGAGTGGAAACCCAATGTTTCAGCAGAAAAAGGACTGGGAAACACGAGAAAACGCTTTTGCTGCTTTCTCTATGGGGCCGCTGACCGATTTCTGGCGGCAGCGTGAGGAAGATGAGTTTACGGGCGTCGGGGGCATCCCGGTGCGCTTCGTTCGTTTCCGCAATAAAAAAAATGACCGTGTGATCGTTGTCTGCCCCGGACGCATCGAAAGCTACGTTAAATATGCCGAACTGGCTTACGACCTGGTCCATATGGGGTTCGACGTGCTGATCATCGACCACCGTGGACAGGGGTTGTCCGGTCGTATGCTGCCGGATACGCACCGTGGGCACGTGGATAACTTCAGCGATTACGTCGACGATTTTGCAGCGTTCTGGCAGCAGGAAGTGCAGCCGGGTCCCTGGCGCAAGCGGTATATCCTTGCGCACTCCATGGGCGGTGCCATTTCGACGCTGTTTTTGCAGCGGTATGAGCATCAGTGCGACGCCATTGCGCTCACCGCACCGATGTACGGTATTGTCATTCGTTTTCCCGATTGGATGGTACGCCATCTTCTCGACTGGGCTGAGGGCCATCAGCGCATTCGTGAAGGCTATGCCATCGGAACCGGACGCTGGCGCGCATTGCCGTTCGCCATCAACGTTCTGACCCACAGTCGACAGCGCTATCGCCGCAACCTGCGCTTTTATGCCGATGAACCGCGCTTGCGCGTTGGCGGCCCGACCTGGCACTGGGTGCGGGAAGGTATTCATGCCGGTGAGCAGGTGCTGGCGGGCGTAGGCGATGATGACACGCCGACGCTTCTGATTCAGGCGGAGGACGAGCGTGTGGTGGATAACCGCATGCATGACCGCTATTGTGAACTGCGCGCTGCCGCCGGTCACCCTTGTGAAGGGGGTAAACCGCTGGTCATCAACGGCGCGTACCATGAGATCCTTTTTGAAAAGGACGCTATGCGCTCAGTCGCGCTCAACGCCATTGTTGAATTTTTCAACAGGCATAATTGATATTCACCAGAGGTTAAATTTCCCTATGTACCAGGTTGTTGCATCTGACTTAGATGGCACGCTGCTTTCCCCCGACCACACCCTCTCGCCTTATGCGAAAGAGACCTTAAAACTCCTGACTGCCCGTGGCGTGAACTTCGTGTTTGCCACCGGTCGCCACCACGTGGACGTGGGGCAGATCCGCGATAATCTGGAAATCAAATCGTACATGATCACCTCCAACGGTGCGCGCGTGCACGACACGGAGGGTAACCTGATTTTTACCCATAATCTGGACCGCGATATTGCCGCCGATCTGTTCGGCGTAGTGCACAATAACCCGGATATCGTCACTAACGTTTATCGCGATGACGAGTGGTTTATGAACCGCCACCGCCCGGAAGAGATGCGTTTCTTCAAGGAAGCCGTATTCCAGTACTCACTGTACGAGCCTGGCCTGCTGGAGCCGGAAGGGATCAGTAAGGTGTTCTTCACCTGTGTAAATCATGAGGCATTGCTACCGCTGGAGCAGGCGATCAACGCTCGCTGGGGCGACCGCGTTAACGTAAGCTTCTCCACGCTGACCTGTCTGGAAGTGATGGCCGGTGGCGTCTCCAAAGGTCACGCGCTGGAAGCGGTGGCTAAACGTCTGGGCTTTGAGCTGAAAGACTGCATCGCGTTCGGAGACGGTATGAACGACGCCGAGATGCTCTCCATGGCGGGAAAAGGCTGCATCATGGAGAATGCGCACCAGCGCCTGAAAGACCTGCACCCGGAGCTGGAAGTGATCGGCACCAATGGCGATAACGCTGTGCCTAAGTATCTGCGCAAACTGTTCCTTGAATAATCTTCATTTGATTATTTATTGCTCAGTTGTCAACTAAAGAGTTCGCTACAATGCCTGTCCTTCTTTCTGAGAGACAAGCATTGTGGCGCTACTCATTATCACCACTATCCTGTGGGCCTTCTCCTTTAGCCTGATTGGCGAATACCTTGCCGGATCGGTCGACAGCTACTTCTCGGTGCTGATGCGCGTGGGGCTGGCGGCGCTGGTGTTCCTGCCGTTTCTGCGCGCGCGCGGACAATCGCTGAAAACGATTCTGCTGTATATGCTGGTGGGCGCGATGCAGCTCGGCATCATGTACCTGTTTAGCTTCCGGGCTTACGTTTATCTGTCCGTCTCGGAATTCCTGCTGTTCACCGTGCTCACGCCGCTCTATATCACGCTAATCTACGACCTGCTCAGCAGGCGCCGCCTGCGCTGGGGATATCTTCTAAGCGCGGCGCTGGCGGTGCTTGGGGCGGCGATTATTCGCTATGACAAGGTAAGCGATCACTTCTGGACAGGGCTGATGTTCGTCCAGCTCGCCAATATCAGCTTCGCTATCGGCATGGTGGGCTACAAACGCCTGATGGAAACCCGTCCGATGCCGCAGCACAACGCGTTTGCCTGGTTCTATATGGGGGCCGCGATTGTCGCGGTGGCGGCGTGGTTTATGCTCGGCAACCCGCAAAAACTGCCGACCACCACCCTGCAGTGGGGCGTTCTGGTCTGGCTGGGCGTGGTGGCTTCCGGGCTGGGATACTTCATGTGGAACTACGGCGCTACGCAGGTAGACGCCGGTACGCTAGGGATCATGAATAACGTACATGTCCCGGCAGGGCTGCTGGTCAATCTCGCCATCTGGCAGCAACAGCCGCACTGGCCGAGTTTCCTTATTGGGGGAGCGGTGATCCTGGCTTCGCTGTGGGTACATCGCCATTGGGTCGCTCCGCGCTCCGCACAAAGGGAAGATGGTCGCACGCGTGGTTCCGCGCTGAGCGAATAAACGCTTCCGTAATCGGCTGACGCTGCTCGCCATCGCGCACGGCGGCGTACAGTCGACTCCACAGTCCTTCACCCAGGGTTTTGGTCACCACCAGGCCCTGGCGTTCAAAACTCTCCACCACCCAGTGCGGCAATGCCGCGATGCCCATTCTGGCCGCCACCATCTGAATTAACAGCAGGGTGTTATCCACGCTTTTCAACTGTGGGCTAATGCCTGCGGGCTGCAGGAAGTGACGCCAGATATCCAGTCGACTGCGCTGCACGGGATAAATCAGCAGCGTTTCCGTCGCCAGATCTTCCGGCGTGATGCGCGTTTTACTGGCAAGCGGATGGTCCGGGGCCAGCACCAGGCGCACTTCATAATCAAACATCGGCGAATAGTGCAGGCCGCTGCGCGGCAGAATGTCAGAGGTCATCACCAGATCCAGCTCGCCCTGCTGCAGCGAGGGCTGCGGGTCAAATGTCACGCCGGATGTAAAGTCCATCTCCACCTGCGGCCACTTCTGGCGGAAGTTCTCAAGCGCGGGGGTCAGCCACTGAATACAGCTGTGGCACTCAATGGCAATACGCAGTTTGGTTTGCTGCGGTTCGTTACACGCCTGCAGCGCGCTGGCGATCTGCGGCAGGACCTGGTTTGCCAGCTGCAGCAAAATTTCACCCTGCGGCGTAAAGCGCAAAGGCTGGCTCTTACGCACAAAAAGACGAAAGCCGAGGCGTTGTTCCAGATCGCTGAACTGGTGAGAAAGGGCAGACTGGGTCTGGTGCAGCGTGGCCGCCGCTGCCGCAAGAGAACCGCAGTTCCGCAACGCTTGTAGCGTTTTCAGGTGTTTAATCTCGATCATGAAAGTCCTTCACTTCGCCATGAACATTTTGCGCTTGAGGAATATACAGTACCTGCCAATTATAGATGTGTAAACATCTGGACGTCTAAATAACAAATTTCACAAGGGGCATAACATGACAATCCGCAATCACACTCTCGGTTTCCCTCGCGTTGGCCTGCGCCGCGAACTGAAAAAAGCGCAAGAAAGCTACTGGGCGGGTAACAGCACCCGTGAAGAACTGCTGGCGGTGGGACGCGAGCTGCGCGCCCGTCACTGGGAGCAGCAGAAACAGGCGGGCATTGACCTGCTGCCGGTGGGCGATTTCGCCTGGTACGACCATGTTCTGACGACCAGCCTGCTGCTTGGCAACGTGCCGGCTCGTCATCAGAACAAAGATGGATCGGTAGATATCGATACCCTGTTCCGCATTGGCCGCGGCCGTGCGCCAACGGGTGAGCCAGCGGCAGCGGCGGAAATGACCAAGTGGTTTAACACTAACTATCACTATATGGTGCCGGAGTTCGTAAAAGGTCAGGAGTTCAGGCTGACCTGGACGCAGCTGCTGGATGAAGTGGACGAAGCGCTGGCGCTGGGTCATCAGGTGAAGCCCGTATTGCTGGGGCCAGTCACCTACCTGTGGCTGGGTAAAGTAAAAGGCGAACAGTTTGACCGCCTCAGCCTGCTGAACGATATTCTGCCGGTCTACAAACAGGTGCTGATTGAGCTGGGCAAGCGCGGCATTCAGTGGGTGCAAATCGACGAACCCGCGCTGGTGCTCGAGCTGCCGCAGGAGTGGCTTGATGCCTTCAAACCGGCGTATGACGCGCTCACCGGGCAGGTGAAGCTGCTGCTCACCACCTATTTCGAAGGCGTGACGCCGAACCTGAAGACCATAACCGCGCTGCCGGTGCAGGGCCTGCACGTTGACCTCGTTCACGGGAAAGACGATGTCGCGGAGCTGCACAAGCGCCTGCCGGCGGACTGGCTGCTTTCTGCCGGGCTGGTTAACGGGCGCAACGTCTGGCGTGCCGATCTGACCGAGAAATATGCACAAATCAAAGACATCGTCGGCAAACGTGAGCTGTGGGTGGCATCCTCTTGCTCGCTGCTGCACAGCCCAATCGATCTCAGCGTGGAAACCCGTCTCGACCCTGAAGTGAAAAGCTGGTTTGCCTTCGCCCTGCAAAAATGTGAAGAGCTGACGCTGCTGCGCGACGCGCTGAACAGCGGCGAGACGGCGGCGATTACCGAATGGAGCGCACCGATCCAGGCGCGTCGTCACTCGGCCCGCGTGCACAACCCGGCGGTGGAAAAACGCCTGGCGGCCATCACCGCGCAGGACAGCCAGCGCCAGAGCCCGTATGAGGTGCGCGCCGAAGCGCAGCGCGCCCGTTTCAACCTGCCCGCGTGGCCGACCACCACAATTGGTTCTTTCCCGCAAACCACTGAAATCCGCGGCCTGCGCCTGGACTTCAAGAAGGGCAACCTGGATGCGAACAACTACCGCACCGGTATCGCTGAGCACATTAAGCAGGCAATTATCGAGCAGGAGCGTTTAGGTCTGGACGTGCTGGTGCACGGCGAGGCCGAGCGTAACGACATGGTCGAATACTTCGGTGAGCACCTGGACGGCTTCGTCTTTACCCAGAACGGCTGGGTGCAGAGCTACGGCTCCCGCTGCGTGAAGCCGCCAGTGGTTATTGGCGACGTCAGCCGCCCGGAAGCGATCACCGTGGAGTGGGCGAAGTATGCCCAGTCCCTGACCGACAAGCCGGTGAAAGGCATGCTCACCGGTCCGGTAACCATTCTCTGCTGGTCGTTCCCGCGTGAAGACGTGACCCGTGAAACCATCGCGAAGCAAATCGCGCTGGCGCTGCGTGATGAAGTGGCAGATCTGGAAGCCGCAGGCATTGGCATCATCCAGATTGATGAACCGGCCCTGCGCGAAGGTCTGCCGCTGCGCCGCAGCGACTGGGATGCTTACCTGCAGTGGGGCGTGGAAGCGTTCCGCATCAACGCCGCGGTGGCGAAGGACGACACGCAGATCCACACCCACATGTGCTACTGCGAATTTAACGACATCATGGATTCGATTGCCGCGCTGGACGCCGACGTGATCACCATCGAGACCTCGCGTTCAGACATGGAGCTGCTGGAGTCGTTTGAAGAGTTCGACTACCCGAACGAAATCGGGCCGGGCGTGTATGACATTCATTCCCCGAACGTGCCGAGCGTGGAGTGGATTGAAGCCCTGCTGAAAAAAGCCGCCCAGCGGATCCCGGCGGAACGTCTGTGGGTGAACCCGGACTGCGGGCTGAAAACCCGCGGCTGGCCGGAAACGCGCGCGGCGCTCGCCAACATGGTGAAGGCGGCGCAGAACTTGCGTCAGGCTTGATGAAGCGTAGGCCCGGTAAGGCGTTGCCGCCACCGGGCTTTTTTGCTTTTAAGCTTTTTTCCCGCCGTACTGGCTAAACCACGCCAGCATCCTCTGCCAGCCATCTTTGGCTGATTCTGCGTGATAGCTTGGGCGATAATCGGCGTTAAACGCGTGTCCGGCATCCGGGTACACCACAATCTCCGCCTTTGCATTCGCCGCGCGCAGCGCATGACGCATGGTCTCAACGGTATCAAGCGGAATGCCGGTATCCTGACCACCATAAAGCCCCAGCACCGGCGCATTCAAATCCGTGGCGATATCAACGGCCTGCTTCGGCGAGTTCAGCGTTTTTTCGCCCACCAGCTTGCCGTACCAGGCCACGGCCGCTTTCAGCTGCGGGTTATGCGCGGCATACAGCCAGCTAATGCGTCCGCCCCAGCAGAAGCCGGTGACAAGTAGGCGATGTGCATCACCCCCGTTGCGTGCGGCCCAGCTGGCAACATGATCAAGGTCAGCCAGCACCTGGGCATCCGGGACTTTGCTCACCAGATTGTTGAACAACGTAGGGATATCGCTGTAATCGTTCGGATCGCCCTGACGGAAATAGAGCTCTGGCGCAATGGCCAGGTACCCTTCCAGCGCCAGGCGGCGGCAGAGGTCGCGAATATGTTCGTGAACGCCAAAAATCTCCTGAACCACAATCACGATCGGCAGCGGACCCTCTGCTGATTTTGGCCGAGCGTGATAAGCAGGCATATTCTCTCCCTGCGAGGGGATGGAGGTCTCGCCCGCAGTAATGGCTTCTTCTGAGGTTGAGACGATGGTTGAAGCATGCGGAGCCGCAGCAGGTGCAAAACCGGTTTTTTCAGTCATGGCATTCTCCGTACCAATGAGTTAGCGCAAAGGTAAATATAGTCACCAGGTTAACAACCCACAGTGCCTTATACGGTCTATCTTTTGTGCAGCACCTGGCGATATAACTTGTTAATGTGATGTAAGTCACTATTTAATGGAAATTAACTGCAATCATTTTCATTCATGGTGAGGTGTGTCACGAAATTCTGCGTAGTGCTTCTGTAAAGTACCGTTTTACTTCTTCTGACTAACCGACCCACAGAGGAGTCACCCTATGTCTAAGTCTGATGTTTTTCATCTCGGCCTCACCAAAAACGATTTACAAGGGGCTACGCTCGCTATCGTCCCTGGCGATCCTGAGCGTGTGGAAAAGATCGCCGCGCTGATGGATAAGCCGGTTAAGCTGGCAGCCCATCGTGAATTCACCACCTGGCGCGCAGAGCTGGATGGCAAAGCGGTGATCGTGTGCTCTACCGGTATCGGTGGCCCGTCTACGTCTATTGCGGTGGAAGAACTGGCGCAGCTGGGCATTCGTACTTTCCTGCGTATCGGCACCACTGGCGCTATTCAGCCGCACATCAACGTCGGCGACGTGCTGGTTACGACCGCATCCGTTCGTCTTGACGGCGCAAGCCTGCACTTTGCACCAATGGAATTCCCGGCAGTTGCCGACTTCGAATGCACCACCGCGCTGGTTGAAGCCGCGAAATCCGTGGGCGCGACTACTCACGTGGGCGTCACCGCCTCTTCCGATACCTTCTACCCGGGCCAGGAGCGTTACGACACCTTCTCAGGCCGCGTGGTAAGCCGTTTCAAAGGCTCTATGGAAGAGTGGCAGTCCATGGGCGTGATGAACTACGAAATGGAATCTGCAACGCTGTTAACCATGTGTGCAAGCCAGGGTCTGCGCGCCGGTATGGTGGCGGGCGTGATCGTCAACCGTACCCAGCAGGAGATCCCGAACGCCGAAACCATGAAGCAGACCGAAAGTCATGCGGTGAAAATCGTGGTGGAAGCGGCTCGTCGCCTCATCTAATCCTCTCTTTAAAGACACAAGGCCGACACGTTCGGCCTTTATTTTTTGCGTAGCGCCTCGCAGGAAAACCCTTTCAAACTGGACGTTTATACAGCACAATTCTATTTTGTGCGGGTAATACGTTGATGCAGGGGGCATTGTGGATATCTCAATCCTGATTTATGCGGTGATTGCGCTGGCGGGCGTGGCGATAGGCTGGCTTATTTCCAGCTATCAGCATGCGCAGCAGAAGGCCGAACAGCTGGCAGAGCGCGAAGAGATAGTCGCTGAATTAAGTGCGGCAAAGCAGCAGCTTGCCCTGAGCGACCACTGGCGCGACGAGTGCGAGCTGCTCAACAACGAGCTGCGCAATCTCCGTGATATCAACACCTCGCTGGAGGCCGATCTCCGCGAAGTGACCACCCGTCTTGAATCCACCCAGCTGCATGCGGAAGACAAAATCCGCCAGATGATCAACAGCGAGCAGCGCCTCAGCGAACAGTTTGAGAACCTCGCCAACCGAATTTTTGAGCACAGCAACCGCCGCGTTGACGAACAGAATCGACAGAGCCTGAATAGCCTGCTGACGCCGCTGCGTGAACAGCTGGACGGTTTTCGCCGTCAGGTGCAGGACAGCTTTGGCCAGGAGGCGCGCGAGCGGCACACCCTGGCGCATGAAATCCGTAATCTCCAGCAGCTGAATGCCCAGATGGCGCAGGAGGCGGTGAACCTGACCCGTGCGCTTAAAGGGGATAACAAAACCCAGGGCAACTGGGGGGAAGTGGTGTTCACCCGCGTGCTGGAAGCCTCTGGGCTGCGCGAAGGGTACGAATACGAAACCCAGGTGAGCATTGAGAACGATGCCCGCTCGCGCATGCAGCCGGATGTGATCGTGAGGCTGCCGCAGGGCAAAGATGTGGTGATTGACGCCAAAATGACGCTGGTGGCCTACGAGCGCTACTTCAACGCGGAAGATGACTACACGCGCGAGTCGGCGCTGCAGGAACACATTGCCTCCGTGCGTAACCATATTCGTCTGCTGGGCAGAAAGGATTATCAGCAGCTGCCGGGGCTGCGATCGCTGGACTACGTGCTGATGTTTATCCCGGTAGAGCCCGCCTTCCTGCTGGCGCTCGACAGACAGCCCGAACTGATCACCGAAGCGCTGAAAAATAACATTATGCTGGTCAGCCCTACCACGCTGCTGGTGGCCTTACGGACCATTGCTAATCTGTGGCGTTACGAGCATCAAAGCCGTAACGCGCAGCACATTGCCGATCGCGCCAGTAAGCTGTACGACAAAATGCGCCTGTTTGTGGACGATATGTCCTCGGTCGGGCAAAGCCTGGATCGTGCGCAGGATAACTACCGGCAGGCGATGAAAAAGCTCTCCTCCGGGCGTGGCAACCTGCTGGCGCAGGCCGAAGCGTTTCGCAGCCTGGGGGTGGAGGTGAAACGCGAGATTAATCCGGAATTGGTTGAACAGGCGACGGCGCAGGACGAAGAGTTCCGACTGCGTGAAGGCGCGGATGAACAAAATACGCACAGTGAAGACAACGATGTAGCGGCGAATTTATCGCCAGAAGAGCAGCCGACGCGTTTCTTTCGCGGTGGTTGAATCGTAGGGCAAATGCGCCCAATCTGTTACACTTCACGAACATTTTACTGATAAGCAGGCTCTGAGATGGTTGACGATTCACAAGACACGACGCACTTTGGCTTTCAGACCGTTGCCAAAGCGCAGAAAGCGGACATGGTGGCCCACGTATTTCATTCCGTGGCGGCGAAGTACGATGTGATGAATGACTTGATGTCCTTCGGCATTCATCGCTTGTGGAAGCGCTTTACTATTGACTGCAGCGGCGTGCGTCGTGGACAAACAGTTCTCGATCTGGCTGGCGGAACGGGCGATCTGACGGCGAAATTCTCCCGTCTGGTGGGTGAAACCGGTCGCGTCGTGCTGGCAGATATCAACGACTCCATGCTGAAAATGGGACGCGAGAAGCTGCGTAACATCGGCGTCGTGGGTAACGTGGAATATGTGCAGGCAAACGCCGAAGCGCTGCCGTTCCCGGATAACACCTTTGACTGCATCACCATCTCTTTTGGTCTGCGTAACGTCACCGACAAAGATAAAGCGCTGCGCTCCATGTACCGCGTGCTGAAGCCGGGTGGACGCCTGCTGGTGCTTGAATTCTCCAAACCGATTATCGAGCCGCTGAGCAAAGCCTACGACGCCTACTCCTTCCACGTTCTGCCGCGTATTGGTGAGCTGGTAGCGAACGATGCGGAGAGCTATCGCTACCTGGCCGAATCCATCCGTATGCACCCGGATCAGGATACCCTGAAAGCGATGATGCAGGACGCGGGTTTTGAAAACGTTGAGTATTTCAACATGACGGCGGGTGTCGTCGCGCTGCACCGCGGTTACAAGTTCTGAGTGGAGGTGTCCCGTGCCCTTTAAACCCTTAGTCACCGCAGGCATTGAGAATGTACTGAATGCCTTTCTGTATCGCGCTCCGGCGCTGAAGGCTGCACGTCAGCGGCTGAACGGAAAGGTACTGCGTATCGTTTTGAAAGAGTTCTCGACGCCGCTTGTGCTGGTCTTCAGCGAGCGCCAGCTTGACGTTCTGGGTGAATGGGAGGGCGAGGCGGACTGCTCGGTCATCACCCATATGAGCGTGCTGCCAAAACTGCGTGACCGTCAGCAGCTGACGGCGCTTATCCGCAGCGCTGAACTCGAAGTGGAAGGCGACATTCAGGTCGTGCAGAACTTCGTGGCGCTCAGCGATATGGCCGAGTTTGACCCGGCAGAACTGCTTGCGCCTTTTATTGGCGACATCGCTGCCGAAGGGATTGGAAAAGCGATTCATGGCGGTACGGCGTTCCTGCGCAAAAATCTGCAACGCCAGCAGCGCTATGCCGCAGAAGTCCTCACCGAAGAGTGGCGCATGGCCCCCGGGCCGCTGGAAGTGGCATGGTTTGCAGAAGAGACCGCTGCTGTTGAACGCGCGGTTGATGCGTTAACCAAACGCCTGGAAAAACTGGAGGGCAAATGACGCCTGGTGAAATTCGGCGCCTCTATTTTATCGTTCGCACCTTTTTGAGCTACGGGCTCGACGAGCTTATCCCCAGAATGCGTATCACGCTGCCGCTTCGTATCTGGCGGCGCATGCTGTTCTGGATGCCAAATCGCCACAAAGACCAGGTTTTAGGCGAACGCTTGCGTCTTGCGCTGCAGGAGCTGGGCCCGGTATGGATCAAGTTTGGGCAGATGCTCTCTACCCGCCGCGATCTCTTCCCACCGCAAATTGCCGATGAACTGGCGATGCTGCAGGATCGCGTTGCTCCGTTTGACGGGGTGAGAGCGAAGAAGCAGATCGAAGAAGCGATGGGCAACATACCTGTTGAAACCTGGTTTGATGATTTCGACATTCAGCCGCTCGCATCGGCCTCCATTGCCCAGGTACATACGGCTCGCCTGAAAGAAAACGGCAAAGAAGTGGTTATCAAGGTTATTCGTCCGGATATCCTGCCGATTATCAAAGCCGATATGAAGCTGATCTACAGGTTGGCCCGCTGGGTACCGCGTTTGTTGCCGGATGGCCGCCGACTGCGCCCGATGGAAGTGGTGCGGGAGTATGAAAAAACGCTGATTGACGAGCTCAACCTGCTGCGTGAATCGGCGAATGCCATTCAGCTGCGTCGTAACTTTGAAGACAGCCCGATGCTGTATGTTCCTGAAGTCTATTCTGACTATTGCAGCCAGAACATGATGGTCATGGAGCGTATTTACGGTATTCCGGTCTCGGATGTTGTGGCGCTGGAAAAGCAGGGCACTAACATGAAGCTGCTGGCCGAGCGTGGTGTGCAGGTCTTCTTTACCCAGGTCTTCCGCGACAGCTTTTTCCATGCGGACATGCACCCGGGCAACATCTTCGTGAGCTACGAACACCCGGAGGATCCGAAGTACATCGGGATCGACTGCGGCATTGTTGGCTCGCTGAACAAAGAAGATAAGCGCTATCTCGCAGAGAACTTCATCGCGTTCTTCAACCGCGACTACCGTAAGGTGGCCGAGCTGCACGTGGACTCTGGCTGGGTTCCACCAGACACCAATGTTGAAGAGTTTGAGTTTGCGATCCGCACGGTATGCGAACCTATTTTCGAAAAACCGCTGTCGGAGATCTCCTTCGGTCACGTTTTGCTGAACCTCTTCAATACCGCGCGTCGCTTCAATATGGAAGTGCAGCCACAATTAGTTTTACTTCAGAAAACATTACTTTACGTTGAGGGCGTAGGTCGCCAGCTCTATCCTCAGTTAGACTTATGGAAAACGGCGAAACCTTTCCTTGAATCCTGGATTAAAGATCAGGTTGGCATTCCAGCGCTGGTACGCTCCCTTAAGGAGAAAGGCCCGTTCTGGATTGAAAAAATGCCTGAAATTCCTGAACTGGTTTACGACAGCTTGCGTCAGAGCAAGAACCTTCAGCACAGCATGGATAAAATCGCGCACGAGCTTCAGTCCAGCCGCGTGCGCCAGGGACAGTCACGCTACCTCTTTGGCATTGGCGCGACGTTGCTGCTGAGCGGTACGCTGCTGCTCATCAATCGCCCTGACTGGGAGATGATGCCCGCGTGGATTATGGCTGGCGGCGTTGTTGTCTGGCTCGCTGGCTGGAGAAAAACGCGCTGATTTTGCGTCGCTATCACCAGGTTGCATACGTATAATGCAACCTGACTCATTAAGCATCTATCACTGAGGAATACGTATGGGTGGTATCAGTATCTGGCAATTGTTGATCATTGCCGTCATCGTCGTACTGCTGTTTGGTACGAAGAAACTCGGTTCTATCGGTTCCGACCTTGGTGCATCTATCAAAGGCTTTAAGAAGGCCATGGGTGATGATGAAAGTAAGCAGGATAAAACCAGCCAGGACGCTGACTTTACTGCTAAATCCATCGCTGACAAGCAAGATGAAGCCAAAAAGGAAGACGCTAAACGCCACGATAAAGAGCAGGTGTAATTCGTGTTCGACATTGGTTTTAGTGAGCTGCTGCTGGTCTTTGTGATTGGTTTGATTGTGCTGGGGCCACAGCGTCTCCCTGTTGCGGTTAAAACCGTGGCGGGTTGGGTGCGTGCGCTTCGCTCGCTGGCTACCACCGTGCAAAACGAGCTGGCGCAGGAGCTCAAGCTCCAGGAATTTCAGGACAGCCTGAAAAAAGTTGAGAAGGCGAGCATGGAAAACCTGACGCCCGAGCTAAAAGCATCAATGGATGAGTTGCGCGAAGCGGCTGAATCTATGAAGCGTTCATACAGCATCAACGATCCTGAAAAGGCGAGTGATGAAGCTAACACCATCCATAACCCGGTGGTGAAGGGCAGCGAAGAGCAGCGCGAGGGCGTAACGCCGTCCAGCGCGGAGCATCAGGCTGCCGCACCAGAACAGACGCCGCAGGAACCTGAAGTGAAAAAACAGGCGCAGTCGGAAGAACCGGTGTTAAAAGCGGCTGAAGTAAAGCCTGCTGCGTCCGTTTCCGAATCATCCCCTTCCACGAGTGATAAAGCGTAAACATGGCAGTAGATGATACTCAACCGCTCATTACGCACCTCATTGAGCTGCGCAAGCGCCTGTTAAACTGCATTATTGCAGTTCTCCTTATATTCCTGTGCCTGGTCTATTTTGCCAACGATATCTATCAGGTGGTCTCTGCACCGCTGATTAAACAGATGCCGCTGGGCGCGACGATGATTGCTACGGACGTGGCCTCGCCGTTTTTCACCCCGATCAAGCTGACCTTCTGGGTGTCCTTGATTGCGTCTGCGCCGGTCATTTTGTACCAGGTCTGGGCCTTCGTCGCGCCGGCGCTGTACAAGCACGAGCGTAAACTGGTGATCCCACTGCTGGTCTCCAGTTCGCTGCTGTTCTATATCGGCATGGCGTTCGCCTATTTCGTTGTCTTCCCGCTGGCCTTCGGCTTCCTCACGCATACCGCGCCGGAAGGGGTTCAGGTGTCGACAGACATCGCCAGCTATCTCAGCTTCGTTATGGCGCTGTTTATGGCATTCGGCGTGGCGTTCGAAGTGCCCGTGGCAATCGTCCTGCTGTGCTGGATGGGCGTGACAACGCCTGACGATCTCCGCAAGAAGCGCCCGTATATCCTCGTAGGCGCATTTGTGGTGGGCATGCTGCTGACGCCACCGGATGTCTTCTCGCAAACCTTACTGGCGATACCGATGTATTGTTTGTTTGAGGTCGGCGTGTTCTTCTCGCGTTTCTATGTGGGCAAACGACGTCCGCCGGAAGATGAAGAAGACGGGTCTGAAAAGACCACAGAAGAATAACACTAGCCGCCCGTCAGGGCGGTTGTCATATGGAGAGGGGCATGTTTGATATTGGGCTTAACCTGACCAGCTCGCAGTTCGCGAAAGACCGGGATGAGGTCGTCGCCCGTGCTTTTGCCGCCGGGGTGAAAGGGCTCTTGCTGACGGGAACCAACCTTCATGAAAGTGAGCAGGCGCAGTTGCTGGCGCAACGCTACGAACGCTGCTGGTCAACCGCAGGCGTCCACCCTCATGACAGTAGCCAATGGACGCAACACAGCGCTGAAACGCTCCACGCGCTGGCGAAAATGCCACAGGTGGTCGCCATCGGCGAGTGCGGTCTTGATTTCAATCGCAATTTTTCCACGCCGGAAGACCAGGAAAAAGCATTCACCGCACAATTGGCGCTGGCCGCAGAGCTTGAAATGCCGGTGTTCATGCATTGCCGCGATGCGCATGAGCGTTTTCTCACCCTTCTGGAACCGTGGCTGGATAAACTGCCTGGTGCTGTGTTGCACTGCTTTACCGGATCGCATCAGGACGCGCTGGATTGCCTGAATCGAGGACTTTATCTGGGCATTACCGGTTGGGTTTGCGATGAGCGTCGCGGGCTGGAACTGCGTGAATTATTGCCGGCGATCCCGGCCGAACGCCTGCTGCTGGAAACCGATGCCCCTTATTTGCTGCCGCGCGACATGAAACCCAAACCGGCATCGCGGCGTAACGAGCCGGCGTATCTGGGGCATATCGTTGAGAGCGTGGCGCACTGGCGCGGAGAAGATCCGCACTGGCTGGCCGCGCAGACCGATGACAACGTGCGCCGCCTGTTTCGAATTGCGTTTTAAAGCTTACGGAAGTCGGTGTTTTTCACGCTCTGCAGCACCTGTTTATTCAACAGGTTAAGCAGCAACATAGAGCGCGCTTCGCCATCAGGTTCAGAGAATATGGCCTGCAGGCCTTCAAAGGCACCTTCTGTAATCACCACGCTATCGCCCGCATAAGGGGTTTCCGGGTCGGTAATCCCTTCGGGTTGTTGATAAATCGAAAGCTGATGAATGACGGTTGAGGGAACCGTCGCGGGGCTGGTGCCAAAGCGGACAAAGTGACTAACACCGCGCGTGGCGCTGATTGTCGTGGTGTGGATCACTTCCGGGTCGAATTCGACGAACAGATAGTTCGGGAAGAGAGGCTCGCTGACCATCGTGCGTTTCCCGCGCTGCATTTTTTCAAGCGTGATCACGGGCGTCAGGCAATTCACCGACTGACGTTCAAGATGTTCCTGCGCGCGCTGAAGTTGCCCGCGTTTGCAATACAGTAAATACCAGGCCTGCATAATCACTCTTTCCCTTAGTTCGGGGCGCAAGCATATCAAAACCCTGGCCGGATCGCTAAGTTGATTATAATGGGCAAAAGTGGAGTAAGTCGCGGAAGTTCACGCTAATTTAACAAAATTACAGCATCACGTAGGCTTACGCCGTATAATGAAGCGCTTACAGAGAGGCCATGACTAACTGCATGAAATACCACGATCTACGCGACTTCCTGACGCTGCTGGAAAAGCAGGGCGAACTTAAACGGATTACGCTTCCTGTTGATCCTTATCTGGAAATGACAGAAATTGCTGACCGCACCCTGCGTGCCGGCGGGCCTGCGCTGCTGTTTGAAAATCCGAAAGGTTACGACATGCCGGTGCTGTGCAATCTGTTCGGCACGCCGCGCCGCGTGGCGCTGGGCATGGGGCAAGAGGATGTCACGGCGCTGCGTGAAGTGGGTAAACTGCTGGCGTTTTTGAAAGAGCCGGAGCCGCCGAAAGGCTTCCGCGATCTGTTCGACAAGCTCCCGCAGTTCAAGCAGGTGCTGAACATGCCAACCAAACGCCTGCGCGGTGCGCCGTGCCAGCAAAAAGTGCTGGAAGGTGATGCGGTTGATCTGACAAAAATCCCGATTATGCAATGCTGGCCTGAAGATGCCGCTCCGCTGATTACCTGGGGTTTGACCGTCACCCGTGGTCCGTACAAAGAGCGCCAAAACCTTGGTATCTACCGCCAGCAGCTGATCGGTAAAAATAAACTTATCATGCGCTGGCTGTCACATCGCGGCGGCGCGCTCGATTTCCAGGAGTGGTGCGCGGAACATCCCGGTGAACGATTCCCGGTTTCTGTTGCCCTGGGTGCCGATCCGGCAACGATTCTGGGCGCGGTTACGCCTGTTCCGGATACGCTGTCAGAGTATGCCTTTGCCGGGCTGCTGCGCGGCACCAAAACGGAAGTCGTAAAGTGCGTCTCCAATGACCTGGAAGTGCCAGCCAGTGCGGAAATCGTTCTGGAAGGCTACATCGAACAGGGTGAGCTTGCACCGGAAGGGCCTTACGGCGACCATACGGGTTATTACAATGAAATTGATCACTTCCCGGTGTTTACCGTCACGCACATTACCCAGCGTGAAGATGCGATTTACCACTCAACCTATACCGGCCGTCCACCGGATGAGCCTGCGGTGCTGGGTGTGGCGCTGAACGAAGTCTTTGTGCCGATTCTGCAGAAACAGTTCCCGGAAATTGTTGATTTCTATCTGCCGCCGGAAGGGTGCTCGTATCGCCTGGCGGTAGTGACGATGAAGAAGCAGTATGCCGGTCACGCTAAGCGCGTGATGATGGGCGTATGGTCTTTCCTGCGCCAGTTTATGTATACCAAGTTTGTTATCGTCTGCGATGATGACGTTAACGCCCGCGACTGGAACGACGTTATTTGGGCGATCACTACACGCATGGACCCCGCGCGTGATACGGTGTTAGTCGAAAACACGCCGATAGATTATCTGGACTTTGCCTCGCCGGTTTCCGGTCTTGGCTCAAAAATGGGACTGGATGCCACGAATAAATGGCCTGGCGAAACCGACCGTGAATGGGGTCGCCCGATCAAAAAAGATCCTGCCGTGACCGCGCGAATAGACGCGATCTGGGACGAACTGGCCATAATGAATAACGGTAAATCTGAAGCTGACCGTTAAGCCCTATAGACTTCCCGACAGAGAGAGCGAATGACAACCTTAAGCTGTAAAGTGACCTCGGTAGATGCCATTACCGACACCGTATATCGCGTCCGTTTAGTGCCAGAATCGGCATTCTCTTTCCGCGCTGGTCAGTACCTGATGGTCGTGATGGATGAGCGCGATAAACGTCCTTTCTCTATGGCGTCTACGCCAGCGGAGCAGGAATTTATTGAGCTTCATATTGGTGCGTCTGAGCTTAACCTTTACGCCATGGCCGTCATGGACCGCATCCTGAAAGAGCGTGAAATCGTGGTAGACATTCCGCACGGTGAAGCCTGGCTGCGCGAAGATGAAGACCGTCCGCTTATCCTGATTGCTGGCGGTACGGGGTTCTCGTATGTTCGCTCTATTCTGTTGACCGCGCTGGCACGTAACCCGAACCGCGACATCACCATCTATTGGGGCGGCCGCGAAGAGAAACATCTGTACGACCTGTCCGAACTGGAAGCGCTGAGCGTGAATCACCCGAACCTGCGCGTTGAGCCGGTTGTCGAGCAGCCGGAAGAGGGCTGGCGCGGGCGTAGTGGTACGGTGCTAACGGCGGTCCTGCAGGATCATGGCACGCTCGCCGGGCACGATATCTACATCGCTGGCCGTTTTGAAATGGCGAAAATTGCCCGCGATCTGTTCTGTAATGAGCGCGACGCGCGGGAAGATCGCCTGTTTGGCGATGCGTTCGCGTTTATCTAAGTGTCTAACCCGCTTCGGCGGGTTTTTTGTCTCAAGGAGAATTGGCGATAATTTAACCTTGAAAAGGTTAATGCATTGCCGCTATCCTTAGCGCTGTTATTGTTCTCCCTCAGGAGCGCCCCCCAAAAATGAACAAACACGACTGATGAATTTCTGTCCTTGCTAAACGCCACCGCGTCGGCAGGGGAGGTTTTTGATTTCATTCAGGAGTGCTTATGGCTCATTTTGCGCAGTCCCCTTCTTTTATTTTGCATCAGATCACCTGTCAGTTTGCGACGGGCGATACCCTTTTCGGTCCGCTAAATCTTACACTCGATGCGTCGCCGTGCGCGCTGGTTGGCCGCAACGGCAGCGGTAAAACACGCCTGCTGCGTCTACTGGCTGGCATTGATGAACCTGAAAACGGTCATATTGAGCGTTTCGGTACCCATGCCTATGTGGCGCAGCAGCATGATATTTCCTCGCAGACCACGCTTGCGGAACTGCTCGGATATAACGCGATCTTCGCCGCCCGTAAGCGCATCGACAGCGGTGACTATCAGCCCGAGGATCTGGAAAAGCTCGACGGTAACTGGGATTTGGCGGAACGCCTGAGTGAAGCGTTTATGAACGCGCACCTCCCGCCGTTTGATCCCGATAAACCGGCCAGGGAACTCAGCGGCGGCGAGCGTATTCGCGCCCTGCTCTGCGGGGCATTGATTGCGGATGCCGATTATCTGCTGCTGGATGAACCCACGAACCATCTGGACAGACAAGGGCGTGAATGGTTTTACGACCAGCTTTCCCACCATCAGGGCGGCGTGCTGGTGGCTTCTCACGATCGTGAGTTGCTGGCACTGGTGCCGCGCATTCTCGAGCTGAGCCCTTCTGGCCTGCGCAGCTTCGGTGGAAACTATGCTGATTATCAAACTCAGCGCGATACGGAACAGCAGGCTGCCCGCGCCGCGCTGGAGCACGCGGCCACTGAGCGCAAACGAATCCGCGCGCGGATGCATAAAGAGCACGATGACAGCCAGCGACGTTCAGCAAAAACGTTGCGTACGGTTGATAGCCTCAATATTGCCTCCTTTGAGCGGGTGAAATACAAAATGGCGGCAAAAGAGCGCATTGGCACCTGGAAAAAACAGCACAGCGAAAGGAATGACGCGTTAAATACTGCAGTAAACAACGCGCGCGAGCGGGTTGAAGACGATAACCCGGTCATCTTCACCATGCCGGGCAGTCGCGTCGCGGAGGGGAAGCAGGTACTGGTGCTGGAGGCGCTGGCGCTGCCGCATGTGGATATTCCGCCGATAAGCTGGCGTATGGACGGGCCAATGCGTGTCGCACTCCGAGGGCCGAATGGCTGTGGTAAATCGACGCTCTTGAAAGTGATGTCAGGAGAGAAAGAGCCCCGTTCAGGAACCTGCACGGTATCGGTCACCTGCGCCTATCTCGATCAACAGCTGTCGCAGTTCGATCTTTCACAGTCGGTGATGACGCATCTCAACCTCAGCAACTCGCCGCTTGAAGAAGGCACGTTGCGTACTCGTCTGGCGCAGCTTCAGCTTGGCGCTGATAAGGTCTCGCTCCCCCTGGCGGAACTCAGCGGCGGTGAGCGCCTCAAAGCCGCGCTGGCCATTGTTTTATGGCGTGAAGAGGCCACGCAGCTTTTGCTCCTGGATGAGCCCACTAACCATTTGGATCTGGCCTCCGTTCAGGCCATTGAGGCTGCACTGGCGGAGTTCCCCGGCGCGCTGCTGGTGGTGTCGCATGATGAAGCTTTTCTAAAGGGATTAACGCTGACGCATAACCTGGTGTGGAATGAGGCGGGATGGAATTACGTAAGCCTGTAAAACACAAGCCCCCGCAAGGGCGGGGGCGGTCAAACTGTATTACGCAATCTGTTTACTGAGTGCAGGGTTCGCCTGAATCAGGCGCATCAGCTTTAACTCGGTTGGCGTGGGCTTTTCACGTTTTGATTCCCACTCCAGCACCATCGCTACGCTGACACCCATCGCTCTGGCGAATTCATCTGTTTGCAGCCCTGTCCCTTTGCGCAATTGCTCAAATTCTGTAAAGGGATTGGACTTTTGTTGCAGGGTAACCGTCTGCGGTACATCTTTAAAAATAATCTGTTCCAGGCTGCTCAGCAGCTCAAACTCAGGATCTTTATATTCCATTGAGAACTCCTCTTAAATCACACATCGGGATCAAGAACATCAGAGAGCCAATTAAGAATAGTCCCTAATACAAACGAAGGATCGTTACGGATGTGATTAATCGTGCGGTAACGATAGCTTTATGCGTTTCAGCTATCTGGATAGTTATGCTAATTACCTGATTAGCCATATATCGGCTGCGACAGGTATTTTTTTGTAAATGGTAAGAAATAAAACGGCAATAGCCGTTTTGCATGAAAAGAGTATCTTGCGGGGCTGACCTGGACTATCCTTGTCAGCGTTGGGCACGCGTGTGCCGGTGTGCGCTTTTTTGGGTGAAAGGAGTAATAAAATGGCGACAGGAAAGTCCTGCTCTCGCTGGTTTGCGCCTCTTGCGGCGTTGTTGATGGTAGTTAGCCTGAGTGGGTGTTTCGATAAAGAAGGCGATCAGCGCAAAGCGTTTATCGATTTTCTACAGAATACAGTGATGCGTAGCGGCGAGCGTTTACCGACGTTGACTGCGGATCAGAAAAAACAGTTTGGTCCTTTCGTGTCCGATTACGCCATTCTTTATGGTTATTCGCAGCAGGTGAGCCAGGCGATGGACTCCGGCCTTCGTCCGGTGCTGGATAGCGTTAATGCGATCCGTGTACCGCAGGATTATATGACCCAACGTGAACCGCTGCGCCAGTCCAACGGTGCGCTTGGCGTGCTGAGCCAGCAGTTACAGAATGCCAAAATGCAGGCCGATGCGTCACGTTCTGCGCTGAAGCAGGGCGAGGATCTCAAGCCTGTCTTTGACAAAGTGTATGAGAAAGTGGTGACGAAGCCGTCTGACGCTTTGCAGCCGCTGATCCCGGCCGCGCAGGTCTTCACGCAGCAGCTGGTTCAGGTGGGGGATTTTATCTCCCAGCAGGGGACGCAGGTGAGCTTTGTCTCTAACGGTATCCAGTTCCCGACCTCACAGCAGGCAAGTCAATACAATACGCTGATTGGGCCGCTGGCTTCTCAGCACCAGGCCTTTAGCCAGGCGTGGAGTGCGGCAGTCGCTGCCACCGAGTAAGATAAAAAACCCCGCTTCGTGCGGGGTTTTTTTAAGCGTGTTGAAAATAACGCTTGTCATTCCTCTACCACATCGGTATAACTATCGCCGTCGGTTTGTTACACAGACCTAAAGCAGTTTAGTAAAGCAGTCCAGATTGTTATCCATAGATACCCTTCGTTGTGACCCTTCCTTCATCGCTTAAAAATCTGTAACGCAATCCATCAAGCCGGAAGGCACAATATATTTGTTAATAAGGTAATTTCTATGTCTGCTAAAATGACTGGTCTGGTAAAATGGTTCAACGCTGATAAAGGTTTCGGCTTCATCACTCCTGACGATGGCTCTAAAGACGTGTTCGTACACTTCTCTGCTATCCAGAACGATGGCTACAAATCTCTGGATGAAGGTCAGAAAGTTTCCTTCACCATCGAAAGCGGCGCTAAAGGCCCAGCAGCTGGTAACGTTGTAAGCCTGTAAGCTTCCAACCCAGTAGCACAAAATTCAAAAACCCGCCTTCTGGCGGGTTTTTTCGTTTCTACTGTTGGATCTGCGGATTAACGCAGTTCTTATCCACTTTTCCGCCGAGCGCGGCAATCAGGTTGTCTACCGCAGTCGCCGCCATGTTATAGCGCGTCTCGTGAGTGGCAGAGCCGATGTGGGGCAGGGCGACGACGTTTGGCAGTTTGAGCAGCGGGGAATCTACTGACAGCGGCTCTTGTTCAAACACGTCCAGACCTGCTGCATGGATCTCGCCGTTTTGCAGCGCCTCAATCAGCGCCTTTTCATCCACCACCGGGCCGCGACCCGCATTGATGAAAATGGCCGACGTCTTCATCTTTTCAAACGCGGCTTTGCCAATCAGGTGACGCGTTTCATCCGTCAGCGGCAGGATCAGGCAGACGAAATCAGATTCCTGCAGCAGCGTATCGAGCTCGCAGTAACGCGCGTTGAAACGTTCTTCAGCTTCGCTGTGGTGACGGCGTGCGTTATACAGAATCGGCATGTTAAAACCGAAATGTGCGCGCTGCGCCAGCGCCAGCCCGATACGTCCCATGCCAACAATGCCAAGCGTTTTGCCGTGAACGTCCACACCGAACCAGTCCGGACCAATGCTCTTTGTCCATTCGCCCGCTTTGACGCGCTCAGCCACTTCCACCACGCGGCGGGCCGTGCTGAGCACCAGCGCCATTAGCGTGTCGGCCACGGTTTCCGTCAGGGCATGCGGCGTGTGCATCAGCAGGATCTTGCGGGCGTTAAGGGCATCCACGTCGAAGTTGTCGTAACCCACAGAAACGGTAGAGGTCGCACGAAGCTTCGGCATTTTCTCCAGCAGGGCGACATCCACTTTCTCGCTTGAACCCAGCAGACCTTCAGCGCTGGCGAACGCCCCGGCGTGCTGCGCCACGGTTTCCGGGCTCAGGTTTTTCACCTGCGTGACGGTGAAGTGTTCCTCAAGGCGTTTTTGCAGATCGTCAGGCAGTGCTTTATACAAAATGACGGACGGCTTCATGCTAATCTCCGTTGATTTTAAAAGGTTTCAGGCGTGTCGCGCGCCGACAGGGTGCTGTTGATTATTAGCAGGCTTAACGGTCAGAGTAAGCCATACCGAGGCGAAAAGCGCTACCCCCATAAATATGTACGACGCTGACGGGCTGCCGGTGACACCGTTCAGATAGCCCACAAACCAGGAGCCACAGAACGATCCCAGCGCGCCCATGCTGTTAATCAGCGCCATCGCGCCGCCTGCCACATTACGCGGCAGCATTTCCGGGATGATGGCAAAGAACGGACCATACGGGGCGTACATCGCTGCACCCGCAATCACCAGCAGCGTATAAGAGACCCAGAAATGGTTCGCACCGACGGCCCAGGAGCCAATAAAGGCAAAGGCAGCGATGAGCAGCAGCGGCCAGACGAACAGCTTACGATTTTGCAGTTTGTCCGATGCCCAGGAAGCGATAATCATCGCGATGGTGGCGGCCAGATAAGGCACGGATGACAGCCAGCCCACTTCGACCATGCCAAGATTGTCGCCACCGCTGCGGATAATCGACGGCAGCCACAGCACGAAGCCATAGACGCCAATGCTCCAGGTAAAATATTGCGCACACAGCAGGATCACGTTGCGGGAGCGGAAGGCTTCACCGTAGTTGCGCACCGCCTTCAGACCCTGCTGTTCTTTATCCAGCTGAGCCTGCAGTGCGGCTTTTTCATCTTCAGAGAGCCATTTGGCCTGGGCAGGTTTATCTTTCACCAGCACCCACCAGCAGAAGGCCCAGATAATCGCCGGTACACCTTCAATGATAAACATCTCGCGCCAGCCGAAAGACTGGATCAGGTAGCCGGAGACCACCGACATCCAGAGCACGGTGACCGGGTTACCGAGGATCAGGAAGGTATTCGCGCGCGAGCGTTCAGATTTGGTAAACCAGTTGCTGATATAAATCAGCATCGCCGGCATGACCGCCGCTTCAACGACGCCCAGAATAAAGCGAATGGCCGCCAGGGCAGGAATATTATTCACCACGCCGGTCAGCGACGCGCAGCCGCCCCACAGGATCAGACAGACGAAGATCAGCTTGCGCACGCTGCGGCGTTCCGCGTAAATCGCGCCGGGGATCTGGAAGAAGAAGTAGCCGAGGAAGAAAAGCGCGCCGAGCAGGGAGGAGATACCTTTGGTGATACCGAGGTCTTCGGTGATCCCCGCGGCAGATGCGAAACTGAAGTTAGCGCGATCGAGGTACGCCAGGCTGTACGTGATAAACACGATTGGCATGATGTACCACCAGCGTTTTACTGCATTGGTCGAACTGTTCATAGGCTTGCCTCTGTTGTTGAGGTTGTTACCGCCGTTGTCTGTAGGGTACACGGTGGCTTGTTTTGTTGAGTGCGATTTGCTCCCCTCACCCCAGCCCTCTCCCCAAAGGGGAGAGGGTGTACGAGTTCCCTCGCCCCTTTGGGGAGAGGGTTCGGGTGAGGGGGATGTTTATTCGTTAAGCTCTGCTCGCGTTGGTAATCCTTCGCTGTCGCCCTGCACCTGAATCGCTAGCGAGCCAATCTTGTTGCCCCGCGCGACGGCCTGCTGCAGCGGTTTGCCTTCCAGCAGGGCGCTAATGACGCCCACGGCAAAGCCATCGCCCGCGCCGACGGTGTCGACCACGTTCTCAACCTTCACCGCCGCGACCGCGCCCTGTTCGCCGTTGGCCGTTTTAAACCATGCGCCATCGGCACCGGTCTTCAGCACCACCGCTTTTACCCCCTTATTCAGGTAGAAATCGGCAATGCCTTCCGGCGTATTTTCACCCGTCAGGATCATCCCTTCTTTCAGGCCCGGCAGAACCCAGTCGGCCTGGAACGCCAGACGGTTCAGTTTCTCGACCATTTCCGCTTCGCTTTTCCACAGCACCGGCCGCAAATTGGGATCGAAAGAGATCGTTTTACCCTGCGACTTCATGGCTGTTGCCGCATGATCCAGCAACGCATACGAGCTGGCAGACAGCGCTGCCGCCACGCCGCTGAGGTGCAGATGCCGCGCGGAGGCAAAATAGGTGGCGTGGTAATCCTCCACGGAAAGATGGCTTGCGGCCGATCCTTTTCGGAAATACTCCACGATGGGATCGGTTCCATTTTCGACTTTAGATTTCAACTGGAAACCCGTTGCGAAACGTCCGTCGAGCGTGACGCCTGCGGCATCAATTCCCTCTTTTTTCAGCGAGTCGAGAACGAAGTGGCCAAAGCTGTCGTCCCCTACGCGACTCACCCAGCCGACGTTCAGGCCCAGGCGCGCCAGCCCCGTGGCGACGTTCAGCTCTGCACCCGCCACGCGTTTCATAAAGCGTTCTACCGCGCTCAGGTCGCCCGTTTCGGTGGCCACAAACATCGCCATGGCTTCGCCGATAGTGATCGCATCCAGCGTCTTTTGCATGGTTTACTCCTCGCGCAGCAGGTTAACGTAGTGGCGGGTAACGGCAGTTAAATCTGCCCCTTCCAGCGGAAATTCGATACCGCGCGGGGCATCGGCAGGAAGCTGATTGAGTAAGTCCAGCCAGCGTGATTCCGCGCGGTCCGGCGCAATGGCGCGGAACTGCTCCTTATGCGGAACGGCGGCCTTAACGTGGATATAGCTCACGGCCGGAGCCAGATGACGCGCGGCCTCTTCGGGGGAATCGCCCACCCACAGCCAGTTGCCCATGTCGAAGGTCAGGGTGACGGGCAATGCCATCACCCGGCAGGCGGCTTTGAAGCGCTGCATGGGCGCGAGCTGGCCGCAGTCGGTCTGGTCATTTTCCACCACCAGCGCCATACCGCTTTCATTCAGCATCGCGCGTAAAGCTTCAAGCGGCTGTTTATCGTTGAAATGACCCAGCGAGAGTTTCAACCACAGCGCGTTGAGCGCGGTGGCTTCGGCCAGATAGCGGGGAAGGTCAGGGTTGAGCGTTCCGTTAGGCATAAACAGGGCGGCGGGTGCGGAATAACATGCCAGCAGACCCAGCAGCTCGATGGATTCCCCCAGCGCAGGCAGCGCCAGCAGCTCTTCGCTGTTGAACAGCTCCCGGCGAATTTCTACCCCGTCCGCGCCTGCGCCCGCAATGACGGGAAGCATTGCGCGTTGACCACCGGCCTGCCGCACCTGGTCCGCGCCATAAGCGGCGGTGACCACCATTATTTTCCTGCTCATACCAGACTCCATCGCGTAATCGATAGTATTACGCTAGATGGAACCGGTTCCAAAGAAAAGATCGGGATGTTGAATTTATGATCGCTGTCACGAAGGGAATTTAGCGGGCGGTAGAGCCGCGAACGATCAGTTCGCCAGAGAAGACCTGTTCACGCACGGCGTCGCTCGCGCCTTCAATACGGCGAACCACCTGTTCCACAGCGGCATAGCCGATTTGCCATGTGGGCTGCTTGAGCGTGGTGATGCCAACGCCTGCCAGTTCTGCCCACTCAAGCTCATCAAAACCCAGCAGGCCGATATCGCTTCCCCAGTGCAGGCCAATGCGCTTGAGGGAGCGGGCAACCTGGAGCGTTAGCGCCCCGTTTGCGGAGATGACGGCTTTACGCATTCCGCGGTGGCGCGTGTGGAACTGGCGAAGGGTATTGTCGATCTGGTCAGCTTCGTGCAGCGGGGTTTCGGCATTTTCGGCGATCACGCCGGGATAGCGGTCCAGCGTGGCGCAAAAGGCGCTTAAACGCTCGCGCCGCGTGTTGACCATACCCAGCGGTTCGCTCAGGAAAAGTACCGCTTCAAAACCCTGTTCGATGAGGTGCTCGGTGGCGGTAGTCGCCGCCTGCGTGTTATCCAGCCCGACCACATCGCAGGCAAATTCCGGAATTTTGCGGTCGATAAGCACCATTGGCAGCGAAGATTGCTGCAGCCGGTTGAGCCCTTCTTCACGCATGCCCACGGCATTCACCACAATACCTTCCACCTGGTAGCTGCGGAGCAAATCCAGATAGTGCAGCTCCTGATCGACCTCGTTATTGGTGTTACAGACCAGCGGCGTAAAGCCTTTTTCGCGGCAGGCAGCTTCGATGCCGCTGAGCACGTTGACGGAGTAGGGGTTGGTGATATCGGCAATGATCAGACCAATCAGGCGAGTTCTGCCGCGTTTCAGGCCGCGCGCCATGAGGCTTGGGCGATAGTCGAGTTCGGCAATGGCCTGTTCAATGCGGGCGAGCAGCGCGTCGGACAGCAGATGCTTCTCACCGTTGAGATAGCGCGAAATGCTGGTTTTACCGGTTTTGGCGGCTTTCGCCACGTCGCTGATGGTGGCCCGGGCTGGTTTGCTCATCGCTGATTTCCCTGAATTTAGTGAGAATACCTTAGCGGGAAAATCTGGCGAATCAAGTAATTTGCCCGGTGGCGCTGCGCTTAGCGGAGGTTGCGGTCTGATGCCCTCACCCCGACCCTCTCCCACGGGAGAGGGCGCAAACACTAAAAACGGCAACGGGGTTGCCGTTTTGCTTTTACCTACTGAATTGGGCTTAACGTAATCTCTACGCGACGGTTCTGCGCTTTGCCTTCCGCCGTGCTGTTGCTGGCGATTGGATTTGCCGGACCCATGCCGCTGGTGCGGATACGGTTCGCTTCAACACCCTGGGTAATCAGCGAGCTGGCCACGGAATCGGCGCGCTGCTGAGACAGACGCATGTTCAGCTCCTGGCTGCCGGTACTGTCGGTATAGCCCATCACGTTTACAGCGGTCTTGTTGTACTCTTTCAGCACCATCGCCACGCCGGTCAGGGTGTTTGCGCCTGCTGGTTTCAGCGTTGCGCTGCTGCTGTCAAAGGTCACGTTGTTTGGCATGTTCAGGATGATGTTATCGCCGCTGCGCGTCACGCTCACGCCGGTTCCCTTCATTTTGTCGCGCAGCTTCGCTTCCTGCACGTCCATGTAATAACCGACGCCGCCGCCCAGTGCTGCACCTGCTGCTGCGCCAATCAGCGCGCCTTTGCCGCGATCTTTCTTGGAGGAAGAGAGCGCCCCAACGCCTGCGCCGACCAGCGAGCCGATACCCGCGCCGATGCCGGATTTACCCGCTTCGCGTTCACCGGTGTAAGGGTTAGTTGTGCAGCCAGAAACAGCCAGGGCACCGCTCACCAGAGCGGCAATAACGAGTACGCGTTTTTTCATCTTATTTCCTTAATCCTTTTTATTCTTTGCCACGGCGAGCGTGGCAGTTGATTATGACGTCCAGATACGGAGAAAATTCAGTGTATAACTCTGAAATTTGTGACAAACCATAAACCGCCTCAATTAAGAAGGCCGTAAACCTGCACGCAACCAGGAGCGCACGCTTTGAGCACCTCAACCAAAACCATTCTGACCGCCGCCCACTGGGGACCCATGTTGGTCGAAACCGACGGAGAAAATGTCCTGTCGTCCCGCGGGGCACTGCCAACACAGCATCCCAACTCGTTACAGACTGTCGTACGCGATCAGGTACATAGCAAAACGCGCGTGCGCTGGCCGATGGTGCGTAAAGGTTATCTGGCTTCGCCAGACAAACCGCAAGGTATTCGGGGGCAGGATGAGTTTGTCCGCGTGAGCTGGGATGAGGCGCTGGCATTGATTCACACCCAGCATAAACGTATCCGTGATAGCTATGGTCCGTCGGCCATCTTTGCTGGCTCTTACGGCTGGCGTTCGAACGGCGTGCTGCATAAGGCCTCGACGCTGCTGCAGCGCTATATGAGTCTGGCCGGGGGCTATACCGGGCATCTGGGAGATTATTCCACCGGGGCGGCGCAGGCGATTATGCCGTATGTCGTGGGCGGGAATGAGGTCTACCAACAGCAGACCAGCTGGCCGCTGGTGCTGGAACATACTGATGTGGTTGTACTATGGAGCGCTAACCCGCTCAACACCCTGAAAATTGCCTGGAATGCCAGCGATGAACAGGGCGTGTCGTATTTCGACGCGCTGCGCAAAAGCGGCAAGCGCATCATCTGCATTGACCCCATGCGCTCTGAAACCATGGATTTCTTCGGCGACAGCGCCGAGTGGATTGCCCCCCATATGGGCACCGACGTGGCGATGATGCTGGGTATTGCCCATACGCTGGTAGAAAACGGCTGGCACGATGCGGAATTCCTGGCGCGTTGTACCACCGGCTTCGATAAATTCGCCGACTACCTGACGGGTGGAGCCGACGGGGTGGCTAAAACGGCGGAATGGGCAGCAGAGATTTGTGGCGTTCCTGCGGGCAAACTCCGCGAACTGGCAGCGTTGTTCCATAAAAATACCACCATGTTAATGTCCGGCTGGGGAATGCAGCGCCAGCAGTTTGGCGAGCAGAAACACTGGATGCTTGTGACCCTTGCTGCGATGCTGGGGCAGATCGGCACGCCGGGCGGGGGTTTTGGTCTCTCCTATCACTTTGCGAACGGCGGTAACCCCACGCGCAAAGCGGCGGTGCTGGCCTCTTTGCAAGGCTCGGTGCAGGGCGGCGTGGATGCGGTGGATAAAATCCCGGTGGCGCGCATTGTTGAAGCCCTGGAAAACCCGGGCGGTTTTTATCAGCACAACGGTCTGGACCGCCACTTCCCGGATATTAAATTTGTCTGGTGGGCGGGCGGGTCGAACTTCACGCACCATCAGGATACCAACCGCCTGATCCGCGCCTGGCAGAAGCCGGAGCTGGTGGTCATTTCCGAGTGCTTCTGGACCGGCTCGGCTAAGCATGCCGATATCGTGCTGCCTGCGACCACCTCGTTTGAGCGTAACGATCTCACCATGACCGGCGACTACAGCAACCAGCATATGGTTCCGATGAAGCGCGTAGTGGCCCCGCGAGATGAAGCACGTGATGATTTTGACGTCTTTGCGGAGCTGAGCGAGCGCTGGGAAGCGGGCGGGCGCGAGCGTTTTACCGAAGGCAAAACGGATCTGGAATGGCTGGAAACCTTCTACCAGATTGCGGCCCAGCGTGGCGCAGCCCAAGGGGTGACGCTGCCGCCGTTTGCTGAGTTCTGGGAAGCGAATGGCATCTTCGAAATGCCAGAGAGCGAGCAAAATGCGCAGTTTGTCCGTTTTGCTGATTTCCGCCGCGACCCGGAGAACCATCCGCTAAAAACCGAAAGCGGGAAAATCGTTCTCTTCAGCGAGCGCATTGCTGGCTTTGGCTATGCTGATTGCCCACCGCACCCTATGTGGCTGGAGCCTGACGAATGGTACGGCAATGCGCAGCCGGGACAGCTTCAGATCTTATCTGCCCATCCGGCGCACCGCCTGCACAGCCAGCTGAACTATACGTCACTGCGCGAGCAGTATGCGGTTGCCGGGCGCGAGCCCATTACCCTGCATTCCGAGGACGCGAAAGCGCGTGGAATCGCAGATGGCGACGTGGTGCGCGTCTGGAACGGGCGCGGACAGGTGCTGGCGGGGGCGGTGGTGAGCGACGGGATTAAGCCTGGCGTTATTTGCATTCACCAGGGGGCATGGCCGGATCTGGACCTGAGCGAAGGTGGCATCTGTAAAAACGGGGCGGTTAACGTGTTGACCAAAGATCTCCCCAGCTCGAAGCTGGGGAATGGCTGCGCGGGGAATACGGCGCTGGCATGGGTCGAGAAATATCAGGGGCCAGCGCTTACGTTAACGGCGTTTGATCCGCCTGCCAGCTCATGATCCACGTCGGGTGTTGGGTATCATCCTGCCAGGCGCTGTCTTCAATGCGAAAACCCTGCGCATGGTAGAAATTCACCGCCCGGACATTTTTCTGGTACACCTCCAGGCTTAAATACGGAAAGCGCTGTTGAACATGGTTCAGCAGCGCCCGCCCGATGCCTTTCCCGATGTACGACGGTGCGACAAACAGCGCGCCGACAAACTGCGACTGCATCACGCTGATAAATCCGCACGGCTTTCCGTCCTGTTCCCAGACCCAGGTTTCCGCTGACGGCAGGTAAACCTCCCGCACCATGGCTTCGTTCTCTTTCCAGTAGTTTGCATCGATAAACGGATGCGCCTCCGTGGTGCTTGCAAGCCACAGGCTCAGGAGCGGATCGGTATTTTCACTTTGCCATTTGCGGATCATGATGGCCTCCCGGATGACAGAAGCAGACCGTAATATGATCGTTGACCAGCCCGCATGCTTGCATAAAGGCGTAACAGATGGTGCTGCCGACAAATTTAAAACCGCGTTTTTTCAGCGCCTTAGAAAGTGCATCTGAAGCGGGTGTGGAGGCGGGGATCTCCCCGAGCGTAGCGGCCTGCGTGACTTGCGGCGCGTCATTCACAAAAGACCAGACAAATTCTGAAAATGACTCGCCGTTTTGCTCCATCGCCAGGTAAGCGCGTGCATTGCCGATGATGGCCTGGATTTTACCGCGATGACGAATGATACCGGCATCCAGAACCAGTCGCTCGACGTCCTCTTCGGTCATGGCGGCGACGGCGACAGGATCGAACTGGTGGAAGGCGTTGCGGTAATTTTCCCGTTTTTTCAGTACGGTAATCCATGACAAACCCGCCTGCTGGCCCTCCAGGCAGATCATTTCAAACAGTTTTTTGCCATCCGTTTCCGGTATGCCCCATTCACGATCGTGATAGTCGATATAGAGCTGATCCTGGCTTACCCAGCCGCAACGTTGCATAGGTTATCTCCCTTATTCACACGGTTATCGCAAAAAATTTCATTTCGTCAGGCTTGACGTGTCTGCTTTAAAGACAATAGTTAATACAGGGCTATATGCCCTAAACCTCTTCCTGAACAACGATAAATATCGCCGAAATTGGCTCTTTCTGGAGTCGCTTTGATGATGATAAAAAAAATCAGTGGTCGCCATGCTGTTTCTGGCCTGGTGGGGATTTCAGCGTGGTTGTTTTTTTGTCACACAGCATCTGCCTGGCAACAGGAATATATCGTTTCAGACGCACAAAGTAATATGGCGGAACGCTATACATGGGATGCGGATCACCAACCGCGTTATGAAGACATTCTGGCTGAACGTATTAAGTCTTCGCAAACTGGACCTGGGCTTGCCCTGAATTCGCCTTCCGGCTCGACAGCGGAAGGCAGCATGAGCGTAGGCTGGAATTTTCCGCTGGCGGGAAATATAACAACCGGCCCGGTGATGGCGTGGCGTTACGATGGCACGGCACCCATGATGATTAATGAATTCGGTGATAGCGTGACGACGCAGGGGCTGACCGATCCGCTCTGGCATGCCAGCGTGAGCAGCCTCGGTTGGCGCGTGGATACGCAATATGGCGATCTTCGGCCCTGGGCGCAGGTCAGTTTCAACCAGCAGTTTGGCGAGAATCAGTGGAAGTCTCAGTTCGGCATGTCGCAAACGCCTGCTATTGCACAAAACAGCAGCTGGATGGACGTGACCGTCGGAACGGATATGCCGTTTACAACCCATATGGCGGCCTATGCGTCATTGGCTCAGGGGGAAAACACCACGACGGGCGAGGAGTTCATGTACACCCTGGGTGTGAGTGCAAATTTTTAAAGTTGTCACTTTTTCCAACGTTGCGATAACATATTAAATACAATAACGGCGCGCCTTGTCGTGATAGCAGGCACTAACAATTGTGCATGTCGTTCCCCGGCAAGGTCATTCATTCCCGATTCCAGGCATTTCATTCCGTTCCTCCTGCATTTCATGCCGTTTTACCCCAGCGGAAATAAGGTTTTGTTTATTGTTGTCCTCAGCGAACTTCCCTAATTTCTCTTGCAGGACAACTGCCATGAACACTTCAACTTATAACCGTACGCGCTGGCTCACGCTTTTCGGCACTATCGTCACCCAGTTCGCGCTGGGATCGGTCTACACCTGGAGCCTGTTCAACAGCGCGCTTTCCGATAAGCTCGATGCGCCGGTCAGCCAGGTGGCGTTCTCTTTCGGCCTGCTGAGCCTGGGGCTGGCGCTTTCCTCTTCTGTCGCGGGCAAACTGCAGGAGCGCTTCGGCGTTAAGCGCGTCACCATGGCGTCCGGGATCCTGTTGGGCGTGGGCTTTTTCCTGACGGCGCACTCCAACAACCTGATGATGCTCTGGCTGAGCGCCGGGGTACTGGTGGGTCTGGCAGACGGCGCAGGCTACCTGCTGACGCTGTCGAACTGCGTGAAGTGGTTCCCGGAGCGTAAAGGCTTGATCTCTGCGTTTGCCATCGGTTCTTATGGTTTGGGCAGCCTCGGGTTCAAATTTATCGATTCCCATTTGCTGGCCTCCGTTGGTCTTGAAAAGACCTTTATGATCTGGGGCGTTATCGTTCTGGTGATGATTCTGTTCGGTGCAACCCTGATGAAAGATGCGCCGCAGCAGGAAGTGAAATCCGTTAACGGCGTGGTGGAGAACGACTTCACCCTGGCTCAGTCCATGCGCAAACCACAGTACTGGATGCTGGCGGTGATGTTCCTGACGGCCTGCATGAGTGGTCTGTATGTCATTGGCGTGGCGAAGGATATCGCGCAGGGCATGGTGAAGCTGGACGCGGCCACGGCGGCGAATGCGGTTACCGTGATTTCTATTGCCAACCTCTCCGGCCGTCTGGTGCTCGGTATTCTGTCTGACAAAATTGCCCGTATCCGCGTGATTACGATTGGGCAGGTGGTTTCGCTGGTCGGCATGGCGGCGCTGCTGTTCGCTCCGCTGAATGAAGCCACCTTCTTCGCGGCGATTGCCTGCGTGGCCTTTAACTTTGGCGGCACCATTACCGTCTTCCCGTCTCTGGTGAGCGAGTTCTTCGGTCTGAACAATCTGGCGAAAAACTACGGCGTCATCTATTTAGGGTTCGGGATCGGCAGTATCTGCGGCTCGCTGATTGCTTCATTGTTCGGCGGGTTCTACGTGACCTTCTGCGTAATATTTGCCTTGTTGATTATTTCCCTGGCGCTGTCGACGACGATTCGTCAGCCGCAGCGAGAAGTCTTTAAAGAAGCGCATGCTTAACGAATAAGGAGAGGCCGTAATGGCCTCTTTTTTTGCGCTGTGGGATACGCTTCCTGACTTGCTTTTTTGTAAAAATTTGCACGGATCACATTCTCTGCTGCCACTTTTCTCTCCCGCTGTGGTCTACTTACCGCGCTTGTAGACGTTTCTGATAACGCTTTCCTACGCACATACTTACTCTGTCTGTTTTCTCGATGAGAGTCGGCGGGTCTCTATACCCCTTCCCCCAGGGTTGTTTGCATGAAATACATTAGGTCTCTTACCCAGCAAAGATTGTGTCTGATGCTGGCTGTCTATATCGGTTTGTTTCTGAATGGCGCGGTGCTGTTCAGACGAGTGGAAGGTTATTTCGAGCACCTCACCGTAAGAAATGGAATTTTTGCTGCAATTGAAGTGTTCGGTTCCATCCTCGCTACCTTCTTCCTGTTACGTCTGCTTTCCCTTTTTGGCCGACGCCCGTGGCAAATTCTGGCTTCACTGGTTGTCATTATTTCTGCCGCCGCCAGTTATTACATGACCTTTATGAATGTGGTCATTGGCTATGGGATTGTGGCGTCAGTCATGACCACCGATATCGATCTCTCGAAAGAGGTCGTAGGTAAGGGCTTTATCGTCTGGACGGTTTTAACCTGTCTGATACCGCTCTTCTTTATCTGGAGTAATACCTGCCGCTATACGTTATTACGCCAGCTGCGCACGCGCGGGCAGCGGATCCGGAATATCGCCGTTGTCCTGTTGGCCGGATTACTGGTCTGGGCACCGATTCGCTTGATGGAAAAACAGCAAAAACGCATCGAAAAAGCGACGGGCGTGGACATGCCAAGCTACGGCGGTGTAGTCGCTAACTCCTATTTGCCCTCGAACTGGCTTTCGGCATTAGGCCTCTATGCCTGGGCACAGGCGGACGAGTCCAGTGATGTCAAATCCCTGATGAATCCGACGAAAAAATTCAAGTACGTGGCACCGGCTGACGGGCTGGATGATACCTACGTCGTCTTTGTTATCGGTGAAACCACGCGCTGGGATCATATGGGTCTTCTCGGCTATGACCGCGACACCACGCCAAAACTGGCCCAGGAAAAGAACCTCGTGGCTTACCGCGGCTACTCCTGCGATACCGCGACGAAGCTCTCTCTGCGCTGTATGTTTGTGCGTGAAGGCGGTGCCAGCGATAACCCGCAGCGTACCCTCAAAGAGCAGAACGTATTTGCCGTACTGAAGCAACTTGGATTTAGCGCCGACCTGTTCGCCATGCAAAGTGAGATGTGGTTCTACACCAACACGCTGGCGGATAACATCGCCTATCGCGAGCAGATTGGCGCCGAGCCGCGCAACCGTGGGAAGAACGTTGACGACATGCTGCTGCTCTCCGAGATGGAACAGTCGCTGAAAAACCATCCGCAGGGTAAGCATCTTATCGTGCTGCATACCAAAGGCTCGCACTACAGCTATTATCAGCGTTATACCCGCGATTTCGCGAAATGGACGCCTGAGTGTGTCGGCATTAACAAAAACTGCAGCAAGCAGGAGCTGATCAATGCCTATGACAACTCGATTCTGTATGTGGACACGTTCCTGAGCAGGGTGATCGACGAGCTGCGCGATAAGAAGGCGATTGTGATCTACGCGGCTGACCACGGCGAGTCCATCAACGAAAAAGAACACCTGCACGGCACGCCACGCAAGCTTGCGCCGCCGGAGCAGTTCCGCGTGCCGATGATCATGTGGATGTCGGATAAGTACCTTGAGAACCCTGACAAAGCCAAAATGTTTGCACATTTGAAGCAGCAGGCAGAAATCAAGGTCCCGCGCCGTCACGTTGAGCTGTACGATACCATTATGGGTTGTCTCGGCTATACCTCACCGAACGGTGGGATTAACGAAAACAACAACTGGTGTAAACTCCCTGATAACACCGCAAAAGCCGCGCAGTAGCTGCTCTGGCGAGAATATCGCCAGTTGAATGGCTTTTTGAAAATAAGGGATTGACGGGGGCGCACCTCAGCAGTAAGATGCGCTCCGCATTCGGCGAGTAGCGCAGCTTGGTAGCGCAACTGGTTTGGGACCAGTGGGTCGGAGGTTCGAATCCTCTCTCGCCGACCACATTTAAAAAAGGGCTAACCGCAAGGTTAGCCCTTTTTGCATTATGGCGTTAGCCAGCCAGACTCACCAAAACGCCCCTTAGCCCTGCTTCACCCTGCCTGTTAACGATTTTGTGACGTTATCCATTGTATTTTTTTATATATGGATTGATCTTTTTTCGCGTTGCTTATGGATAACCTCAGCATTTTTCGCTGTGCGTTTTAACGTTCGCGGAATTTAGTGCTCAGATAATCACCATTCTGCAAGAAAGTTTACCCAATCTGAATAAAAGTTAATCACTACATGTTGCGAAATATGAAGATAGTTGTGCTGCTACATGGCGAGTAGCATAAATTTCCCTGCTGAAAACGGGCGCTGGAGGTTTTTTTAATCTTTGTTTGCGGTTTCTCACACTCCGCGTAAATCCCCGTCACCTGTATTGACGTTTTCACATTCTGTTGACAGATTGTAGGGCATGAGGGGCATTTCAGGGACGATCTGCGCTGCAACTCAAACGCTCTTCTGAAAGGATTCTCCATCCCTTTAACGCCTTCGGGCATCACCGACCGGACCGGGTAAAAAATAAATAAAGGTCTGGCGGCGTAACACAACAAAGCAAAACATCACATTGGAGCAGAATAATGAGTATTTCCTTGAAGAAGTCAGGGATGCTGAAGCTTGGTCTGAGCCTGGTGGCTATGACCGTGGCAGCAAGCGTACAGGCAAAAACCCTGGTTTACTGTTCTGAAGGCTCGCCGGAAGGCTTTAACCCACAGCTCTTTACCTCTGGTACGACGTACGACGCAAGCTCTGTACCGATCTATAACCGTCTGGTTGAATTCAAAACCGGCACCACGGAAGTGATTCCGGGTCTGGCCGAGAAGTGGGACGTCAGCGAAGACGGTAAAACCTATACCTTCCACCTGCGTCAGGGCGTGAAGTGGCAGGACAGCAAAGAGTTCAAACCAACGCGCGACTTTAACGCCGACGACGTGGTGTTCTCCTTCGACCGTCAGAAAAACGCCCAGAACCCTTACCACAAAGTCTCTGGCGGCAGCTATGAATACTTTGAAGGGATGGGCCTGCCGGACCTGATCGCCGAAGTGAAAAAAGTGGACGATAATACCGTTCAGTTCGTGCTGACGCGTCCGGAAGCACCGTTCCTGGCTGACCTGGCCATGGACTTCGCTTCTATTCTCTCTAAAGAATACGCGGACAACATGCTGAAAGCCGGTACGCCGGAGAAAGTCGACCTGAACCCAATCGGTACCGGTCCATTCCAGCTGCTGCAGTACCAGAAAGACTCCCGCATTCTGTACAAAGCCTTCGAAGGCTATTGGGGCACCAAGCCGAAGATCGATCGCCTGGTCTTCTCCATCACGCCTGACGCGTCAGTGCGTTACGCAAAACTGCAGAAAAACGAATGTCAGGTGATGCCGTACCCGAACCCGGCTGACATCGCTCGTATGAAGCAGGACAAGAACATCAACCTGCTGGAGCAGGCTGGCCTGAACGTGGGCTATCTCTCCTTCAACACCGAGAAGAAACCGTTTGATGACGTGAAAGTGCGTCAGGCGCTGACTTACGCGGTGAACAAAGAAGCGATCATCAAAGCCGTTTACCAGGGCGCTGGCGTTGCTGCCAAGAACCTGATCCCACCAACCATGTGGGGCTATAACGATGACGTTAAGGACTACACCTACGATCCTGAGAAAGCGAAAGCGCTGCTGAAAGAAGCAGGCCAGGATAAAGGCTTTACCGTTGAGCTGTGGGCAATGCCTGTTCAGCGTCCATATAACCCGAACGCGCGCCGTATGGCGGAAATGGTTCAGGCTGACTGGGCGAAGATCGGCGTTCAGGCCAAGATTGTGACCTACGAGTGGGGCGAGTACCTGAAGCGTGCCAAAGCGGGTGAACACCAGGCGGTGATGATGGGCTGGACCGGCGACAATGGGGATCCGGACAACTTCTTCGCCACCCTGTTCAGCTGCGCTGCAGCGAAAGACGGTTCCAACTACTCTCGCTGGTGCTACAAGCCGTTTGAAGATCTGATCCAGCCGGCGCGTGCGACCGACGATCACAACAAACGTATTGAACTGTACAAGCAGGCGCAGGTTGTTATGCACGATCAGGCCCCGGCGCTGATTGTTGCTCACTCCACCGTGTATGAGCCAGTGCGTAAAGAAGTGAAGGGCTACGTGGTTGATCCACTGGGCAAACACCACTTCGAAAACGTATCTGTTGAATAATAAGTAGGGTGTTCTCCCTCTCCCTGTGGGAGAGGGCAGGGGTGAGGGTCGTGCATGCATCCCCTCACCCTAACCCTCTCCCACAGGGAGAGGGAATTTACATTTGTGAGCAATACAGACGTCACGCCACTGGTCGTGCGTCATCAGAGAGAATTCGGGTTATGTTGCAGTTCATCCTCCGACGTCTGGGACTTGTTATCCCGACGTTTATCGGTATCACCCTTCTCACTTTTGCCTTCGTCCATATGATCCCCGGCGACCCGGTAATGATTATGGCGGGCGAGCGTGGTATTTCCCCTGAGCGCCATGCACAGCTGCTGGCTGAACTCGGCCTCGATAAGCCGATGTGGCAGCAGTATCTCCACTATATCTGGGGCGTGCTGCACGGTGATTTAGGAATTTCGCTGAAAAGCCGTCTTCCGGTGTGGGACGAGTTCGTGCCGCGTTTTAAAGCGACGCTGGAGCTTGGCGTCTGCGCCATGATTTTCGCCACCGCGGTGGGTATTCCTGTTGGGGTACTGGCTGCCGTTAAGCGTGGCTCTATTTTCGACCATACTGCCGTAGGTCTGGCGCTGACCGGTTACTCCATGCCTATCTTCTGGTGGGGCATGATGCTGATCATGCTGGTCTCAGTGCAATTGAACCTAACCCCGGTCTCCGGGCGCGTCAGCGATATGGTCTTCCTTGATGATACCAACCCGCTCACCGGCTTTATGCTGATCGACACGGCTATCTGGGGCGAAGAGGGCAACTTCATTGATGCCGTCGCGCACATGATCCTGCCTGCGATGGTGCTGGGCACCATTCCTCTGGCGGTGATCGTGCGTATGACCCGTTCCTCCATGCTGGAAGTGCTGGGCGAAGATTACATCCGTACCGCGCGCGCCAAAGGGTTAACCCGCATGCGCGTCATCATCGTTCATGCCCTGCGTAACGCCATGCTGCCGGTGGTGACCGTTATCGGTCTGCAGGTAGGGACGCTGCTTGCAGGGGCGATCCTGACGGAAACCATCTTCTCCTGGCCGGGCCTTGGGCGCTGGCTGATTGACGCGCTGCAGCGCCGTGACTATCCGGTTGTGCAGGGCGGTGTACTGTTGGTTGCGACGATGATTATCCTCGTCAACCTGCTGGTCGATTTGCTGTACGGCGTGGTGAACCCGCGTATTCGTCATAAGAAGTAAGGGACCATCATGTCACAAGTCACTCAAAATAAAGTGGTCTCTGCACCGGTGCCTATGACGCCGCTGCAGGAGTTCTGGCACTACTTCAAGCGCAACAAAGGCGCGGTGGTAGGGCTGGTGTATGTCACCATCATGATCCTCATTGCGGTGTTTGCGAACGTGCTCGCGCCCTATAACCCGGCCGATCAGTTCCGTGATGCGCTGCTCGCGCCACCTGCCTGGCAGGACGGCGGCAGCCTGACGCACCTGCTCGGTACCGATGATGTGGGCCGCGACGTGCTGTCGCGTCTGATGTACGGCGCGCGTCTGTCGCTGCTGGTGGGCTGCCTCGTTGTTGTGTTGTCGCTGATCATGGGCGTTGTGCTCGGACTGGTGGCTGGCTACTTCGGCGGTATCGTTGATAACGTCATTATGCGTATCGTCGACATCATGCTGGCATTGCCAAGCCTGCTGCTGGCGCTGGTGCTGGTGGCGGTCTTTGGACCTTCGATAGGCAATGCTGCCCTGGCGTTGACGTTCGTTGCGCTGCCGCACTATGTCCGATTAACCCGTGCGGCCGTCCTGGTCGAGGTGAATCGAGACTACGTCACCGCTTCTCGCGTGGCGGGTGCGGGTGCAATGCGCCAGATGTTCGTCAATATTCTGCCTAACTGCCTTGCGCCGCTGATTGTTCAGGCGTCGCTCGGTTTCTCTAACGCCATTCTCGATATGGCCGCTCTTGGCTTCCTTGGCATGGGTGCGCAGCCGCCAACACCGGAGTGGGGCACTATGCTCTCCGACGTGTTGCAGTTCGCGCAAAGCGCCTGGTGGGTCGTCACCTTCCCGGGTCTGGCGATTCTGCTGACGGTGCTGGCATTTAACCTGATGGGTGATGGCCTGCGTGATGCGCTTGATCCCAAACTGAAGCAGTAAGAGGCACGAGATGGCGTTATTAAATGTAGATAAATTATCGGTGCACTTCGGCGACGAAGGCACACCGTTTCGCGCCGTGGACCGCATCAGCTACAGCGTAAATCAGGGCGAAGTGGTTGGTATCGTCGGGGAGTCCGGTTCCGGTAAGTCAGTAAGCTCTCTGGCAATCATGGGGCTGATTGACTATCCCGGCCGCGTAATGGCGGAAAGCCTGGAATTTAATGGTCAGGATCTGCAGCGCATTTCCGAGAAGCAGCGCCGCCAGCTGGTGGGCGCGGAAGTGGCGATGATCTTCCAGGACCCAATGACCAGCCTGAACCCGTGTTACACCGTGGGGTTCCAGATTATGGAAGCCATCAAGGTGCATCAGGGGGGGAACAAGCAAACCCGTCGTCAGCGCGCTATCGATCTGCTGACGCAGGTGGGTATTCCCGATCCGGCATCGCGTCTGGATGTGTATCCGCACCAGCTATCCGGCGGGATGAGCCAGCGCGTAATGATCGCCATGGCAATTGCCTGTCGGCCAAAACTGCTGATCGCCGATGAACCGACAACCGCGCTGGATGTAACCATCCAGGCGCAAATCATCGAGCTGCTGCTGGAGCTGCAGCAGAAAGAGAATATGGCGCTGGTGCTGATTACGCACGATCTGGCGCTGGTGGCTGAAGCGGCACACAAAATCATCGTGATGTACGCAGGCCAGGTGGTGGAGACCGGAAGTTCGCACGATATCTTCCGTGCCCCTCGTCATCCGTATACGCAGGCTCTGCTGCGCGCGCTGCCGGAATTTGCGCAGGATAAAGCGCGTCTGGCCTCGCTTCCGGGGGTTGTACCGGGTAAATATGACCGTCCGCAGGGCTGTCTGCTTAACCCGCGCTGTCCGTATGCGACGGATAAATGCCGCGTCGACGAGCCAGAGCTGAATCTGCTGGCCGACGGTCGCCAGTCCAAATGCCACTACCCACTCGATGATGCCGGGAGGCCAACACTATGAGTACGCAACAACTGCTGTTGCAGGCCATCGACCTGAAAAAACACTACCCGGTGAAGAAGGGCTTATTCGCTCCCGAGCGCCTGGTCAAAGCGCTGGACGGTGTCTCCTTTACCCTCGAGCGCGGTAAAACGCTCGCGGTGGTGGGGGAGTCCGGCTGTGGCAAATCGACGCTGGGGCGTCTGCTGACGATGATTGAAGTGCCGACCGGCGGTGAGCTGTACTATCAGGGGCAGGATCTGCTCAAGCACGACCCGCAGGCGCAGAAGCTGCGTCGCCAGAAAATCCAGATTGTGTTCCAGAACCCGTACGGTTCACTGAACCCGCGCAAAAAAGTGGGGCAAATTCTGGAAGAGCCGCTGCTGATCAACAGCAGCCTGAGCAAAGAGCAGCGTCGTGAGAAAGCGCTGGCGATGATGGCGAAAGTGGGTTTGAAAACTGAGCATTACGATCGCTATCCGCATATGTTCTCGGGCGGCCAGCGTCAGCGTATCGCCATCGCCCGCGGTCTGATGCTCGACCCGGACGTCGTGATTGCCGATGAGCCTGTTTCTGCGCTCGACGTATCCGTACGCGCGCAGGTGCTGAACCTGATGATGGATCTGCAGCAGGATCTGGGGCTGTCGTATGTGTTCATTTCACATGATTTGTCTGTCGTGGAGCACATTGCCGATGAAGTGATGGTGATGTACTTAGGGCGCTGCGTGGAGAAGGGGACGAAAGAGCAGATTTTCAATAATCCTCGTCACCCGTATACCCAGGCACTGCTGTCTGCGACGCCGCGCCTGAACCCGGACGATCGCCGTGAGCGCATTAAGCTGACCGGCGAGCTGCCAAGCCCGCTGAATCCGCCTCCGGGATGTGCGTTCAATGCCCGCTGTAGCCGACGCTTCGGACCCTGCACGCAGTTGCAGCCACAGTTGAAGGATTATCGTGGACAGCTGGTGGCCTGCTTCGCGGTCGATCAGGATGAAAATGGCGAAAAGCCGCATGCGTAAAGAAAAAAACCGGCGTGAAGCCGGTTTTTTTATATCTGCGTTATGACTTCCGTAGACGGATCTGGTCGACAGCATGTTTCTCACTCTTGGTGAGGATCAGGCTGGCGCGCTCACGTGTTGGCAGGATGTTCTCTTTCAGGTTCACGTAGTTGATCTCATTCCACAGTCCCGTTGCGACGTTGATCGCCTCTTCTTTAGAGAGCTGGGCGTAATTATGGAAGTAGGAATCAGGATCGGTGAACGCCCCTTCGCGGAACTTCAGGAAGCGGTTGATATACCAGCTTTTCAGCAGATCTTCCGGCGCATCAACATAGATAGAGAAATCAACAAAGTCGGAAACAAAGACGTGATGCGGGTCGTGGGGATAATCCATTCCGCTTTGCAGCACGTTTAGCCCCTCCAGAATCAGGATGTCTGGCTGCACAACCGTTTTGTCTCCATCCGGGATACGGTCGTAAATCAGGTGTGAGTAAACCGGCGCAGTGACGTTAGGCGCGCCCGATTTCAGATCAGAGACGAATTTCACCAGACGATGCATATCATACGAGAGCGGGAAGCCTTTCTTCTTCATCAACCCGCGTTCTTTCAATACTTCATTAGGATGCAGGAAGCCGTCGGTGGTAATCAGTTCCACGCTGCGGTGTTCTGGCCAGCGGCTCAGTAACGCCTGTAACACGCGCGCGGTGGTGCTTTTACCCACTGCCACGCTGCCCGCGATACTGATGATATAAGGAATACGCTGACCGTTAGTACCGAGGAACTGCTCCAGTACCGCCTGGCGGCGGAGGTTCGAGCTTATATAGAAGTTAAGCAAGCGAGAGAGGGGAAGATAAATTTCTGCCACCTCTTCCAGGGACAGATCTTCGTTTATCCCTTTTAACCGTGCGATTTCACCTTCCGTCAGCGTCATAGGAACGGAATCACGCAGGGCAGCCCACTGGCTGCGGTTAAAGTGAAGATAAGGTGTCATTAACGTTTGCTCTTTTTTGCTCATAAGCCTGCTTCTGTAAGCCAGCACAAAACTGCCGGGTCATGGCTCTTCACATAGTTAATTTTGGACAATGGGCAGGAGGTTAACACCAGATGACAGGAATAATAAGAAAAAATATGGGAAAGCGATGCTTTACGCGGGAGGTATCACGGTACGGTATAGAAGGGGTAAATCAGGGGTTCATGTTGAATATTTGACCGCGAGCGGATGAATTTAAAGCGGTTAGCACTGGTTTCGCATAAAATGTGAGCGAAAGAACGTTTTATGCAATTTTTTAGTTGCATGAATGCGCATGTCTCCATAGAATGCGCGCTACTTGATGCCGACTTAGCTCAGTAGGTAGAGCAACTGACTTGTAATCAGTAGGTCACCAGTTCGATTCCGGTAGTCGGCACCATCAAGTCCGGTGGGGTTCCCGAGCGGCCAAAGGGAGCAGACTGTAAATCTGCCGTCACAGACTTCGAAGGTTCGAATCCTTCCCCCACCACCACTTTCTGGCAGCGTAAATGCCGCCGGAGCTGGTTGGAAAAATTAACCAGCTCGAACATGAAAAGAGAGAAATCTCTTTTTTTGTTACAGAAAGAACTGGGTAGCCGAGTTTCAGGATGCGGGCATCGTATAATGGCTATTACCTCAGCCTTCCAAGCTGATGATGCGGGTTCGATTCCCGCTGCCCGCTCCAATACGTGCTGATATGGCTCAGTTGGTAGAGCGCACCCTTGGTAAGGGTGAGGTCCCCAGTTCGACTCTGGGTATCAGCACCACTTCACTTCTCCTCCCGTTTCTCTCTGTTTCAATTTAAATGTATTCAACAGTTCAGGCATTTCGCCTGGTTGATGTGGTGATATCACCGATTTATCCGTGTCTTAGAGGGACAATCGATGTCTAAAGAAAAGTTTGAACGTACAAAACCGCACGTTAACGTCGGTACTATCGGCCACGTTGACCATGGTAAAACAACGCTGACCGCTGCAATCACTACCGTTCTGGCAAAAACCTACGGTGGTTCTGCTCGCGCATTCGACCAGATCGATAACGCACCAGAAGAAAAAGCGCGTGGTATCACCATCAACACCTCCCACGTTGAGTACGACACCCCGACTCGCCACTACGCACACGTAGACTGCCCAGGCCACGCCGACTATGTTAAAAACATGATCACCGGTGCTGCGCAGATGGACGGCGCGATCCTGGTTGTTGCTGCAACTGACGGCCCAATGCCTCAGACTCGTGAGCACATCCTGCTGGGTCGTCAGGTAGGCGTTCCTTTCATCATCGTGTTCCTGAACAAATGCGACAT
>NZ_JAHEVU010000004.1:0-503814 GCF_018597345.1 Enterobacter quasimori | reverse complement strand
ACCTGACCCCATGCCGAACTCAGAAGTGAAACGCCGTAGCGCCGATGGTAGTGTGGGGTCTCCCCATGTGAGAGTAGGGAACTGCCAGGCATCAATTAAGAAGAACCCCGTACCGAAAGGTGCGGGGTTTTTTGCTTTGTGCGTCAGAAATGATGCCGGGTGGCTTTGTAGGCCCGGTAAGCGCAGCGCCAGCGGGCAAATTAGGCCACACGATCTTACTGGAATAAAAGCAGGGAAGGTTTTGATAAACGCAGAAAAGCAAAAACCCAGCCATAGGCTGGGTTCTTTAAATAGTGGTGCCCGGACTCGGAATCGAACCAAGGATTCGTTTCTAAAACAATGAAATCACCGAATAACGGTAAGTTACCCACACGTTTCAATTCCGAATGTACCACCGCTCTGTACCATTACTCAAGCTTTCTTAGCGGGAAATCATGAACGTTTATTTTATGTGATAACCCCCAAAAATTTGGGGCCGTTAATAGTTGACTAAGTTTAGTCAATCCTCGATAAAGTTAGATTTCAGGATTTCTCTTACGAGCGAATCATTTTTATCAGGTTTGTAAAGGAGTTACAGATGGCGAAATGTAGTTGTTGTGGTAAGGTACTGAACCGCGGGATTTGGACTGCTGATGGGAAACATAAAAGCTGCCCGTTGTGTTCAGCTACGCATGGGGTTCAGCACGTCTTCCGACGTTACCCTGAGGATTTTGGCACTACTGATGCCCGAGTCACAGCGTCAAATCCTGATGGTGCTCAGAGTTATTGTATTGACTGTCGCGGAGTTGATACAGGACAACCATCTCCGGTCGATCTCACCAAACAGAGATTGTGTAATACAGTGAAAACTTAATGATTTTAAATCAATTAGATGCAGTCGAGTGGTTGAAGACACTCCCTTCTGGGAGTGTTGATCTGTTTGTCACAGACCCTCCGTATGAATCCCTAGAAAAACATAGAAAAATCGGTACAACAACACGATTAAAAGTTAGTAAATCTTCGAGTAATGAATGGTTTGCAATCTTTCCAAATAGTAGATTTGGAGAGCTGCTGACTGAAATGTACCGAGTTTTGAAAAATAATCGTCATTTGTACATTTTCTGTGATCAGGAAACGATGTTTCATTTGAAGCCAGTTGCCGAAGAGGTTGGGTTTAAGTTCTGGAAGCCGATCGTTTGGAACAAGATGGCCATCGGTATGGGGTACCATTACCGCGCCAAGTACGAATTTGTCCTGTTTTTCGAGAAAGGGAAGAGAAAACTCAATAACTTAGGCATACCCGATATTTTAGAAGCCAAGAGAGTTATGCGTGGTTATCCGACTGAAAAACCAGTTGATCTCATTAAGATTTTGATCGAGCAAAGTACCATTCAGGGTGAGTCTGTATGTGATCCTTTTTTTGGGTCTGGTTCTGCCCTGATTGCCGCTTCTGAGCTAGAACGTACGTTTATGGGGAACGATATCTCTTCATCAGCACATGATTATTTTAAAAAAAGGTTGTCTGAAACGGTTCCTGGTAAATGATGTTTTTTATGATAGTACGCCTTTAACTACTAATTCTGGCTCGTACACCAGATAGTTTTATTGCATACATCAAGGCAGGAGGTGAGGTTAGGTTGTCACTGTGCACTTAGTTGACAAGCACGGTCATTCCTGGTGCGAACACCTAACCTCAAAAGCTTTTAAATCAAACACTAACTATCATACGGTCATCATTTTGCAGATGGATTCGTCACATTCAGTCTGCAATGCTTCTGATTTGTAGAGGGGCTTGCGTTTGCTGTCTTCCAGCCAGTCGTGAATTATGTCGTTTTCCGGCGAGTGGAACATTCCTGTTTTACCATTGAGTACGTCTTCAATGATGTATCGCTCCCGGATTAGCTCGTCATTCTGCATGGCACGTGAAGCCCATACATCAGCGATCATCTCGATATCGGCATCAGTTAATGACTCTTCCGCTTCAAGCTGCTTTTCTGCCAGCCTTAGCATCATGTCGATCTGAATGATTTTTGCGGGTGCTCGTTCTCTGGCCTCCCTTACGTCTTTGGTATCAAGGGTAAACTTGATCTCACGTTTATTGAGGATGCCTTGCAGGTGTTTTGGGACGGCCTTACGGACGAGGTAAACGCCGAAGCAGTTCTTTGTTGGCTGTATCATAATGCCCATTTTGTACCACCTTTCTGTACCACCGGGTAGCGGGGCCGGAGGAAATTAAAAAGAGGTAACTACTGGTAAACCAACAAGTTGTTGACCTAAAAAGCAAAAACCCCCGCCTAAGCGAGGGTTCCAAATGAGTGGTGCCCGGACTCGGAATCGAACCAAGGACACGGGGATTTTCAATCCCCTGCTCTACCGACTGAGCTATCCGGGCAACGGAGCGCATTAAACCGCAATCACGCTCGAGCGTCAACATTATTTCGGGAAAAGCTGTTCAACTGCTTAAGTTTGCGGCAATCTGGCGGTTTACGCGCCGAATACGTCGAATTTAACAGGTTCGCTTAAGTCAGTGCCCCGCCCATACGGCACTGGGCGAAGCGCAGAATGTCCTCCGCCAGACGGTGAGCAGTATCCACATCCGCCTGACTACGGTTCACCAGCATGCGGCTCAGGCAACCTTCCAGCACCAGCTCCATCTGCTTCGCCACCATCGCCGGGTCATCCACTTCAAGCGTGGTCAGCAGTTCGTGGGTAAAATCATGCGCCGCACGTTTTTGCTGATCCGCCAGCTGATGGATGGGGTGGCCTGGATCGGGGAAGTACGTACAGGCGGCAATGAACAGACAGCCCGGATAGCGGTTGTTGCTGACGCATTCCGTCAGGGCGGTATAACGCGCCAGCAGCTTTTGCTCTGCCGTGAGCTCTTCATTCAGCATCAACTGCCTGCGCCAGATATCCACCTGCTGGCTGAGGTAGCGCAGGGCGTCATAGAGCAGCGCCTCTTTATCGGGCCAGAAGCGGGTAAGCTCGTCCAGAGGGTAATCGATACGGTCGGCGACCATCTCAAGCGTGGTGCTGGCGATCCCTTGAATCTCAAGTAATTGCAGGGCTTGTCCCAGTACGTCTTCACGTTGCACGGTTATCTCCTCCGCTATTCCCAACGGTTTGTCCCGTTTAAAGTGTTGTTTACGGTTGGCGATTGCGCAAATGCGCGTTAAATGCCGCTGCATCCATAAACCCGGTTACACGCTGTTCTGGCTGCTCCTGACCCTGCTGATTGAAGAACAGAATGGTTGGCAGCCCGAGCACGTTAAGCTGCTTCAGCAGAGCCTTATCCTGCGCATTATTGGCGGTCACGTTCGCCTGAAGCAAAACGGTCTCTTTCAGGGCACTTTGCACCTGCGGATCGCTAAAGGTATATTTCTCAAACTCTTTGCAGGCAACGCACCAGTCGGCATAGAGATCGAGCATCACCGGTTTGCCTTTTGCCTGTGCGAGCGCGCTGTTGAGCTCATCAACGTTCTTAATCTGGATGAAGTTCAGATGCGCCTGCGTCTGGCCTACCGGCGAGCCGAACGCCCAGTCCTGAAGAGGACGCACGCTCACCAGCGCGGCGGCGAGCAGGAGGATTTGCACCAGGCGCATCCACGTTTTTTTTGCGCCCAGGCTGACGATAAATGCCCAGGCGAAGAAGGCCACGCCGAGCATTGCCCACAGGCGAATGCCCCAGGCGTCACCGATGATGCGCTCCAGCAGAAACACAGGCAGCGCCAGAATCACAAAGCCAAACGCCGTTTTTACCGTCTCCATCCACGGGCCACTCTTCGGCAGCAGACGGTTGCCGAACACCGTCACCAGAATCAGCGGCAGGCCCATGCCCAGCGCGTAAAGGTACAGCGTACCGCCGCCGAGCCACATGTTGCCGCTCTGGGCGATATACAGCAGGATGGCGCTCAGCGGCGCGGTGGTGCAGGGGGAGCAGATCAGCCCTGCTATCGCGCCCATCGCAAACACCCCGCCTGCCGAACCGCCCTGCTGACGGTTACTCATCAGCGTTAAGCGGGTTTGCAGCGAGGAGGGCAGCTGCAGCGTGAACAGGCCAAACATCGACAGCGCCAGCAGGATAAACACCACCGACAAGCCAATAAGGACGTAAGGATGCTGCAGTGCGGCCTGGAACTGTAACCCGGCAGCGGCAACCACAAGGCCGAGCGCGGTGTATGTCAGCGCCATACCCTGCACGTAGATGAAGGCCAGCAGCAGCGCGCGGGCGGTAGAGAGGCGTTGTTTGCCGCCCAGCACGATGCCGGAAATGAGCGGGTACATCGGCAGGACGCACGGCGTAAAGGCGATGCCGATGCCGATCAGTAAGGCCCACAGCGCGGAGAACGGAAGGTCTGACGCGGCTTCACTTTTACCGCTCTCCCCAGAGGGGAGAGGGGAGAAATCGGCGGCAGCCTTAACTTCGCTGAGCGGAACGACCTTCGTTTCAGGCGGATAGCAGAATCCGGCATCCGCGCACCCCTGATAGGTCACCGTCAGGGTCGCACCTTTATCGGCCTGATTCACCGTAACGGGCACGCTTAAGCGCTGGCGGTAGATTTCACTCTTACCGTAAAACTCGTCCTCGTGCCACTCGCCCGCGGGCATCTGCAGTGCGCCCACCTTCGCCTGGGCAGGCGTAATGCTCACCTGCTTGCGGTAGAGGTAGTAACCTTCTTTCACCTGCCAGGTAAGATTGAGATCGTGCTTGTTTTGCTGAAAGTCGAAAACGAACGCCTGGTCGGCAGGAATAAAGTTCGAACGGCCGGGTGCGTCAAACAACCCGGCAAAAGCTGACGTGCTGCACAGCAGCAGGATCAGCGTAAGGAAGCGTTGAGCCATGAGAGATAGTCGTTATCGCCGTGGACCACTGGCAGCACCAGCAGTTCCGGAGTTTGGTAAGGATGATGAGATTTGAGGCAGTCGAGAAGCGCCTGCTGATTCGCCGGATTGGTTTTGAGCAACATCTGGACTTCGTACTCCTGCTCCAGCTTGCCTTCCCAGTAATAAAGGGAGGTGGCTCCGGGGAGGAGCGTCACGCAGGCAGCCAGTTTTTCGGCCAGCACTTTGGCGGCGAGATCCTGGGCAGTGGCTTCATCAGGGGCGGTGCACAGTACGACAACAGCATCAGGCGTGTTCACAAGTCGACCTCCTCATCACGAAAGTCTTCACTATATCACGCAAGGCAGTTGGTCATTAATGAAACGGGCCGCAGAGCGGCCCGATTTTAACTATTTTTACAACGGCAATCCGTTTACAGCACAATGCCGCCGATGATAAAGCCGAGGATCACGCAAAGCGTAATAGCGACGACGCCCGGGATCAGGAACGCGTGGTTAAACACGTACTTACCGATACGCGTTGAACCTGTGTCATCCATTTCAACCGCCGCCAGCAGGGTTGGGTAGGTTGGCAATACGAACAGCGCAGAAACCGCCGCGAAAGAGGCAATTGCCGTCAGCGGCGTCACACCCAGCATCAGAGCCGCAGGCATCAGCGCTTTGGTGGTGGCGGCCTGAGAGTAGAGCAGGGTCGCCGCAAAGAACAGCACGACGGCCAGCAGCCACGGATAGTTGTGCAGCAGGTCGCCGGCAACGGTCTGGATGTCGCTGATGTGCGCTTTCACGAAGGTATCACCGAGCCAGGCTACGCCCAATACGCACACGCAGGCGCTCATACCGGACTTGAAGGTGCTGGCGTTCAGCACTTCGCTGGTGTCAATTTTACAGGTGATGCTAATCAGCGTTGCGATGGTCAGCATGAACACCACAATCGCTTCGTTACGCGGCAGGACCGGGTTCTGGATCAGGCCCACGGTGTCGCTGATGGCGGTCGCGTAGAACATGACCGCGACAATACCGATCAGGAACAGCAGCACGGAGCGTTTTGCGTGTGGCTTCAGCTCGAAGACCTGGCTGCCGCGCAGCTTCACTTCACCTTTCGCCAGGCGTTCCTGGTAAACCGGATCGTCTTTCAGCTCGGCACCAAGGAAATTACACAGCACGGCGGTGATCATGACCGCAATCAGCGTCACCGGAATACAGATCGCCAGCAGCGTCAGGTAGCTCACGCCCATCGGCTCAAGGATACCGGCGAAGAAGACCACCGCAGCGGAAATCGGCGAGGCGGTAATCGCAATCTGGGACGCGACGACGGCAATAGAGAGCGGACGCGACGGGCGAATACCTTGTTCCTTCGCCACTTCAGTAATCACTGGCAGCGTAGAGAAGGCGGTGTGGCCCGTACCGGCGAGAATGGTCATAAACCAGGTCACCAGCGGGGCAAGGAAGGTAATGTATTTTGGATGGCGGCGCAGCATACGCTCCGCCAGGCTCACCAGGTAGTCCATACCGCCTGCGACCTGCATGGCCGCGATAGCCGCAATAACAGCCATGATGATTTCGATAACGTCAAAAGGGATTGCGCCGGGTTTAATCTGAAAGATAAGGGTAAGAACGAGCACCCCGAGACCCCCGGCAAAACCGATGCCGATCCCCCCGAGTCGTGCGCCCAAATAAATCGCCAACAAGACGATGACGAGTTCTGCTCCAAACATAAGTGCCTTCCTTGTTTATTAACAAGTTGATATTGAAATGTTGTGTAATTGGTAATGCTTAAAAAGAAAAAAGGCACGTCACAAGTGACGTGCCTTTCGGAAGCTTAGCCTGAACTGTTACTGTTCGCTTTCATCGGTATATCGTTTCGCTTTATACGCCGGGTGCATCAGGTTCTGGGCCGAGAAGATATCGTCCAGCTCAGCTTCGGTCAACAGTCCGCGCTCCAGCACGACTTCACGCACGCTCTTACCGGTTTCGGCACAGATCTTACCGACAATATCGCCGTTGTGGTGGCCGATGAACGGGTTGAGGTAGGTGACGATCCCGATGGAGTTATAGACGTAGCCTTCACACACTTCTTTATTCGCGGTGATACCGTTGATGCATTTTTCCAGCAGGTTGTAGCAGGCGTTGGTCAGGATATGAATGGATTCAAACATCGCCTGGCCAATCACTGGCTCCATCACGTTCAGCTGCAGCTGACCCGCTTCAGAGGCCATGGTCACGGTGGTGTCGTTACCGATGACTTTGAAGCAAACCTGATTCACCACCTCTGGCACGACCGGGTTCACCTTGGCCGGCATGATGGATGAACCCGCCTGCAGTTCTGGCAGGTTGATTTCATTCAGGCCAGCGCGCGGACCGGAAGAGAGCAGGCGCAGGTCGTTACAAATTTTGGACAGTTTCACCGCCAGACGTTTCAGGGCGCTGTGAACCATGACGTAGGCGCCGCAGTCGGAGGTCGCTTCAATCAGGTCTTCTGCAGGCACAACCGGCAGGTTGGACACTTCAGCCAGCTTCTGTACCGCCAGCTGCTGATAGCCATCCGGGGTGTTCAGGCGTGTACCGATGGCGGTGGCGCCCAGGTTCACTTCCAGCAGCAGCTCGGAGGTACGCAGCAGGTTTTTGGTCTCTTCGTTCAGCAGCACGTTAAACGCGTGGAATTCCTGACCGAGGGTCATGGGTACTGCGTCCTGCAGCTGGGTACGACCCATTTTCAGGATATCCTGGAACTCAACCGCTTTACGCTGGAAGCCATCGCCCAGCTGGTTGATTGCGTCCACCAGTTTCACCACGGAGGCATACACCGCGATGCGGAAGCCGGTTGGGTAGGCGTCGTTGGTAGACTGACACTTGTTAACGTGATCGTTCGGGTTGAGGTACTGGTATTCACCTTTCTGGTGTCCCATCAGCTCCAGGCCAATGTTTGCCAGCACTTCGTTGGTATTCATGTTGACGGAGGTGCCCGCGCCGCCCTGGTAGACGTCAACCGGGAACTGATCCATGCATTTGCCGTTGTTCAGCACTTCATCGCACGCGGCGATAATCGCATTTGCAGCGCTCTTAGGAATGGTCTGCAGCTCTTTGTTTGCCAGTGCTGCGGCTTTCTTCACCATCACCATGCCACGGACAAACTCAGGGATGTCGCTGATTTTGCTGTTGCTGATGTAGAAGTTTTCAATCGCTCTCAGAGTGTGAACACCGTAGTAGGCATCCGCTGGAACTTCCCTGGTACCCAACAAGTCTTCTTCGATACGAATGTTGTTTAACATGTGAACCTTCTTTTCAAGCTGCCGATGGATTGTACTAAACACACAGTATATATGTGGTTTTGAATATTTTCTGACCGACGATTATTCCCTCAATCGGCCAGATGCTCGAGATCATATGCTGATGATAGCGAATTGCCGTAAGCTGGATCACTTATTATCGTCCCGATTCCATGATAATTATTAATCTGTGAAATGTGTCACCGCTTTAATATTTCCGAAAAAAATATCCGTGCAAACCGATTGAATTTTGGCTAAACGTCGCCATCTCTAAAAAACGCGTTTTGCGAACACATTCAGACAGGGGCCAGATGGCGCCTGCCCTACAGGAGATGCCAGTGCGCTGGATACCGTTTATTGCTTTCTTTCTCTATGTTTACATTGAGATTTCGATTTTCATTCAGGTTGCCCACGTGCTGGGCGTGCTGCTGACGTTGATTCTGGTGATCTTCACCTCCGTCATCGGTATGTCGCTGGTGCGTAATCAGGGTTTCAAAAATTTCCTGTTAATGCAGCAGAAGATGGCCGCGGGCGAGAGTCCGGCAGCCGAGATGATCAAAAGCGTGTCGCTGATTATTGCGGGCCTGCTGCTGATCCTGCCGGGGTTCTTTACCGATTTCCTCGGCCTGTTGCTGCTGTTACCGCCGGTGCAGAAGCACCTGACCATGAAGCTGCTGCCGCATCTGCGTTTCAGCCGCATGCCGGGTGGCGGGTTCAGCACCGGGCCGGGCGATACGTTTGAAGGGGAGTATCAGCGCAAGGATGACCAGCGCGACCGGTTAGATCATAAAGACGATCGGTGATTTTTGTGCCCGGTGGCGCTTCGCTTACCGGGCCTACGTATTCTGCCGTTTCGCTAAAAACAGCCACAGCCCTGCCAGCATGACAATCGCGTACAGACTCTTCCATCCCACCATCGCCAGCAACAGCAGGCAAAGCACACCTCCGACGACCGCCAGTGCTTTGTAGCGACCTTTCAGAAGACGACAGCCCGCCAGCATGCACAGCAGGTAGATCATGATGAAAATGCCGTTGGCGTAAACGATCAGCGCGTCCAGATTGATATCCAGCGCGTAAATACACAGCGAACTTAGGACGCAGCAGCCCAGCACGGCATTCAGGGCATTCAGCGGAAGCTGGCGTTTAGACAGGCGCGCGAGGCGATTCTCAGGTTTGTCGAGCGCCTGCGACCACACCAGCCGGGCAAAGCTCTGGATATAAATATTCAGGCTGGCAAAACAGGCCAGATAGCCGATGACGCAGGCGATCCACAGCGCTTTCACACCGAACAGTTCAACCACAATGCCCGGCAGCGATGCCGCGGCGGCGAAATCGGCTCCGAAAGCCTTGAAGTGTAATACCAGCACGGTACACGCCCAGTAGACCGTACCCGCCAGCAGCAGGCCGATCATCAGCGCGCGGGGGAAATCACGTTCAGGCTGCTTAAATTCCGACGCCAGATGGGCAAAGGCTTCCAGGCCCACAAAACACCAGAACATGACGGAGAGCGCGGCGAAAAGCTGTGAATGGTCGACGTCTGTTATCGCCGGAAAGGGAATTTCCTTTATTGTGATATCGCCCGCCCACCAGATAGCGGCAACGAGCGCGACAATCAGCACCGCAACCAGCGTCTGCAGGTTGGCGTTGGAGCTGGCTCCGCGCGAGCCCACCCACCAGACGATAGCCAGCGTGCCCAGTTCTGCCAGCAACAGCTGCTCGTCATGCCAGCCAAACAGCGCCTGGCCAAAGCCGGTCGCAATATGCAGCGCCGCCGGAAGGCCAACCGGAATGACGGAGAGAAACAGCCAGCCGGTGACGCGCTCAAGGCGCGGACCAAACGCCATGCCAACAAAATGCGCCACGCCGCCCGCGCTGGGAAAATGCCGCCCGAGGATGGCGAAGACAATTGCCACCGGGAAAACCAGCACTATCAACACAGGCCACGCCCACAGGCTGTTATTCCCCGCGACTAGCGCCGCCAGCGCGGGAACCGCAAAAACGCCCGTGCCTAACAAAGATGTTGAGAGTAAGCCAATGCCCTGCGCCAGCCCCAACTCCTGCTTGAGTCCACTCATTTCCATCGTCCTGCCACCATCCAAAGAGAGGCGATGGTAACACTTTCGCAAATTTTTTTTCGATTCCCCCTTGAAGGGGGAAAAAGCTATCCCCATCTCTCAGGGCACTAGCCGGAAAACCGCGTGCGGCCCGGCGTCATCCATAACTGATAATGACTTTCTCAAAGGAGAGCTATCAATGAGTATTCGTCCGTTACATGATCGTGTGATCGTCAAACGTAAAGAAGTTGAAACCAAGTCTGCTGGCGGCATCGTTCTGACCGGTTCTGCAGCAGCCAAATCAACGCGTGGCGAAATCATCGCTGTCGGTAAGGGCCGCATCCTGGAAAACGGAACTGTGCAGCCGCTGGACGTTAAAGTTGGTGACATCGTCATTTTCAACGATGGCTACGGCGTGAAATCCGAGAAGATCGACAATGAAGAAGTGTTGATCATGTCCGAGAGCGACATTCTGGCAATTGTTGAAGCGTAATTTACGCACGAAACTGTACGAATTTGAGGAAATAAGAACATGGCAGCTAAAGACGTAAAATTCGGTAACGACGCTCGTGTAAAAATGCTCCGCGGCGTAAACGTATTGGCAGACGCAGTGAAAGTGACCCTGGGTCCGAAAGGTCGTAACGTAGTGCTGGACAAATCCTTCGGCGCGCCAACCATCACTAAAGATGGTGTTTCTGTTGCACGTGAAATCGAGCTGGAAGACAAGTTCGAAAACATGGGCGCGCAGATGGTGAAAGAAGTGGCCTCTAAAGCGAACGACGCTGCAGGCGACGGTACCACCACCGCGACCGTACTGGCGCAGGCTATCATCACTGAAGGTCTGAAAGCCGTTGCGGCGGGCATGAACCCAATGGATCTGAAACGTGGTATCGACAAAGCTGTCGCCTCCGCTGTTGAAGAACTGAAAGCGCTGTCCGTACCGTGCTCTGACTCTAAAGCCATTGCTCAGGTTGGTACCATCTCCGCTAACTCCGACGAAACCGTAGGTAAACTGATCGCAGAAGCGATGGATAAAGTCGGTAAAGAAGGCGTGATCACCGTTGAAGACGGTACCGGTCTGGAAGACGAACTGGACGTGGTTGAAGGTATGCAGTTCGACCGCGGTTACCTGTCCCCATACTTCATCAACAAGCCAGAGACTGGCGCTGTTGAGCTGGAAAGCCCGTTCATCCTGCTGGCTGACAAGAAAATCTCCAACATCCGCGAAATGCTGCCAGTGCTGGAAGCCGTTGCGAAAGCAGGTAAGCCGCTGGTTATCATCGCTGAAGACGTTGAAGGCGAAGCGCTGGCGACCCTGGTGGTTAACACCATGCGCGGCATCGTGAAAGTGGCTGCGGTTAAAGCACCTGGCTTCGGCGATCGTCGTAAAGCGATGCTGCAGGATATCGCTACCCTGACCGGCGGTACCGTGATCTCTGAAGAGATCGGTATGGAGCTGGAAAAAGCGACCCTGGAAGACCTGGGCCAGGCGAAACGCGTTGTGATCAACAAAGACACCACCACCATCATCGATGGCGTGGGTGAAGAAGCTGCTATTCAGGGCCGCGTTGGTCAGATCCGTAAGCAGATCGAAGAAGCGACTTCTGACTACGACCGTGAAAAACTGCAGGAGCGCGTAGCGAAACTGGCTGGCGGCGTTGCGGTAATCAAAGTCGGTGCGGCGACCGAAGTTGAAATGAAAGAGAAAAAAGCACGCGTTGACGATGCTCTGCACGCGACCCGTGCTGCGGTAGAAGAAGGCGTGGTTGCGGGTGGTGGCGTTGCGCTGGTGCGCGTGGCCGCTAAACTGGCTGGCCTGACCGCTCAGAACGAAGATCAGAACGTGGGTATCAAAGTTGCGCTGCGCGCAATGGAAGCGCCTCTGCGTCAGATCGTGTCCAACGCCGGTGAAGAGCCATCTGTGGTGGCGAACAACGTGAAAGCGGGCGAAGGTAACTACGGTTACAACGCGGCAACTGAAGAATACGGCAACATGATCGACTTCGGTATCCTGGACCCAACTAAGGTAACCCGTTCTGCTCTGCAGTACGCGGCCTCTGTTGCGGGTCTGATGATCACCACCGAGTGCATGGTGACCGACCTGCCAAAAGGCGATGCGCCTGACTTAGGTGCTGCAGGCATGGGCGGCATGGGTGGAATGGGCGGCATGATGTAATCATGTTGTTCTGAACCTCTCAGAACGAACCCCGGGCAGAAATGCCCGGGGTTTTTTATTGCTTGCTATTCGAAGGTCCCTTTGACGCACACGGCACCTTCACGCACCATCTGGCGGCCTTTGGCCCAGACTTCGCGGATCTTCAGGTCATCCGTCAGCACCAGGAGATCGGCATCGCATCCGGGCGCGATCCGTCCCTTATGCTCCAGACCGAGAAACGCCGCCACGTTTTGCGTAAACGGAAGAAGCGCCTCTTCCAGCGGCAGCTGATGTCGGCTGACCAGCTGCTGCAGCGTTTCGAGCAGAGACTCGAACCCCGCCACGCCCATACCCACCAGATTGCCGCTCTCATCAAATTTTGGCTGGCTGCCGTTGCCGTCCGAACTGAGCGTAAGCCGGTTAAACGGCACCTGCGCCTCGAGGGCCATCACGACGGCGCTGGCGGCGTCAATCGGTTCGCTGATGCTGGTCGTGATATCGATAAAGCCGCCTTCACGGGCATAGTTCAGTGCGGCATGGAAGAGCGCCTGGGCGCGGTTAACGTGGGTTGGCAGCAGTTTTACGCGGGGAACGTCGGCGTTATTCAGGATGCTAAATAGCGGCTCCAGCAGCGTTGGGCTGTTGCCGAGGTGAAACACGGATATGCCCGCTTTGGCACCCAACAGCCCGCCTACGCGGGACTGGGCAGCCATGCTGGCGAGCTGGTGGTCGGCGGGCGCGGAAGAGCGATGGTCAGAGATTGCGCATTTCACGCCGATAATTTTATCAATGAGCGCCACGTCTTTTTCTACGCTGCCGGTGATTGTCGGCGAAGGCAGCCCGTACGCGCCCGTCAGCATCCATGCGCTGATCCCTTCATGTTCAAGCGCCCGCGTTTTTGCCAGCAGCGATTCAGGATGGCGGGTTACGCCGTCGGTACCGAGAAGGCCCACAACGGAGGTGATGCCTGCGGCCACGAGTGCAGACAAGCGAACCTCTGGCGTGCGGGTGTGAGGGCCTGCCTCACCGCCGCCCCCGATCAAATGCACATGCTGGTCGATAAACCCCGGGCAAACCACCGCCCCGGCGAGATCGCTTTCCGGGCAGTCTGGCCTCGTTGTTTCGTGGCCTGCTTTTTCGATCGCCACGATTTTCCCCGCAGCGATCAGCAGATCGCAACGTCCTTTATCCTCCGGGGCGTACAGATGTGCGTTGCGGAAAAGGTGGGGTTTCAGCACTGAAAAATCCATTTTAATCTCCTCAGAAGAGTAGCTGCATCACCCACATTGAGATCAGGGCGTTAATGACGCAAAGAGTAATAATATGCGGATAATATTTCGGGTTCACGCCGGCGGTTCCCAGGCAGCGGCCGGTGTTTTGCACCGGATTGCCCATCAGATAGATGGCGGGCAGCAGGACGGTGGCATCGTGGCCGTTGAGCGTGCCGGCGGCGACCAGGCTGGCGCAAACGCCCACGCCGCCCCCCATACTCATCACCGAGGCCAGAAGAACCGTTGCCGCCGCGCCCGGAAGGCCCCACAGCGCCATAATCGGCTCACATATCTTGCCGACGATATCCAGCAGGCCGGTGACCTTGAGCGCCTGAATGATGACAAACGCCATGACGACGTTCGGCAACAGGCTGGTGGTGGCGATGGTAAAGCCGCGGCGGGCGCCATCAATAAACATATCCATGATATTTTTACGCGGCTGGGCGATCATGTTCTTCCTCCTGAAGATGATTTTCCATGTGGGCGATCCACAGGCGAAGGACGTTCGCGCCAACAAATTTAAACACCAGTATGACGGCCAGCGGCGTGATTACCGGAACGGTTATAAAGGTAAAGAGCGCGGCACCGGAAGAAAAATAGTTGGTAATGATGGCGCTACCGCTGGTCTGGAAGGTGGCGAAAATAGCGCGCTCCTGGTCCGTAATCGCGCCTTCATCGGTTAACTCTTTGGTCATCCCTGCCGCTGCATCGGTGTTTTGCAGGTTGGCAATCAGTGCCAGAGAGCAAACGCCCGGCACACCAAGCAGCGGACGTAAAACAGGCGTCATAAGCTGCTGCGCGGCACGCAGCCCGCCCAGCCCTTCGGTGACGGCAATAATACCGAGCGATAAGATGACCGAGGGAGCCAGCTCAAGGGCAAACAGGAAGCCGTCTTTCGCTCCCGTTCCGCCCGTTCCGCGAAACGTCAGGGCGCCATTAACCGGCCCAAAGCTGCCATTTAAGACGGTAAAGTCCAGTACGCGCCACCAGTCGGTGCTTTTTGCAAAAAAACCGGAGAAAAAAACGATGGTCAGCACAAACGCCAGATAGCCCACCCATGTCACTCTTTCCTCTCCTGAGGATGATGCACTCATGTAACCTCCTTTTCGTTGCGTACAAAAGTTGTACGTCGCATCACTAAAAACGATCGGAGAAGAAAACACGATATCCCAAAGGCCAATATCAGAATTCATTTAGGATATCAGGGAAGGGATGACTGGAATCAGGCTCGCAGAATTGCTCAACGTTTTTCTTTTGGTCATCTTTTAGGTATAAGGTTTACACACGGACAACTACTGTCCAGCTTATTGAAAACGAGGAATAACATGCGCGTAAAAGTCTGTGCAGGGATTGTAGGGGCAGCATTGCTGCTGGCGGGTTGTAGCTCCAGCAATGAGCTGTCGGCAGCGGGCCAGGGCGTTCGCTTTGTGGAAGATAAGCCGGGTAGTGAATGCCAGCTGTTAGGCACGGCAACCGGTGAGCAAAGTAACTGGATGTCAGGTCAGCATGGCGAAGAAGGTGGCTCTATGCGCGGTGCGGCGAATGCCCTGCGTAACCAGGCTGCGGCAATGGGCGGTAACGTGATTTACGGCGTGAGCAGCCCAACGCAGGGTATGCTGTCCAGCTTCGTGCCGACCGCCAGCCAGATGAATGGCCAGGTCTATAAGTGCCCGAACTGATTGCCTTTTCCCTCTCCCTGTGGGAGAGGGTTAGGGTGAGGGTGAGGGGAAACTAGCACTGCCGCAGCTGCAAATCCAGCGGCGTCTTGCTCGGCTCACCGCCAATCTCGCGCGCCAGCTTCGGCACCATATAGCCTGAAACCAGCGTTAACAGTTCGCGCATAATCTGCCGGGCTTCTTCGTCCGTCACCATGAAATGGGCCGCGCCCTGAACGCGATCCAGCACGTGCAGGTAATAGGGCATTACGCCTGCATCAAACAGGGCATTGCTCAGATCCGCCAGCACCCGGGCGCTGTCATTCACGCCGCGCAGCAGCACGCTCTGGTTCAGCAGCGTCACGCCCGCTTTACGCAGTCGCGCCATCCCCGCGCGAAACGCATCGTCAATTTCGTTCGCGTGGTTAATATGGTTCACCAGCAGCACCTGCAGGCGGGACTGCTCAAGGCGTGACACCAGGCCGTCGGTGATACGTGCCGGAATGACAATCGGTAAGCGGCTATGAATGCGCAGGCGCTTAATGTGCGGGATGGCTTCAAGCTGCGTCAGCAGCCAGTCCAGCTCATGATCTTTCGCCATCAGCGGGTCGCCGCCGGAAAAAATGATCTCATCCAGCTCCGGATGGGCGGCGATATAGTCCAGCGCGACCTGCCAGTTGCGTTTATTGCCCTGATTTTCGGCGTACGGGAAGTGCCGGCGGAAGCAATAACGACAATTTACCGCACATCCGCCTTTGACCAGCAGCAGGGCGCGGTTGAGATACTTATGCAGTAAACCGGGCACCACGCTGTTCTGCTCTTCCAGCGGGTCGGTGCTGTAACCCGGCGCGGTGACAAACTCATCCTGCGAAGTAAGCGTTTGTTTTAATAACGGATCGTCGGGGTTGCCTTTCTCCATCCGCGCCACAAACGCACGGGGAACGCGCAGGGCAAAAAGGCGCTTTGCCTCGCGGCCTGCAAGCAACTCTTCGCGTTGATCGAGGTCTAAAAGACGCAGCAATTCATCAGGACTGGTGATTACATCGGCAAGTTGCGATAACCAATCTTCTCTGGACGGGGTGTTTAGGGTTACAATATGCGCCATTTTGTGGCTTAGCTACCAGTTAACAAATTTAGAGGGCCTTATGGCAACGTACTATAGCAACGATTTTCGTGCTGGTCTTAAAATCATGATGGACGGCGAACCGTACGCGGTTGAAGCCAGCGAATTCGTTAAACCAGGTAAAGGTCAGGCATTCGCACGCGTTAAGCTGCGCCGTCTGCTGACCGGTACCCGTGTTGAGAAAACCTTCAAGTCTACTGACTCCGCTGAAGGCGCTGATGTTGTTGATATGAACCTGACCTATCTGTACAACGACGGCGAGTTCTGGCATTTCATGAACAACTCCACTTTCGAACAGCTGTCTGCTGATGAGAAAGCGGTAGGCGACAGCGCTAAATGGCTGCTGGATCAGGCTGAGTGCATCGTGACCCTGTGGAACGGCCAGCCTATCGCTGTGACCCCACCAAACTTCGTAGAATTGGAAATCGTTGAAACCGATCCAGGTCTGAAAGGTGACACCGCAGGTACCGGCGGTAAGCCAGCTAAACTGTCTACCGGCGCTGTGGTTAAAGTGCCACTGTTCGTTCAGACAGGCGAAGTGATCAAAGTGGATACCCGCTCTGGCGAATACGTGTCCCGCGTGAAGTAATTTACGTCATGATTAAAGGCGCAGCGCCCGCTGCGCCTGATTTTTGCAGGCAGGGATGATGAAACGTACCGTTAAAATTCTGCTTCTGTTAGCGCTGACCAGCGCACTCCTTTCTGGATGCAATACCGCGCGCGGCGTGGGTGAAGACATCAAAGATCTTGGCCACGTCATTTCTAATGCAGCCAGCTAATTTCGTCTAATTTTCTTAAAAATGCTTCCTGCGCCGTCAAATGACGGGATCTTGTCTATCCTTAAGTTGCTATACACAAAACAACTTTGGCTATAAAAGGAAGATATTATGGTTAAGAAAACAATTGCAGCGATCTTTTCTGTTCTGGTGCTCTCTTCTGTACTGACTGCATGTAATACCACCCGCGGTGTAGGGGAAGATATCTCCGATGGTGGCAATGCTATTTCTGGTGCAGCCACTAAAGCTCAGAACTAATGACGCACTGACGGTACGGCGCACCACTCTTACCGTACCGTCAATTCTCTGCTTCCTGCAGGGATAAAAACGGAGAATAGCGCGTGTCCATATGCAGCTTCATCCTGATATTACGCTTGTAGGTATAAACCGTTTTTCCGTTAATACTTAAATGGCTGGCAATCTTCTGGTTGCTCGCGCCGTCCATCCACAGCGTTAGCACTTTCTCCTCCTGACGAGTCAGCAGCGGGGCGACAATCTGCGGCATTTCAACGCTTGCGCATGACGTTAGCGCGTCATTAATCACCATCGCCACTTCTTCTAAATCGGCATTTTTCAACAGCGAAGCCCATACCGGGAATTGTGTCAGGTAGTTTGTCATGTCTTGTTCTTCGCCCGACTGGAGTAAAATAAAGGGCTGCGTTTCGCTGGCAATCATCAGGGAAGAGAGTTGCTGAAAATGATGAAAATCGTGTCGAAAACCGTGTAAGTCAGCGATAACCAGCGTCGGTTTCCACTGCAGGATATGCTCTCTGGCGAGGAAGAGATTATTTAACCCGGTCACGACGAAGTGACCCGGAAAAAGACCAGAATGATTGAGCCATGCTTCAAAACCCGTACGGGTGAAGTGGCAACGGTCAATCAAAAGAATTTTGAACATAGTGGATTCGCAGTCGGCTAGTGGTTTGGCTTCCTGCCATCAGAAAGCACATCATCATAGAGAAGTCGGATGAGTGATAAATGCCTGAACTGCGCGCCATACTGCGGCTATTTCTTGCCTTAACATATTCAGCACAAAGGGATTGAAAAAAAAGCGCACTCTATCCACAATATTGAGCGTAATCTCTGCCTTTCGGGACGACCCGTAAGCGCTTCTTTCACCGGGGACGGCCCCAACTTGTACTTAAGTTAAGGAGCCTGAAATGTCCTGGATTATTCTTTTCATTGCCGGTTTGCTCGAAGTGGTTTGGGCAATTGGTCTGAAATATACCCACGGTTTTACCCGCCTGACGCCCAGCGTCATTACCATTACCGCAATGATTGTCAGTATTGTCATGCTGTCATGGGCAATGCGTACCCTGCCTGTTGGGACGGCTTATGCGGTCTGGACTGGAATTGGGGCGGTAGGCGCGGCCATCACCGGCATTCTGTTGCTGGGAGAGTCAGCGAGTCTGGCGCGTATTGCCAGCCTCGCCCTGATTGTTGCCGGGATCGTTGGCCTGAAGCTCAGCACGCATTAATGCGGCTGTTCAACCCAAACTAATTTCGCTACATCAAACCCTTGCCGGGTCGCCACGTCCAGCATCTGCTGTTTCATTTCAGGTGAAATGGTCGGGGTGCGGGAGAGTATCCACAGGTAGTCGCGATCCGGCCCGCACACTAATGCGTGACGATATTCTCTGTCGAGTGCAATCACGTTATATCCACCGTAGAACGGGCCGATGAAAGAGACTTTCAACGCGGCACGGCTCGCGTCGCCGGTGAAGTACGCCTTGCCAACCGACTGTTGCCACATCGCCCGGTCCGGGTTGTAACCACGGTTAACGACCTGAATACCGCCGTCATCCATTGAACTGTAATGGGCTGTGACTTTTTCTAAACCGCGCTCGAACCGATGATCCATTCGGGCGATTTCATACCAGGTTCCAAGGAAGCGTTGTGAATCGAAAGGCGTGACGACGGTGACGCCGGGTGGCGGGGTAGGGGAACTGCAGGCAACCACTAAAAACGCGGCTGTCACTGCGGCGATAACAGGCAGAATGCGCATAGGTGTTTCCTTACTGTTTTCTGTTAAGTGTAGATGACAGCAAGGAAAATGAGGTTTTTGTGCGGCGTCACACCGTGGGTTTTGTCGGCCGGGTAAGGCGAAGCCGCCACCCGGCAATGTTTTACTGCAGCGCGTCGAGGATGCGGTATCCCGTCTCAACGCGTGCCGGGTTCGGATAGCTCTTGTTCGCCAGCATCACGATGCCAAGCTGCTTCTCCGGGATAAAGGCCACATAGCTGCCAAACCCGCCGGTGGAGCCGGTTTTGTGTACCCATGAGGCTTTTACCGGAGGTGCCGGAGGATGCACTTCTCTCGCGGGCAGGGGGGCCAGCGCGATCTTATTGTCGCTACCTTCAATCACGGTTTTGGCATCGACCGGCCAGTTAAGCATTTCCCAGCCTAGCCCTTGATACATGGCCCCCACGCGCCAGTAGCGCGACTGCGCCAGCGTAATGCCCTGCTTAAGCGATGCATTCTGAATGTTATCCGGAGCCATATTGGCCACCACCCAGCTTGCCATATCCTGCACGTTGGTTTTCACGCCGTAGGCTTCGGCGTCCAGCATCCCCGGTGATACGTGGACCGCTTTACCGTCGCGGTATCCCCAGGCGTAATGTGCCTCTTCCGCTTTCGGAACGTTGATCCACGTATGGTCGAGCCCGAGCGGTTTAAAGACCCGCTTCGTCATGGCCTGTTCAAAGCCCATGCCGGAAGGTTTAACTGCCAGTGCGCCAAACAGACCGATGCTGGCGTTCGCATACAGTCGCGTGGTGCCAGGCTTCCACTGCGGCTGCCATGTCTGGTAAAAGCGCAGCAGAGAGGCGTTATCAGTGACCTCATCCGGTACCTGCAGCGGCAGACCGCCAGCGGTATAGGTTGCCAGGTCCAGCATGCGAATTCCCTGCCACTGCTTGCCCGTCAGCTCAGGCCAGTACTTTGTCACCGGATCGCCCAGCGATATCTCACCGCGGGCAATGGCATCGCCGCCCAGCACGCCGGTGAAAGTTTTACTGATAGAACCCAGTTCGAACAGGGTTTGTGGGGTAACAGATTTGTTCGCCGCAACATCGGCTTTACCAAAAGTAAAATAGTGCGGCTGGCCCTGGTAGATCACGGCAACCGCCATGCCCGGAATGGACTGCGCTTTCATCAGGGGGGTAATGTTTTTTTCCACCACGTTAGCCAGCTGTTTCTCTGACATCGACGCAGCAATGCTGGAACATGAAACGCCGAGCAGCAGGGCGCAGCAAAGGGATTTTTTGATCATCAGTTATCTTCCATAATCGCGGTTCAGGGGAGTGTCCGGGCCCATCAGACGAGCGTAGTCTGTGGGATTTGACTGTGGCTGACAAACGGTTAAATTTAGCATTAGCTGTTAATTTTTCTAACGGAACGACAGATGACGCGAAGCTATCTTCCTCTTAACTCGCTTCGTGCCTTCGAAGCGGCCGCCAGGCATCTTAGTTTTACGCATGCCGCCATTGAGCTCAATGTGACCCATTCTGCCATTAGCCAACACGTGAAGGCGCTGGAGCAGCACCTCCACTGCCAGCTGTTTATTCGCGTTTCCCGTGGGCTAACGCTGACTACGGAAGGCGAGAATCTACTGCCGGTGCTCAACGATTCGTTCGATCGTATCGCCGGTCTGCTCGATCGCTTTACTCACCATCTTGCCATGGAGAAGCTGAAGATCGGTGTGGTTGGTACCTTTGCGACGGGGTTGCTCTTTCCGCAGCTGGAGGATTTTCGTCGCTGCTATCCGCACATTGATCTGCAGCTTTCTACGCATAACAACCGTGTCGATCCTGCCGCCGAAGGACTGGATTACACCATTCGCTATGGTGGAGGCGCATGGCATGGCACCGAGGCGCAGTTTCTTTGCCCTGCGCCGCTGGCTCCGCTTTGCACGCCGGATATCGCCTCTGTGCTAAAAACCCCGGCAGACATCCTGAAATTCACCCTGCTGCGCTCCTACCGGCGCGACGAATGGGTTGCCTGGATGCAGGCGGCGGGTGAGCATCCTCCTTCACCGACGCACCGGGTGATGGTATTTGATTCGTCCGTGACCATGCTTGAGGCGGCTCAGGCGGGCGTGGGGATTGCCATCGCGCCTGTTGATATGTTTAGCCATTTGCTGAACAGCGAGCGCATCGTGCAGCCGTTTGCGACGCAGATTGACCTGGGCAGTTACTGGCTGACGCGACTCCAATCGCGGGCTGAAACCCCCGCAATGCGTGAGTTTGCGCAGTGGCTGGTGGGAAAAATGCAGAAATAACAGGCCCGCCGGATGGCGGGCCAGAAGCGTCAGATGGTGACTACCGCAATCAGCGTCACCACGGTCAGGATGGTTGCCAGACCGTAGAACACCCATTTACCGTTTGGTACATGGATTTTCAGGTCATGCATCGCATGGTGAATGCGGTGCAGGCCGCACCACAGCGGTAGAACGATCATCAGGAAGATGAACACGCGACCGATAAAGCTGCTCGCAAAGGCCAGCACGCGTTCGTAGCTCAGCGCATCGCCCGGGAACAGCCCCAGCGGCAGCATAATGCCGACCAGCAGGATAATGACCGGCGCGATGATGGCGCTCCACATGCCGCCTGCGCCAAACAGACCCCAGAAGACCGGCTCGTCAGAGCGTTTTGGATTTGGATTGATCACAGGTGTCTCCTTACCAGAACAGTGCGACAAACAGAATGACCACAGTGACCAGAATCGTCACCGCCCAGAGCCCCTTAATTACCGGCTCTGGCCCCATTTTTTCGTCTTTAACGATGATGTTCGCCGCTTTTGGCGCCAGTTCAAACCAGGTTTTGGTATGAAGCAGCGCGGCCGCGAGCACGATCAGGTTCAGCACCACGATGATCGGGTTTTGCAGGAAACCGACAAAGCTGGCCCAGGTTTCCGGACCGTGCTTGAGGGCAAAAACGCCGTACATCAGCTCAAGGCTGAACCAGACCGCCGGCACCGCCGTGCCTTCACGCAGCATATAGAAGCGATAAAACGGCAGGTTTTTCCACCAGGTGGACGGCATTGGCCGCACATAGGCTTTGCGTTTAGTCGTCATCATGCACTCCTTAGCGTGGTTTCAGGGTAGCGATAAGAAAGTCTTTCGAGCTTTCCACTTTACCCTGCTGAATAGCGGCAGCCGGGTCGACGTGCTTCGGACAGACTTCGGAGCAGTAGCCCACAAAGGTACAGCTCCAGACGCCGTTCTGGCTGTTAAGCTGCGCCATACGTTCTTTTTTACCGTGGTCGCGGCTGTCCTCGTTATAGCGGTGCGCCAGGGTAATGGCGGCCGGGCCAATGAACTCCTTGTTCAGGCCAAACTGTGGACAGGCGGCGTAGCACAGACCGCAGTTGATGCAGCCGGAGAACTGATGGTACTTCGCCATCTGGGCTGGCGTCTGGGTGTTTGGCCCCTGATCCGGCGTGCGCGGGTTGCCAATGATATACGGCTTAATGGCTTCCAGGCTTTCGATAAAGTGGGTCATATCGACCACCAGATCGCGTTCAATCGGGAAGTTGCCCAGGGCTTCGACCTTGATGCCTTTGGTATAGTCACGCAGGAAGGTCTTACAGGCCAGCTTCGGCACCTTGTTGACCATCATGCCGCAGGAGCCGCAGATCGCCATGCGGCAGGACCAGCGGTAGCTCAGGTCTGGCGCCAGGTTGTCTTTGATATAGCCGAGCGCGTCCAGCAGGGAGGTTTGCTCGTCGTAAGGCACTTCATAGAAAGCGCTGTGCGGTGCGGCATCCACTTCCGGGTTGTAGCGCACTACTTCAACTTTGAGTGTTTGCATTTCAGCCATTCGCCTTCTCCTTCTTCTCGGCGGCTTCTGCTTCTGCACCGTACACGCGTTTAGCCGGTGGCAGCGTGGTGATTTTCACGTCGCTGTAGTCCAGACGTGTGGTGCCATCCGCATCGCGCCAGGCGAGCGTGTGTTTCAGGAAGTTAACGTCGTCACGTTCGGTACAGCCTTCGTCCAGACGCTGGTGGGCACCACGCGACTCTTTACGCGCCAGCGCAGAGTGCGCCATACATTCCGCGACGTTCAGACCGTGGCCCAGCTCAATGGTGTAGAGCAGATCGGTATTGAACACGCTGGAGGTGTCGGTGATGCGCACGCGCTTGAAGCGCTCCTGCAGTTCCGCCAGCTTGTCGACGGTTTTCTGCATCAGCTCTGGCGTACGGTAGATACCGCAGCCTTCTTCCATCGACAGGCCCATCTCGTCGCGGATCTTAGACCAGTTCTCGTTACCTTCCTGATTCACCAGATCTTTCAGCCGTTTTTCAACGTCTGCGACCTGGGCGTCCAGCGCGGCACCGTTGGCTTCACCTGCGGTTGCCGCCCGCTCGACCGCGCGTTCGCCCGCCATGCGGCCAAAGACGACCAGTTCTGCCAGCGAGTTCGATCCCAGACGGTTCGCACCGTGCAGGCCCACAGAGGAACACTCGCCTACGGCGAACAGCCCTTTAATGCGGGTTTCGCACTGCTGATCGGTTTCGATACCGCCCATGGTGTAGTGCGCGGTTGGACGCACCGGAATCGGCTCTTTAACCGGGTCAACGCCCACGTAGGCTTTTGCCAGCTCGCAGATGAACGGCAGACGCTCCAGCAGTTTCTTCTCGCCGAGATGGCGCAGATCGAGATAGACCACATCGCCGCGCGGCGTGGAGATGGTGTTGCCTTTGCGCCACTCGTGCCAGAAGGCCTGAGACACTTTGTCGCGCGGGCCGAGCTCCATGTACTTGTTCTTCGGCTCGCCGAGCGGGGTTTCCGGGCCCATGCCGTAATCCTGCAGATAGCGGTAGCCGTTTTTGTTGACCAGAATACCGCCTTCACCGCGGCAGCCTTCCGTCATCAGAATGCCGGAGCCCGGCAGACCGGTTGGGTGATACTGCACGAACTCCATATCGCGCAGCGGCACGCCGTGGCTGAGCGCCATGCCCATACCGTCGCCGGTGACGATGCCGCCGTTGGTGTTGTAGCGATAAACGCGGCCCGCACCGCCTGTTGCCATCACCACGGCTTTCGCGCGGATCTGGACAAGCGTGCCTTCCATCATATTCATCGCCACCAGGCCGCGCGCCTCGCCGTCATCGACCAGAATGTCGAGAACGAAATGTTCATCAAAGCGTTGAATTTGCGGGAACTGAAGGGAGGTCTGGAACAGGGTGTGCAGCATATGGAAGCCGGTCTTATCGGCGGCGAACCAGGTGCGTTCAATCTTCATTCCGCCGAAGCGGCGAACGTTGACGCTGCCGTCCGGACGGCGGCTCCACGGACATCCCCACTGCTCAAGCTGGGTCATTTCCGTAGGACAGTGGTGCACGAAGTAGTCAACGACATCCTGCTCGCAAAGCCAGTCGCCCCCTGCAACCGTGTCGTGGAAATGGTATTCGAAGCTGTCATGATCCTGCGCAACGGCGGCGGATCCTCCTTCTGCAGCAACCGTGTGGCTACGCATGGGATAGACTTTTGAAATCAGTGCGATTTTAGCGTTGGGATTAGCTTGTGCTGCAGCAATTGCAGCGCGTAATCCCGCTCCGCCAGCGCCTATTACGGCAAGATCGGCTTGAAAAGTTTGCACGACATTCCTCCAGATTTTTGTTTTTCCGCAACGCGTTGAACTAAAGGTAGCTCACCTGTCCGAACGGGAAATTGCGAAAGCGATTCCACTGCTCCTTTATGGGTAAAACAGTATAACCGTATGGATGTGAGGGAAATTTGACGTGTTCGATTTTTTTGCTGTTCAGTGCGGTGATTTATCATCGTTATTGATGAATTCCGTTACGTTATTTTTCTTCGTTATGAAAAAGGCGCTTTTACCGCGCAAAATTTGTCTCCGCCCCGGCTTACGAGTAGACTTCGTGCCCTTGTCTGAAATCGGAGAATTACTCATGAGCGAAACGGCCACCTGGCAGCCGAGCGCATCCATCCCAAACCTGTTAAAACGCGCAGCAGTAATGGCGGAGATCCGCCGCTTCTTTGCTGACCGCGGCGTCCTGGAGGTGGAAACTCCGTGCATGAGTCAGGCAACGGTAACGGATATTCATCTGGTGCCGTTTGAAACCCGTTTTGTTGGCCCAGGCCATTCTCAGGGGATGAATCTGTATCTGATGACCAGCCCGGAATACCATATGAAGCGCCTGCTGGCGGCGGGATGTGGTCCGGTGTATCAGCTGTGCCGCAGCTTCCGTAATGAAGAGATGGGTCGTCACCACAACCCGGAATTCACCATGCTGGAGTGGTACCGCCCGCATTATGATATGTACCGCCTGATGAACGAGGTGGACGATCTGCTGCAGCAGGTTCTGGACTGTTCAGAAGCGGAGACGCTCTCCTATCAGCAGGCTTTCCAGCGTTGTCTGGAAATCGATCCATTGTCAGCGGATAAAGCCCAGCTGCGTGAAGTGGCGGCAAAACTGGATCTGAGCAACGTGGCGGATACCGAGGAAGATCGCGATACGCTGCTGCAGCTGCTTTTCACCTTTGGTGTGGAACCGCAGATTGGCAAGGATCGTCCGACCTTTGTTTACCACTTCCCGGCAAGCCAGGCTTCACTGGCGCAGATCAGCACCGAAGATCACCGCGTGGCGGAACGTTTTGAGGTTTATTATAAAGGTATTGAGCTGGCGAACGGTTTCCACGAGCTCACTGACGCGCGCGAACAGCAGCAGCGTTTTGAGCAGGATAACCGCAAGCGCGCCGCGCGCGGCCTGCCACAGCAGCCGATCGATACCCACCTGCTGGAGGCGTTAAAAGCGGGCCTGCCGGATTGCTCCGGCGTGGCGCTGGGCGTAGACCGTCTGGTGATGCTGGCGCTGGGCGCCGAGCAGCTGGGCGATGTGATTGCCTTTACGGTCGATCGCGCTTAAAGAATTGCCGGGTGGCGCTGTCGCTTACCCGGCCTACTCGGTCACTTGGCCCTGCCACATTAAAAACTGCCATATTATTAATACACGGGTCTTTTTCTTAATTTGGCCCTTATAGCCACAATATTAGTCTGGTCTTCTGCTACCATCCGCGCAATTTAATTCCGCTTTGGATGGTTCTATGTCCCACTCACTCAAAAAGATGACCCTCACCGGGCTCATCCTGATGATATTTACCTCGGTCTTTGGCTTTGCCAACAGCCCGTCGGCCTTCTACCTGATGGGTTACAGCGCGACGCCGTTTTATATCGTCTCTGCGCTATTCTTCTTCATTCCCTTTGCGCTGATGATGGCGGAAATGGGATCGGCCTATCGCAAAGAAGAGGGCGGGATCTATTCGTGGATGAACAACAGCGTTGGCCCGCGCTATGCGTTTATCGGCACGTTTATGTGGTTCTCCTCTTACGTCGTCTGGATGGTCAGTACGGCCGCGAAAGTGTGGGTTCCGTTCTCGACGTTTGTGTTCGGTGCCGATAAAACCCAGGTCTGGTCGCTGGCGGGCCTCAGCTCCACGCAGGTGGTGGGTATTCTGGCGGTCTGCTGGATGGTTGTTGTAACGCTGGTGGCGTCTAAAGGCATCAACAAAATAGCCCGGATTACCGCTGTGGGCGGTATTTCGGTCATGGGGTTGAACCTGGTTCTGCTGGTGGTCAGTATCGCCATTCTGTGTCTGAACGGCGGCCATTTCGCGCAGGAGGTGAATTTTGTGTCATCCCCTAATCCGAGCTATCAGTCCGGTCTCGCCATGCTCTCCTTCGTGGTCTTTGCCATCTTTGCTTACGGCGGTATTGAAGCCGTAGGCGGCCTGGTCGATAAGACCGAGAACCCGGAAAAGAACTTTGCCAAAGGCATTATTTTTGCCGCCATCGTCATCTCGATTGGCTATTCGCTGGCGATTTTCCTCTGGGGCGTCAGCACTAACTGGCAGCAGGTGCTGAGCAAAAGCACCACCAACCTCGGGAACATCACCTATGTTCTGATGAAAAGTCTGGGCATGACGCTGGGCCAGGCGATGAACCTGACGCCGGACGCGGCGGCGACGATGGGCGTTTGGTTTGCGCGCATCACCGGGCTGTCGATGTTCCTTGCGTATACGGGCGCGTTCTTCACGCTGATTTACTCTCCGCTGAAAGCCATTATTCAGGGCACGCCAAAAGCGCTGTGGCCAGCGCGCATGACGCAGTTGAATACAACCGGCATGCCCGCTAACGCCATGTGGATGCAGTGTCTGCTGGTATGCGTGTTCATTCTGCTGGTGTCGTTCGGTGGAGATACGGCGTCAGCGTTTTACAACAAGCTGACCCTGATGGCGAACGTTTCGATGACGCTCCCATATCTGTTCCTGACGCTCGCATTCCCGTTCTTTAAGGCGAAGCAGGGGCTGGAACGTCCGTTCGTGATTTTCAAAACCCGCGCAACAACGCTGCTGGCAACCACGGTGGTGGTTTTGGTGGTGGCGTTTGCCAACATATTCACCGTTATCCAGCCCATCATTGAGGCAAATGACTGGAACAGCTCGCTGTGGATGGTTGGCGGTCCGATCTTCTTCTCGCTGCTGGCGATGGGGATTTATGAGAACTATCGTCGTCGCTCGATGGCGTACGTCGCGGAAGTCGCGTAGCGGTAAAACGCCCCTCCCCACAGGGAGGGGCAAGTATTACAAACTTCCCGCCGGGCGTTTGCGCCCCGCTGATGACAGCGTTCGTGACGTTTTAGTCCCGCCGAGGCTTTCCAGACGCATCTGGAACGGTGGGAACGGCATATCAATTCCGTGCTCGCGGAAGCCAGCCAGAATCAGCTGGTGGATCTCATGGCGCAGCGGCATTCGGTGTCCCATCTCGGCGGCGTAGATGCGCAGCTCAAAGATCTGAATACCCTGCTGTAAATCCACAAGGAATACCTCCGGTGCCGGGTTGTCGATCACCAGCGAGCAGCGCTCTGCTGCGGTGTACAGGATCTGCGTCACCTCTTCGCTGTTGGCATCAGACGGTGCCGGTACGGTCAGGACCACTCGGGTGACGGAGTCTGACAGCGACCAGTTGATAAACTGCTCGGTGATAAACGCCTTGTTCGGGACGATGATCTCTTTTCGATCCCAGTCGCTGATCGTGGTGGCGCGCGTATTGATCTTCGTGACGCTACCGGTCAAATCGCGGATGGTCACCGTATCGCCAATACGGATCGGCTTCTCAAACAGAATGATCAGACCGGAAACGAAGTTGGCAAAAATCTCCTGCAGGCCAAAGCCCAGCCCCACGGTCAGGGCGGCGACCAGCCACTGCAGTTTTGACCACTCAATACCAATCATCGAGAAACCTACCAGCCCACCAAACAGCATGATCAAATATTTGGTGATGGTGGTAATGGCGTAGCCCGTGCCGGGGGTTAAATCCAGGTGCTGCAGCAGCGCCAGCTCCAGAAGAGCAGGGAAGTTACGCACCAGCTGCGTGGTGATGATCAGCACCAGAATGGCAATCAGCACCGCGCCTAAAGTGATCGGCTCCAGACTTTCAACACCCTGTACCGTGGACGTCACATCCCACAACGAGATGTTCTCCAGGAATCCAAACGCGGAGTGAATTTCCGACCACAGGAAGATCACCGACAGAAGGGCAACCAGCATCAGGAGGGAACGTACCAGCCGCAATGACTGGGTACTGATGGTATCCAGATCGATTTCGACATCGTCGGCATCCGTTGTCCCTTCAGTACTGTTGACGTGGTTTGGCTCTTCTTCACCGCGTGCGCGCTGGGCCAGAATTTCAGCGCGGCGATGCTTGGCACGGTCAAACGCCAGACGACGACGCTGGATCAGCATTCCGCGGCGGATGACATGGTAGACCACCAGCAGCAGGAACCAGATGGCGACGGAGGTTTCAAGACGTGCCAGCAGCGCCTGCGCGGTCGCCAGATACCCCACGGCTGCGGCCAGAATGGCCACCAAAGGCGCGGAGAGCATCAGGTTCCACAGCATGCGGTTGAGCATGTTATCGCCGCTGCCCGACTTATCGAGATACAGCGGAATGCCGGCGCGTTTAAGGCTGAGTTTCACCATTGCCAGCGCGCCGCAGATGAGGATAAAGCAGAGACGGCCCAGCGAACCGGAGAACTCCCGGTCATTGAGGTTATCGAACATGATCAGCGCCATGATTAGCGGCACGATCAGGCCGATGCTCATCAGGTAGTAACGCATGCCGCGCGCGACGCGGCTGCGCGGCCAGCCAAAGTGGGCGACAAACAGACCGTTTGGACGCGCGAAGGTGGCACAAATCATCACTACCCACAGCAGGGGAACGGTGGCGGTGACGCCATCGCCAATCGCCACCGCCAGCGGATAGGGCCAGGCCTCGCGAAGGCCGTATCCCAGCGTCATCCACAGCACCGGCAGCGGAGAAGCAACAAGAATCGACCAGAATACGGTACGCAGCGTCAGCCAGAAGTGATCCTGCGTCACTTTCCCGACGCGCGCGCTGGAACGTTCGAGGAAGCGCGTAAAGTGCCTGCGGGAGTAGATGCTGAAGCCCACCAGAATCAGCGCGCCCAGCAGCGGGAAGATGGTCTCCTTACTGGTAATCATCATCACGCTGGCCTGGCCCAACTGGCTGAAGGTATCCAGCGAAATCAGGCGGCGCAGATCCTGCACAATCTCTATCGGCCACGAGAAGGTCATTGGCCGCACGTCGGACGTCCAGAAGAGATAACGGTGCGTCGCCTCGTTGACCTCTTTCAGTGCATCTTCCAGCTGGCTGTTTGACACTTTCAGCTTGGTTAGCTCAAGGATCAGCGTATCGCCGCCCTGCAGCAGAGAGTTCAGCAGTTCACGCTGGGTGCGCAGCTGGGCTTCAAGGATGCGGTTCTGCTCACCGGTAAGCGGTTGTCCATCGGCCTGGCGGATCTGGCGGATTTGCGGCTGCTTATTGAGGAGGTCTTCAAAATGCAGGCGCTGGACGCGCAGCTGCGCCATCTCGGTATCAAGCTGCTGCGGCTTTGGCATTTCCGGCAGGCGGGCAACCTGGGCGCGTAAGGCTTCACCCAACAGGTTGGAGGACCCCAGCCACTGGGATTGCTCACGCAGGGTGTTAAGCGCCTGACGTACCTGCAGTGTTTGATTGGTCGCCTGTCGCTGCTGCGACGCAACCAAATCCATACGCTGCGCCTGCTGGTTCAGCGCGGCTGAAAGCTCGCGGTTAACCTTGAACTGATCGACGATGCCGACAGGCAGATTTGCGCTGTTTTCCGCGAGGAGTTCTGTACTTTCCAGCGCGCGTTCGGCTTCGCGCTGGCGCTGGCTATTTAACTGGTTGCGCAGGCTCTGCAGATACGCGTCCAGCTGTTGGCTCTGCTTCTGCGCCAGTTCAGCGCGCATGCGCGACAGTTCCTGGCGGTTGTTGGCAGAAAGCTGCGCCAGCTCCAGCTCATCAACCAGCGCTTTGAGCCTGGCGGATTCCGCCTGTAGCCCAAGATTTTGCGCCTGGCTCTGTGGCGTATTACCGGCTTGCGTGCCGACGCGACGCTCGACCTCGTTCAGCTGACGGCGGGCATCGGTCTGCTGCTGCGGTAGCTGGCTGAGCGAGTCGGCGATTTCACGTGCGCGCTCTTGTTCCTGCTGCGCCTGGCGGCTCTTTTCCAGAAGCTGACTGCTAACCTGGAGGATCTCCTGGTTTAGCGCATCGGACGTCAAGCCTACAGGTACTGCGCGCGGTTCATCGCGCAGGTTATTAAGCTGCGAGCGCAGCGTTTGTGAGAGTTTCGGGAAGTTGTCGATAACCTGCTGGTATTGCTGGGCACGCTCGAGGGAGCCTTTTCGCTCCTCAAGCGCGTTCAGGGCAGACTGGAGCGACTCGACGGTCTCTGGCTGAGCGGGTTTCGCCGCTTTTGCCTGCTCCAGTTCCTGGGTTATCTGTTTGGCGTCGGGGGCTGTCGCTGCGTACGCCCCCATGCTGAGGCACCAGGCCATCAGTAGAACGATAATCGGGCGCACGTCAGCGATCCTTCTGTTGTTAGCCTTCGTCTTTTTTGTCGTCAACCAGCGGGCTGGCGTCATGCTCGGCGTTGATCTCTTCTTCAGGCAGCGGCGCAGGCTCTGCATCCGGGGTGATGAAGGTTTCGGTAGACACCGCCAGCGGTTGGCCCAGCTTGGTCACCGACAGGCTTTCCAGCTGTTCAACCAGGTTCACTTTACCCGGTGCAAACAGGTTGATCACGGTAGAGCCCAGCTTAAAGCGGCCCATCTCCTGACCTTTCAGCAGGGCTACAGAGCCTTCCGCTTCACCGGCAGGCCAGGTCCAGCGCTTGATCACGCCTTCGCGTGGTGGGGTGATGGTGCCCGCCCAGACGGTTTCGATGCTGCCTACAATGGTAGCACCCACCAGAATCTGTGCCATTGGGCCAAATTCAGTATCAAACAGGCAGATGACGCGCTCGTTACGGGCGAACAGGTTCGGAACGTTCTGTGCGGTCAGGTGGTTCACGGAGAACAGATCCCCCGGCACGTAGATCATCTCACGCAGAATACCGTTACACGGCATGTGTACGCGGTGATAGTCGCGTGGCGACAGGTAGGTGGTCGCGAAGGAACCGTTACGGAACAGGTCTGCCATCAGGTAGTTACCTGCGAGCAGCGCTTCCAGGCTGTAGTTGTGGCCTTTGGCCTGCAGAATTTTGTCGTCTTCGATCTTACCGAGCTGGCTGATCACACCGTCCGCAGGCATGACCAGCACGTTAGGGTCGGTATTTAACGGGCGCACTTCGTCGCGCAGCGGGCGCACGAAGAATTCGTTAAACGTGCGGTAGCTGGCGGTGTCCGGCTTCTGCGCCTCTTTCATGTCGACCTTGTAGTATTTCACGAACAGGTCGATGACCAGTTTGGTCAGCCATCCCGCTCGTTTGCTCGCGCCCCAGCCCGCCAGGCGAGTGAGCCACAGTTTTGGCAGAATGTATTGAAGCGAAAGTTTGAATGAGTTTAACAAGGTAGCCTCCAGGCCATTGTTTTGTCGTTCCTGATCCGGCGGAAAAGCGCCGGAACCTGAAAAAGGGGACGATTTTAGCGATGCTTAGCTTAGTTGTCAGTTATCAGAATCAGAAAAGTTTTTACGCGTTTTTACGTCTTCCATGCTCTCAAGAATGCGGTGATAGTTTTCGAAGCGGGTTTCCGCAATTTCACCGTTCTCAACCGCCTCGCGGATAGCGCAGCCAGGGTCATTGTCGTGCTTACAGTCGCGATATTTGCAAGCGCCTAAATAGTCATGGAATTCGACAAACCCGTTGAAGATTTGTTCCGGCTCAAGGTGCCACAGCCCAAACTCACGCACGCCCGGCGAGTCAATCACGTCGCCGCCGTGCGGGAAGTGATAAAGACGCGAGGCGGTGGTGGTGTGCTGGCCCAGACCCGAGACATCAGACACATCGTTGGTGAGGATCTCTTGCTGGAGACCGAGAAGGTTGTTCAGCAGGCTCGATTTACCTACGCCAGATTGACCCGCAAAGATGCTGATGCGATCGGTCAGCGCCTCTTCCAGCGGTTTCAGGCCATCTTTGGTATAGCTGGAGACCATCAGCACGCGATAACCGATCTTGCGATAGATATCCATCTGCTCATTGACGAAGGCCATGCCGTCGTCGTCCAGCAGATCGATTTTGTTCAGCACGATAATCGGTTCAACCTGCAGCGTTTCGCAGGCGACAAGGTATCGGTCGATAATATTGAGCGAAAGCTCAGGTAAAATCGCCGAAACGATGACGATCTGGTTAATATTGGCGGCGATGGGTTTAACACCGTCGTAGAAATCAGGACGGGTTAATACGGACGTGCGCTCATGGACCGCTTCAACGATACCTTTTACCGTCACGCCTTCCGACGCTTCTTTACCCGGTCGCCAGACGACACGGTCGCCGGTCACCAGAGAACGAATGGTCCGGCGGATGTTGCAGCGGTGAATCGCACCATCGGCGGATTCCACGTCAGCGTGCATACCGAAACGGCTGATGACTACGCCTTCCGTTGGGTCGCCAAACAGATTGTCGTCGTAATCCGGCTTCTCCGAAGTGGTTTTAAGACGGCGCTGGTGGTTGGCGTTTACGCGGCGCTGCTGCCCTTTGGAGAGTTTATTTTTACTCAATCGCGCTGGCTCCTGGTCGCCCGTAAGGGGCAAAACCTCTATGATACACTCTAATTAATACTAGTTAACCTGCTACTGCCGGTTATGCGAGAAGGGTGGAAAATAACATGAGCGCGGATGAAAACAACCTGATTTGGATCGATCTCGAAATGACCGGGCTGGATCCCGAGCGCGATCGCATTATTGAAATTGCAACGCTGGTCACTGATGCCAACCTGAATATTCTGGCGGAAGGGCCAACCATCGCGGTACACCAGTCTGACGATCAACTTGCGCTAATGGATGAATGGAACGTGCGTACCCATACCGGCAGCGGGTTGGTAGAGCGCGTGAAGGCCAGCACCCAGGGTGACCGTGAGGCAGAGCTGGCGACACTTGAATTCCTGAAACAGTGGGTTCCTGCGGGCAAATCGCCTATCTGCGGTAACAGCATTGGTCAGGATCGTCGCTTCCTGTTTAAGTACATGCCGGAGCTGGAATCGTATTTCCACTACCGCTATCTCGATGTCAGCACCCTGAAAGAGCTGGCGCGTCGCTGGAAACCGGAAATTCTCGACGGCTTTAAAAAGCAGGGAACACACCAGGCGATGGACGACATTCGCGAGTCGGTTGCGGAGCTGGCGTACTACCGCGAAAACTTTATAAAGCTGTGATTTTGAGACCCGGCGCCTTGCGTGGCCGGGTTTTTGTCGTTAAATTGTTCAGCTTGCCGATTAAATAAGCATTTGAACGGAATTTCAAAAAAATCGCTTTAAGGGGGGTTGCAGCTAAAAGGATTTCTCGTATAATGCGCCTCCCGTAACGACAGAGAATTACACGTTACGACAGCAACAAAAGCAGTGCAGATTTGCGGGAATAGCTCAGTTGGTAGAGCACGACCTTGCCAAGGTCGGGGTCGCGAGTTCGAGTCTCGTTTCCCGCTCCAAAATTTGAAAAGTATCTCAGGATACGTCAGCACCAGAACACCCAAGCGGGAATAGCTCAGTTGGTAGAGCACGACCTTGCCAAGGTCGGGGTCGCGAGTTCGAGTCTCGTTTCCCGCTCCAAATTCTTCTTATATTCAAATTATCCACAGCGAAATACTTCGTTGGGGACGTTTTCTATTTCATCTGAAATACTCTTGTAAACAGAGTTATCCACAGAACCTGCCGCTGATCTGTGAGTGCCAAACGCTTCGCAGGGTGAATAGTATCTTTGTAATTTTTTGATTTATAAAAAGAAAATATCATTTCAAAATGTTAGCGAGATCACTTGACCTCTTAGCCAGCCCTGATGGCGCCTGAGTTTTTAATTTTATTCACAGGCTGTGAATAGTTCAGGCATCTCGCGTTAGCCCTTTTTCGATCACCCGCACCAGCCGCTGTTTTTTTGGTAACTGCACTTCGACCACGCAGGCATTTCGCTTCTCAATTTGCTGTGCAACCGCCCACTCTATGTGTTCATCGAGAAGTGGGTGCTCACCTCTACGGCTTTCGAGTGCCTGAATATTCGCTTCATCCCACGGGGCATTGCCCAGCGCAACGGCAACATTTCGCAGCCAACGCAAATGACCGATACGGCGAATGGCCGAGCCTTCCGTCACTTTCAGGAACCAGGCTTCTGTCCAGGCGAACAGCTCAATAAGCGGTGGTGCATGCAGCGCCTGACGCGGGCTGAAATCCTCTTCGTCCGTGAGCTGCGAATAGCGGTTCCACGGGCAGATCAGCTGGCAGTCGTCACAGCCGTAGATCCGGTTGCCGATAAGCGGTCGGAACTCCTCTGGAATGGCCCCTTCCAGTTCGATAGTGAGATAGGAGATGCAGCGGCGCGCATCGACGGTATAAGGCTCGACGATAGCGCCTGTCGGGCAGATGGTCATGCAGGCTACGCAGCGGCCGCAGCCTTCCTCTACCGGGCCGTCTACCGGCAGCGGTAAATCTATCAGCAGTTCACCCAAGAAAAAGAACGAACCGGCATCGCGGCTAAGGATAAGTGAGTGCTTACCTGTCCAGCCAAGCCCCGCTTTTTCAGCAATCGGACGCTCAAGAATAGGCGCGGAATCCACAAAGGGTCTAAAATTCAGCGAAACACAGTGCTGCTGAATCATTTCCCCAAGTTTTTTTAAACGGTTACGCAGAAGCTTATGGTAGTCGCGCCCCAGGGCATACCGGCTGACGTAACCCAAAGAGGGATTTTTGAGCGTGCGCGCAAAGGCCGCATTGGCGGGCAGGTAGTTCATGCGCACGCTGATGACGCGTAATGTGCCCGGCAACAGCTCGTGTGGACGAGCGCGCATCATGCCGTGACGCGCCATCCACTCCATCTCGCCGTGGTACTGTTTGTCCAGCCACGCCTGCAGCTTGGGCTCGCTGGCGGAGAGGTCGGTGTCGGTGATGCCCACCTTCTGGAAGCCAAGCTCAGCACCCCACTGTTTTATATTTTGCGCTAACTGATTGAGATCGAGGGGCTGTGACATGACGGACCATACGGTGAAGAAAAACCCCGCAAGTATACCACATTCCATCTGGCATGCGGATGACCTCCGACGCGCCGAAAAAGAGGCCGCAGACAGTCTCGGCATTACCCTTTACGAACTGATGCTCCGCGCGGGTGAGGCGGCGTTTAACGTTGCCCGCCGCGCGTACCCGCATGCTGCTCACTGGCTCATTTTATGCGGGCACGGTAATAACGGCGGCGATGGCTATGTCGTCGCCCGTCTGGCCGTGGCGGCAGGCCTTCGCGTCACGTTACTGGCCGTTGAGAGCGAACATCCGCTGCCGGAAGAGGCCAGCGCGGCGCGGGAGGCCTGGCTTAACGCAGGCGGCGTGATTCATGCGCCTGATATCGTCTGGCCGGAAGAGGTGGATCTGATCGTTGATGGTCTGCTGGGCACCGGTCTCATGCGCGCGCCCCGCGACAACGTTGCCGCACTCATTGAACATGCTAACAGACATTCCGCGCCGGTAGTCGCCCTGGATATTCCCTCTGGCCTGATGGCACAAACCGGCGCGACGCCGGGGGCGGTGATTCAGGCTGCCCATACGGTGACCTTCATCGCCCTCAAGCCGGGGTTACTGACCGGTAAAGCGCGAAACGTCGTTGGCGTGCTGCACCACAGCGCGCTGGGGCTGGAGAGCTGGCTCGCCGGGCAGGAAATGCGCATCGCGCGTTTTGATGCATCGCAGCTTGCAGCGTGGCTCCCGCCGCGCCGGCCGACGTCCCATAAGGGCGATCACGGCCGGCTGGTGATTATTGGCGGCGACCATGGTACGGCAGGTGCGATTCGCATGGCCGGCGAGGCGGCTTTACGCAGCGGCGCCGGATTAGTGCGAGTGCTCACTCGCATTGAGAATATTGCGCCGATCGTCACAGCCCGACCGGAGCTGATGGTGCATGAACTTACGCCGCAGACGCTGGAAGAGAGCCTCGAATGGGCCGATGTCGTGGCGATCGGCCCCGGACTTGGGCAGCAGGCATGGGGTAAACAAGCCCTGCAAAAGGTCGAGAATTTTCGTAAACCGATGCTGTGGGATGCCGACGCGCTTAACCTTCTGGCAATAAACCCGGATAAGCGTCACAATCGCATCCTGACGCCACACCCCGGCGAGGCCGCACGCCTGCTTAACTGCAGCGTGGCAGAAATTGAAAGCGATCGCTTACTTTCTGCCCAGCGTCTGGTAAAACGTTACGGAGGTGTTGCTGTTTTGAAAGGCGCGGGAACCGTTATCGCCTGCGAGGATGCGTTGGGTATTATTGATGCCGGAAATGCGGGCATGGCGAGCGGGGGCATGGGCGATGTGCTTTCCGGCATCATTGCCGCATTGCTCGGACAGAAACTTCCCCTTTATGATGCTGCCTGTGCGGGCTGTGTGGCCCACGGCGCAGCGGCTGACCAGCTTGCTGCACGCTATGGTACGCGCGGTATGCTGGCCACCGATCTTTTTTGCACGCTGCGGCGTGTTGTTAACCCGGATGTGATTGACGTAGAAAATGACTAATCGAGCGATTCTTTTACCTGATGAACAAGCCACTTTAGATCTCGGCAAGCGCGTGGCGCAGGCCTGTCAGGGGGCAACCGTCATTTATCTGTATGGTGATTTAGGTGCGGGTAAAACCACCTTTAGCCGGGGATTTTTGCAGGCGTTAGGCCATAACGGGAATGTCAAAAGTCCTACCTACACGCTGGTAGAGCCGTACACCCTTGAAAATCTGATGGTGTACCACTTCGATTTATACCGCCTTGCGGATCCTGAGGAGCTGGAATTTATGGGGATCCGTGATTATTTTGCCAACGACGCCATTTGCCTGGTGGAGTGGCCGCAACAAGGTGCGGGTGTGCTGCCTGACCCGGATGTCGAAATTCACTTAGATTACCAGGCACAAGGGCGTGAGGCACGCATCAGTGCTGTTTCCTCATCAGGCAGTTCCTTACTGGCGCGACTGGCCGGTTAAGCGTAGGGATGACGGGATGATAAATCGCGTTAAAGGTTGGTTGTTGGCTGCCACGGTGCTGCTGTGCGCGCAGGCCGGGGCGGCGAGCCTCTCAGATATTCAGGTATCGAACGGCGAAAGCCAGGCCCGGATCACGTTCAGCTTTATGGGCGATCCTGAGTATGCGTTTTCACAGCCAGACAGCCACAGCGTGGCGCTGGATATCAAGCAGACTGGCGTGATCCAGGGGCTACCGCTGCGGTTCAGCGGTAACAACCTGGTGAAAAGTATCCGTTCGGGAACGCCTCAGGATAGCCAGTCGTTACGCCTGGTTGTCGATCTGACCGAAAAGGGCAAAACGAAGGCGGTGAAGCAGCAAAACGGGGCGAACTATACGGTGGTCTTTACCATCAATGCCGACGCACCGCCGCCACCTCCACCGCCTGCACCAGCGGTGGCGAAGCGCGTGGAAGAGCCTGTGTATACGCCGCGTCCGTCTGAACCTGCCCGTAACCCGTTTAAGTCGCAAAACGATCGCATCACAGCGGCAACCAGCAGCAATACGGTGACGCGTCCGGCAGCCAGCGCGCGACGCGCGGCGGTCAGCGGTGACAAAGTGATCATCGCCATCGATGCAGGTCACGGCGGGCAGGATCCGGGCGCAATTGGCCCGGGCGGTACGCGAGAGAAAAACGTGACAATCGCGGTAGCCCGCAAGCTCAGGACGCTGTTAAACGACGATCCGATGTTCAAAGGCGTGCTCACTCGCGACGGCGACTATTTTATCTCCGTAATGGGACGCTCGGACGTGGCGCGTAAGCAAAACGCAAACTTCCTGGTCTCCATTCATGCGGATGCCGCGCCGAATCGTAGCGCGACCGGTGCCTCTGTTTGGGTACTGTCGAACCGTCGCGCCAACAGTGAAATGGCAAACTGGCTTGAAGAGCATGAGAAACAGTCTGAACTGTTAGGCGGTGCGGGTGATGTGCTGGCTAATAGCCAGTCTGACCCGTATCTCAGCCAGGCGGTGCTGGATTTACAGTTCGGTCATTCCCAGCGCGTCGGGTATGATGTCGCCACTAACGTACTGAACCAGCTACAGGGCATCGGGGCATTGCACAAGCGCCGTCCGGAGCATGCGAGCCTGGGCGTTCTGCGTTCGCCGGATATTCCATCGATCCTTGTGGAAACGGGCTTTATCAGCAACAACGGTGAAGAGCGCCTGCTGGGAAGCGACAGTTACCAGCAGCAGATTGCCGAAGCGATTTATAACGGTCTGCGTAACTATTTTGAAGCCCATCCGCTTCAGTCCGCGCCGCAAAGCGGCGCAGGCCAGACGGCCAGTGCCGCGCTGCCGGGTGAGATGACCGCCACAAATTAAGGAGAATTCATGCCGATTCAGGTTCTGCCGCCGCAGCTTGCGAACCAAATCGCCGCCGGTGAGGTGGTGGAGCGCCCTGCGTCGGTGGTGAAGGAACTGGTGGAAAACAGCCTCGATGCGGGGGCAACCCGCATTGATATTGATATCGAACGCGGCGGCGCAAAGCTAATTCGTATTCGTGACAACGGCTGTGGCATCAAAAAAGACGAGCTCGCGCTGGCGCTAGCCCGTCACGCCACCAGTAAAATTGCCTCTCTGGACGATCTGGAAGCCATTATCAGCCTTGGTTTTCGCGGCGAAGCGCTGGCGAGCATCAGTTCCGTCTCCCGCTTAACCCTGACCTCCCGTACTGCGGAACAGCAGGAGGCCTGGCAGGCCTACGCGGAAGGGCGCGATATGGACGTCACGGTCAAACCTGCGGCGCACCCTGTCGGCACCACGCTTGAAGTATTAGATCTCTTCTACAACACCCCCGCCCGACGCAAGTTCATGCGTACCGAGAAGACCGAATTCGGACACATCGACGAGATCATCCGCCGCATCGCGCTGGCGCGATTCGATGTCACCATCAACCTCAGCCATAACGGCAAGGTGATGCGTCAGTATCGTGCGGTGGCGGAAGGTGGGCAGAAGGAGCGCCGGCTAGGGGCTATCTGCGGCACGCCGTTCCTTGAAAAAGCGCTGGCGATAGAGTGGCAACATGGCGATCTGGCGCTGAGCGGCTGGGTGGCCGATCCGAACGCGAGCAGCGCCGCCTTTGCCGAGATCCAATACTGCTACGTGAATGGCCGCATGATGCGCGACCGCCTGATCAACCACGCCATTCGTCAGGCCTGTGAAGACAAACTCGGCGGGGACCAGCAGCCCGCGTTTGTGCTTTATCTGGAGATCGACCCCCATCAGGTGGATGTGAACGTCCATCCTGCAAAGCATGAGGTGCGCTTCCACCAGTCACGTCTGGTTCATGACTTTATTTATCAGGGTGTTGTCACGGTATTGCAGCAGCAGGCGGAGCCAACGCTGCCGCTGGAAAACGACGCCCCGGCACCGCGTCCGCTGCCGGAAAACCGGGTGGCGGCGGGCCGCAACCACTTTGCTGAACCCGCCGCTGCCCGCGAACCGGCGGCACCGCGTTTCTCCGCGGCGGGCAGCCCGCCTCGTCCTACGGGGGCGAACTACCCCAACGCTCAGCCGGGTTATCAGAAGCAGCAGGGGGCGTTGTACCGCAAACTGCTTGATACGCCCGCCGTGGAGCGTAAAGAGCATATCGAGGTATCGCCACCTTCACTGGACGGGCATAGCCAGAGCTTTGGTCGTGTACTGACGATTGTTGCTCTGGATATGGCATTGCTCGAACGCGAGGGGAAACTGATGCTACTGGCGTTGCCGGTGGCGGAACGCTGGCTTAAACAGGCGCAGCTGACGCCGGGGGAAAACGCCGCCTGCGCGCAGCCGTTGCTGATCCCGGTCCGGTTAAAAATAACCCCTGAAGAAACAGGGGTTTTGCAGCGTGCACAGGCGCTTCTTGCCGAAATGGGCATTGAAATTGTGCTGGAAGCACAGCATGTGACAATTCGCGCAGTGCCTTTACCCTTACGCCAACAAAATTTACAAAACTTGATTCCTGAACTGATAGGCTACCTGGCGCAGCAAACGTCGTTTGATGCCGCCAACACCGCGCAGTGGATCGCTCGCCATCTGGCCAGCGAACACTCACCCTGGAGTATGGCGCAGGCGATTACCGTGTTGGCAGAGGTTGAACGCCTTTGCCCACATCTGGTGAAAACGCCGCCGGGTGGATTATTACAACCTGTTGATTTAAAAACGGCGATGACCGCCCTGAGACATGATTGACGTAAGTAAGGCGAGCCTGCCTAAGGCGATTTTTTTAATGGGCCCTACGGCCTCCGGTAAAACAGCGTTAGCCATTGAGTTACGTAAAGTTTTGCCTGTAGAGTTGATTAGCGTCGATTCCGCCCTCATTTATCGAGGAATGGACATCGGCACGGCGAAGCCAGACGCAGACGAACTGCGCGCGGCACCGCACCGTTTGCTGGATATTCTCGACCCGGCTCAGGCGTACTCCGCAGCAGACTTTCGCCGCGATGCCTTAGCCGAGATGGCCGACATTACCGCTGCGGGACGAATACCGCTACTGGTTGGCGGAACCATGCTCTACTTCAAGGCGCTGCTGGAGGGGTTATCGCCTCTGCCATCGGCAGACCCGGACGTACGAGCCAGGATTGAGCAGCAGGCGGCAGAGCAGGGATGGGACGTTTTGCACCAGCAGCTGGCGAAGATTGACCCGGTTGCGGCAGCGCGAATCCATCCGAATGATCCGCAAAGGCTTTCCCGGGCACTGGAAGTTTTTTTCATTTCGGGTAAAACTTTAACGGAACTGACGCAAACGTCAGGAGACGCTCTGCCGTATCAGGTGCATCAGTTCGCCATCGCCCCGGCGAGCCGTGAACTGCTCCATCAACGAATTGAGCAGCGTTTTCATCAGATGTTGGCTTCAGATTTTGAAGCAGAAGTGCGGGCGCTATTTGCCCGTGGAGATTTGCATACGGATATGCCTTCCGTTCGTTGTGTGGGATACCGCCAGATGTGGTCGTATCTTGAAGGTGAGATTTCATACGATGAAATGGTTTATCGAGGTGTTTGCGCCACGAGGCAGTTAGCGAAGCGCCAGATCACCTGGTTACGCGGTTGGGAGGGCGTTCACTGGTTAGACAGTGAAAAGCCGCAACAGGCGTTAAACGAAGTGATTGAGGTTGTTGGTGATATCGCTGACTGAATGTGTACAATTGAGACGTATCGTGCGCAATTTTTCAGAATCGCAAGGTTCTAAGTACAAAACAAGCATATAAGGAAAAGATAGAATGGCTAAGGGGCAATCTTTACAAGATCCGTTCCTGAACGCATTGCGTCGGGAACGTGTTCCAGTTTCTATTTATTTGGTGAATGGTATTAAGCTGCAAGGTCAGATTGAGTCTTTCGATCAGTTCGTGATTCTGTTGAAAAACACGGTCAGTCAGATGGTCTACAAGCACGCTATTTCTACTGTTGTTCCGTCCCGTCCGGTATCTCATCACAGCAATAACGCTGGCGGCGGCACTGGTAGTAACTACCATCATGGCAGCAACGCGCAGGGTTCTTCAACGCCTGCGCAGGACAGCGACGAGACCGAATAAGGTTTCGCACTGTTATCCAAACGGGGAGCCAGGGATCCTGCGTTCCCCGCTGATCTTTTTAGAGAGGTTTACGCTTGTTTGACCGTTATGATGCCGGTGAGCAGGCGGTGCTGGTACACATCTATTTTTCGCAAGACAAAGATATGGAAGACCTCCAGGAGTTTGAATCTCTGGTCTCTTCCGCCGGTGTCGAAGCAATGCAGGTGATTACCGGTAGCCGTAAAGCGCCGCACCCAAAGTATTTTGTTGGTGAAGGTAAAGCAGTCGAAATTGCGGATGCCGTAAAAGCAACCGGCGCGTCAGTCGTGTTGTTTGATCATGCGCTGTCTCCAGCCCAGGAGCGCAACCTGGAAGCCCTTTGCGAATGCCGTGTTATCGATCGCACGGGATTGATTTTAGATATTTTTGCTCAGCGTGCGCGTACCCATGAAGGTAAGCTGCAGGTTGAACTGGCGCAGCTGCGCCATCTGGCAACGCGTCTTGTGCGTGGCTGGACACACCTTGAAAGACAAAAAGGCGGGATTGGTTTGCGCGGCCCGGGTGAAACCCAGCTCGAAACCGACCGTCGTTTGCTGCGTGGCCGTATTACCCAGATCCTCTCACGTCTGGAAAGAGTTGAGAAACAGCGTGAGCAGGGACGTCGGGCGCGAACGAAAGCCGATATCCCGACGGTGTCGCTGGTGGGGTATACCAACGCCGGTAAATCCACCCTGTTTAACCAGATCACCGAGGCCCAGGTTTATGCCGCAGACCAGCTGTTTGCGACGCTGGACCCGACGCTGCGCCGTATTGACGTTGCAGACGTCGGTGAGACGGTGCTGGCGGATACCGTAGGGTTTATCCGCCACCTGCCGCATGACCTGGTGGCGGCGTTTAAAGCGACGTTGCAGGAGACGCGACAGGCGACTCTGCTGCTGCACGTGATTGATGCGGCAGACGTGCGCGTTCAGGAGAACATCGACGCGGTGAACGTGGTGCTCGAAGAGATCGACGCTCACGAAATTCCAACGCTGTTGGTGATGAACAAGATCGATATGCTGGACGATTTCGAACCGCGTATCGACAGAGATGAAGAGAACAAACCGATTCGGGTCTGGCTTTCTGCCCAGACCGGTATCGGTGTGCCACTGCTTTTCCAGGCTTTGACAGAACGTCTTTCCGGTGAGGTCGCCCAGCACACGCTGCGATTGCCGCCACAGGAAGGCAGGCTGCGCAGCCGGTTTTATCAGCTTCAGGCGATAGAAAAAGAGTGGATGGAGGATGACGGCAGCGTGGGGATGCAGGTGCGTATGCCGATCGTTGACTGGCGTCGCCTCTGTAAACAAGAACCTGCGCTGGCGGACTATATCGTCTGATCAGAAAGGGGAAGCCTGAATAATTCGCCCTTGCATAACAAATATGGAGCATATACATGGCGTGGAATCAGCCCGGTAATAACGGACAAGACCGCGACCCGTGGGGAAGCAGCAATAATCAAGGCGGCAACTCTGGGGGAAATGGCAACAAAGGTGGTCGCGAGCAGGGGCCGCCGGATCTGGATGATATCTTCCGCAAGCTGAGCAAAAAGCTCGGTGGCCTTGGCGGAGGAAAAGGTTCTGGCTCGGGTGGTAATTCCACTCAGAGTCCGCGCCCGCCAATGGGTGGCCGCGTAGTGGGCATTGTGGCCGCTGCGGTGGTAATCATCTGGGCAGCCAGCGGGTTCTACACCATTAAAGAAGCTGAACGCGGCGTGGTCACTCGTTTCGGTAAGTTCAGCCATCTGGTTGAACCGGGCCTGAACTGGAAACCGACCTTCGTTGACAACGTCACCGCGGTTAACGTGGAGTCCGTCCGTGAACTGGCGGCATCTGGCGTGATGCTGACCTCTGACGAGAACGTCGTGCGCGTTGAGATGAACGTGCAGTACCGCGTAACCGATCCTGAGCGTTATCTGTTTAGCGTGACCAGCGCCGATGACAGCCTGCGTCAGGCGACCGACAGCGCCCTGCGCGGTGTGATCGGCAAGTACACCATGGACCGTATTCTGACCGAAGGTCGTACCGTTATTCGTAGCGATACCCAGCGCGAGCTGGAAGAGACCATTCGTCCGTACAACATGGGTATCACCCTGCTGGACGTCAACTTCCAGGCTGCGCGTCCGCCGGAAGAGGTGAAAGCCGCATTTGACGATGCGATTGCTGCCCGTGAAAACGAACAGCAGTACATCCGTGAAGCTGAAGCGTACACCAACGAAGTTCAGCCGCGTGCTAACGGTCAGGCGCAGCGTATTCTGGAAGAAGCGCGCGCGTATAAGACCCAGACCATCCTGGAAGCTCAGGGTGAAGTGGCTCGCTTCGCGAAGATCCTGCCGGAATATAAAGCGGCACCGGAAATTACCCGCGAGCGTCTGTATATCGAGACCATGGAAAAAGTGCTGAGCCACACCCGCAAAGTGTTGGTTAACGACAGCAAAGGCGGAAACCTGATGGTCCTGCCGCTTGACCAGATGCTGAAAGGCGGTTCTGCACCGGCTGCGAAAGACACCAGCGGTGCGAATAACCTGCTGCGCCTGCCGCCCGCCTCTTCAGGCAACGCCAGCGCGAACACAACGCCTTCTTCGAACGATGGTGACATTATGGACCAACGCCGCGCTAACGCGCAGCGTAACGACTACCAGCGTCAGGGGGAATAAGGATGCGTAAGTCAGTTATTGCGATCATCGTCATCGTACTGGTCGTGCTGTATACCTCGATCTTTGTGGTGAAAGAAGGCGAGCGTGGGATCAAATTCCAGTTCAGCAGCGTCGTGCGTGATGGTGACAAACGCCCGGTGATTTACGAACCGGGTCTGCACTTCAAGGTGCCGTTCATTCAGTCAGTGAAAACGCTTGATGCGCGTATCCAGACCATGGATAACCAGGCCGACCGTTTCGTGACCAAAGAGAAGAAAGACCTGATCGTTGATTCCTACATCAAATGGCGTATCAGCGACTTCAGCCGTTACTTCCTGGCAACGGGCGGCGGTGACGTTTCTCAGGCAGAAGTGCTGCTGAAACGTAAGTTCTCTGACCGTCTGCGTTCTGAGATCGGTCGTCTGGATGTGAAAGACATCGTGACCGACTCCCGCGGTCGTCTGACGCTGGAAGTTCGCGATGCGCTGAACTCCGGTACAGCGGGCACGGAAGACGAAGTGGAAACGCCAGCAGCGGATGACGCGATTGCTAAAGCCGCTGAACGCGTTCAGGCTGAAACCAACGGTAAAGTGCCGGTGATCAACCCGAACAGTATGGCCGCGCTGGGGATCGAAGTCGTTGACGTGCGTATTAAGCAAATCAACCTGCCAGCGGAAGTGTCCGAGGCGATCTACAACCGTATGCGCGCCGAGCGTGAAGCGGTAGCCCGTCGTCACCGTTCACAGGGCCAGGAAGAGGCTGAGAAGCTGCGTGCAGCAGCGGATTACGAAGTCACCAAGACGCTGGCGGAATCTGAGCGCCAGGGCCGTATCCTGCGCGGTGAAGGCGATGCCGAAGCGGCGAAGCTGTTTGCTGATGCCTTCAGTCAGGATCCAGACTTCTACGCCTTTATCCGTAGCCTGCGTGCTTACGAGAATAGCTTCCAGAGCAACCAGGATGTGATGGTGCTCAGCCCGGACAGCGATTTCTTCCGTTATATGAAGACGCCGACTAACGCAACGCGATAAACTCAGGCACGTTTGAGTATTCAAACCACCGCTCTCAACGGAGCGGTGGTTTTCTTTTATAAGGACTAAAAATGAATTCAACGATCTGGCTCGCGCTGGCCCTGGTTTTGGTGCTTGAAGGTCTTGGACCGATGCTCTATCCGCGCGCCTGGCGTCGAATGATCGCGACGATGAGCCAACTGCCGGATAATATTTTGCGTCGTTTTGGTGGCGGTCTTGTGGTTGCGGGCATCGTAATCTACTACATGTTGAGGAAAACGATTGGCTGATCAAAAAGTAGGCGCAATCGGCGTATTTTGAGGTCAAAAAGTGCTGTATATCTGAAAAAGCGATGGTAGAATCCATTTTTAAGCAAACGGTGATTTTGAAAAAAATGGGTAACAACGTCGTCGTACTGGGCACCCAATGGGGTGACGAAGGTAAAGGGAAGATTGTTGATCTTCTGACTGAACGGGCTAAATATGTTGTACGCTACCAGGGCGGTCACAACGCAGGCCATACTCTCGTAATCAACGGTGAAAAAACCGTCCTCCATCTTATTCCATCAGGCATTCTTCGCGAAAACGTCACCAGTATCATCGGTAACGGCGTTGTGCTGTCTCCGGCTGCGCTGATGAAAGAGATGAAAGGTCTGGAAGACCGTGGTATCCCGGTTCGCGAGCGTCTGCTGCTCTCCGAAGCCTGCCCGCTGATCCTGGACTATCACGTGGCGCTGGACGTTGCGCGTGAAAAAGCGCGCGGCGCGAAAGCGATCGGCACCACCGGTCGTGGTATCGGCCCGGCTTACGAAGATAAAGTTGCACGTCGCGGTCTGCGCGTGGGCGATCTCTTCGACAAAGCAACCTTCGCTGAAAAACTGAAAGAAGTGATGGAATATCACAACTTCCAGCTGGTGAACTTCTATAAAGCTGACGCTGTTGACTACCAGAAAGTGCTGGATGACGTCATGGCGATTGCAGACATTCTGACCGGTATGGTTGTTGATGTGTCCGATCTGCTGGACCAGGCGCGCAAGCGTGGCGATTTCGTCATGTTCGAAGGTGCACAGGGGACGCTGCTGGACATCGACCACGGTACCTATCCGTACGTCACTTCTTCTAACACCACCGCGGGTGGCGTGGCGACAGGCTCTGGCCTGGGTCCACGTTATGTGGATTACGTTCTGGGCATCATTAAAGCGTACTCCACTCGCGTGGGTGCGGGTCCATTCCCGACCGAACTGTTTGATGAAACCGGCGAGTTCCTGTGCAAGCAGGGTAACGAGTTTGGCGCGACCACCGGTCGTCGTCGTCGTACCGGCTGGCTGGACGCGGTTGCCGTGCGTCGTGCAGTGCAGATCAACTCCCTGTCTGGCTTCTGCCTGACCAAGCTGGACGTACTGGACGGCCTGAAAGAAGTGAAAATCTGCGTTGGCTACCGTATGCCAGACGGCCGCGAAGTGACCACCACGCCGCTGGCTGCTGACGACTGGGAAGGCATCGAGCCAATCTACGAAACCATGCCGGGCTGGTCTGAGACCACTTTCGGTGTGAAAGAGCGTAGCGGCCTGCCGCAGGCGGCGCTGGATTACATCAAGCGCATTGAAGAACTGACCGAAGTGCCGATCGATATTATTTCTACCGGCCCGGATCGTACTGAAACGATGATCCTGCGCGACCCGTTCGACGCATAATCTTCGTGACTGCTGGCCTGCGGGGAGACCCGTAGGCCGGATAAGCGTAGCGCCATCCGGCGACCGCTCCTGGATCTCCGCTTTTTCGCCCCGTCTGTCAAATAAATTAGCCCCTAACTATCTGGCTGGTTTATCATCATTAATGAATATCTCTGCGGTTTCACCGCGTTTTCCCTTTTTTCCTGAGGTTGATGTGCAGTTAACGAGTTTCACCGATTACGGCTTACGCGCCCTGATTTACATGGCGTCGTTACCCGATGGAAAGATGACCAGCATCTCTGAGGTTACAGAGGTCTACGGCGTATCCCGTAATCATATGGTCAAAATAATCAATCAACTTAGCCGTGCCGGATACGTTGCAGCCGTCCGCGGGAAGAATGGTGGGATCCGTCTCGGTAAACCGGCACAGAGTATTCGCGTTGGGGATGTGGTACGTGAACTGGAGCCGCTGTCTCTGGTGAACTGCAGCAGCGAGTTCTGCCACATTACCCCCGCTTGCCGCCTGAAACAGGCGCTTTCTCAGGCCGTGCAAAGTTTTCTCAAGGAACTGGATAACTACACGCTGGCCGATTTGGTTGAAGAGAATCAACCGCTTTATAAATTATTGCTGGTGGAATGAAGAAAATTTCCACCGGAGCTGACAACGGAGGAACCGACATGTCACACGATCCTTTCCAGGAACGCGAAGCCGAAAAATACGCGAATCCTATCCCTAGCCGCGAGTTCATCATTGAACACTTAACAAAACGCGAAAAACCCGCCAATCGTGAAGAACTTGCCGTTGAATTAAACATTGAAGGTGAAGAGCAAATTGAAGCCCTTCGCCGCCGCCTGCGCGCGATGGAGCGTGACGGGCAACTGGTCTTTACCCGCCGCCAGTGCTATGCGCTGCCTGAACGCCTCGATCTGCTGAAAGGGACCGTCATTGGTCACCGGGATGGCTTTGGCTTCCTGCGCGTGGAAGGCCGCAAAGACGATCTGTACCTTTCATCTGAGCAGATGAAGATGTGTATCCACGGCGATCAGATCCTGGCGCAGCCGCTGGGTGCGGACCGTAAAGGCCGCCGCGAAGCGCGCGTGGTGCGTGTGCTGGTGCCAAAAACCAGCCAGATTGTCGGTCGCTACTTTACCGACGCGGGCGTGGGCTTTGTGGTGCCGGACGACAGCCGCCTGAGCTTCGACATTCTGATCCCACCTGAAGAGGTGATGGGCGCACGCATGGGCTTTGTGGTGGTGGTAGAACTCACCCAGCGCCCAACCCGTCGCACCAAAGCCGTAGGTAAAATCGTCGAAGTGCTGGGCGATAACATGGGCACCACGATGGCCGTTGATATGGCGCTACGTACCCATGAGATCCCCTACGTCTGGCCGAAAGCGGTTGAAGATCAGATCGAAAGCCTGCGCGAAGAAGTGCCGGAAGAATCCAAAGCGGGCCGCGTGGATCTGCGCTCCCTGCCGCTGGTCACTATTGACGGTGAAGACGCCCGCGACTTTGATGACGCCGTCTACTGCGAGAAAAAACGCGGCGGCGGCTGGCGTCTGTGGGTTGCTATTGCTGACGTAAGTTATTATGTCCGTCCGCACACCCCGCTGGATAACGAAGCGCGCAGCCGCGGTACGTCGGTCTACTTCCCGTCTCAGGTTGTGCCGATGCTGCCGGAAGTGCTCTCTAACGGTCTGTGCTCCCTGAACCCGCAGGTTGACCGCCTCTGTATGGTGTGCGAGATGACCATCTCTACCAAAGGGCGCCTAACCGGCTACAAGTTCTACGAAGCGGTGATGAGCTCGCACGCGCGTCTGACCTACACCAAGGTCTGGCATATGCTGCAGGGTGATCAGGAGCTGCGCGAGCAGTACGCGCCGCTGGTCAAACACATCGAAGAGCTGCATAACCTCTACAAAACGCTGGAGCAGGCGCGCGAAGAGCGCGGCGGGATCTCGTTTGAGAGTGAAGAGGCGAAGTTTATCTTCAACGCCGAGCGCCGTATTGAGCGTATCGAGCAGACCCAGCGTAACGACGCGCACAAGCTGATTGAAGAGTGTATGATCCTGGCGAACATCTCGGCGGCACGCTTCGTTGAGAAAGCCAAAGAGCCGGCGCTGTTCCGTATTCACGATAAGCCGACCACGGAAGCCATTACCTCGTTCCGCTCCGTGCTGGCTGAACTGGGCCTGGAGCTGCCTGGCGGCAACAAGCCAGAGCCGCGCGATTACGCCGAGCTGCTGGAATCCATCAGCGATCGTCCTGATGCAGAAATGCTGCAGACCATGCTGCTGCGCTCCATGAAGCAGGCGATCTACGATCCGGAAAACCGCGGCCACTTCGGTCTGGCGCTGCAGTCTTACGCCCACTTTACGTCGCCGATCCGTCGTTACCCTGACCTTTCCCTGCACCGTGCGATCAAGTATCTGCTGGCGCAGGAGCAGGGCCACAAAGGGAACACCACCGAAACCGGCGGCTACCACTATTCGATGGAAGAGATGCTGCAGTTGGGCCAGCACTGCTCCATGACCGAACGCCGTGCCGATGAGGCCACCCGCGACGTGGCGGACTGGCTGAAGTGTGACTTTATGCTGGATCAGGTAGGCAACATCTTCAAAGGCGTGATTGCCAGCGTGACCGGTTTTGGCTTCTTCGTTCGTCTGGACGAACTGTTTATCGACGGTCTGGTGCACGTCTCCAGCCTGGATAACGACTACTACCGCTTCGACCAGGTCGGTCAGCGCCTGATTGGCGAGTCTGGCGGCCAGACCTACCGTCTGGGCGACCGTGTGGAAGTGAAGGTTGAAGCCGTGAATATGGACGACCGTAAAATCGACTTCAGCCTGATCTCCAGCGAGCGCGCGCCGCGTAACGTCGGGAAAACCGAGCGTGAAAGGGCGAAAAAAGGCGGTAACGGTAAACCGGGCGGCGGTAAACGTCGTCAGGCGGGCAAGAAGGTAAACTTCGAGCCGGACAGCGCGTTCCGCGGCGAGAAGAAACAGAAGCCGAAGGCGGCGAAGAAAGAAGCCCGCTCAGCGAAAAAACCGTCCGCTAAAACGCAGAAAATAGCTGCCGCGACCAAAGCGAAGCGTGCAGCGAAAAAAAATACCGCGCAGTAATTTCGTCCCCATAACCCCTTTCCAACGAAAGGGGTTATTCTTTTTTGCCGTAAGACATTCCAGAACTGAATAGATAGCGGCCTTATCAACCCGTTTTTCCTGCTTATTCATTTTCCGGTAATCGTTATTTATTATTTTTGATTAGCCGTGTTATTCAGATGTGTATAGTGAATTTCACTTTTATAAAGCCCCCTTTTTAGCAAGGAGCGTTTATGCATCTGGCCCGTTTTCCCCGAATTTCACTCGGTCATTTTCCTACACCACTGGAACCGTTAAATAATTTAACCCAATTATTAGGCGGGCCAAAAATATGGATAAAACGCGACGATGCAACGGGCCTTGCAAGCGGCGGGAATAAAACCCGCAAGCTGGAATTTCTGTTGGCGGATGCGCTGCAGCAAAAAGCCGATGTCATCGTGACGCAGGGCGCAACCCAGTCTAACCACGTACGTCAAACGATCGCCGGTGCCGCACGCCTTGGCCTGCAGGCAAAAGCGCTGCTGGAAAAACGCGTGACTGATTTTGGTGAGGATTATCAGCGCTCGGGTAACGTGCTGCTGGATAACCTTCTGGGCGGCGAGATTGTCGCACATCTGCCAGGCGGTACCGATATGCAAAAGGCGATGGAAGAGTACGCCGCAACGCTTCGCGAACAAGGCCACCGTCCGTACGTTATTCCTGGCGGAGGTTCGAACCCCATCGGAGCGCTGGGCTACGTCGCCTGTGCGGAGGAGCTGCTTTACCAATCATCAGAGCGTCGTTTGCGCATCGATCACGTTGTCCATGCGACGGGCAGTACCGGTACGCAGGCGGGGCTGGTTGCGGGGTTCACCGCCACCAACAGCCACATTCCGGTGCTCGGCATCAGCGTGCGGGCACCCAAAGATAAACAGGAAGAGAACGTCTGGAATCTGGCATCCAGAACGCTGGATCTGTTGGGCGTACCGGGGGAACTGTCGCGGCATGCGGTCGTCGCTAACAGCGATTATGTCGGTGACGGATACGGTTTGCCGACGGAGGGCACGCTTGAAGCTCTGCGGCTGCTGGCCCGCCATGAAGGTATCCTGCTCGATCCGGTTTACTCCGCAAAAGGGATGGCAGGGCTTATCGATCTGATCCGCAAAGGACACTTCCGCCAGGATGAAAATATTGTCTTTATCCACACGGGTGGATCAGCAGGACTATTTGGCTATCGTCAGGTGCTGGAGCATGGCTAAGCCTTTTCTGCTTGGCGTGCTGGGTGGTATGGGCCCCCTTGCGACGCTGGATTTTCTGCGTCGCCTGCTGGAGGCTACGCCTGCGCAGAGCGACCAACAGCAGATCCCAATGGTCGTCTGGAATGTACCGCAAATTGCCGATCGTCAGAACGCGCTGGCGGGTACGGGCCCGTCGCCCTTGCCGCAGCTTCTTCACGCTGTCGAGAAACTTAACCAGGCGGGGGCAAGCCATATCGCAATCCCCTGTAATACGGCTCACCACTGGTACGACGCGCTGAGTGAAGCCAGTAGCGCCCCTATTCTGCATATCGTTGATGCGACGCTGGATGCCCTGTCGCAGGCTGATGAAAAACCTCAGCGGGTTGGCGTCATTGCCACTAAAGGCACGCTGGACGCGGGCTGGTATCAGGAACGACTGGCCGCGCAGGCTATTGAGGTCGTCGTGCCGACGCCCGAGGAGCTGGCCGAATGGTTTGTACCGGGCTGCTACGCGGTAAAGCGTGGCGCGCTGGTTGACGGTGGCGAACTGCTGGTGTTGCAGGCCAACGCATTGTTTGCCCGTGGTGCACAAAAACTGGTGCTGGCCTGTACCGAAGTGCCTGTTGCGCTGGAGGCTGCCAGGGCTCCGTTTCGTCATCTCACCTGGGATCCGGCTCAGGCACTGGCAGAACGATGTTCGCAGTTATGGCAAACCAGCAGACCATTTAATTAGCGCACCGTCCGGTACGATAACGGACATTATATTCAGACCAATCACAGGATAAATAAAATGAAAAAAAGTCTCTGCTTATTAATTGCAGCGGGCGGGCTATGGGCAAATATGAGTTTTGCCGATTCACCTGCTGAAGTTCGTGTGGCATATAGCGGCGGTTCTCAGGTATTAATGCTAGCAAAAGCCGATGGCTCTCTTGATAAAGCGTTAAACAGTAAAGTGAAGTGGGTGCAATTTGCATCGGGTGCCGATGCGCTTAATTATTTTGCCAGCAACGCGATTGATATTGCCAATTTTGGATCCAGTCCAGCGACGGCAGGCATTGTCCGCAAATTGCCGGTCGAAATTATTGGCGTATCGGGCGTGATAGCCAGCTATGAACGCCTGATCGGCAAAGATGGCATTGTGAAAATTAATGATATCGAAGGGAAGCGTGTCGCCTACCCACCCAACTCAACGGCTCAGTATGCTCTCGAAGCCGCGATCAGCGTGAACAAACTGGATCGCAGCAAAATCACGTTATTGCCGCTGCGTCCTGCAGAAATGGTCGCAGCATGGAAGCGTGGTGACATTGATGCTGGCTATGTCTGGGCACCGTTCGCGCAGGAACTGGAGGCGTCGGGTGGGCACCAGGTCTTTGCCACCAAGGATCTGCAGAAAGATGGCTATCTTATCTACAACAACTATGTGGTACGGAAAGCCTTTGCTGAGCAGTACCCTGAAGCGGTCACTGCGTTTCTTCGCGTGCATCAGCAGAAGGTGGATGAGTTTAAGAAAGACCCGGAGCGTGCTGCAGGCATCGTGGCTAAAGAAGTTGGGGCACCGGTTACCACGGCGGCAAATACGCTGGGTGGACTGGAGTATCCAACGCTTGCCCAGCAGGGTACTGCGGACTGGCTGGGTAATGGCACGCAGACCACCGACAGCGGTATCGGCAAGGCCTTAACCAAAACCTCCAGCTTCCTCGCCGGTATTGGCGAAATCCGCAAGCGCGATATCCCTGCAAGCTGGGATACCGCCATTGATTCTCGCTATATCCGTGATGCGGCGGTGGCGGCGCAATGAGATTGAGTCAGCATATCGCCATCAGCGTCGTGTCGGTGGCGGTTTTCTTTATTGTCTGGCAGGTGGCGGCAACGCAGCAGTGGGTCGATCCGCTGCTGTTACCGTCGCTAACGGACATTGGTTTGACGACCGAAGAGCTGCTTGCCGATGGCTATCGTCAGGTACCGCTCTGGGAACACATTGCGGTGAGCCTCGCGCGAGCGCTGAGCGCATTTACCGTGGCGATTATCATTGGTATTCCGCTGGGGTTACTGATGGGGCTGTCTGACGGCCTGGCGGCGGTACTTAATCCTTTCGTTCAGTTTCTGCGTCCTTTACCAAAAATTGCCCTCATCCCCCTGGCCGTCGTGTGGCTTGGGATTGGCGAGGCCTCCAAATTCTTCCTGATCTTCATTGCCACGTTTTTAAGCGTGGTCGTGGGGGCGTCGGCTGCAGTTGAACGCATTGGTCGTTCACGTATTCGCGTGGCGCAGACCCTGGGAGCTTCCCGCAGACAAATCTTCATGCGCGTCGTCCTCCCGGACGCGCTGCCGGACCTTTTCACCACCGTCAGGCTCTCCATTGGTATTGGCTGGACATCGTTGATTGCCGCGGAGATGGTCGCAGCCAGTTCCGGCCTGGGCTGGATGGTCATCAACGCCAGCTCTTATTTGCGTACTGATATCGTCATGCTCGGCATTTTGCTGCTGGGCGGCATTGGCTACCTTCTGGATTTATTACTGCTGGGGCTACAGCGGCTGACAGTGCCATGGGCGGGGAAAGAATAATGAGTGCTATCACCCTGGAAAACGTATCGCTCTCTTTCGCGGCGAAACCCCAACCGTTTACGGTGCTGGAAGATATCAATCTGAGCCTGAACAGCGGGGAGTTTGTGGTCCTGCTTGGTCCGTCTGGCTGCGGCAAATCCACCATTCTGAACCTTGTTGCCGGGTTTAATAAGCCGGACCGGGGGCGGGTGGCTGCAGGCGGGAAAGAGATCGGCAGGCCTGGTCCCGATCGCGGAATGATATTCCAGCAACCCAACCTGTTCCCGTGGCTCTCGGTGCTGGAAAACGTCACGTTTGGCCCACGTCTGGGCAAATACCGTAAGGACGAAACCAATGCCCTGGCGCAGACGTGGCTTGAGCGCGTGGGTCTGAAAGGTTTTGAACATCATGCGCCCTGGCAGCTTTCTGGCGGTATGAAGCAGCGCGTGGCGCTCGCTCGCGCCTGGCTCCCCGGCCCGGAAGTGCTGCTGCTGGATGAACCGTTCGGCGCGCTGGATGCGCAAACCCGACTGATGATGCAGGAGTTGCTGCGTGAGGCATGGCTCTCCACCGGCACCACGCTGCTCTTCGTCACGCACGATGTGGAAGAGGCGCTTTTTTTGGCTGACCGCATTCTGATCATGTCGGCAAAACCGGGAAAAATCGTTGATGAGATCGTTCTGCCCTTTGGGCGGGAGCGAGACATCGAAACGCTGGCGGAACACCCTTCCTATAGCGAGATCAAGCATCACGTCCTGCATCGGGTACGCCAGGAGGCGAAGCGGCACTTACGTTAACCACAATTCCCGGTGTCGGGAATGAATCAACTGTCATGACTGAGGTGGAAGCAATGAGCAATAGCGAATTACGAGACCGTCTTGAAACAAGTATTCAACAGCACCGGGATGAGTATGTGGCGATAGCCAAAGATATTCACGCCCACCCTGAAACCGGCAATAACGAGTATTACGCCAGCAGCAAACTGACACCGCTGCTGGAAAAACAAGGCTTTGCCGTCACGCTTAATGTCGCCGGTCATGAAACGGCTTTTTATGCGGTGAAGGAGAGCGGCAGGCCCGGACCAACCATCGCGTTCCTGGCGGAATACGATGCGCTTATTGATATCGGGCACGCCTGTGGTCACAACATCATTGGGGTTACCAGTATTGCTGCAGCGATTGCGCTTAGCGAAACGCTGGACACGACTGGCGGCAAGGTCGTGGTACTCGGTACGCCTGCAGAAGAGGGCGGGCTGCGTGGAAAAGGCGGTCCAAACGGTAATGTGAAAGCCCGCTTCGTGGAGCATGGCTTCCTTAACGATGTCGATGTGGCATTGATGGTCCACCCCGCGGGGAAAACGCGATTGTCCGGCCCGTCACTGGCGAATAACCATCTCTACTTCCATTTCTATGGCAAACCTTCCCACGCGGGCAGCTCACCGCATAAAGGGGTGAACGCGCTGGATGCGCTGGTGTTGCTCTATAACGGTATCAGCGTTCTACGTCAGCAACTGCCGGATGGCATCCGCGTTCACGGCATTATCACCAACGGCGGTCAGGCTCCGAATGTGATCCCGGAGTATGCGTCGGCGCACTATTACATTCGTGCCCATACCCGTGAAGAGGTGGTTGCGCTGGAGCCTCGCATTCGCGCCATTGCGGAAGGCGTCGCGCTGGCAACCGGTACCACGGTTAAGATTGAGCATCAGATTGGGCCGCGTGATTTCAACATCAACCACACGCTGAACAGTGTACTGCTGGAAGAGCTCACCGCTGCAGGGGAGACGGTCGAGCTGAAGGAAAAAGAGGGGTTGGGCTCAACCGATGCTGGCGATATCAGCCATGCGGTACCGACAGCGCATCCTTACATCAAGATTGGCCCCGATGAACTGATTGGTCACACCGTGGCATTCCGCGAGGCCGCTAACTCAGTACAGGGCTATGACGCGCTGGTGACAGGCGCGCAGGTGCTGGCTCGAACCGGGCTGCGACTGTTAACCGATACAGCGTTGCTGCAGGAAGTGAAAGACGAATTTGCCGGGCAAACCGCCGCCACGCAAGCTGCATGACCTTAACCGGAGCACTATAACAATGAAAATGCTGTTTTCTGCCGCCGCACTCATGCTGGCGGTGGTTTTACCCCAGGGAAGTGTACAGGCCGAGAGTATCGATCGTAACGCCGTGCTGAATATTGCCTATGGAAACCGGCCTGGAACGCTGGACCCTTATCTGACGACCAATAACGCCACCTCAGACGTGGACAGGCATATTTTCGAAACGTTGTTCACCATCAACGCCAAATTTGAGCCCGTACCGGAGCTGGTGGAAAGTTACACGCTGAGTGACGATCGCAAGACCTACACCTTTGTGTTGCGTGACGGGATCCATTTTCATGACGGACAACCGCTGACTGCGGATGACGTTGTGGCTTCAATGAATCGCTGGCTGGCAGTTTCTACGCAGGGGAAAGCGAATTTGCCCGGCGTGCAGTTCAGTAAGGTGGATGATAAAACCGTCACCTTTACGCTTCCTTCCCCGTCACTGATTACGCTCAACGTGCTGGCAGACGTGAAGAACATCGCCGCTATTATGCCGAAACGCATTATTGATGAGGCCAACAGCAGCAAGAAGCCCGTGACCGAGCTCATTGGCACCGGACCTTACAAACTGGCTGATTTCAAACCCGGTGATTTTCTGCACTTAACCCGTTATGACCAATATCAGTCCCGCACGGAGCCTGCAAGCGGCCTATCGGGTCAGAAGAAAGCGGACGTTAAGGACATCTGGTTCCGCTACATTACCGATGAATCCACTCGCCTGGCCGGGGCGATGACCGGGGAATACGATCTGGTATTCCAGCTGCCGAAGGACAATATAGACACGCTCAGCAGCGTACCGGATCTGTCGCTCTTCCAGCCCAAAAGCGGCGGCTCGCTCATCACCTACCTGTTCAATAAAAACCAGGGGCCGTTTGCCAATGTGAAGCTGCGCCAGGCATTCAACCTTGCGCTTAATGTCCATCAAACGCTGCTGGCGGGCTACAGCGATCCGCGTTTCTTTAAGGAAGATCCGTCACTGGGCTTCCCTGAACAGGTGGACTGGTACAGCGAGGCCGGTAAACCTTTCTGGAATCAACATCGGCTCGACGAGGCGCGCGCGCTGGTGAAAGCCTCGGGCTACAACGGTGAAGAAGTGGTAATCATCGCCACGAAAGAATATGCAGAGTTGTATAACCTGGCGATAGTGGCTCAGCAGGTGCTGAAGCAGATTGGGGTAAAGTCACGTCTTGACGTCTACGACTGGCCGACCGTTCTGCAGCGCCGCCAGGATCCGAAAAACTTCGACCTCTGTGCGCTAGAGTTCTCCATGCGTCAGGTGCTACATCAATATCCATTCCTCGATTCTCGTGCGAAGTTTCCCGGGCTGAGTAACAACCCGGAGATCGATAACGTGCTGGATGAAATCAAGCAGGCGCCTTCATTGAAAGAGGCGAAACCGCTGGTGGATCAGCTGAACAGGTTGAGTTGGCAATATCTGCCGGTCATTGTGCTTGGCCGCACGACGCCGGATGCGGTGGCGCTAAAAGGCAATGTGAAAGGCTATCAGGATCTGATTGGCCCTATTTTATGGAACGTCAGCGTGACGAAACCCTGACGGGAGAAGGCGATGAGAAGATACCTTTTTCACCGCCTGCTGGCACTTCTGCCGGTGCTGCTGGTGGTGTCGGTAGTGGTGTTTTGCTTGATTCATCTCGCACCGGGCGATCCGGCGCTGGTGATCCTGGGGAATGATGCCAGTCCTCAGGATATTGCTGCGCTGCGCCAGCAGATGGGGCTGGATCGGCCCCTGCTGGTGCAGTTCTTCAGCTGGTTTGGCGAGATCCTGACCGGTGATTTGGGACATTCCCTGTTTTTAAATATCAGCGTTATGTCGCTATTTTTACAGCACCTGACGCCGACGCTGGCGCTGACATTCTATGCTCAGCTGATTGCGCTCATTCTGGGGCTGGCGGGGGGCGTGATAAGCGCCTGGCAACATGGCGGCATCACGGATCGCATCATTCGTATGCTGGCGACTTTTGGCATGTCGGTTCCGGGGTTTTTGCTCGGCCTCGTCCTCATCTTCTTCTTTGCCGTTCAGCTGCGCTGGTTTCCGGTGGTGGGGTATCGCTCTACCAACGATGATTTCTGGCTGAACGTCTGGTACCTAACCCTACCTGCTATCGCGCTGGGGTTGCGCATCGCCGCACTGATTGCCCGCATGACCCGTGCCGTGATGCTGGATGTATTGCAAGAGCCTTTTATCAACACTGCACGAGCAAAAGGGGTCCCGGAGTGGCTTGTGCTTTTACGGCACACGCTCAAAAACAGCCTGATCCCCATTCTGACCATCTGCGGTGAGTCCTTCGCGTCGCTGATAACCGGCACGATAGTGATCGAAAGCGTGTTCGGTATTCCCGGCGTGGGATCGCTCATTGTCGATTCGATCGAGCGGCGTGACGTGACGGTGATCCAGGGCGTGGTGCTGCTGATCACCGTTTGCTACGTGTTGATCAACCTGGCAGTGGATCTTCTGAACTATCTTGCCGATCCGCGCCTGTCCGTCGACGGAGGGGAAAAATGATTACCTACAGAAATCCGGGGCTTTTAATTTGGCCCGCCGTGCTGAGTGCCATTGTGCTGCTGTCATTTTTTGCAAGCATGATAAGCCCTTACGATCCCTACAGCCTCGATCCGTTAAGCCGATTGACCCCTCCCTCTACGGAACACTGGTTCGGCACCGATAACTTCGGGCGGGATCTCTTTGTCCGTGTGGCGCTGGCGGTGCGCGTGTCGCTTTCGGTGGGCGCAGCGGTAGCGGTGATAGCTGGTGTGACGGGGATGATCGTCGGGCTACTGTGCGCCTGGTATCGTCCGGTAGACAGGATCCTGATGCGCGTCTGTGATGGTCTTTTTGCCTTTCCGTCTTTGCTACTGGCGATCGCCATTGTCGGCGTGCTCGGACCGAATATTGCCAATGTGGTGCTGGCGCTATCGTTGGTATACGTGCCGTCGGTTGCGCGGGTGATCCGAGGTGCGGCCATGGTGGTTAAAGAGAAGAACTTTATTGAAGCCCTGCGCGCGCAGGGGGCAGGTGCCTCGCGCATTATCTGGCTGCACCTTTTGCCTAACGTGATCTCGCCATTTATCGTGCAGGTCAGTTGGGTGTTTTCGGTGGCCATTCTTACCGAAGCAGCGTTGAGCTTTCTCGGTTCTGGCGTGCCAGCCCCGATGCCAAGCCTGGGCAACTTATTACTCGAAGGAAAGGCCGTGATCTTCACCGCCTGGTGGATGACCTTCTTTCCGGGGATTGCCATTGTGTTGCTGATCCTCGGATTAAATATTATTGGCGATGACCTGCGAGACAGTGCTGACCCGGGCCTTAAACCACTGCCTCGCCGCGTGTTGCGTCTGCTTAAACAAGGAGGACGCCATGGCTGAAGCCTTACTTGAGGTTAATAACCTTGAGGTTACATTCGCGACGAGAATGGGCGTTGTCTCTCCGGTGCGCGGCGTTTCTTTTCGGGTAAACACCCATGAAACTCTCGGCATCATCGGGGAATCAGGCTGCGGCAAGAGTGTGACTGCTCAGGCGTTAATGGGACTGCTTTCATCCCGCACCAGCCGGGTCAAGGGTGAGGTCATTCTGGGGGGGAAGGCGCTGCACTCGCTGTCGGCAAAAGTACGTCGTCAACGGAGTGGACGAGAGATGGCGATGATTTTTCAGGATCCGCTCGCCAGCCTTAATCCGGTGATGACCATTGGTGCTCAAATTGATGAAAGCCTGCGGCTGCATACCTATTTGAAACGCGCCCAGCGTCAGCAGAAAACGATCGGCTTGTTGGCCCAGGTTGGTATTACCGATCCTGCCCGCTGCGCCAATGCCTGGCCGCATGAGCTTTCAGGCGGAATGCGTCAGCGCGTGATGATCGCCATGGCGATTGCGACCTCTCCTTCGCTGCTGATTGCTGACGAACCGACTACAGCGCTGGATGCCACCATTCAGGCGCAGATCCTCGATTTACTCGACGGACTTAAGCAGCAAACGGGCATGGGGATTGTCATCATTACCCACGATTTAAGCGTCGTGGCGCGGCTTTGCCAGCGCGTTGTCGTACTGTATGCCGGACAGGTTGTGGAAGAGACTGATGTTCATACGCTCTTTGCACAACCGCGCCATCCTTATACCCGTGCGCTGCTGGCTGCTCGTCCTTCGGCGGATCATCCTCCCAAAACACCGCTGGCCGAAATCAGTGGTCAGGTACCTTCATTGCATGCATTTCCTTCAGGATGTAGCTACGCCGATCGCTGCCCGCTGGCGCAACCTCGCTGCCGCACGCAGGCCCCCGAGCTGCAGACGGTGGGATACAAGGCACAGCAGGTTCGCTGCTGGCGGGCCGAGGAGACAGGAGCGGCTGGATGACGATACCCTTATTAAGCGTGAACAATTTGTCGAAAATATTCCATCACCGTGGGCAGAAGGTGCATGCGGTGGATAACGTCAGCTTTACCCTGAACGCAGGTGAAACCTGGGCGCTGGTCGGTGAGTCCGGCAGCGGTAAGAGCACCATCGGCCGTCTTGTGCTGGGGCTAACCTCAGCCAATGCAGGCGACGTCGCGTTTGAAGGCCGATCGCTGACAGGACTGAATACCGCAGGATGGCGTAGCGTGCGCCGCGACATGCAGATGATTTTTCAGGATCCCCTCTCGTCGCTCGACCCTAAACGCACCGTGGGTTATAGCCTTGAAGAGCCGCTGACGATTCACGGCATAGGCAATCGAAAAGCGCAGGTTGCTCATATACTCGAGCAGGTTGGCCTGCGCCCCCAGGATGCCGCCCGTTATCCGCATGAGTTTTCTGGCGGCCAGCGTCAACGGATCGGTATTGCCCGGGCGCTGATACTGAAGCCAAAACTGATTGTTTGCGATGAGCCGGTTTCAGCGCTTGATGTCTCCATTCAGTCACAGATCCTGAATTTGCTTATGCAGTTACAGAAGGAGCATGGGCTGGCATATCTCTTTATTTCCCACGATCTCAACGTTGTCAGGCACATAGCGGACAGGGTCGGGGTGATGTACCGGGGATCGCTGGTTGAACAGGGCGAGACGGCGCAGCTTTTTAGTGCGCCTCAGCATGAGTATACGCGCTATCTTCTGGATGCCATTTTGCCCGCTCATCCCGTAAAGGAGGAGGAAACGCGCGTGGTGGCCAATGGGTAAAACTGTCAGGGTCGATTTGAACGCCGGGTCGGTTATAATAGGCGCAAGCGATTTCTATCACGACCCAATTTAACCCGGCGCACACCGCCTAAAATGAGTAAGTTCAATGAGTGAAATGATTTACGGCATCCACGCGGTGCAGGCCCTTCTCGAGCGCGCACCGGAGCGTTTTCAGGAAGTCTTTATTCTGAAAGGGCGTGAAGATAAGCGTCTGATGCCGCTGATCCACGCGCTGGAAGCGCAGGGCGTGGTGATCCAGCTGGCGAACCGCCAGTTCCTGGATGAGAAAAGTGAAGGTGCGGTGCACCAGGGCATTATTGCGCGCGTGAAGCCGGGCCGTCAGTATCAGGAAAACGATCTGCCGGATCTGATTGCCGAACTGGATAACCCGTTCTTCCTGATCCTCGATGGCGTTACCGATCCGCACAACCTCGGTGCCTGCCTGCGTAGCGCCGATGCGGCGGGCGTACACGCGGTGATTGTGCCGAAAGATCGCTCCGCACAGCTGAACGCGACGGCGAAGAAAGTGGCCTGCGGCGCGGCGGAAAACGTTCCGCTGATCCGCGTGACCAACCTGGCGCGCACCATGCGTCTGCTGCAGGAAGAGAACATCTGGATCGTCGGTACCGCCGGTGAAGCGGATCACACTCTGTACCAGAGCAAAATGACCGGCCGTCTGGCGCTGGTGATGGGGGCGGAAGGCGAAGGTATGCGTCGTCTGACCCGCGAGCACTGCGACGAGCTGATCAGCATCCCGATGGCGGGCAGCGTGTCGTCCCTGAACGTGTCCGTTGCGACGGGCATCTGCCTGTTTGAAGCGGTGCGTCAGCGAGGGTAGCCTGTTGTGCCGGGTGGCGGCTTCGCCTTACCCGGCCTACAAAGGCACGGTACCGTAGGCCCGGTAAGCGCAGCGCCACCGGGCATTAACCTCACTCCTCCAGCGACCGTAAATGGTCATCCTTTCTCAGCGTCATCAGCGCAAAGATACTCACCACCGCCGTTGCCATCACGTAATACGCCGGAATATCCAGGTTGCCCGTCTGCTTAATCAGCCCGGTAATAATCAGCCCTGCACATCCCGAGAAAATCGCGTTCGACAAAGAGTAGGCCAGCCCCAGCCCCGTATAGCGCACGCGCGTTGGGAACATCTCTGAAAGCATCGCCGGGCCTGGTCCTGCCAGCATCCCGACCAGACCACCCGCAATCAGTACCACAACGGCCTTCACCGCCAGCGTGCTGGACTCCGCCTGCAGGATTTTCAGCAGCGGCAGGGCGAGGATCAGCAAAAGCGCGGTGGCGATAATCATCACCGTGCGGCGCCCGATCCGGTCGCTCAGGATCCCCGACGGAATAATGGTCAGCGCAAACCCAACGTTCGAAATCACCGCGATCAACAGCGCCTGGTTAAACCCGGTGTGCAGCGCCGACTGCAGATAGGTCGGCATAATCACCAGGTAGGTATACCCCGCTGCAGACCAGACCATCACGCGGCCAATCCCCATCACGATGGCCCGGAGCGTGGCGGCTGTGTCCGCCTGAGCGACAGCCGGTTTATCCTGCTGCTGCACAAAGCTGGGCGTCTCTTCCATACTGACACGAAGCCACAGCGCAACGACGCCCATAGGCAGCGCCAGGAAGAAAGGAATGCGCCAGCCCCAGTCGTGGAGGGCTTCCGGCGTGAGGAGGGCGGAGAGCAGCGCCACGATGCCTGCGCCTGCCAGCAATCCCAGCGCTACGGTGAAGGATTGCCACGCGCCGTACAGGCCGCGCTTGCCGCGCGGGGCGAACTCCGTCATCAGCGAGACCGCACCGCCGTACTCGCCCCCCGCGAACAGCCCCTGCAGGATGCGAAGCAGCGTAATAATGAGCGGCGCGGCAATACCGATGCTGGCGTAGACCGGCACAATGCCGATGGCGGCGGTAGCGAGCGTCATCAGCACCAGCACAATGATTAGCGTCGGCTTACGGCCAATCCGGTCGCCGATGCGGCCAAACACCACCGCACCCAGCGGGCGGAAGAAGAAGGCGATAGCAAACGAGGCATAGGTGAGGATCAGGCTGGTAAGCCCCGCTTCTCCTTCAAGCTGGAAGAAGTTTTTCGCAATGACGGTCGCCAGAAAACCGTAGACCGCAAACTCATACCACTCGATAAAGTTGCCAATGGAGCCTGCAATTAATGCACGCTTGTGCGCGTCCCGTTGCATAACGATCCTCACTGAAAGGGATAAGAATAAATTATTCAACAAAAGCGAAGTGATGAAATAGTTTATTCTTATGTTATGTGAGCTATTTCACGAATGATATCAGCGGGATCGTGAACGTGTGATTCCCCTCCCATGCAGCGTGCGCGCGGTCTGTCCATACTTATCGTCATTGCCACTGAAGGAGGGAGACAGCATGCACTGGCAGACCCACACCGTTTTCAATCAACCGGCACCGCTTTCCAACAGCAACCTTTTCCTCTCGGACTGCGCCCTGCGCGATGCGGTTACGCGTGAAGGCGCCGAGTGGGATATCGAACTCCTCGCCAGCATTGGCCAGCAGCTGGGTACGGCGGAATCACTGGAGCTGGGCAGGCTGGCAAACGTCAACCCGCCCGAGCTGTTACGCTATGACGCCTCGGGGGAGCGGCTGGACGACGTGCGTTTTCATCCTGCATGGCATCTGCTGATGCAGGGGCTGTGCGCCAACCGCGTGCATAACCTGGCGTGGGAAGAGGAGGCGCGTAAAGGGTCGTTTGTCGCTCGGGCCGCGCGCTTTGTGCTGCATGCTCAGGTGGAGGCGGGCACGCTGTGCCCTGTCACCATGACGTTCGCCGCTACGCCGCTGCTGCAGCAGGCGCTCCCCAAACCCTTTCACGACTGGCTCACGCCGCTGCTCAGCGATCGCTACGATCCGCATCTTGCCCCCGGCGCGCAAAAGCGCGGCCTGCTGATCGGTATGGGGATGACGGAAAAGCAGGGCGGCTCAGACGTGCTGAGCAACACCACCAAAGCGGAAAAATGCAGCGACGGCAGCTACCGGCTGGTGGGGCATAAATGGTTTTTCTCCGTGCCGCAAAGCGATGCACATCTGGTGCTGGCCCAGGCTAAGGGCGGGCTATCCTGCTTTTTTGTGCCGCGCTTTTTACCCGACGGACAACGCAACGCCGTCCGCCTGGAACGCCTCAAGGACAAGCTCGGGAACCGCTCTAACGCCAGCAGCGAGGCGGAATTCCTCGATGCCTCCGGCTGGTTGTTGGGGGAAGAAGGTGAAGGGGTACGGCAGATACTCAAAATGGGCGGTCTGACGCGCTTCGACTGCGCGCTGGGCAGCCACGGACTCATGCGCCGGGCGCTGTCCGTGGCGCTTTATCATGCCCATCAGCGGCAAACCTTCGGTAAAAATCTTATCGACCAGCCGATAATGCGTGAGGTGTTAAGCCGGATGGCGCTGGTGCTGGAGGGGCACACGGCGCTGCTGTTCCGCCTGGCCCGCGCGTGGGACAAGCGTGCCGATCCGCAAGAAGCTGCCTGGGCGCGGCTCTTCACTCCGGCGGCGAAATTTAGCGTGTGCAAAGCGGGCATCCCGTTTGTCGCGGAGGCGATGGAAGTGCTGGGTGGGATCGGATATTGCGAAGAGAGCGAACTTCCCCGTCTGTACCGTGAAATGCCGGTCAACAGCATCTGGGAAGGGTCAGGCAATATTATGTGCCTGGACGTGCTGCGCGTGCTGGTGAAGCAGCCGGGTATCCACGACCTGCTTGCCGATGAGTTTGCGCAGGTAAAAGGGCAGGACAGACACTTCGACCGCAGCTGGCGACAGCTGCAGCAAAAACTGCGTAAGCCGCAGGAGGCGCAGGGCAGGGAGATTGCTCAACAGCTCTTTTTACTGGGTGCCGGAAGCCAGATGCTGCGACACGCCTCACCGCCCGTGGCGCAGGCGTGGTGCCGCATGATGCTGGATACCCGTGGCGGAACGCTAATGAGCGAGCAGGTGCAAAATGACCTGCTGCTGCGCGCCACGGGCAGAGTCGGTTAGCCTTTTAGCTGGAACAGGCTGACCAGTTGGGTGAGGTGTGAGCCTTTCTCGCGCAGCGTGTGTGCGGTCTGCTCGCTGCGCGAGACGCGGTCGGCGTTGATGTGCGACGCTTCGCCAATGTGCGTCATGGCAAGATTCACCTGCCCAATCCCTGCTGATTGTTCGCGGGAAGCGTGGTTGATCTCGGTAACCAGCTGGCTGATGTTATCGATATGAACAATGATGGCGTCCATAGCCAGACGCGTCTTTTCTGACAGCGCGTGGCCTTCGCTTACCTTGTTCAGCGTATCGCCAATCAGGTGTTCAATCTCCTTCACCGCGTTGGCACTGCGTGCCGCCAGGGCGCGAACCTCCTGCGCCACCACGGCGAAGCCTTTGCCATGTTCGCCCGCGCGAGCCGCTTCGACCGCCGCATTCAGCGCCAGGATATTGGTCTGGAACGCGATGGACTCAATCACGCGGGTAATGTCCTCAATGCGTTTAGAGGCATCGCGGATGTCGTCCATGGTCGACACCGCGTGGGTGACCGTTTCGCCGCCCTGATGAACCGCGAGCGAGGTTTCACCCACCAGCTGCTGCGTTTGCTCCATGTTGGCGGCATTTTGCTGCACGGTGGCGGCCAGCTGCTCCATGCTGGCGGAAGTCTCTTCCACGCTGCTGGCCTGCTTGTTGATCTGCTCCGAGATTTCTCCGGTGTCAGAAGCCAGCGCATTGGTGCCCAAATGGATCTCGCCCGCGGCCTCACGCACCTGCAGGACAATTTTTTGCAGCCCATCGCCAATACCGTTGATGGCATCAACCAGCTGGCCGACCTCATCCTGACGCGTTACGGGCAGGCTGGCGCGCAGATCGCCTGCGGCATACTGGCGGGCCAGCTCGATCACGTTACGCAGCGGGCGGGTCAGCATCCGGCGAATGAGCATCACAAACAGGCCCGCGAAGAGCACGGAAATCACCACGCCCGCCAGCAGGAACCGGTCACGCATGGCGTTGACGCTTGCGAGAAGGACCGATTTATCCACTTCACCCACGATGGTCCAGTTCCAGCCCGGCAGCGGCGTATAGGCCATTTTCAGCGTGCGGCCGTCGTCGCTTACGCGTTCCAGCGTGCCGGAGGCATCGCTCAGCAGCTGCTGTTGGGTGGCGCTGTCCCACTTCGGCAGTTGCCCCTCTTCACTGCCGTGAAACAGGAACTGCCCGCGCGTTTTACCGTTGCTGCGATCCAGCACATAGAAGTGCCCGCTCTCGCCCAGCCGACGGTTGAGGATTTTCTCTCGCATAACGTTCCATGAGTGTGTGATATCTACCCCAACAAAGATGATCCCAATAACCTGGCCTTCACCATTCTTAACCGGCTGGTACTGGGTGATATAGCGTTTACCAAACAGCAGCGCCAGGCCACGGTAAACCTCGCCCCTGGTAACGGCAGCAAACGCCGGGCTGGTGGTATCCAGAAGGGTTCCCATCGCCCGGTCGCCATTCTCCTTGCGCAGAGAGGTGGCAACGCGAATAAAGTCGTTACCGCTGCGCACGAACAGCGTGGAGATTGCGCCCGTACGGTTCAGAAAGTCGTCAGAAAAAGCATTGTTTTCATGCAGTTCAGATTCACCGCCTTTCAGCAAAGGCACATTGATCCCGCTAATGGTACGGGTCTGACTCGTATCGACCGTAAATGGCTGAGGCAGGAAAGTGGTAAACAGTCGGGTATAGCTTTCGACCTCTTCGCTCAGACTGGTATTAAACATCTGCACCATATCGACCATGCCGGTGGACTGGTTATGCAAATCTTCGACGGCAAGATCTTCAAGCTGCTGGCTGGCTTTATGGCTGAGCAGAAAAGTGAAAAGCAGAAACAGAATGGCGACACTCATACCGGTCAGCAGCGATAGCTTAGTGCCCAGACCCGCACGGCGGAAAGAATTGATCATAAATTGCTCATCATTGAAAAGGTATGCCTGTTCAACGGCAGAGCAGCGATAACATTTATGCTATTAATGTAACAAAATGTTATTTGTTTGTTTTTGGGTGGTTTTGAAAAAGATAAAAGATTTGCAAAAACGAAAAGCCACTAAAATTAAGTGGCTTTTATCAGGAGGGGCTAAACATAGAGGATGGCTTGTACCCGCCAATGATCGACATGGTTATCTTCCTGCATCTGGATGATGCGATACCAGGAAGCGCCTTGTTCATCGGCTTTTAATGCAACGACACGTTCAACGTCTTGCGGGCTCCCCGAAATGTTATTCACGGAGATTTGGCCTATTTCATTCAGACCAGTCACGCAATCAGCACTGGCGAATTCAGCTGATTGTGCGGTTGTGCTCACAAGGCCTGCTGAGAGCAACAGTGTGGTCAAGGCAAGAGTTCGTTTCATCGTCAGCTCCATTTCACATGTCTCCGGTATCCGCCGGGCAATCCTTCGCAAATAAACTCACTTCCATTGGTGCAGGCATGGAGTTTATTGTGGACAGGAAAATGTCTATGGACGCAAAGCAGTGTAAATGTCGTTCAAACGATCGCCATTATTTACGGTACAAAATCGCCTGAGAGTACCACTGTCCCGTAATGATGGTTTCGTCGATCATAATGATGACGTAATAATCTGCTTTGGCGGCGGCGGCTTGTGCTTCAATAGAGGCTTCCGCGTCATCCGGGGAACCGCGCACCAACGCAGAGACAGTGCCCATTCGCTGTAATCCTTCCGTCTGATTACGACGAATCTCCTGTGGGTGATCGGTGACCGGCGGAGCGGGTTGCGGTGTTCCCTGCAGCGCGCTACAGCCACTGAGCAGAAACACAAACAATAAAGCAGCAAACCTGCGCATAACCATATCTCGTTTCCTGATAGCCATAGTGTAGTTGCCTGTCAGTTTAGTTTTGGGGGAATGTTCCCGAAGTGTTATCTGAGGCGAAGATTTCGAATGAAAATATCCAGAAACCGTAATCCAGCTCTCAAACATTATGAATCATTCATCAGTACAGGACCGACAATGATTGAACTCGAAACGCGGCGCCTTGGCGATTGCGAAATATTACATGCTTTCCCTACCGGAAAAAGTGAGCAGCCACTGCCCGTTGTGGTTTTTTATCATGGGTTTACCTCGTCAAAACTGGTTTATAGCTATTTTGCCGTGGCGCTGGCGCAGGCTGGATTCCGCGTTGTTATGCCGGATGCTCCGGATCATGGCGCGCGATTTTCGGGCAACGAGCAGGCGCGGCTCGGCCAGTTCTGGCAAATCTTGCACGGTAGCCTGACGGAATTCGCAGGGCTGCGCGATGCGCTGTTTGAAGCCGGGCTGGTGGAGAAGGATCGCCTGGCGGTCGCTGGGGCTTCAATGGGGGGGATGACGGCGCTGGGGATCATGACGCATCATCCGGAGGTGAAATCCGTCGCTTGTCTGATGGGATCGGGCTACTTCACTTCGCTCTCGAAGACGCTGTTTCCCTCGCAGAACCCAGAAGATATCGAAGCGGCGCTGGCGGAGTGGGACGTCACCCATGCGTTACCGCACCTGGCCAATCGCCCGCTGCTGCTGTGGCACGGCGATGCGGATGATGTGGTTCCGCCTGAAGGAACTTTCCGTTTACAGCAGTCGTTAAAGAATGAAGGGCTGGACGGCAATTTAACCTGCCTTTGGGAGGCGGGGGTTCGTCACCGTATTACGCCGACGGCGCTGGATGCCACGGTGAGCTTTTTCCGCCAGCACCTTTAAACCCGAAGAATTTTGACCCCTTGATCTTCCAGCTTCTGGAGGATCTCCGGGTTGGCATTTTTACCGGTGATCACCATGTCGATTTGCTCGGCACGGCTGAACAGCATGCCTGCGCGCTCGCCCACTTTGCTGCTGTCGACCAGCACAACAAGCTTGCCTACCACGTTAAGCATGTTTTGCTCCGCCATGGCGGTCAGCATATCGGTTTTATACAGCCCATCCGTGGTCAGGCCTTTACCGCTGGTGAACATCCAGTGTCCGGCGTAGAGGCTATTTTCACTGTCCTGTGGGCTGAGCGTAATGGACTGGCTCTTATTATACTGACCGCCCATAATCACTACGCTTTCATGCTCCTGGTCAATAAGATAGTTGGCCAGCGGCAAATAGTTAGTGATGATTTGCACCGGTTTACCGCACATCTCCCGCCCCAGTAAAAACGCCGTGGAGCCGCAGTTGATCACGACGCTTTCGCCAGGGTTGACCAGCTGTGATGCTGTTCTGGCAATCCGCACTTTTTCATCGTGGTTCTGCGCCTGATGAATGTTCATCGGCGTCCAGCGCTGACGCTGCTGGCTAATGGCTTCCGCACCGTTACGGACTTTTTTCAGCTTGCCGCTTTCATCCAGCTTGTTGATGTCCCGTCGGGCGGTCGCCGGAGAAATACCTAATCGTTCGATCACTTTCTCAACGGTGATAAACCCGGTTTGCGCCAGGAGTTCCAGTAAAATTTGATGTCGTTGCGCTTCCGTCATGAGCTATTCCGATAAGAATTGATTTGAAAAGATGATATTTGAAATAGCGTGAAATTACTAAAATAAATATGACATCGCCAGACACAAGGTCTGGCGATTTGACTTCACAATCAGAGGAAGGACTTGAACGGCAGGTCAGGCTCAATGGTGAAGCAATCATCGAAACCACGTGGGTAGTGATATTCAAGATTGTCCTTGTCCAGTGGCCAGGTGAACTTACCGCCGACCTGCCAGATGAACGGCTTGAAGCCATACTTCAGGCGGTCTTTTTTCATTTCCCACAGCACGCGGATTTCCTGCGGGTCTGCCTGGAAGTTTGACCAGATATCATGGTGGAACGGAATCACCACTTTGGTGTTCAGCGCTTCCGCCATGCGCAGCATATCGGCGCTGGTCATTTTGTCGGTGATGCCGCGCGGGTTCTCACCGTAGGAGCCCAGCGCGACGTCGATCTGGTGCTCGTTACCGTGCTTCGCATAGTAGTTGGAGTAGTGGGAGTCACCGCTGTGGTACAGAGAACCGCCAGGGGTTTTGAACAGGTAGTTTACCGCACGCTCGTCCATACCATCTGGCAGTACGCCTGCAGCTTTCTGATCGGCAGGCAGGGTGATCAATGCTGTACGGTCAAAGGCGTCCAGCGCGTGGATTTCAATGTCTTTAATTTTCACTACGTCGCCAGGCTTCATCACGATGCAGCGCTCTTTCGGCACGCCCCAGCCGATCCACAGATCCACGCAGGTCTGCGGCCCAATGAACGGCACATCGTCCGCGCAGTTTTGCATCACCGCTGCCGCCACGTTCACGTCAATATGATCGTTGTGATCGTGGGTAGAGAGCACGGCGTCGATCTGGCGAATGGCAAACGGATCGAGCACAAACGGCGTGGTACGCAGGTTCGGCTGCAGTTTTTCCACGCCCGCCATGCGCTGCATCTGGTGGCCCTTTTTCATCAATGGGTTGCCGTGGCTCTGCTTGCCGGTGCCGCACCAGAAATCGACGCAGATATTGGCACCGCCTTCTGATTTCAGCCAGATACCGGTGCAGCCCAGCCACCACATCGCAAAGGTACCAGGAGCAACCTGTTCCTGCTCGATCTCTTCATTCAGCCAGCTGCCCCATTCCGGGAAGGTGCTCAGAATCCATGACTCACGGGTGATGGTGTTCACTTTACTCATCGTTTTGACTCCTGGTTTAATCAAAAGTAATCACAATGTGATTTGTTGTGATTAATGCTGGCATCATTTGATGCGTTTTGCAATGGCGAAAATGCGGAATTTTATCCGTTCAACTTCACATACTCTCCGCTTCTTACTTGTTATAGTAGTACGCATAACTCATTAATTTGATGAATTATAAGGATTAATTTGTTTCCATGGTGCGGTAGTGAAAATCATTATTAACTGCATGGAAATAAATTGCGTGATACGTCACAAATAATCAAATGCAATCTTGTGGTGATTATTTGTGATTAATAGAGTGATGGCACCAACCGCACAGGGATTACCCCTCGTGTTCTCATTTTTGGAGAGAGTTATGGAGATCCTCTACAACGTCTTTACCGTGTTCTTTAATCAGGTAATGACCAACGCCCCGCTGCTGCTGGGTATCGTGACGTGTCTGGGCTATATCCTGCTGCGCAAAAGCGTCAGCGTGATTATTAAAGGCACCATCAAAACCATTATCGGTTTCATGCTGTTACAGGCGGGGTCTGGCATTCTGACCAGCACCTTTAAGCCGGTCGTCGCCAAAATGTCGGAAGTGTATGGCATTAACGGCGCTATCTCTGATACCTACGCATCCATGATGGCGACCATTGAACGCATGGGTGATGCCTATAGCTGGGTGGGGTATGCAGTGCTGCTCGCCCTGGCGCTGAACATCATCTACGTTCTCCTGCGCCGCATTACCGGCATTCGCACCATCATGCTCACCGGACACATCATGTTCCAGCAGGCGGGGCTGATCGCGGTTTCTCTCTATATCTTCGGTTACCCAATGTGGACCACGATTATCTGCACCGCGGTGCTGGTCTCGCTCTACTGGGGTATCACCTCCAACATGATGTACAAGCCGACTCAGGAAGTGACGGACGGCTGCGGTTTCTCCATCGGCCATCAGCAGCAGTTTGCCTCCTGGATTGCCTATAAAGTTGCGCCGTACCTGGGCAAAAAAGAAGAGAGCGTTGAAGACCTCAAGCTGCCTGGCTGGCTGAATATCTTCCACGACAACATCGTTTCTACCGCGATTGTGATGACCATCTTCTTCGGCGCCATTTTGCTCTCCTTCGGCATTGACGTCGTTCAGGCGATGGCGGGTAAAACCCACTGGACGGTCTATATCCTGCAGACCGGCTTCTCCTTCGCGGTGGCCATTTTCATCATCACTCAGGGCGTGCGTATGTTTGTCGCCGAACTGTCGGAAGCCTTCAACGGTATTTCCCAGCGCCTGATCCCAGGCGCGGTGCTGGCGATTGACTGTGCGGCCATCTACAGCTTCGCGCCAAACGCGGTGGTCTGGGGCTTTATGTGGGGCACCATCGGCCAGCTGATTGCGGTAGGCATCCTGGTCGGCTGCGGCTCCTCAATCCTGATTATTCCTGGCTTTATCCCGATGTTCTTCTCCAACGCCACCATCGGCGTCTTCGCTAACCACTTCGGCGGCTGGCGCGCGGCGCTCAAGATCTGCCTGGTCATGGGCATGGTGGAAATCTTTGGCTGCGTGTGGGCGGTGAAGCTCACCGGTATGAGCGCCTGGATGGGCATGGCGGACTGGTCAATTCTGGCACCGCCGATGATGCAGGGCTTTGCCTCCGTCGGACTGGTCTTTATGGCCGTCATCATCCTGATTGCTCTGGCTTATATGTTCTTCGCTGGCCGTTCGCTGCGAACCGAAGAAGATGCGGAAAAACAAACAGCAGAAGTCTCTGCTCATTAAGGAGTTTCGATTATGACCGTACGTATCCTGGCTGTGTGTGGTAATGGGCAAGGCAGCTCCATGATCATGAAGATGAAAGTGGACCAGTTTTTAACCCAGTCCAACATCGACCACACGGTGAACAGCTGCGCAGTGGGTGAATACAAAAGTGAGCTGAACGGCGCCGACATCATCATCGCCTCTACTCATATCGCCGGCGAAATCAGCGTGTCGGGCAATAAATACGTGGTGGGCGTGCGCAACATGCTTTCGCCTGCGGATTTCGGACCAAAACTGCTGGAAGTGATCAAAGAGCACTTCCCTCAAGACGTGAAGTAAGGACGAAACATGAAACTACGTGATTCGCTGGCAGAGAATAACTCCATCCTTTTACAGGCTGAGGCCAGCACCTGGCAGGAGGCGGTGAAGCTGAGCGTGGATCTGCTGGTTAAGGCTGACGTTGTCGAGCCGCGTTACTACCAGGCCATTCTTGATGGCGTGGCGCAGCACGGCCCTTACTTTGTGATTGCGCCAGGCCTGGCCATGCCGCACGGCCGCCCTGAAGAGGGCGTCAAGAAAACCGGCTTTGCCCTTGTGACGCTGAAAACGCCGCTGGTGTTTAACCATGAAGATAACGACCCGGTCGACATCCTGATCACCATGGCCGCCGTGGATGCCAACACCCACCAGGAGGTGGGCATCATGCAGATCGTCAATCTGTTTGATGATGAAGCCAATTTTGACCGTTTACGCGCCTGCCGTACCGAGCAGGAAGTGCTGGATTTAATTGATAACGCCACTGCGGCGGCAGTCTAAGAGGAATTGAATATGTCATTACCAATGTTGCAGGTTGCGCTGGATAACCAAACGTTGTCCCACGCTTACGAAACTACCCGTCTGATCGCGGAAGAAGTGGACATCATCGAAGTGGGCACTATTCTGTGCGTGGGTGAGGGCGTTCGCGCCGTTCGCGACCTGAAGGCCCTATATCCGCATAAAATCGTGCTGGCGGATGCCAAGATCGCCGATGCAGGCAAAATTCTTTCCCGCATGTGCTTCGAAGCGAATGCTGACTGGGTCACCGTGATCTGCTGTGCAGATATCAACACCGCGAAAGGCGCGCTGGACGTGGCAAAAGAGTTTAACGGCGACGTGCAGATTGAACTGACCGGCTTCTGGACCTGGGAGCAGGCGCAGGAGTGGCGTGACGCGGGCATTCAGCAGGTGGTTTACCATCGCAGCCGTGATGCGCAGGCTGCAGGCGTGGCGTGGGGTGAAGCGGATATCAGCGCGATCAAACGTCTGGCGGATATGGGCTTCAAAGTCACCGTCACCGGCGGTCTGGCGCTGGAAGATCTGCCGCTGTTCAAGGGCATTCCGATTCACGTCTTTATTGCCGGTCGCAGCATTCGTGATGCGGCGTCTCCGGTGGAAGCGGCGCGTCAGTTCAAACGCTCAATCGCTCAGCTTTGGGGCTAAGGAGCGGGTATGTTGTCCAAACAGGTCCCGCTTGGCATCTATGAAAAAGCACTCCCTGCGGGGGAGTGCTGGCTGGAGCGGTTACAGCTGGCAAAACAGCTGGGCTTCGATTTTGTCGAAATGTCCGTGGATGAAACAGACGAGCGCCTCTCTCGTCTCGACTGGAGCCGTGAACAGCGGCTCGCACTGGTGAGCGCCATTGCTGAAACGGGCGTGCGCGTGCCGTCGATGTGCCTGAGCGCCCACCGCCGGTTCCCTCTCGGCAGTGAAGACGATGCTGTGCGCGCTCAGGGGCTGGAGATCATGCGTAAAGCCATTCGCTTTGCGCAGGACGTGGGTATCCGCGTGATCCAGCTGGCGGGATATGACGTTTACTATCAGGAAGCCAATGACGAAACGCGTCGCCGCTTCCGTGACGGCCTGAAAGAGAGCGTTGAGATGGCAAGCCGTGCACAGGTCACGCTGGCGATGGAGATCATGGACTACCCCCTGATGAACTCCATCAGTAAGGCGCTGGGCTACGCGCACTATCTCAATAATCCATGGTTCCAGCTTTATCCCGATATCGGCAATCTGTCGGCATGGGATAACGACGTGCAGATGGAGCTGCAGGCGGGCATCGGTCATATCGTGGCGGTGCACGTCAAAGATACCCGTCCAGGCGTATTCAAAAATGTTCCGTTCGGCACCGGGGTGGTGGATTTCGAACGGTGCTTTGAAACGCTCAAAAAGACTGGCTATTGCGGGCCTTACCTGATTGAGATGTGGAGCGAAACGTCAGCCGACCCGGCTGCCGAAGTCGTGAAAGCGCGGGACTGGGTGCGCGAACGTATGGCGCGGGCGGGATTGCTGGAGGCTGAACATGCTTAAGCTTAAACAGCAGGTCTTTGAAGCCAACATGGATCTGCCGCGCTATGGTCTGGTCACGTTTACCTGGGGCAACGTGAGCGCTATCGATCGCGAGCAAGGTCTGGTCGTGATCAAGCCGAGCGGTGTGGCGTATGACACCATGAAAGCAGACGATATGGTGGTGGTGGATCTCGACGGAAACGTCGTGGAGGGAAAATGGCGTCCCTCTTCTGATACGGCCACGCATCTGGCGCTGTATCGGCGTTATCCGTCCCTTGGCGGCGTGGTGCATACCCACTCCACGCACGCGACTGCCTGGGCACAGGCGGGGCTGCCCATACCGGCACTTGGAACGACGCATGCGGACTACTTCTTTGGCGACATTCCCTGCACGCGCGCATTAATGCAGGTTGAAGTGGAAGGCGAGTACGAGCTCAACACTGGGAAGGTCATCATCGAAACGTTGGGCGAAAGTGAACCGCTGCATACGCCGGGGATTGTGGTGTACCAGCACGGTCCGTTCGCCTGGGGTAAAGATGCTCACGACGCGGTACATAATGCCGTGGTGATGGAAGAGGTGGCCAAAATGGCGTGGATTGCCCGCGACATCAATCCACAGCTTCAGGGCATTGATGATTACCTGATGAACAAGCATTTTATGCGTAAGCACGGCCCGAATGCCTACTACGGGCAGAAGTGAATAAGTGCTCTGGAATACCAAAAACAGTTGTAACCGGTGGTATTCCGGAGCCATTCACAAAAAAAAGCCCCCGGGCAGGGGGCAAGTCAAACTATGGCTATGTTCTCTTTGTTGGCTTTCCTGGTGCTAGCGTTAAAGCGTTATCGGTAAATATCTGCACTGGCGTGCATGTTGCCGTTGCTGCCGGGCTCACGGGTTAACATCACGTGATAATAGGTTGCACCCTGGGCATCGGTTTCTTCATTGAGTGCCTGATCTGCTTCACTTTCCGTGGCGAAATTATGATTGATATAGATTACGCCTAAGCTTTGCACATCATCCATATTTCTGGCCTGTCGGCCGTCTATCTTGATGGCTGCCATTGCGTTTGCACTGAGCAAAAGCGCAGCCAGTACGGTAATTGCGATTTTTTTCATGATATGCGCTCCACGACTGCGTGCTGTGTGACGGTTTGTCCTTCTCCTTCAGTGTTGGATGGGCTCTGATTAAAGTGTAATCGCTTATCGCTGCGCGATGAGTGACCATTTCTGATGGTGTTGTTCAAAAAAACAACGCTTCTCGGTGTGATGAATTTTAAATCACCGACTTAGACCCGCTTCGCGCTTTGTGCGAATTATTTGTGCAATCAGCTTGAGTTTCCAGGGGCGCGCAAGTATTATGACGCGTCAATTTTTCAGCCGACCTTTAACACGTTCCTTGCCTCCCCGGGCCTCGGCTGACCCAGACAGGAGGCTGAATAATCCGTAAGGAGCAATTCGATGCGTCATTACGAAATCGTTTTTATGGTCCATCCTGACCAGAGCGAACAGGTTCCGGGTATGATCGAGCGTTACTCTGCTGCCATCACTGGTGCAGAAGGTACGATCCACCGTCTGGAAGACTGGGGCCGCCGTCAGCTGGCTTACCCGATCAACAAACTGCACAAAGCACACTACGTTCTGATGAACGTTGAAGCGCCGCAGGAAGTGATCGATGAGCTGGAAACTACCTTCCGCTTCAACGATGCCGTTATCCGCAGCATGGTTATGCGTACCAAAAACGCAGTTACCGAAGCATCTCCGATGGTTAAAGCGAAAGACGAGCGCCGTGAGCGTCGCGATGATTTCGCAAACGAAACCGCAGATGATTCTGATGCTGGGGATTCTGAAGAGTAATTTCTGATGACCAACCGTCTGGCGTTGTCCGGCATCGTATGCAGGGCTCCCCTTCGAAAGGTCAGTCCATCAGGAATTCCGCATTGCCAGTTCGTGCTTGAGCATCGTTCTGTGCAAGAGGAAGCCGGGTTTCACCGGCAGGCGTGGTGCCAAATGCCCGTTATTATTAGCGGACACGAAAACCAGGCCATTACTCACAGTTTAACGGTCGGTAGCGCAGTAATCGTTCAGGGGTTCATCTCTTGCCACAAGGCAAAGAACGGCCTGAGCAAAATGGTTCTGCATGCCGAGCAGATTGATTTGATAGATTCTGGAGACTAGCCATATGGCACGTTATTTCCGTCGTCGCAAGTTCTGCCGTTTCACCGCGGAAGGCGTTCAAGAGATCGACTATAAAGATATCGCAACGCTGAAAAACTACATCACCGAAAGCGGTAAGATTGTCCCAAGCCGTATCACCGGTACTCGTGCAAAATACCAGCGTCAGCTGGCTCGCGCTATCAAACGCGCTCGCTACCTGTCCCTGCTGCCGTACACTGATCGTCATCAGTAATCGGGCACGGTCCATTAATACGACTTTAAGAGGATAAGGTAATGCAAGTTATTCTGCTTGATAAAGTAGCAAACCTGGGCAGCCTGGGTGATCAGGTTAACGTTAAAGCGGGTTACGCACGTAACTTCCTGGTTCCACAGGGTAAAGCTGTTCCAGCTACTAAGAAAAACGTTGAGTTTTTCGAAGCACGTCGCGCTGAACTGGAAGCCAAACTGGCTGACGTTCTGGCGGCTGCTAACGCTCGCGCTGAAGCAATCAACGCACTGGGCACTGTTACCATCGCGTCTAAAGCTGGCGACGAAGGTAAACTGTTCGGTTCCATCGGTACCCGCGATATCGCTGATGCAGTAACTGCTGCAGGCGTTAAAGTGGCTAAGAGCGAAGTTCGTCTGCCGAACGGCGTTCTGCGTACCACTGGTGAGCACGAAGTTGACTTCCAGGTTCACAGCGAAGTGTTCGCTAAACTGGTTGTTAACGTAGTAGCTGAGTAATTTTTTACTCTGCTCACGTCGAAGCGCCGGCCTTGTGCCGGCGTTTTGCTTTTCTGGGGGACCAGAATTCATCATTTCTTCTTGTATGGTAGCTATTCCTGTCGCATTCTCTGATAATAAATTGAAACGCAATTTTATTTATGAGATTTGTCATGGATACCGCTCTGCCCACGCCTGTCTTTGCTCGCCGAAATGTGGCCTATGCCTGCGCCACGCTCTGCTGTCTGCTCTGGGGTAGCTCCTACCCGGCCATTAAAAGTGGTTATGAGCTTTTCCAGATTGCAACCGATGATATTCCATCGAAAGTGGTGTTTGCCGGATACCGGTTCCTGTTTGCCGGTGTGTTGCTGCTGCTGTTTGCATTGGCCCAGCGAAAACCGATTGGCAGGCTTACGCCCACGCAGTTTGGCCAGCTCACCATCCTCGGTCTGACCCAGACGACTATCCAGTACACTTTCTTCTATATAGGCCTGGCCTACACGACGGGGGTGAATGGTTCCATCATGAACGCCACAGGAACCTTCTTCAGCGTGCTGTTGGCGCACTTTATCTACCACAACGACAAGCTGAGCTATAACAAAACGCTGGGCTGTATTCTCGGGTTTGCCGGGGTGATGTTGGTGAACTTCCACAGCGGGTTAAGCGATTTTCAGTTTGTCTGGAATGGTGACGGATTTGTGGTGCTGGCTGCTTTTATTCTCTCCGCTGCCACGCTTTACGGAAAACGCATCTCCCAGTCCGTCGATCCCACGGTGATGACCGGCTGGCAGCTGGCTATCGGTGGACTGGTATTGGTGGGGGGAGGGTATGCAACAGGCGGAACGCTGGAAGTGCACAGTATGAAGGCTCTCGCCGTGCTGGGGTATCTGACGCTGCTCTCATCCGTCGCCTTTGCGCTGTGGAGCGTGCTGCTGAAAGTTAACCGCGTCAGTATGATTGCGCCGTTTAACTTCGTTGTGCCGGTGGCAGGCACAGTCTTATCCGCCATTTTCCTCGGGGAAAATATTCTGGATATCAAATATGCGATTGCGCTGGTATTGGTCTGTTCGGGGATCTGGTGGGTGAATAAGCGGAGTGCCTGAGAACAGTGTGCCGGGTGGCGGCTACGCCTTACCCGGCCTACAGAACTAGCGTGCGCGAATAAAACTGCCGTCGGTCTGACGGGTAAACAGCACCTGCTGGCCATTACCGGTATCGATCGTCAGGCCGGTCACCACGCCGCTGGCGTTCTGGCGGATCTGCACCATCTGTCCATTTTGCAGGTTGCTCAGCGGCTTGCCTGCGCCCTCCACCTGCGCCATAGCATAGACATCCGTAGCAGGCAGGTTGTGGTCGCGGAACAGCTGCGCGAGCGTTTTACCCGGCTCAACGCGATAGGAACGCCACTGCTGCTCAATGCCTGTCGGTTGCTGAACCTGTGGCGCAGCGGCCTGCTGCTGCGGTTGTTCTTCCTGAACGGGTTCAGGCTCTACAGGTGCGACCTGGCCCGGATCGTTGGATGGCGTCACCAGCTGCGTCTGCATGGGCTGTGCGTCCGGCTGCGGTCGCGTTTGCGACTGGATATCCAGCTGCGCATTGCGGGTCACCGGCGCGGTATCAACGTCGTCGCCGCCAGAAGGAAGCAGGAAGCCCACGATCACCAGCAGCGCGCCAATGATAATGCCTCTGCGGTGCATAGGGGGCAGCGGGTCCATAATGCGAAAATTGTCTGGCGCCTGCCAGATTTTCGCCAGGGTAGGTTTCAGTTCAAATCGCCCGGGCATGGCTCTCCTCCTGCTCCGCGTCTTTTTTATCCTGTCCTGAGAAGTGTAGTTTGCTAACTGCCTGATGGGCGTAACAAAGCCAGCTTTCGTGACACATATTTGGGAAAATCCTGACTGGCTCTATTGTTTCTGTTTCGCCGCAGTTTGTCACCTTTACTTAAGACAAAGTTTTACCCATAAGGGCATGGCTGATATGCTGCCCGCTACTTTAAATGTGATGGAAGGAAAACCCATGACCACCCCGACTTTTGACACTATCGAAGCGCAGGCAAGCTACGGCATCGGCTTGCAGGTAGGACAGCAGCTGAGCGAATCCGGCCTGGAAGGTCTGTTACCGGAAGCGCTGGTGGCGGGTATCGCTGACGCGCTGGAAGGCAATCATCCGGCTGTTCCGGTTGACGTGGTGCACCGCGCGCTGCGTGAAATTCACGAACGTGCTGACGCCGTGCGTCGCGCGCGCTTCGAAGAGATGGCAGCAGAAGGCGTGAAATACCTGGAAGAGAACCGCGAGCGCGAAGGCGTGAACAGCACCGAATCGGGCCTGCAGTTCCGCGTGATCAACCAGGGTGACGGCGCGATCCCGGCACGCACCGACCACGTTCGCGTTCACTACACCGGTAAACTGATTGACGGTACCGTGTTCGACAGCTCTGTTGCGCGCGGCGAACCGGCTGAATTCCCGGTTAACGGCGTTATCGCGGGCTGGATCGAAGCGCTGACCCTGATGCCAGTTGGCTCCAAATGGGAACTGACCATTCCTCAGAACCTGGCCTATGGCGAGCGTGGCGCGGGTGCGTCCATTCCGCCATTCAGCACCCTGGTCTTTGAAGTCGAGCTGCTGGAAATCCTGTAATCGGCTTTTCTTATTTCCTCTCTCCGTCCGGGGAGAGGAAAATAGTGATAAAACCTATAGTTACGACGTAATCAACATTTTATCTTGCAAACGAAACTGTTGCGTGTATTTTTGTGAGCTGTTTCGCGCTGTATGAGTGATATGACACTCACTTTCAACATATTATTAACATAATATTCAAATCATAGTATTCATCCCGCCGATTCTTACCTAATATCGATTAGCCCTTACAAGGGACCGTCATTCTTTGACGTATTTAAAGGCCAGAAGAGCCTTAACAACACAGACAGGCATAAACAGGAAAATATCACATGGTAGATCAGGTCAAAGTCGTCGCCGACGAAGAGGCGTCGTCTGAACAGTCGCTACGGCGCAATCTCACAAACCGTCATATTCAGCTTATCGCTATCGGGGGGGCCATCGGTACCGGGCTGTTTATGGGGTCAGGCAAAACCATCAGTCTTGCCGGGCCGTCGATCATCTTCGTTTATATGATCATCGGTTTTATGCTTTTCTTCGTGATGCGCGCAATGGGTGAATTGCTGCTCTCGAATCTCGAATACAAATCTTTCAGCGACTTTGCTTCCGACCTTCTGGGGCCATGGGCGGGCTATTTTACCGGCTGGACCTACTGGTTCTGCTGGGTTGTCACCGGTATGGCTGACGTTGTGGCCATCACGGCGTACGCGCAATTCTGGTTCCCCGGCCTCTCGGACTGGGTGGCTTCGCTGGCGGTGATTGTCCTGCTGCTGAGCCTGAACCTCGCGACCGTGAAAATGTTCGGCGAGATGGAGTTCTGGTTCGCGATGATCAAAATCGTCGCTATCGTGGGGCTGATTGTTGTGGGCCTGGTGATGGTGCTGACGCACTTCCAGTCGCCAACCGGCGTTCAGGCATCATTTACCCATCTGTGGAATGACGGCGGCTGGTTCCCGAAAGGCCTTAGCGGCTTCTTTGCGGGCTTCCAGATAGCGGTGTTTGCGTTTGTCGGGATTGAGCTGGTGGGTACCACGGCTGCGGAAACCAAAGATCCGGAGAAATCCCTGCCGCGCGCCATTAACTCCATTCCGGTGCGTATCATCATGTTCTACGTCTTCGCGCTGATCGTGATTATGTCCGTGACGCCGTGGAGTTCGGTGGTGCCAACCAAGAGCCCGTTCGTTGAGCTGTTCGTGCTGGTGGGTCTGCCTGCTGCTGCGAGCCTGATTAACTTCGTGGTGCTGACCTCAGCGGCTTCATCTGCAAACAGCGGCGTGTTCTCCACCAGCCGTATGCTGTTTGGTCTGGCGCAGGAGGGCGTTGCCCCGAGCGCGTTTGCCAGGCTGTCTAAACGTGCAGTACCGGCGAAAGGGCTGACCTTCTCCTGCATCTGCCTGCTGGGCGGTGTGGTGATGCTGTACGTCAACCCGAGCGTGATTGGCGCGTTCACCATGATTACCACGGTCTCTGCGATCCTGTTTATGTTCGTCTGGACCATCATCCTGTGCTCGTACCTGGCGTACCGCAAACAGCGTCCACACCTGCATGAGAAATCGATCTACAAGATGCCGCTGGGCAAGCTGATGTGCTGGGTATGCATGGCGTTCTTCGTCTTCGTGCTGGTGTTGCTGACGCTGGAAGATGATACCCGTCAGGCGCTGATCGTCACGCCGCTGTGGTTTATCGCGCTGGGGCTGGGCTGGATGTTTATCGGTAAGAAACGGATGGCTGGCGTAAGGTAAAAGCAAAACGGCAACTTCGGTTGCCGTTTTTAGTTTTTGCACCCTCTCCCCATGGGAGAGGGCCGGGGTGAGGGCGTCAGGCCGCAGCGGCCTTTTTTATTCCCCGGCCAACGCCCGCGGGAACAGCACGTTATTCTCAAGACTGATGTGTTCCATCAGGTCGTCGATCATCTCGTTAATGCCGTTGTACATCGCTTTCCAGGTCGTACACGCTTCTGGCGGCGGCGTGACGTTGTGGGTGGTGTGCTTGATCACGTCCAGCAGTTCGCCCGCGTCATCATGCTCGCTTTCCATCACGCTGATAGGCCCCATCGCCTGGCTGCCCATGCCCTGTTTAATCATCGGGAAGAGGATCTGCTCTTCTTTCAACATGTGGCTGGACAGCTCTTCGTGCAGCATGGTCAGGTATTTTGCCAGACCGCGCGGTACGGAAGGTTTATCGGCATGAACGCGTTCAACTTTGGTCGCCTGTAAAATCAGCTCCGGCAGCTGCTCGCGGTGACGATCGTGGTAACGCACAATGATATGGTCGATGATTTCCGCGAGCGGTGCGGTGCGCCAGTCTTTATCGATGGGCTGCTCGGCCAGCTGTGCCAGCTCGGCTTCAATCTCTTCGACATCCAGCTCTTTACGCGACGCTGCGCGCGCCAGCGTTTGCTTACCGCCGCAGCAGTAATCCATATCGTATTTACGAAACAGCGCAGAAGCGCGAGGGATGGAGAGCGCCAGCTCGCCCAGGGGTTGGTCGCGGAAGGCCATAGCAGTTACCTCGTCATGAATAATATAAGATGCATATTAAATGCATCTTTATGGAGAGGCTATAACCCTTTAGAGGGAAGGGAGAGAATGAGATGTGGATCACAAAAAAAATGTCTCTTTTAACTCCCTGAATGAACATAAGAAAGTGCTTTAGAAAGTTTTTAAAGGTGTAGAAACAGTAAACAACGCGCCGAGCCTGCCGATAGATACACGTCAGACAATACCTGCATATAAAAAAGGCAACGCATGTTTAAACGTATAAAAGTCATTACCCTTCTGATTTCGGTGCTGCTTGTGCTCGGCATCATGCAGCTGATCTCTGCCGGCATTTTCATCAATGCGCTGAATAATGATAAAGAGAACTTCACCGTTTCTCAGCTTTCCAGCCAAAACGTCGCGGAATTTACCGATGCCTGGATCAGCCTGAACCAGGCGCGCGTGACGCTGAACCGCGGCATGCTGCGCCTGCAAAGCAGCATGGCGTCGCAGATTAACGGCGGTCAGCTGAACGAACTGGTGAACACCGCGAAAAACCTGCTGGCCGATGCCCAGGCGCATTACGATAAATACTACGCGCTGCCGGAAACCCCGGGTCTGGATGAGAAACTGGCCGATCGGCTGGAGGAGCAGTACCGCATATATTCCGCCACGCTGACACAAATGAACGTTTTGCTGGGCCAGGGCAATCTGGAAGATATGTTTAAACAGAACGCCGAGCAGAAGCAGACGGCGATGCAAAAGGTCTACCGCGAGTGGCGTGAGGCGCAGGCCGCGCTCACTAATAAAGGCATTCAGGATAACGAAAGCGACTATAAGCGCATCCTGTGGATCCTTTCTGCCGTCATGATTCTCGTCATTGCGGTGATTATCTCCAGCTGGATTGCGATGCGTCGCGTGCTGCTGCTGCCTCTGGAGGACGTCATCAACCATATCCGCGCCATTGCTGCGGGGGATTTGACCCAACCGATTCAGGCTGACGGTAAAAATGAGATGGCGATCCTGGCCCGCAACGTACAGGAGATGCAAACGTCGCTGGCGAACACCGTGGGCGTGGTGCGTGAAGGCGCAGACACCATTTACACCGGCGCGGGCGAAATCTCTGCGGGCAGCAACGATCTCTCTTCCCGTACCGAGCAGCAGGCCGCGTCTCTGGAAGAGACCGCTGCCAGCATGGAACAGCTGACCGCCACCGTGAAGCAGAACGCCGATAACGCGCGTCAGGCTTCCCGGCTGGCGCTGGATGCCTCCTCAACCGCGAAGAAGGGCGGTAACGTGGTGGAAGGCGTGGTGCGTACGATGGACGAGATCGCCACCAGCTCAAGCAAAATTGCGCAAATTACTAACGTGATCGACGGTATTGCCTTCCAGACCAACATTCTGGCGCTGAACGCGGCGGTGGAAGCGGCCCGTGCAGGCGAGCAGGGCCGTGGCTTTGCGGTGGTGGCAGGGGAAGTGCGTACCCTTGCCCAGCGCAGCGCTCAGGCGGCGAAAGAGATTAAGGCGCTGATCGACGATTCCGGCGAGCGCGTAAATGCGGGTTCTCAGCTGGTGAACGAAGCGGGCGCGACGATGGCAGAGATCGTCAATGCGGTTACCCGCGTCACCGACATCATGGGCGAAATTGCCTCGGCCTCTGACGAGCAGAGCCGCGGTATCGATCAGGTCGGTCAGGCGGTGGCGGAGATGGACCGCGTCACCCAGCAGAACGCCTCGCTGGTGGAAGAGTCTGCGGCGGCCGCGGCGGCGCTGGAAGATCAGGCCGCGCGCCTGAACGACGCGGTGGCGGTGTTTAAAATTACCCGCAATCAGGCGGTCAAAGCCGCGCCGGTAAAGAGCTATGTACCAAAAGCGCAGCCGGTAGCGGCTGCGTCTGAAGCGAACTGGGAAACGTTTTAACATCATGCCGGGTGGCGCTGGCGCTTACCCGGCCTACGAAACGGCTCCTTGTAGGCCGGGTAAGGCGGAGCCGCCACCCGGCAAATATCACCCCTCCGACGCCGGAACGACCCTCGGTTTTTCCGGCTTCGCTCTCACCGCAATCACCACCCCAACGACCAGCAGCGCGATCCCGCAGGCCGTTAGCAGCGGCGGCACGCTCTGACGCATCAGGAAGGTATAGAGCAGCCCTGCCAGCGTCTCAAAGACAATCAGCGGCCCCAGTATCACCGTCGGCAGCTTCTGGCTGGCAATGTTCCAGCACAGCGCGCCCACCCACGAACAGAGCACGGCAATGGCGACCATTAACCCGACGAATACCCACGGGCGCGGTCCGAAGGGCAGGGTAAATGCCGGTTGCTGGCTACCCAGCCAGACACACGCGCCCACATAGCCTAGCAACGAGACAGGGAGGGTGACCAGCGCCTGCGCCGTCGCCCACATCATCGGATGTTTATCCGGGTTTTCCCGCAGCCAGCGTGCGTTGCGCAGGGCATACCAGGCCCAACAGACAACCGAGATAAACGCCAGAAAGATCCCTGAACCGTAACGCCACAAGCTGAAGTTTTCGAGGCCGTGGCGAAGCTCGGCAATATTCACGCACACCAGGCCCACGGCAATGCAGACCAGCGCCGGCGCCATTTTTGACCACGCCAGTTTGCCGTCACGCTGGCTGTAAAGCAGGTTCGCGAAAACCGGGATGACCACCGGCAGCGTGCCGATAATCATGGTCGACACCGGCGCACCGGTGCGCTGAATGGCGCTCGCCAGACAGACGTAGTAGATCAGATTACCCATCATGGTCAGCGCCAGCGCGGTGAGCCAGTCCTGGCGGCCCAGCTGACGCAGACGCGCACGCCCCAGCCACGCCAGCGGCACGGCAATCAGCCCCAGCGCCAGATAACGCCCCGTGGACTGCAGTATCGCCGGGTATTCCGGCACTATCAGCGGGCCGACAAAAATCAGCCCCCACATCAAACCTGCAAGCAGGGCATACAACACGCCGCTAATCATTTTTCCATCCACATTGATTTACTTTGCACTCAGTGTAGGAGGGCAAAATACGTGCGTATTGTATGAGATTGCGCATTAGCGCTGCGCAACCTGCTTTTGATAGCGCACCGGCGTAATGCCGTAGCGGCGTGTAAAGGCGCGGGTCAGATGCGACTGGTCGGTCAGCCCGGTTGCGGCAGCCACTTCGGCGGCAGGCATGCCGTGGGTGAGAAACGCCTTGGCGCGCCAGAGGCGGATCGCCATCAGCATTTGATGCGGCGTGATGTGAAAATGGGCCTTGAACTGGCGCTGGAAATGGTACGGACTGAGCGAGACAACGTTTGCCAGCTCGTCCAGCGTCAGAGGGTGCATATAGTTATCGTGCAGATACTCGCGAACGCGTTCGAACCGGTGTGCGCCTTCCTGAATCACCGGCGCGTGATGGGCTAACGGTCGGAACGTCTCAATCAGATCCAGCAGCATTCCTTTTTGTGCCAGCGGGTCGTTCGTATGCCACAGGCCGTAAATCAGCTGGCCGATTTGCAGCGAGCGCTGCGGGTCGTAGCGGGTGACGTCGCTAAACCACCAGTGGCGCAGGCCGGTGACTTCTTCCAGCAGATCGGGTTCGATATAGACCATCCGGTAGCGCCAGCCGCCCTCGGTGGCGGATTCGCCGGTGTGGATCTCGTCCGGGTTCATGGTAACGACGGATTTCTCCGCCGCGAGATGCTGGCTGCCGCGATAGCGAAAGCGTTCGGCGCCCGTTTCAATGGTGCCAATGCCGAAGGCTTCGTGCGTGTGAGGCTCAAAGGCGTAGTCAGAGATATGTGCGTGATAGAGTTCCAGGCCCGGCAGCTGCGCCAGATGGCGAAAGCGCGCGCTGTCTCTCTCATCAATGAACTGTTCCGGTACGCCTTGCACGGTGAGCCTCCTAGTGGGTCATCGCTTCATTATCAGAGATGACCCGAAGGGATGCCACAAAAAATAACCAACCCGTAACATTTACAGGATGGATTTGACGCTCTCCGCCAGCGTCGTCGTTGGGCGACCAATCAGCTTGCTCAGGGTACGGCTGTCGTCGAACAGGCCGCCTTTGGACGCGCCGGTGTCTGAATCCGCCAGCATATCCGCCAGCCCGGCAGGCAGGCCAACGCCCTTCAGCGCAGCGGCAAAATCGGCTTCGCTCAGGTTCTGATACGCCACCGGCTTACCGCTCTGCTTGCTCAGTTCAGCCGCCAGTTCGCTCAGCGTCCACGCGCTGTCGCCCGCCAGTTCATACACCTTCCCTGCGTGACCGTCCTCAGAAACGACTTTGGCTGCAGCCGCCGCGTAATCTGCACGGGTCGCAGAGGCGATTTTGCCTTCGCCTGCAGCACCAATAAACACGCCATGCTCCAGCGCCGGCGGTGCGCTCGCCAGATAGTTTTCGGTATACCAGCCGTTGCGCAGCAGGGCATAGGGCACGCCAGACTCTGCCAGCGCTTTTTCGGTTTCGACGTGTTCAACGTGAAGGCCGAGCGGCGATGTGTCCGCATGCAGCAGGCTGGTGTAGGCGATAAACTTCACGCCTGCCGCTTTGGCGGCGTTAATGACGTTCTGGTGCTGCGCGGCGCGCTGGCCCACTTCGCTGGAGGAGATCAGCAGCAGTTTATCCACGCCGTTCAGCGCAGTCGTGAACGCCGGCAGGTCGGTGTAATCCCCCTGACGAACCACAATCCCCTGGTTTCTCAACGCTTCAGCTTTCGCGGGGTTACGCACAATAGCCACGATCTGGCTGGCTGGAACGGTTTTCAGCAGTTCTTCAATAACGAGCTGGCCAAGCTGGCCGGTAGCGCCGGTAATCGCGATCATGATGAATCTCCTTCGTGTTTGTCTGGTGTTGTGGCACACTAACATTGGAGCTAACTTTTAGTAAGTACGTACAAAAAGGTAAGTATGAAAAAGACCATTCCGACACTCAGCGAGCAAATGCGCGATGGCAATCTCTTCGCGGAACAGTGCCCTTCAAGAGACGTGCTTAAGCACGTCACCAGCCGCTGGGGCGTGCTGATCCTGGTGGCGTTACGCGAGGGTACGCATCGCTTTAGCGACCTGCGCCGCAAAATGGGGGGCGTGAGCGAGAAGATGCTGGCCCAGTCGCTTCAGGCGCTGGAGCAGGACGGGTTTGTCGATCGCGTGTCATATCCGGTTGTGCCGCCGCACGTAGAGTATAGTCTGACGCCGCTGGGCGTTGAGGTGAGCGAGAAAGTGGCCGCGCTGGCGGACTGGATTGAGGTAAATACGCCGAAGGTGATGGCGAATCGGGACGATCGCGCGGCGTAAAAGCCGGGTGGCGGCTTCGCCTTACCCGGCCTACCCGTACTCTTTCATCCCGTAGGCCGGGTAAGCGAAGCGCCACCCGGCACAATCGCCGCTACTTGCTCAAATCCACCTGATAAATCGCGAACCCAATATCATCCGTCGCGACCTGTTTCATCGGATACTGCGCCTTCTCCTTGATAAACGCGGCTGCCTTGTCGGACGGTGACGTTTCAAAACGGATATCCAGCGGCGTCTCGCTGTGGATCGGCGCCAGACGCCAGTTGTTGTCGACTGCCGGATGAATTTCGCCCGCCTTTTTCGACTCCGCGCTGATCCACGCCGCCAGCACCGAGCGGTTCTCGTCCGGTGAAGCAAAAGCGATGTGGCTGTCACCCGTTCCGGCAAACTTACCGCCGTAGGCGCGGTAGTTATTGGTCACCACCAGGAAGGTGGCATTCGGGTCGATTGCTTTGCCGTTGAAGGTCAGGTTTTTGATACGTTCAGCCTGCGGATTAAGAGTCTGGCACTCGCCGTCGTATCTGGCTGGCTGAGTAACATCAATCTGATACTTCACGCCGTCGATCACGTCGAAGTTGTAGGTGCGGAACCCGTCCCAGTTAATCAGCGACTGCGGCTTGCTGCTGTTCGGGTCAATCTGGTTGAACTGCCCGGCGGAGCATTCCAGCCACTCTTTCACCTCTTTCCCCGTCGCTTTGACGACGACCAGCGTATTCGGATAAAGATAGAGATCGGCGGCGTTACGGAACGTCAGTTGGCCTTTTTCGACTTCCACGTAGCTTGCCGGATCGTTCTTGCGTCCGCCTACCTTGAACGGTGCAGCGGCTGAAAGCACCGGCAGTTTTGCCAGATCCGGATCGCCCTGAACAACGTGTTCGGCATAGGCTTTTTGCGCCATATTGACCACCTGAACGGTTGGGTCATCCTGCACCAGCGCCAGGAAGCTGTACATGTTGTCGGCGGATTTCCCAATCGGCTTGCCGACGAATTCACGGGTCGCATCGTGGTCATGCTTCAGCACGTCGACCAGCTTTTTATCTTCAGCTGCCAGAGATTTTTTAGCCGCAGCGTCATAAATCGGGCGCGCTTCGGCTTTTGACTGCGTCACCTTCCAGCTGCCGCCGTCGTTGTTCAGCACCAGATCCACCACGCCGAGATGGTCGCCCCACATGCCCGGCATCACCGACGGCACGCCGTTGAGCGTCCCTTTCTCGATATCCGCGCCTTTGATGCTGGCGAAATCTTTACCCGGGAAGACCGCGTGAGCGTGGCCGAACAGGATCGCGTCCACGCCCGGCACTTCGCTCAGGTAGTAAACCGAGTTCTCCGCCATCACCTGGTACGGATCGGCCGAGAGGCCAGAGTGGGCGACAACGACCACAACATCCGCCCCTTTCTCACGCATCTCCGGTACGTATTTACGCGCCGTTTCGGTGATATCGTTAACGGTCACTTTCCCGTCGAGGTTGGCTTTATCCCACGTCATGATCTGCGGCGGCACAAAGCCGATATAGCCAATCTTCAGCGTCTGCTTTTTACCGTCCTGATCAACTACCTCAGTCTCTTTAATCAAATAAGGGGTAAAAAGCGGTTTTTTGGTCTTAACGTCGATGATATTGGCGTTAACGTACGGGAATTTTGCGCCGGCCAGCGCATCGTGCAGGTATGTCAGACCGTAGTTAAATTCGTGGTTGCCGAGGTTGCCGACGGTATAGTCCAGGGTATTCATCGCCTTATAAACCGGATGGATTTCGCCCTTTTTCAGCCCTTTCGCGGCCATGTAATCGCCCAATGGGCTACCCTGAATTAAATCCCCGTTATCGACCAGCACGCTGTTTTTCACTTCACCGCGGGCGGCGTGAATCAAACTTGCTGTGCGTACCAGTCCGAATTTTTCGCCAGGCGTATCTTTGTAGTAATCGAAGTCCATCATGTTACTGTGAAGATCGGTCGTTTCCAGGATACGAAGATCCACCGTTGCCGCCTGAACGCTGGCGGCCACCAACGTCGCCAGGAGCGTTGCGCTAAACTTAATCATCAGAAGAGTCCTTTTTTCGATCCAAGCCACAAAAGATTATGTATGTATATCGCGTTGCTTACAGAAGTGTGAATCCTGCCAGAAATAAGGGTAGTGAAACCGGAATTGCTTCACAGATAGCAGAATTGTTCACATTACGATATAAATAAAACAACGAGTTATGACCACTGCGTTAACGAAGAGGTGGAGAATGTTAGATAAAATTTGTCAGCTCGCACGGGATGCGGGTGATGCCATTATGCAAGTGTACGACGGCGAGAAGCCGATGGACGTTGTCAGCAAAGCGGATGACTCCCCGGTCACGGCGGCGGATATCGCGGCGCATGGCGTGATCCTGAAAGGTTTGCAGGCGTTAACGCCGGATATTCCCGTCCTGTCAGAAGAAGCGCCGCAGGGCTGGGACGAGCGCCAGCACTGGCAGCGTTACTGGCTGGTGGATCCGCTGGACGGAACGAAAGAGTTCATCAAACGCAACGGTGAGTTTACCGTCAACATCGCCCTGATTGAGAAAGGAAAAGCGGTGCTCGGCGTGGTCTACGCGCCGGTAATGAAAGTCATGTACAGCGCAGCGGAAGGTAAAGCCTGGAAGGAAGAGTGCGGCGTGCGTAAGCAGATTCAGGTGCGTGATGCGCGTCCACCGCTGGTGGTGATCAGCCGTTCCCACAGCGACAGCGAACTGCAGGAGTATTTGCAGCAGCTGGGTGAACACCAGACGACGTCGATTGGTTCATCGCTCAAGTTCTGCCTGGTGGCGGAAGGACACGCGCAGCTCTACCCGCGATTTGGGCCAACCAACGTCTGGGACACGGCGGCAGGGCACGCGGTAGCGGCGGCGGCCGGTGCGCATGTTCATGACTGGCAGGGTAAGCCGCTGGACTATACCCCGCGCGAATCGTTCCTCAACCCTGGCTTCCGGGTTTCAATTTACTGAGCCAGCAGCTTGTGCAGCAGAGCAACCACCTGCTGCACTTCCTCTTGTGTTAATCCGCCGTCCTTCACCCACTGCACGCGTCCCTCTTTATCGAGCACCACAATCGCAGAGCTCTCTTCGTCAAGCTGCCACGCCTTACGCGTCACGCCATTGCTGTCGACGATAAATTGCGACCACGGGTAGAGCTTTTTGTTGCTCTCCAGGCTCGAGCGCACAAACATGCCGGAGCCGGGGATGGCATCGTCGGTGTTCACAATGGTGGTGGTCTGATAGCGATCGTGCGGGAATTTTGCGGCCTTGATCGCTTCCACCAGAGTAGCGTTTTTCTCTTTCGCGGATGTACGACCGGCAATATGTTGTACAACTCTCACTTTGCCCGCAAGCTGCGCGCTATTCCAGGCTTTGTAGCTAAACTTATCATTGTCGAGAATCAATTCTCCCCGGTCAGCAATGCCGACTGGCGGTACGCGTTGTCCTTTTTCAATCGTGTGAGCGCAAGCCCACAGGGGCAGCAGCAGGCAGGCTGCTGCAAGGATATTACGTAGGGTCATGGTGTTTCCTTTTTTGTTAGCAGGTGATCCGACCACTTGGTCTTACGCTTTTAATCATAAGTGCGATCAATGGGGTTTTCCCGCAATCCCGATGCCAGTTTGCGGGTGAACGCACATATCCATGAAAAAACGACGGCTTATACTGCCCTGAGTCACGGTTTGCAAAGATTATTCTGAATAATTGTAATCAAACGGTAAATAAACTTATGCACACTGGGTAACAACGTAGTTCTGGTCTATAGTCATTGGGCAATAAAATTTGCGCTCAGGACAGTCGGGCCGATTGTGGCACCGCAAGAGCGTATGATTCGCAGGAGATACAAGAATGAAAATTTTCCAACGCTACAACCCGCTTCAGGTGGCGAAGTACGTGAAGATCCTGTTCCGTGGACGGTTGTACATCAAGGATGTTGGCGCTTTTGAGTTTGATAAGGGCAAGATCCTTATCCCGAAAGTGAAGGACAAACAGCACCTGTCTGTGATGTCCGAAGTCAACCGTCAGGTTATGCGTCTGCAGACTGAGATGGCTTAACCAACGTGCTATGCAGTAGTTAAAAAGACGGCTCCCGATGGGAGCCGTTGATGTTTGTGGAGTCAGGGACTTTACGCCGACACCTTCTCTTCGGCATCCGGCAGCTTCGGCACCAGTACGGTCGGTTTGTTATCGATGCGCGTCACCAGCAGCTGGTCGATGCGGTAGTTATCAATATCCACCACTTCAAACTTGTAGCCGGAGAACTTCACCGAGTCGGTACGTTTCGGGATCTTACGCAGCATAAACATCATAAAGCCGCCGATGGTCTCGTAGTTGCCGGACTGCGGGAACTCGTCGATGTCCAGCACGCGCATCACGTCTTCAATCGGCGTACCGCCGTCGATCAGCCATGAGTTATCGTCACGCTGAACAATCTGCTCCTCCAGCCCCTGGCCAACCAGATCGCCCATCAGCGTGGTCATGACGTCGTTGAGGGTGATAATACCCACCACCAGCGCGTATTCGTTCATGATCACCGCGAAGTCTTCCCCGGCGGTTTTGAAACTTTCCAGCGCTTCTGAGAGCGTCAGGGTGTCCGGCACAATCAGGGTATTGCGGATCTGCACGCCGCTGTTCAGCGCCAGGCTCTGGTTTGCCAGCACGCGGTTCAGCAGGTCTTTAGAGTCGACGTAACCGATGATGTGGTCGATATCTTCATTACAGACCAGGAACTTAGAGTGCGGATGCTGCGCCACTTTGTTCTTCAGGCTCTGCTCATCTTCATGCAAATCGAACCAGATAATGTTCTCACGGCCCGTCATGGAAGACGGCACGGTACGGGATTCAAGTTCGAATACGTTCTCAATCAGCTCGTGCTCCTGCTTGCGCAGCACCCCGGCCAGCGCCCCGGCTTCCACGACCGCATAAATGTCGTCAGAGGTGATGTCATCTTTACGCACCATCGGCAGCTTAAAGATGCGGAAAATCACGTTTGCCAGGCCGTTGAAGAACCACACCAGCGGGCGGAACACGTACAGGCAGAAGCGCATCGGGTTGATGATACGCAAAGCCACGGCTTCTGGCGCAATCATACCGATGCGTTTCGGGGTCAGGTCTGCAAAGAGGATGAACAGGCCGGTCACCAGCGAGAAGGAGAGGATAAAGCTCAGCTGTTCGGCCAGCTCGGCGGACATGTACTGCACAAACAGGCTATAAAACGCCGGGGAAAACGCCGCATCACCCACGATACCGCCGAGAATAGCGACCGCGTTAAGGCCAATTTGCACCACGGTGAAGAACATGCCCGGGTTTTCCTGCATTTTCAGGATGCGCGTGGCGTTGATGTTGCCTTCATCGGCAAGCAGCTTAAGTTTGATTTTACGGGACGCGGCCAGCGAGATCTCGGATATCGAGAAAAATGCACTGACGGCAATAAGGCAAAGTATTACTAAAATACTGTTTAACATAGTTTATCCGGCTTCTCGCCAGATCCTCAGAAGGGGAGTTGATACCATTTGTGTGAAGACACATTGAACGTCAGCTCGTAGCGTTGAGCCGATTATTTCAGCGGGTAGTATAGCGTAAAGAGATGTAAATCTGCCAGAGGTCACATTTTGGGCAAAAAAAGGCCGGGCAGGTGGGGAGCCAGCCCGGCATATGTCGCTATTTGACGGTCGACAGCGGGGCGTTACCCACTGCACGGCGCGTTGCATCACCTCCCCACACCTGATCATACTCGTAGCCCGTCAGCTGCTTGATCACCACACGGGTTTTCTCGTCGCAGTCGCGATAATCACCGCCCAGCTTGCGGCGGGCAATTTCTTTGAGCAGTACCTTGTGTGTCTCACGGGTCAGCTTGAATTGGTATGTCGTAAAGAAGCTGACGGCCAGCAGGGCTGCCGTGGCGAAAATCATCAGCCCGATAATGGCACCCAGCGCGCTTTCAGGCTGGGCACCGCTGCCCTTCACGAAACCGGACTCCTGCAGCACCAGGCCGATTATCATGATGGCAATCGCCACGGTGCTTTTGCGGGTCAGAACCATCACCCCGGCAAAAATTCCTTCGCGGCGCTGCTGCGTGACCATCTCGTCAATGTCCGGAATAAAGCTGTAAATATTCCAGGGGATGTAATACAGGCCGGAACGTGCCGCTCCCAACAGGATAAAGACCGCTGAGAAGAGCAGCGTCGGCACCTGCGTTTTGGTGAGGTAGACCGTAAACAGGAACACCAGCACCAGGAAGATGCAGCCGTACGAGAGCCGCAGGGCGGCAGAAGGCGTCATGTTCAGGCGGTTCAACAGCAGCATAAATCCATAGGTGCCCGGTACCGAGGCAAAGGCCGCAATGCTTAGCCAGCCGGAAACCGCAGAGGCATCCTGGCTCAGGCAATAAACTACGTAATAGGTAAAGACCGATCCGAATACATCCATTGCGGTAAAAGAAAAAATATAGATGAGAATATGCAGGCGGAACGCGCGGATGCGGAATGATGAAAAGAGATCGAGCACCAGATATTTTAAGTGATTCCCCAGCCCGCCTTTACGCTGATTATCCACCTTGAAGTTCGATTCCTGATGGACATCTTTTGCTTCCCAGGTGGTGTACCAGGTAATAAATACCGCCAGGCAGAACACGCAGGAAAATATCAGTCCGGTGAGGGTATAGGTAAACGGGTTATCTTTGCCCGTAAACTGCATAATCACACCGGGGACCGAAACCGCAAGAAAACCCCCCAGCTGTGAGCAGATCATCCGCACGCCCGAAAGACGGCTGCGCTCTTCGTAGCGGTTGGTCATTTCCGCCGCCAGCGTTTCCCAGGGCACCAGCACCATTGCCGACAGCAGCTCAATAGACAGATAGGTGCCCAGGTAGTACCAGTATCCCATGTCCGTCATCCACAGCAGGGCGTACAGAAACATTAACGGGGAGCTAAGTAATAAAAAGAAGCGGCGACGACCAAATTTTCGTCCAAGCCAGGTATCCCCGAAATTATCGGTGATATAACCCATAATCGGACTTAATAACGCATCAATGACGCGGGCAATGGCAAATATTGAGCCCGCTTCAATCACGGAGAGTCCGCAATAGGTGGTGTAAAAAAATAACAGCCAGGTGCCGATAATGGCGAAAGCGCCTCCGCCAAACAGATCGGTTATGCCGTAGCCAAGCGCCACGCCATAACCAACTCTACGTTCAGTTGGTTTGACCATAATAATATCCAGTGTAGGGTAATGTTTAACCTGTATTTCAGGTCGTGTTTTTATTAACGTCTGGATTGCACATTACGTTCTAGTTATTGATCTCTATCCATTGTCGTAATTGAGATGAGCGATAAATGGCCTCCACAAGGGTGAGTGATTTGCCGGCTTCATGGATATCGGTGTAATCCCTGTTTTCCGGATGAATAAGAGCGTGATAAAAGCGATGGATAGCCTGTTGATGACCCAGACCCCAGTAGCTTTTGACCGAGCCGTCGGGGGAGTCGTCGCTTGCCAGTTGAAGGCGTTCGCCCGGCGTGACGCGCCAGAGAATATTGTTCTCCAGCAGCAGCGAGCCGTGTTCACAGCGAATCTCCAGCAGGAGAGGGGAATCCGTGGTGTGGCAGTTAGTGGCATAAAACAGCCCGCGCGCGCCGTTGGCGAAGTGAAGCGTCGCCATCGCGCTGTCTTCGCCTTCGGTCACGTCCGCCAGCTCGCCGCTATCAACCACGCCTTTCAGCCGCGTGACGCCGCCACCAAACCACTGCATCAGGTCGAGAGTGTGGATCGCCTGGTTGATCAGCAGGCTGCCGCCTTCGGTCGCCAGTCGCCCACGCCAGGGGCTGTCGGTGTAGTAGGTGCCGAAGCGTGACCAGGTTAGCACCGCCTTGATGCTGATCATCTTACCCATCCCGCCATGAGCTAGCTCCTGACGAATGCGCAGGCTGGTGGGGTTGAGTCGGTTCTGGTAGCAGACGCCAAACTGTCCCTTCGCCTGCTCAACGGCGCGGGCGATATCGACAAGCTCGCTGCCGTTCATGCCCACCGGCTTTTCACAGAAAACGTGCTTCCCGGCGGCCAGCGCCGCCAGGATCATGCTTTTATGTTCAAAGTGAGGCGTGCAGATATGCACCACGTCGATGCTGTCATCCAGCAGCATTTCCCGGTAATCCTGATAAAAGCGGCACTGATAGCCCATCGCCAGCTTCAACCCTTTGACGCTGTCGATATCCACCAGCGCGCGTAGCGCCACGTTAGGAATTTGGCGGAGAGCATTCACATGGCAACGGTGGATCGCGCCGCCGCCAATAATTGCCGTGTTCAGGATCGTCATCGTCGTTCCCCTTATCCGGCTGCGTTGGCCAGCATTTGAGCCTTCACGCACAGTTCGGCAGCTTTGAAAGCGTGTGTCTGCGTCATGGCGTTTTCAGTGCGGTGCAGGCAGTCGAGGATCAGCTCGCCAAAGAACGGGAACCCGACCTGCCCGGCCACCGGATAGCGGAACTCCCCCTCTTTATTGACGAGGTAGACCACGTCCTGCTCGCCGCGGGTGAGGTCGACATACTTGCGGATTTCGATATATCCGTCGGTCCCAAGTAGCGTCAGGCGGCCGTCGCCCCAGGTGGAGAGTCCGTCCGGCGTGAACCAGTCGCAGCGGAAATAGCCGCTGGCCCCGTTTTCGCCTTTGATCATCGCATCGCCGAAATCTTCAAACGCCGGATACTGAGGGTGGTTGACATTGCGGGCCTGGCTGGCGACGACGCATGCCTCACTGTTGCCGGTGTAAAACAGGAACTGCTCTATCTGGTGACTGCCGATATCGCACAGGATCCCACCGAAGTAGCGACGATCGTAGAACCAGTCCGGACGGCTCGTGCCTTCCCGGTGCGGCCCAGTACCCAGGGTTTGCACCACGCGGCCAATCGCCCCCTGCTGCACCAGCTGCCCGGCAAAAACCGCGCTCTCGACGTGAAGACGCTCGCTGTAGTACACCGCGTATTTCCGCCCGGTTTTTTCCACCATCGCTTTGGCGTCCGCCAGCTGTTCAAGGGTGGTGAGCGGCGCTTTGTCGGTGAAGTAATCTTTTCCCGCCGCCATCGCTTTCAGCCCCAGCGCGCAGCGCTCGGAAGGAATTGCTGCTCCCGCAACCAGACGCACCTCGTCGTCGTTGAGGATCACCTCCAGCGACTCTGCCACTTTTGCCTGCGGGTACTGCTGGATAAATTTATCCACTTTGGCCGGATCGGGGTCGTACACCCACTTCAGCGTGGCTCCGGCTTCTATCAGGCCGTTACTCATCCCGTAGATATGGCCGTGGTCGAGCGCGGCGGCGGCGAAGACAAATTCACCCTCTCGGACAACCGGCTGCGGTTTGCCCACCGGGGCGTAGTTCATACCGTCATTCTTGTTCATGGTGTCACTCCTTAATCCAGATCTTTGCCGAGGGGAATCGCACCCACTTCGCTGAAGTTGGCGACGCTTGCGGATTTTTCATAAAAACGGGGGGCGAGGGCGTTGGTCCCGCCGGTACGGTAAAACGGATCGTCGCGGCCAATCGGCAATGAGACGACACCGCGAGTGATGGCTGATTTATAAATGGCGGTAATCAGCTCCAGCGAGCGTTTGCCCTGCACGCCGTCTACCAGCGGCGCCGTGCCGTGCTCAATGGCATAAAGCAGGTCATTTATCTGCCCGGTGTGCAGCGTCCACTCGAGCTTTGGCGTCTCCTGAAAAACGGCGTTGAGCTGCGCTTCTCGCTGCTGGTCGTGGGTTTCCTGCGGGAAGCCGTTATCGGCGCTGACGCTGGCAAAGGCCTGCCACGGCGCGGAGATGCGCGCCTTATCGCCCTGAATAATGATTTTCTGATCTTCGCCGTGGTGCACCACCGAAGCGGTCAACTGCGTGAGCGCGCCGCTGGGGTATTTGAAGATCGCGGCGCTGAGGTCTTCGACTTCAGCGTTGTCATGCGCCACGTTGGTCATCATCGCCACCACCTCGGACGGGAAGCCGAGCATCCACTGAATGGCGTCGATGTGGTGCACCGCGTGGTTAAGGGTGCAGCCGCCCCCCTCTTTTTCCCAGGTGCCGCGCCACCACAGGTCGTAGTAGCAGTGCCCGCGCCACCAGAAGGAGTCCACCTGCGCGTGGCAGACTTTCCCGGCAAGGCCGGAGTCCAGCGCCGCTTTTAAGCGCCAGAAGGCATCGGTGAAGCGGTTCTGGGCAATGATGGAGAGCGTTTTACCGCTGGCCCGTTGCGCGGCAATCATCGCGTCGCACTCCTCCAGCGAGGCGGCCATCGGTTTTTCGCACAGCACGTGGCAACCGGCGTTGAGCGCATCGATACTGATCTCTGCGTGGACGTAGGGCGGCGTGCAGACGTCGACGATGTCGACATTTGGCTCAGATTCCAGCATCTGCCGGTGGCTTTCATACACGCGGGCATCTGCCAGGCCGTAGCGCGCTTTTTTCTCTTCCGCTTTTTCCGGGTAGATATCCACCAGCGCAACGATCCGGCAGCGCTGACCAAACTGCAAATAGCCCTGAATATGGTTATGCGAGATATTCCCCGTTCCCACAATGGCGACATTTAACATCGTTTCTTCTCCGGAGTTACCAGGTTCCAGAGGCATCCAGCGTGACGCTGGCTGTCTCTTTAGCCACTGAGGTGCTGATGCGTTGCTGAAGCAGGCGCAGATACTGTTTTTCGTTGAGCGGCAGCTCGACCCAGTCGTCCGTCCAGGTGGAAAGGTGCATGGCGTTAGAGAGCGTGAGCCCATGGATCCCTTCCAGACCCGGCGCAATCAGCGGTTCGCTGCGCAGGATGGCCGCACAGAAGTTGGCGGTAATGACGTGATGTTCGCTGTATTCAGGGGCGACGGGGATCGAGACTTCCCAGCACTCAGGCTCCCCAAAGCCGTTCTCCCAGCGGGCGTTAAAGGCGGTTTCGGATTCGCGCAGTCGCCAGTAGCGCAGTTTCCCCTCCTCGACAACCACTTTGCCGCGATCGCCCGCTATTTCCAGGCGGTTGGTGCCCGGCGTTTCGGCGACGGTGGTGATAAACACCCCGGTGGCGCCGTTGGCATACTCGGCGTAGGCGGTGACCTCGTCTTCCACTTCGATATCGCGATGCTTGCCGAACTGGCAGAACGCGCGCAGGCGGACCGGCATGCCGACCAGCCACTGCCAGAGATCGAGCTGATGCGGGTCCTGGTTGAGCAGCACGCCGCCGCCTTCACCTTTCCAGGTGGCGCGCCAGCCGCCGGAGTTGTAGTAGCTCTGCGAGCGATACCAGTTGGTGATGATCCAGTTGGAGCGGCGGATTTCACCCAGCTCGCCGCTGTCGATCAGATCTTTCACCTTCTGGTAGAGCGGGTTCGGGCGCTGGTTGTACATGATGCCGAACACCACGTCGCACGCCTGGGCACAGGCGTTCATCTCCTGCACCTGCGCCGTGTACACGCCCGCCGGTTTTTCACACAGGGTATGGATGCCGTTGCGCATCGCCAGCATCGACAGGCGCGGGTGCTCATAGTGCGGCGTGGCGATAATGACCGCATCGATAAGCCCGCTCTGGAGCATCTCCTGCGCATCGCTAAACAGTGGGAGAGTGCCGACCATCTGACGAATGGCGGGATGCTTTTCCAGCGCGTTATCGCAAACTGCCGCCAGGCAGGCGTCGCTGACGGTACCTGCCAGTAAATAGCGCGCGTGGACCGTGCCGATATTACCTATACCAATAATGCCAAAACGTACCTTCTCCATGTCTCACCTTAATTTCAGTCGAAAAGAGTGATGACCGGAAAATAGGAAAGCTCACGCGCAGCGACAATGTGTTTTTGTGAGAATACTCGCAAGGTCAATAAGTAAACTCTAACCATTTTGAAATTTAGTTTTAAAATCAATGCGCTGTTTCTGCAAATATTTGCAAAAACTGATTGGGAGCGAGGTCACACTATGGCGGGTAAGTTAAAAATGGAGGAAATCTCCTCCCTGACGGGCTATTCCGTTAGCACTGTCTCAAGGGTGCTAAGCGGGAAGTCGTATACCAGCGATAAGGCCCGGGAAGCGATTGTTCGCACCGCGCGGGAATTAGGTGTCCTTGAATCCATGGCAAGCGGGAGGCTATTAATTAACGGTATCGCTGTTTTTGCGCCGGAAAGAACCTTTCAGGGCCGCGGCGATATTTTTTATCTGGAAGTGACGAAAGGAATTGCTGAAGCCTGCGCGCGGCATAATGTGTGGGTCACGTGTTGTGGTTTAGAAGAGCAGCACGCCGATGTGAAAGTCTTTATGGAAAAGGCCAGTCATAAGAATATCAACGCGATAATTATTATTGGCACGGATGATTCCACCATATTTAAACTGGCCAGCACGCTCAATAAACCCTGCGTTTTAATTAATTCCGTCGACAGGGATCGGGTGCTGGATTCCGTTTCGCCCGACCATCGGGCCATTGGTTTTACCGCCATGCAGCACCTTTTTGAGCAGGGACACCGCCGGGTGCTGACCTTAACGTGTCTGCGGCGGGATACGCTCTATGCTCGCCTGGATGGGATCAAAGAGGCGTACCGCCATTTTCACATTGCCTTTGAGCCACGACGTGATTTGTTAGTGACGGAGTGGTTTACCGCGGAGGAGGCCGAACAGGCGCTGGATGAGTGGCTGTCGAGTCATGATAAGGCGCAGTGGCCGGAGGTGATTTTCCCCAACAGTACCAGCATGGTGGAGGGGGTGATCAGAGCGTTGACGCGCCACGGGCTCCGTATTCCGGAAGACATTTCACTCATCACCACCGATTTTGCCTGGAATTTAGCGCACCGCCTGGAAAAACCGGTCACCGGCGTTACGGTGCCCTGTCGTGAACTGGGGATAGAAGCGGTGCATTTGCTGCAAACGCGGCTCAACCGACCCCAGGCGCCGGTTTATAATTTGCTGTTGCAGGGGAAGGTGATGGATTTTGGTTCGGTGAGTAATGCGACGCGCCACGCGGCTCGCGTGGCGCTAGACCAGTGATCAGGCCAGCTGTGGCGGCAGGCAGACGCCGATGCCTCCGATTCCGCAGTAGCCATACGGGTTTTTATGCAGATATTGCTGGTGGTCGTCCTCGGCATAATAGAACGGCTTCGCGGTGGTGATTTCCGTGGTCACCTCGCGCGTATCGCCCGCGTCATGCATGGCTTTCTGGAAACGCTCCAGGCTGGCGCGCGCGGCGGCATCCTGCTCAGGCGTGAGCGGATAGATAGCCGAGCGGTACTGGGTGCCGTGATCGTTACCCTGACGCATGCCCTGCGCCGGGTCGTGATTTTCCCAGAACACCTGCAGCAGTTGTTCGTAGCTGATGATGGCCGGGTCATACACCACGCGAACTGCTTCCGCGTGACCGGTATCGCCGGAGCACACTTCGCGGTAGGTTGGGTTTGGCGTGTAACCGCCGGTATAGCCTGCTGCGGTACTGTAAACGCCGGGCAGTTGCCAGAACAAACGTTCAACTCCCCAGAAGCAGCCCATGGCGAACAGGGCGATCTCCATTCCATCAGGAACGTTTGTCATTGAATGGTTGTTTACGGCATGTAAGGTTGCCACTGGCATAGGGGTGTTGCGTCCCGGTAATGCATCTGCTTGTGAAACCAGATGCTTTTTGTCGAATAAACTCACGATGGTGCCTCCCGGGTAGCGATGTTTCGGTTAAGGTTGTCACGAAGCGTTTAATTGAACACAATAAATGCGCTGAATGAGTCTAGATTTAATCATAAGAAATATTTGGGTGTTACACCCATTTTCAACCCACGATTTGGGTTTTTGGCTAACAGGCCGTTTTTTTGCCGCAGAGCGGCATTTCATTTGCTTCCAGGGTGGAAACAGGGATATTCAGGAGAAAACGTGACAAAAATCCGCCAGTTATGTTTGGTCAGTGTATTGCTGACAAGCGGGGTTGCCAGCGCGGCGAATGTCCGTTTGCAGGTTGAGGGGTTATCCGGGGCGCTGGAAAAAAACGTGCGCGCGCAGTTATCGACGATCCAGAGTGACGAAGTGACGCCGGACCGGCGTTTTCGCGCGCGCGTGGATGATGCGATCCGCGAAGGACTGAAAGCGCTGGGGTATTACGAACCCACCATTGATTTCGACCTCCGCCCGCCGCCAAAGAAGGGGCGTCAGGTGCTGATTGCCCGCGTCTCAGCGGGTGAGCCGGTACTGATTGGCGGTACCAACGTGGTGCTGCGCGGCGGCGCGCGTACGGATCGGGATTACCTGGATCTGCTGAGTACCCGCCCTAAAGTTGGCACCGTTCTGAATCACGGCGACTACGATCATTTTAAAAAATCCTTAACCAACGTCGCGCTACGCAAAGGCTATTTCGACAGCCAGTTTAATAAAAGCCAGCTTGGCGTCGCGCTGGAGAGGCGTCAGGCCTTCTGGGACATCGACTACGACAGCGGTGAACGCTATCGTTTTGGCGATGTGACGTTCGAAGGATCGCAGATCCGCGAGGAGTACCTGCAAAACCTGGTGCCGTTTAAAAAAGGCGACTATTACCTGTCGAGCGATCTGGGCGAACTCAACCGCCGTTTGTCGGCAACCGGCTGGTTTAACTCGGTGATTGTCGCGCCGGAATTTGAAAAGTCCCGTAAAACGAAAGTCTTGCCGCTGCACGGCGTGGTCTCTCCGCGCACCGAGAACACCATTGAAACCGGTGTCGGCTACTCCACGGACGTTGGCCCGCGCGTGAGAGCCTCGTGGAAAAAACCGTGGATGAACTCCTACGGCCACAGCCTGACCACCAGCGTTAGCCTTTCCGCCCCAGAGCAGCAGCTGGATTTCAGCTACAAAATGCCGCTGCTGAAAAATCCGCTTGAGCAGTATTACCTTTTACAGGGCGGTTTTAAGCGCACCGACCTGAACGACACCGAGCAGGACTCGACGACGCTTGCGGTATCACGCTTCTGGGATCTCTCCAGCGGCTGGCAGCGCGCCATTAACCTGCGCTGGAGCCTGGACCACTTTACCCAGGCAAACGTCACCAACACCACCATGCTGCTGTATCCGGGCGTGATGATCAGCCGCACCCGCTCGCGCGGCGGCCTGATGCCGACCTGGGGCGACTCGCAGCGCTACTCCATCGATTATTCCAACACCGCCTGGGGCTCCGACGTCGATTTCTCCGTCGTGCAGGCGCAAAACGTCTGGATCCGTACGCTGTATGACAAACACCGCTTTGTGATGCGCGGTAATCTCGGCTGGATTGAAACGGGCGATTTCGAACGCGTGCCGCCCGATCTGCGCTTCTTCGCCGGGGGCGACCGCAGCATTCGCGGGTATAAGTACAAGTCGATCTCACCTGAAAACGAAAAAGGCCAGCTGACCGGGGCATCCAAACTGGCGACCGGCTCGCTGGAGTATCAGTACAACGTCAGTGGCAAGTGGTGGGGCGCCATGTTCGTGGACGGCGGTGAGGCGGTGAACGATATCCGCCGCAGCGATTTCAAAACCGGCGCGGGCGTCGGCGTACGCTGGCAGTCTCCCGTCGGACCCATCAAGCTCGATTTCGCCGTGCCCGTGGGCGACAAAGACGAACACGGTTTACAGTTTTACATCGGTCTGGGGCCTGAATTATGAGTTTATGGAAGAAGATAAGCCTCGGCGTACTGATTTTTATCGTGCTGTTGCTTGGGACGGTGGCGTTTCTGGTAGGAACGACGACCGGGCTGCATCTGCTGTTTAACGCGGCTAACCGCTGGGTGCCGGGGCTGGAAATTGGCCAGGTGACGGGCGGCTGGCGCGACCTGCGCCTGAAGAACATCCGCTATGAGCAGCCGGGCGTGGCCGTTAATGCAGGCGAATTCCATCTGGCCGTGAAGCTGGGCTGCCTGCGCGACAGTAAGCTCTGCGTCAACGATCTGTCGCTAAAAGACGTCAACGTAGCGATAGACTCGAAGAAAATGCCGAAGTCTGCGCCGGTTGAAGAAGAAGACAGCGGCCCGCTGAATCTCTCCACGCCGTACCCGATCGCGCTCTATCGGGTGGCGCTGGATAACGTCAATATCAAAATCGACGACACCACCGTGTCCGTGATGGATTTCACCTCCGGCCTGCGCTGGCAGGAGAAAAACCTCACCCTGACGCCAACGTCTCTGCAGGGGCTGCTGATTGCGCTACCGAAAGTGGCCGACGTGGCGCAGGAAGAGATTGTCGAGCCGAAGATCCAGAACCCGCAGCCGGAAGAAAAGCCGCTGGGCGAAACGCTGAAGGACCTCTTCTCGAAGCCAGTGCTGCCGGAAATGACCGACGTTCATCTGCCGCTGAACCTTAACATCGAGGAATTCAAAGGCGAACAGCTGCGTCTGACGGGCGATACCGACCTGACGGTCTATAACATGCTGCTGAAAGTCAGCAGCATTGACGGCAACATGAAGCTCGACGCGCTGGATATCGACACCAATCAGGGCTCTGTCAATGCGTCAGGGAATGCCCTGCTGCGGGACAACTGGCCGGTGGATATTACGCTGAACAGCGCGCTTAACATCGATCCGCTGAAAGGCGAAAAGGTGAAGGTCAAAGTAGGCGGCGCGCTGCGCGAGAAGCTGGAATTCGGCGTTAACCTCTCCGGCCCGGTGGATATGGTGCTGCGTGGGCAAACCCAACTGGCAGAAGCCGGTTTACCGCTCAACCTGGAAATTGTCAGCAAGCAGCTTTACTGGCCGTTCACCGGCGAAAAGCAGTTCCAGGCCGATGACCTGAAGCTGAAGCTGAGCGGCAAGATGACCGATTACACGCTCTCGTTCCGCACCGCAGTGAAGGGGCAGGGCGTGCCGCCCGCGAACATTACGCTGGATGCAAAAGGCAACGAACAACAGGTTAACCTCGACAAGCTGACCGTCGCGGCGCTGGAAGGCAAAACCGAGCTGACCGCGCTGCTCGACTGGCAGCAGGCGATCAGCTGGCGCGGCGAGCTGAAGCTGACGGGCATTAACACCGCCAAAGAGGTGCCGGACTGGCCGTCGAAACTGGACGGTCTGATTAAAACCCGCGGCAGCCTGTACGGCGGCACCTGGCAGATGGACGTGCCGGAAATCAAGCTCACCGGGAACGTGAAGCAGAACAAGGTAAACGTTGAAGGCTCGTTGAAAGGCAACAGCTATCTGCAGTGGATCATCCCGGGGCTGCACGTGGCGCTGGGCCGCAACACGGCGGATATCAAAGGCGAGCTGGGCGTGAAGGATCTCAACCTGGATGCCACCATCGACGCGCCGAATCTGGATAACGCCCTGCCGGGTCTTGGCGGCACGGCGAAAGGACTGGTGAAGGTGCGCGGCACGGTAGACGCGCCGCAGCTGCTGGCGGATATCACCGCCAATAACCTGCGCTGGCAGGAGCTGAGCGTCGCCCGCGTTCGCGTTGAAGGGGATGTAAAATCCACCGATCAGATCGGCGGCAATCTGAACCTGCGCGTGGAGCGTATCTCCCAGCCGGATGTGAACATCAATCTGGTGACGCTGGAAGCCAAAGGCAACGAGAAGCAGCACGACCTCCAGCTGCGCGTGCAGGGCGAACCGGTATCCGGCCAGCTCCATCTGACGGGAAGCTTCGACCGCAAAGCGGAACGCTGGAAGGGGCAACTGGATAACACCCGCTTCAGCACGCCGGTTGGGCCGCTGGCGCTGTCGCGCTCCATTGCGCTGGACTACCGCAACGCTGAGCAGAAGATCAGCATCGGGCCGCACTGCTGGACCAACCCTAACGCAGAACTTTGCGTACCGCAGACTATTGATGCGGGGGCAGAAGGGCGCGCGCAGATTAACCTCAACCGCTTCGATCTGGCGATGCTAAAGCCGTTTATGCCGGACACGACCCAGGCCAGCGGCGTCTTTAGCGGTAAAGCGGATGTCGCATGGGACACCACCAAAGAGGGGCTGCCGCAGGGCAGCGTGACGCTCTCCGGGCGTAACGTGAAGGTGACGCAAGAAGTCAACGACGCGCCGCTGCCGGTGGCGTTCGACACCCTGAATCTGAGTGCCGATCTGCATAACAACCGTGCTGAGCTGGGATGGACGATCCGCCTGACCAATAACGGTCAGCTAGACGGGCAGGTGCAGATCACCGATCCGCAAGGGCGGCGTAATCTCGGCGGTAACGTGAATATCCGCAATTTCAACCTGGCGATGGTGAACCCCATTTTCGCGCGCGGGGAAAAAGCCGAGGGACTGCTCAATGCCAATCTGCGTCTGGCTGGCAACGCGGAAAGCCCGCAGCTGTTTGGTCAGATGCGGCTCAGCGGGCTCGATATTGACGGCAACTTTATGCCGTTCGACATGCAGCCGAGCCAGATTGCACTGAACTTCAACGGCATGAGTTCGACGCTGAACGGCTCGGTGCTGACCCAGCAGGGGCAAATTAATCTGAGCGGTGATGCTGACTGGAGCCAGCTTGATAACTGGCGCGCACGCATTGCGGCGAAGGGGAGCCGGGTACGCATCACCGTACCGCCTATGGTGCGTCTGGATGTCTCACCTGACGTCGTCTTTGAGGCGACACCGAGCCTGTTCACGCTGGACGGTCGCGTCGACGTGCCGTGGGCGCGTATCGTGGTTCACGAGGTACCGGAAAGTGCAGTCGGCGTCTCCAGTGATGAAGTTATGCTCAGTGAAAATCTGAAACCTGTTGAACAACAGAGCGCAGGCATACCAATCAATAGTAATCTTATCGTGCACGTGGGGAATAACGTGCGGTTGGATGCGTTTGGGCTGAAGGCGAGACTCACGGGCGATCTGAAAGTGGCGCAGGACAGTCAAGGATTGGGCCTCAACGGGCAAATCAATATTCCTGATGGGCGTTTCCACGCCTACGGTCAGGATCTGATTGTGCGTAAAGGCGAGCTGTTGTTCTCCGGTCCACCGGATCAGCCGCTGCTCAATATCGAAGCCATTCGCAACCCTGAAGCGACGGAAGACGATGTCATTGCTGGCGTGCGTGTCACCGGCTCTGCCGACGAACCCAAAGCGGAGATCTTCTCCGACCCGGCCATGTCGCAGCAAGAAGCGCTTTCTTATCTCCTGCGTGGACAGGGACTGGATAGCGCACAGGGCGATGGTGCGGCGATGACATCAATGTTAGTGGGTCTGGGGGTTGCACAAAGTGGTCAGGTTGTGGGTAAAATCGGCGAGACGTTCGGCGTAAGCAATCTGGCGCTGGACACCCAGGGCGTGGGCGACTCCTCGCAGGTGGTGGTCAGCGGCTATGTACTGCCGGGTCTGCAGGTAAAATATGGTGTGGGGATCTTTGACTCACTGGCAACACTCACGCTACGCTATCGCCTGATGCCTAAGCTATATCTGGAAGCAGTGTCCGGCGTAGACCAGGCACTTGATCTGCTCTATCAGTTTGAGTTTTAGCAATGCGAATATTTGTGTACGGCAGTTTACGAACCAAGCAAGGCAACAGTCACTGGATGACCAATGCCCTGCTGCTGGGGAATTACAATATCGAGAACTACCAGTTGTACAGTCTGGGCCACTATCCAGGCGCGGTTCCGGGGGAAGGAACAGTACAAGGTGAAGTTTATCGTATTGACAATGCTACGCTTGCCGAACTTGATGCCTTGCGCACCAGGGGCGGTGAATACGCTCGCCAGTTGATCCAGACGCCATACGGAAGTGCGTGGATGTACGTTTATCAGCGTCCCGTTGATGGGCTAACGCGGATTGAAAGCGGTAACTGGTTAGACAGAGACCAGTACTGAAAAAAAACAACGCCACCGTGAGGTGGCGTTGTTTTTTTGCGCCTTTTTCCGGGTGGCGCTGCGTTTGCACGGGCGAAACTCTCCAGCCACAAAAAAGCCCCGACCAGCGGGGCTTTATCGACAGGCAGTAAGAATTACTTCTTAGCCGCGCGCTCGAAAGAGGCGATGATTTCTGCTTTCGCCGCTTCAGCGTTGTCCCAGCCGTCAACCTTAACCCACTTGCCTTTTTCGAGGTCTTTGTAGTGCTCGAAGAAGTGAGTGATCTGCGCTTTCAGCAGCTCTGGCAGGTCGTTCACATCTTTGATGTGATCGTACTCTTTGCTCAGCTTGGTATGCGGTACCGCAACCAGCTTCGCATCTTCACCGGATTCGTCGGTCATTTTCAGCACGCCAACTGGACGGCAGCGAATGACGGAGCCTGGCTCCAGTGGGTATGGCGTTGGGACCAGCACGTCAACCGGGTCACCGTCCAGAGACAGGGTGTGGTTGATGTAACCGTAGTTGCACGGATAGAACATCGCGGTAGACATGAAACGGTCTACGAACAGGGCGCCGCTCTCTTTGTCCACTTCGTATTTGATCGGATCTGCGTTAGCCGGGATTTCGATAACTACGTAGATGTCTTCTGGCAGTTCTTTACCCGCTGGGACGTTGAGTAAGCTCATGTCGGTGTCCTTTAAAATGGATGGTAAACAAGTGGCAGGTATTATAGCCAACTCGCGCTGAATGTCTCCGCCTGTTTTCGCCATCTTCCTTCGTTGACCCCACTTTTCAGACCGTTTCCATGACAGGAAAATCCATAAACTCAGTCGCATTTTTAATGGTGAAATGAAAGCGATTACAAACTTGTGATTAACGTTTTATTCACTTTTCTGAAGTGTGATGTAACGCAATTCGTTACATATTTCATTGGCTATAGTCATTTCGCAGAACATCTTTTAACCAACAATAACTCACCCTACGAGGACGTTCATATGTGGAAGCGCTTACTTCTTGTCACAGCAGTTTCGGCAGCCATGTCGTCTATGGCGATGGCCGCACCTTTAACCGTAGGTTTTTCGCAAGTCGGCTCTGAATCCGGCTGGCGCGCGGCAGAAACCAACGTAGCGAAAAGCGAGGCCCAGAAACGCGGGATCACGCTGAAAATCGCCGATGGTCAGCAAAAACAAGAGAACCAGATCAAAGCCGTACGCTCCTTTATCGCCCAGGGCGTGGATGCCATCTTTATTGCGCCCGTCGTGGCGACCGGCTGGGAGCCCGTGCTGAAGGAAGCGAAAGACGCGGAGATCCCGGTCTTCTTGCTCGATCGTTCCATTGATGTAAAAGACAAATCTCTCTATATGACCACCGTGACGGCCAATAACGTGCTTGAAGGACAGTTAATTGGTGACTGGCTGGTGAAACAGGTCGACGGCAAGCCGTGTAACGTCGTTGAGCTGCAGGGCACCGTCGGTGCGAGCGTGGCCATCGACCGTAAGAAAGGCTTTGCTGAAGCCATCGCTAAAGCGCCAAACATCAAAATTATCCGTTCTCAGTCCGGTGACTTTACCCGCAGTAAGGGCAAAGAGGTCATGGAGAGCTTCATCAAGGCTGAAAACAACGGCAAGAACATCTGCATGGTTTACGCCCACAACGATGACATGGTAATCGGTGCGATTCAGGCGATTAAAGAAGCGGGTCTGAAACCGGGCAAAGATATCCTCACCGGCTCTATCGACGGCGTGCCGGACATCTACAAAGCGATGATCGACGGTGAAGCCAACGCCAGCGTGGAGCTGACGCCAAACATGGCGGGCCCGGCATTCGACGCGCTGGAGAAATTCAAGAAAGACGGCACGATGCCTGAGAAGGTGACGGTCACTAAGTCCACGCTCTATCTGCCGGACACGGCAAAAGAAGAGTTAGAGAAGAAGAAAAATATGGGCTATTAAGACCCGCGCCCCTCACCCCAGCCCTCTCCCCGGAGGGGAGAGGGAGAAAGGAAGGGCGGAGCTGGATATTAACAATTGGCACGATCAATCCCCTCTCCCCTCCGGGGAGAGGGTCAGGGTGAGGGGGAAACTATGACCACTGAACAACACCAGGAAATCCTCCGCACAGAGGGCTTGAGTAAATTCTTCCCCGGCGTAAAGGCGCTGGATAACGTCGATTTCAGCCTGCGTCGCGGTGAGATCATGGCGCTGCTGGGCGAGAACGGCGCGGGGAAATCGACGCTGATCAAAGCGCTGACCGGCGTGTATCACGCCGATCGCGGCACCATCTGGCTGGAAGGTAATGCCATTTCGCCAAAAAATACCGCCCATGCCCAACAGTTTGGGATTGGGACGGTGTATCAGGAAGTCAACCTGCTGCCGAACATGTCGGTGGCGGATAACCTGTTTATTGGCCGTGAGCCACGCCGTTTTGGCCTGCTGCGCCGCAAAGAGATGGAAGCTCGGGCGACAAAACTGATGGGATCCTACGGCTTCTCCCTCGACGTCCGCGAGCCGCTGAACCGCTTTTCCGTGGCGATGCAGCAGATCGTCGCCATTTGTCGCGCGATCGATCTCTCGGCAAAGGTGCTGATCCTCGACGAGCCTACCGCCAGCCTCGATACCCAGGAGGTGGAAATGCTCTTCACCCTGATGCGCCAGCTGCGCGATCAGGGCGTCAGCCTGATCTTCGTTACGCACTTCCTCGATCAGGTGTATGAAGTGAGCGATCGTATCACGGTGCTGCGCAACGGCAGCTTTGTCGGCTGCCGCGAGACCCGCGAGCTACCGCAGATTGAGCTGGTGAAAATGATGCTGGGCCGAGAGCTGGAAACCAACGCCCTTCAGCGCGCAGGCCGCACGCTGCTGAGCGAAAAACCGGTCGCCGCGTTCAGCGATTACGGCAAAAAAGGGGTGATCTCGCCGTTTAACCTTGAGGTTCGCCCCGGTGAGATTGTTGGTCTGGCGGGCCTGCTGGGCTCGGGCCGGACCGAAACCGCCGAGGTGATCTTCGGGATCAAGCCTGCCGACAGCGGCAGCGCGCTGATCAAGGGCAAACCGCAGACCCTGCGATCGCCGCATCAGGCCTCCTGTCTGGGCGTCGGCTTCTGCCCGGAAGACCGGAAAACGGACGGCATTATTGCCGCGGCCTCGGTGCGGGAAAATATCATTCTTGCGCTACAGGCGCAGCGCGGGTGGCTGCGCCCCATTCCGCGTAAAGAACAAAACGCCATTGCCGAGCGCTTTATCCGCCAGCTCGGCATCCGCACCCCGAGCGCGGAACAGCCTATTGAATTTCTCTCCGGCGGTAACCAGCAGAAGGTTCTCCTCTCGCGCTGGCTGCTGACCAAACCGCAGTTCCTGATCCTCGACGAGCCGACGCGCGGCATTGATGTAGGCGCGCACGCTGAAATTATTCGTCTGATCGAAACGCTGTGCGCGGACGGTCTGGCCCTGCTGGTCATTTCGTCCGAGCTGGAAGAGCTGGTGGGCTACGCCGATCGCGTCATTATCATGCGCGATCGCAAACAGGTGGCAGAGATCCCGCTGGATAAGCTGTCCGTTCCGGCAATCATGAATGCCATCGCGGCGTAAGGAGTGAATCGTGATGCCCCGTTCACTTTCGCAAACCGGTGAGTCAAAGCGCCGCTTCAGCTGGCCGACCGGCACGCCGCAAATCGCGGCGCTGCTGGTGGTACTGCTGGTGGATAGCCTGGTCGCGCCGCATTTCTTCCAGATCATCGTGCAGGATGGCCGCCTGTTTGGCAGCCCGATTGACATCCTGAACCGTGCCGCGCCCGTCGCGCTGCTGGCGATTGGTATGACGCTGGTGATCGCCACCGGCGGGATTGACCTCTCCGTCGGCGCGGTGATGGCTATCGCCGGGGCCACGGCCGCCTCCATGACCGTGGCCGGGCACAGCCTGCCGGTGGTGCTGCTGGCCGCACTGGGCTCCGGGGTATTAGCCGGGCTCTGGAACGGCATTCTGGTGGCGGTTCTCAAAATTCAGCCCTTTGTCGCCACCCTGATCCTGATGGTGGCCGGGCGCGGCGTGGCGCAGCTGATTACGTCCGGGCAGATCGTCACCTTTAACTCCCCGAGCCTGGCGTGGCTCGGTAGCGGCAACCTTCTGTTCTTCCCGACGCCGGTGATTATTGCCCTCGTGACGCTGGTTATCTTTTGGCTCTTTACCCGCAAAACGGCGCTCGGCATGTTTATTGAAGCGGTGGGGATCAACATCCGCGCCGCGCGAAACGCTGGGGTCAACACCCGCCTGATGGTGATGCTGACCTACGTGCTGAGCGGCGTCTGCGCCGCCATTGCCGGGGTCATCGTCGCGGCGGATATTCGCGGGGCCGATGCCAACAACGCCGGGCTATGGCTGGAGCTGGACGCGATCCTCGCGGTGGTGATCGGCGGCGGGTCGCTGATGGGCGGGCGCTTTAACCTGCTGCTCTCGGTCGTGGGGGCGCTGATCATTCAGGGCATGAACACCGGGATCCTGCTCTCGGGATTCCAGCCGGAACTCAACCAGGTGGTGAAGGCGGTGGTCGTGCTCTGCGTGCTGATCGTCCAGTCGCCGCGCTTTGTCAGCATCATTAAGGGGATCCGTGGCCATGATAAAACGTAATTTACCGCTAATGATCACGCTGGGCGTGTTTGTGCTGGGGTATCTCTATTGTCTCACCCAGTTTCCCGGTTTCGCCTCCACGCGCGTGATCTGTAATATTCTGACCGATAACGCCTTTTTAGGCATCATCGCCGTCGGGATGACCTTTGTGATCCTCTCCGGCGGGATCGATCTCTCCGTCGGCTCGGTGATCGCGTTTACGGGCGTGTTCCTCGCGAAAGCCATTGGGTTCTGGGGCATCTCTCCGCTGGTGGCATTCCCGATGGTGCTGGCGATGGGCTGCGCGTTTGGCGCCTTTATGGGGTTGCTGATCGACGCGCTGAAAATTCCTGCCTTTATCATCACCCTCGCCGGGATGTTCTTCCTGCGCGGCGTGAGCTATCTGGTGTCGGAGGAGTCGATCCCGATTAACCACCCCATCTACGACACGCTCTCCAGCCTGGCGTGGAAGATCCCCGGCGGCGGCCGCCTGAGCGCGATGGGGCTGCTGATGCTGGGCGTGGTGGTGATTGGCATCTTCCTCGCCCACCGCACCCGGTTTGGCAATCAGGTTTACGCCATCGGCGGCAACGCCACGTCGGCCAACCTGATGGGGATCTCTACCCGCAGCACCACCATCCGCATCTATATGCTCTCGACCGGCCTGGCGACGCTGGCGGGTATCGTTTTCTCGGTATACACCCAGGCGGGCTATGCCCTCGCAGGCGTGGGCGTTGAGCTGGATGCGATTGCTTCTGTGGTCATCGGCGGTACGCTGCTCAGCGGCGGGGTCGGCACGGTGCTGGGGACGCTGTTCGGCGTGGCGATCCAGGGGCTTATTCAGACCTACATCAACTTTGACGGCACGCTCAGCTCCTGGTGGACGAAGATCGCCATTGGCATTCTGCTGTTTATTTTTATTGCCCTGCAGCGGGGACTGACGGTGCTTTGGGAGAACCGTCAAAGCTCGCCTGTTACCCGTGTAAACACATCGGTAACAGAGCGATAACACGCTGAATTTGCTTAAAGTCTAAACATTTTCCGGTAGCGGCCGATACTCTTTTTTTATGCCCAGAAGTATCTCGCTACCGGAAATAATATCATGCTTAAAACGCTATCGATTCGTACCGGCTTGCTCTCTTTACTGGCCGTTATGACCCTTCTGCTGCTGATCGTCAGCGGCATTGGCATTTATGCCCTCACACAGAGTTCTTCTTCGCTGCAGCGCATTAATCACCTTCAGGGTGAGCAGATGGTGCAGCTTAATTCTGGCTATACGCTGATCCTGCGCGCGCGCAATGAGGCGGGCCAGGCCGTCCGAATGATGGAAATTGGTCTGCTGGACGATGCATCCAAATCGGTAAAAAACATCAATCAGGAAATTGCCCAGGCGCAGAAAACGCTGAAAGCCGTGATCGACGGCGGGGTGGCTGACGAGCAGGGGCAAAAGCTGCTGGATAACGTGGCGGCAAGCCTGGCGGCGTATACCCGGCAGGGCATCAACCCGATGCTGAAAGCCCTGAACGACCAGAGCGCGGACGGTTATTACGACCTGATTGAGAACGCGCTGATTCCGGTGGCAAACAAGTTTGATAACGATATGCAGGCTTTCCAGGCGTGGAGCGAAGCGCGTGGCAAAGCGGAAGTCAGCGCCGTGCAGTCGAGCAAAACCCGCGTACTGATCCTGATCGTTGTCGCCGCGCTGCTGACGGCAGGCATCATCGTCCTCGCCTGGCTGGTGCTGCGCCATATGCTGCTGAAGCCGCTCTCGGCATCGATTGCTCAGCTTGAACATGTCGCGGCAGGCGATTTAACCCATACCCTGGATCCAACGGCCAGCCAGGAGTTTAACCGGCTCAACGCGGCCATTGAAGCGATGCGTCAGTCGCTGATGGGATCGGTTCTGCGGGTGCGCGATGCCAGTTCGCAAATTGATACCGGCAGCCGGGAGCTGACGGCGGGGAACATGAACCTTGCCCAGCGCACGGAATCTACCGCCACCTCACTTGAGCAAACGGCGGCCAGCATGGAAGAGATCACCGCCACGGTGAAACTCAACGCCGACAACGCCGAGCAGGCGCACCAGTTGGCGAAGTCGGTCTCCGACACGGCCGATCACGGCAGCGAAATGGTCTGCTACGTGATTGAAAAAATGCGCGATATCTCCGGCAGCTCGGCGCGCATCGCCGATATCCTGAGCGTGATTGACGGTATTGCCTTCCAGACCAACATTCTGGCGCTGAACGCCTCCGTGGAAGCGGCGCGCGCGGGCGAGCAGGGACGGGGTTTTGCCGTTGTCGCGGGCGAAGTGCGAAACCTGGCCAGCCGCAGTGCCGACGCGGCGAAAGAGATCCGATCGCTTATCAGCGATTCACAAACTCATGTGAATGAGGGGAGCGAACTGGCACAGCAGGCCGGTGAAACGATGGACGAGATCGCAACAGAAGTGCTGCGGATGACCAGGCTGATGCGTGAAATTGCGACCGCGTCTCAGGAACAGAGTCGCGGCATTGAGCAGGTGAACATCGCGGTGAACCAGATGGACGAAACGGCGCAGCAAAATGCGGCGCTGGTACAGCAGTCATCCGCCGCGACGCGCTCGCTGGAAGAGCAGTCGCGCGAACTGATGGAAGCCATGTCCTCGTTTAAGCTGACGGCCCAGACTGCTGCATAATCATATTCATCCCTGGTACGTGCTGTGCCAGGGTTTTATTTGACGATGAATTTAACGCATTAATATTATCGTGAATATTCCCCATTAATATTTCCAGCGCGCTGGTTAACGCTAACGCTTTTTCTGTGGGTTCAAGATATAAACCTTTACGGTAAAACAGTGGCTCATCAAAAAGTTGATTAAAGCGCTTCAGCGCCAGGCTTACCGCCGGGCGGGACATGTCGAGGCGCACGGAGGCTTTCGCCATGCTGCCGCAGCGAACAATTTCAATAAAGACAGGAATGAGATTTAAATCGATGCCGGTATTGGCACGAGAATAGTTTTTCATCACGAATATGCTCCAGGAAATAATTGTCAAACTGTTATGGAAATAATGCAGGAGCAGGGATGAAGATTAAAGCGTCTTTTTTATAAACACTTATACGGTAAAATATATAAATGACCGGGAAGCCTGGCGGCTTCCCAGAATAAAGGGGTTACGCGTCCGGGTACTCGCGGATGAAACGCTCAACGTCTTCAACCATGTGGTTGTTGCCGACGAAGAACGAACGGCGCTGGTGCAGGCTTTCCGGCACGATATCCAGAATACGCTCTTTACCGTCGCTCGCCTTGCCGCCCGCCTGTTCGGCGAGGAACGCCATCGGGTTGCATTCGTACAGCAGACGCAGCTTCCCGTCCGGGTGGCTGGCAGTGCTTGGGTAGAGGTAAATGCCGCCTTTCAGCAGGTTGCGGTGGAAGTCAGCGACCAGAGAACCGATATAGCGGGACGTGTACGGGCGCTGGGTGGCTTTATCTTCTTCCTGGCAGAATTTGATGTACTTCTTCACGCCGTTCGGGAAGCGGATGTAGTTACCTTCGTTGATGGAGTAGGTATTGCCCTTCTCCGGGAAGCGCATACGTTCCTGGCTCAGGCAGAACACGCCCAGGGAAGGATCGTAAGTAAAGGCGTGAACGCCGCAGCCGGTGGTGTACACCAGCATGGTGGACGAACCATACACCACATAGCCCGCAGCAACCTGATTGCTGCCCGGCTGGAGGAAATCTTCTTCGGTGACCGGCGTGCCAACAGGCGTGACGCGACGGTAGATTGAGAAAATGGTACCGACAGAAACGTTAACGTCGATGTTGGAGGAGCCGTCGAGCGGATCCATCAGGACAACGTATTTCGCGTGTTCGCATCCTTCGAAAACAACAATTTCATCTTCTTCTTCGGAGGCGATACCCGCAACGATGTCGCGCGCGCGCAGTGCAGCTTTCAGTTTTTCATTTGCGAACAGATCGAGTTTCTGTTGAACCTCGCCCTGAACGTTCTCGGCACCGCTGGCACCCAGGATATCGACCAGACCGGCCTTGTTGATATCGCGGTGGATGATCTTAGCGCCCAGCTTTATTGCCGACAGCAAAGCAGTGAGTTCACCGGTAGCATGAGAAAACTCGTGCTGCTTTTCGACAATAAATTCACCTAACGTTTTCATAACACTTTCCCTGCATCTTTTGTGAGTAGAGCGATTGTATGTTCACCAAAACGACTAAAGCCCAACAATCTTAACAAATATTCAAATAGTAGCGCACTGGTGAATCGCGCCAGCAAATACGGATTTACCTGAAATGCGTTTCACACCCGCTAACATGTGAGTAAAATGTGCGCCACATTGAAGAAGGATAGTGACGTATGCGCATTCATATATTGGGGATTTGTGGCACTTTCATGGGCGGACTGGCAATGCTGGCGCGCTCACTGGGCCATGAAGTTACAGGTTCGGACGCCAATGTGTATCCGCCGATGAGCACGCTTCTGGAGAAGCAGGGCATCTCTCTGATTCAGGGCTACGATGCCAGCCAGCTGGATCCTGAACCGGATCTGGTGATCATTGGCAACGCCATGACCCGTGGTAACCCATGCGTTGAAGCGGTGCTGGAACGCAATATTCCGTTTATGTCTGGCCCCCAGTGGCTGCATGATTTTGTGCTGCGCGACCGCTGGGTTGTTGCCGTTGCCGGTACCCACGGCAAAACCACCACCGCCGGAATGGCGACCTGGATCCTCGAAGCCTGCGGCTATAAGCCTGGCTTTGTCATTGGCGGCGTACCGGGCAACTTTGACGTTTCTGCACGTCTGGGCGACAGCCCGTTCTTTGTGATCGAAGCCGACGAATACGACTGCGCGTTCTTCGACAAGCGTTCCAAGTTTGTGCATTACTGCCCGCGCACGCTGATCCTCAACAACCTTGAGTTCGATCACGCGGATATCTTTGACGACCTGAAAGCGATCCAGAAACAGTTCCACCACCTGGTGCGCATTGTTCCGGGTCAGGGCCGCATCATCCTGCCGGAGAACGACATCAACCTGAAGCAAACCATGGCGATGGGCTGCTGGAGCGAGCAGGAGCTGGTGGGCGAGCAGGGTCACTGGCAGGCGAAAAAGCTCAACGCCGATGCCTCCGAGTGGGAAGTGCTGCTCGACGGTGAAAAAGTGGGTGAGGTGAAGTGGGGCCTGGTGGGCGAGCACAACATGCACAACGGCCTGATGGCCATTGCTGCGGCGCGTCACGTGGGCGTGCTGCCTGCGGATGCCGCCAATGCGCTGGGCTCGTTTATCAATGCCCGCCGCCGTCTGGAGCTGCGCGGTGAAGCCCACGGCGTCACCGTGTATGATGATTTCGCGCACCACCCAACGGCCATTCTGGCCACGCTTGCCGCCCTGCGTGGCAAGGTCGGCGGTACCGCGCGCATTCTGGCGGTGCTGGAACCGCGCTCGAACACCATGAAGATGGGTATCTGCAAAGACGATCTCGCGCCGTCGTTAGGACGTGCCGATGAAGTCTTCCTGCTGCAGCCGCAGCATATTCCGTGGCAGGTGGCCGAAGTGGCCGATGCCTGCATTCAGCCTGCGCACTGGAGCGCGGATGTGGATGCGCTCGCGGATATGGTGGTGAAAGCCGCTCAGCCTGGCGACCATATTCTGGTGATGAGCAACGGCGGTTTTGGGGGGATCCATCAGAAGCTGCTGGACGGTCTTACGAAGAAAGCGGAAGCGGCCGCCGACGCGTAAAAAAAAGCCCGGTGGCGCTTGCGCTTACCGGGCCTACATTCTTTTCTCCCTCGCCCCTCCGGGGAGAGGGCTGGGGTGAGGGGAATGATTACTCGTCGTTCTCAGACAGCTCGCGCAGATACTGGAAAATCAGGCGCGCGGACTTCGGCGGCTTATTCCCTTCTTTCTCTTTCTTCGCGTTGCGGATCAAAGAACGCAGCTGCTGGCGGTCGGCATCCGGCCACAGGTTCAGCACTTCCGGTACGGCGTCATCACCCTGTTCAATCAGGCGATCGCGGATTTGCTCCAGCTTGTGGAACAGCGCAACCTGCTGGTTGTGGCGGTTTTTCAGCTTGTCCAGCGCCTGGCGGATCGGATCGACGTCGCGCTGACGCAGCATTTTCCCGATAAGCTGAAGCTGGCGACGACGGCCTTCTTTTTTGATTTTCTGTGCCAGTTCAATGGCATCGCGCAGATCCTGGTCGAGCGGGATCTTATCCAGCGCGTTTTTACCCAGTTCTACCATTTCCGCGCCAAGCTGTTTTAACTCTTCGGCGTCACGTTTAATTTCACTTTTACTGACCCAGATGATCTCATCATCTTCGTCTTCGATGTCATCACCGGGAACGTCGTCGAGCCAGTCTTCGGGCTGCTTAGTCATGTCAGGCTCCTTAAAAAAAGAGGCTAATGTTACCAGTTAAGACGCGCACTGAAAAACGGTTCTCTGTTACACTTCAGTTAACTCTCTCCTACAGTATGGCATTTGCGATGAAAGTAACCTCACAAGTTGAAGCGCAGCGTAAGATCCTGGAAGAAGCCGTCTCCACCGCGCTGATGCTTGCTTCAGAAAAATCAGATGGCGCCGAAGTGGCTGTCAGCAAAACCACCGGCATCAGCGTAAGCACCCGCTATGGTGAAGTGGAGAATGTCGAATTCAACAGCGATGGTGCGCTGGGGATCACGGTGTATCACCAGAATCGCAAAGGCAGCGCGTCATCCACCGATCTCAGCCCGGATGCCATTGCCCGTACGGTGCAGGCGGCGCTCGATATCGCCCGTTATACCTCTCCGGATCCTTACGCAGGCGTGGCGGATAAAGAGCTGCTGGCGTTTGACGCGCCGGATCTCGATCTGTTCCATCCGGCGGAAGTGACCCCGGATGAAGCCATTGAACTGGCCGCGCGCGCCGAGCAGGCTTCCCTGCAGGCGGATAAACGCATCACCAATACCGAAGGCGGCAGCTTCAACAGCCACTACGGCATCAAAGTCTTCGGCAACAGCCACGGTATGCTGCAGGGCTACTGCTCCACCCGTCATTCGCTCTCCAGCTGCGTCATCGCCGAAGAGAACGGAGACATGGAGCGCGACTACGCCTACACCATTGGCCGCGCGCTGGGGGACTTGCAGTCTCCTGAGTGGGTAGGTAAAGCGTGTGCCGAACGCACGCTGTCTCGCCTGTCGCCGCGTAAACTCTCCACCATGAAGGCCCCGGTTATTTTTGCTAACGAAGTGGCAACCGGTCTGTTTGGCCATCTGGTGGGCGCGATTGCGGGCGGCTCGGTTTACCGTAAATCGACCTTCCTGCTCGACTCGCTGGGCAAGCAGATCCTGCCGGAATGGCTGACCATCGAAGAGCATCCGCACCTGCTGAAAGGGCTGGCCTCCACGCCGTTCGACAGCGAGGGCGTGCGCACCGAACGTCGCGATATCATCAAAGACGGTATTCTGACCCAGTGGCTGCTGACCAACTACTCCGCGCGCAAGCTGGGGCTCAAAAGCACCGGTCATGCGGGCGGGATCCACAACTGGCGCATTGCCGGTCAGGGCCTGAGCTTTGAGCAGATGCTGAAAGAGATGGGCACCGGCCTGGTCGTCACGGAACTGATGGGCCAGGGCGTAAGCGGCATCACCGGCGACTACTCGCGCGGCGCTGCGGGCTTCTGGGTCGAAAACGGCGAAATTCAGTATCCGGTGAGCGAAATCACCATCGCCGGCAATCTGAAGGACATGTGGCGCAACATCGTTACGGTCGGTAACGATATTGAAACGCGTAGCAATATACAGTGTGGTTCTGTATTACTCCCGGAAATGAAAATCGCCGGACAATAGAGATAGCGTTTTGTTAATAATAAAAAAGGAAGTGAGCAATGCGTAAACATCTGTTAGCGATCGTCGCGGCTTCAACGCTGGTTCTTGGCTCGTCTGCGTTTGCTGCCGATCTTGAAGACAATATGGACATCCTCAGTGAAAACCTGAAGGTGGTGCAGAAAACGGACAATGCGGCGGAAATGAAAGGCGCGCTGACCAAAATGCGTGAAGCGGCACTGGACGCACAGAAAGCGACCCCGCCGAAGCTGGAAAGCAAAGCGGCAGACAGCGCAGAGATGAAAGACTATCGCCACGGCTTTGACGTGCTGGTCGGCCAGATCGACGGCGCGCTGAAGCTGGCTAACGAAGGTAAAGTGAAGGAAGCCCAGGCGGCGGCTGACCAGTTCGTGGCTACGCGCAACACGTACCACAAAAAGTATCGTTAATTGGGTGCCTGAGCTGTACGTCCATTCCCCGTATGCGGAGGCGCATGACGCGCCCCCGCATCTTTGCTCCCTACTTGCCGGAGCGACACTCCATCCGCGCGGTCACTTCAAGCGAGCCGTTTCGAAAACGGATCTCGCACAGTGTTTTCCTCGTCACCAGCGTTAAGATGATTATTGTCAAAGCAACAATCATCAAAACCCGGATAATTGGGGATTGGCGTTTCATGGATGCCTCCTTGCTGTAAAGCGGGCGAGGTAGCGAACTCCACGGTCCGACGTGTCGTTTCGAGCCCCCGCCCTGATTTTCTATCAGGCGGGGCTTTCCACTTTCCGTCCCATGCCTGAGACGGTCAGTCTCAAGCACCCGTCGCCACTCTAACGGATCCCCATAAGAAAACCTTATCCACGTCACATTTCTACGAGGCCGCTCGTAATCTTTTCCGCTTTGCTTGCCCCGTTTTTGCCGCGTAATAGCGTGATATTCATCACGTAAATACAGCGGTTTATCCAGATTCAGCGCATTTATGTGGCACAGATCACTGCTGCTGCTCGCCTTTCCACTTCGAAGTGGAAAACAACTCGCTACAAACAATTCCCCTGCAACGTTAGTTTTAGCCCAGAGCCATTAACGGGGTAAGACCAGTGATTAACGGAGCGGTAATGAACGACGTTGGGGAACAGGCGGAGCAGACAGAGCAGCTCGCGAACACCATGCTGCAGCAGGTTTATGCCCTGCTGGCCCGGCACAACATCATCCCCAATGCGGTACAGGAGCAGATGCTCACCTCCCACGTTCGCGCGATGGCGCACCGGTCCGTGACCGGCGAGCCGCTGCCGGAGGTTGAAGCGGAGCTGTTCGACGAAATTTCACCAGATTCAATGCAACTTGCCCGTGAAGTGGTAGCGCAGTTTGGCAACCTTCCTGATGAAGAAGCCTGGCTGCTCTCCGTTCACTTCGAAGTCGCGAAAGACAACCTTTAAGGAGCAACACATGGAACAGATTACAGTCGTGATTGGCGATCGCCTGGGCAAAGGTCAGAAAGTGGCTGCCGGTGTGGAAAAAGCGGGCGGACGCGCGGTTGTCGTACCGGGCATGGCCGCGGACATGAAGCTTGGCGACGTGATGAAAGCGGAAAACGCCACCTTCGGCATCTCCTTCTGCGGCAGCGGCGGCGCGGGGGCCATCACGGCGCAGACCAAATATGGCTACAAGGCTAAATACGGCATGCGTTCCGTGGAAGAGGGCGTGACCGCCATCAACGAAGGCTGCAACGTGCTGGGCTTCGGCTTTATGGATAAAGAAGAGCTGGGCGAGCGTCTTGTACAGGCGTGGCAGAAGAAATACGGCGCATAAGCATGAAAGAACAGTTCACAACCACGGTGAGAGTGAAGGGGAAGGGCGACGCCAAAGCGCGCGCCTTTGCCGACGCGCTCAACCACGTTCAGGCCGCGGTGATGAAAGCCTCACCGCATATCTTACTGCGTATTGAGCCACAGGATGTGCAGGTCGTTCAGGCGCAAGAAGCGGTGCGTAAAGAAGCGTTTCTGTTCTTCTTTCTGCGCCGGGAAAGACGCACCTACAGCGTGGAGCTGGATGTGACCGTCAACGTGACCGCTATCAATCTTGACCAGGTGGATTTCGTCACGCAACGCTGATTATTCATAAAAGGGCAGACTGATGTTCTTAATTATATTAATAAAATCGCTCATCATTGGCGGCCTGGTTGGCGTCGGTGTGGGCGCCGGGGCTGCACGCATGTTTCATGCGCCTACCACTCAGGGTATGGGCGCGTTTCGTACGTTGGGGGAACTGAACTCCTGTGAAGGGGATCCGGCGTCCCACTTCTCCTTTGGGTTAGGTTTCTTCTTTAACGCCTGGGCCTCTTCCGTGGCCGCAGGTGCCTTCACGCAGGACGTTGACCACCGCATCATCCCGAACTGGGGTGCTGCTGCACTGATGATCAAAAACCGTAACGTCGGCGAAACGCTGCACGACCCGCGCAAAATGGCGATTGCCTGCGGCGCGATCGGCATGATCGTCGTGACCTTCCTGAACCTGACCGCCTCCTCCGTTCCGGCAGCGCTTCAGGTCACCGCCGTGAAGGTACTGGTGCCTGCTGCAAACCTGCTGGTGAACACCGTGATGCCGGTGATCTTCTGGCTGGCAGCCATCGACGCGGGTAAAAAATCGGGCTTCTGGGCCACCATTTTCGGCGGCGCGGCGCAGCTGATTATGGGCAACGCCGTACCGGGCCTGGTGCTGGGGATCCTGATCGGGAAAGGTGTAGAAGAGAGCGGCTGGAACCACGTCACCAAAGTGATGATGGCGGCGATCGTCCTGCTCTTCGTGCTGAGCGGCTTCTTCCGCGGCTTCGACATGAAGATGATCGAATCCTTCCATCTGACCGTGCCGAACTGGCTCGACATGATCCACAACTCGCTCAGCGGTAAATAACAGGAGCCTCTAAATGGAACAGAATAAAGGTTTTTGGTATGCCGACTGGTCGTTCCCGATCTTTGTTGGCCTGCTCTCCTCCGGCGTCTTCGCCGGGACGCACATGTACTACCTCTACGGCATCGGCGCGTTTAACGAAGTGGCCTTCGTGGCGATGCTGAAGGCGGGTATTGATACCGGCGTCTACGGCGCGGTGGCGGCGTTCGGCGCAAGCTTCCTGTTCGCCCGTATTATCGAAGGGTCGCTGGTCGGTATTCTCGACATCGGCGGCGCCATCCAGACCGGCGTGGGCCTCGGGGTTCCGGCACTGCTGCTGGGCGCAGGGATCATGTTCCCGGTGACCAACTTCATTGCTTCGCTGATCACCGGCCTGGTGATTGGTCTGGCAATTGGCTACGTCATCATCCTGGCGCGTAAGTTCACCATCAACCAGAGCAACTCCACCTACGGCGCAGACGTGATGATGGGCGCAGGTAACGCCTCCGGCCGCTTCCTCGGGCCGTTGATTATCCTGAGCGCCATGACCGCCTCCATTCCTATCGGCGTCGGTTCCCTGCTCGGTGCGCTGGTGTTCTACATCTGGCAGAAGCCGATCACCGGTGGCGCGATCCTCGGCGCAATGCTGTTGGGCTGGCTGTTCCCGGTCGCCCTTTAATACCCGCGGGCGCTCCGGCGCCCGCCCTATCAGGAGATCCTCATGTTTGATTTACTCCTGCGCCGTGCGCGCCTTGCCGACGATACCCTGACCGATATCGCCATTCAGGACGGGAAGATCGCGGCGCTGGGCGACATTGACGCCCCCGCGCATAAAAAGGTTGAGCTGAACGGCGACGTATTCGTCAGCGCAGGCTGGATTGACTCCCACGTTCACTGCTACCCGAACTCCCCGATTTACCACGACGAGCCCGACAGCGTCGGCATTGCCACCGGCGTCACCACCGTGGTGGACGCGGGCAGTACCGGTGCCGACGACGTGGACGATTTCTACGACATCACCCGCAGGGCCTCCACCGAGGTGTTTGCCCTGCTGAACATCTCCCGCGTGGGGCTGATCGCCCAGAACGAGCTGGCCAATATGGCCAACATCGACGCCGACGCGGTGAAGCAGGCGGTGAAGCGCCACCCTGATTTTATCGTCGGCCTGAAGGCGCGCATGAGCAGCAGCGTGGTCGGTGAAAACGGCATTACGCCGCTGGAGCGCGCCAAAGCCATTCAGAAAGAGAACGGCGACCTGCCGTTGATGGTGCACATCGGCAACAACCCGCCGAACCTCGACGAAATTGCCGAACTGCTGAGCTCGGGCGACATCATCACCCACTGTTACAACGGCAAGCCTAACCGCATTCTGACGCCCTCCGGCGAGCTGCGCGCCTCCATCGCCTCCGCCCTGAAGCGCGGCGTGCGTCTGGACGTCGGCCACGGTACGGCGAGCTTCAGCTTTGAGGTGGCGAAACGCGCCATCGCGATGGGCATTCTGCCGCACACCATCAGCTCGGATATCTACTGCCGCAACCGCATCAACGGCCCGGTCGGCTCGCTGGCAAGCGTGATGTCGAAATTCCTCGCCATCGGCATGTCATTGCCGCAGGTGATTGACTGCGTCACGGCGAACGCCGCCGATGGCCTGCGCCTGACGCGTAAAGGCCGCATTCAGCCGGGTCTCGATGCCGACCTGACGCTGTTCACCCTTAAACGTCAGCCGACGGTGCTGACGGATGCCGAAAACGACAGCCTGCAGGCTGAACACATTCTGGTGCCGCTTGCCGCGATCCGCGCGGGCAAGGGCTACATGACCGAACAAGGGAGCACGGAACATGCCTTCGATTTATGAGAAGTACAACTTAAAGCAGGTGATCAACACCTCCGGCCGCATGACGGCGCTGGGCGTCTCCACGCCGCGCCCGGAAGTGGTGCAGGCGGCGATGGACGGGATGAATCACTATTTTGAGATGAAGGATCTGGTCAACAAAACCGGGGAATACATCGCGAAGCTGCTGGATGTGGAAGGCGCGACGGTAGTTTCCTGCGCGTCGGCGGGCATTGCCCAGTCCGTGGCGGCGGTGCTGGTCAAAGACAGCGACTGGCTGCTGGAAAACCTGCACGTGACCCCGATTGGGAACAACGAAATCGTCCTGCCGAAAGGCCACAACGTGAACTTTGGCGCGCCGGTGGGCACCATGGTGGCGCTGGGCGGCGGCAAGCTGGTGGAGGCGGGCTACGCCAACGAATGCTCCGCCGATCAGCTGGCGGCGGCGATCACCCCGCGCACGGCGGCGATCCTCTATATCAAATCGCACCACTGCGTGCAGAAAAGCATGCTCAGCGTCGAGCAGGCGGCAGTCGTGGCGCGCAAGCACGATCTCCCGCTGATCGTCGACGCGGCAGCGGAAGAAGATCTGCATGCCTACTACCGATCCGGCGCCGATCTGGTGATCTACAGCGGCGCGAAGGCGATTGAAGGGCCAACCAGCGGGCTGGTGATCGGCAAAACTCAATATGTTGAATGGGTGAAGCGTCAGACCGCGGGCATTGGCCGCGCCATGAAGGTGGGCAAAGAGGGCATTCTTGGCCTGACCTGCGCCATCGAACTCTACCTGACGGCCACCAAAGAGAGCGGCGCCGAGATGGTGGCGAAAATGACGCCGTTTATCGAGGCGCTCAACACCCTGAACGGTGTGACCGCGCGCGTGGTCTGGGACAGCGCCGGACGCGACATCGCCCGCACCGAGATTAAGTTCGACGAAGCCGCAACGGGCGTCAGCACGGGTGACCTGGTGGCGAAGCTCAAGCAGGGCGAATACGCCATTTACTTCCGTGGCTACAAGGCCAACGAAGGGATTATCGAAGCGGACGTGCGCAGCGTGAATGCTGACCAGCTGAACATCGTGTACCGCCGTATTAGCGAAGTATTAGGACAGGAGAAAAAAGCATGAAACTGACCCCCAACTTTTACCGTGACCGCGTCTGTCTGAACGTGCTGGCAGGCTCCAAAGCCAACGCCAGCGCCATTTACGAGGCGGCGGAAGGTCACGTGCTGGTGGGCGTGCTCTCCAAAAATTACCCGGACGTGGCGAGCGCCGTCGCCGATATGCGCGAATACGCCGCCCTGATTGATAACGCGCTCTCCGTTGGCCTGGGCGCGGGCGACCCGAACCAGTCGGCAATGGTGAGTGAAATCTCCCGCCAGGTGCAGCCGCAGCATGTTAACCAGGTCTTTACCGGAGTGGCTACCAGCCGCGCGCTGCTGGGGCAGAATGAATCCGTGGTCAACGGTCTGGTCTCTCCGACCGGCACCGTCGGCATGGTCAAAATCTCCACCGGACCGCTGAGCAGCGCGGCCCCGGACGGCATCGTGCCGGTTGAAACAGCAATTGCCCTGCTGAAAGATTTCGGCGGCAGCTCAATCAAATACTTCCCGATGGGCGGCCTGAAGTGCCGTGACGAGTACAAGGCGGTGGCGGAAGCCTGCGCCCGTCACGACTTCTGGCTGGAGCCAACCGGAGGTATCGATCTGGAAAACTATGAGGAGATCCTGCAGATCGCCCTCGACGCGGGCGTGAGCAAAATCATCCCGCATATCTACAGCTCGATTATCGACAAAGCCAGCGGCGATACGCGTCCGGAAGACGTGCGTACGCTGCTGGCGATGACGAAGAAGCTGGTGAAGTAATAAAAACAACACCCCTCACCCCAGCCCTCTCCCCAAAGGGGAGAGGGTGTAATCGTCCCCTCTCCCCTTTGGGGAGAGGGTTAGGGTGAGGGGGGAACTCCGCACATACCCAAAGGAGCCACCATGCACACCCGTACCCTGCTTGTCGCTTCACTTTCTTTACTGACCACTTCCGCGATCGCCCAGACGCAATACGCCTGGGTGGGCACCTACAACCCCAACGGCGAAGGGCTGTACCGCTTTGCCGTTGACCCGCAAACCGGCGCGCTGAACGATAAAACGCTGGTGAGCAAACTGCCGAATGCGGCGCAGTTGACCCTTTCACACGACGGCAAAACGCTGTATCTGGCAAGCGAAGTGGAGCAGGGCGTGGTGCAGGCGCTGCGGGTGGGGGATAACGGCGCGCTGAGCGAGCTCAATCAGGTGGCGTCCGGCGGCGCGGGGCCGGTGTACCTGTCGCTGACGCCGAACGGTCGCCATCTGCTGGTGGCCAACTACGTCAGCGGGTCGATTGCCGTTTTGCCGATCAAGGCAGACGGCAGCCTGGGTGAAGCCACGGACACACATCAGGACAAGGGCGAACCGGGCGCGGCGAAGCCCGAAGCCGCTGCGGAGGGCAGTTTCGCGATCAGCGATCATAATGGCCCCCACGCGCACATGATCGCCGCCGATCCGAGCGGGAAATACGTTTTTTCCACCGATCTGGGGCTGGATCGCCTCTACCAGTACCGTATTGACGATCGAACCGGGAAGCTGACGCCGAACGATCCGCCGTTTATCAGCGCCTCCTCGAAAGGCGCTGGGCCGCGCCACTTTGTCTTTACGCCAAAAGGCGATGCCCTGTGGCTGATTAACGAAGAGGCGTCTACGCTCACCCATTATACCGTGAACGCCAACGGCACCTTGAAAGAGGGCAAAACGCTTTCAGCCTTGCCGGACGGCTACAAAGGCACCAGCTTTGCTGCCGGGCTGGCATTAAGCGCCGACGGTAAACAGCTGTATGTGGCTAACCGTTTGCATAACAGCATCGGGCACTTTACCGTAACAGCGGAGGGCACGCTGACCCATCAGGACGACGTGTGGACGCGGGGTGACTATCCCCGCACCCTGACGCTCGATAAACAGGGTCGCTGGCTGTACGTCATGAACCAGCGCAGCGACAACATTACCCGTTTCCGCGTCGGTCAGGACGGCAAGCTAAGCTTTGAGCCAGACTATACCCCGGTCGGCAGCCCATCCCAGATGGTTATTTCACCTTAAGCCGTAAGAGGACAAACCCGTGCGATTTCCGAACCAACGTTTAGCGCAACTTTTCGATCTGTTGCAAAACGAGACGCTGCCGCAGGACGAGCTGGCGCAGCGGCTGTCGGTTTCCACGCGAACCGTCCGTGCCGATATCACCGCCCTGAACGCGCTGCTGGCAGGCCACGGCGCGCAGTTTGTTCTGAGCCGTGGAAATGGCTATCAGCTCAAAATTGACGATGCGGAACGTTATCAGCAGCTGCAGGCATCCCACCCGCGCGCGCTGCGTATTCCCCGGACCGGACCCGAGCGCGTGCACTATCTGGTGGCACGTTTTCTCACCTCAGCGTTCTCCCTCAAGCTGGAAGATCTGGCCGACGAGTGGTTCGTTAGCCGCGCCACGCTGCAAAGCGACATGGTGGAAGTGCGCGAGTGGTTCCACCGCTACAACCTGACGCTGGAAACGCGTCCACGCCACGGCATGAAGCTGTTTGGCAGCGAGATGTCCACCCGCGCCTGCCTGACCGATCTGCTCTGGGAGCTGGCGCAGCAGGACAGCCTTAACCCGCTGGTGACCGAAGTTGCTCTCAACGCGGGGGTACCGGAGCAGATGGTGGCCGTACTGCATGATGCGTTGACGCGACATCACATCCGCCTGACCGACGAAGGCGAGCTGTTCCTGCGTCTTTACTGTGCGGTGTCGGTACGTCGCATCAGCGAGGGTTTCCCGCTTCCGGAATTCCACGCCGAAGACGTGGAGGAGAACGTCCGGGAGGCGGCGAAAGATATCGCGGTCTCTATCCAGCAGCTGGCGGGCAAAGCGCTTTCGCCTTCGGAGGAGAGCTGGCTGTGCGTGCACATTGCGGCGCGGCAGATTCAGGAGATTGCCCCGAGCGCAATTAACGCCGATGACGACGAAGCGCTGGTCAACTACATCCTGCGCTACATCAACACCCACTATAACTACAACCTGCTCAGCGACGCGCAGCTGCATGCGGACCTGCTCACGCATATCAAAACCATGATCACCCGCGTGCGGTATCAAATCATGATCCCCAATCCGCTGCTGGATAACATCAAGCAGCACTACCCGATGGCGTGGGATATGACCCTGGCGGCGGTGTCGAGCTGGGGCAAATACACGCCGTATGCGATCAGCGAAAACGAGATTGGTTTCCTGGTGTTGCATATTGGCGTCGGGCTGGAGCGTCACTACAACATCGGCTACCAGCGCCAGCCGCGCGTGCTGCTGGTATGCGACGCCGGTAATGCCATGGTCCGCATGATTGAGGCGGTGCTGCAGCGTAAATATCCGCAGATTGAGGTGACGCGCACGCTCACCCTGCGCGAGTACGAGCTGGCGGAAACGATTGGCGAAGACTTCGTGATTTCCACCGCGCGCGTCAGCGAAAAGTCGAAACCGGTGGTGACGATAGCCCCGTTCCCGACCGACTATCAGTTAGAGCAGATTGGCAAGCTAGTGCTGGTGGACCGCACCCGCCCGTGGATGCTGGATAAATACTTCGACGCGGCCCATTTCCGCATTATCGACAAGCCGATCGATCAGCAGACGCTGTTCCGCGAGCTGTGTGAACAGCTTGAGGCAGAAGGCTTTGTTGGCGCGGAGTTTCTGGATTCGGTTGTTGAGCGTGAAGCTATCGTCAGCACCATGCTCGGCGACGGCATCGCGCTGCCGCACTCCCTCGGCCTGCTGGCGCAGAAAACGGTGGTCTACACCGTGCTGGCCCCGCACGGCGTGCAGTGGGGCGACGAAACCGCGCACGTCATCTTCCTGCTTGCCATCAGCAAAAGCGAGTACGAAGAGGCGATGGCGATTTACGATATCTTCGTCACCTTCCTGCGCGAGCGGGCGATGTCACGGCTCTGTAGCTGCGGAGATTTTGCCGGGTTTAAGGCGGTGGCGATGGAGAGTTTGAGTCGTTTTTGAGATAAGAGCGGATGGATAACATCCGCCTTTGATCAACGCAAATGATGTACAACCTGGTTGCTGCTGCCGCGCCAGATGAGCGCCGGGTCTTTTAAATCCTGCATGAACTTGCCGTCGACCAGGACGTTAATCAGATCCACCACTTCCATTTGCTGCGCGTTCAGCTCATCCAGCCTGTAGCCCGTCCAGACCCAGATATCTTTTCCCGTACACTCTGCCCGAATGCGCTTCACCAGATTCAGGATATCCGGCACGTTTTGCGGGTGCAGGGGGTCGCCACCGGAAAGTGAGATCCCCTGGCGGTGAATGCGCGTGTCGTTCAGGTCGCTGATGATTTTATCTTCCATCTCAGCGGTAAACGGCACGCCGGAGTTCAGACGCCAGGTGCTTTTGTTGTAGCAGCCGGGGCATTCGTGGACGCAGCCTGAAACGAACAGGGTGCAGCGGGTGCCGGGGCCGTTGACGATGTCGACGGGGTAGTACTGGTGATAGTTCATAGCGTTAACCTGATGCCCTCACCCCAGCCCTCTCCCACAGGGAGAGGGAGAAAACCGGAGTCAGGCTTAGCAATGTGCTCGATCGGTTCCCTCTCCCTTGAGGGAGAGGGGTAGGGTGAGGGGGAGAACCCTGCGCAGAACTTACCCGATCTGCCCATTCCCCAGATGCTTCACGCGGCGCTTCACCTCTTCCTGCTTGCCGGCGTTAAACGGACGCGCGTCCGGGCTGCCGAGGTAGCCGCACACGCGACGGGTCACGGAGACGCGGGCCGCGTCGTGATTGCCGCATTTCGGGCAGGTAAAGCCTTTGCTCGTACACTCGAATTCGCCGGTAAAACCGCACTCGTAGCACTCGTCGATAGGCGTGTTGGTCCCGTAATACGGCACGTGCTGGTAGCTATAGTCCCACACGTCCTCCAGCGCCTTCAGGTTGTGCTGAATGTTCGGGTACTCGCCGTAGCAGATGAAGCCGCCGCTGGCGATCGGTGGATACGCTGCTTCGAAGTCGATCTTGTCGTACGGGTTCACCTTTTTCTCGACGTCGAGGTGGAAGCTGTTGGTGTAGTACCCTTTGTCGGTCACGCCTTCTACAATCCCGAACTCGGCGGTGTCCAGACGGCAGAAGCGGTCGCACAGGTTCTCGCTCGGCGTGCTGTAGAGGCTAAACCCGTAGCCGGTTTCCTCTTTCCACTGGTCTACCGCGTCGCGCAGGCGCTGAACGATGGCGATGCCTTTCTCACGCAGGGCTTCGCTGTCGTACATGTGCGTATCGCCAAACAGCGCGTTGATGGTTTCGTGAATGCCGATATAGCCCAGCGAAATTGACGCGCGGCCGTTTTTGAAGATCTCCGAAACGTCATCGTCCGCCTTCAGGCGCACGCCGCAGGCTCCTTCCATATAGAGGATCGGCGCGACGCGGGCTTTGACTCCTTCCAGACGCGCAATGCGGGTCATCAGCGCCTTACGCGCCAGCTGCAGGCGTTCATCCAGCAGTGTCCAGAATTCAGCTTCATTACCTTTGGCCTCCAGCGCGATGCGCGGCAGGTTGAGGCTGATGACGCCCAGGTTGTTGCGCCCGTCGTGGATCTGCTCGCCGTTTTCATCCTCGTACACGCCGAGGAAGCTGCGGCAGCCCATTGGCGTTTTAAACGAACCGGTCACTTTGACGACCTGATCGTAGTTCAGGATGTCCGGATACATGCGCTTGCTCGCGCACTCCAGCGCCAGCTGTTTGATGTCGTAGTTCGGATCGCCAAACTTGTGGTTGAGGCCGTCGCGAATCGCGAACACCAGTTTCGGGAACACGGCGGTTTTGCGGTTTTTGCCAAGGCCGGAAATACGGTTGCGCAGGATGGACTGCTGGATCAGGCGCGATTCCCAGCTGGTGCCCAGGCCAAAGCCGAAGGTCACAAACGGCGTCTGGCCGTTGGCGGTGTGCAGCGTGTTTACTTCATATTCCAGCGACTGGAACGCGTCGTAGCACTCTTTCTCGGTGCGGGAATGGGCGTAGCCGTCCGCGTCAGGGATCTGCCACTCTTCGGCGGTTTTACGGTGCTTGTTGAAGCTCGCCGTCACGAACGGGGCCAGCACTTCGTCAATGCGGTTAATGGTGGTGCCGCCGTAAATGTGGCTGGCGACCTGGGCGATAATCTGCGCCGTGACCGCGGTAGCCGTGGAGATCGACTTAGGTGGTTCAATCTCGGCGTTACCCATTTTAAAGCCGTGGGTCAGCATGCCTTTCAGATCGATCAGCATGCAGTTGAACATCGGGAAGAACGGTGAATAGTCAAGATCGTGGTAGTGAATTTCGCCGCGCTCGTGCGCAGACACCACGTCGCGCGGCAGCAGATGCTGGCGGGCATAGTGTTTGGCGACGATACCGGCCAGCAGGTCGCGCTGGGTCGGGATCACTTTACTGTCTTTGTTGGCGTTTTCATTGAGCAGGGCGGAGTTGGTCTGCTCGACCAGGCCACGGATCTCCTGGTTCAGGCGACCGCGCTTCTCGCGCTGCACGTCTCGATCGTGGCGGTACTCAATGTAGGCGCGCGCCAGCTGCTTGTAGGGCCCAGCCATCAGCTGGTTTTCAACCGCGGTCTGGATCTCGTTGATATCGACCTGGCTGCGTTCATTCATCTGGCTGCTAACGACTTCTGCGACGGTGGCGCAGTAATCTGCGTCATCGACTCCCGCTGCTTTAGCTGCACGCAGAATGGCTTCCTGGATGCGCTCTGATTTAAACGGCACTTTACAGCCATCGCGTTTCATCACATGCGGTGTCATGATCACTCCATTTTTGAAAACAGGTTATCCACAGAGGTGGAGAAGTAGTCACCGGGCGTATTTCCCGCCGGGCCAAAGACTTCCCGCGTTCCCAGCTCGTGTTATCCACAATTCCGGCCAGCGTAAGCGCCGTCTTGTTGTTGGAATAGTAGACGATAAATACAAGATATTGGGTTGGTGTGCATTTTAAGTGCTACATATAGTGATTTGCATCAAACATGTTTGCGATTTATTTGATGCAGAACAAAGTAAAAAGACGAGAGTACAAACGGCGGGCGCTTCAGCGATTGTAAAGGCGCACGAGAAAAATCTGATTAATTATTCAACAAAAACAAGCGCTCAGCACAGCCTGTGCTGAGCACTGCTCGTTAACTCACGCTACAGACCCAGCTCAATCCTGCCTGCAAAAAGGCTGCGGTAGCGATACTACCCAGCACCACCGGGATGAGAAGGGAGCGTTCAGGGGGATCGTCCTGTTTTTGAGGTTCTTCAGCGCTCAGGGCGGACAGCGCCTCTTCCCTGGATCGCGCCGCCAGCAGCCGCTCACGCACCCGATCTTCCGTCAATAAACAGGTCAGCGTCGTCAGCAGCTGCATATGGGTACTGCCTGCTTCCGCTGGCGGAATGGCGAGCAGGAAAACCATTCTGACCTCTTCATCACCGTCCAGCCCCGGCCAGCGTATCGGGTCGTCAAAGAGCGCCAGACAAAACGCCGGCTGATGCACCGCCTCGGTTTTACCGTGTGGGACGGCGAGCGCTTCACCCAGCGCGGTTGGGCCTTCACTTTCGCGTTGTAACACGCTCTGAATAAACGTTTCTTCATCACTGATGATTTTTCGCCTTGCGAGCGGTTCGGCGAGCCAGCGTATCAGCGCTTCAGGCGAACGGTGCGGCGGGTTGATAAAAACCAGATCGGGGTGCGTCAATGCAAGCAAGTTCATATTAAGCCTCCAGCAAAAAATCGCAGGTTGCGAAAGGGGGGATCGCCGTTACCGGCTGTACGGGCTCTTCGAGATAGTTGATCTGACGGAGCGCTGCCAGACTTTCCGGGACGGGAACCGGCTGCGTGCCGGCGTTAAACACCCGCACGACGGTGCCATGCAGCTGCTGCGCATGGGGCAGAGCGGAAAGGATGAGCGGCTCCGGCAGGGTCAATAGCGAGAATTCTGCCGGGAGCCTGCGTTCAGGCAGACGCAACGAAAAGCGGTCAAGACGGTGATCGAGCGTGTGCAGCATCTGACGTTGATAGGTGAAGGGCTGTCCGGCCGCCTGATTTTCCAGCTGGCGAAGCGTGAGATGTCCGGCGTTGTCGGCCAGCGCGACGGTGAATGAAAAGCACAGCGGTTTCAGCAACTGGGCATCAGGGGTCTCAACCACCGTATTATTAATGCCGGACGCCCGACCGGGTCGCCAATCGAGATCGTTGCGCCCGAGCACGCCCGTCGCTTTAAACAACGTCAGAGCAATAGTCGCCGGTTCGCTGCCGATGATCTGAAACTCCTTCATGCCGCGGCTATTCACCACCAGCGCTTTGCCCGCTTCCGCGATAGCAATAATGCCCTCGCTGGTTTCGATATCCACGGGCATCTCGCGATAGTGCTCCTGCCAGTCTTGAGCGTTACACCCCGTTTCGCGCTCGATGATCGCGAATGGCTGCGAGGCGATGGCGTGGCGGGTGTGAATATCGCTGCCGATCAGTAAACGTAGCCGGTGATCGCAGTGGCTGTTTTCCAACGTACTCTCAACATACAGGTTTGGATCGTCATGGCGTAGTTCGCATACCAGACGAATGGATAACGGCGTTCGGGTATTTTCCTGACGGCCTGCGAGATCCGGCGGAAGAAGCAGGGTGGCCCCGACGACCAGCTTTTCGACAAGCGGCGTTTTCAGGCGGTCGACGAGCGTGAAATGCGAACAGCGCGTCGGCGCGTCGCCCGCAAGCGGTGAGAAATCATAGCTGTCACCCGCATCCGCGCAGTCTTCGAGGGTAAAGAAAGAGGGAATGCATCTGCCGCTGCGTTTGTCGTGCAGGGTGAGCGTTCCGTCGTTCAGCGTTAATCGATAATGCGCATTCTCTATCTCGCTGCCTTTTGTCTGTTCAGGTTCCCGGAATGGTGCAGGGTTATCTTCAACATTAATACTAAGATAGCCGACTGACGGTAAAACAGGGGTTTGCAAAGCAACCTGCCAGCGAAAATAAGGGGGAAGGGGCGTTTCACATTCACCGTCAGCGGTAAGGGAGATCGCCGTTCCGCCAGGCAGAATATCTCTTTTCAGGACGTAGAAGGGGATGGGCTGGCCCTGATACGTCATCGTGATATTTTCAGCGCGGCTATAGAGAGTGGTTTTCACCACGCGCTGCGTTGGGGTAGCCAGCGGGTTGAAAATCAGCAGGTTGCCTTCCTTAGCGCAGGCGGCGGCCAGGGTTTTTACCACCAGGTTCCACAGGCTGTGGCACAGCTGTTCGGTTTGCTCCAGCCGATGCAGTATGTCGCGGTTGGTGGCATCACTGTTACAGCCGCCGATGGAGTCATGGGCGTGGCTTCGCAACAGTTTCTTCCAGAGCGTATCGACCACTGAGAGGTTGACCGGGATACCCTGATGACGCGCCATTGCGATTGTCGGTTCCAGCTGCCGCAGGATGAACTGCTCAACCTCATCATTTTTCTTTTTGATGTCGTAGCGCACGGAGCCGATCGTTTTATGAATGCGGGTGTAACGCGGTGATTTCAGTTCTCCTTCCCATAGGTCGAACTGTTCACGCTGCTCGCGCAGAATGTTGACGTAGTGCTCCAGCGAACTGATGAGGTAACGATCCTGCTCCGGGGACTGTGCGCTGGCGATCGTCAGGATTTTCGGCAGCGCCGGGTCGATGCTGACCTGATCGCCGCCGCAGGGCAGAAGCAGGTCGTTTATACCCGATCGTGAACGCAGAAGATTGACCATCGGGTAGATTTTACCCTGCAGGTGGCAGGCTTCCGAACGCATGTTTTTCGCCGCGCCATAACCGAACGCCATCGCGCAGGCGATAACGGTCGCCCCTGACGGCGCGCGCCAGAGGAACTGGCTGCTTTTGGCGTGCCTGTCATGATCGATACCGCGCCAGAATACGATATTGTCGATATTGCAGCCCTGCAAAATCATGGGCATTTGCGCATTGTGGCCGAAGGTATCCGGAAGATACCCGACCTGCATGGCATGCCCCAGCGTACGGGCAGCGAAGATGCCGTATTTGAGGTTGCGAATGATCGATTCGCCATGCACGTTGTAGGTGTCCGTCTGGGTATACCACGGCCCCACAAATATCCTTTTTTCTCTGACCAGTGCTTCCAGCCTGACGCGATAATCGGGATTCATGGCGAGAAAGTCATCCACCACCGCCATCTGCCCGTCAAGGTGATAGCAACAATAAGCCGGGTCCTGCTCCAGCGTGTCGATGACGTCCGCAAAGTTATACGACGCCAGCACCATGCTGTCCTGACGGGTGAAATACCACTCCTGGTCCCAGTGCGTATGGGCAATGACGTGGATCTGATTCATGACGCTTCCCTCACCTGGCGTTCTTTGGGCTGACATAGAGCACGCCCAGGGCGCAAATCAGTGCGCCAATAAAGACGCTCGCCAGATAGCCCGCCACATTGGTAGCCAGCGGCCAGCCCCAGATGGCCGGCAGCGGCAGCGTCTGCTTCACGCCAAGGGCAATCGCAACCAGCGCGCCGGCGACGGCACCGGTCATGAATACCGGGATCAGTCGTGGATTTTTCAGGATGAACGGGATCGCACCTTCCGAGATCCCGATAACGCCCAGCAATAACGAGGTGCTGCCAACGGTTTTCTCTTCCCGGCTGAAGACATCCGGTAGCCCAAATCGGCCGTTAAGGAATGCGGCAAAGCCGACGCCAATGGAGGGGATCACGATGGAAAGTTCGCGGGCGGTTAAATCAAACGTCTCGCTGATGCCATTCAGACCAAGCGCGACCGAGCCCGCGGCCTTGTTGACCGGCCCACCCAGGTCGAACGCGGTGCCCGCGGCGATCATCGCAGAATAGAACCCGCGTCCGGTGTCACCTGCCGAGGTAAAAAAGACCACCATCAGCTGGTTAAGGGAGCCAAAAATGGGGTTAATCAGGTATTCCATGACCATTACCAGCGTAATGCCGGTGATGAGCGGGACGACCAGCATGGTTTTAATGGTGGTGAGCTGCTGACGGACGTGAATCGAATCATTAAGCCAGCGCACCAGATAGCCCACAAAAAAGCCGATGCCGATCGCGCCGAAAAAGCCGGACGGCATAAAGCCTTCGATATCAAAGAAGCGCTTATAGACTTCGTCGGACATGATGCCGCCGATAAGCCCGGGGATCAGCGCCGGTTTACCGGCAATGGAAAATGCCAGATACATGGCGAAGACCGGGTACATGAACTTGATGGTCATAAAGCCCACTTTATCCAGTACGCTGAATGGTGAATGTTCAATGTTAATAAACTGCCCGGTAATTTTGGCCGTCGCCATCATTAGCCCGCCCATGACTACCACCGGCAGCATGTAGCTGATGGCCGCCATGATATGGCCGATAAAGACCTGGTAAGCCGAACGTTGATGATCGTCTTCGTCTGCTACGCAGGCGGCAGTGACGTTTTTTTCCATTGCCAGCGCCTGACGCAGATAGCGATCGGTATGTTTGATCAGCTCTTGCGTGCGGGTCTGAAGGTGGGGAATGTTTTCAAAACGCTCGGCATCCTGAATGGGAACGTCGGTTGCCAGAATAATGGCCGTGGCGGAGGCGATATCCTGTTTTGTTAAGCGGTTTTTAACCCCGTCGCTGCCCTGCGTTTCGACCTTGACCTCGATATTGTGCTCTTTAGCCCATGCAATAATTTTATTCGCCGCCATAAAGGTGTGTGCGATGCCTGTCGGGCAGGCCGTTACCGCGACAACTTTTTGTTTCGTCATTGTCATAATTCCCTGGATGTGAAAACAGGGAAAGTATAAAGAGAACCTAAATCAGTTTTTAATGTTTGCTAATACTAATTACGTATCGTGATACGCGTAAATGCAATGTGTGAAGCGCCTTCCAGAGACTATTTTTCCAATGTGTTAATATCATGCCGGGATTAAACAGGGCGTAATTTATGAATTCATTCCAGGGAAGTGAACGTTTGATATTTGAATACATTCAGCATCACGCGTGTAATATTTCTAATATATCGGCAAAAGAGATTGCCCGGGATACCTTTACAACGACCACATCCGTTAATCGTGTGTGTAAAAAAATGGGGTATAAAAGTTATACCGAGCTTCGGTATCGTTTTTTGCGCGATCATTTTACACCTGCGCCCGTAGAGCCTGACGTGGGGCCGCAGGCGGATGATATTGTGACAGAGGTGTCCAGGTTGCTTATGCAATCCAGCCATATCTATCTTTACGCACGCGGTGCCTCGCTCACCAGCCTCAACTACCTGTCGCGCTTTTTATCGCTGGCGAGCCTGCCGCACCTTATTTTGAATGACATGCACCAGCTGACACGGGTATCGAAGGGGACGCTGGTGTTGATCAGTAAATCTGGGGAGACGCAGTCGCTGATTGAAATGGCGCGTAACGCGCTGCGCAAAGGGCTAAAGATTATTGCGATTACCCGCGATGAGTCGACACTGGCGGCAATTTCAACGTTATGCTGGCCGTTATTGATCGACATTAACGCGGTATCGTTGTATCAGCGGGAAGGGCAGCTTGAACTGTTAAGCGCCGTGGACCGTATCGGCTGCAGGCTACTGCAGCACGATACGGTGTAGTCAGGTCATCAGAGCTGCTTCACTATTCCAAGACGTACGGCATAATCATTTTCATGATTGCCATCAGCAGTGATGTACGTTTTATCCAGCGAAACCAGTTCGACGTAAGGCGTCCAGCCATCGTCGAGCTTGTAGTTGAATGCGACGGTATGTTCCCAGTAGGTATCATCCCCGGTTCCCTGATCGACATTATCCTGCCAGCGGAAGCGTGGATTATAGGACATACCGAATTTGCCAATGTTATACGCGAACCAAATGTCGAACTGGTGTGACTGGCGGCGGGTGTAGCCGCTGCCGTCTAGCTCTTTGTCGCTGTGCGCGTCATTGACGGTGTTGTAACGGTAACGCGCGGAGAGATTCAGGCCGTTATCAAACGCTTTCCAGCCCTGAATGAAGGGGCGGTAATGGGTATTGCTGGTGGTGAAAACCGTCACCATACCAGGCGCAACGGCGAAGCCATTGCCCAGATCGAAGCGCCAGCGCGTTTCGATCTCCTGCGCCGCTTCCGTTAACCCCTTGTCGTCTGGATTATATCGGTCGGTATCACCAAAAAAGGTATCGTTGTGGTTTTGTGCGGCTTCAACGGAGAAGTAAAAACCGTTATTCGCCTGATGCATGACCTTAATACGTGAATCATTGACGTCTGAGCGCGTATTATGACCAAAGCGAAGGTCGACAGACGTATTTCCGCACCATCCCTGCGTGCTTAATAATAATGTGCTAATACACGTTGCTTTAATAATTGTCTTTTTCATAATGTCCTGCCGAGGTTATTTAAATGGCAGGGCTATTTTTATTTTGGGTACACCACGATGTAAAAGTTATCGTCGTACATTTAGCGTATCGCTAAACATAAAAAAGGAGATACAGCATGCTGTATCTCCTGATATTTATTCCTGCACCCACCAGATGGCTTCAAACGGGCGCAATAGCCGCGTATCGGGGCGGGAGGGAACGTCCTCATAGTTGCTGAGTGCAACCCGCCATGCTCCCGGTGCGGGCTGCCACTGCTGGCGCTCGTGGCTCAGGTTTGCCGCAACAATCAGCGTCTGCCCCTGCCACTGGCGACGGTAGCACCACAGAGAAGGGTGTTCCGGCAGGAGATCCTCATAATCCCCCCACGTCAGCACCGGCAGGGTTTTGCGCAGGCTAATCAGCGACTGATAGGTATAGAAGACGGAATCCGCATCGTCCAGCGCCGCGCGGGCGTTCACGGTTTCGTAGTTGTCGCAGACGCCAATCCACGGTTCGCCCTCGCTAAAGCCCGCGTTGTGAGACGCGTCCCACTGCATTGGCGTGCGGCCATTATCCCGGGACTTACTCGCCAGAATCGCCAGTAATTCATCCGGATCGCGGCCGTTGGCGCGCAGTTCGGCGAACATGTTCAGGCTTTCCACATCGCGGTAATCGGTGATGCGGCTGAAGTGCGGGTTCGTCATCCCCAGCTCTTCACCCTGGTAGATATACGGCGTGCCCTGCATGCCGTGCAGCACCATCCCGAGCATCTTCGCGGCGTGAACGCGGTATTCTCCTTCGTCACCGAAGCGCGACACGATGCGCGGCTGGTCGTGGTTACACCAGAACAGCGCGTTCCAGGCTTTGTTATGCATCCCCTGCTGCCAGTGGCGGAAGAGGGTTTTCAGCGCCACGAAGTCCGGCTTCGCCTTCGTCCACTTTTCGCCGCCGGGGTAGTCCACCTTCAGGTGGTGGAAGTTAAAGGTCATCGACAGCTCGCTTCCGTCGAGCGACGCGTACTGCTGGCAGTTCTCCAGCGAGGTCGAGGACATCTCGCCTACCGTCATCAGGTTGCGCGGGGTAAAGACGTCGCGGCTCATCTCCTGCAGATATTCATGAACGCGCGGCCCGTCGGTATAGAAGCGGCGGCCGTCGCCGATGTTGTCGTCCGGGAAATCCTGATCTTTCGAAATCAGGTTAATGACATCGAGGCGCAAGCCGTCGACGCCGCGGTCGGCCCAGAACGCGCACACTTTTTTCAGCTCGGCGCGCACTTCAGGGTTCTCCCAGTTGAGGTCCGCCTGCTCCGGCGCGAACAGGTGCAGATAATACTGCTCGCTCTCCGCGTGCCAGCGCCAGGCGTTGCCGCCAAACTTGGAGCGCCAGTTGTTGGGCAACTGCTCAGGCGTGCCGTCGCGCCAGATGTAGAACTGGCGGTACGGGCTCTCTTTGTTCAGCGATTCCCGGAACCAGGGGTGCTGGGTTGAGGTGTGGTTGAACACCATATCCAGCACGATGCGAATGCCGCGCTGGTGCGCCTCGGCGACCAGTTCGTCGAAATCATCCAGCGTGCCGTACGCCGGGTCGATGGCGGTGTAATTCGCCACGTCGTAGCCGTTATCCACCTGCGGGGAGATATAAAACGGCGTCAGCCAGATGGCGTCGATGCCGAGGGTTTTCAGGTAGTCCAGACGCTGCGTCACGCCGCGTAAATCGCCTGTGCCGCTGCCGGTGGTGTCCTGGAAACTCTTGGGGTAAATCTGGTAGATAACGCCGTTTTGCCACCAGTGAGGAAGGGTATTCATAGTGTGTTCCTGCAAATGCGAAGGGGCGCAACTGCGCCCCGAAAGAGAGAGTTAAACAATCTGCAGCGAGCCCTGACGGAACTTACGCTGGTAAACCACGGTAGTCAGCGCCATTGGGACGATAATCGCGATGGCCATTGCCAGGGCGAACACCTGCCAGTAAGCGGGCTGGATGGAGAGGATGCCCGGCAGGCCGCCGACGCCAATCCCGTTTGCCATTACGCCGTTCAGTCCGCACACCAGGCCCGCCAGACCGGAACCGATCATCGCGCAGAGCATCGGGAAGCGGTATTTCAGGTTGATACCGTACATCGCCGGTTCGGTGACGCCGAGGTAGGCGGAGATGGCCGCCGGAACGGAGATCTCGCGTTCGTTGTGCTTGCGGCTGACGATGATGATGCCGGTCACCGCGGACGCCTGAGCAATGTTAGACAGGGCGATAATCGGCCAGACCGGCGTGCCGCCGAGGCTCTGGATCATCTGCATATCAATCGCCAGCGTGGTCTGGTGCACGCCGGTGATCACCAGCGGGGCGTACAGGAAGCCAAACAGCGCGGCGCCAATCGGGGCGAAGCTGCCGGTCATCAGGTGACGCACCGCGAAGGCCACGCCGTCGCCAATCATGCGGCCAAACGGACCGATAAAGGCATGCGCCAGGAACACCGCCAGAATCAGCGAGCAGACCGGCACCACCACCAGATAGAGGTAATCCGGCACGATGCGCTTCAGTCGGGTTTCAATAAAGCCCAGCGCCAGGCCCGCCAGCAGGGCCGGAATGACCTGCGCCTGATAGCCCACTTTGGCGATGGTAAACAGGCCGAAGTTCCACACCTCCGGCACCTGCTGCCCAAGTAAGTAAGCGTTCATTAACTGTGGAGAGACCAGCGTGACGCCCAGCACGATACCCAGAATCGGCGTGCCGCCCATTTTGCGTACCGCCGACCAGCAGATCCCCACCGGCAGGTAGAAGAAGATCGCTTCGCCAATCAGCCACAGGAAGTCATAGATGCTTTGCAGCGCCGGGTACATCTGCGCCAGGGTTTTGCCGTCGCTCATCGGCACATCGCCGATGACGTTACGGAAGCCTAAGATTAAGCCCCCGCTGATCAGCGCCGGCAGCAGCGGGAAGAAGATCTCCGCGAAGTGGGAAATCAGCTGTTCGTGCCACTTCATATTCTGGCGCGCGGCCTTCTTCGCCTGCTCTTTATCGGCGGAGGAGTGCCCGGTCGTTGCCAGCAGAGCCTGATAGTAATCGCCCACTTCGGTACCAATCACCACCTGGAACTGACCGGCGTTGGTGAAGCAGCCTTTAACCATGGAAAGTTCTTCAATGGCCTTCGGATTGGCTTTGGCCGGATCGTTCAGCACGAAGCGCAGGCGGGTAATGCAATGGCTGACGGTAGCGATGTTTTCGCGGCCGCCGACCAGGACGATCAACTGATCGATATCTGCTTGTTTGACTTTACTCATCATGAAACCTCATGACAGATGTTGAGGGGGTAATGACCTGAGCGCAAGCCTACTCCTTCAGCGTGACGGCGAAAATGGGAACGTTCCCGAAATCGGGCGAAGATCACAATAAACCGTTGAGCGGGGGTTAAGAAAGGTGGGCAGGAATAACGATCTGACGCGGCTCAGCGCGCCCGTTGATCTGCTCGATCAACTGCGCGGCGGCCTGTCTGCCGGACTCGGCGTAGCCCGGGTCGACGGTAATAATTTCCGGGTGCAAAAACTTCATCAGCGGCGTGCTGCCGACGCTCGCCACCTGCAGGTTATCGATACGCTGCTCCTGCAGATATTTACTCGCGCCCAGCGCCAGGGTATCCGTGGCGCACACCAGCGCGGTGGTTTGCGGCGTCAGGACGCTGGCGACCTGCTCGTAGCCCTGCTTCATGCCCAGCCCCGGCAGGGAGGCCACGGCGGAGAGGTTGTGCTTTTTGCAAAAGGCCAGATAGGCCTCATGGCGGCGCTTGCCGGTGGTGACGTCCGCGTGCGGTACGCCGAGGAAGCTGATGTGGCGATGGCCTTCGTCAAACAGGCGCTGCATCAGGGTGATAATCGCGCCCTCGTCGTCATAGCAGACGGAGGCAAAACCGTGGGCATCGCGCGCCAGCAGCACCAGCGACGGCTGCCAGGGTTTTAGCATCTCGTCTTTGATGCCGGTAAAGCCGAACAGCACCACGCCGTCAATGTTGCGCCGCTGGAGCATACCCAGGTGCTCTTCCACCAGCTGCGGCGAGAACTGGCTCTCCATCATGATCGGGTCATATCCCTGCTCGTAGAAGGCGGGCAGCATGGTCTGCACGGCGAGGTTTTCAGACAGAGAGTCCAGACGCGAGACAATGATGGCGACCACTTTGTCACTCTGCCCGCGCATGGCGCGCGCGGAGCGGGATGGGGAAAAGCCGTGCTGGTTCATGACCGCCTCAACGCGCTCGCGGGTGCGTTCGCTGACGCCGCTTTCGTTGTTCAGCACGCGTGAGACGGTTGATTTCCCCACGCCGCTTAAACGCGCGATGTCTTTAATCGTAAGGCGGTTCTGCATGCTGTATTCCCTGTAACAACGACAAAATGGTCAATTGAGCCTAATGCTATAGCGCGATTTCGCTATGGGCAAAGTCTGGTTTACGTTCGGTTTATTTGCGTGGAGTTATAATACCGCCCGATTAGCCACAAACGGTATGGTTAAATCCTTATACTGCGCGGCGACACCCTGATTTTTACTTACCGGAGGCTTCATGGATCCCGATCCCACACCTCTCCTGAACGGGAGAATGCGTTCTTTCCGGTAAGCCAGCCTGTTGCTGACTCACCGGTGATGTGAGGCAGCAACGTCCCAAACGTTCCTGCTTGAAAAATTGAGTGCCTCTCAGGTACGGCCTTGCCACGCCTGAAGGAAATGCTGCGTCCGCATTCGCGGGTGCGGAGGAATGACTATGTTTAAAAATATCACCCGGCAGCTGCAGGCCCTGCTGAGCCGCCACCTGCCACACCGTCTTGTCCAGCGCGACCCGCTGCCAAACGCCAAAAGCATGGCGGGAGCGGCGATCCCCGCGTCCCTGACCGAACGCTGCCTGAACGTGGCGGCGATGGATGAAAACGAAGTCTGGCGCGCTTTTGGTGGGCACCCGGAAGGGCTGAACGCGGCAGAAGTGGAAAAAATCCGCGCCGTGCATGGCGATAACCTCATTCCGGCGCAAAAGCCGTCTCCGTGGTGGGTGCATCTGTGGCTCTGCTACCGCAACCCGTTTAACCTGCTGCTGACCGTGCTCGGCCTCATCTCCTATGCGACGGAAGATCTGTTTGCTGCAGGGGTGATTGCCCTGATGGTAGGCATCTCCACGCTGCTGAACTTTATTCAGGAGGCCCGCTCCACCAAAGCGGCGGACGCCCTGAAGGCGATGGTCAGCAACACCGCGACCGTCTCGCGCGTGATCAACGATCTCGGCGAAAACGCCTGGGTGGAATTGCCTATCGACCAGCTGGTGCCGGGCGATCTGGTAAAGCTGGCCGCGGGGGACATGATCCCGGCGGATTTACGCATCATCCAGGCACGCGATCTCTTCGTCGCGCAGGCCTCCCTGACCGGGGAATCCCTGCCCGTTGAAAAGGTGGCGCGCAGCCGCGACCCGCAGCAGATGAACCCGCTCGAGTGCGACACCCTGTGCTTTATGGGGACCACGGTGGTCAGCGGCACCGCGCAGGCAATTGTCACCGCCACCGGGGGCAACACCTGGTTTGGTCAGCTTGCCGGGCGCGTCAGCGAGCAGGAGAGCGAGCCGAACGCCTTCCAGAAAGGCATTGGCCGCGTCAGCATGCTGCTGATCCGCTTTATGATGGTGATGACGCCGATCGTGCTGCTGATCAACGGCTACACCAAGGGCGACTGGTGGGAAGCGGCGCTGTTCGCGCTCTCCGTGGCCGTCGGCCTGACGCCGGAAATGCTGCCGATGATCGTCACCTCCACGCTGGCGCGCGGGGCGGTGAAGCTCTCTAAACAGAAGGTGATCGTCAAACACCTCGACGCCATTCAAAACTTTGGCGCGATGGACATTCTCTGCACCGATAAAACCGGCACCCTGACGCAGGACAAAATCGTGCTGGAGAACCACACGGATATCGCCGGCAAAACCAGCGAGCGCGTGCTGCACAGCGCGTGGCTGAACAGCCATTATCAGACCGGGCTGAAAAACCTGCTCGACGTCGCGGTGCTGGAAGGGGTAGATGAAGAGTCCGCCCGCACGCTCTCCGGCCGCTGGCAGAAGGTGGATGAGATCCCGTTCGACTTCGAGCGCCGTCGCATGTCGGTGGTGGTGAGCGAGCAGCAGGACGTCCACCAGCTGATCTGCAAAGGGGCGCTGCAGGAGATCCTCAACGTGTCGACGCAGGTTCGCCATAACGGCGAGATCGTGCCGCTGGACGACACCATGCTGCGCCGCATCAAGCGCGTCACCGACAACCTGAACCGTCAGGGGCTGCGCGTGGTGGCGGTGGCGAGCAAGTTCCTGCCCGCGCGTGAGGGGGACTATCAGCGCATCGACGAATCCGATCTGATCCTCGAGGGTTACATCGCTTTCCTCGATCCGCCGAAAGAGACCACCGCACCGGCGCTGAAGGCGCTGAAGGCGAGCGGTATTACCGTCAAAATTCTCACCGGAGACAGCGAGCTGGTGGCGGCCAAAGTGTGCCATGAGGTGGGGCTGGACGCGGGTGACGTGGTGGTGGGAAGCGATATTGAACATCTCTCCGACGACGAGCTGGCGCAGCTTGCCCAGCGCACCACGCTGTTTGCCCGCCTGACGCCGATGCACAAAGAGCGCATCGTCACGCTGCTGCGTCGCGAAGGGCACGTGGTGGGCTTTATGGGCGACGGCATCAACGACGCGCCCGCGCTGCGTGCGGCGGATATTGGTATCTCCGTGGACGGCGCGGTGGACATTGCCCGCGAAGCGGCGGATATCATCCTGCTGGAAAAGAGCCTGATGGTGCTGGAGGAGGGCGTGATCGAAGGGCGCCGTACCTTTGCCAATATGCTCAAGTACATCAAGATGACCGCCAGCTCCAACTTCGGTAACGTCTTCAGCGTGCTGGTGGCGAGCGCGTTTCTGCCGTTCCTGCCGATGCTGCCGCTGCACCTGCTGATCCAGAACCTGATGTACGACGTGTCTCAGGTGGCGATCCCGTTTGATAACGTGGACGACGAGCAGATCCAGAAGCCGCAGCGCTGGAATCCGTCAGATCTTGGTCGTTTCATGCTGTTCTTTGGCCCGATCAGCTCCATCTTCGACATTCTTACCTTCTGCCTGATGTGGTTTGTGTTCCACGCCAACACTCCGGAACACCAGACGCTGTTCCAGTCCGGCTGGTTCGTGGTAGGGCTGCTGTCGCAGACGCTGATTGTGCATATGATCCGCACGCGCCGCATTCCGTTCATCCAGAGCCGCGCCGCATGGCCGCTGATTGTGATGACGGGGATTGTGATGGCGCTCGGCATCGCGCTGCCGTTCTCACCGCTGGCGAGCTACCTGCAGCTGCAGGCGCTGCCGCTGAGCTACTTCCCGTGGCTAGTGGCGATCCTCGCAGGCTATATGGTGCTGACCCAGATGGTGAAAGGGTTCTATGCGCGTCGGTATGGGTGGCAGTAAAAACATATCCTCACCCTAACCCTCTCCCTGAAAGGGAGAGGGGACCGCTCGGTGCTGCCTTTCACCCTCGCCCCTGTGGGGAGAGGGCCGGGGTGAGGGGACTGGCTTTCCTCTCAAATTCAACAACCTGTGATCTCCGTCGGCGCAATCGCTTGACGACAAATTGAGCGCATGTTAACAGAATGTTTTGCCTGTATTTGGCCCGTCAGATAAGGAACATTCATGTTACGGTACAGTCTCTTAACCGCCGGGCTGATGCTCGGCGCCTCTGCCTTTGCCGCCCCGGCAGGGGATCTCCCCTTAATGCCCTGGCCTGCGAAGGTCGAACGCCCGACGACCCAGGGCGCGCTGGTGCTTAACGATAAAATCTCTGTCAGCGTTAGCGGCGACGATCTGGGCGACGCCGTCAACCGCCTGCGCCAGCGCATCGCCCTGCAAACCGGCTGGACGCTGCAGCCTCAGGCTGAAAAGCCAGACAAACCGACTATCCGCATTGCCATCGCTAAAAAGGTAAAGCCGCAGCCGCTGCCGGACAGCGATGAAAGCTATAAGCTCACGGTGGATGCTAACGGCGTGACTATCTCCGCCAACACCCGTTTCGGTGCCTTGCGCGCCATGGAAACCCTGCTCCAGCTGATGCAGAACGGCGCGGAAAACACCTCGCTGCCGTGGGTCACCATTGAAGATTCACCGCGCTTCCCGTGGCGCGGGCTGCTGCTGGACTCGGCGCGTCACTTTATTCCGCTGCCGGATATCAAACGCCAGATCGACGGCATGGCCGCGGCGAAGCTCAACGTCCTGCACTGGCATTTGACCGACGATCAGGGCTGGCGCTTCAGCTCGAAGCGCTACCCTAAGCTGACGCAGCTTGCCAGCGACGGGCTGTTCTACACGCCTGAACAGATGCGCGAGGTGGTGCGTTACGCCGCCGAGCGCGGCATTCGCGTGGTGCCGGAGATCGACATGCCGGGCCACGCCTCGGCGATTGCCGTGGCCTACCCGGAGCTGATGAGCGCGCCGGGACCGTACGCCATGGAACGCCACTGGGGCGTGCTGAAGCCGGTGCTGGATCCGACAAAAGACGCAACCTATACCTTTGCCGACGCGATGATCAGCGAACTGGCGGCGATCTTCCCCGATCCGTATCTGCACATCGGCGGCGACGAGGTGGACGACAGCCAGTGGAAAGCGAACCCGGCTATCCAGCAGTTTATGCGCGACAAAAAGCTGGCGGACAGCCACGCGCTGCAGGCTTACTTCAACCGCAAGCTGGAAACGCTCCTCGAGAAGCATCACCGCCAGATGGTCGGCTGGGATGAGATCTACCATCCTGACCTGCCGAAAAGCATTCTGATCCAGTCCTGGCAGGGGCAGGACGCGCTGGGGCAGGTGGCGCAGAGCGGTTACAAGGGCATTCTGTCGACCGGCTTTTATCTCGACCAGCCCCAGTCCACCGCCTATCACTACCGCAACGAGATCGTCCCGCAGGGCTTAAACGGCGTGGACGTGATAGCGGACACCGACAGCGCCCAGAGCTGGGCCTTCTCCATGCCGCGCCTGAAGGGCAAGCCGGTGGAGGGGAGCTTCACGCTGGTGAAAGGGGATGCGGGCTGGCGCGGGTTTATTGATTTTGCCGGGAAATCCCGTCGCGCGGTGCAGAACATTGAGTGGCGGGATGACAGCCAGGTGACGTTTACCGTCGATACGTGGATGGGCGAAACGCGCCCGGTCGTCACCGTCGATAACGACAAACTCTCCGGCTATTTCCTTGTCGGGAATACGCGCTACCCAATCAGCGGCACGCGTCTGGAGGACGTGCCGAAAGGCGTTCCGCCGGTCGTGCCGGACGTGGCGAATCAGGCCAACCTGCTCGGCGGTGAAGCGGCGCTGTGGGCGGAAAACGTGGTGGCGCCGGTGCTGGATATCCGCCTGTGGCCGCGTACGTTTGCGGTGGCAGAGCGGCTGTGGTCGGCGCAGGACGTCAACGATGTCGACAACATGTACACCCGCCTGCAGGCGATGGACAGCTGGTCGACGGTGTCGGTCGGGCTACAGCAGCATACCCAGCAGCAGGTGCAGTTCACGCGCCTCGCCGGTAATGCCGACACCCTGCCGCTGCAGATCCTCGCGCAGGCGGTAGAGCCCGCGCAGTATTACACCCGTCAGCACCTGAAGTTCCAGGCCGGAAACTATCATCAGTTCGAGCCCCTCAACCGCTTTGCGGATGCGCTGAACGCCGAAAGCGCCACCGTGCGCCAGATGCACAAATGGGCGGACCGTCTGGTGAGCGATGCGGAAGACACGGAAAGCGCCGACGCCCTGCGCCACGTCTTTAACCGCTGGCAGAGCAACACCAGCGACGCGCTGGCCTTAAGCGAAAACAGCTATCAGCTGAAGGCGATGAAGCCGGTGATCCAGGAGGTGGATAAGCTGGCCTCAATTGGCCTGCGGCTGACGGATCTGGTGGCGCGCCAGGGCACGCTGGATGATCAAGAGATCGCCTCGATTCAGAGCGAACTGGATAACGCGGCGAAGGTGCAGGACGAAGTGGTGATTGCGGCGGTCTATCCGCTTGAGACGCTGCTTCGCGCCACGCGGAATCCGTAGCGGGCCATAAAAAAGGCAGCCCCAGGCTGCCTTATCGTCGACAAAGCAAATTAGCGACGTACGGCAATCGCTTCGATTTCAATTTTCACGTCTTTTGGCAGACGCGCCACTTCCACGCAGGAGCGCGCCGGGAAGGTGGCGTTGTGCTCGGTGAAGAACGCTTCGTAGGTAGCGTTAACGGTCGCGAAATCGTTCAGATCCTTCACGAAAACGGTGGTTTTGACGATATCGCCTACTTTCAGACCGGCAGATTCAACGATAGCCTGCACGTTTTCCAGCGACTGGCGCGCCTGAGCCGCCACGTCGGCCGGGACTTCACCGGTTTTTGGGTTCACCGGGATCTGGCCCGAAGTGATGATCATGCTGCCCAGATCAACGCCCTGAACGTATGGGCCGATAGCCGCTGGTGCATTTTCCGTCGCGAGTACTTTGGTCATGATTTCTCCAGAATAACAGCTGATTTAAGAGTCCCGGCCATTATAGGGAGGCCGGGATCCTTTACCAACCTCAATTAGTTGGCCAGCACCACATAATGAGAAAACTCTTTTTCACAGTATTTGCATTTGAGCGCGATGTCATCGGCGCGTTTTTTCACTGCAAAGCTGGAGGAAACCGGCTCAGCATGGCTGATGCAGTTGCTGTTCGGGCAGACCAGCACGCTTTCGATGCGATCCGGCAGGCTCGGGCGGGATTTACCGACCACTTCATACTCGTCGATGCGGTTGACGGTGGCGTCCGGCGCGTACAGCGACAGCTGGTTAACCTGCTCGTCGGTCAGGAAGGTATTCTCGATTTTAATCAGGTCCTTGCGGCCCATTTCACCTGACGGCAGGTTCAGGCCGATGGTGATGCGCTGGTCGGTTTCGGTCAGTTTGAACAGCGTCAGCAGCTTAAAGCCCACCTGCGCAGGGATGTGGTCAATCACGGTGCCACGCTTGATGGCTTCAACCTGGAGTTTGTTATCGTGTGTCATGGTCGTTTCCCCTTACAGTGCCAATTCGCGATTCAGAACCAGTGCCAGTAACGCCTGGCGGGCGAAGATGCCGTTTCCGGCCTGCTGGAAGTACCAGGCGTGCGGCGTTTTATCCACGTCTGTGGTGATCTCATCGATGCGCGGCAGCGGATGCAGCACCTTCATGTTGTCGCGCGCGCCCTCGAGGTCGCTGGCGCGCAGCACGAACTGCGCCTTCACGTTGGCGTATTCGGACGGATCCAGACGCTCTTTCTGCACGCGGGTCATGTACAGAATATCCACGTGGCTCATCACCTCTTCGATGCTGGCGTGCAGGCTCCACTGAATGCCTTTCTCGTCCAGCATGTCGAGAATGTACTGCGGCATCGCCAGCGCGTCCGGCGCGATGAAGTAGAAGCGGTTGCCGTTAAATTTCGCCAGCGCCTGGGTCAGGGAGTGGACGGTGCGGCCATATTTCAGGTCGCCGACCATGGCGATATTCAGGTTCTCGAGCTTGCCCTGGGTCTCCTGAATGGTGAACAGATCCAGCAGGGTCTGCGTCGGATGCTGGTTGGCACCGTCACCGGCGTTCAGTACCGGAATGCCGCCGGAGAACTCGGTCGCCAGGCGCGCCGCGCCCTCCTGCGGATGACGCATCACAATCGCGTCGACGTAGGTGCTAATCACTGAAATGGTATCCGCCAGGGTCTCGCCTTTTTTACCCAGCGACGTGTTGCTGCTGTCCGAGAAGCCCACCACGCTCGCCCCCAGGCGGTGCATGGAGGTCTCAAAGGAGAGGCGGGTGCGGGTCGAGGCTTCAAAGAAGCAGCTCGCAATCACCTTGTGCTTCAGCAGCTCCGGTTGCGGATTGGCCTTCAGTTTTGCCGCGGTTTCCAGAACCAGTTCCAGCTCTTCGCGGCTGAGGTCGTTTATGGAAATGATGTGTTTTTGATAAAGCGGATTCATGTTTATCTCCTGACGCCGGGCAAAAAAAAGCCCCTCAAACTAGGGGCTCTGGGAATAGGTTTAGCAACGGGAAGAAAAACGGCAGGCCAGCGTCTGATTTCAGACGCGGTAAGACGTTATGTCGTACACGCTTGACCATGCTTCCTCCCGGCAAATTGTCGGGCATTATACGCAGCTCGTTTTGCGGATCAAGCGATTTAATGCACGCTTTACTCAATGCAAACGGTTCTTTATGAATATTAATGCATTCTAAGCAAATAATTAATTTGCTTATGTACCAGCGCGGTGCGCTTCACGACCCGGGGGGCGACCCAGACGATACTGCTTCCGGCCACCACGCCTAAAATCTCCGGTAACTGGTGATAATCCAGAATACGCGCCACCGCGCGGCCATATCCGGCAACGGTATGGATAAGGATAAATTCGCTATTGTGCTCCACGCTCACCACCATTTCGGAGACGGTGCGCGCGGCGTCGGGGGCCGGGCGCAGCTGAGGATTCAGCGAATAAATCTTTAGCCCTTTGGCATTTCTAATTTTTATGACGCCGAGCAATTTAAGCAGACGTGAAACGGTGGACTGGCTGATGGTCTCAAAACCACGCTCCTGCAAATCGCGGCGGATCTCCTCCTGGGAGAGATAGCTCTTTTCTGCGATCAGGCGCTGGCAGACCGTCAGCTGTAGTTGCTCTTTGGGAGAGTACTCTTCGTAATCCATCATAGTTCCCATATCAGTTCCCGAAATAACCGGTGGCACCGCACCGATCCGTAGGCCGGATAAGCGCAGCGCCATCCGGCAAATCACAACAAGGCACCCAGGCTCAACGCCACCATGATCACTACCGTTAATATCCCCAGCAGCGGCGCAACCCATTTCAGATAGCGCACGTAGGGCACGCGGGCGATCGCCAGCCCGCCCATCACGACGGCTGAGGTGGGAGTGACCAGGTTAACGATGCCGGACGCCGACTGGTAGGCCGTGACCACCAGGTCGCGGTTGACGTTAGCGAAATCGGCAAGGGGCGCCATGATCGGCATCGTCAGAACGGCCAGGCCGGACGAAGAAGGCACAAGAAACGACAGCACCACTTCCAGCCAGTACATCACGTTGATGAACGCCACCGTCGATAACCCGGTAACCATCCCCTCGGCGCTGTGCAAAATGGTGTGGGTAATCATGCCCTTATCCATGATCACTACGATACCGCGCGCGATGCCGATAATCAGCGCGACGCCCAGCAAATCTCGCGCGCCGTTGATAAACGTCGAGGTCAGCTCCTCTTCGCTCATGCGGGCGATCAGGCCGACGATAATCGCGCTGGCGAGAAACACCGCCGAAATCTCCGCCATCCACCAGCCCAGCACCGCCACGCCGTAAATCATCACCGCGAAGGCGAGGGCAAAAATCACCAGGATGATTTTGCGCACCGGGGTGAACTCCAGCGACTGTTCGCCCTTGTTGCCGAGGAAATGGGCGCGGTTCTCTTCCTGTTTGTCTGCGACGATCGACAGCGACGGATCCTTGCGCACCTTGCGGGCGTAACGCATTACCCACGCCACGCAGATGATCCAGCCGATGACCAGCAGCGCCACGCGCAGGGCAATGCCGTTGGTGAAGGGGATCCCGGCGGCGTTGGCGGCGATCACCGTGGCAAACGGGTTGATGGTGGAACCTAGGGTGCCGATCCCCGCCCCGAGCAGCACGGTGGAGGCGGCGACAACCGGATCGAAACGCGCGGCCAGCATTACCGGCACCAGCAGGGTGTAAAACGGCAGAGACTCTTCGGCCATACCGTAAATCGTGCCGCCTGCGGCAAATAGCGCCATCAGGATCGGGATCATCCACTCCTCGCGTCCGCGCAGTCGGGTGGTCACACGCTCGATCCCGGCGTCAATTGCCCCGGTTTTGGTGACGATCCCGAGAAATCCCCCGATGATCAGAATAAACAGCGCAACGTCGATCGCCCCGGCCTGGCCGGATTCCGGATCGTACAGCCCGGCAATCGGCGCCATCAGGACGGAAACCAGCCCCTGCGGGTGCGCCGCCACGTGCGCGTAGGTTCCGGCAACCGGCACTTCTTTGCCGAGCGCCTCGTTCATTGCCATATGGTACTGCCCGGCCGGTACAACCCACGTCAGCACGGCTACAACGGCAATCAGAAAAAAGAGGATGGTGTAAGCGGAGGGAAACTTGAACTTGCCCATGATGTTCTCCTGAACCCGGCGCACCCCGCGGCGCGCCGGGCGGTGATTAGTCGCCGAGTGTCGCCACCATGACCGCTTTAATGGTGTGCATGCGGTTTTCTGCTTCGTCGAAGACGATGGAGTTCGGCGATTCGAAGACCTCTTCCGTCACCTCCAGCCCCTTCAGGCCGTACGCCATCTCGATCTCGCGGCCCACTTTGGTGTGTTCGTTGTGGAACGCCGGCAGGCAGTGCATGAATTTGACGTTCGGGTTGCCGGTGGCCTTCATCACCTGGGCGTTAATCTGATACGGCTTCATCAGGCTGACGCGCTCGGCCCAGGCTTCCTTCGGCTCGCCCATGGAGACCCACACGTCGGTGTAGAGGAAATCGGTCCCCCGCACGCCTTCTTCCACGTCGTCGGTGAGGGTGATGCGCGCGCCCGTCTCTTTGGCGATGGCGCGGCACTGCTCAACCAGCCCCGCTTCCGGCCAGAAGGATTTCGGCGCGACGAGGCGGATATCCATCCCCATCTTGGCCGCGCCCACCATCAGGGAGTTGCCCATGTTGTTGCGCGCGTCGCCGAGATAGGCAAAGCTCAGCTCCGGCAGGGTTTTGCCCGGCGCGTGCTCCAGCATGGTCATCAGGTCGGCGAGGATTTGGGTTGGGTGGAACTCGTCGGTCAGGCCGTTCCACACCGGCACGCCCGCGTACTCGCCCAGCTCTTCGACGATGGCCTGACCGTAGCCGCGGTATTCGATGCCGTCGTACATGCGGCCCAGCACGCGGGCGGTGTCTTTCATCGACTCTTTATGGCCGATCTGCGATCCGCTTGGGCCGAGGTAGGTGACCTGCGCGCCCTGGTCGAACGCGCCCACTTCAAAGGCGCAGCGGGTGCGGGTGGAGGTTTTTTCAAAGATCAGGGCGATGTTTTTCCCGACCAGGGTTTGCTTCTCGCGCCCGGCTTTTTTGGCGGCCTTCAGCTCGATGGCAAGGTCGATCAGGTACTGGATCTCCGCCGGGGTGTAGTCCAGCAGTTTGAGGAAGTTGCGGTTTTTCAGGTTGATGGTCATGGGTAAATCCTTTTTAAATTAATGTCTAAGACCTTACCCCTCACCCTAACCCTCTCCCCAGAGGGGCGAGGGGATGGTTTGCTCCCTCTCCCCTCTGGGGAGAGGGCAGGGGTGAGGGGCGAGGGCGAAGTTACTCAGTTACGAATCAGCGTGCCTTTCTCGCCCGCCAGGATCTCCGCGCCGTCATTCAGCGCGCCGATCCCGGCAATGCCGCCGCAGGCCTCAACAAACTCGCGGCAGGCGGCCACTTTCGGCCCCATCGATCCGGCGTCGAACTGCATGCCCCTGAGCAGCTCCGGCGTCACCTGTGCCAGCGGGCGCTGGGTCGGCTTGCCCCAGTCGAGGTACACCGCGTCGGCGTCGGTGAGTATCAGCAGGGCGTCGGCCTCGATCTGGCGTGCCAGCAGGGCGGCGGAGAGGTCTTTGTCGATCACCGCCTCAATCCCGCGATAGCCGTTGGCGTGTTCCACCACCGGCACGCCGCCGCCACCGTTGCAGATCACCAGGTGGTCGCGCTGGATCAGCGCCGTGATGGCGTCGCTCTCGACGATGCGCTTCGGCTGCGGCGACGGCACCACGCGGCGGACGTAGCTGCCGTCGGCCTTAAACACCCAGCCTTTCTCCGCGGCCAGCGTTTTTGCCTGGGCTTCGCTGTAGACCGGGCCGATGTACTTGGTCGGGTTGCTGAAGGCCGGGTCGGCGGCGTCCACTTCTACCTGGGTGAGCAGGACGCTCACCTCGCGCTGCGGCAGATTGTTTTTCAGCGCCTGCTGGAGCATGTAGCCGATCATTCCCTGGCTTTCCGCGCCGAGAACGTCCAGCGGGTAGGGCGTGACTTTGTCGTAGGCGCTGTTCTGCAGCGCCAGCAGCCCGACCTGCGGCCCGTTGCCGTGTACCAGCACCACGCGCCACTGTGCCGTCAGCCCGGCGATGGTGCGGGCGGCCTGCTCGATGTTCTGGCGCTGGATCTCCGCTTCCAGCGGCTCGCCGCGCTTGAGCAGCGCGTTGCCGCCCAGGGCCACAACCAGAGTGGGTTTTCGTTCCATGATGGCTCCTTTAAATTCCGTCGCGTTCCAGCGGGCAGCTCATGCAGCGCGCGCCGCCGCGGCCGCGTCCGAGTTCGTCGCCCGGGATGGGCAGCACGGTGATACCCGCTTTGTCGTACTTCTCGTTGGTCCAGACGTTGCGCTCGTAGCCGATCACCACGCCGGGGCGGATGGTCAGCACGTTATTGGCGTCGTTCCACTGTTCGCGTTCGGCCTCAAAGGCGTCGCCGCCGGTGGTGATCAGACGTACCTGGTTAATGCCGAGCGCTTTCTCGATGGCGTGCAGCAGGTCGGTTTCCTGCGTGCGCAGCAGGCCGCCGCGTCCGTCCGGGGTGAGCGTCCAGCACTGGGCGTCTTTGCGCACCACTTCCGGGTAGACGGAGAAGGTATCCACGTCGATGTGGGTCATGACGGTGTCGAGGTGCATGCAGGAGCGGTGTTTTGGCAGCTCAACGGCGATCACGCGCTCGGCCTGGCGGTGTTTGAACAGGCTGTTGGCGAGGAACTCCACGCCCTGCGGCGTCGTGCGTTCGGACATGCCGATCAGTACCGCGCCGCGGCCAATAACCAATACGTCGCCGCCTTCTAAGGTGGCGTGGTCGTAATTAATATTTTCGTCGCCGAAATACTTAATAAAATCGCCGTCGGCGAACGCCGGGTGCCAGCGATATATTGCCCTCAGGTTATTGGTTTCACGCTGACGGGCCGGTTTGGCCATTGGGTTAATAGAGACGCCGTTATAGATCCAGCAGGAGGTATCGCGGGTAAATAAATGGTTCGGCAGCGGCTTCATAATAAAATCATTCGCCGTGTGGGTATCCACCACCATATTTTTAATGGCCGCCGGAATTTCACCGTAGGTTAATCCGCCGCTTAATCTGCGCGCCAGTTCACGGTGCGGCATATCCGCCAGCCAGCCGCGCACGTCGCCGGCAAAGGTAGGGCCGAGGCGATAGTCAGAGATTTGCGTCTCCAGCAGCCAGGCTTTCGCCTCAGCAATATCAAGGGTTTGCGTCAGAAGGTTGGTCAATAGCAGGACTTCCACACCCTGCTCGCGCAGCGTGTTTGCGAAGATGTCATGCTCCTCACCCGCCCGCTCTACCGAGAGCACGTCATCGAAAAGCAGCTCCTGGCAATTCGATGGCGTTAAGCGTTTCAGACTTAAATTTGGGCGGTGCAACATAACGCTACGCAATTGACCAATTTCAGAACCGACGTAATGCTTTTCCATAATTATTCCTTTAACTGTTTTTCAGAATAAAAAGGGCATGCGCCATGTAACGTATTTAATTTCATGGCGGCTAAGCTCAATTGATTTCGTAATTCATACTAGGCAGTTAAATAATCCGTATTGTGATATTGCTCACGCGAAAATGGATATTAAGCAGTTTGTTTTCATTTGCATGATTCGCATCAGATAATGATTAATTTCATATTGGTGAGGGATGAATAGCTAAGCAGGATCCGGTGGCATTATTTGGGTTTGTTATTATTTTGTAGATTTTAATCTTTTGAAATATATTGTTATGTGACTGATTTTAAACGATAAGAGTCATGGGTGGGAATGGCTATGCAATTAACGTAATTAACTATTTGTGACTTAAGAAAAATCAATAAATAATTATGGTTTTTTAGAGCAAATTATCAAAACAGTAAAGTGTGAGGCGGCAACGGGTTTTGTTAATTAAAGAGAATGATCAAGAGGTTAGAGCAGCAGTGCGATAAGCGCCGATCGAGGTTATGCATAACCCCTGCATAAATGCCCGGGCAGGATTAACAGTGAATTAACACCTTTCCCGATAAACATGCGCTCGCGCAAACCTCGTCCAAAAAGGGCTGGTATGGCAGCCGGGATTCTCGTATAAAAGATAAAAATGAAACATTGTTTTATATTGAGGGTTGAAACATGATTATCGGCAACATCCACCATCTGCAGTCCTGGCTGCCTGACGATCTGCGTCAGGCCATTGAGCACGTCAAAGCCCACGTCACCGACGCCACGTCGCTCGGGAAACACGACATCAACGGCAACAGCCTGTTTTATCTGGTCTCTGAAGATACAACCCAGCCGTTCGCCGAGCGTCGCGCCGAGTACCACGCGCGCTATCTGGATATTCAGATCGTGATGAAGGGACAGGAAGGGATGACATTCAGCACCCTGCCGCCCGGCACGCCGGACACCGACTGGCTGGCGGACAAAGACATCGCGTTCCTGCCGGAAGGCGAGCAGGAGAAAACCGTGGTGTTGAGCGAAGGGGATTTCGTGGTGTTCTGGCCGGGCGAGGTGCATAAGCCGCTGTGCGCGGTGGGGGCACCTGCTAAGGTCAGGAAAGTTGTGGTGAAGATGCTGGTAGAGTAACCCTTACCCCTCACCCTAACCCTCTCCCCACAGGGGAGAGGGGACTGCTCCGAGCCGTCTTTTCCCCCTCGCCCCTTTGGGGAGAGGGCCGGGGTGAGGGGCAATATGTGATCCAGCTTAAATTTCCCGCACTCCCTCTCCATCTCTCATTTACCTGCGCTTTTCCTGCGTCATAGTATGATCGTTAAATTAATGAACGCTGTTCTATAATGTAGAACAAAATGATTCAGCAAGGAGATCTCATGCCGCAGTCCGCGTTGTTCACGGGAATCATTCCCCCTGTCTCCACCATCTTTACCGCCGATGGCCAGCTCGATAAGCAGGGCACCGCCGCGCTGATCGACGATCTGATCAAAGCAGGCGTTGACGGCCTGTTCTTCCTGGGCAGCGGCGGCGAGTTCTCCCAGCTCGGCGCCGAAGAGCGTAAAACCATTGCCCAGTTTGCGATCGATCATGTCGATCGTCGCGTGCCGGTCCTGATCGGCACCGGCGGCACCAACGCCCGGGAAACCATTGCGCTCAGCCAGCACGCGCAGCAGGCGGGGGCGGACGGCATCGTGGTGATCAACCCCTACTACTGGAAAGTGTCGGAAGCGAATCTGATCCGCTATTTCGAGCAGGTGGCGGACAGCGTCACGCTGCCGGTGATGCTCTATAACTTCCCGGCGCTGACCGGGCAGGATCTGACCCCGGCGCTGGTGAAAACCCTCGCCGATTCGCGCAGCAACATCGTCGGCATCAAAGACACCATCGACTCCGTCGCCCACCTGCGCAGCATGATCCATACCGTCAAAGCCGCTCACCCGCACTTCACCGTGCTGTGCGGCTACGACGATCATCTGTTTAATACCCTGCTGCTCGGCGGCGACGGGGCGATTTCGGCGAGCGGCAACTTTGCTCCGCAGGTGTCGGTGAATCTTCTGAAAGCCTGGCGGGATAAAGACGTGGCGAAAGCGGCTGAGTATCATCAGACCCTGCTGCAAATCCCGCAGATGTATCAGCTGGATACGCCGTTTGTGAACGTGATTAAAGAGGCGATTGTGCTCTGCGGCCGCCCGATCTCCACGCACGTGCTGCCGCCCGCGTCACCGCTGGACGCGCCGCGCAAGGCACAGCTGAAAACCCTGCTGCAACAGCTTAAGCTCTGCTGAGCCGGACGATAACCATGACCATCGAGAAGATTTTCACCCCACAGGACGATGCGTTTTATGCGGTGATCACCCACGCGGCGGGGCCGCAGGGCGCGCTGCCGCTGACCCCGCAGATGCTGATGGAATCCCCCAGCGGCAACCTGTTCGGCATGACGCAGAACGCCGGGATGGGCTGGGACGCCAACAGGCTGACCGGCAAAGAGGTGCTGATTATCGGCACCCAGGGCGGCATCCGCGCCGGGGACGGACGCCCGGTCGCGCTGGGCTACCACACCGGGCACTGGGAGATCGGCATGCAGATGCAGGCGGCGGCGAAGGAGATTACCCGCAACGGCGGGATCCCGTTTGCGGCCTTCGTCAGCGATCCGTGCGACGGCCGTTCTCAGGGCACGCACGGCATGTTCGACTCCCTGCCGTACCGCAACGACGCGGCGATCGTGTTTCGCCGCCTGATTCGTTCCCTCCCGACGCGTCGGGCGGTGATTGGCGTCGCCACCTGTGATAAAGGGCTGCCCGCCACCATGATTGCGCTGGCCGCGATGCACGACCTGCCGACCATTCTGGTGCCGGGCGGGGCGACGCTACCGCCGACCGTGGGGGAAGACGCGGGCAAGGTGCAGACTATCGGCGCGCGCTTTGCCAACCACGAACTCTCCCTGCAGGAGGCCGCCGAGCTGGGCTGTCGCGCCTGCGCGTCGCCGGGCGGCGGGTGTCAGTTCCTCGGCACGGCGGGCACCTCGCAGGTGGTCGCGGAAGCGCTGGGGCTGGCGCTGCCGCACTCCGCGCTGGCCCCGTCCGGGCAGGCGGTGTGGCTGGAGATCGCCCGCCAGTCGGCGCGTGCGGTCAGCGAGCTGGATAACCGCGGCATCACCACGCGCGATATCCTCACCGACAAAGCCATCGAAAACGCGATGGTGATCCACGCGGCGTTCGGCGGCTCGACCAATTTACTGCTGCACATTCCGGCCATCGCCCACGCGGCGGGCTGCACGATCCCGGACGTTGAACACTGGACGCGCGTTAACCGCAGGGTGCCGCGCCTGGTCAGCGTGCTGCCCAACGGCCCGGACTATCACCCGACCGTGCGCGCCTTCCTCGCCGGCGGCGTGCCGGAGGTGATGCTTCATCTGCGCGATCTCGGTCTGCTGCATCTGGACGCCATGACCGTCACCGGCCAGACGGTTGGCGAGAACCTCGACTGGTGGCAGGCGTCCGAGCGCCGGGCGCGCTTCCGCCAGTGCCTGCGCGAGCAGGACGGCGTGGATCCGGATGACGTGATCCTGCCGCCGGAGAAGGCAAAGTCGAGAGGGCTGACCTCGACGGTTTGCTTCCCGACGGGCAACATCGCGCCGGAAGGTTCGGTGATCAAGGCCACGGCGATCGACCCGTCGGTCGTCAGTGAAGATGGCGTTTACCGCCACACCGGCCGGGCGCGGGTGTTTGTCTCGGAAGCGCAGGCAATCAAGGCCATCAAGCGGGAAGAGATTAAGCAGGGCGATATCATGGTGGTGATCGGCGGCGGTCCGTCCGGCACCGGCATGGAAGAGACCTATCAGCTTACCTCCGCGCTGAAGCATATCTCGTGGGGCAAGACGGTGTCGTTAATCACCGATGCGCGCTTCTCGGGCGTGTCGACGGGTGCCTGCTTCGGCCACGTGTCGCCAGAGGCGCTGGCGGGCGGGCCGATTGGCAAGCTGCGCGATAACGACATCATCGAGATAGCCGTGGACCGACTGACGTTAACGGGCAGCGTGAACTTTATCGGCACGGTGGACAACCCGCTGACGCCGGAGGAGGGCGCGCGCGAGCTGGCTCGGCGGCAGACGCACCCGGACCTGCACGCCCACGACTTCTTGCCGGACGACACCCGCCTGTGGGCAGCACTGCAGTCGGTCAGCGGCGGCACCTGGAAAGGCTGTATTTATGACACCGATAAAATTATCGAGGTAATTAACGCCGGTAAAAAAGCGCTCGGTATTTAATTATTTTCTGCGTTAAAAAACGTCTGCGGGAAATATTCCGCGGACGGTTTTCGTGTGTCTGCAATTTATTAATTTAAACAATAAGTTGCGATATATCGTTGGCGTCACAAAAGCAAAATAACGTAATTCAGAAATAAGATATGACCATTGCTGGTTAATTGAACAGCTCATTACACTCCATTAACACGATGTTGTAATTCAGCACACTACATAAGGGTGTAATTCTGATGACGCAATTAACCATGAAAGACAAAATTGGCTACGGGCTGGGTGACACCGCCTGCGGCTTCGTCTGGCAGGCCACGATGTTCCTGCTGGCCTACTTCTACACCGACGTCTTCGGCCTGTCGGCGGGCATTATGGGGACGCTGTTTTTAATCTCCCGCGTGCTCGACGCCGTTACCGACCCCCTGATGGGACTGCTGGTCGACCGCACCCGCACGCGGCACGGCCAGTTCCGCCCGTTCCTGCTGTGGGGCGCCATCCCCTTTGGCATTGTCTGCGTGCTGACCTTCTACACGCCGGACTTTTCCGCGCAGGGCAAAATCATCTACGCCTGCGTGACCTACATTCTCCTTACCCTGGTCTACACCTTCGTTAACGTGCCGTACTGCGCCATGCCCGGCGTCATCACCGCCGACCCGAAAGAGCGTCACGCCCTGCAGTCCTGGCGCTTCTTCCTGGCGGCGGCGGGATCGCTCGCCATCAGCGGCATTGCCCTGCCGCTGGTCAGCATCATCGGCAAGGGGGACGAGCAGGTGGGCTATTTCGGCGCCATGTGCGTGCTGGGCCTGACCGGCGTGGTGCTGCTCTACGTCTGCTTCTTCACCACCAAAGAGCGCTACACCTTTGAGGTGCAGCCGGGCTCGTCGGTGGCGAAAGATCTCAAGCTGCTGCTCGGCAACGGCCAGTGGCGGATCATGTGCGCGTTCAAGATGATGGCGACCTGTTCCAACGTGGTGCGCGGCGGGGCGACGCTCTACTTCGTCAAATACGTGATGGATCACCCGGAGATGGCGACCCAGTTTTTACTCTACGGCAGCCTTGCCACCATGTTTGGCTCGCTCTGCTCCTCCCGACTGCTGGGGCGCTTCGACCGCGTCACCGCCTTCAAGTGGATCATCGTCGCCTACTCGCTCATCAGCCTGCTGATTTTCGTCACCCCGGCCGAGCATATCGCCCTGATCTTCGCCCTCAACATCCTGTTCCTGTTCGTCTTTAACACCACCACGCCGCTGCAGTGGCTGATGGCCTCTGACGTGGTGGATTACGAGGAGAGCCGCAGCGGGCGCCGCCTCGACGGGCTGGTGTTCTCCACCTACCTGTTCAGCCTAAAGATTGGCCTGGCGATTGGCGGGGCGGTGGTGGGCTGGATCCTGGCGTACGTGAACTACTCCGCCAGCAGCAGCGTGCAGCCGGTGGAAGTGCTGACCACCATCAAAATTCTGTTCTGCGTAGTGCCGGTGGTGCTCTACGCGGGCATGTTCATCATGCTGTCGTTCTACAAGCTTACTGACGCCCGCGTGGAGGCCATCAGCCAGCAGCTGATCAAGCACCGCGCGGCGCAGGGCGAGGCCGTTCCTGACGCTGCGACAGCCGCATCCCATTAACCGGAGGCACTATGCAAATCACTAACCCTATTCTGACCGGCTTCAACCCGGATCCGTCCTTGTGCCGTCAGGGCGAGGACTACTACATCGCCACCTCGACCTTCGAGTGGTTCCCCGGCGTACGCATCTACCACTCCCGCGACCTGAAAAACTGGTCGCTGGTCAGTACCCCACTGGACCGCGTGTCGATGCTGGACATGAAGGGCAACCCGGACTCCGGCGGCATCTGGGCGCCGTGCCTGAGCTACGCCGACGGCAGGTTCTGGCTGCTTTACACCGACGTGAAAATTGTCGACTCGCCGTGGAAAAACGGCCGCAACTTCCTCGTCACCGCGCCGTCCATTGAGGGGCCGTGGAGCGAGCCGATCCCGATGGGCAACGGCGGGTTCGATCCGTCCCTGTTCCACGACGACGATGGCCGCAAATATTACCTCTACCGCCCGTGGGGGCCGCGCCACCACAGCAACCCGCACAACACCATCGTGATGCAGGCGTTTGACCCGCAGACGGGGACGCTCTCGCCCGAGCGCAAAACCCTTTTTACCGGCACGCCGCTCTGCTACACCGAGGGGGCGCACCTGTATCGCCACGCGGGATGGTACTACCTGATGGTGGCCGAAGGCGGCACCAGCTACGAGCACGCCGTCGTGGTGCTGCGTTCAAAAAACATCGACGGGCCGTACGAGCTGCACCCGGACGTGACGATGATGACCAGCTGGCACCTGCCGGAGAACCCACTGCAGAAGAGCGGCCACGGTTCGCTGCTGCAGACCCACACGGGGGAGTGGTACATGGCCTACCTCATCAGCCGCCCGCTGCGCCTGCCCGGCGTGCCGCTGCTGGCCTCCGGCGGACGCGGCTACTGCCCGCTGGGGCGCGAGACCGGCATCGCCCGCATTGAATGGCGCGACGGCTGGCCGTACGTGGAAGGCGGCAAGCACGCGCAGCTGACCGTGAAAGGCCCACAGGTGGCCGAGCAGCCTGCAGCCGTTCAGAACGGCTGGCGGGACGATTTCGACGCCAGTTCGCTCGACCCGGAACTGCAGACCCTGCGCATTCCGTTCGACGATACCCTCGGCTCGCTCACCGCGCGCCCGGGCTACTTACGTCTCTACGGCAACGACTCGCTCAACTCGACCTTTACCCAGTCGACCGTGGCGCGCCGCTGGCAGCACTTCGCTTTCCGGGCCGAGACGCGGATGCAGTTCTCGCCGGTCCACTTCCAGCAGAGCGCGGGGCTGACCTGCTACTACAACAGCAAAAACTGGAGCTACTGCTTTGTGGACTTCGAGGAGGGGCAGGGCAGAACGATTAAGGTGATCCAGCTCGACCACAACGTGCCGTCGTGGCCGCTGCACGAGCAGCCGATTCCGGTGCCGGAACATGCGGAGAGCGTCTGGCTGCGCGTGGACGTGGATACGCTGGTCTACCGCTACAGCTACTCGTTCGACGGCGAGACGTGGCACGACGTGCCGGTGACGTATGAGGCGTGGAAGCTGTCGGACGACTACATCGGCGGGCGCGGCTTCTTTACCGGCGCGTTTGTGGGTCTGCACTGCGAGGACATCAGCGGCGACGGCTGCCACGCGGACTTCGATTACTTCACCTACGAGCCGGTTTAACGGCTCAGGCCGGGTAGCCCAGCGCGCGTGAAAGCTGGAGCCCGGCCTGCTGAAGCTGCTCACGGAAATTAGCCAGCTCTGCGTCGTCCACGCGGGAGGTCAGCGTCGACAGGCTCAGGGCGGCGATGACGCGGGATTCGTGGTTCCACACCGGCACCGCCACGCAGCGCACGCCCTGCTCGTTCTCTTCGCTATCCAGGGCATAGCCCTGCTCGCGGGTCTGCGTCAGGGCGGTCATTAACGCTTCGCGGGAGGCGAGGGTAGCGGGCGTAAAGGTGGTGTACTGATAGCCCTCAAGCAGGGCGTTCAGCTCGGCCTCGCCCAGCCAGGCAATCAACACCTTGCCGATGGCGGTGGCGTGAACCGGCAGGCGGCGGCCAATGCGCGAATAGGCGATGGCGGCCAGCTTGCCTTCAATCTTCTCGATATAGACCCCTTCACGCCCGTCCAGGATCCCCAGATGGGTGGTCTGCCCGGTCCGCTGTGACAGCTCCGTCAGCCAGCCTTTCGCCTTCTGACGAATATCGATGGAGCCCACGACAAAATGGCCGCGCTCGACCAGCTTCATGCCGAGGCGATATTTGCCGTTCTCCGGGTTCTGATCGATATAGCCGTGAAGCTGCAGGGTTTTCAGCAGCGAGTGGAGGGTACTCTTGCTCAGCCCCATCAGTTTGCTGATGTCGGTGATCTTAAGCTCGGTGGCCTGCTCGTTGAACAGGTCGAGGATCTGCAACGCACGTTCAACAGACTGAATAATCGGCATAATGCTGGTATGTCCACGCTGGAATTAAGGCGAAAACGTACCTTTTTCGGGGTGAAAAATCAATTGAGTAGAGCGGGTTGTGGGAGAAAGGACATCAGGCCGTATCGTCGCCTGATTCGCCCGGCGGCGCTTCGCTTGCACGGGCCTACGGGCTGGGTGTTCTCCCTCTCCCTGTGGGAGAGGGCCGGGGTGAGGGCACCAGCGCGCAGAGGAGTCAATTACTCCCCAAGCGTCGCCACCATCACCGCCTTAATCGTATGCATCCGGTTTTCCGCCTGGTCAAACACGATGCTCGCCGCCGACTCAAACACCTCGTCCGTCACTTCCATCCCACCGTGCAGGTCGAACTCCTTCGCCATCTGCTTGCCGAGCGTGGTCTGGTCGTCATGGAACGCCGGCAGACAGTGCAGGAACTTCACGTCCGGATTTCCGGTCAGCGCCATCATCTGCGCGTTCACCTGATACCCGCGCAGCAGCGCAATCCGCTCCGCCCACTTCTCTTTGGCTTCGCCCATCGACACCCACACGTCGGTATAGATAAAGTCCGCGCCCTTCACGCCCGCCGCCACGTCTTCCGTCAGCGTGATTTTCCCGCCGTGCTTCTCCGCCAGCGCGCTGCACTCCGCCACCAGGCTCTCTTCCGGCCAGCAGGCCTTCGGGGCCACCAGGCGCAGATCCAGCCCGGTCAGTGCCGCCGCTTCCAGCATCGAGTTGCCCATGTTGTTGCGCGCGTCGCCCGCGTAAACCAGCGTCATCTCGTTAAACGCCTTGCCCGGCAGGTGCTCCTGCATGGTCAGCAGGTCCGCCAGCAGCTGCGTCGGGTGGAACTCGTTGGTCAGCCCGTTCCACACCGGTACGCCCGCGTACTGCGCCAGCGTTTCGACGACTTCCTGGCCGTGGCCGCGATACTGAATGCCGTCGTACATCCGCCCGAGCACGCGCGCGGTGTCCTTAATTGACTCTTTATGCCCAATCTGGCTGCCGCTCGGCCCTAAATAGGTAACGCGCGCGCCCTGGTCAAATGCGGCAACTTCGAAAGAGCAACGGGTACGGGTCGAGTCTTTTTCGAAGATGAGCGCGATGTTTTTACCGGTAAGCTTCTGTACTTCCTTGCCCTTTTTTTTATCGGCTTTGAGCTGTGCGGCAAGGGTCAGCAGAGAGGTGAACTGTGCAGGGGTAAAGTCGAGCAATTTCAGAAAGTGTTTCTTGTACAGATCAGACATTTTATCCTCACATGGCGAACGCCACTTATTGAATTAAAATTCACTTTATATGTGTAATTATTCATTTGCAACCCCGTTTCACAAATCTTTCCAACAAAGGTGGAGGCAAACCCGTCCGTGTGTGAAAATAGAAGTATCTGCCGCACTTTAAAGAGGATTGAGCCATGGCAAACCCGGAATTACTGGAAGAGCAACGCGAAGAGACGCGTCTGATTATTGAAGAGCTGCTGGAAGACGGTAGCGATCCGGACGCGCTGTACACCATCGAGCACCATTTCTCTGCGGATGATTTCGACGCGCTGGAAAAAATGGCCGTGGAAGCCTTCAAGCTGGGTTACGAAGTGACCGAGCCGGAAGAGCTGGAAGTGGAAGAGGGCGACACCGTCATCTGCTGCGACATCCTGAGCGAAGGCGCGCTGAAGGCGGAGCTGATCGACGCGCAGGTCGAACAGCTGATGAACCTGGCCGAGAAGTTTGACGTGGAATACGACGGCTGGGGAACCTACTTCGAAGATCCGAACGGTGAAGACGGCGAAGAAGGCGACGACGAAGATTACGTCGACGAAGACGACGACGGCGTGCGTCACTAAGTGATTCAGGCGGTGGCGCGCGCCACCGCTTTTTTCAAGGCAGAACCATGGATTACCCGCAGATACTCGCCCCCGTACTCAACTTCCTCCAGTGCCCGACCCCGCAAGCATGGATTGATAAAGCCCGCGACCCGGCGAACTTGCCGTTGCTGCTCACCGACCATATGGTGTGCGAGCTCAAGGCCGCCCAGACCGCGCTGCTGCTGGTGCGTAAATACGTCGCCGACGAAAGCGGTGCCGATGCGCTGCTCGACTGGCTCAAACCCTACGAACAGTTCACCTTCCGCGACGGCCCGGAGCCGGACTTCATCGCCCTGCACAGGCAGATTGGCAAAAGCGTGATGCCCAAAACCGACGACCCGTGGGGCCAGGCGCTCATCGACAGCATGGTACTGCTGATTAAAGAGGAGCTGCACCACTTCTGGCAGGTGCGCGAGGCGATGCTGGCCCGCGACATCCCGTACGTCAAAATCACCGCCAGCCGCTACGCCAAAGGGATGCTGAAGGAAGTTCGCACCCACGAGCCGCTGACGCTGATCGACAAGCTCATCTGCGGCGCCTACATCGAAGCCCGCTCCTGCGAACGCTTCGCCGCGCTGGCCCCGTTCCTCGACGACGACCTGCAGAAGTTCTATCTCTCGCTGCTGCGCTCGGAAGCGCGCCACTATCAGGACTACCTGACGCTGGCCCAACAGGTGAGCGACGACGATATCTCACCGCGTATAAAGCTTTTTGGCGAAATTGAAGCCACACTTATCTCGACACCGGACAACGAGTTTCGCTTCCACAGCGGCGTGCCGGTGTAAACCGGCATAGCGAAAGGATAAGGATGCGAGATGAATAAAACGTGGACCCGTATTGTGATTGTCGTCTTTGCGGCTGCCGCCGTGGCGTTCTGGGTGTTTTTCGACAGGCAGCGCGCCCCGGAACGGCAGATGGATAACGCCCTCAACGCGATGCCCGCCTGGCAGGTGATTAAGGAGCAGGAGCCCGCGCTGCATCAGCGCATCCTCGACCAGATGGCCGCCCTGCAAAAAGCGGGCGAGCCGGAGCAGCAGATTATCGACACCATCCAGCCGCAGATCCTGCATCTGCAGATGTCGCGCCTGCAAAACGCCCCGGACGCCAACGTGGTGAACTACATGACCATCAACATGGAGCAGACCGCCGCCATCCAGAAGGTGAGCGACGACGCCTGCTTCCGCTTCCTCTACCCGATGGTGAAGGGCGGCATCAACCCGATGCGCATGCTGGATAAAGACCTGATGGCGCGGCGAATGCAGGCCGATGCCGACATGATGCGCGCGGCCTACGGCAAAAACCGCCACACCGTGACCCCCGCCGAACGCGAGGCGGCCGTCGAGGATGTGCGACCGATTATGAAGGCACTTGCCGATAAGTACGGCGAGGACATCCAGCTGCTGCAGATGCCGGATAAGGCGGCGGGCAAAGAGAAGCTCTCCTGCGATATGGTGCAGGAGATGTGGGCGAAGGTGCTGGCGCTGCCGGAGCAGAAGGCGGCAGGGGTGATTCGGCTGGCGGTGTCTGAGCTGGACTGACGAAGGGCGCTGGTTTTTTGGGCACTTAGCGCGGGTTTAGCGCGTCGTCGCTTGCATGGCGGCGCGCGACAGGTATAATCCACAACGTTTCCGCATCCCCTTCAGTGCCGAAGTGGCGAAATCGGTAGACGCAGTTGATTCAAAATCAACCGTAGAAATACGTGCCGGTTCGAGTCCGGCCTTCGGCACCATAAAAAAGCTTTTTCAAGTCAACTATCGACTTTAACCCTGTAAGAGCTTTGGTTCACTGCAGTTTACATATTGCTGACTTTAACTAGTGTTTATCTTATCCAAAATATTACTGCTAACCATATTGATTCGTTTTATAATATATTTTACCTATATTAGGTAAAAAATTTGCGCGAGAGTTAAATCTAGAATTTTAACGTGCCTATTTTATTGCTTTTTCTCACCCTGAAGTAACAATATTTCGTTATTTATAAACTGCCTTCTTTGTTCTTGCGACTTAATTTCTTCTGCTAATGAGTCAAGCTTCGCTTTTGAACTTGATGAATGCTCACATATATTGCTGTGAAAACTTTCTCCACGTTTCTCACATTCTTTAGCCAAATAACCATATTCTGAACTTAATTGAGAATGAGTTAGGTAAAGATTATTTATATTTTTTTGTACTGAAATCAACTCTTGCTTGAGTTGAATGATATTTTCTTTATTAATTTTATATAATTCCAATTTTTCGCTACTATTACATTTGGCAAGTTGGAAATTTAATTTATCGCGTTCGTCACTTAACTCTTTGAGCTTTATATTGTTTTCAGAGATAATTCCATCATACATCGCTTTAATACTGGCGGATCGTTTCTCAATTCTTGAGTCTTCATTATCAATCTGTTTCTCTAATCGTGTTTGAACTATTTCTAATTGATTTGTAAGGTAATTTTTGTCGTAAGTTAATTCATCTATTCGGGAGGTTTTTGCTTTAATTATAATATTATCTATAATTAAATAAGTACATAAAGAAGTTAAGGGTAGTATTGTTAATAAGCTAATTAATATTGGCTTTATATTCTTGCTGTCTTTAAGATAAATAATAAAGGATTCAAATAGGTTCATTTATATTCCCATTAAAATAGAAAATCAGTATAAAATTACTATGTATTCTATAATATTAATGAGGGGGCAGTAAAGGATTTTATCATTATCGTCTGCAAAGCAAGTAAAAAAGGCAACTTGAGGTGCTGTACTTCATTGAGTTAACCTTTTCTTGTGCGACTTAATATTGAATGTGTACTAAATAACTAAATAACTAAATAACTAAATAACTAAATAACTAAATAACTAAATAACTAAATAACTAAATAATTATTATTAGAATTAGGATGCAGAGATTGTTATGTTTATAATATTTTTTATTAACTTTCTGAAAATAGGTATTTTTTATAGACTTGCCTGACATCATTAGTGCTGATCTGAACCATCTTTATTCGATTACGATGGTACAGGATTTATTCTCCTTGCGTTTACTCAAGGAAAACACCTCATACCATGTGCCACTAACAACTCTTTTGAGCCCCTATAGCATGTAAACTTCTTAGGTGCTCACCGGTACAGGCTGCTTAGTGTAATTTGGAAAAGTTATTGTTTTACATATGGATAAGCAACATTACTTTGAGAATCCCCCTCAAATACTAGCACTCTGTCATATATCAATTAAATGGTGTATCCTCTTTTCCATAGGAAGAATCTGGATAAAATTGTTGCTTGTTGTGATTATTACTTTTGGAAGGTAATGGCAATGTGCGAAAGGATGTATAGAAAAGAAATTTATTCTGAATGGGTTATACGCAGTAGCCTGTATTGGATGACTTCTCTTACTCAATGGAAGCTTTGTGAAGATATATCCTCCTGGAAAATCTCTTTTGAAAACGATAGTCCCGAATGCCTCTATGAATTCGAGAGGCTGCTGAATGATTACACTTTGCGAGAAAAACTACAGCATAAAACAGGGGCGTTGAGAGATTCTATTGTCCATAAAGTGCTTCGCAGTGTCGATGAAAGGCTTTCGTAATGGAATTGATGCCATTCAATTTTGACAGATTGCCTAATGGACAGGTGTTTATAAGCAATCTCGCTGGTTTTCATCACTTCATTCATGAGCAAGAGCTGCTTGATCTTTCTGATGAGCAAATCAATGCGGAACAATCAAACGCACTCGAAAGCAAGCTATTTATAACTAACGAAAGCTCATCGGCTATAACTCCCTATGCTTTAAGTTCTGCTTTTGCAAAACGATTGATGAATGAACTGGCGGTCAGGCCAATTTTCATGATTGTGCCCACATTACGTTGCGACCATACCTGCAAGTATTGTCAGGTCAGTAGAGCTTCCGTGAACGCCTCTGGTTATGATCTAGATCCCGCTCTCATCCCTGATATCATTTCAACTATCAAAAAACTATCGACACCACCTTACAAGATAGAGATACAGGGTGGAGAGCCACTCTTGCGGTTCGATTTAATTCAATCTATCTATGAGCAATGTGCTGAAACGCTGGGAAGCACCGATTTTGAGATGGTTGTAGCATCAAGCCTGTCTGTCTTGAATGAGGATATGCTTGAATGGTCGAGAGATAGGAACTTAACGTTCTCTGTTTCGCTTGATGGTGAGGAAGTTGTTCACAACAGTAATCGAATTCTTGGTCATGGGCTTGCTTACAGTAGAACAGTGTCAGGGGTAGAGGCTATCAAACGGTCTTTAGGCGCTGGTCGCGTTGCAACGGTTACTACAGTTACTAAAGATCTCATTAGGCATCCTGAATCAATTGTCCAGGCTCACTTGTCTCTTGGCCTCAAGGACATGTTTATCCGACCTGTTAGTCCCTATGGGTTTGCACAAAAAGCATCGTTCACATTTTCTATGGAGGAATACTTCAGTTTCTATGCCTCGTTGATAGATGAAATCCTTAAGATGAATAATGAAGGGATAAGGTTTGTGGAACATTCGGCCTCCATTCATCTGAAAAGGATCTTCAATCCCGGCTTTAGTGGTTATGCGGATTTAAAGTCGCCAAGCGGGGTCGTGCTTAACAGTATTCTTTTCAATTATGACGGTCGAGTATATGGTAGCGATGAGAGCCGTATGTTGCAGAAGGTGAACCCTGAAACGGAGTTCAGTGCGGGTGAGGTTAAAACGCTATCATTTTCTAAGAGTCCTTACTATAACGCAGTGTTAAGTTCATCGTTCAATTTTGCTCTGCCAGGTTGTGATACATGTGCATATCAACCATTTTGCGGTGCAGATCCATGCCAGAACATAAGTGTACAGGGTGAGCCTGTTGGTGATAGGAGTCGTTCAACGTTTTGTCAGTATCACAAGGGGATGTTCAGGTATCTGATGAACTGCATCTCAGAAGGTGGTCCGAAGGCTGAGATGCTAAAAGGATGGGCATATGTCTGAGGTTATTAGGAACGATATCTTTCATTTTGCTTCAAAAAATAATGTGCCCACGGGGTTCTATCGGTTATGCAAACAAAAACCAATGAACCCTTTATTCTTTTTGCCCAATTTACTGGTAGTTGCTGAAGGCAATAATGATGCCATTCAACCATGCTTTGATTTCTCTGTTATTAGCACTGAATTATATGAGTCAATTGAAGATGGAGATATTGGGATAATCAACAATGGCAATATGATACGCGTAATTCTGTCCCGCAGAGCCAATCATAATACTGTCTTAGTAACGGAACGCTGCAATAACTTGTGTCTGTTTTGTTCGCAGCCACCAAAGAAATCAAATGATGACTGGCTACTTACCCAATCAGCTCTTGCTATAGCTTCATTTGGTTTGGATGGAGTTGTTGGGGTCAGCGGTGGAGAACCTTTGCTGTATGGAGATGATTTCCTTCACTTCATTGATTTTATCATCGAGAATTCACCAGATACTGCTTTGCATGTTTTAACAAACGGACGCAAATTTGCTGATATCAACTTTACTCAGGAAATGGCAAAGCGAAGCAAAAAGATCAAAATCACCTTTGGTATCCCGCTCTACTCATCAAGACCACTTGTGCATGATCATCTGGTAGGGAGTGATGGCGCATTTAATGAAACGGTTAAGGGGTTAATCAATGCAGGAAACTCAGGGATTAATATCGAACTTAGAGTTATTCCGACACTGGCTAACTATACAGAATTGGATGATATTGTAGAGTTCGTTGGCCGAGTGTTCTCCAACATTAATCAGATTTCCCTTATGGGGCTGGAATCTATCGGTTGGGCACGAAAGAACTGGTCAACAATCTTCATTGAGCACAGCAGTTATAGTGAGAAAATAACCTCCGCCATAGACGCTGCACACAGGTCAGGCATACCTCTAACAATTTTTAATTATCCTTTGTGTCATCTTCCTGAAAGAGCTTGGGAGCTTGCTGCTCAGTCGATCTCTGATTGGAAAAATTACTATCCGAAAGAATGTGATGAATGTACTCAGAAGTCTTCCTGTGCTGGTTATTTCAGTTCCTCAACAGGCCGTTTTCATCAACCACCGAGACCAATTTTATGAAAAAATTTAATTTTGCTGCACTACTTCCGGGATTTTTGGCACTTAATAATTCTGTATGGGCAAGTGATTCATCTACCGGAGCAAGTGATTTGCCTGGTATGACTCTTAATGAACATGATTTAGTGATAGCACCACTTAACACCGAAGTTCCATTCTACATTGCAGGGCATCGCAGTCATAGCTCCCATCGGAGCCATAGTTCTCACCGATCATCATCAGGCGGCGGGTACTATGGTGGCAGCACTCCTTATTATCCAAAAACATACAGCTCACCAAGCTCATCTGGTTCTTCAAGTTCAGGAACAAGTTCCTCATCGTCCTCTTCTGTGCGTTCGCTTCGTTCTAACGACAATAATTCTACTACTACGAATTCAGTTGGAACTACAGAAGCTAACCGTGCAAGTAATGGGCTGACTTCTGGTACAGAGAAGCGTAAGCGCTTAATCATGCGGGTTCAATTCGCTTTGCTGGACAACGGTTATTACAACGGGAATATTGACGGCATAATGGGGCCCTCCACAAGGCAGTCTATAAAAAATTACCGAATTGCAAAGGGACTACCAACGCCTGTAACTGAAACACTCGATCCTCAATTATTGAACTCATTAAATATTCTGGCTCGGTGATAAGTGCATTTTAAGTTTAAAAAGGAATGGGTATGTGGTCTGATGTTGAATCAAGTGTAGACTATTTGAACTTTGGAGAAGTCTCAAGTTTGGCTGTGGATATTTTAAAGTCAAATAATATGCTTCCGGTGTCTATTGGGATCTTTGGAAACTGGGGGGCAGGCAAGTCATCATTATTAAAAATAATAGAAAAACAGATCAGTGAAGAAGATGGTGAAGATATTTTAGTAGTAAACTTTGATGCTTGGCTTTATCAGGGTTATGATGATGCTAGAGCTGCTTTATTAGAAGTGATTGCAATAAAATTGAATGAAGCAGCTCAAGGTGATGAAAATATTGTTAAAAGGACATTCAATCTCTTTAATCGCGTAGATAAGGTCAGAGCTTTAGGGCTAACAATTGAAGGCATTGCACTGGCACATGGGATTCCAACTGGTGGGATAGTTTCACGGGGATTAAACGCAATTAAAGATGTCTTTAATAATGGCATCAATGAAGGTAATTATAAAGAGTCTATTGATTCAGGTAAGGAAATAGCAAAGATTGGATTAATTAGAGAAAAGGAGATAGCTACTCCTCCCCAGCAAATAAATTTATTTAGAGAAGAATATAGTAGTATACTTAAAGACTTAAATAAAAATCTGATTGTATTTATAGACAATTTAGACCGCTGTTTACCTCAAAATGCCATTCAAACTCTTGAAGCTATAAGGCTATTTTTATTCCTTCCAAAAACGGCTTTCGTGATTGCTGCTGATGAAGATATGATACGAACTTCGGTTTCTGAATACTTTAAAGGTACATCTGCAAGACACCATATTGATTATTTGGATAAACTTATTCAGGTACCTATAAGAGTGCCGAGAACAGGTCTTCTGGAGATTAGATCATATCTTTTTTTACTCCATGCAGTAAATGCAGGAATAGAGGAAGATTTAATTGAAGATCTACGACTGGCTTTAGAGAAATCTTTACAAGAGTCATGGCATGAAGATCCGATGAAGAAAGAAGATGCTCTTAAGGTTCTAAAATGTGAAGGAAACATAGAGTTAGCTATTGCTTTTGACCAAGTAGATCGCATCGCACCTATTTTCGCAACATCTCCTATAATCCATGGAAATCCACGTATTGTAAAAAGATTACTCAACATAGTTAAGATGAGATCAAATATTGCTAAGAGAAGAAAGATTTCGCTTGATGAAAATGTTATAACAAAACTTGTTATATTTGAACGTTGTGCTGGCGAGGAAGCCGCAAATGCACTCTATTCCATGATCGATACAAATAAAAATTTCAAAAAGATAATTAGTGAATTAGAAAGTAAAAAATTAGATGAACTTCCTGATTCAGTGCCTTCGGTATGGAGGAAAGATGATACAACAAGTGATTTTATTCTTAAATGGCTTGAGCTTGAACCAAAGTTAAGTGATAAGGATTTACGTGCGGCCGTATATCTTTCTCGTGAGACTATGCCTGCGGGACATTATGTTCTTGGTCTTTCGCCAAAAGCAAGGGAGGCATTGAATATTTTGGTAGCAACCAAAAGAAAAAGTTCACAAGCGGCTTCGAGAGCTTTGAAAGATATTTCTAATGAAGAATTCATTCCGGTAATGGAAGGGATAATTGAACATCTTAGAAATATAACAGAATGGAGCAGCCAGCCAGATGGTTTTGCTGGAGCCATATTAATCGCTGACAATAATATAGATGCAGCTAAAATACTTAAAAGATTCATCGCTGGTATCAATGAACAACCTCATTGGATGAATATGCTTATAAAAGACAAAACATGGAATAAATAAAGGGGGCAGAAATGGGTACATCTCAGTCAAGTAAAGGTCCTAAAAATGGAAACGAACTTGTACCACCTTGGGCTGATCAAACAAAAAATGGGACAAACCAAAACCTAAGTGGATTTAGAACTTTATTTGGTAGATTTGCTCGTAATAGAGATTCCGTCGCATTGAAAGGGGCTTTGTCTCGTTATGCAAGACAAGTAACGGGCGGTTCTGAATCAGCTAATGCTCGTTTAGGAAATATTATAGGCGCTGGTGGGGGGTTATTTGAATTATTGAATGAAGGTATTACCAATGATTCTGGTATGAAGCCACTGGTAGATCTTGACAGTCTTAAAGGACTACCCTGCGAAGATGTGATTGCTAAAATATCACATTCATTGTCTGATGGTAGTGAAGATGCAGACAAAATACAAACCGCCATGAATGATGCGTTAGTTGAAGCATTGAACGGTAAATCCACCTTTGATCCATCCGATATAACAGACGATGTGATTATTGAGACAATGATTTGTTATTTGACTGACAGTATTTTTTTGCAGATTACTATGGATGCCGGTAAAGCATGGAATAATGCTCAAAATGCAAAAGAATTACAGGTGGCTGAAAATTCTTTGCATGAGTTGATTAGTGCGACTGTAGACAATATCATGGAACCAAAATTAAGTAAAAATATAAGATCTTTTTCAAAAGCTGATTTTATAATTATCCAAAAGGATGTTATCACAGAAGTTTGGAATGAATGGAAAGGATATGAATAATGAATATTTATGTTGAATATGATCATGCAAAATTACCATTGGCAGATGAAAAAACTGTTTCTGTGCAGATTTATTCGCGTGATGGTGTAGTTATTAAAAATGGCATTAAGCCTAGAGGTGATATTGCAACTATAGGTAAGCCAATATTTGATGCTATAAAAAGACTGGGAGTAAGTATATCAGATGAAGTTATGGACTTTTTAACTATCTCTCTTGCAGTAACTGCTGCCGATACATTTATTATAAGAGATAATTGTTTTGATGGCTGGACAAGAAAGATAAATCTATTTGTTTCATTAAATAACCCAGTAATTTGGGAAAAAAACAAACCACTTTTAGAAAAAGCTTTACAATTTTTGAGTGGTGATGTATGGAATTTCAATTTTAAAGGTGATGGTCCTAAGCCACCGCAACCATTCAAAGCTGTTAATGGGCGAAAATTGATTAATTTAGAGGGGTTAGATTGTGTGTCATTATTTTCTGGAGGTCTTGACAGTGCTATAGGTGTTATAGATTTTTTATCTTCGGGAAGAAAACCTTTACTAATCAGCCATTCGTATAAAGGGGATAAAACTAAACAAGATCAAATAGCCCATAAAATTCGTGAGAAGGGCACCTTTTCAAGACTTCGTTCAAGTGCTAACCCTATTGGCAGGGGGATGACAAGAGACATTACTATGAGAACGCGAAGTTTAAACTTCTTAGCGTTTGCACTTGTAGGTGCATATGCGGTAAAACAGATTAATAATCATAAGGATCTATCAATATTTGTTCCTGAAAATGGTTTTATCTCTTTGAATGCACCATTAACGCATCGGAGAGTTGGCTCGCTTAGTACCCGGACAACACATCCGTATTTCATTGAAATGATCCAAGAACTTTTTAATAATCTTGGCTTCGGTGTAAGATTGATTAACCCTTATCAATTCATGACTAAGGGACAAATGGTGAGTAATTGTAAAGATTCTAAGATGCTTTCTGAAATTGTGGATCTAACCGTTTCATGTAGTCATTGGAAAAGAAAAAATCAACAGTGTGGATATTGTGTTCCATGTATGATTAGAAGAGCAGCTTTAATGACAGGTAATATAAAAGAATCTATAAGTTATCATCATGCCTCATATTCAACCCTACGTGATTTTGTTAAAAACAAACAAGATGGTCGTGATGATGTTATCGCGGTATCAGTAGCCTTAGATAAATCTAAAAAAATAAATTTGAAATCATGGGTATTAAAGTCGGGAAAGCTTAAATATGAGGATCTTGATAAATATGAACAAGTGTTTTCAGATGGCTTACTTGAAGTTGAAGATTTCTTGAAAAAGGAAAAGGTGATTTGAAGCTTGATATGCACTGTCATTTGGATCTTTATAAAGATCCAAGTGATATTATCCGAAAGTGTACAGAGAAAGGACTTTATGTCCTTTCTATTACAACTACACCTAATGCCTATATTGGCACTCATCGACTGTCTGCTAATAATAGTAGAATCAGAACGGCATTAGGTCTTCATCCTGAACTAGCCCATTTAAGATACCATGAGTTAGATATTTTCGATATTTTACTCCCCCAAGCTAAATATGTTGGAGAAATCGGACTTGATGGTGGGAAAGATTATAAAGAGCATTCGGAAGTACAGCTTAAAGTATTTAAACATATACTAAAAAAAGTACATAATCAAGGTGGTAGGATTATGTCAATACATTCAAGGGGTTGTGCTGAAGAGGTTGTTGAGCAACTTAAAGGAATTGATGGGATTCCTGTTTTTCATTGGTTTACGGGTTCAGAATCTGAATTGAGGAGCGCTATTGATATTGGTGCATGGTTCTCTGTTGGCCCGGCGATGTTAAACTCCATTAAAGGACGACGGATATTACAATTGATACCTAAAGATAGATTATTAACTGAAACTGATGGGCCATTCTCAAAATACGCTGGCAAACAGCTATTTCCTTGGGATGTAGATATAGCTATTGAGGGGATTTCGAAAATATGGGGATGCAACTCAGAGTATGTAGAATATAAAATCGAAGAAAACTTCAGGAAAATTCTTCAGTTATGATGTTTTACATAAAATGTTTTTCATATATCTAAGCATCTATATTTAAATAACCATAAATAGCAATGTGGTTATTTAAATGCAACACATTTTCGAAAATTATTGTTGAGACATCAAAAGGATGTAAGTTTATATTTGAAATAAAATTTAAACCTAATGTAAAAAATAATTGCCGTGTATAAATATATAATCTTTAGGGGTTTTATTTAACAGGGGTAAATATATTTTAGGTAACTTAAATAGAACTTTTGAGAATTTAACTTCTTTGCAAAAACATTAAATAAGTGAGGAGATAAAATATCACACATGATGTAAATTATTTAATTGATTTGATTATTCAGGATTTAATGATATTTCGCTCATTGATTATATTATTTGGTTTTTTATATTCGTCTATCTACACTATATTTCAATTGCATTGACTATGATCGGAATAGATTTTACACCACCAATTCGAAATGACTAATACAGTCTGTTCGATTATCACCAATAGGACTGATGGTATCAATATAGGTATCAGGTACAATGTGATAATTTTTTATCTTTAAAGATCATAAGGATAGTTGCGATGTTCGAGTCCGGCCTTCGCACTCATCCTCTAAACACCTCCCTACGATGCCACTCCACATATCCCTCCTTTGGATAGTTCCCTTTCACCACCGGCAGCGCAATTTGCTTTCCTGCAAAATCCCAGAACAGCCGCCCAACGATCCCATTCCCATTCACCGCCTCTGACACCAGCACCCGCATACTCTCATCCAGCCCAATAGATCCTTTATCAAACGCCTTATGATGAATTGCACACAACGCCAACCCATTCGGGATCTCACACGGCCCGCCAAACTGCTTCCACTTAATATGCGCGGCTTCGAGTCCTACTGAGGCGTTATCATGCCGCATGTTGAATCCGCAGATCGCACACTCGTAGTTGTAAGCACGCAGAACCTGCTGACGGAACAACGGATCGCGAACCTTACGGATCTGCTGGATATCAAAACCCATCTCATCCGCGAGCTCTTCCTGAATGCTTTCAGGAAAGTGCGCTTCAAGGATCTGCTGCGCCAGCGAGCCGATCAGCTTTTTGTTCCTACTCAGCAGCGCAAAGTGGTCTTCATCAAACCCGCCTGCGACGTTATGTTCCACAAGTTCTTTAACAGGCGGTTGCTTACTGCCAGTGGTCGAACAAAACTCAGTATTCTTCAGATCCCAAAAACCGTCTCCTTTGAGCCGCCAGAAGGGCATATTTGGATAATGTGCCTTCCTCTGCGGGCCAAAGCGTTCTAACAGGTTAAGCAGCTGCTCGTGGACCTCAGTTCCGTAATCAAACAGTCGCGCATGCCCCTGCTGATAGTGCGCCAGTACGTACAGAAGCAATAAAGGCTTATGCGGCGCACGCTGTTCGCCTTTGCGCCAGATGGTGATGTCGGCAATTGCCTGTTCGAGAGTTTTGCTGGAAGCCATCGCGTTACGGAAGAAGGTAAATAATTGCGATGATGCTCGCAAAACTCAGGACAGGCAACCTACAATCAACTAAAACATGACCTTACCGCACACTACGCCATTTCCTGAATCCTCCTCGCAAATTCCAAATTTACCCCACACCAAACCGCTGTGTTTATATTCAGCCCTGTATAATGATCACCAGAAATTACGCCGAACGGCGAAAGAAGTATCAAGGAATATTTAAAGAGAGAATTCGCGATATGAAGGTGCTGCAACACCCCCATACCGCTAACCAAAAACAACTAATTAGGAGTTGAAAATGGCTGCGACGAATTTTAAGCCAGAGTTTACCGTTTGCAAAACAGAATCAGACGCTTTTACCGGCGTGATTGAAAACCGCGAGCTGGTACGCAAAAACAGCGCACGCCGACTTCACGGCAACCAGCCCAACGCGGCGCCCCTCCATCCCCGCGCGGAAACGCCTCAGGACAGTGCCGCCTGCTGCGAACTGTATGCACGCATAGACATGAAATATCTTCTGCTGGGCGGCGAGTGGTTAACCCGTGCGGGCTTTATCAACGGCATGCCCGTAAAAATCCGCGTCATGAAAGACTGCATTGTAATTACGCCGCAGCATACAAGAGAATTATGGGGATGCCTGGAAGGGATGAGCGTGGTGAATATTAATAAGCAGAAAGTCGCGCAGTGGTTAAAAACGTTTCCGGGAGCATTAAATGACACCGGCGATATTCCGGTCATTAAGCGTAACGCCTGATAAATATCCCGGCCCTGCGCCGGGATTATTATTTATATCGTTCTCAAAACACCGGCACCCCCAGCCCAACCTTCACCTCCCTCAACGTCGCCTGCGTCACCCCCTGCGCCCGTTCCGTGCCGCGCTTCAACATCGCCATCAACTCTCCCTTGTCCTGCATATACATCGCCCTCCGCTCCCGCATTGGCGCAATCAGCTCCTGCAGGCACGCCTCCAGCTCGTTCTTGCAAACCCGGTCCCCAAGCCCACCCGCCTGATAGTGCGCCTTCATCGCCGCCACTTTGTCCTTCTCCGGATGAAACGCGTCGAGGTACGTAAACACCACGTTCCCCTCAATCTGCCCCGGGTCGCTCACCTTCAGGTGGTTCGGGTCGGTGTACATGGCGCTGACCGCACGGTGAATCGTCTCTTCGCTGGCCGAAAGGTGCAGCGTGTTGCCCAGCGATTTCGACATCTTGGCGCTGCCGTCGATGCCGGGCAGGCGGCTGGTGTCGCTCAGCATCGCCTTGCAGTGGCGCAGCACCGGGGCGGGCAGCAGGCTGTTCATCTTGTGAACAATCTCGTTGGTCTGCTCAATCATCGGCAGCTGATCGTCGCCGACGGGCACGCACTCGGCCTTGAACGCGGTGATGTCCGCCGCCTGGCTGATGGGGTAGGCCATAAACCCGACCGGCAGCGAGCGGGCGAAGCCCTTCTGCGCAATCTCGTTCTTCACCGTCGGGTTACGCTCCACGCGGGCGACGGTGACGATGTTCATGTACAGCATCGTCAGCTCGGCGAGGGCGGGCAGGGCGGACTGCAGGCAGATGGTGGTCAGGTTCGGGTCGATGCCCGCGGCGAGGTAGTCGGCCAGCACTTCGGGGATGTTGTCGCGGATCTTCTGCGGGTTGCTGCCGTTGTCGGTCAGCCCCTGCAGGTCGGCAATCAGCACAAACTGGTTGTGCGTCTGCTGGAGCGCCACGCGCTGGCGCAGCGATCCGACGAAGTGGCCGAGGTGCAGCGGGCCGGTTGGGCGGTCGCCGGTGAGGATAGTTGGTGCGTTCATAAAGACTCCTTAATGGGCAGTTGCCGAAAGGGGTCTTAGATGTGTGAAAGCCGCCTTTCGGCGGCTATCTGAAAATGGGGAAAACTACTCCGTGCCGCCTTTAAGAAGGCAGCCACCAGCGGTTTACGGTGAGGACGGCGTGGTTTATGTTCATGCTTTTACCGTACCACGTCCGGCGCGAAAAACAAAAGGGCACGTCATGCTGCAATCACTCAACCACCTGACTCTCGCGGTCAGCGACCTGCAAAAAAGCGTCACCTTCTGGCACGAGCTGCTGGGGCTGACCCTGTACGCCCGCTGGAATACCGGGGCCTATCTCACCTGCGGCGAACTGTGGGTCTGCCTGTCGTACGATGAGGCGCGCCGTTACGTGCCGCCGCAGGAGAGCGACTACACCCACTACGCGTTTACCGTGGCGGAAGAGGATTTTGAACCGTTCTCGCAAAGGCTTGAGCAGGCGGGCGTCACCGTCTGGAAGCAGAACAAAAGCGAGGGGGCGTCGTTCTATTTTCTCGACCCGGACGGGCACAAGCTGGAGCTGCACGTGGGCAGCCTCGCCGCGCGGCTGGCGGCGTGCCGCGAGAAGCCCTACGCGGGCATGGTGTTTACCTCAGACGAGGCTTGAGGCGCGCACCTTCAGCCTGCCCGCCAGCGTCACGTGCGTGGCGGCATCTTCCTGATTGCACAGGTACTCCACCGCCAGCCGTCCCAGCTCGCTATAGGGCAGCTGAATACTGGTCAGCGGCGGGGTGAGCTGTTCGGAAATCTTCTGGTCGTCGTAGCCCGCCAGCAGCATGTCCTGCGGGATGCGCACGCCGTTCACCGCCAGAGCCTGATAGCAACCAATCGCCAGCCAGTCGCTGGCGCAGAAGATGGCGTCCGGGCGCTCGGCCAGTTCCAGCAGAGAGGTGGTGGCGGTAAAGGACTCGCTGAACTGCCAGTTGGTCTGGCGCACCAGGCCGTCGTCGCACGCGAGTCCGGCCTGCTGTAGCGCCGCCTGGTAGCCCGCCAGACGCTGGCGGGAGGCCTCCATCCAGCTCTCTCCGGTGATGTGGGCGATGCGCGTGGCCCCGCAGGCGATGAGGTGTTTAGTCACCTGGAAAGCGTTGGCGTAGTCGTCCGGGATAAACGACGGCAGCAGCGGCGAGCCGGGGTCGCGCTGGTTGAGCAGCACCAGCGGGATGCGGGTGCAGTCCTGGAATGCCGTCATGTCCACCAGCGTGGTGACCGGTGAGGCGAGGACAATCCCGATGCAGTTGCGCTTCTCCAGCTGGCGGATGATGTTCAGCGCCAGCTCGATGTCGTCGCCGTAGTCGTAGACGGTGAGCAACGTTTCATTGCGCCACGCGGCTTCCCGCGCCTGGCTGATGGCGTCGATAAACGGGTCAAAGCTCTGCAGCGAGCTGACCAGCAGGGCGATCTCTTCCTGGTTGCGCGGGGCGTGAACGGCGGGGAGGCGGTCGTAGCCGAGCTCGGTGGCGACGCCAATCACCCGCTGGCGGGTGTCGTCGCTGAGCTTGATGTTGCGGGACTGGTTAAGCACCAGCGATACCGTCGCCTGCGACACCCCTGCCGCCCGCGCAATATCGTTCATCGTCACTTTTGTTTTTCGCTTCATCCGTCCTCTCCCTTTCGCGAATTCGCATCATACCCTAACCGCACGCTTACGCGCCGTTGATCACGTTTCTCATTCATCGAAGCGTGAACTTTGTGAGGGGCATCGCTTTTCTTCGTGCGGGAAATTGCGCATTTATCCCGCAGCTAATATTTATTAGCTAAATATTATCAGTAAGAGGACGCGTAATGAAAGAGCAGTGGAGCAGGGAGCAGGCACAGGCTTGGTATCAGCAGAAGGGCTGGCTGTGCGGGTTTAACTATCTGCCGTCGACGGCGGTGAACTGGACCGATATCTGGCAGGCGGAGACCTTCGATGCCGCCACCATCGAGCGCGAGCTGGGCTGGGCGGCGGAGGCGGGCTACAACACCCTGCGCATTAACCTGCCGTTTATCGTCTGGGAGCACGACCGCGACGGGCTGATGGCGCGCATCGACCAGTTTTTGACGATTGCCGACGGCCACGGGTTCAGCACCATGCTGACCCTGATGGATGACTGCGGCTTCTCTGGCGACGAGCCGTATCTCGGCCCGCAAAAGCCGCCAGTGCCGGGCAAGCACAACAGCCAGGCGGCGGCGAGTCCGGGGCGCGACAAGGTGTGCGATCCGGACTGCTGGGCAGACATTGAACGCTATATCCGCGACGTTGTCCGCCAGTTCCGCGAGGATAAGCGCGTGCTGTTGTGGGATCTCTACAACGAGCCGGGCAACCGCGGCATTTTCGCGACGGGCACGCAGGAGGTGCAGTACGACGCGAAGCTGGAGACCTGCGCCCATGAGCTGATGAAGCTGGCGTTCCGGTGGGTGCGTGAGGAGGACCCGACCCAGCCGCTCACCGTCTGCGCGTGGCGCCTGCCGCCGGAAGAGGAGGGCGAGACGTTCTTCCAGCATCCGCTGGACCAGACCGCACTGGCGCTCTCGGACGTGGTGAGCTTCCACGCCTACACCCACACCGGGCGGATGACGGCGATTATCCAGCAGCTGCAACAGCTCGGACGACCGCTGTTCTGTACCGAATGGCTGGCGCGCCACGTGGGCAGCACCATCGAAGAGCAGCTCCCGCTGATGTACGCGGCGAAGGTCGCGCCGTATCAGTGGGGGCTGGTGCGCGGCAAAACCCAGACGTGGCTGCCGTGGCCGGTGGTGATGAAAGAGTCCACGGACTACTGCCGTCTCTGGTTCCACGACGTGTTTGAGGAGAACGGCATTCCGTTCTCGCGCCGTGAAATCGCCCTGATGCAGCAGTTGCGCAAGATCGCCCCGCAGGCGCAGGACTAATAATATCGACCCGGCGGTCCACCGCCGGGCAACCAGGCAGGCATATAACAATGGCAACGACAATGAAAATACCGTCTCGCGAGCTGTGGTCTTATTTTGGTTATGGTTTAGGTCAGTGTTTTAGCTTTGGTTTAGTGGGTTCGTTTATTAACTATTTTTACACCGACGTGCTGGGGATCTCGGCACTGGCGGCGAGCACCATCTTCCTGATTGCCCGCGCGTGGGACGCGGTTCACGATCCGCTGTTTGCCAGCATTATGGATACCATTAACAGCCGGTTCGGCAAGTTTCGCCACTTTTTGCTGATCGCCCCGCTGCTGATCACCGGCGTCACGCTGCTGTCGTTCTATAAAATCGAAGCGGACATGACCACCAAAATCCTCTACGCCGGGGTGACGTATATCCTGTGGGGGACGCTGTACGCCATCTCCGATATCCCGTTCTGGTCGATGTCGTCGGTGATGACCAACGACTCCGGGCAGCGCACCCGCGCGGTGACGGCGGCGATGCTCGGGGTGAACGCCGGGATTGCCTGCGCCAACATCTTCTTCCCGAAGCTGGCGGCCTATTTCGCCCAGTACAGCAACGATAAAGGCTACTTTATGGCGGCGCTGGTGATGATGCTGGTGGGCCTGCCGCTGATGCTTAACGGCTTTATGCAGATCAAAGAGCGCGTGCCGCCGAGCCCGGAGAAGGTGACCATCCGCGACACCTTCCACAACCTGCGTCAGAACAAGCCGCTGTTTATCGTCCTGCTGTCGTTCTTCTTCTGCGTGTTCCACAACGTGGCGGGTGGTCTCTATATCTACTTCTTTATCAACAACCTGGGCGACGGCAGCCTGCAGATGGCGATTGGCGTGATGGGGATAGTCGCGGCGGTGCTGTGCCTGGTCGCCCCGATGCTGACGCGCCGGATGCAGAAGCGGAAGCTGTTTATGATCCTCTGCGGGCTGGACGTGGCGGTGCGCGTGGTGATGTGGTTTGTTGGCTATCAGCAGGTGACGATGCTGTTTATTCTGCTCGGCCTGAGCACGCTGTTCGTGATGATGACCAACATCCTCACCTCGTCGATGATTGCCGACACCATCGAGTACGCGGAGTACCACACCCACAAGCGCTGCGCGGCGATCACCTTCTCCGGGCAGACCTTCACCGGCAAGATGTCGGTGGCGGTGGGCGGCGGGCTCATCGGCGTGTTTTTGACGATGATCGGCTACGTGCCGCAGGCGCAAATCCAGAGCGAGAGCGTGTTGTCGGGGCTGTTCTTCGGGATTTGCCTGCTGCCGGCGATAGGCTCGCTGATCCGCATGGGCTTTATGTCGCGCTTTACCTTTACCGAGGAGAAGCACGCGGAGATTTGTCGGCTGCTGGCGGAGCGCAACGCGTCTGCGAAAGCGCCGGGTGGCGGCTGCGCCTTACCCGGCCTACAGAAAATTACAGCGACTTCACAAACGCCAGCAGATCTTCGTTAAGCTGGTCCTGGTGGGTCAGCGCGAAGCCGTGCGGCGCGTTGTCGTAAACCTTCAGCGTGGCGTTTTTGATCGTCTCTGCCGCCAGCTTGCCGGTGCTTTCAAACGGCACGATCTGGTCGTTGCTGCCATGGATCACCAGCGTCGGCACGTCGATTTTCGCCATATCCGGGCGGAAGTCGGTTTCGCCGAAGGCGGTCACGCAGTCGATGGTGCCCTTCAGGGACGCCAGCAGGGCGATGTTCAGCGTCTGGGTCAGGGCACCGGCGGAAACGGTCTGCCCGGCGTTGGTGCCGTAGAACGGGGTGGCGAAGTCGCTGATGAACTGGGCGCGATCTTTACGAAGTCCGTCGCGAATGCCGTCGAACACGCTCTGATCCACACCCTGCGGGAAGGTCTCAGATTTACCAAAGATTGGCGTGACCGCGCCCAGCAGCGCCAGACCGGCCACGCGCGCGCTGCCGTAGTTGTTGATGTAGCGGGTCACATCGCCGCCGCCCATGGAGAAGCCCACCAGCGTCACGTCCTGGAGGTCCAGGGTGGTGATCAGGTCGTTAATGTCGGACGCAAAGGTGTCGTAGTCGTAGCCGTTCCACGGCTGATCCGAGCGGCCAAAGCCGCGGCGGTCAAAGGCGATGGCGCGGAAGCCGCGCTCGGCCAGGTAGTTCAGCTGGCTGTCCCACATGTCGCCGTCCAGCGGCCAGCCGTGGCTGAAGAGAACCGGTTTGCCCGCGCCGCCTTCTTTGTAGTAAATCTGCGTGCCGTCTTTTGCCTTAAACGTTGCCATAGTGTATTCCTGTGCAGGTGATGGTTATGGTTATACCGGCGCGACCAGATAACGAATTGCCGGTGATGTTGTGCCCTGATGAAAAGCCAGAACGCGGCTCTGCAGCAGGAGGTCATTCATAGTGTGGCGCTCCTGCTGGCGCAGATGCTCAATCCACGAGCCCATCAGGAAGGTCTCGATAAACAGGCCGGGACGCTCAATATCCTCGTACACCGCCCAGCTCATCGCCCCGGCGCGGCGTCGCACCCGGCGCAGCTCGTGGACCGCCTCCAGGAAGGCTTTTGCGTTGTGCGGGTCGATGATGTACTCGTGCGAGACCAGCACCGGGCCACGCTCGTTCGGCAGGTCGATCTCCACGCCGTCCAGCGGCTGGCCGCTCAGGTCGAGGTTTAATTCCGGATCTTTCTCCAGCTTCCAGCGGAATACGGTGGCGCTTGCCAGCACCATCCCCAGCGTGGCGACAACCAGCGCGGTCGGGGTGCCGAACCGGGAGGCAATCTGCCCCCAGATGGCGCTGCCCGTGGTCATCGAGCCGAAGAACACCGTCAGGTAGACCGCCAGCGCGCGGGCCTTCACCCAGCGGGCGGCGCTGCGCTGGGCACCGAGGTTCAGCGTCGAGAGCACCGCAATCCACGCGAAACCGGTGAAGAACTCAAACAGGTTGAGCAGCCAGACGTGGCGCACAAACGCCAGCGCCAGCATGGTGAGGGCAAAGACCAGGCTCGCGGCCACCATCAGGCGGTCGGCGTTCAGCCGCTGGCGCAGGCGCGGCAGCAGGATGGCCCCGGCAATCGCCCCCAGTCCAATGCACGCCAGCATCACGCCGTAGCCCGCCGGGCCCAGGCCCAGCTCGCGGCGCGCCACCAGCGGCAGCAGCGCCCAGCCCGCGCTGCCAAAGACAAAGAACGCCACGGTACGCACCAGCACGTTGCGCAGCACCGGGGCGGCGTGCACGTAGCGGATGCCGGTGCGCACCGCAGAGAAGAAGTGCTCCGGCGGCAGACGCTGAATGGACGGGGCCGGACGCCAGCGCCACAGTACCCACGCCACGCCCACCACGGACAGCGCGTTCAGGGCAAACACCATCCACGGCCCGGCGAGCGACAGCAGGAAACCGCCCAGCGCGGGGCCAATCGCCCGGCTGATGTTCACCCCGAGCGAGTTCAGCGCCACGGCGGCGCCCAGCTCCGGCTTGCTCACCAGATCGGGCACCACGGCCTGGAACGGCGGCGAGCTCATCGCCGCCCCCACGCTCAGCAGAAACGTCGCCACCAGCAGCACGGTCGGGGTGACGTGTCCGGTGAAGGAGAGCGCCGTCAGCCCGGCGGCGGCGATGAACACCCACAACTGGGAGAAGAGCAGGTATTTACGCCGGTCAACGATGTCCGCCATCACCCCGGACGGCAGGGCGAAGAGGAACATCGGCAGGCTGCTGGCCGCCTGCACCAGCGCGATATCCAGCGGGTCGGCGCTCAGGGTCAGCATGCTCCAGTTGATGCCGACGTCGCTCATCCATGAGCCGACGTTAGAGACCACCGTGGCGATCCACAGCATGCGGAACACCGGCTGGCTCAGCGGCTGCCAGGGTGAAACCGTCGATGCGGGCGTCGTCTCGACGTGTGCGTCGCGAACGTCGTTAACCTGGGTCATGCGAACCTCTCCGTTGCCTTACGCTGCAGCCGCCACTGGCCCGGCCCGGTGAGGGCGAGAGTGGTGAAGATAATCAGCAGCAGCCAGCCAAACTGCCCTTCGGCAATCGACCAGTTCGGGTGGACCGCCAGCATCGCCACCAGCAGCACGGCGATAATCGGCAGGCACGCCAGGCGGGTGTAGACGCCCGCAACGATCAACAGCGGGCAGATCACCTCGGCGACAATCGCCGGGATCAGGCTCGCGTAAGGCCCGAAGCCGAACGGATCTTCAATGCGCGTCAGCTCTTCGCTGAAGTGCAGCATCTTCGGCAGGCCGTGCACATAGAGCAGCAGCAGGCTGCCGGTCAGGCGCAGGAAGAACAGCCCCAGGTCGATCCGGGGCGGCATGGTAGTGTTTTTCATCAGAATGCAAAGCAGCTGCAGCCCAGCGCCCCCCAGAAAGCGTTATCGTCGGACACCGGCATCGCTGACGTGCGGGCGAAATCGTGCTGGTGGCTGTGAACCCCGCACGGGCCGCTGCAGTGGTGGACGGCGCTCATGCCCACGCGTGCGGCCTGCGGCGGCGCGCTGCGGTAGTGGCCCGGCACCTTCACCACCGGGGACCACTCGGGCAGGACCGGGATGGCCGGCGGCGCGAGCGGGCCAAAGCTGCCCGTGGCGTAAACGATATCGCCGTTGACCACCGTGAGAACGGACTCGATGCCCTTGATCTCCTCTTCCGGCACGCGGAAGTAGTCTTTGCTCAGCACCGCCAGGTCGGCAAGCTGGCCGACTTTAATCTGCCCCTTCTGGTTCTGCTCGCTGGAGAACCACGCGCTGCCCTGGGTCCAGAGCATCAGGGCCGTATCGCGGTCCAGACGGGCGCTGTGATCGTACATCTGCATCCCGCCGACGGTGCGGCCGGAGACCAGCCAGTAGAGCGCGGTCCACGGGTTGTAGCTCGCCACGCGGGTGGCGTCCGTTCCCAGGCCCACCGGTACGCCGGTCTCGAGCATTTTCGCCACCGGCGGCGTGTGGCGGGTGGCTTCGATGCCGTAACGCTCGGCAAAGTATTCCCCCTGGAAGGCCATGCGGTGCTGCACGGCAATGCCGCCGCCGAGCGCTTTGATGCGGTCGATGTTGGCCTGTGACACGGTTTCCGCATGGTCGAAGAACCAGTGCAGGCCGTTGAACGGAATGTCGCGGTTCACCTTCTCGAACACGTCCAGCATGCGGCTGATGGATTCGTTATAGGTGGCGTGCAGGCGGAACGGCCAGCGGTGCTCCACCAGATGGCGTACCACGCGCTCCAGCTCGTCCTCCATGCCCGGCGCGAGATCCGGGCGCGGCTCGAGGAAATCTTCAAAATCGGCGGCGGAGAAGACCAGCATCTCGCCCGCGCCGTTGTGGCGGAAGAAGTCGCTGCCCTGGCCCGGCGTGAGCATGTCGGTCCATTTTTCAAAGTCTTCCAGCTCGTGGCCCGGGCGCTGGGTAAAGAGGTTGTAGGCGATGCGGATGGTCATCTGCTTTTTCGCGTGCAGCTCGGCGATCACCTCGTAATCTTCCGGGTAGTTCTGGAAGCCGCCGCCCGCGTCGATGGCGCTGGTCAGCCCCAGTCGGTTGAGCTCGCGCATGAACTGGCGGGTGGAGTTAACCTGCTGCTCCAGCGGCAGCTTCGGCCCTTTGGCCAGCGTGGCGTAGAGGATCATGGCGTTCGGACGGGCGATCAGCATCCCGGTCGGGTTGCCGTTGGCGTCGCGCTGGATCTCGCCGCCCGGCGGGTTTGGCGTGTCTTTGGTGTAGCCGACCACCTTCAGCGCGGCGCGGTTGAGCAGGGCGCGGTCATACAGGTGCAGGATGAAGACCGGGGTATCCGGCGCGGCGTCGTTAATTTCGTCCAGGGTCGGCATGCGACGCTCGGCAAACTGGAACTCGGTCCAGCCGCCCACCACGCGCACCCACTGGGGCGACGGGGTGCGCAGCGCCTGCTCTTTCAGCATCCGCAGGGCGTCGGCCAGGGAGGGCACGCCTTCCCAGCGCAGCTCGAGGTTGTAGTTCAGCCCGCCGCGGATCAGGTGCAGGTGCGAGTCGTTCAGGCCGGGGATGGCGGTGTGGCCTTTTAAGTCGACCACTTTGGTGCCGTCGCCGTGGTGCTGCATCACCTCGGCGACGGTACCCACTTCCAGAAATTTTCCGTCGCGCACGGCAACGGCTTCCGCGACAGGATTCTCGCGATCGACGGTGTGAAACTGGCCGTTAACCAGAATGAGATCGGCTTTACCGAGGGTAACCATAACTGCTCCTGACTGAGAGGGGAATGGTCAGGATTATGGGAACCGGTTTCGGCAAAGATCCAGTTATACAATAGGATAGGTATACCAAAGTATAACTATACCTAAGGTTAACTATACGAAGAGATAATTACGCGCGGAGAGGGAAAACCGCAGGATGAGGGTGACTTTATCGTCGCGGCGCTCGCGGCGATTTATACCCTTAACCACTGGAAAATGCTATGACCTCTTCAAAGCTCGAAGTGTTAACCCCTGCGAACTGTCAGATCATCTTTATCGATCATCAGCCACAGATGGCGTTTGGCGTGCAGTCAATTGACCGCCAGGTGCTGAAAAACAACACCGTGGCGCTGGCGAAAGCGGCTAAGGTGTTCAACATCCCGACCATCATCACCACCGTAGAGACCGAAAGCTTCTCCGGTAACACCTATCCTGAGCTGCTGGACGTGTTCCCGGGTCAGGACATTCTGGAGCGTACCTCCATGAACTCCTGGGACGACCAGAAGGTGCGCGACGCGCTGAAGGCCAACGGCAAGAAGAAGGTCGTGGTGGCCGGTCTGTGGACCGAAGTGTGCAACAACAGCTTTGCCCTGTGCGCGATGCTGGAAGGCGACTACGAAATTTATATGGTGGCGGACGCGTCCGGCGGCACCTCCAAAGAAGCCCACGACTACGCGATGCAGCGCATGATCCAGGCGGGCGTGATCCCGGTGACCTGGCAGCAGGTAATGCTGGAGTGGCAGCGCGACTGGGCGCGTAAAGAGACCTACACCGCGGTGATGGACATCGTGCGCGAGCACTCCGGCGCGTACGGCATGGGCGTGGATTACGCCTACACCATGGTGCATAAAGCGCCGTCTCGCCAGAAGAGCGAGCACCGCACCTTAGCGCCGGTCCCGGCTCGCTAAGTCCCGTCGGCGGGCTGGTCCCTCATCCGGCTCGCCGCTGTCTCTTTCTCTGGAGTTCACGATGAGTACTGGGCTGATATCCCTTGCGGCAGGCGTGTTGATTGGCCTGATGTATGCCGTGCTGAAGGTGCGCTCCCCCGCGCCGCCCGCGCTGGCGCTGATTGGCCTGCTCGGGATGCTGGCGGGCGAACAGGCGACGCGCCATCTCTTATCCCGCGACGGCGCCCCACCTCCTCAGGTGACCGTTCCGCAGGCGGCATCGCAGACGGGAGCGTCATCATGAAAGCATGGATAATTTCGCTGGTGTGCGGCGTGGTTGCTGGGGTAATTTACGCTCTGCTCGACGTCCATTCCCCGGCACCGCCGGTTGTCGCCCTGCTTGGCCTGTTCGGCATGCTGGTGGGCGAACAGCTCATCCCGGTGGGACGACGTTTACTGAGTCGCGAACCGCTCACCCTCGCCTGGTTTCGTCACGAATGCGTACCGAAAATCAGCGGCACGGCGCCCCCTGCGCCCGCGAAGGACCCTCGCGACGTTAAATGACTGGTTAGAGGAATAACAGCATGACGCTGCCGTGGCGCATTGCCATCATTGATGACGAACGTTCCGTCCGCAGCGGGTTGAGTAATCTCCTGGAGTCGGAAGGCTATTCAACCGACACGTTTGATTCGGCAGAGGTATTTCTGAGCCATCCGCTTGCCCTGTCCGGCGCGGCGCTGGTGATCACCGATATCAAGCTCCGGGGCATGAGCGGCCTTGAGCTGTTTGACAAGCTGCGGCTGCTGGCCGTACCGCCTCCGCCCGTGCTCTTTATCTCCGGCCATGCTGATGAAAATATGCAGCGGTATGCTCTCGGTCTGGGCGCCGCTGCTTTTTTGCGTAAGCCGATTAACATCGATATTCTGCTGGATCATATTCAGCGGGAGCTGGCCCGCCGACAATAAGGATCGCGGATGAACGAACACGAGCAGCCTGCATTCTGGCCCGCCCAGGGGAATCTTCACCAGGGGCGGGTTTTTGTCCTTAAAGAGGATGTGATTTTTACCGTGCTGGCGCAGGAGGGCGGAATCGCCTGGATGCACGCGCGACATCCTCATTCCGGCGGCTCGTTCATTATCGCCACCGCGGTCAGCGACGAAGAGGAAGAGCGGGCCACCCGGCTGCTGAAAAACGAGTTTGCGCTGCGTGACGCGCTGCAGGACAGCTGGGCCATTCGCGCCGTCGCGTCCACACAGTACCGGGGACGCTTCGCGCTGGTGTACGCCCCGTTTTCGTTTGAGCTGCTGGCGCGGCGCGCGGGCAGGGCGATCTCGGGGATCGCGCGCTTTATCGAGCTGGCGATCCAGATCTGCGTTCCTCTGCGCCAGATGCATCTGCAAAACCTGATCCACGGCGATATCAAGCCCGGCAATATTTTTGTTCATCACGATGCCACCTGCCGTCTGGGCAGCTTTGGCCTTTCATGCAGCCTCTCCGGCGCCTTCGCGCAGACCCGGCTTGCCGTTTCAGGCGGCACGCCGGCGTATATGTCCCCGGAGCACACCTCCCGCACCCAGCGCCCCGTCGATGGCCGCAGCGATCTCTACAGCCTCGGCGTGGTGCTGTATGAACTCCTGACCGGACGCCTGCCGTTTGAACTGGGGGAGGACGATCGGACCAACTGGGCGCACTACCATATTGCCTCGGCGCCGCTGGCCCCGGATGCGATACGCCCTGACGTGCCGGGAATGCTGTCGACCATCATCCTGAAGCTGCTGGAGAAGCACCCCGATAACCGCTACCAGACGGTTGACGGGCTGATTGCCGACCTCCGCCGCTGCCAGGCGACGTTGACCGGTGAGGGCGAGATCGTCGCCTTTACCCCCGGCCAGCAGGACCGCACCCCGGCGATCCTTCTGGCGGACTCGCTGTTCGCGACGCATCCGCAGGCGAATGACGTCATTGCCGCGTTTGAGCGGGTGGGGCAGAACCGCGTGCCGGAGCTGGTGACCATCGGCGGGCCGTCGGGGATCGGCAAATCCTCTATCATTGCGACGGCGTTAAAAACGCTCCAGCAGCGTACGGTGCTGCTGGCGGTGGGCAAAGTGGATCAGTTTTCACCGTCATTGCCCTACGGTGTATTAAGCTCCGCATTCCGCCCCCTGACCCTGCACCTGCTGGGCCTGCCGGCAGACGAGGTGGCGAAATGGAAAATCCGTCTTTCTCGCGCCCTGGAAGGACACGAGGCGCTGGCCGTGAGCCTCGTGCCCGAGCTGGGCCTGCTGCTTGAGCGCAAACCGCGCTTCCCGGCGGATACGTTTTCCATTGATGCCCGGGCGCGCTTCAGCCATATGGTGCTGGCGCTGGTGAAAACCTTTGCCTCGCAGGGCTGCCCGCTGGTGCTGGTACTCGACGATCTCCAGTGGAGCGACGCCGCCAGCCTGCATACGCTCAACTACCTGCTGGTGAACTGCGGCGCGATCCCGCTGCTGGTGGTGGTCGCTCACCGCGATATCGGTTCGCTGTCCGAACCCACGCTGCAACAGCAGCTGGCGAGCCTGCCGGAGGCGGCACAGCACGCGAGCGAAATTGTCCCGCAGGCGCTCTCTGTCAAAGCCGTGTCCCGCTGGCTGGGGACGGTATTTCGTACCCGCAGCACGGCGACGACCGACCTCGCCACGCTGATCCATGAAAAGACCGGGGGCAACCCGCTCTTTGTACACGAATTTTTCCGCCGCATCGTCGATGACGGGCTGGTGGTGCACAACAAATATCAGGACAAGTGGCACTACGATCTGCAGGCGATCCGCGCCCGGCATTACACCGAAAACGTCGTCACCCTGGTGCTGGAGAAGCTGGAAGAGTTGCCCGACGAGACGCGTCGCCTGCTGGGCAGCCTTGCCTGCCTCGGCGGCACGGGCGAAATGGAGATGATCTGCCGCGTGGTTGGTATATCGATGGCGGAAATGCGCTACGCGCTGCATCCGGCGGTCATGGCGCAGCTGATCGTGCTGACGGAGAAAGCGTACTCCTTCACCCACGACCGGGTGCAGGAGGCCGCCTTTGCGCTGCTGGATCGGCATGAGAAAAGCCATCTTCATCTGACTACCGCCAGCCTGCTGGCCGACGCCGCGCGGCAGGCGGCGGGGAACGAGCTGCTGTTTCGCGCCGTACATCACGTCACGGCCGCGCTGGACAGCATCCAGCCCGCCCCGCAGCGCCAGATGTTCCGCGAGCTGAGCCTGCTGGCCGCGCGACGCGCGAAACGCTCGGGGGATTATCTCTCGGCGCTGAGCTATATCCAGACTGCCCGAGCGCTGGGCAACGCCGGGACGGTGTCAGACTTTATGCTCGATATCGAAGAGGCGGGCTGCGAGTTTGCGCTGGGGCACCTGGAGCGCACCCGCGAGCTGTGTGACGCCATTCTCGGCTGCCCCGGTGGGCTGACCGAAAAGGCGCTGGCGGCCAATCTGCTGGTGGAAGTGTACATTCGCCAGTCGGATAGCCGTCTGGCGCTGGAGGCGGCGCTCTGCTGGCTGGGGGTATTCGGTATTCAGATCGGCCGCTATCCGGAAGATGCCGACTGCGACGAGGCCTGGGAACACTTCTGTAATCGCGCGGGCGACGCGCCGCAAACCCTGTTTGCCCCGCTCTCGCGGATGGATAACCCGGAAACCGAAGCGGTGATGAACCTGCTATACAGCGCCAGCATTTGCGCCAGCTTCATCTGTCCGCGCCTGCACTTTTTGCTGCTTTGCCGCATGATGCACCTGACGCTCGACCACGGTATTACCGGCGCCTCCACCACGGCGATGGCCTGGTTTGGCGTGCTGATGGGCCACCGCTACGCCGAGTATCGCCTCGGCTTCCAGTACGGCACCCTGGCCCGCGAGCTGGTGAATCGCCACGGCTACGACGCGTTCGAAGCCAAAACCCTGCTGCCGCTCGACCAGCTCAGCGTCTGGACCCAGCCTTTATCGTTTACCATCGAGTGCGCGAAAGCCTGTTTTACCTCGGCGGTGACCCACGGGGATATGACGATGGCCTGCTTTGCGGCCTGCCACCAGGTCATTAACTTCCTCTCCCGGGGCGATCACCTGGACGGGGTGCTGACCAGCATCGATCGCGGCCTGGCGTTCGTGCGTAAAACCCACTTCCAGGACGTGGAGACCATTTTGATGGTCCAGCGCGGCTACGTTGAGTTCCTGCGCACGCCGGTTATCGGCACCTGGACCGCATCGCAGGTGCTGCCGGAGGCGCTGCTGCCCGCGTCGCCGGAGCAGGCGCCGGAGCAGACCTCCACCATGCTGTTCTGGTACTGGCTCTACCGCGGCATGGCGCACTTTACCTGCGGCGAGTATGCCGACGCGCAGGCGGATCTCGAGATGGCGGGGTGGTACGCGTGGTCTGCGCCTGGGCATATCCATCTGCTGGATTACCATCTTTACAGCGCCCTGGCGCTTTCGCGTCAGCTAACGCCGGAGACCTTCTCGGCGAACCACCGTCGCAGCATTCACGCCCACTATGACAAAATCGCCCTCTGGGCGCGCATTAATCCCGGCACGTTCGCGGATAAAGAGGCGCTGATCTACGCCGAAATCGTGCGTCTTGACGGGATGAACAGCATCGCGCTTGAGCAGTATGAGAAGGCGGTCCGGCTCTCCCGCGAGGGCGGATTTAATCCGATTAATGCCCTGGCCCACGAGCTGGCGGGGCGCTTTGCGATGGCCTGCGGCTACCCGACCGCCTCGGACGCACACTTCCGCGGCGCAATTGCCGCCTGGGGCCGGGCGGGCGCGCAGGCCAAGGTGCGCCAGCTGGAGCAGGATTTCCCGCATCTGCTGGCCTCCGGGCAGGCGAGCGCCTATGACACGGTGGCCTTCGCCCAGAACGAGACCATCCGCGATCTGCAGAGCGTCATCAAAGCCTCCCGCGCGCTGTCGGAAGAGATCAACCTCGAGCGCTTAATCGAAAACCTGATGACGATCCTCCTCGAACGCGCCGGGGCGCAGCGCGGCCTGCTGCTTCGCGTGAGCGATAACCTGATCCCGGAGATCGAGGCCAGCGCCTGGACCAGCACCGAAGGCGTGCGGGTGCGGATCCTGAAAGACGTGCCGACGGCGACCGACATGCCCCTGTCGGTGCTGGCGGCGGTGATCCGCACCGGGCAGGAGATCCGCACCGGTAAGCCGGAGGAGTTTCACCCCTTCAGTCAGGATCCCTATCTGGTGACCTCGGGAGCGGCCGTCATGTGCGTCCCGATGTTCAAACAGGCGCGGCTGGTGGGCGTGCTCTACCTGGAAAACCGCCTGATGCCGGAAGTCTTCACCGCCGAGCATTCTCGCGTGGTGAGCCTGCTGGGGGCGCAGGCCGCGGTCTCCCTGGAGACGGCGCGGCTGTACGCCGAGCTGCTGGGGGAGAACATCCAGCGCCGTCGGGTGGAAAAAGAGCTGCGCGCCAGCCAGACCTCGCTGATGCTGGGCGAGCAGATCAGCCACACCGGCAGCTGGCGCTGGGAGCTGGAGCAGGATCTGATGTTTGTCTCGGAGGAGTACGCCCGCATCCTCGGCCTGCCCGAGCAGCAAAAGATGATCTCCATGGCGGAGTTTTTGACCTTCGTTCATGAAGACGATTACGCCCGCATCAGCACCATCGTCACGCAGAGCGTGCGCGAAGGGCTCTCCATGCGCGCGGAGTTTCGGGTCAAGCGTACCGACGGTTCAACGCGCTATATCCTCGGGATTGGCGATCCGGTGGGCGTGGGCAGCGAGGTGAACGAGTATTACGGCATCATCACCGATATCACCAGCCAGCGCGCCGCGGAGGATGCCATGCGGGTGGCGCAGGCGGATCTGGCGAGGGTGTCCCGCGCCACCACCGTCGGGCAGCTGACCTCCTCCATCGCCCACGAGATCAACCAGCCGCTGATGTCGATCGTCTCTAACGCCGGAGCGAGCCTGCGCTGGCTCAGCCGGGAGCCGGCCCGGCTGGATAAAGTGCGGGAAGGGCTGGAAGAGATCGCCGCGGAAGGCGCGCGGGCGGGGGAGATCATTCGCAGCATCCAGTCCCTGACCCGCAAGCAGGATCCCACCTTCTCGCGCATCGATCTGCACTATCTGATCCACCATATCATCGCGCTCTCCCGCAGCGAGCTGGAGCAGCGACACATTAGCGTTGATTACCTGTTGAAGGCGCAGGACAGCTTTATCACCGGCGATAGCGTGCAGATCCAGCAGGTGCTGCTTAACCTGGTGATGAACGCCGTTGAGGCGATGGCAGAGGTGAAGGATCGCGCCTGCACTATCACCCTCAGCACCAGCAACGCGGACGGGAAAGCGATCGTTGAGATCGCCGATACCGGGAGCGGCATTGAGCCCGAGCGGCTGGAGCAGATCTTTGACTCGTTCTACTCCACCAAAGCGCAGGGGATGGGGATGGGGCTGACCATCAGCGCCAGCATCATCGAGCGCCACTGCGGGAAGCTGAGCGCGCGCCGCCGGGAGCCTTACGGCACGGTGTTTGCCTTTGCGCTGCCGCTGGCGGCGCAGGAAGGGTAAACGTTACTCCGCAGGCTGGCTTTTGGTCAGGCGCTCAACGGCCCTGACCAGCTCTGCCACGGAGCGCACCTGCATTTTCTCCATTACGCGGCGGCGATGCACTTTCACCGTGATCTCGCTGACGCCCAGCTCGGCGGCAATTTGCTTGTTCAGCATGCCGCTTATCGCCAGCGTGAGCACCTCGTGTTCGCGCGGCGTGAGGGAGAGATGGCGCTGCTTCAGGGCGTAGTGCTCTTTATTGCGCTCGGCGTTGTTTTCCGCCAGCTGCAGCGCTGACTCAATGGCGTCGATAAGCGCGGTGGATTCGACGGGTTTGGTAAGAAATTCGTAAGCGCCGCCTTTAATGGCGCGCACCGACATCGGGATGGTGCCGTGGCCGGTGAGAAAAATAATCGGGATCTCGCGCCCGCTGTCCTTGAGGGCATCTGCTACATCAAAACCGGAGATGGTGGGCATCTGCATATCGAGGACCACACACGAAGGGAGCTCTTCAAAGCGGTGCTGAAGAAACGCTTCTGCCGATGAAAAGCCGATGGCGTTTAAGTCAGCGGATTCCAGCAGCCCGATCACGGACTGTCTGACTGCGTCATCGTCATCAACCACATACACAATGTGTTCCATTCACCGCCCCGGTGCTGTTTTACATGTCGAGGATGCAAACAGCCCCAGGAGTGACGTAAGGGACTGTTTATGCTGACTTTCATCTTAACACATTAAATATAATTATCATTTAACAATATGATAATCATATGAAGTATAGCGATCCGGGCGGGGGCGGTGAAGGAACGAAACGCGTGCAACATGGGCAATGTGCACGAGCTCCCTCGTGATTTGCCGGTGAGGACTTTGATCGGTAAAACAGGCTACACTCTGGTTTTGAGCGCTAAATGCTGAGGACATAACAATGCACTACACACTGAAAGAAAGCGACAAGGAAAAAGCGGAAGGGTCAAACGGCGCGGGCGCTCTGCAGCAAAAACTGCTGGAGTCCCGTTCGATTGTGATTTCCGGTGAGATCAACCAGGAGCTGGCGCAGAAAGTGATCACCCAGATGATCCTGCTGCAAAGCGTCAGCAACGATCCGATCAAGCTGTACATCAACAGCCAGGGCGGCCACGTGGAAGCGGGCGACACCATCCACGACTTCATCAAATTCATTCGTCCGGAAGTGCACGTGATCGGCACCGGCTGGGTCGCGAGCGCCGGGATCACCATCTTCCTGGCCGCGAAAAAAGAGCACCGCTACTCGCTGCCCAATACCCGCTTTATGATCCACCAGCCGCTGGGCGGCGTGCGCGGTCAGGCGACGGATATTGAGATCGAAGCGCGCGAGATCATCCGCATGCTGGATCGTGTGAACAAGCTGATCGCCGACGCCACCGGTCAGCCGCTGGAAAAAGTGAAAAAAGACACCGACCGCAACTTCTGGATGTCGCCGGCGGAAGCGCTGGACTACGGTATCGTGGGTAAACTGATTACCCACTATGACGAGCTGAAGCTGGATTAAGTTTTCGCGGCGTGTTTGTGTCGGGTGGCGGCTTCGCCTTACCCGACCTACACGTGCGGGTTTGACCCATGACAAGTTCCCCTTCTGCCTTCTTGCCTATAATCGCGCCTGTTTCCCTTCTCACTGGTGCTACCCATGGCGTATCAACTGAACCTGAACTGGCCGGAATTTCTTGAGAAATACTGGCAAAAACAACCCGTCGTGCTGAAAAATGCCTTCCCGAACTTTGTCGACCCGATTACCCCGGACGAGCTGGCAGGGCTGGCGATGGAGCCGGAGGTCGATAGCCGTCTGGTGAGCCATTTCAACGGCAAATGGCAGGCCAGCAACGGCCCGTTTGAGCACTTTGACGATCTGGGCGAAACCGGCTGGTCGCTGCTGGCGCAGGCGGTGAACCACTGGCATATGCCCGCGGCGGAGCTGGTGCGTCCGTTCCGCGTTCTGCCGGACTGGCGTTTGGATGACCTGATGATCTCCTTCTCCGTGCCGGGCGGCGGCGTGGGTCCGCATATCGATCAGTACGACGTGTTTATCATTCAGGGGATGGGCAGCCGCCGTTGGCGCGTGGGTGACAAGCTGCCGATGCGTCAGTTCTGCCCGCATCCGGCGCTGCTGCACGTGGATCCGTTCGAGCCGATCATCGACGAAGATCTGGCCCCGGGCGATATCCTCTACATCCCGCCTGGATTCCCGCACGACGGCTTTACCCATGAGACGGCGCTCAACTACTCCGTCGGCTTCCGCGGGCCAAACGGTCGCGATCTGATCAGCAGCTTCGCCGATTACGCGCTGGAAAACGATCTGGGCGGCGAGCACTACAGCGATCCGGATCTGACCTGCCGCGAACACCCGGGCCGCGTGGAGCAGTACGAGCTCGATCGCATTCGTCAGATGATGATTGACATGATCGGCAAGCCCGATGATTTCACAAAATGGTTCGGCAGCTTTGTCTCCACGCCGCGCCACGAGCTGGATATCGCCGCCGCCGAGCCGCCGTACGCGCCGGAAGAGGTGCTGGACGCGCTGCAGGGCGGCGAAATGCTGTCTCGCCTGAGCGGCCTGCGCGTGTTGAACATCAACGGCAGCTTCTTCATCAACAGCGAACAGCTGGAGACGGTAGACGCGAAGGCGGCGGATGCGCTGTGCCGCTACACCGAGTTGGGCCAGGCCGAGCTGGGCGATGCGCTGAACAACCCGGCGTTTGTCGAGGAGCTCACCGGGCTGATTAACCAGGGGTACTGGTACTTCGACGAGTAGTGCGGCCTGTTGCCCGGTGGCGCTGCGCTTACCGGGCCTACAACGGCAAGAACGTAGGCCGGGTAAGGCGAAGCCGCCACCCGGCAAAACACTACTCCTCCATCGCAATCACAATCGCTTCACCCAGCTTCTTCAGCGCCTCGCGGTTTTTGTCCGTCGGCGGCAGCGCCACGTTGATCCGCAGACAGTTGCGGTACTTCCCGGAGGCGGAAAACAGCGACCCGGCCGCGGCCTGGATCTTCAGCCGGCACAGCTGCTTGCTGACGCATACCATATCGACCTTCTCCGGCAGCTCAATCCACAGCAGGAAGCTGCCCTGCGGGCGCGTGACGCAAATCTCTGCCGGAAAATACTGCCGCACCCAGCAGGTGTAGGTTTCCATATTCTGCTGATAAATCTGGCGCATACGGCGCACGTGGCGATGGTAATGACCGTCGCGAATAAACGCCGCCACCGCCATCTGCGTGCCCGGCACGTTAAACCCGCCGGCGGCGTATTTCATGTGCATCACCCGGTCGTAGTAGCGCCCCGGCACAATCCAGCCGACGCGCAGGCCCGGCGCCACGGTTTTGGTAAACGAGCTGCAGAGGATCACGCGGCCGTCGATATCCATCGAATGAATGGTGCGCGGGCGCGGGTACTCTGCCGCCAGCTCGCCGTAAATATCATCCTCGACAATCACGATATCGTGCCGCTGGGCGAGGGCCAGCACCTGCTTTTTCCGCGCTTCCGGCATGATAAACCCGAGCGGGTTATTGCAGTTGGGCACCAGGATCACCGCCTTGATTGGCCACTGCTCCATTGCCAGCTCTAGCGCTTCGATGCTGATTCCGGTCTCGGGATCGGTCGGAATTTCAATCGCCTTGATGTCAAACCCGCGCAGCATCTGCATGGTGCCGTGAAACGACGGCGATTCCACCGCCACGATATCCCCCGGTTTGCACACCGAGAGCAGGGCGATAGACAGCGCGCCGTGGCAGCCGTTGGTAATGACAATGTCGCTTGCCGAGACGGTGGAGCCGCCGTCGAGCATCAGGCGGGCAATCTGCTCACGCAGCTCCAGGCGCCCGTCGAGCACGTCATAGCTCAGCATCTCGCCGGGATTATGCTGCGCGATGCGGCTCATCTCGCGCCACAGGGGCTTCAGGCTCGGCTGGTTAATGTCCGGCGAACCGCCGCCAAAGGAGATCATCTCTTTGTCGGCGCGGGCGTCGAGCAGCATCATCACCTCATCCCACTGGGTAACGTCCACGGGGCGCTGCACCGGGCGCGTCATCGCCGGGACGGGCGGCTGGGCTTTGCGCGGCGAGACAAAATAGCCGGAGCGCGGCTGGGGCGTGATCAGTTGGAGGTTTTCGAGGATCTGGTAGGCCTGCTGTATGGTGCTGATGCTCACGCCGTGCTCCTGGCTCAGCGTGCGCACCGACGGCAGACGTTCGCCGCTGCGATACAGCCCTTGTTCAATGCGTTCAGCCAGAAGATTGGCCAGATGTTGGTAGCGTGTCATGCTGTATCCTTTGTTTTCACCATACAGATTATAAAACCAGTACAGATTGCTGCGAAAATTGCCATGCAGATACTGTTTTAGCGGATCTGTATGTTAAACAAAAGTTGTTTTTGCATCTGTATTGCACGGGTGGATTTCCGGGATGATAACCCCACTGACACAGTGAGGAGAGCATCATGGAATTCTACGAGAATCGTTCAAAACGTCCGTTTATTGTGTTCGTCTGGATCGCAAAAACGCTGCGTAACTGGTATCGCATCAACCGCACCCGCCGCATCCTGAGCCAGATGAGCGACGAGCAGCTCAAGGACGTTGGGTTGTCGCGCAATGATATTTAAACCGTAGGCCGGGTAAGGCGAAGCCGCCACCCGGCGATGGTTAGCGCAACAGCGCAAACGTCTGCCGCTTCGGCCTTTCCAGCAGTTCAACCGCCTCTTCATACGAGCGCACGTTGTTATAGCCCATCACCAGCCCGTAGCGCTTCCCGGAACCGCGATACCACTCCGAAAGCGCATTGACCTGCAGCTGCTGTTCCTGCCAGCAGCGCGCCACTTCCCGGTCACGGCTTCCTTTGGTCAGGAACGCCACGATATGCATCCCGCCGTCGTTTTGCTCGGTGAAAAACAGATCGCCATACACCTCGCGCAGGGCGGCAATCATCCAGTCGCGGCGGGTCTGATACAGCGCGCGCATCTTTTTCAGGTGACGGAAAAAGTGCCCTTCGTTGAGAAACGCGGTGAGGATCTTCTGCGTCAGCACCGGCTGGCCGCTGGTGGTGATGTCCGCGCAGTCGGTAAAGGCGCCGACGGTGCTGGCGGGCATCACCACGTAGCCCATGCGCAGCGACGGCATGATGGTTTTGCTGAAGGTGCCCATAAAAATCACCCGGTCGTGATGGTCGAGGCTTTTCAGCGACGGCAGCACCTTGCGGGTGTAGTGAAACTCCCCGTCGTAATCGTCTTCGATAATCCACGCCTCGTTCTGGCTGGCCCAGTCGAGCAGCTGCTGCTTACGCGGCAGGGAGAGCGTGACCGCCAGCGGGCTCTGGTGCGACGGGGTGACGATGGCAAAACGGGCGTCGCGATGGTGACGCAGCAGGTAGTCCGTATCGATACCTGAACGGTCGACCGGCACGGTGTGCAGGCGCGGCACGATCCGCTTCAGCAGCTGCTGGCCCATAAAATAGCCCGGATCTTCAAACACCACCTTGTCGCTGCGGCTGGCGAGGGTGTCGAGGATCAGCCGCAGGCTGCCGCTGTAGCCGCTGGTGATCAGCACCTGTTCGGCGCTGCAGGACAGCCCGCGCGAGATATTGAGGTAGCTGGCAATGGCCTGGCGCAGCGGATACCACCCCAGAACAGGCGGGTTGAGCATCTCCTCCTGACGCATAGCCCGCGTCGCCTGGCCCGCCAGCAGCAGCCACTTTTTATACGGGAAGCTGTCGAGGGCGGGGATGCCGGGGCGCAGAAACCCGGCCCGCTCGCGCTGGCTGATGAGCGATGCCGGAAGCGTACCGGTGGTTTGTTCCGCAGGGGAAGTCTTATCCGGCAACAGTAAGTCCGGGTTAACCCGCGTGCCGCGCGCGCCCTGGCTCACCAGATACCCTTCGCCCGTCAGAATGGCGTACGCCGTTTCGACGGTTTTACGCGCCACCTTCAGCTCTTCCGCCAGCACGCGGATGGCTGGCACCTTATCGCCCGGCTTCAGCACGCCGCGCGTGATGTTGTCGCGATAGCGGGAATAAATCTCGTGATAGCCCGGCTTCATGTCCTACCTCGTTTCACGCTTTTTGTATCTTTTTACTATGTCATGAACGGCGTAGATTTGCCCCATCGCATGACACATGCCGCACAAAAAGAGGAAAGACAATGAGCACTCGCGTTAACCACCATAAAGTTACACCTGCCCTCGCCAACGCGCTGTCTGCCCTGAGCATGGAGGTGGCAAAAACCTCCATCGACCCGGCGCTGAAGCACCTGATCGACATTCGCGTGTCGCAGCTGAACGGCTGCACCTTCTGTCTGGATATGCACTCAAAAGAGGCGAAAATCGCCGGCGAGCGCGAGCTGCGCCTGTACCATCTGGCGGCCTGGCGCGAGTCCCCGCTGTTCAGCGCCCGCGAGAAAGCGGCGCTGGCCTTCACCGAAGCGCTGACCCAGATTGGCGTTCACGGTGTCAGTGATGCGCTCTACCGCAGCGTGGCGGAGCACTTCTCGGACGTGGAGATTTCAGAGCTGAACTTCGCCATCGTGGCGATCAACGCCTGGAACCGTCTGGGGATCACCTCCCGCATGGAACCCGGCGCGCTGGACGCGGCTTACGGGCTGAATAAGGCTAACCTGGAATAATCCCGCGCTCGCGGACCATCGCCACCAGCGCCCGTAGCCCTGGCGGGACGTGGCGATGGCCGGGGTAGTACAGGCGCAGCCCGGCAAACGGCTGCGCCCAGTCGTTTAGGACGCTCATCAGCTCCCCGCTTTTCAGCTCGTCCTGAATATAGAGTTCCGGTAAAAACCCCACCCCTAACCCCGCTTTCACGGCTCGGATCGAGGCAAAAAGATCGGACGTCGCAAAGCGAGGCGGCACGGCAAGGGCGTACGTTTCACCCCGACGGGCCAGCTCCCAGCGGTAGATCCCGCCGTGTGCCATGCGCATGCCGATCCCCTGATGTGAAAGCAGATCGTCCGGCGTCTGCGGAATGCCGTGACGTGCAAAATAGTCCGGCGTGGCGGTGACCAGCTGGCGGATCTCCCCGGTCAGCGGCACGGCGACCATGTCCTGCGGCACGGACTCTTCGAGACGGATCCCCGCGTCATAGCCTTCCGCGACGATGTCGATCATTCGCGCTTCGCTGACGGTCTCCACGCGCATTTTCGGGTAGCGGATCATAAAGTCGATCAGCAGCTGGTCCAGAAACAGGGTGCCGATATGGTTCGGCACGTTCAGACGCAGCGTGCCGGCGGGTTCTCCGGTGTCGCTGTGGATCTCTTCCCCGGCGAGACGGATCTCCTGCAGGGCCGGGCCGATACGCGCCACGTAGCGCTGCCCGGCGTCGGTGAGCGCCACGCTGCGGGTGGTGCGGTTGAAAAGCCGCGTCTCAAGGCGGCTCTCCAGCCCGGCGATGGCGTTGCTGACCGCCGTGGCGGACATCCCCAGCTCCTGCGCTGCGCCGCGAAAGCTGCCGCGCCGCACCACCGCTATCACCACTTCCAGCTCTGTCAGACCTGAACGATGCATAGATTATCCTGAAAATCGAAACAACCCTTGCAGCATAGCGTGGATTATCGCAACGGAGAAGCCGTGCCAGACTGTGCTCACACAGCCTGAGGAGGGTTATATGCACACCATCGAACAGATTTTTATTAACGGCGAGTTTGTTACTCCGCACGGCACCGAGTGGTTTGATTTGTACAACCCGGCGACGGCGCGGGTCATCGGCCAGGTTCGCCTGGCCGATGAGGTTGACGCTGAACGCGCTATCGCGGCGGCAAAAGCGGCGTTTCCGGCGTGGTCGCAGACCACAAAGCAGGAACGCATCGCAGCGCTAAAACGTATGCACGCCGCCGTGGCCGCTCGCCACGACGATCTGCTGGAAGCGGTCATTGAAGAGTACGGCGCGCCCGCCTCGCGCTCCGCGTGGATGGCCAGCTATCCGGCGGAGGTGATTGCGCAGGCCATTGAGGCGCTGGAGGCGTTTGAGTTTGTCACCCCCGCAGGTGCAGCAACGGTGCAGATGACGCCGCTCGGCGTGGCCGGGCTGATTACGCCGTGGAACAGCGATGCCGGGTTTATCTGCGGCAAGCTGGCGGCCGCGCTCGCCGCGGGCTGTACCGCAGTCGTCAAGCCGAGCGAAATGAGCGCCCTGCAAACGCGGATCGTCACCGAAGCGCTGCGCGATGCTGAATTACCGCCAGGGGTATTTAATATCGTCACCGGACGCGGCGAGACGGTGGGCGAAACGATTAGCCGCCATCCGGACGTGGCGAAAATTTCGTTTACCGGTTCCACGAATACCGGCAAGGCGATCCTGCGCAACGCGGCGGAAAGCTTTAAGCGCGTGACGCTGGAGTTGGGCGGTAAATCGCCGACGATCCTGCTGGATGATGTGGATCTGGCGCAGGCTATCCCGCTGGTGATTCAGGCCGGGTTTATGAACAGCGGGCAGGCGTGCGTGGCCGGAACGCGCATTCTGGTGCCGCAGGCGCGTAAGGCGGAGATCGAAGCCGCGCTGGCGCAGGCCGTGGCGGCGGTGAAATCCGGAGACCCGCGCGATAAATCAACGGACGTCGGCCCGATGGTCAGCGAAAGGCAGTGGCTGCGGGTGCAGGGCTATATCCGTAAAGGCCTCGAAGAGGGGGCGCGCCTGCTGGCGGGCGGTGAAGGGCGGCCGGAAGGCACGCAGGACGGCTGGTTTGTGCGTCCGACGCTGTTTGCCGACGTGAACAACCGGATGACGGTTGCCCGCGATGAGATCTTCGGCCCGGTGCTGTGCGTGATCCCCTATCAGGACGAGGCGGAGGCGATCGCCATTGCCAACGACACCGACTATGGCCTGAGCGCGATGGTGCTGGGCGGCGATGTTGACCGCGCGCGACGCGTGGCGCAGCAGATTGTTTCCGGTCGCGTGATGGTGAACACGCTTGCCCATGAACCGAAAGCGCCGTTCGGTGGCTTCAGGCACTCCGGCGTGGGGCGCGAGATGGGCGAGTGGGGGATTCGGGCGTTTATGGAGCCGAGGTCAATTGTGGGCTAAAACCCGCCCGGTGGCGCTGCGCTTACCGGGGCTACATGAGCCGTAGGCCGGATAAGCGCAGCGCCATCCGGCACAACATTTCGCTTCTTGCCGAAGCATTGTGCTTTTTCCTCCTGCATTCTCTCCCCAACATCACAACGGAGAGAAAACCATGATCGCAGTCCTTTTCGAAGCCAAAGCCGAGCCCGCTCATCAGGCGCGCTACCTGCAGCTGGCCGCCGAACTTAAGCCGCTGCTGGCCGACATCGACGGATTTATTGATATCGAACGGTTCCAGAGCCTGACGACCGACGGCAAAATCCTCTCCCTTTCCTGGTGGCGGGATGAAGATGCCGTACGCCGCTGGAAGCAGAACGTCTTTCATCAGGCGGCGCAGGCCGAAGGGCGGGAGTCGATTTTTGCGTACTACCGCATTCGGGTGGCGCAGGTCGTGCGGGAATATACCTCTGAAACCGGAGGGCATGCCGATGTATGACGTTCATGTGATTTTTCGCGATATCCCAGGTGAACTGGCGCGCTTTGGGCAGCTGCTGGGCCGCAACGGCGTGGGGCTGGAGGGCGGTGGCGTATTTGGTACACATGCCCATTTCCTGGTGGAAGACGGGGAAAAAGCGCGACGCGTGCTGCTCGACGCCGGGTTTACCGTGCAGGCGGTGCGAAAGCCGGTGATCAGAAAGCTTAAGCAGGAACGCCCTGGCGAGCTGGGCGAGATCGCAGCGGCGCTGGCGGCACGCGGTGTGTCTATCCTGACCCAGTACAGCGACCATGCGAATCACCTTATTCTGCTGACGGATGATGATAAGCTGGCCGCAGAGATCACCGAACCCTGGGCGGCCCATGCTTAAGACGAGTTTACCCCCTGATAACAGCGCGATGCTGGAAAAGGCGATTGCCGCTGTAGCGGCTGCAATGGCCGATCCGTCGCGCGTGAAGATGCTCTGTGCCCTGATGGACGGGCGGGCGTGGACGGCCACCGAACTGAGCGCGGCGGCTGACGTTGCGCCGTCGACCGCCAGCGGGCACCTCGCCCGGCTGCTTGAAGGGCAACTGATTACCTGCCTGTCGCAAGGACGGCATCGCTATTATCGCCTTGCCGGGCACGACGTGGCGGCGCTGGTGGAGCAGATGATGGGGCTTTCGTGGAGCCGTATTACCCCGCCGAAAACCAGCGCGCCGAAAGCCATGCGCGAGGCGCGGACCTGCTACGACCATCTCGCCGGTACGGTGGCGGTGCAGATCTATGATTTCATGCAGGCGGAAGGCTGGCTGGAGGCTGACGGTTCAGCGCTGACCCTGTACGGCCGGGAGCAGTTCCTGACGCTCGGCATTTCGTTAAGCGCGCATCCGCGCCGGAAGGCCTGCTGCGCCTGCCTGGACTGGAGCGAGCGGCGTTTTCACCTGGGCGGAGAAGCCGGCGCGTTGCTGCTCGACCATCTGGAAAGTAAAGGCTGGATCCAGCGGGTGGCGGGGTATCGGGAGGTGGTGGTAACGGCGTCGGGAAAGGCTGCTGTTAAGAGGCTTTTTAGCCGCTAAAAACGCCCGGTGGCGCCGTGCTTACCGGGCTGGTGAGTGGTTAATCCCAGTTGCCATAGGGGTAGGTTTTGCCTCTGATAAATTCCTGTGTGGCCGGGAGGAAGTTAAAGGTCCCCCCCGGGACGACATAGTCTTTACAGAGCGTCAGGTCCTTGCCGGAGCGGGTCGTCAGTTTCAGCGGTTTGACGGGCAGGCTGGGGCGTCCGGCGACGTCGGAAAACCAGATTTTGACTTTGCCGCCGGGAGAGAGGCCAAACACCATTCTGTTGTACCAGACGGGTGCACCTGATGGACGAGTGTGATCTGCAGGCGTTTTCATGCGCAGCCAGGTTTCCGGTCCGAATACGGCGCTGGTTTCGTAGGTTTGCTGGTCAATATAGGACTCCCAGCAGAAGACAATGTACTGTGGGGGTTTTTTGACTTTGTTAAACTGACCGCCAAAGCCATGTGCATTCTCAGGCCAATTATCGACAGAGCCTGGATCCCTGGAAGTTGAATCAAGCGTGTTAAACGTATACAGATAGCCATCCGTATCAATTACGCGGGCATGAAGCACTTCTGACGGCAGCTTATGGGGGGTGATAAAAGAGAAAAACCACTCACCGTAAGGCAGCGTCCAGTCCCCGTTGGCGGCCTGTGTTGACTGTAACGGATGGGATTTATGTGGGCTGCAGCCAGAGGCGAGCAGCAATAATGTGAGTATCAGCAGCTTGTTCATATTCATCCCTGTTAATCCCAGTTGCCATAGGGGTAGGTTTTGCCTTTGATAAATTCCTGTGTGGCCGGGAGAAAGTTAAAGGTCCCCCCCGGGACGACATAGTCCTTGCAGAGGGTCAGGTCCTTGCCGGAGCGGGTCGTCAGTTTCAGCGGTTTGACGGGCAGGCTGGGGCGTCCGGCGACGTCGGAAAACCAGATTTTGACTTTGCCGCCGGGTGAGAGGCCAAACACCATTCTGTTGTACCAGACAGGGTCCCCATTGCTCCAAATATGATCGGCCGGTGTTTTCATGCGCAGCCAGGTGTCCGGTCCAAAGACGGCGCTGGTTTCATAGGTTTGCTGGTCAATATAGGACTCCCAGCAGAAGACAATGTACTGTGGGGGTTTTTTGACTTTGTTAAACTGACCGCCAAAGCCATGTGCATTCTCAGGCCAATTATCGACAGAGCCTGGATCCCTGGAAGTTGAATCAAGCGTGTTAAACGTATACAGATAGCCATCCGTATCAATTACGCGGGCATGAAGCACTTCTGACGGCAGCTTATGGGGGGTGATAAAAGAGAAAAACCACTCACCGTAAGGCAGCGTCCAGTCCCCGCTGGCGGCCTGTGTTGACTGTAACGGATGGGATTTATGTGGGCAGCAGCCAGAGGCGAGCAGCAATAATGTGAGTATCAGCAGCTTGTTCATATTCATCCCTGTTACTCCCAGTTGCCATAGGGGTAGGTTTTGCCTTTGATAAATTCCTGTGTGGCCGGGAGAAAGTTAAAGGTCCCCCCCGGGACGACATAGTCCTTGCAGAGGGTCAGGTCCTTGCCGGAGCGGGTCGTCAGTTTCAGCGGTTTGACGGGCAGGCTGGGGCGTCCGGCGACGTCGGAAAACCAGATTTTGACTTTGCCGCCGGGTGAGAGGCCAAACACCATTCTGTTGTACCAGACAGTTCTGCCCGTGGGACTGATATGATCGGCCGGTGTTTTCATCCGTAGCCAGGTTTCCGGTCCAAAGACGGCGCTGGTTTCGTAGGTTTGCTGGTCAATATAGGAATCCCAGCAGAAGACAATGTACTGCGGGGGGGTTTTGACTTTGTTGAAGTTCGCGTAAAAACCGTGAGCATTTTCAGGCCATTTATCAACAGAACTAGGATCCATGGAAGTTGGATCGAGGGTATTGAATGTATACAGGTAACCATCCGTGTCGATGACTCTGGCGTGGTTAACCATGGAGGGTAATTTCCTGGGTGTGATGAAGGTAAAGCTCCACTCGCCATAAGGCAGCGTCCAGTCTCCGCTGGCGGCCTGTGTTGACTGTAACGGATGGGATTTATGTGGGCAGCAGCCAGAGGCGAGCAGCAGTAATGTGAGTATCAGCAGCTTGTTCATATTCATCCCTGTTAATCCCAGTTGCCATAGGGGTAGGTTTTGCCTTTGATAAATTCCTGTGTGGCCGGGAGAAAGTTAAAGGTCCCCCCCGGGACGATATAGTCCTTGCAGAGGGTCAGGTCCTTGCCGGAGCGGGTCGTCAGTTTCAGCGGTTTGACGGGCAGGCTGGGGCGTCCGGCGACGTCGGGTAGCCAGATTTTAACTTTACCGCCGGGGGAGAGGCCGAAGGTTATATTGTCGTACCAGACGGTCTCGCCATACCAGGTATGATCGGCCGGGGTTTTCATCCGCAGCCAGGTTTCCGGTCCGAATACGGCGCTGGTTTCGTAGGTTTGCTGGTCAATATAGGACTCCCAGCAGAAGACAATGTACTGTGGGGGTTTTTTGACTTTGTTGAATTGATGTCCAAAACCATGTGCACTTTCAGCCCACTCGTCGACGGAATCAGGGGCGGAAGATGCCTGATTAAATGTATTAAATGTATACAGGTAACCATCGGTATCGATCACCCGAACATGGAGCACAGCTGAAGGTAACTCATAGGGAGTGATAAAAGCGAAGATCCACTCACCGTAAGGCAGCGTCCAGTCCCCGTTGGCGGCCTGTGTTGACTGTAACGGATGGGATTTATGTGGGCAGCAGCCAGAGGCGAGCAGCAGTAATGTGAGTATCAGCAGCTTGTTCATATTCATCCCTGTTAATCCCAGTTGCCATAGGGGTAGGTTTTGCCTTTGATAAATTCCTGTGTGGCCGGGAGAAAGTTAAAGGTCCCCCCCGGGACGATATAGTCCTTGCAGAGGGTCAGGTCCTTGCCGGAGCGGGTCGTCAGTTTCAGCGGTTTGACGGGCAGGCTGGGGCGTCCGGCGACGTCGGAAAACCAGATTTTGACTTTGCCGCCGGGTGAGAGGCCAAACACCATTCTGTTGTACCAGACGGGGGCACCTGATGGACGAGTGTGATCTGCAGGCGTTTTCATGCGCAGCCAGGTGTCAGGTCCAAAGACGGCGCTGGTTTCGTAGGTTTGCTGGTCAATATAGGAATCCCAGCAGAAAACAATGTACTGCGGGGGAGTTTTGACTTTGTTGAAATTTACGCTTCCGCCAAAGGTCACATCAGACCATTTGGTGACAGAATCTGAATCGCGTGCAGTCGGGTCAAGTGTGTTAAAGGTATACAGATAGCCATCGGTGTCAATGACCCGGGCATGCTGTACTCCTGACGGCAACTCACTGGGGGTAATAAAAGAAAAATTCCACTCGCCATAAGGCAGCGTCCAGTCCCCGCTGGCGGCCTGTGTTGACTGTAAGGGGTAGGTTTTCTGCGGGCTGCAGCCTGCAGTCGTCAGCAGCAGGGCAAGTGCCAGTATGTCGCGTTTTTTCATCGTTTTTTTCCATCCATGTTGTAAATCGTTCTTATCCAGTTCTCGTCCGGCCTGTTGACAAAACTGACGGTTTCGGACGCTGATGCGCCACCCTGCAGTTCACCGGACTTTTTGAGTTCAACCGCGTTCCAGTGGGCCGAGCAGTGGATATATTTCCGGGCAATTATGTCCACCTCTTCAGGCGTAAAGCCGGTTACGCTTCTGTGCTGACGGGCTGCTTTTCCCATCAAACGTGCGCGATCGCATAACGGCTTCAGTTCATCAGGTAAGGCGTGGGTTTTGTTGCCATCTACGTCAGCAAATAACGCCCCGGCCTCAACCGCTGCATCAACCATGACCCGCAGCGCCACCTTCGACCAGTCAAAAAAGACCGTCCGGTGGCGCAGCGTCAGGGCGGCAAAGGCGCGTTTCTGCGGCTGACTGTAGCGATCTGGAGGCGCGAAATCGTCTTCCCAGACGTCCGGGGTGATGGCACTGGTGCGAATGACGGGCATGATGGCCGGGGAGCGCTCCAGCACGCGCAGCTGTGCCATTGTCTGCTGATAAACGTGCGACTGTGCTCCAGGCTGATTGTAAGGCACGGTTTCCACCAGCGGGCGGGTGAGAAAGAGGTCTTCCCGCAGCTGGGGCAGATAGCCGCCGCCGATATCGGAATGGGCGCCGGGGAGTGAGAGCTCCGGCCAGCCGGGAGCAACGCTGTTGAGAGCGAAGTTGTAGCGACACTCGTGCTGGGCGGTGATATGGAATACTTTTTCCGCCACGCCGGGACGCAGGCGTATGTCGACACTGCCGGTATCGGCGCTGTGCGGGTCAAGCCCGTTCGCCACCGTGCCGACGGCCGCCACGGTGTCCATAATACCGAGGAAGCGGGTCTTCCCTGCCGGAGCGCCACGATAGCTAATTTTGCCTAAGCCCGCTGAGATGGCGTCAACAATCGCTTGGTCTTCCGCCTGTACGCGGTTGGCGAAATGGCGGGCCGCCGCCGCCCCGCGGCTGAAGCCGAAGATATCAAACAGCAGGGAATCGACAACAAACTTTCCGTTTAGTTGGGTGAGTGCTTTCTTTATCCCGGCTTCGAGTTGCGCTATCGCATCGTCAGTCTTGGCAATAATCCCCGTTTCGGCGGTACCCAGCCCGAGACCTATCGGGTTATCTGGTTCGCCTGCTCTGGTACCAATCCCTTCCACATATAGCCTGTTTTGCACATAACTGCTGTCTGGAGGAAATTGCCATTCATACAACTCATTCAACCAGTGAATATTCGTGTAATACCCCAGATAGCTGCCCGCTCCAATCCCACTCACCCCCATCTTCTCCGACGCATTTCTGGCGAGAATGGTTTCCGCATCGGGGCTGTTGATATCAAAGTGCTGCGCCGTCAGAGCTTCAAGCATGTTCCGGGTATTCACCGCGTTATTCCCCGTACCATCAAAGAAGACGCCCAGCACCAGCGTGACTTTACGCACCGGCGGCTCTTTGAGAGGCGTGGCCTTCTGCACCACCGGGAAAAGACGGGCATAATTTTCCGGCGTCAGCAGATAATCAAATTCGGTACCGGCGATAAGGTGGCGACTCAGAATATAATCGTAATTAACCGAAATATATTCGTAATGTAAATCATCAACCCGGAGTTCCTGCTGAATAGCCTGGATCCGTGCACCACGAAGTTCAATAAAGTAAAATTTCTCCATGCGCCCGTAATGATTGATACGGTAAATAACAAACGTCATTTTAAGCGATTCATTATTATTAATGGCGTTACTGAGTAACGGAGAACTTTTATCCAGGAGTTTGCAAAATCGCAGGCCATGGTGCTTAACGCCGCCCTGTATGCCGCTTTCTGCCTGCGTCAGGCTGAAAACAAAGATTTCATCTTCATGTCCTGACTGATAGCGATTGCCGACGGAAAGTTGAGAGCTGCTGCCAGCGGAAATTTTTCCCTGAATATCACCTTCAAGCGTTAAATAAATAAGGTTGCTCATCTGTATTCTCAATTTCGTGATATATCAAAACCTAGCGTAATGATAAGGTCGCAGGGTTAATTTGCTATTTGTCAATCCAGGTTGATATTTATCGTTGTTATTTTAACGTAACAATTTCCACTACTTCGGCGAATTAAAGAGACAGAGTTAATGAGTCATCTTTCGATGGACGATTTTTCGCAATTCCTGCGCTTTCGCCTCTCGTTTCTTGATACTTACCCTGATAACCATTATCTTGACCGCGTGTGACGAGAGGTTTCCCCATGAGTGAAGAAGAACTGTTCTGCCGCAGGCCGATGGGCATGCGGATGGCGATGATCGTGCGTCAGTGGCGTGCTGTCATTGACGATGCCATTCTTGATACCGGGTTAACCCAGTCGAGCTGGACGGTGATGATGCAGCTTCATCAGCTCGGGGATAACGTCTCGGTGAGTGAGCTGGCGGAGGTGCAGGGCATTGAACTGCCGCCGCTGATGCGCACCCTGACACAGCTGGAAAAGCAGGGTTACCTGCTGCGCGCCGTATCGCCTTATGACAAGCGCATCCGGCTTCTGACGCTGACGCCTGAGGGGGAAGCCGTATTAAAAAGGCTCACTCAGGTGATTGAGACCTATCAGGCGCGCGTATCGCAAAACATCGCGCCGGAACATCTCGACATTTTCAGCGCCACGTTGAATCAAATCGCCTGCAATTTGCGGACAATCCGCGAAGAAGATAACAAGACCGAAAAATAATGACTCCTGAACAAAAGTTTGCCCGCTGGGTAAGGGTGAGTATTGCCTCTTTCCTGCTGATGTTTGTCTACTTTATCGTCGCGGATATCTGGATCCCGCTGACGCCGGACTCCACCGTGATGCGCGTGGTGACGCCGGTGTCTCCGCGCGTCTCCGGCTACGTGGCGGCGGTACATGTTCACAACAACAGCCAGGTGAAGAGAGGCGATCTGCTGTTTGAGCTCGACGACACGCCGTTTCGCAATAAGGTGGAAGCGGCGCAAATCGCGCTTGAGCAGGCTCGCCTGTCTAACGAACAGCTGGACGCGCAGATCGCCGCCGCGCAGGCCAGCCTGAAAACCGCCGTGCTGACCGCGCGTAACGACAAAGTGACCTTCGACCGCTATCAGAAGCTGAGCACGCTGCAGAACGTCTCGCAGGCGGATCTGGATAAGGTTCGCACCACCTGGCAGAGCAGCGAGCAGTCCATCAGCTCAATTCAGGCCAACATCCACAACCTGCGCATTCAGCGCGGCGAGCGGGACGAGCACCGCAACGTGACGCTGCAAAAATACCGCAACGCGCTGGATGAAGCGGAACTCAATCTTGGCTGGACGAAGGTTTACGCCCAGGCGGACGGCACGGTCAGTAACCTGCAGTTAAGCCCGGGCTTTTACGCCTCCTCTGGCTCAGCCGCGCTGGCGCTGGTGAACAACCAGACCGACATCGTGGCCGATTTCCGCGAGAAGAGCCTGCGCCATACCCGTCAGGGCACCGATGCGGCCGTGGTGTTTGACGCCTTCCCGGGGCACGTTTTCCGCGCCCACGTCACCAGCAGCGACGCGGGGATCCTTGCCGGTCAGGAGGCCGTTAACGGCCAGCTCTCCGAACCGGAGACCTCCAACCGCTGGGTGCGCGACGCTCAGCGCATGCGCATTCACGTGACGCTGGACGAGGCGCTGCCGAAGCATCTGCCGACCGGCGCCCGCGCGACCGTGCAGCTCTACAACAGCGAAGGGCCGTTTGCGCGCTTCTTCTCCGGGATGCAGATCCACCTGGTAAGCCTGCTTCACTATGTCTATTAGCACCCTGGCGCGGGTCTTTACCCCGCACGGCAACATCGTCTACACGGCAAACGACTTTCGCCAGACCCTGCGCATCGTCTTTGCCGGGATGATTGCGCTCAGCATTTCCAGCTTTTACAACACCAGCTACGGCGTCTTTTTCGTGGTCTACCCGATCATGCTGCTCTCGCTGGTGCCGGTGTTTAACCGCCACGTGGCGAAGCAGTTTATCTTCAGCGCCGCGCTGAACTGCGTCGAAATGGTGATTATCATCGGCTATCTGTCGCAATGGCCGATCATCATGACGCTGGTGGTGTTTGCCCTGTACGTGATGCGCTTTCGCTTTATGAGTAAAGGCCCGCTGTTTCTGTTCGGTTCGATGGGCGTGGTGTGCCAGAGCGTGATGCTCAACTTTATGAGCTACCCCACCACCAACTGGCACACGCTGCTGTTTTCCAACATCGAAGCGAGCGTCATGGCGGTGTGCCTGAGTGCGCTGATGAACTATCTCCTGCCGGACGTGGAGCCCCGCAAGCCGCCGCCGCTGATTGAGAAAGACGACGCCCGCGTGCGCCACGAATCGCTGCTCTCCGGCACCGTCGCGACGCTGATATTCGTGGTGTTCCAGATTAGCGACTTAAGCGATTCGCTTTCGGCGCTGATGGCGGGGATTTTAATTCTGTTCCCGATGCACTATCGCGGTTCGGTGATGAGCTCTATCTGGCGCGTGGTCGGCGTGGTGCTGGGCTGCCTCTATATTCTGGTGGTGCAGCTGATCCTCTACGATCACAGCAGCCATATGCTGCTGATGATGCCGCTGATCGGCCTCGGGCTGGCGTTTGGCGCGCGTCTGCACGTAATGGAAAAAGTCGGGGCTGGCGTGGGCTTCTCCAGCATCACCACCATCGGGATAATGTTCGGGCAGAACATGCACCCGGACACCGATCTGGTGTTCAGCGATCTGTACCGCATCACCTCCGTCACCTTTTCGCTGGTCGCAACGCTCACGATGGTCTTTCTGGTGCACCTGATCCTCAACCGTTTTGAGGCGACGCGTTACGTCATCGCGCCACCCAAAGCGGATTAATGCCCCAGCACGGCAGGCAGCTGCGAGAGTAAAAACAGGATTAGGCCAATCGTCCCGCCCACCAGCGTGCCGTTGACGCGGATGAACTGCAGATCTTTACCGATGTTCAGCTCTATCTGGCGGGACATGTCTTTGGCGTCCCAGCTTTTGACCGTGTCGCTGATGTGGCGAGTCAGGAACGCGGCGAAATCCGGTGCGACGCGGTGCGCGGCCTGCTCAAGATGCTCGTTCAGCGAAGCCTGTAGGTTAACGTCGTTAGTCAACGTTTCACCGAACCACTGACCGGCATTAGCGACGCGCTGCTTCATGCGGGAATCCTCGCTCTGCATATCCGCCCTCAGCCACTGGCGCAGATCGGCCCACATCTCGCCCAGATAGCGGTTAAACGCCTCATCGTTTTTCAGGTAGTGCTTGATGTTGTCGGCCTTCGCCGCCATCTCCGGATCGTTTTTCAGGTTGTCGATAAGCTTCAGCGTGGCGCGGTCGAACGCCTGACGGATCTGGTGCGTGCGGTCATGGCTGATATCGTCCAGAAGCGTATTCACCGCGTTCGACACCATCTCCGCGCTTTGATCGCCCAGCCATTCGGTAGGCAGCACCATCGCTTTGCGCGGATGTTCGGTCTTCAGCCAGTGGACGATCTGGTCAGAGATAAACTCCCGCGTGCTCTCCCGCTGAATCAGGGTAATCAGACGATGGATGATGGCGTCCAGCAGCACCTGATGGCGGTTATTTTTGGTCATGCTCTCCAGCATCACGGCGCTGGTTTCGGTGAGATCGACCTTATCGATGGCCTTATGCACCGCCCGTTTGAGCAGGCGCTGAATGCGCCCGTCGTCGGTGAGTTCCAGAAAACCGCTCATCACCTGAATCAGGTGCTGCCCAACCCGCTGCGCGTTATCGGGCTTGCTGAACCAGGCACCAATCATCTTTGCGGGTTCATATCGGCGGATCAACGCGACCAGCGATTGCGTATCGAGAAATTTCTCCTGCACAAACTGGCCGAGATTGTCGCCAATCCGGTCTTTATTGCGCGGGATAATCGCCGTATGACGTGAAATAAACGGAATGGGCACCCGGCGGAACAGCGCAACCACGGCAAACCAGTCTGCCAGCGCGCCGACCATCGCCGCCTCGGCAATGGCCTTCACGCCGCGCACCCAGAAGGTCTGCGGCAGGAACAGGGTGGTGATGAACGCTGCGGCAGCAACCAGCAGCAGCGACAGCGCGAGAAGCTTGGCGCGTTTGAGTTCAGCTATTTTTTCCATGGGTTAAGGATAGAGGGAAGCGGGGGGAAAGTGCAAAAACCGCCACAGCACCCACCCGCCAAACCCCATCAGCACCACACCCGCCGTGCGCTCAATCCACCACAGCGAACGGCTGAGCCTCTGCTGGACCGCGGGCAGCCCCATCAGCGACACCAGCGCCAGATCCCACACCAGCACCACCAGCACCATCCATAGACCGCAGGTCGACTGCTGAAGCAGCGTGACGTCCGGCCCCAGCAGCGCCGTCATCAGCGCCAGATAGAACAGCGCATTCTTTGGATTAAGGAGCGCCGAGCCGAGCCCCAGCAGGATCTGCTTGCGCAGCGAGGGAAAGCGCTGCTGGGTCTCATTCAGCGTCAGCGCCTGAGGCCGGCTGCGCACCAGATGCGAGCCGATCCACAGCAGGTACAGCGCCCCGCAGAGTTCGATAAGCGTAAACAGCCACGTAAACTGGCGCAGCGCGCTCCAGCCGACAATCACCAGAAGAATATAAAGCGCGTTACCCGCGGCGATGCCGACGCACAATCCAGCGCTGCCGCGCAGCCGATAGCGCGCAGCGTAGCCTACCAGCAGGAAGAAATCCGGACCCGGGCTTAGCAGGGCAACAAAATGCGCCAGCGCCAGGGCGAGAAAAGCGGAAGGGAATAACAGTTCCATAGCAACCTCAGTTAACAATCTGAGGTCAGAGTACGGCGCGGCAGAACCTATTTATTGTCTGATATTGATCGGCCCGTGGCGTACTGGCGCGGCGTGGCGGCGGTATAGCTCACGAAGGTCTTATGAAAATGGCTCTGGTCGGCAAAACCGCTCTGGTAGCCAACGTCGGCAATATCATCCCCGGCGCGCAGCCGCGCCTTGGCGTATTCCACGCGGGAGATGTTGAGGAAGCTGCCCGGCGTCAGGCCGGTGTCCTGCTTGAAGGTACGAATCAGCGTCTCCTTGCGCAGCGAGAAGCGTTGGGCAAGCTCGTCGAGGGAAGGCGGGCTGGTGAGATCGGAAAGAAATGCCTGCTGAACCTGCTGGCTGGTTGAGCGAAGCGCGTCTGCGTTATCCGCGCACCGGGGAAGGGCAGAGAGCAACCTCTCCACGGACGCTGGCGACATTGTCTCGACGGCGTCCAGGTAATGGGCAAACAGGTCAGGGCTGTGAATCACCTGTAGCGCGAACGGAAGCTCGGTGTCGATATAGAGCATATGGTAGCTGCGCGGTTGCCCGGCGACGGGGTTGCAGCTGTGCGGCGCACAGGCCGGGATCACGATGAGATCCCCGGGATGTAGGATGTACTCTCTGTCGTGACATACGCAGCAGGTCTGGCCCTCCACAATCGCGCCGATGGAAAGCTGAGGATGACTATGGCGTTTGTACGCCTGGGTGCTCTGCCAGGTGCTGCGCAGCTCAAGGCCTGAGGCGCGGTGAAAAGTCTGACGGACGTGTCGGGTATCGGTCATGGGCGCTCCTTCTGAAGGTTTTTTATACCACGTCAGCGAACCCTCTGGCAGCGCTTCATTAAGAACCTTCCGGATATACCGAACTTTACGCCCACAGCCAGTCATGTTGACTACCCTTAATACCCTAAGCGGTAAAACAAGGAGATTCGACATGGCTTATCAGACAGTAAATCCTGCCACTAACCAGCTCATCAAAGAATACCCCTCACATACCGACGCGGATATCGAAGCGGCGCTCAAGGCGGCCGATGCGCTTTACCATTCAGACTGGGCGAAAGGCGACATCAGCCAGCGTCTGCCGGTGCTGCATAAGCTTGCTGACCTGATCGACGAGCGCGTGGAGGATCTGGCGAAAATCGCCAGCCAGGAGATGGGCAAGCTCATCGAGCAGAGCCGCGGCGAGGTGAAGCTGTGCGCGCAGATCGCCCGCTATTATGCCGACAACGCGAAGCAGTTCCTGGCGCCGGTGAAATATGATTCAGAACTCGGTGAAGCCTGGGTGGAGCACCACCCCATCGGCGTGCTGATGGCCGTCGAGCCGTGGAACTTCCCGTACTACCAGCTGATGCGCGTCCTGGCACCAAACCTGGCGGCGGGCAACCCGGTGATCGCCAAGCATGCCAGCATCGTGCCGCACTGCGCCGAAACCTTTGCGCACCTGGTGCGCGAGGCGGGTGCGCCGGAAGGGGCGTGGACTAACCTGTTTATCTCTTCGGATCAGGTGGCGAAAATCATTGCCGACGATCGCGTGCAGGGTGCCGCATTAACCGGCTCCGAAAAAGCCGGCAGCGTGGTGGCCGCGCAGGCGGCGAAGCACATCAAGAAATCTACGCTCGAACTGGGCGGTAACGACGTGTTCGTGGTGCTGGACGATGCGGACCTTGATAAAGCCGTGAAGATCGGCGTTAACGCGCGGCTCAACAATGCCGGACAGGTGTGCACCGCGGCGAAGCGCTTTATCCTGCACGAGAAGATTGCTGATACGTTCCTGAGCAAATTTACCGAGGCGTTTAAGCAGGTGAAGATTGGCGATCCGCTGGACGAAAGCACCACGCTGGGGCCGCTGTCGTCTAAAGATGCGCTCGAAACGCTGACCAAACAGGTTAACGAGGCGGTGAAGAACGGCGCGACGCTGCACCATGGCGGCAAGCCGGTGCAGCGGGACGGGAGCTTCTTCGAACCGACGATCCTGACGAACATTTCCCGCGATAACCCGGCGTACTTCGAAGAGTTCTTCGGCCCGGTGGCGCAGATGTACGTGGTGAAAAACGACGACGAGGCGGTCGCGCTGGCGAACGACTCCCACTACGGCCTGGGCGGCGCGGTGTTCAGCCAGGATATCGAGCGTGCGAAGAAAATGGCGTCGCGGATTGAGACCGGGATGGTGTATATCAACTGGCTCACCGATACCGCGGCAGAACTGCCGTTTGGCGGCGTGAAGCGGTCCGGCTACGGGCGCGAGCTGTCGGATCTGGGGATCAAAGAGTTTGTGAACCAGAAGCTGGTGGTGGTGCGTAAGTAATTTCAATCATAAAAAAACCTGCCGGATGGCAGGTTTTTTTTGCACTTTGCGGAGCCTTAGAAGCTCACGCCGCCGCCCACGTACGCACCGTCAATCAGGGTGTGGTTTGGACGACCATCTTTGCCGTCAACGCTCACGTGGCGGTAACCCACCTTCAGCGTAACCGGTTTGATTGGGGTCCAGCTTACGCCACCGTTAGCTTCAACATAGTTTTTCACGCTGTTGTTCAGCCCGTCTGGCGCAACGTAACCTTCGCCGAATACCTTGATGCTGTCGGTCAGAGCAACGTTCACGCCGCCGCCGATTGGGAACGCTACGCCGTTATCGCCTTTTTTCGGGCCAACGTAGAGAGCCTTAGCGCCTGCGTTCAACATCACCGGGCCGACTTCAACGTTGTAGCCTGCACCTACGCCACCGGTCGTGGTGCCGTCATCGGTATTTTTCAGCCAGTTGCCTTCGGTATACAGGCCGGAGGTAGATTTACCCATTTCCACATTCAGGTTGGTAAAGTTTTTACCCTGCTCAATGCTGCCGCCCATTGCCAGTGCGGAGCCAGATACCGCGGTCAGTGCGGACAGGATAAGTACGTTAAGCTTTTTCATGAGTGTTCCTCGTTATCAAATTAATCTGAGGGCACCTTAACAACGGATGTTTATGACTGCAAATGTGATATCTATCGCGGTTTTATGCTGTTTTTGTTGGGTATTTAATCTTTATCTGTTGCAAAATTGTTTGTTTAGAAGACCGTCAATGGCAAATAAATTCGTGTTTAGGAACAGTTTAGATTTTTGGCTAAACGACAGCTGAACGAGGCAAAAAAAGCCATTTGAGATGAATTAATTGAGTTTCTAATAATTTCCAAAAGTGTTTCAGCTGTCACAGATAAAGACAGAGGTTTACATTTCTGGTGGTTGCTATACGTAATTTTGTGCAGATCCGTCGTCCTTTCATGTCATTTTTCTGACACGTTTCTTCATTAGGGTGTTGGCTTCACTCACTGGATGCTAACAACATGAAAAGAAAAATCATTCCTGTACTCGTGGGCTGTGCGCTCTCATTCTCTGCCCTGGCGGCACAGCCTACCGCAGAGCGCTATATCGTCAGCTTCCCTGACGGCTCTCATGTGAAATACAGCGGCGCGTTTGCCGATGCGTTCCCGAACGGGCTCCCGGTGGGGATTGGCTCTGGCCTGCTGTTTACGGGCAAGCAGGGCGATGCCCTGACGTTTGCGACCGTGACCGATCGCGGCCCCAACGCCGATGCGCCCAAAATGGGTAAAAACGAAGCCAAAATATTTGTCACGCCAGATTTCGCGCCGCTGCTGATGACCATTCGCGTCCAGAACGGCAAGGCGGAGGCGGTTGATGCCCGCCCGCTGCATGACGATAAAGGCGAGATTAACGGTCTGCCGCTGCAAAGCGGTGTGATTGGCTCCACCAATGAAGTGGCGTTTAGCGACACCTTAAAGACGCTGAAGGGTGACAACCGCGGGCTGGACACGGAAGGCATCACGCCGGACGGCAAAGGCGGCTACTGGCTGTGCGACGAGTATGGCCCGTTCCTGATTAACGTTGACAGTAAAGGCAAAATCCTCGCGATCCACGGCCCGCAGGCGGCGGAAGGGGAGAAATCCATCGCGGGCGGTCTGCCAAACATTATCAAATGGCGCCAGCCCAACCGGGGCTTTGAAGGCCTGACCCGCATGCCGGACGGGCGAATTATCGCCGCCGTGCAAAGTACGCTGGATATCGACGGTAAGAGCAAAAAGCAGGCGCTGTTTACGCGTCTGGTGAGCTTCGACCCGGCGACCGGCAAAACCGCGATGTACGGTTACCCCATCGACAGCGCGGCCTACGACAAAAACAGCGATGCCAAAATCGGCGACATCGTGGCGCTCGATGACCAGCACATTCTGCTGATTGAGCAGGGAAGCGATAAAAACGACGGCATGCGTAACCTGATTTACAAGGTGGATCTCAGCAAGGCGAGCGATCTTTCCGCCTTTGACAAGCCGGGCGAATATCCGGAGTTTGATGATGAGAAAACCCTGGCGCAGCGCGGGATTACGCTTGCAGAAAAAACGCAGGTCGTCGATTTGCGCGCGCTGGGCTGGCAGCAGGAGAAGGCCGAAGGGCTGGCGCTGATCGACAGCAAAACGCTTGCGGTGGCGAACGATAACGACTTTGGCGTGAAGGTGGCGATGCAAAACCCGGTCGAGGGCAAGAAGCTCAAGGATTATCGGGTAAACGCGGAAGGTAAGCTGACGCTGGATGATAAACCGGTGGAAACCACGCTCAGCGTGAAGCCGCTGAAGAAGCCGGAGTCTGACAGCGAGCTGTGGATTGTGACGCTGCCGGAGGCGGTGAAATAATACCAGGGCTTACCCCTCACCCTAGCCCTCTCCCCATAGGGGAGAGGGGATGTTCGGTGCGGTTATTTCTTCAGCCCTGCAAACGCCGCCCGAATCTCCTCTTCCGGCAGCTGGATGCCAATAAACACCATCACGCTGTGCGGCGGTTCATCGCCCCACGGCCTGTCCCAGTCGGCGCTGTACAGGCGCTGTACGCCCTGAAACAGCAGGCGGTTCGGCTCGCCGTCAATCCACAGCATCCCTTTGTAGCGCAGCAGCTTGTCGGCAAACGACAGCAGCAGGTTCTCCATCACGCGCGAAACTGCACCGATGTCCACCGGATAGTCCAGCTCCACCACAATCGACGCCACGTCGTTTTGCTTGTCTCCCATAAAGTGGAAGCGCGGTTTCGCGGTGACGTTCTCTTCCAGCATAAAGCCGTTGGTGTTGAACAGCTGAGACAGGTCGATATCGCCGTGCGTCACCGTGTAAATTGGCGCGCGGGAGTTGATGCGCGTCAGGCGCTCGCGAAGCTTAACGCTTTCGCCCGCTACGTCGGTTTTGGTCAGCAGGATGCGGTCGGCGTAGCCCACCTGAGACTGGGCGATGGTGAACTGGTTCATCTGTTCGTCAGCGTGGACCGCATCAACCAGGGCAATAACGCCGTCCAGCAGGTAGCGCTGGCAAAGGATCTCATGGGAGAAAAAGGTCTGAATAATCGGGCCGGGGTCGGCCATGCCGGTGCACTCGATCACCAGACGGTCAAAGTCGATTTCACCGCGGTCGCGGCTGTCGAGCAGGTCCAGCAGGGCGTCTTCTAATTCGTTAGAGCGGGTACAGCAGATGCAGCCGTTGGTGAGGGTTTTGATCTGGGTGGCGCGATCGCCAATCAGCTGGTCGTCTACGGAGACTTCGCCGAACTCGTTTTCGATGACGGCGATTTTGAAGCCGTGCTGTTCATTCAGGATATGGCGCAGCAGGGTGGTTTTACCGGCGCCGAGAAAACCGGTCAGCAGGGTAACGGCAATCGGTGTCATGGTCTCTCCTTTAGCAGCAGCGGACGCCGCCTTCTCCACTTCCGCCGTAGCGCGCTTCCTGACGCTCGCGGAAGAATTCGGTGTAGGTCATGTACGGCTTATCCGGATGGTTGGTCTTCATATGCTCAACGTAGTTGTCATAGTCCGGAATGCCAATCAGCATTTTCGCCGCCTGACCGAGGTATTTTTTTGCTTCGCCTAAGTTACCAAACATTGTAGGTTCCAGACAGAAAAAGCCCGGTGACGCTACGCTTACCGGGCCTACAGTTTCTGTGTAGGGCGGGTCAGCGTAGCGCCACCCGCCATTTTTTTAATGGTGTGAAGAGGTCTTCACGCCGCCTTCCGGCACCGGCACGTACGGGGTTTCTTTATCCGTACGACCGTCGGCGTTACGCACCTTCAGCCAGGTTTTGATGCCGTAGAAGATAATGCTGTACACCACCACCAGGAACAGAATGCTCAGACCCGCGTTGGTGTAGTTGTTCACCACGATATGGTTCATGTTGGCAATCTGCTGCGCGGTCAGATCCGCGCCGCCTGCGGCAATCTTCTCTTTGTACTGGTTAGCCATGAAGAAGAAGCCTTCCAGCTGCGGGTTAGCGCTGAACAGCTTCAGGCCAAGCGCCCAGGTGGTGCAGAGCAGCAGCCACAGCGCAGGAACCACGGTGACCCAGATGTATTTGGTGCGCTTCATCTTCACGAGGACCACGGTGCCGAGCACCAGCGCCACGGCAGCCAGCATCTGGTTAGAGATACCGAACAGCGGCCACAGGCTCTTCACGCCGCCCAGTGGGTCGACAACGCCCTGATACAGCAGGTAGCCCCACAGGCCGACGCAGCCCGCCGTACCCAGGATGCCCGCTACCAGAGAGTCGGTTTTCTTCAGGAACGGCACGAAGTTACCGAGCAAATCCTGCAGCATGAAGCGGCCTGCACGGGTACCGGCGTCCAGCGCGGTCAGGATGAACAGCGCTTCGAACAGAATACCGAAGTGGTACCAGAAGCCCATGTCCGCCCACGGCAGCACTTTGTGGAACACGTGTGCGATACCGACAGCCAGTGTAGGAGCGCCACCTGCGCGGTTCAGCACGGACGGTTCGCCGATGTCCTTCGCGGTCTGCATGATCTGCTCAGGCGAAATCACGAAGCCCCAGGAGCTGACGGTCGCCGCCGCGTGTGCGCTGGCGTCTTTCAGCTGCGCCATAATCAGCGCCGCGTTGTCGCCGCCCATCTCGTGCAGGTTTGGCATGGTGATGCCGAGGCCCGCAGGCGGGGTGTTCATCGCGAAGTACAGACCCGGTTCGATGATGGACGCGGCAACCAGCGCCATGATCGCCACGAAGGACTCCATCAGCATCGCGCCGTAGCCGATCAGACGCGCGTCTTTCTCGTTCGCCAGCAGCTTAGGCGTAGTACCGGAGGAGATCAGGGCGTGGAAGCCGGAGACCGCACCGCAGGCAATGGTGATGAACAGGAACGGGAACAGGGCGCCTTTCCACAGCGGGCCGGTACCGTCGATGTACTGGGTCACTGCCGGCATTTTCAGATCCGGGTTGATCAGCAGGATGCCGATAGCCAGACCGACGATAACGCCGATTTTAAGGAAGGTCGCCAGGTAGTCGCGCGGAGCCAGAATCAGCCAGACCGGCAGCAGCGCGGAGATAAACGCATAGCCAATCAGCGCGAAGGTAATGGTGGTGTCCTTGAAGGTCAGCGCCGGGCCCCAGTACGGGTCATGCGCAATCACGCCGCCGAAGTAGATGGAGGCCACCAGCAGCACGATACCAATCACCGACACTTCACCCACGCGTCCCGGACGCAGGAATCGCATGTAGATCCCCATGAACAGCGCAATCGGCACGGTTGAGCAGACGGTGAAGACGCCCCACGGGCTTTCGGCCAGCGCTTTCACCACGATCAGGGCCAGCACCGCGAGGATGATGATCATAATCAGGAAGCAGCCGAACAGGGCGATAGTCCCCGGCACGCGGCCCATCTCTTCTTTGACCATCTCACCCAGAGAGGCGCCGTTACGGCGAGAAGAGATAAACAGCACCATAAAGTCCTGCACCGCACCCGCCAGCACCACGCCGGCGAGCAGCCACAGGGTACCCGGCAGGTAGCCCATCTGCGCGGCCAGCACCGGGCCGACCAGCGGGCCTGCGCCGGCGATAGCGGCAAAGTGGTGGCCAAACAGCACGTAGCGGTTGGTTGGCACGTAGTTCAGGCCGTCATTGTTAATGACCGCCGGCGTGGCGCGCGTCGGGTCGAGCTTCATGACCTTCTGCGCGATGTACAAGCTGTAGTAGCGATAAGCCACAAGATAGACGGAAACCGACGCGACCACGATCCACAGGGCGCTTACGTGTTCGCCCCGGCGTAATGCGACAACCGCCAGACAAAAAGCGCCGAGGATCCCGAGTAAGGCCCAGGGCACGTGCTTCAGTAGTTTTTTAGTATCCATAGTAAGACCTGGTTTTTTATGTAAAGAAAAAAGGGTCAGGGTTCGTTGTGAGGAGGTATTGATTAATGCTGGAGCGATCGTGCCAGATCCTCGCGCGTGTAAAGGACGGTAAATGAGTGAGTGGTTGAAAGTGATGGGTGAGCGGTCAAAGGTGAGGGCGAGTGGTTCAGGCTCGCCGCCGGTGGGAGAAAATATGTGATTGCGATCACGCAGTTAGCTATGCCGTGCACTCAGCCAGATAGGTTGTCAGGGTCGTCACCAGCTTTTCCCTCAGCCAGGCAGGTTCTAAAATGTGAATATTTGGCAGCCAGTACAAAAGCAGCGGCAAAATTTGGTTCTCATGTGCTGCCTGACAGCGGAGCGTGACGCCATCGTGATGGTCTTCCAGCAGCTCTTGTTCCGGCAGGAGATCGCGTCGCATAAAGTAATGGGAAATATTATCGTTGATAAATATTTTCACTTCGAAAGTATCTTCAGAAACCCAGGGATCTAGGCTTTTTTCCAGCAGTTCAATCACGCTCTCTTCAGGAATAAATGTCGTGCCCTGAATATCCATCCAGCGAATCTGGCTCAGCGAAAAGGATTTTAACCTGCTATTTTCGGTGGCTTGTAAATACCATATATTTTTTTTGTTAATGAGTTTGTAAGGATTAATCAGACGGGTTTTACCTTTATAAACGATCTGACAAACATTATGGTTTTTAATCGATTTCTCAATTTTCGGTAAATAACGACCAATATCACGGTGTACGGTGTGCTCAGCGTCGTTGCCAAGAATAAGAATATGATTTTCATCAACGCGGTTTTCGAGTTTCTGCCAAAACTCGGTATTACGATCGGGGAAAAAGTTATCAGCATTCAGGAAGTTAGCAAGGGTGTGGTGCAGCCCTTGCGAGCCGGGAGATTGCGCTGAATGAATGAGCCGATATAGCCCATTTCCGGTATGTTCAACAATCGGAGAGAGTGCATTTAAATCGCGGTAGACGGTGCGCTCGGTAATTTTAAATTTATCCATGAGCGCACTGCGGTTTACCACACCGTGTAAATGTAGCTCAACCAGAATATCGACCAGACGTTCAGCCGAGCGGCTCCGCGTCGATTTAGCCATAAGGTCTTCCTGTATATTGGGGCTGGCGCTGAATGATGCGGGTAGCACTGACACGGGGTGTCAGTATTCAGGCGCAGAAAATTTCTCTTATGGTTATATAACGGCGTGCTTTAGCGGAAACCTTAGGGGTTTTTTGTAGAAAGCCGCGCTGACCGAAGAAAGGTCAGCGCGGGAAGGGATTAAACGGCTGCTTCAAGCTCCATCCTCACGGGGTGGAAGCGGCGTTTGAAATAGATCAGGCCGTGGCCCTCTTCACTGAGGATGATGTTTTTAATTTCAACGAGATAAACAAGATGCGTGCCGATGGTTTGCACCTGGCTTATCTCCCCTTCCAGGCTGGCGAGCGCGCCCTTGAGCACCGGCTGCGCCAGCGGGCCTTTCTGCCAGCAGGAGAGGGCAAAGCGCTCCTCCATGGCCATGCCGGTCATCCCGGCGAAATGACGGGCCATGATCTCCTGCTCGTGGTTCAGCACGTTGACGCACAGCCTGCCGTTGCCCTGAAAGACCGGGTTCATGGCGCTGTTGGCGTTGATGCATACCATCACTGACGGCGGCGTGTCCGTGACCGAGCAGACGGCGGTGGCGGTAATGCCGCAGCGGCCCGCCTCGCCCTCGGTGGTGACTACATTAACCGCAGCCGACAGGCTGCTCATCGCGTCGCGAAAACGCAGGCGTTGTTCATCTGAATGCATTGCAACCTCCCGCTGCGCTATTTCAGCAGCTTGTCGAGCATGTTGATATCGGTGTTGTTGTGCAGGTGCGGCACCGTCCAGCCGTGCTGGTCGTATTCGGACATGCAGCGGTCGACCATCGCCATCATCTTGTCCATGTTGCCGGAGCTTTGCGCCTGGCGCAGACACTGCAGGCGGATCTCATCCTGACTGCCGGAGTAGTTGATTTCGTACAGCTCGTGACGACCGCCAAACTCGCTGCCGATGGCATCCCACATCAGTTTCAAAATCTTGATGCGTTCAACGTGATCCATACCGTTGGAGCCGCGTACGTACTTCGCCAGATACTGGTCGATCTGCGGGTTGTTCAGGTCGCGGGCGCTGGAGGGCAGGTAGATCAGCCCGGAGGTGACGTTACGTTCGATGATGTTCTTGATCTTGGCGTAGGCCATCGGGGCCATCACGCGGTAGGTTTGCAGCGCGGCGTGATCCGGCAGGTAAGCGCCGTTGACCCACGGGGTGGCTTCGGAACACATGGAGTCGCTCAGCGCCCAGAACATGTTGCGCCAGGCCACCACTTCGCCGAGATCCGCCTGCACGCCGCGGAACTCCAGGGTGCCGGTGCACTCCAGGGATTTCTTCAGCAGGGCGGTGATAAAGTCGAGCTTCACCGCCAGACGCACGCAGGCCTGCAGCGGGTACATGCGGGCGAAACCGCCCTCCATCGTCCAGCGACGGCAGCGGTCGAAATCGCGGTAGATCAGCACGTTTTCCCATGGGATCAGCACGTGATCCATCACCAGGATGGCATCGTTCTCATCAAAGCGGCTGGAGAGCGGGTAGTCGTACGGGGATCCGGTTGCGCCTGCCACCATCTCGTAAGAGGCGCGGGAGATCAGCTTCACGCCCTCGGCATCCATCGGCGCGACGAACATCAGCGCGAAGTCCGGGTTTTCGCCCATCACCTGCGCGGAGCCGAAGCCGATCATGTTGTAGTGGGTCAGCGCCGAGTTGGTTGCCACTACCTTCGCACCGCTAACGATAATCCCGGCGTCGGTCTCTTTCTCCAGCTTGATGTAGACGTCTTTTACCTCGTCCGCCGGCTTGTGGCGGTCGATCGGCGGGTTAACGATGGCGTGGTTGAAGTACAGGCCGGTTTCCTGAATGCGGGTGTACCAGTTCCGGGCGTTCTGTTCGAACTGGCCGTAGAAGGCCGGGTTGGCGCCCAGCGCGCAGCCGAACGCGGCTTTGTAGTCCGGCGTGCGGCCCATCCAGCCGTAGCTCAGGCGCGACCACTCGGCGATGGCGTCGCGCTGCTGGCGCAGGTCGTCGGCGCTTTTCGCCACGCGGAAGAACTTGTGGGTATAGCCGCCGCTGCCGGTGTCGGTGCCCCAGCAGAGCGTGTCCTGCATGTCCGGCTTGTGCAGCGCGTCGTACATCTGCGCGATGGAGGCCGCCGCATTGCGAAACGCCGGATGGGTGGTGACGTCTTTGACGCGCTCGCCGTAGATATAAATCTCACGACCATCCTGCAGGCTTTTTAAATACTCTTCGCCGGTTAACGGGCGTTTGGCATCAGCGCGGAACTCTTCAGGCTTCATAGGGGACCTCGTATCGGAATCGGTTTGTTAAATTTATGTTTTGTTTTTGTTGTTTAATTGAAGCCTGAGAGGGACGTAACGTGAAGGGACGATTGGGACAACGACGGGTACTTTTCGCGAGAGATCGCAGAGTGTGATTTCCCTCACCCTAACCCTCTCCCAAAGGGAGAGGGGACGGTTACTCCCTCTCCCTTTGGGAGAGGGCCGGGGTGAGGGGAACAGGCGACACCGGTACTTTCTGCGCCCGATACGCGCTCGGCGAGCACCCTACTAAGCGGTTAAAAAATCGGGCGAAATAGGCCGGATCTTTGAACCCCAGCTGCCAGGCAATTTCGCTGACGGTGCTGTCGGAGAAGAGCAGCAGGCGCCTGGCCTCCCGCAGCTGGCGGTCGAAGATCAGGCGTTTTGGCGGACGGTTGGCGAAGCGGCGGCAGATATCGGTCAGGCGAGATTCGGTCAGGTGCAGCTTGCTGGCGTATTCCGGCACCGTCCAGTGCTGGTGGTAGTGGGTGTCGATCAGCTGGGTAAAGCGCTGGAACAGCTTCAGCTCGCCGCGCATGCCGCCTGAGGCGTGGTCGTCGAGCTTCGCGTTGCGCAGCAGCAGGGTAAACACCGCCTGCGCCAGCAGGACCAGGGTATGCTCGCGCCCGGGCAGCTGCTCCGTGGATTCCCGGGCAATCAGCTGCCAGTAGTGCTTCAGCGCCGCCAGCTCGTCCGGCCTGTCGGAAAGCGAAAGGCAGATCCCCGGCAGGCCGAACGCCTCCCGCGTGCCGGGGTAAAGCACCTCCAGCAGCGGCCAGATCAGATCCTCGCGCACCGTCAGCACGTGACCGTCGCTGTCGGATTCGGTGATAAACGCGTGCGGCACCGACGGTGGTGTGAGGACGAACAGCGGGGCCTGCACCGAGTAGCGGTGATCGTCGAGCTGGAGCTCAATCTGCCCGGTATCGAGAAAGTGCATCTGAAAGTACTGGTCGTGACGATGCGCCTGCATGTCGCGGCCAAAAAAGGCCGCCATGCGGGCGAACGACTGGTAGTGCACATCGTCGGTGCCCAGACTTTCGTCGTACTCCTTGCTGATATCAATGTTGGCGATAGGGCTCTGGCACATGAGCGTTCCTCTGTTGATCCCGCTGCGTCATCGGAATGCGCGTCAGCACCAGCGCGCCGACCACCAGCAGCCCGGCCACGAACCACAGCCCGGAGCTGAAGCTGCCGGTCGCGTCGCGCAGGATCCCAATCAGCAATGGGCTGACGGCGGATCCGACGTTGCCGATGGCGTTGATCACCGCCAGCGCCACCGCGCGGGACTGCAGGCTAATCACCCGATCCGGCGTGGTCCAGAATATCGCCATGGCGGTAAAGGATCCGGTTGAGGCCATAATGATGCCAAGCAGCTGGATCAGGCTGTGATCGGTGGCCGAGGCCAGCATCCATCCCGCCGCGGCGAACAGGTACGGCAGGATGGTGTGCTTTTTTCGCTCTTTCAACCTGTCTGAGCGGCGGCTCCACCAGATCATCCCGAGGATGGTGCAGAACTGCGGGATCGCCGCCAGCAGGCCGATGACGATGTTGCTGCTTCCCGTGTTGAAGCTTTGCAGGATCTGCGGCGTCCAGATGTTGATCGCGCTCAGCGTGTTGGTCAGGCAGAAGTAGGCCAGCGTGTAGAGCAGCACCGCCGGGGTCAGCACTTCGCGCAGGGTAGAGCGTGCCGAGGCAGGCTGCGTTACGGCCAGCTCCTGCTCGCGGGCGATCATCGTTTTGAGCGCCTGTTTTTCGTCGTCATCCAGCCAGGTGGCCTGGTCCGGCGTGTCGTTGAGGTAAAACCAGGTCACCACGCCGAGCACCACCGACGGCAGCCCCTCCAGCAGGAACAGCCACTGCCAGCCCTTGAGGTTCCATAGCCCGTCCATCGCCAGAATGTACCCGGAGAGGATCGAGCCGAGCATCATGGTGACCGGCATAGCAATCATAAACAGCGCGTTGGCGCGGGCGCGGTGATAGGCCGGGAACCACCAGGTGAGATAGACCAGAATACCCGGCAGGAAACCGGCTTCGGCAATGCCCACCAGCATGCGCAGGACGTAAAGGGTTTCGGGGCTGGTGGCGAACATGGTGCAGGTAGAGGCAATACCCCATACCACCATGATCCCGGCGATCCAGCGTCGCGCGCCGATCTTCGCCAGCATGATGTTGCTCGGGATGCCGCACAGCACGTAGGTGACGTAAAACAGCGTCGCGGCCAGGCCAAACATGGTTGACGTGAGGCCCAGATCTTTACCCATTGTCAGCCCGGCGAAGCCGATGTTGATGCGATCGAGGAACGAGAAGACAAACAGGATAAAGAGAAAGACGATCAGGCGTCGGAACAGCTTGTGAATGACGCGGTGTTCAACAGCTTTATTATCATGCGTTTGCAGGGTAGAGGTCGTCATGGTGCGCTCCAGATCTTACGTTTAGTAGACGGATTTATTGTTATGAACTGACGTAACCGGTGTTTCGATAAAGCGTGCCGCCAGCGCTTCCGCGCCGCGGGCAAGCAGGGTGGTGTCGACGCCGACGGCGACAAACAGCGCGCCGAGTTCGAGGTAGCGTTTAGCCAGCTGCTCGTTCGCCATCAGGATGCCGGGAGCTTTACCGGCGGCGCGTATCTGCGCGATCGCCTGCTCGATGGCGGCCTGCACCTCCGGGTGCTGCGGATTGCCGGCAAAACCCATGTCGGCGCTCAGATCCGCCGGGCCGATAAACACGCCGTCGACGCCTTCCACGTCCAGGATCTGCGGCAGGTTTTTTAGCGCCTCGCGGGTTTCAATCTGCACCAGCACGCACATGGCGTCGTTGGCCTGCTGCAGATAGTCCGGGATGCGGTTCCAGCGCGACGCCCGCGCCAGGGCGCTGCCCACCCCGCGAATGCCCGCAGGCGGGTAGCGGGTGGCACGTACCGCCAGCCGCGCTTCGTCGGCGTTTTGCACCATCGGCACCAGCAGGGTTTGCGCACCCACGTCCAGCAACTGTTTGATTTGCACCGGGTCGTTCCACGACGGGCGGACCACCGGCTGGCTGGGATAAGGGGCGATAGCCTGCAGCTGGGTTAAGACGGTCTGCACGCTGTTCGGCGCGTGCTCGCCGTCGATCAGCAGCCAGTCGAAGCCTGCTCCGGCCAGCAGCTCGGCGCTGTAGCTGCTGGTCAGCCCCAGCCATAACCCAATTTGCGGACGGCCTGCTTTCAGCGCCGCTTTAAATGCGTTTTGCATCGTGCTCTCCTAGACAAAGCGGCAGCTGATGGAGCCCATGTTGCCGTAATCGACGTGGAAGGTGTCGCCTCTGCTGGCGGGCACCGGGCGGGTAAACGAGCCGCCGAGAATGATTTGGCCAGGCTCAAGCTGCACGTCGTACGGCGCAAGCTTGTTGGCCAGCCACGCCACGCCGTTGGCCGGGTGGTTCAGGACGCCTGCGGCCACGCCGGTCTCTTCGATCACGCCGTTGCGGTAGAGCAGGGCGGAGATCCAGCGCAGGTCTAGCTCGTCGGGCTTAATCGGACGGCCGCCGAGGATCACGCCCGCGTTAGCGGCGTTATCGGAGATGGTGTCGAAGACCTTGCGCGGACGCTGGGTCTCCGGGTCGATGTTGTGGCAGCGGGCGTCGATCAGCTCCAGCGCGGGGATGACGTAATCCGTGGCGTTATAGACGTCGAAGATCGTGCAGTTCGGGCCGCGCAGCGGTTTTGCCAGTACGAAGGCCAGCTCCACTTCGATGCGTGGGACGATGAAGCGATCGACGGGAATGTCGCTGCCGTCATGGAAGAACATGTCGTCCAGCAGCGCACCGTAGTCCGGCTCGCTGATTTGCGAGCTGGCCTGCATCGCTTTGGAGGTCAGGCCGATCTTGTGGCCCTTCAGCACGCGGCCTTCGGCGATCTTCAGGCTCACCCATTCGCGCTGGACGGCGTAGGCGTCTTCAATCGTGATCTCCGGGTAGTCCAGCGAGATCGCGCGGATCTGCTCCCGGGACTGTTCCGCCTGATGCAGACGGTGGGCGATCAGGGTATGGGTATGTTTGTCGAGCATGGCGATATCCTGTTTTATGTTTTTTTCTCCCTCTCCCCGTGGGAGAGGGACGGGGTGAGGGCATCAGGCCGCAGAGGTATCCCCTCACCCTAACCCTCTCCCAAAGGGAGAGGTGACGGTATTACGTAAACAACGCGTGCACGTTGTTTTGCTTGTAATTGAGTGTCGGGTGCAGCTCGTCGAGCTCAAACGACAGCGCCAGATAGCGGCTCGCCATCAGCTCTGCGAAGTGTGTTTTGATCAGCGCAAACAGCATTTCACCGACCTCTTCACGGCTCTCCAGGCTGCGCCCGGTACCAATCTTCAGCGTCATATGCACAAAGGCGTAATCGTGCCTGCCGTCGGCCATCTGCCAGGTGTCCAGCCAGTGGGCGCGGCTGCGGATACCGCCGAGCGGGAAGATGCCCGTGGCGGCGAGCGCCTCGTTCACTTTGGCGAACAGCGCCGGCAGGTCGGCCTGCTCGCGGATGTTTTCGGTACATTCAGCAATAAAGTGCGGCATGGTGGCTCCTTACGCGGGCAGAGGGAAAACGGCGTTGACCTGGCCGGTGCCGGAGCTGGCGAACAGCTCGGTGAGAAACTCCACCTTGCCGTCGTATTTGTCCCAGCCGAGCATGCCCAGCAGCATCACCGTGTCGTGCATGTTGCCCTCGCCGTAGCAGTAGTCGGCGTACTCCGGCAGCATGCTGCAGAATTCTTTGAACTGACCCTCGCGCCACAGCTTCACCACGCGCTCGTCCATCTGGCGGTCGAACTCGCGGGTGTAGCTGTTCATCCCTTCTTCCGCGCGCTGGTCGTCGATAAAGCGGTGCGACAGCGAGCCGCTGGCGAGCACCGCCACGGTGCCGTCGTATTTTTCAATGGCGCTGACGATGGCCTCGCCCAGCCTACGGCTGTCGGCGAAGTCGTGAACCGTGCAGAACGCCGAGATGGAGACCACCTTGAAGTGCTTATCCGCGTTCATGTAGCGCATCGGCACCAGCGTGCCGTACTCGAGCTTCAGGCTCGGAATGTTGTGCGCTTTGGCGCGCACACCAAGCTTCACCGCCTCGTCGGCAATCAGCTGGCCGAGTTCCGGGTTGCCGTCGTAGTCGTAAGTCATGTCGCGGATAAAGTGCGGCAGCTCGTTGCTGGTGTAGACGCCCGAAAAATGGTCCGCACAGTTGATGTGGTAGGCGCTGTTCACCAGCCAGTGGGTGTCGAAGACGATAATGGTATCGACGCCCAGCTCCCGGCAGCGCTTGCTGATCTCTTTGTGTCCGTCGATAGCGCCCTGGCGGCAGCCGTGGTTTTTACCCGGCAGCTCGGAGAGATACATCGACGGCACGTGGGTGATTTTTGCCGCTAACGCTAATTTACCCATTTTCAGATCCCCCACTTTGGAATCGGATGGTCGCCCATGGAGATGCAGACGTTCTTCATCTCCGCGAATACCTCGAAGCTGTACTCGCCCCCCTCGCGGCCGGTGCCGGAGGCCTTCACGCCGCCAAACGGCTGGCGCAGGTCGCGCACGTTCTGGGTGTTGACGAACACCATGCCCGCTTCGATATTGCGCGCCAGGCGCAGCACCTTGCTGACGTCCTGCGTCCAGATGTATGACGCCAGGCCGTACTCTACGTCGTTGGCCAGGCGCAGCCCTTCCGCTTCATCCTTGAACGGCAGCAGGCAGGCCACCGGCCCGAAGATCTCCTCCTGCGCCACGCGCATGCGGTTATCAACATCCGCCAGCACGGTCGGGCGCAGGAAGTTGCCGCCCTTCAGGTGCGCAGGCAGGTCGGTCGGTTTGTCTGGGCCGCCCGCCAGCAGGGTTGCGCCTTCCTCGATGCCGAGGCGGATATAGCCGGAGACTTTTTCCCAGTGCTGCTGGCTAATCAGCGCGCCAATCTGGGTATTTGGATCGGTCGGGTCGCCCACGCGCAGGCGGTTGGCGCGCTCGGCAAAGCGCTTGACGAATTCCGGGTAGATGCTCTGCTGGATAAAGATGCGCGAGCCCGCGGTGCAGCGCTCGCCGTTGATGGAGAAGATGGTGAACAGGGCGGCGTCCAGCGCGCGCTCGATATCCGCGTCTTCAAAAATCAGTACCGGGGATTTGCCGCCCAGCTCCATGGAGTACTTCTTCAGCCCGGCGTTTTTCATGATGTTGCGCCCGGTGGCGGTGCCGCCGGTGAAAGAGACGGCGCGCACGTCGTGATGACGCACCAGCGCGTCGCCTGCCGTCGCGCCGTAGCCCTGCACCACGTTCAGCACGCCCGCCGGAATACCCGCTTCGAGGGCCAGTTCGCCCAGACGGTCGGCGGTCAGCGGAGAGAGTTCAGACATCTTCAGCACCGCGGTATTACCTAAGGCCAGGCAGGGGGCGACCTTCCAGGTGGCGGTCATAAACGGCACGTTCCACGGCGACACCAGCGCGCAGACGCCCACCGGCTGCACCAGGGTGTAGTTGAGCATCTTGTCGTCTACCGGGTAGGTCTTGCCGTTCATCTGCTGGCACACCTCGGCGAAGAACTCGAAGTTGTGCGAGGCGCGCGGAATGAGCACGTTTTTGGTCTGGTGGATCGGCAGGCCGGTGTCGGCGGTTTCCATGGCGGCGATCTCCGGCACGTTCTGGTCGATCAGATCGCCCAGACGACGCATCAGGCGCGCGCGCTCCTTCATCGGCAGGTTGGCCCACTTCGGAAACGCCTCTTTGGCGGCGGCAACGGCCTGATGGATTTCGGCTTCACCGCCGGCGGCCACTTCTGCCAGGACCTCGCCGGAGGCCGGGTTAGTGGTGTGGAAGTAGTCGCTGCCCGCGACGTTTTTACCGTTGATCCAGTGGTTAATCTTTTTCATTTTGCCGTCTCCTCAGTCACAATTCGGTTCACCAGGCGTCCAACGCCTTCCACTTCCACCACCACCTCATCGCCCGGCACTACGTCGGAGAGCCCCTTCGGCGTGCCGGTGGCAATCATGTCGCCCGGCTGCAGGGTCATAAAGTCGCTCAGGTACGCAATCAGGTACGGGATGCTGAAGATCAGATCCGCCGTGGTGCCTTCCTGACGCAGCTCGCCGTTAACGAAGGTGCGCAGGGCGAGGTTGTGCGGGTCGGGAATGGCTTCTTTTGGCACGATGTTGGGGGAAATGGGGGTCAGCCCGTCGCGGCTTTTCACCCGCAGGTTCGGGCGGTAGTAGTTTTCCAGGTAGTCGCGAATGGCGTAGTCGTTGCAGACCGTGTAGCCCGCAACATAGTCCATCGCCTCGTCTTCGCTGACCTTACGCGCGGTTTTACCGATGACCACCACCAGCTCCGCTTCGTAATGCATGTATTCGATATTGTTCGGACGCACCGACGTCTGGTTGTCGCCGTTGAAGGTGTTTGGCGCTTTGATAAAGACCAGCGGCTCGGTGGGCGGCTTGAAGTCCAGCTCGCTGGCGTGATCGGCATAGTTCAGACCGAGGGCAAACAGCGTGGCGTGCGGCGGCGTGCGGTGTGTGTTAGCAACGTCGCGTTCATCCACCATCGGGTTTTCCAGCGGCGGAAAGCCCTCCGCCAGAATACGCACGCGATCGCCCGGGCGGATCTCAACGCGGCTGTGAGGGGTACCGAGCAGGATCGCATCGCCGGGATTGAGGGTGGCGAACTCGCTCAGGGCGCTCAGCAGTTCGGCAGCGTTACGCTGAAGATCGGCGGTGTTCCAGTGGTCCGCTTCGCGGCCGTTGATCTCGGTGATGATGGTCAGGTTGTCTACGTTATCAACGGCGACAAGTTCGCCGAGCGGGCAGAATCCGTCCCGGCATTTGGCCTTGATGGCCGGGCGATAGAAGCTCTCTTCCGGCAGGCTCACCTCGTTGGCGAGCGCGTATCCCGCAATATATTCCGCAGCGTCCTCCACGCGTACCTTGCTGGCGGTTTTACCGATCACCAGCGCCACCGTCGCGCCGCTGAGCACCTTTTCCCCCTGCGGGAACGGAATGGGTTCGCCCGCGCGAATCACGGTGTTATGCGGTTTGATAAACCACACGGCTGTTTTCGGCGGCGTGTTGTAGGGGGCTTTTTCAAATGCCTCACGCCAGGCTTCACGCTGGCTTTGATGGTTGAGGGCGACGGCAAAAACGGTACCTTTCATTCACATACTCCTCAGGCCGGATGTCCTGTTTGGATTTCATTAATATGTTAATGATCTGTTTTTATGCTTTTGCTGCTCATTTCGCAATCAGAAGTGAAAAATTTGTGATATGAATAACAATAAATTTACATATTGATTTTTATCTGTATTAAAATCATATATTTAATAAAATTAACAGGTTTCTGTTAGACTTTTTAATGGAAAACGTGTTGTTTATAAAAACATCTTTTTGTGATTGTTTACTTGTTAATGATGTGAAGGGAAGAGGCTATGCATGATTCATTAACCATCGCGCTGCTGCAGGCGCGGGAAGCGGCGATGTCCTACTTCCGTCCGATCGTGAAGCGCCATAATCTGACCGAGCAGCAGTGGCGCATTGTGCGCGTGCTGGCTGAACATCCGTCGATGGATTTTCACGATCTGGCGTTTCGCACCTGCATTTTGCGCCCGAGCCTGACCGGCATTCTGACTCGGATGGAGCGCGACGGCCTGGTGCTGCGCCTAAAGCCGGTGAACGACCAGCGCAAGCTGTACGTCTCGCTGACCAAAGAGGGCAATGCGCTGTATGAACACGCTCAGGCGCAGGTCGAAGAGGCGTATCAGCAGATTGAGGCGGAGTATACGCCGGAGAAGATGAAGCAGCTGACGGCGCTGCTGGAAGAGTTTATTGCACTCGGCAATAGCCACATCATAGAGCGTGGGGAAGAGGGGTGATTTATCCTTTAAGCGCGGTCAGCAGTCTGCTGAACAGTTCGGGCAACGGAGCGTCATACCAGAGCGCATAGAGATCCGCCGGAATAGTTTCCTCAAGCGGTAAAAATTTGACCCCTGGCCAATGGATCAGGGCGCTGGTTTCTGGCAAAAGGGTGACGCCGTTCCCGGCGCTGACGAGGGCCAGCGCGGTTTGCGGTTCATACACCTGCTGAGCAATAGGCGGCGTGTAGCCATGTTCAACACAAGCCTCATAAATCTGGCGAGCATAATCGCTTTGGCTAAATGCCAGGGAGATAAACGGGCGTTGATTGAGCTCAGTGATCGAGATGCACTGGCGATGGCTGAGGGGATCGTTTTCATGCAGCGCAACCCGCATCGCTTCCCGTGATATAAGCTGGCAACGGATATCAGATTCAATACGGGGGATGACGTTGCGGTTAATCGCAATATCAATCGTACGGGCGCGCAACGCCTCAATTTGCTGCTGCTGCGACAGTTCACTCAGGCTCCAGTGAACGTCGGGGTTTTCCTCCCTGAAGGATTTCAGACGGGTCAGCAATGTTCCCCAGAGCGCGCTCCCCACCACACCGAGGTGAATATGTTGCTTTTCGCTACGACCAATTTGCCGGACGTAGTTGAGGGATTGCTCGGTGGCACTCAGCAGCCTGTCGACTTCGGCTTTCAGCACTTTACCTGCATGCGTTAATACGACTTTGCGACTGGAACGTTCAAAAAGGTCGACCTCCAGCATCTCTTCCAGCTCTTTAATTTGCATGCTCAGCGGTGGCTGAGAGATGTTAAGGCGCACCGCCGCACGGCCAAAGTGCAGTTCATCGGCAAGGACCTGAAAGTAACGCAGCATTCGCATACGTATACGACTGAGAGTCTGGGGATCGTTCATGAAGGGCATTATGCAGGGAGAGGATGTTTTCATTGTGCTCATCCTCTCCCAGACCTGTCAAACGGATGCGACAGCAGTGTGATGTAAACGCTCAGCGTTACTGCGTAGCACTGCGACAATCAGCGTCAGCAGCAGAAGAGCATAGGCGATAGTGGCGGTATTCACTGCACCGTGGAGACCGAAGCGGCTATTCACCAGCGAAGAGACGGTGGCGAAAAGGAGTGTTCCAACGGTTCCGCAGGTCAGCAGCGCGGAGATAAGCGTGGGTGAGCTGCGGCTAACCTGAAGTGAACCGTAGCTCATCAGGCCCGAGAACAGCCCCGAGTTGAAGAAGCCAAAAAAGCCGCAGGCGATCAAAATAAGGGTACTGTTTGAACTGTTGGCAATCAGCGCGATGGATATCATCCCAATGAGGGTGCAAATCATCAGGAATGTACGCAATTTCATCCACTTCACCGTGAACTGATTGAGGAACAGTCCCGTTGCCTTGGTGACCCAGTAAACGGTAGTGAAAAGCGCGGCCTGTTCAGGAAGAAGCCCAAAGCGAGATTGCAGGTATCCCGGCGTCCACATGGTAAAAATAGGTTCTGCGAGCAAAAACAGGAATAGCGCCAGGCAGATAAGCCAGACGGACATCCCCCAGGGCTCTGCACAAGGTTGAGAGGCTTGAGCGGCTGGCGCCGGGGATTCTGCAGCAGGAAAGCGTGCCCGCAGGACCATAACCAACATCAGCGCACCAAGAGCACCCATAATGGCGTACATGGCAATCCAGCTTGCGCCCAGCTTAAAGACCCAGGCCAGGACGAAGGAGAGTGTCGCCCCCGCCAGGCTGAAAAAGAAGTCGGTAAAGATAAGGCTGGAAGAGCGGCTTTTTTCGTCCGGATTAATACGTACCACCAGATAACTGCCGATGGTCATAAAGATGCCGCCGCATGCCCCGATGAGCGCAACGGCCAGACTAAACATGGAGAGGGTTGGGACGAAGAAGAGCAGGCAACTGGTGAGAACTGTCAGAGAGGCCGCTATCGCCAGCGGTTTTTGCAACCCCCATTTTTTCATCAACAGGCCGCCAAACATAATGGGCACAAACATGCCGATATTCATCAGGGTAAAAACCTGACCAATAAAGCTGGGATCTTTATTGAAGGCGGCGCAAAGGGGGCCGAGCACTATACCAAGCGTGGAGACCAGCGCTCCGACAAAATAGTAACTCAACCATGAAACGGCATTTAAACTGCCGCGCGAGTAGTTTTTCTCTGCCATAAATGTTTCTCCGGCAGGATCTGCATCCTGCCTGTGGACCAAAATTAGTGCCAGTTCTTCACAAACTGGCTCATAAGACGAATGAAGTCCTCTGTCACCATCGCGGCGCATTTCAGCGTCTGCTCGTGGGAGAGTTCGACATCACTAAGTCCTTCAGCCATGTTGGTGATGGCGGATACTGCCAGGACCTTCAGCCCACAGTGGCGGGCAACAATCACCTCCGGGACAACAGACATACCCACTACATCCCCGCCGATTTTTTGCATCATGCGGATTTCTGCTGCAGTTTCGAAATTGGGTCCTGGATAAGAGACGAATACGCCTTCGTGCAATGGCAGCTCCAGATTTTTGGCGGTTTCGTGTAATTTTTGACGGAGATCGCTGTCGTAGGCATTTGCCAGACTGAAGAAACGTGGGCCGAAACGGTCATCATTTGGCCCGACCAGAGGGGTGGAGGGCATGGTATTAATGTGATCGTTAAGCGCGACCAGTGAACCGGCGGGAATAGCGGGATTAAGCGAGCCCGCCGCATTCGTGCATAACATAAATTCGCAGCCGAGCAGCTTAAACGTCCGAACCGCGTGCGTCATGATGCCCATCCCGACGCCTTCGTAAAAATGACCGCGGCCTTTCATGCAGATCACGTCCACGCCATGCAGTTTGCCCATGACCACTTCGCCAGCGTGGCCAATAACGGTACTAACCGGAAAACCAGGCAGTTTTTCATAAGAGATCGCGATTTTATCGTCAAGCTTATCCGCGAGCGCACCCAGACCAGAGCCCAGGATCATCGCAATGCGTGGGGTAAAATCGGGTTTTGCAGCGCGCAGCATAGCCGCGGCTTCATAAGGGGTATCATTAACTATGGAACGGGACATAAGCACTCCTGAATAACGTGGTATTGCGTCATTGTCAGCAGGCTTTGATTGCCGTTCCAATATGATAAACGCGCTTATTGATTCAAAATTCGAATTGATGATGCACTGTCGTCAATTATTTCAATAAGTTAGTTTTTCTGGCGTGATGAGCATGGGGAAAAGGGGGGAAATGAACTGTGACAATGTTCACTTGTACTTTTATGCGGGACAAACAGTTAAGGAGGTAATAAACCCTACGCTCACTATGATTTTCGTAAAGTTTTCCTTTTTCTGGCCGAAAATTCTGTATCTGTCTGAGGAAGAGAAAACATGTTAAACCGTATCAAGATTGTCACCAGCTTACTGCTGGTTTTAGCGATATTTGGCCTTTTACAACTCACATCCGGTGGTCTTTTCTTTAATGCCCTGAAGAATGACAAAGAGAATTTCATCGTCCTGCAAACCATTCGTCAGCAACAATCTACCCTCAACGGGAGCTGGGTTGCCCTGCTGCAAACCCGTAACACCCTGAACCGCGCGGGTATCCGCTACATGATGGATCAGAGCAACATCGGCAGCGGCGCGACCGTTTCCGATCTGATGCAGATTGCGTCTGCCTCGCTGAAGCAGGCGGAAAAAAACTGGGCGGATTACGAAGCCCTGCCGCGCGATCCCCGTCAGAGCGACGCCGCTGCGCTGGAAATCAAACGTAATTACGAGATCTATCACGGCGCGCTGGCTGAGCTGATTCAGCTGCTGGGCGCGGGTAAAATCAACGCCTTCTTCGACCAGCCGACCCAGAGCTATCAGGACGGTTTTGAGAAGCAGTACGTGAGCTACCTGCAGCAGAATGACAAGCTGTATGAGACGGCGGTGAAAGACAGCAACAGCTCCTACAGCCAGGCCATCTGGGTGCTGATCGGCGTGCTGATTGCCGTGGTGGTGGTGATTGTCGCCGTCTGGCTGGGCATCAAGCAGGCGCTGATTTCTCCGCTGAATCGCCTGATCGACAGCATTCGCCATATCGCCAGCGGCGACCTGGTGAAGCGCATCGATGTTGAAGGCTCCAATGAGATGGGTGAACTGGCCGACTCGCTGCGCCACATGCAGGGCGAGCTGGTGCGTACCGTTGGCGACGTGCGTAACGGTGCGAATGCCATCTACAGCGGCGCGAGCGAAATCTCGATGGGTAACAACGATCTCTCGTCCCGCACCGAGCAGCAGGCCGCTTCCCTGGAAGAGACCGCGGCCAGCATGGAAGAGCTGACCGCCACCGTGAAGCAGAATGCCGAAAACGCCCGTCAGGCGAGCAACCTTGCGCTGAGCGCCTCTGAAACCGCGCAGAAAGGCGGTAAAGTGGTGGATAACGTGGTGCAAACCATGCGTGATATCGCGGGCAGTTCGCAGAAAATTGCCGATATTATCAGCGTGATCGACGGCATTGCCTTCCAGACCAACATTCTGGCGCTGAACGCGGCGGTAGAAGCGGCGCGTGCCGGTGAGCAGGGCCGTGGCTTTGCCGTTGTTGCAGGCGAAGTCCGTAACCTGGCGCAGCGCAGCGCCCAGGCTGCCCGTGAAATCAAGAGCCTGATTGAAGACTCCGTCAGCCGCGTGGAAGTGGGCTCTACTCTGGTAGAGAGCGCGGGGGAAACCATGGGTGAAATCGTGAATGCGGTAACCCGCGTGACGGACATCATGGGTGAAATTGCGTCTGCGTCTGACGAGCAGAGCCGCGGTATCGACCAGGTCGGCCTGGCGGTCGCGGAGATGGATCGCGTGACCCAGCAGAACGCCTCGCTGGTTGAGGAGTCTGCCGCAGCCGCAGCCGCGCTGGAAGAGCAGGCGAGCCGCCTGACGCAGGCCGTGGCGGTGTTCCGCATTCAGCAGGAGCAGATGAAAGCGCGCGAGTTTGCCTCCGCGAAAACCGTTGTGACCCCGGTTATGTCGCGTAAAGCCGCGACGGTCGATTCAGGCGATAACTGGGAAACGTTCTAACTCTGCGCGTTGTGCCGGGTGGCGGCTGCGCCTTACCCGGCCTACGGTTCAGGGTTGTGTAGGCCCGGTAAGCGCAGCGCCACCGGGCGATATTACAGAGGCAGGCGCATGGCGCAGCGCGTTTCGTACGCGAAACCGTGCGCGGCCTCTTCTTCCCTTTTCTGACGCAGTTCAGGCGTAAGTGCCGTTACGCGTTCAAACCCCAGCCGCGCATAGAATGGCGCATTCCACGGCACGTCCCGGAACGTCGTTAACGTCAGCGACGCCAGCCCCTTTTTGCGGGCATGCTCAGCCGCACAGGCGATGAGCTGCCGACCTATACCTTTTCCCTGCCAGTCCAGATCAACTGAAAGTTCCACAATAAACAGCGACGAAGCGTGCGCTTCTGCAAGGAGAAAACCCACGGGACGACCCGCTGCCAGCGCCAGCCAGCTCAGGCCCTGTTCGGCATAGTCACGATGCTGTTCAACGGAAATGACGTCGCCGTCAGCAAGCCAGGCCAGTTCAGGCAAGGCTCGAAAACGCTGGCCTGCCGCGCGCTCAATGGCGGGCAGGCAGGCAACGTCATGCGCAGTGGTGGGGCGGAAGATGATTTTCATGGCGGCAAGTATAGCCTGATCCGTTTATTCCGAGCAGATCAGCAGCGGCGAGTAGAAATTGCCGATCACCATTGCCTCTTCCGGCGTGCGTTCGATGGTCAGTAGCCTTTTCTGTCCCGGTGTTAAGCCCGCAACGTATTTTTCGAAGACTCCATCGGGTAATTCATCGTGGCTAAATCGCTCGACGTTGATAATGGCGATTTCAAAAAGCGTGTCGTGCATGTGCCGCCAGTTAAACGTTTCCTGACGGGAGACTTCCCAGCCCTGCCGGATATTTCGCACATTCCCGTTGAGCGTGAAGTAACCCGTGCCGTCGGGATGAAAGCGCATCAGGATCTCGCCGTCGAACGTGAAGCTGTTGTCGTCACGCTGCTGTGTGAAGGTCAGGTTACCTTCGCACACGACGGGCATGGATGGCGTATGGCGGTACCAGAGTACGGTGATGATGATTAACAGCAGGTTGAAGGCGATAACCAGCCCTATTTTTTTACGCGTCATGATTCACCATTCGTAGGCATAAAGCGTGCGGCAGGCGCTGGCGGTGTTCTCTTTCGACAGGGAGCATTGCGAAAGCACCATCCTTCCTTCATGGCCGTAGAAAAGCGTGTTCTGAATGTGCAGATAAAAGAGGGAGTTTTTCAGGCACGGTAGGTTGCCGTCGCGCTGTATCGCTTGTGCCAGCGCTATTGCCTTGTTGCGAAACACATCTGCCAGCGGTGAGAAGGTGTAGACCGGACATTCACCAAAATGTGTCAGAAGATGCATTTCTGCATGCTGCTGATTTTGCTTGATAGCGACTATCCAGATGCACAGCGCCAGCACCACAAGCGTCAGCCCGCTACTGAGCAGCCATTGAGGCTGAAAATGATACGGCCTACTGGCTGAGGCTGGGCAATCAGATTTTTCAGCCAGGGAATGGACCGTGATGTCCGCGCTCAGCATAAAGCCCATTTTGGGCACGGTGACAATAAACAACATCTCGGGCACGAGGCTTGCCAGCAGTTTCCGCAGGATACTGATGTACTGATTAAGTGAATTGTTGGAGCCCTGCAGGCCGCGCTCATCCCACACGTCATGCAGGAACGCCTCGCGTTCGATGACGTTACCGTGATGGAGCACCAGCATTTTCATAATGCTGTTGGCGGTTGCCGTCATCACCTGAGGTTCGACATCTGGCGTATCAACAAGTGAAACGGAACCGTCTTCGTCGTTATAGACGAGGGTATCAGCGAGCAGGTATTTCATAGAGTATTGTCAAAGGAGCAGTTGGAAAAATACAAACGGTGAATAGTACGCGTGCTATTCATCTAAGAAGCTCGGTATTCTAACTGCTTTGTTACCGATAACATTGATCCAGTCGGGCATTCTCGCTGTTTAATAAATGAGCATCGTCAGAGGTAAAGCGAGTGCTGTTCCAGCAGGCAGATTTTTCGGTGAAACTCCGCCAGGTTCTGGCAGCGGAATTTGGTCATCGCGTTACGCTTGTGGGTATAGATGGTTTTGGGGGATTTATTCAGCAGTTGCGCAATGCGAACCAGGCTGATCCCTTTACTGAGCAGGGTACACACCCGCAGTTCAGAGCGGGTGAGGTTAGCATCAGGACGGTAGCGCTGGGTGAAATCGGCGTTTCTCAAATGCTGGCTGAGCTGAATAATCGAGATGTTTCCAGCCAGCACCCTGACGCGCCCGGCAGGCAGATAGACGTTGATGTCGTTCACGCGGCATTCGTCCGTAAATATCAGCCAGCCGTTATCGGTGGTCCCTTTCATGATTTGCTCGCGCATGCGCAAGATGGTTTCCGGGCTGACGCTGTTGATCCAGAAAATATCAGGACGCGGCGTCATCATCATCGAAATAAGCGTTTTCAGGCCAAGCCACAGGAAATAGTTATCGCTCAGAACGATGACGTGAAAGTCGACGTGGGTGCTGCGTGAGAGAGTCATGTCAGGTGTCGCCCGTTAACGTGAGGGAGCCAGAGGGTCCTCATGAAAATTAAAGTAGGGCAATACTCTACATCCTGAGCCTAAACTAATATGTATATAGATTAGATTGCATTAAATATAGTGATTTTCTCTGTTTTATAATAGGCATATAGCTTTTTATAATTTTGAAATTGCCCGGCGGAACGCCGGGCAGAGAGGATATTAACTGTCGCGACTGATAATTTTAATTTCCACCATCCCGATCCCAAGCTGTCTCGGGGAGTGGCCGAGGATATTGCCTTCGTTAGTGGACTGCGGGTCTGGCGGAACGATGACGAGCGTGCTGCTGCGCGACGGATTGTCGAAATGCAGCGTGGTGGTGCTTACGTCATTGCCAAGCGTCAGGATCTGTTCTTTATCACCCACGCGCACCGGGATAGGGCGGTTAGCATTTGGCCCGAATGCTCTGGCCGTGATCACCAGATCGAATTTTTCCGGCAGCGGATGGGCATACTCAATTTTCACTTCGTCACCCAGTTGGGCGTTGGACCAGCGACCCCATGATTCCGGGCGGGAGATGCCGCTGAACTGTTTGACCTCTTCCGGCGCGCCGGCCACGTTAAAGATAAAACTGTCCGCTTTATAGCGAATGTCGTTATCGACAATCTTCAGCATGTCGACGTTACGCTGATAGCGCGCGGTATCGATAACCGTATCGTTAAAGGCCGTTTTGCCTTTCCACTGTTTTTTATCAACATGCTGGACGGACTGCTCTCCGCCGAGCTGTCCCTGAGCGACGCACCAGTCGGTAGACAGGGCCAGCGGCTGCGACCAGAGCTGGCCCATCTTGTAACACGCGTCGATCCAGACAAAATTGTCGCGGGGGGCGAACTCAGCCAGCTGATAACGCAGCGGAGCGGAGTATTCACTTTCCGGCAGCGGTTCGACGCGGTTGTCCGACACGCGCAGCAGCAGCGGCAGGCGGAAGTGGCTGCCGGAGAAGGCAATCATTTTTTTATCCTGGTCGATGGTGAAGTCTTTCATCTCTTTCGGGAAGTTCCACAGGCGGATGATATCCGGCTTCCACGCCAGGATTTTCTCCTTCATGTTGAGAAACACTTCTGACAGAGATTGCCCGGACAGCGTGCTGCGGCCCAGGCCAATAAAGTTATCGCCGCCCAGAATGTCCAGCACCGTGGCGCCGTTATCCATCGAGTTACGCCTGGTGGCGATGACCTCCTGCTGGGGCTGGTCGCCGCGCAGGATGAAGAACAGGTTGCTGCGGTCCTGCTTGTTAAGCTCATCCCAGGCGCTGTTTTTCATCGCCAGATGGTCAGACGACACCACAATCACCGTGTTTTTGAAGTAAGGCGAGGCTTTGATTTTGTCGATCAGCGCGGCGATATGTTCCTGGCTGCAGGTGACGGCGCTGAAGGACGTATTACTCTTGCCATTGATGTCATAATTTTTGCGTTTACAGGTGCGAGAGACAAATCCATCCGGATGATGGGTATCCACGGTCAGGGCAAAAAGCGAGAAGCGTTTGCCCGCGCGGGAGAGTTCCTCGAATTTTTGCCAGGTCTCGTCCAGCACCGTATCGTCGTAGAAGCCCCAGTCGTTACGGTAACTCGGGTCCGCGACGAGGGTTTTTAACTCTTCCGAGCCGTAGAGGTGGTCAAAGCCGTGCGATTTGAGGAACACGTCTTTGCCAGCAAAACGCAGGTTTGCGCCCTGCATAAAGTAGTTTTCGTAGCCGGAATTTTTCAGGATATCGCCAAGACAGACATTTTGCGGGAAGAAGCTCGACATGGACGCCGAGGCGTTGCCCTCAAAAGGCGCGAACAGCGGGATACCGCACTGCGACGCGACCATACCGGCGATGGTGTAATCGGTGCCGGGTAACTGCATGGTGTGGCTGAAATCGAGACCTTCGTTTTTCAGGGGCCCCAGATCCGGGGTCAGGTTCGGGAAGGCATCGTTATCAAAATAGGTGCGCTCCAGGCTCTCGCCATAGATATAGACCAGATTGAGCTTCGGATTGTCGATCTTCTTCGCGGGCTCTTTGTAATACGCCACGAAATCGGGGTCACCCTCGCGCGACTGGGATTTCACCAGTTCGGTGATTTGGTGGAATGCCGGGCTGGCGTCAACAGAGGCCAACGCCAGGCACAGAGCCAGCAGGCTGTAGCCATGATGGTGCGGGTGATGACGACGGCGGCGCAGCACCCAGGCAAGGGAGCCAAAAATAGCAACCAGCGCAAATACTACGCCCAGACCTGGAAGTATGTACTTACCAACCCCTGCGCCCGTCAGGCTATTCGTCAGGGTGTAGAGTACCGCATCATTAATACCGTCACCGGTAAAGTAATCGCTGGCGTATAACGTAATGTTCAAAACAATAAAAATGCCGAGCACCACCAGCGTGGCAATAAACCACCAGGTATTTCGGCCCGCTTTCCAGGCGTAAACGCCAACGGAAGCCAGGAAAAGGATAAGGGACATTAACTCTGACAACAGCATATCCTCATGACGCCAGACGCTTTGCTGGCTAACTGATTATTTTTTGGTAATACAATGTAATGGCGATGTCGTTTAGCTGCAATTTTAGTGTCACGAAAGTGTGCTGTTGTTAGGATTTGGTTTAGAAAATCGTTTTTTTGAAGGCGGTCGCATCCTGGCATGCGGACGCTGAGACGGTGGTAAGGCAGGAAAACAGTCGTTTAACGCCGCGCCGTAAGACTAACGTAACAAACGCGGCATGTTGTGGCAGAAAATGGGGTCAATCAGGAGATGAAATTAACGCCTTGTTTCAGCACCAGATCGCAGGCTTTGGTTTTCACCTGTTTTGCCAGAGAGGAGTTACCGATAGTGCTCAGGTTCAGCTGCTGACCGTTTTGCGCATTCAGCAGGCCCTGAATACCGTCCATATAGTTGGTATCCGCTTTCTGCTCCTGTGTGTCCAGACCCAGCTTGCCCAGCACCTGGTTTTTCACGTTTTGCGCATCGGTGACGGAAGCCAGCTTCTGCTTCGCACAATATTCCAGGATACCCGCCGCGTTGTTCATCGTACCCGCGCTCAGGCTCTGGGAGCTGTTACCCAGCAGGCTGGTGAGGGAAGAGGCAGACAGCCCGCCCTGCGTGCTGCCGCTCTCTTTGGTCAGCTCGTTGGCTGCGCTGGAAAGTGACTCCTGCCATGACGCTGCCTGCGCCGCGCCGGTTGCCAGCAGTGCGCCGAAAAGTGTGCTGATAAGTAACTGTTTTTTCATAATGGCTTTCTCAAAAAGGTCCGTTTAGGGCCGGAAGTGGTTCCAGTATATACCCCCGCGCCGCGCGCGATTCCTGGAACTGTCTTAATACTCTTTGCCGGTGACGCGGCTGCGATAACTTTCCCAGTCAAAGATGACGTACAGACTGTTACCGAGCTTCATGCGATCCATTACGCGTTCTCCCAGCAGACGGGTCATTTCGTCGATATTGTGGTTTGTCAGCATTCCGGTTGGTCGCTTGGAGGAAGAGCGGCGGTCAACGATCTGGTTGATGATGACTTTTTCATAGCGGGATTCCGTCTGAACGCCAATCTCGTCGATGACCAGCAGGTCAACGTTGCTCAGGTCATTAAGCAGCTGTTCTTCGCTGGTTTCGCGGTTGCTGAACGTCTCTTTCATGGCAGACATGATATCGGCCACGGTGATGATCAATACGGATTTACCCCGCAGCAGCAGCTCGTTGCAGATGGCCGCTGCAAGGTGGTTTTTCCCGGTGCCGGGCTTGCCGCTGAAAATGAAGCTGGCGATGTTGCCATCAAACTCGTCGACGTACTGACGTGCCTGATTCAGCGCATTCATTTGTCCCTGCGACTCGACGTTGTAGTTATCAAACGAGCAGTTCTGATGAAGCGGGCGGATACCCGAGCGGTTAAAGGTGCGCTGCATTTTCATCGCGCGGTTCTCACGGGCGAGCGCCGCCGCACGTATTTCACCTTGCTCTTTTTGCCACGCCAGCAGCTCTTCACCCGTTGTGAAGGCTGGCTTCACGTTGGCTGGCATCATTTTTTGCAGACGTTTCATCAGGTCGCCGACGTTCTTCATTTCGCACCTCGGAATCCGTTAGGGATCTGTTTGTCCGGTTCAGAAAACGCGTTGATATCGCGCTTGGGCTGGCCATTGTTGCTGGCGCGGTTGATTTGAATACTGCGCGCGAGCTTTTGCTGCCACTGCACATGGTGAAACACTTTTCCTTCCGCCTGCCAGTATGCGGTAAACGCGGCCAGCTCTTCGGGCGTGACCGGCTGTGAGAGCGCAATTCCCCACAGTGCCGCCTGTCGCTGAAAATCGGCATCCGGTTGCCAGCCCGCGTACATGGGGAATTTCCCCATCGGGATAGCAACGGGCGCGTTTCCCGGTTCGTCGAAGAACTGGTTATCCAGGGTGACATCACTGGCCGGGCGCGACAGCCGCGCTTCGATATCCAACAGCTGCGCCAGACGTTCCGGTGTGATTGCGTAAAACGCCGGCGCGTTGTCGGCAAAAACCGCAACCGTGCCGCCTTCGGCGTGGGTTAACACACCGCGTGGGTCGCGCATAAAGGCATCAATACCAGCAATGCTGGTGGTCAGAATTCTGGAGGACATAACGCTTACTCTACTGATTACTACGGGCGTGATATGGGCTTATGGTAGCACAGAGAGGGGAAAGGAAAGGAGGGGATTTCCCCGGTGGCGCTGCGCTTACCGGGGCTACAGCCGTAGGCCTGATAAGCGCAGCGCCATCAGGCAGTTATCACGCGATGATGTTCAGCGTGACGTCGATGTTGCCGCGCGTGGCGTTAGAGTATGGGCAAACGATGTGCGCCGCATCCACCAGTTTTTTCGCTTCCGCAGGATCCATACCTTCAACATGGATGTTCAGCTTCGCTTCGATACCAAAACCGGTAGGCAGCGGGCCAATGCCGACTTCACCTTCAATAAAGGCGTCTTTTGGCAGGGCGAATTTGTCGCGTGCCGCGACGAATTTCATTGCGCCCAGGAAGCAGGCGGAGTAGCCAGCAGCGAACAGCTGTTCCGGGTTGGTCACTTCGCCACCCATGCCGCCCATCTCTTTTGGCACACCCAGCTTGACGTCCAGGACGCCGTCGGAAGAGGTCGCGCGGCCGTCACGGCCTCCGGTGGCTTTGGCTTTGGCAGTGTAGACAACTTTTTCTAAAGACATGGCAGGTTCCTCATCTTACATTTATGTGTGCTATTAAATAGCGTGCGATATATATGGGTTAAGAAAGACGCGTAAAGTATAGCCTTACGCGTGATGTAACTGTTGTCGCAAAAGCTCAAGCTGCTGCTTAAGCGCCAGCATCGTGTCGGTATCGCATTGCGCTGCGCACCCAACCGCGTGAGGGATCCCCACGGCCTGCTGCTGGAGTGCACGCCCTGCATCGCTTAGGGTGACCGCAACCTGGCGTTCGTCTTTACGGGAACGGTGGCGGTTGATCAGCCCGGCGCTTTCCAGACGCTTTAACAGCGGCGTCAGCGTGGCTGAGTCAAGAAACAGCCGTTCGCCAATGTCCGACACCGTCACGTCATCCTGCTCCCACAGCACCAGCATGACCAGGTACTGCGGGTAGGTCAGGTTCAGCGGTGCCAGCAGTTGCCGGTACAGCTTGTTAAGCGCCAGGTTTGCCGAGTAGAGGGCAAAGCAGAGCTGGTTATCCAGCAGCAGCGCCGCGGTGGTGTCGTTCGTTTTTGCGTTCATGAGATGAATATAGATAGCGCACGATATAATTGCAAGCTATTTTATGGGCACGTATAGCGAAGTGCCACCTGAACCGCCATTTTCCGATAGTGCTGACGCTGCGCGGCTTCGTCTGCTCCCTCTTCGAACAACAGCGTAAAGGTGTAGCTGTTGGCGACGTAGTGGAAGCTGAAGCTGCTGATCAGACGGTGAAGATCGCGCGCGTCTACCGTCTGATTGAATAGCTGCTTCTCTTTCCCACGCTGCAGAATGGCTTCCAGCAGTTCCAGCGCGCTGCGGTTAACCTGGCGCAGGTAGCTGGACTGCTGCATGAAGCGGCCGCGCTGCATGTTCTCCATACAGATGATGCGAATGTAGTCCGGGTGGTCGGCGTGGTAGTCAAAGGTCGCTTCAACAAGATGAACCAGCGCTTCTACCGGCGGCATACCGGCAAGGCTGAGCCGTTTCTCACTGGCGCGGATCTGGGTGTAAACGTACTCCAGGGCCAGAAGATACAGGTTTTCTTTATTCTTAAAGTGATACACCACCATCCGTTTGGTCGTGCCGGCTTTCTCGGCGATTTGCTCCATGCGGGCACCGTTTAGCCCATATTCGGCAAACAGCGCAATGGCGCTCTGGAAAATGTTTTCCTTCAGGCTGGATCCTTCATTGTGTTCCGGGTTTTCGCTGCCAGGGTTAGCCACATCCTTTCCTTATCGTCACCAAACAGAATGCAGGGATTATTACCATGGCAGCGTGATAACACAAATCTCAAACGCGCGGGCGCTTGCGGTAAAGCCAAAGGCCGGGGATCGACAGCCCGATGGAGAGCGCCCCGACAATGGAGGACGCCTTCAGGAAGTTGCTCAGCAGGAGGATCATTTGCGGCTCGGTGTAACCAAAATGGCTGATCTTTACCGCTGAAATCATCGCGGTATAGGCGGAGATGCCCGGGAACATCGGAATAACGGCCGCCACGGTAAAGACCTTGGGATGCGCCAGATACCAGCGCGACCACTGAATGCCAATGCTGCCGACCAGCATCGAGGCCATAAACGTTGACCATTCGATGTTGAAACCTGCCGTCATCATGACCATACGTGAACCGTGACCAATGGCACCCAGCAGCGCACACCAGGGCAACGCCCGCTGCGGCACGTTGAACACCATCGCAAAGCCGACGGCGGGAATGGCCGCCAGAAGCATGTCCTGCACCAGCGCAAGGAGAAATTCGATTATGCCCATCCGCGTAGCCCCCACAGCGTCATCGCCATGACCACGCCGATGCAGGTGGCGAGCGTCAGAAGACTGGCAATTGCCCAGCGCGCCAGGCCGGTATTGATGTGCCCTTTAAACATGTCAGCCACGGCGTTAATCAGCGGAAAGCCCGGGACCAGCAGAAGCACGCTGGCGGCCATGGCAATCGTCGGGGTGTTTGCAAACTGCGGCAGGCGCAGCAGCAGGCCAGAAACCGTGGTGGCAACAAAAGCGGTAACGCAGAAGTTAATTTGCGGGTGCAGTTGCCGATGGGTCAACAGCTGGCGGACATACATGGCAATACTGCTGGCGAAAAAGGTGATGATGGCACCGTCCCATCCGCCCTGGTTGAGTTTGCAAAAACAGGCGCACGACAGCCCAACCATTACCACCACCAGCCAGCGCGGATAGCGTAACGGTTTAATTTGCGCGAACCGTTTCTCAATTTCTCTCAGATCCAGCAGCTTATGTTCAGCAAGAATGACGATGTGCTGCACTTCCGTCACGACGTGCATATTGATACCGCGATCGTGATTTTTCCGGGTGGACGTCAGGCACTGCCCGTCTTTTATCGTGGTCAGTACAATCGCATTCGACGAAATGGAACTTTCGACGCTGTCCATGCCGAGCGCCACGCCAAGACGCGTTGAGAGTTCCTCGACAAGGGCGCTTTCTGCCCCGTGCTGTAAGAGAAAAAGCCCGCATTGAATACATATCCGCGTCGTTGCGCGTTGCGTTGACCGATCTTGCATGTATTGCCCTGAAGAGAGGATGGATAGCTTGCCTGTTGGCCCGTAATGCTTACTTTTAGCACAAAGTGCGGTGTCACTTGCTCTGGGTCAGATCAAGATTTGTGCAAAAAGCCTCATGAGCGACAGTGAAGGAGAGCGATTAATAATATTTATTTTATGAATATTTTGATATTAAAAATATATCTCACATATATTAAGTATTTCTAATTTTATATTTTTGTTCTTTTCAGGTAACTGTAATTAAATTTGGTTGTTATTTATGAGATATTAACCCTGTTTTGGGCATTTCTTAATTTTGTAAAGATTCTCTTAAAATTTGCATTATTTATGCTGTGTGCACTCAGGGATGAAATAATTTTATCTCAATGCGTTTTATCGCTATTTAGAAAATGAAGAATGGACTCGGAGGTTCTATGTTGCCATTGAAAGGTAAACACGGAGTTGTGATTAGTAAGATACCGGTTATGCAATCCGGGCTTGGTGGGGTGATGGTACGCCATTTCCCCGAGTATGAGCTGACCTTTTGCCGCTCAATTCAGGAGCTAACGCTGCTGCAGCTCCGCCGCGCCAGTGTGGTTGTTGCTGATATTTCAGGTGATTATCGGAATCCTCGCGGTACGCTCGAGCAATATTACGGGCTGCTGAATCAGTATCGGGATATCCACTGGATCTTTTTAGTTTCCCGTCCCCTCTACCCTCTGGCGGTAGAATTACTCATGCGTCCTGAAAGCACCCTGCTGTCAGATATGGAACCGATCGACGGGGTTATTAATGCTATTCGTGCCGGAAGTGAACGCGCAGAACGAATTAGCCAGACGTTGCTAATGCCGGACACCCCAGAGCCTGAAGAAGAGTCCGAGAGTTTTATTGCGCTCACTCACTCTGAGCGCAAAGTACTGCGGCTGCTGGGGAAAGGCTGGTGTATTAACCAAATTGCGACGTTATTGAAGAAGAGTAACAAAACGATCAGTGCACAGAAGAACAGTGCGATGCGCAGGCTGTCCCTGCGAAGCAATGCCGATATGTATGCCTGGATCAGCAGTACACAGGGGATGCGAGAACTGAGTTTAATGTCGGCCTATGGAGAGTTTGAGGAATGGAAGAGACCGCAGCAACAAGACATATCGCCGTCATCGAAAATTGCGTAATGAGTGCCGTTGGGCTGCAGCATATTTTTGCTTTGCCTGCATTCAGCAGCTATCAGGTCCACCTGTTTAGTCGATTCGACAGTTTTAAAGAGGCACTTTCCCAGACCGCTTTTTATTCGGTTATTTATTCACTATCCGATGCGCGTGAGGAGCGTCGTAACTGTCTTACAAGCCTGCGGGACCTGATGTTCTCACACGGCAATATCCAGCGTATTGTCCTGGCGTCAGATGATGTAGAAGCGAGGCTGATTTGCCATCTTTCTCCGGCACGTCTGCACGGGATAATCAGTAAATCGGTATCGCTTGAGCAGTTGATCGAAGGCATGGTGACCTTTCTTAACGAAACGCATCGTGTAAACGACAACATGTACAATCACTGGTATGTGAATCAGAACCGCATGTTGAGCCCCACCGAACGGGCAATTTTGCGTTATATGTCGTCGGGCTATTCCATCCCTGAAATCGCGACACAGCTTGAGCGCAATATTAAGACCATCAGGGCGCACAAGTTCAATGCGATGGTAAAGCTCGGGGTCAATTCTGATGTGGGATTACTGGATGCAGCAGATATCCTCGCTCATCTTCCCGCCCGGGAGCCGCGTCGCTCGGCGTTGAGTGTACCTTCATTCTCTTAGCCGGTCGCCATGCGCCAGAGTACTTCTGGCGCAACAATCAAATGCAGACATCTACCCATTTTGCCGCAGTCAGTTCTGCCATTCTGTCCGGGGAAATACGCACGGCGCTGTGAATTGCACCGGCAGCAGGCAGTACTTCAGCGTACTGTTTCAGTGAAACGTCGCAGAAAACGGAAAGGGGATTCTCCAGTCCGAAAGGGCAGACCCCGCCCACGGGATGACCCGTAATGGTGACCACTTCGTCACTGCTCAGCATGCGCGCTTTTGCGCCGAAAGCATCTTTAAGTTTTTTGTTATCCAGCCGCGCGTCACCTTTCGCAACCACGAGAATGACTTCGTTTTTTACCTTTAATGATAGCGTCTTGGCGATTTGACCCGGTTCAACGTTATGCGCTGCAGCAGCCAGGGCCACGGTCGCGGTGCTTTGGCTAAGCTCGATGATTTCGACATCGGGTGCGTTGTCGGCAAAAAACTGCTGTACAGACTGCAAACTCATTGTTTCCTCCTGACAAATATCCTGCGTAATCTGTCATAAGCCTTTAGGTTCTGTAAATATCTCTTCAGTAACAATTATCCTGTTGGGCCGATTTATGGATCGCCTTCACATTCACAGAAACCGGTTACAGTAACCGGTTGCAGAGCGTGAATCAGAGATTAATACTGACAATGTAACGTCCCCTGTATCCAATAATAAGAGCTAATTATGAAACCATTTCTTCTGAGCAGTACCGCTGGTACGCAAGCCGGCAAGGTTGTGAAGCTGATTTATGGAACAACGTGTGGCGCGAATCCGCCCGTAATGAACGTCTGACAGGAGAGCTGCTATGTCTGCCAACCATGCTGCGTTTAATCTGATATTCCGTTTCGTTGAAAATTACGTCAGCCCGATTGCCGGGCGAATCTCTTCCCAGCGCCATGTTATGGCCATTCGTGATGGATTTATCTCTGCGATGCCGTTCATGATTGTGGGTTCATTCCTGCTGGTGTTTGCGTATCCACCGTTCTCACCTGATACGACCTGGGGCTTTGCTCGCGCCTGGCTGGACATGGCGAAGCAATTTGAAGGGCAAATCCTCACTCCGTTTGATATGACGATGGGCATTATGTCCATTTATATCTGTGCGGCCATCGCCTACAACCTGGGCAAACATTATGTGAAATCTCATCAGCTTGACCCGTTCATGTGCGCCATGCTGTCGCTGATGGCGTTTCTGCTGGTTGCTGCGCCGAAAACCAAAGGCACCCTGCCTGTCGATAGCCTTGGCGGAACGGGGATCTTTACCGCCATTCTGGTGGCGGTTTACTGCGTTGAAATGATGCGTTTCCTGAAAGCGCACAACATCGGCATTCGCCTGCCGGACCAGGTGCCACCGATGATCAAAAACTCCTTTGATCTGCTAATCCCGGTGCTGGTGGTTGTACTGACGCTGTACCCGCTGAGCCTGCTGATTCAGTCTCAGTTTGGTATGCTGATCCCACAGGCTATTATGTCGATCTTCAAACCGCTGGTGTCCGCTGCTGACTCGCTGCCTGCTATCCTGCTGGCGGTACTGATTGGTCACTTGCTGTGGTTTGCCGGTATCCACGGGGCTGCCATTGTCTCCGGGATGCTGCAGATGTTCTGGCTGACCAACCTGGGCGCTAACCAGACCGCGCTGGCGGCAAGCCAACCTCTGCCACACATTTTTATGGAAGCATTCTGGACGTTCTTTATCGTAATTGGTGGCTCTGGCGCAACGATGGGGCTGGTGATTTGCTATCTGCGTAGCCGCTCTGCACACCTGCGTTCAATTGGACGTCTGAGCGTGGTGCCCAGCTTCTTCAATATCAACGAACCTGTCATCTTTGGTACGCCGATTGTCATGAACCCGGTGTTCTTTATTCCGTTCCTGCTTGCACCGATGGTAAACGCCGTGCTGGCCTGGGCGGCGATGACGTTTGATCTGATTGGTCGTGTTATCTCAGTGGTTCCCTGGACAGCACCTGCTCCGATTGGCGCGGCATGGGCGCTGGGCTGGGACTTCCGCGCGGCTATTCTCGTCGTTGTGCTGGCCTGCGTATCGGCCATTATCTACTACCCGTTCTTTAAAGTGTACGAGAAGCAGCTGCTGGAGCAGGAAGCGGAAGAAGCGCAGCGTAATGCGGAAGAGGAAAATCAGCAGGTGGCTTAGGTAAAAGCAAAACGGCAACCCAGGTTGCCGTTTCTAGTGTTTGTTCCCTCTCCCTGTGGGAGAGGGACAGGGTGAGAGCATCAGGCCGGGCCAATGTCTGTAGGCCAGGTAAGCGAAGCGATACCGGGCAATTAACGGCACTACTTCAGCGTGCAATCTCCGCACTGCTGAACATCTGGCAGGCGATTGCGCTGACAGCAGGTCCGACGCACCAGAAGGCCGTCACGCGGGACGACGGTACGGAACAACGGGTTATCCCGCCCATCAGAAAGCTGTTTTGCAAAGAAACAGGACTGGCGCAGGGCATCCACTTTCTCATCGCCCAGCAGCGGTTTCATCTCTGTCAAATACCAGTGGATCAGATAACCGGTATTACTCCAGATAAGCTTTCCATTAATTTCTCCCGTCTGTTCAAGCACGTCAATTACCGGCATCAATGCCTGAGTGATGAGCTGTTCCATGCGCTCCTGAGCCGAGCGTTGCCCGGCACGCATATCTTCGTGAACGTCAATCCAAAAGCAGGCCGCACGCCCGGTTTCATGGAACTCAACGTGGAAATGTTCCGGGGAGAGATCCAGCATCGCGTCCTGGGTTAACAAGGCCACCATGATCGGCGGGACCATCAATCCGATATACCATTGCGCCCAAAGAGAGAGCAGGGGTTTATTTTCCCGCGCCAGGGTCGGTTGATTGCGATAGATATGGTCAGAATACGCCGCCAGCAGCGACTGGCGTTCTGCAGGACGCTGCCATTCGGCAAGCGTCATGGTGTTATGCGGGTGAGGCTCATCCAGCTTGATAAAATCCAGCAGATGGGCGCGGGTATCGGCAATCCTGTCCCGAATAGCATCCGCAAGCGTAGCGTTCCCTGTGGAGAGAGGGGCTCGCCAGAGAAGTGAGTCAACGGCTTGTGCGGTACGTGTCGCCATAAGGATAGGAATCTAAATGATAATGATTGTCAATCCTAACTATAGATAAAAACGATCGCAAGCCTTTTGTCCTGAATGTGGGATGTCGGGATTAAGCTGTCTGCAACTCGTCGCTGAGGAGGATGTTATTACGCCCCATGTGCTTCGCTTCGTAGAGGGCTTTATCCGCTTTCGCCAGTGCACCTTCCGGGTCATCGTCATCATAGATGGCAATACCGATGCTGATGGTGACGTTCGTTGCCACGCTTTCGTTGAACATATGCGGGATTTTTAAATCGTAGACCTTCTGGCGGATGCGCTCGGCCGTCTGGCGGGCATGATCGAGCGAGATGCTCGTCAGCAATACCATAAACTCCTCACCGCCAAAGCGCGCGACGATATCACGTGAGCGTACGGCATCACGGATCGCCGCTGAGACGCGGATCAGCGCCTGGTCGCCCATCATGTGGCCGTAATGGTCGTTGTATGCTTTAAAATGGTCGATATCCAGCAGCAGAACGAAGTGTTCACCGTTATCGACTCTCGGCAGGTTCTCCAGTCGGCTTTGCAGGCCGCGACGGTTATACAGGCCGGTGAGCGGATCCATCATGCTGAGATCGGAAAGCGTCTCGCGTTCTTCCAGGAGTTGGGAAAGAAGCGTCTGAGCAAAGCGATCGTTACGTTTTTGCAGGATGCTGTGTATGCCAATCGCCGCCACCGGGAGGGCAAAAGAGTAGATCATTCTCAGCCAGCTTTCATGACTGCCTAACCACAGGCAGGCAATAAAGGCGGGTAATGAATGAAGGGTAAATGCCTTGATATTACTGGCAAATGCCAGGGAGCCAATAAAAAGTACCGTCAAAAGTGCCATGACTAAATAGGTCGCTCGATCGTGCGTAATTAACGAAAATTTCGAGACAATTTGCCAGGCCCACAAAATACCGAAGATCGCTGAAACGACGGGAATATTGATTTTCCGGCTTCTCTCTTTCCAGTGCCAGGCGAACAACCCCGTGCTGAGAATAAAAATAGCCACCAGAGGGAACGAGAACAGGCGTAAAGAATAGAGCGGGTTTGTTACCGAGAACACCGCTGAGGCTGCGTTCAGAAAGAGAAATAAACGTAAAGATAATTGATATTTGCTGTTGACCAAAGACCGCCAGGATTGTGATGTCATAGTAATGCTTTTTTTATTAATATTTAATTAAAACAAATGAATAGGTGTCGTTAGAAAATAGTAAAAGCAAAAAAGATGAATAGTAATTATCAGAAAATCTTTATAGGGATTTAACAGATGAGCAATTTATCACCTTAGACATTTCCTGTCATTATGGGAAAGGTAAAGGTCGATGGATTTTGATGATGAATGCTGACAAATGATAATTGTTATCATATGATATTGGTTATCATTATTGCTGCGAAAGGGCAAACCATGTTGAGCAAAGCGCTGGGAAGTGGTTGGGGAGTGTTGCTGCCTGGGGCAATGATTGGCGGTCTGCTGTTCGCCGATCTCTCCATCGATATCTGGAAAGCCATGATTGTTTCCGGGCTGTTAGTCACGTCAGGGATGATCTGGCATAAGCAATTACGGCACTTTGTGCTGCTGCCTTCATGCGTTGCGCTGGTCAGTGGAATACTGGTAATTCTGATGAGTTTGAAATAACGGGAAAACAAGAGGGACTGCAGAGGAACGTAAGATAATTGGTGCGAGGGGGGGGACTCGAACCCCCACATCCGTAAGGACACTAACACCTGAAGCTAGCGCGTCTACCAATTCCGCCACCTTCGCACAGTCATCTTACTTTTTTTGATATCGCCTCGTTGGTGCGAGGGGGGGGACTCGAACCCCCACATCCGTAAGGACACTAACACCTGAAGCTAGCGCGTCTACCAATTCCGCCACCTTCGCCCAGTGCGAGCAATATCAACGTGATTTATGGTGCGAGGGGGGGGACTCGAACCCCCACATCCGTAAGGACACTAACACCTGAAGCTAGCGCGTCTACCAATTCCGCCACCTTCGCATACCATCGATACTGTAAAAGTATCGTAACCACGGAGGCGCATTCTAGATGTTTTCAGCTTTACGTCAACTGAAAAGTGCGCACCTTTTATTGATTGCTGCAAAAATGGCCGGAACTGAGACGCCTGCTTGCCGGATGGCGCTTGCGCTTATCCGGCCTGCATTGCATGGCGAACTATTTCTTCGCCTGACGCGTCATGACGGTGCGGTAGACCTTAAAGCGGCCGGTCTGGGCGATCACTTCGTGGAAGCCAAAGGTTTCGTCCAGCACTTTCGGGTACGCCAGGAAGGCGTTCGCAACGATACGCAGCTCGCCGCCGCTGTTGAGGTGACGGACCGCACCACGGATCAGCGTTTGTGCCGCTTCCAGGCTGGTCTCCATCCCGTCGTGGAACGGCGGGTTAGAGATGATCATGTCGAATCGACCGGTAATGTCAGAGAAGACGTTGCTGGCAATCACCTCGCCTTCAATGCCGTTTGCGGCAAGCGTTGCGCGGCTGGCTTCAACCGCCGGGGCGCTGACGTCACACAGGGTTAAGCGCACCTTTGGCGAATGGCTGGCGAGCACGGTAGAGAGCACGCCCGCGCCGCAGCCCACGTCCAGCACTTTGCCTTTGGTGTGCGGCGTCAGGGTGGAAAGCAGCAGCTTGCTGCCCGTATCCAGCGCGTCACGGCTGAACACGCCCGGCAGCGTTTTGATGGTCAGGCCGTCAAGCTGGTACTCGTCCCAGTATGCCTGCGCATCAAACGTTGTCTGTTTTTCCAGACGGCCATGGTACAGACCACAGCGGCGAGCGCTGTCGACTTTGTTCAGCGGCGCGTAGCCTTCCAGCAGCTGTTCAGCGCTACGCACGCCGCTGCGGTTCTCTCCTACCACGAAAATATCGCAGCCGACCGGCAGCAGGGAGAGCAGGTTCATCAGCTGGAACTGGGCTTCCGGTTTATTCTTCGGCCAGTAGTAAATCAGCGTATCGCAGTCGGCGATATCGCTCTGCTCCGCCACCAGGCTAAAGCGCGCGCGCTCGCCCATCTGACGGCTCAGCACCTGCCAGTGGTGGTAATATTGCGTATGAGCACGGCTTTCAGCACAGTCGAAACGCGCGGGCAGGTCATCCTGCATATCTCCGGCAAACAGAATACGGCTTTCTTCGAAATCATCACTGTGGCGCAGCAAGACTTCACTTGCCGGGGTAAATGCAGACATGAATTGTTCCTCAATAAACTCAGGCGGGGATTATAGTAGGTAGATGGCGCACTTTCGACACATTTGCTATATTTGCGCGCCTGAGAGACAGGAGTTTTCCCTATGACATCCCGACGAGACTGGCAGTTGCAGCAGCTGGGCATCACCCAGTGGGCCTTGCGTCGCCCGACGGCGTTGCAGGGCGAAATCGCCATTTCCATCCCTGCGCACGTTCGGCTGGTGATGGTGGCGGAAGAACTGCCTGCACTGAATGAACCCCTTATCGGTGATGTCCTTCGCAGCCTGAAGCTGACGGCCGACCAGGTTTTACCGCTGACGCCAGAGCGTGTCGCGATGCTGCCTCCTGATAGCCGCTGTAATAGCTGGCGTATCGGAGAGACAAACGAGATCCCCCTCCAGGGGAGCCAGATCTGCTCGCCAGCGCTGGACGAACTGAAAGCCAACCCAAAAGCGCGAAGCGCGCTATGGCAACAAATCTGCGACTATGAACACGATTTCTTCCCTCACGACGTCTGACCTGACCACAGCGTTCGCGATTGAAACACGCGCCCACGCCTTTCCGTGGAGCGAAAAAACCTTCGCCAGCAATCAGGGTGAACGGTATCTGAACTACCGCCTGGACGTTGACGGCACCCTGGCCGCGTTCGCGATTACCCAGGTTGTTCTTGATGAGGCGACGCTGTTTAATATCGCGGTTGATCCTGCGTTCCAGCGCCGTGGGCTGGGAAGAGAACTGCTCGAGCACCTCATCCGTGAGCTCGAAACCCGTGACGTTTTCACCCTGTGGCTGGAGGTGCGCGCGTCGAATGTCGCCGCCATCGCGCTCTATGAAAGCTTAGGCTTTAACGAGGCGACAATCCGCCGTAACTACTACCCCACCGCAGAGGGACGTGAAGACGCCATCATAATGGCCCTGCCGATTGGATAATAAAAAATAAGGTTGTAACGATGAAATGGGACTGGATTTTCTTTGATGCCGACGAAACGCTGTTTACGTTCGATTCGTTCGGCGGCCTGCAGCGGATGTTTCTCGACTATAGCGTGACCTTCACCGCTGAAGATTTTCAGGACTATCAGGCGGTGAACAAGCCGCTGTGGGTGGATTACCAGAACGGTGCCATCACTGCGTTACAGCTTCAGCACCAGCGCTTTGACGTCTGGGCGGAACGCTTGAAGGTCAGTCCGGGGACGCTGAACGAGGCGTTTCTGAACGCGATGGCGGATATCTGCGCGCCGCTGCCGGGCGCGGTTTCCCTGCTGAATGCGTTGAAAGGCAAGGCGAAACTGGGGATCATCACCAACGGCTTTACCGCCCTGCAGCAGATCCGCCTCGAGCGCACCGGCCTGCGCGATTATTTCGACGCGCTGGTGATCTCCGAAGAGGTGGGCGTGCCGAAGCCGGACCCGCGTATTTTTGACTACGCGCTGACGCAGGCCGGCAATCCTGACCGCGATCGCGTTCTGATGGTGGGGGATACCGCAGAGTCTGATATTCTTGGCGGCATCAACTCCGGCCTGTCGACGGTCTGGTTGAATGCGCATGGTCGCGTGCAGCCGGAAGGCATCGAGCCGACCTGGACCGTCACGTCATTGAACGAACTGGAGCAGCTCCTGTGTAAACAATGATTGCCTGCCCCCTATTGATGGGTAAAATAGCCGCAATTTTGTATTCCATGATGCGTGGCGTGCTGCCGCGCTTATAAAAGAAGATTTAATTATGACGTTGTCTCCTTATCTGCAAGAGGTGGCCAAGCGCCGCACTTTTGCCATTATCTCGCACCCGGACGCCGGTAAAACGACCATCACCGAGAAGGTGTTGCTGTTCGGACAGGCGATCCAGACTGCGGGTACCGTAAAAGGCCGTGGCTCCAGCCAGCACGCAAAATCTGACTGGATGGAGATGGAAAAGCAGCGTGGTATTTCGATTACCACCTCCGTGATGCAGTTCCCGTATCACGATTGCCTGGTGAACCTGCTGGACACCCCGGGTCACGAAGACTTCTCCGAAGATACCTACCGTACCCTGACGGCGGTTGACTGCTGTTTGATGGTGATCGACGCCGCGAAAGGGGTAGAAGATCGTACCCGTAAGCTGATGGAAGTCACCCGTCTGCGCGATACGCCGATCCTCACCTTCATGAACAAACTCGACCGTGACATCCGCGATCCGATGGAGCTGATGGATGAAGTGGAAAACGAGCTGAAGATCGCCTGTGCGCCCATTACCTGGCCGATTGGCTGCGGTAAGCTGTTCAAAGGCGTTTACCACCTCTATAAAGACGAAACCTACCTGTATCAGACCGGTAAAGGCCACACCATTCAGGAAGTGCGTATTGTTAAAGGTCTGGACAACCCGGATCTGGACGCGGCGGTTGGCGAAGAGCTGGCCGCGCAGCTGCGCGACGAGCTGGAGCTGGTGAAGGGCGCGTCGCACGAGTTCGACAAAGAGCTGTTCCTGAGCGGTGAAATCACCCCGGTCTTCTTCGGTACCGCACTGGGTAACTTCGGCGTTGACCACATGCTGGACGGTCTGGTGGAGTGGGCGCCGCGTCCGATGCCGCGTAAAACCGACACGCGTGAAGTGGAAGCGCAGGAAGAGAAGTTCACCGGCTTCGTGTTTAAAATTCAGGCCAACATGGATCCGAAACACCGCGACCGTGTGGCCTTTATGCGCGTAGTGTCCGGTAAGTATGAAAAGGGCATGAAGCTGCGCCAGGTGCGCATCGGGAAAGACGTTGTCATCTCCGACGCGCTGACCTTTATGGCGGGCGATCGTTCACACGTTGAAGAAGCCTATCCGGGCGATATCATTGGTCTGCATAACCACGGCACCATCCAGATCGGTGATACCTTCACTCAGGGTGAAATGATGAAATTCACCGGTATTCCGAACTTCGCACCGGAGCTGTTCCGCCGTATTCGCCTGCGCGACCCGCTGAAGCAGAAACAGCTGCTGAAAGGCCTGGTTCAGCTCTCCGAAGAGGGTGCCGTGCAGGTGTTCCGTCCAATCGCCAACAACGATCTGATCGTGGGCGCGGTCGGCGTGCTGCAGTTCGACGTGGTGGTTGCGCGTCTTAAGAGCGAATACAACGTGGAAGCGATTTACGAGTCGGTGAACGTCGCTACCGCGCGCTGGGTTGAGTGTGCTGACGTGAAGAAATTCGAAGAATTTAAGCGTAAGAATGAGATCCAGCTGGCGCTGGATGGCGGCGATAACCTGACCTATATCGCCCCAACCATGGTAAACCTGAACCTGACGCAGGAACGTTATCCTGACGTTCAGTTCCGCAAAACCCGCGAGCACTAATCCCCCCTCAGAGCACGGCTGCTGCCGTGCTCTTCTTTAATTCCTGTCTTATTAATCCCTTGCGGAATGTTCTTAATTCACGGCAATTTCACGCCTTTTGCGCATTTTCTATCCGATTCTGAAAGCGACACTGTGAGAGTGATCTATATTTAACTCAGTGTTTAGCACCGGGCGTGGATGAATAAACTGTTCAATGCATGACTTTAGGTTCTCCATTTCACCCGCGTGCTTATTCGCGAAATATAAAACTAGTAATAAAGGAAGTTTGTCGCTCGAATGACGGGCAAAACACAGGAATACATCGATGAATATGACAAGACTTAAGATTTCTAAAACTCTGCTGGCGGTGACTCTGGGTAGCGTTCTGGTTAGCGGTTCTGCCCTGGCGGAAAGCAGCACCATGGATAAAGCACAGTCCACTGCCAACACCGCAGGGGAAAAAATCGATAGCTCTATGAATAAAGTCGGTAATTTCATGGATGACAGCTCAATCACAGCAAAAGTGAAAGCCGCACTGGTGGATGATGAAGCCATCAAGAGCACCGATATTTCGGTTAAGACCGACAAGAAAGTCGTCACCCTGAGCGGGTTCGTGGAAAGCCAGGCCCAGGCCGAAAAGGCTGTTAGCGTGGCCAAGGGAGTCGAAGGTGTCGCATCGGTTAGCGATAAGCTGCACGTTCGCGACGCTAAAGACACCTCCGTGAAGGGTTATGCCGGGGATGCGGCAACCACCAGTGAAATCAAAGCTAAACTGTTAGCAGATGACATCGTGCCATCCCGTAAGGTGAAAGTGGAAACCACTGATGGTGTGGTGCAGCTTTCCGGCACGGTTGATTCTCAGGCACAAATTGAACGTGCCGAATCTATTGCGAAAGCGATTGATGGTGTGAAAAGCGTTAAAAACGATCTGAAAGCGAAGTAAATCTTCACCATTCGCCCGTCTGGCTGAGACCTGCGGGCGAAATAAGAACGACTCTGGAAAAACGCCGGTGAGTGACCTGAGTGCTCACGTTTAGCGGCCGACATTAACTATGGTAAAGGAGAGGCTTATGTTTCGTTGGGGCATTATATTTCTGGTTATCGCGTTAATTGCCGCCGCTTTGGGCTTTGGTGGATTGGCGGGTACTGCGGCATGGGCAGCTAAAATTGTCTTCGTTGTGGGTATTATTCTGTTCCTGGTCAGCCTGTTTACGGGTCGACGCCGTCCTTAGCAAAACGCAATATTTCATAAACAAACTAAAGCCAGTCCTCGTGACTGGCTTTTTCTCGTTTGAGAACCTGATGGGATGGCGTTACTGTGTCTGAACACAATAATGAAAACAGGAAGGCAGAGGTGGGGCAGCGAATTCCCGTTACGCTCGGCAATATTGCGCCGCTGACGTTAAAACCGTTCCGCACGGGTCAACTTGCACTGGTTTGTGAAGGTGGTGGCCAGCGCGGCATTTTCACAGCGGGCGTGCTGGACGAATTTATGCGCGCGCAGTTCAACCCGTTTGACCTCTACTTCGGTACCTCTGCCGGGGCACAGAACCTCTCCGCTTATGTCTGCAATCAGCCCGGCTACGCGCGCAAAGTGATTATGCGCTACACCACGGCAAAAGAATTTTTTAATCCGGTGCGCTTCGTACGCGGCGGGAACCTGATCGATCTCGACTGGCTGTTGGATTCCACATCCAGTCAGATGCCGCTGGCGATGGACACCGCCGCCCGTCTGTTTGATGCCGGAAAAGAGTTCTGGATGTGCGCCAGCCGGGGCGATGATTATTCGCCGGGTTACTTTTCGCCGCAGAAAGAGAACTGGCTGGATATTATCCGCGCCTCCAGCGCGATTCCCGGTTTTTATCGAACCGGTGCGCTGCTGGATGGCATCAGCTATCTGGACGGTGGGATCAGTGACGCGGTGCCGGTACAGGAGGCCGCCCGACGCGGGGCGAAAACCATCGTGGTGATCCGAACCGTACCGTCGCAAATGTATTACACGCCGCAGTGGTTCAAACGCATGGAGCGCTGGCTGGGCGACAGCAGCCTGCAGCCGCTGGTGAACATCGCGAAGCAGCATGAAACCACCTACGGCGCGATGCAGCGCTTCATTGAAAAACCGCCGGGAAAATTGCGTATCTTCGAAATTTATCCGCCTAAGCCGCTGCTAAGCATGGCGCTTGGCAGCCGTATTCCTGCGCTGCGCATGGATTACAAAACGGGACGACTGTGCGGACGTTACTTCCTGGCGACGGTGGGGAAAATGCTGGCGGAACAGCCGCCTCTGCATCGGCATAAACGCATTATCACCCCGCCTGCGATTGTTGCCAACGACCCGCTGACCATGCCGCTGGTGGATATTCCCCAGGCGAACGATGTTCCACTGGATAACGAGGATCTGGCGTGACGCACCGCTTTGTCGATACCCATTGTCACTTTGATTTTCCACCCTTCACCGGCGACGAGGTGCCGAGCATCGATCGCGCCGCACGGGCGGGCGTCGACGCGATTATTGTGCCCGCGATTGAAGCGGCGTATTTCGAGCGCGTTCTCGAACTCGCCCGCCGTCACGACGCGCTGTATGCCGCGCTGGGTCTCCATCCTATCGTCATAGAACATCACCTGGACGAACATCTCGACAGCCTGGACGCCGTTTTGCAAACGGCTGAGAAGAAGCTGGTTGCCATCGGTGAGATCGGCCTCGATCTTTATCGCGAGAACCCGCAGTTTGAGCGCCAGCAGACGATCCTCGACGCGCAGCTCAGGCTGGCGAAGCGTCACGATCTGCCGGTGATCCTCCATTCGAGACGCACGCACGATAAGCTGGCGATGCACCTGAAACGCATCGATCTGCCGCGCAGGGGCGTCGTGCACGGTTTCTCCGGAAGCCTGCAGCAGGCGCAGCGTTTTATCGAGCTGGGCTACAAAATTGGTGTGGGTGGCACCATTACCTATCCGCGCGCCAGTAAAACCCGTGACGTGATGGCACAGCTGCCGCTGTCGGCGCTGCTGCTGGAAACGGATGCCCCCGATATGCCGCTAAACGGTTTTCAGGGGCAGCCTAATCGTCCTGAACAGGCGGCACGCGTGTTTACTACGCTCTGTGAACTGCGTCCGGAGCCAGCGGCGGTGATTGCCGATGCGCTGCTTGAGAACACGCGTACGCTATTTGGCATCACCCTATAGATAGAGCGACGGGCGGATCACGGCGATCCGCTTTTCTTCCAGCGCCACAGCCAGCGGTTCCACGTCCTCCGGCGTCGCGCTACGCCATGACGCCGCCTCACCATAAACGCCGTGGGCGCGAAATGCATTGATTCGCACAGGAATGTTTCCAAGCCCGTGAATGAATGTCGTCAGCGGTTTGAGATGTTCCAGATAATCACAATGCTCTGGGATGACCAATAAGCGGAGTTCCGTCAAACGGTGGCGATCCGCCAGCCAGCGAATGCTCTGCTTAATCTGCGGGTTTTCGCGCCCGGTCAGGAAGCGGTGATGCTCGTTCCCCCACGCCTTGAGATCCAGCATCGCGCCATCCAGTACCGGCAGCAGCTTTTGCCAGCCGGTTTCGCTTAACAGACCGTTGCTGTCGACCAGACAGGTCAGGTGGCGCAGGGCGGGATCGGCTTTGATCGCGGTGAACAGGGCAATCAAAAACGGCAATTGCGTGGTGGCTTCACCGCCGCTCACGGTGATCCCTTCGATAAAAGGGGCGGATTTGCGAACCCGGGAGAGGATCTCCTCCACGCTGAAGCGGTGCGCCATGGGCGTTGCCTGCTGCTGGCAGAGGTGAAGGCAGGTATCACACTGCTGGCAGTCGCTCTCCTGCCACCATACGCGCCCGGCCTGCATGGTCAGCGCGTCGTGCGGGCAGTGGGGCACGCAGTCGCCGCAGTCGTTGCAGCGGCCGATCGTCCACGGGTTGTGGCAGGTTTTGCAGCGCAGATTACAGCCCTGCAGGAACAGCGCCAGGCGACTGCCCGGCCCGTCTACGCAGGAAAAAGGGATGACCTGACTAACTAAAGCGCATCTGCTGTTCATGGCTTATCACGCGCGGCTGACGTTCCAGAATGCGGGTATTGCGTGCGGCTTCTTCCCCCAGCCACGTGGTGTTGGTGCGCGATCCCGCTTCCCGGTATTTCTCCAGATCCGATATTCGCACCATATAGCCAGTGACGCGCACCAGATCGTTACCCGCCACGTTAGCAGTGAATTCACGCATACCGGCCCTGAACGCGCCGAGGCAAAGTTGAACCACCGCCTGAGGATTGCGTTTGACCGTCTCCTCCAGGGTGAGAATATCGCTGATCCCGGCGTGATAGTGTTTGTGATGCGGCGCAACGGCTAGCAGATGGCTGATGGGATCCGGCTCGTCGCCGTAGGGCAGACGCGCGCCCGGCGTGGTGCCGGAATCAGAACTGATCCCCGACTGCGCATGCAGCATCGCGCGACGCTTCCAGCCGTGTTTAACCGGCGTGTTTTCAACGAATGCCGCGAGCTGCTCGCTGATGCGATACCCCAGCGCGTTAGCCTGTTCGTCTTTACCGTAACGGCCCTCGATGCCTTCCTTCTCGCAGAGCACGTTCACCGCTTCCGCCAGACCGTACATGCCAAACATCGGCACAAACCGATCGGCAGCAATCAGCCCCTCCTTCACCAGGAAGCTATTCTCAAAGAAGCCAGATTGCGCATACAGGAAATTGCAGCGCGCATCGATGATGGCGATTTGCTGCTGGCAGTAGTGCGGGAGCGTGCGGGTAAAGAAGTCTTCGGCAGAAGCGCTGTATTCGGCAATGGCCTTAAGGTTAAGGCGTACAAGGGTACTGCCACCGCCTGCAAGCGGCAGAGAGTTGTAACAACTCACCACACCATAGCGACCTTTTGTGAAAATTTTATCATTCACCGGACCATTGGAAACATGCGGTTTACTGCATTCACATATGTTTTTCGCCACCTCAAGCAGCAAATCGTCCGGGGTGATATCGGGATCGTAGATAAAGGTCAGATTCGGCGCGACCTGTTTCAGCTCTGCGTCAGCGCGCAGAATGGCACGGGTGACGGGCGTATCCGCCGGGCCGATATTGGCGTGCATAAAGGCATCTGGCAGGGTTCTGTCGAGATAGCGCCAGAAACGTTTTATTCGGCTATCGATCTCTTCTTGTGTTAGAATTCTAACATATGGATTCAGAATTGCATCCAGCTGGCCCAGATAGACGGGCATGGATGTGACGGACGGAACATGGTGATACAGGATGGTTAACAGCGAGAGGGCGTCATCCAGGTCTTTCGCCCCTTCCAGCTCCAGCCATTCTGAACCGTTAGCCAGGAATTTTTCATAATCCGGCAGAACGTAGCGCGGTTTGTAAGGCGCATGGCCTTCGAACATGTCGCAGATAAAACCCTCGTCCAGCGCGGCGCGTGCCGCCTGCGGCAGGGCGGGATAGGGCAGATCGTTTTCCGCTTCCAGCGCCAGAAAATGACGTTTTTGCTCAGGCGTTAACACCGGGCTTGTCACAATGTGCTGGCAACGTTGTTGCAGGGCGTCGAGGCTGGAGTGGGGCATGTGCGCTTCCTTTAGTATTCTGCGGATGATGAACAGATTGTAGAAAGCCAGCCTGTTGGGGCTTTTGATCCGACAGGGGGTATCGCTGCTTTAGCCAGCAATTAGCGCAATAAAGTTTGAAGAAGATCTCATTACAGTAATGCAAATTTGTACGTAGTTTTCATTAACTGTGATGAATGTCGAAGTGTGGATGCGGGTGAATGTTAGAATACTCACAGACCCGCAAGGTAAAATTTATACGGCACTGCCGTTGGAGAATGTTATGACCGATTTAACTGCAAGCAGCCTGCGCGCGTTGAAACTGATGGACCTGACCACCCTGAACGATGACGACACCAATGAAAAAGTCATCGCCCTGTGCCATCAGGCGAAAACGCCGGTGGGTAACACCGCAGCCGTCTGTATCTACCCGCGCTTTATCCCGATTGCCCGTAAAACGCTGAAAGAGCAGGGCACCCCGGACGTGCGCATTGCCACCGTCACTAACTTCCCGCACGGCAACGACGATATCGAGATTGCGCTGGCAGAAACCCGCGCGGCGATTGCTTACGGTGCAGACGAAGTAGACGTGGTGTTCCCGTACCGCGCGCTGATCGCCGGCAACGAGCAGGTCGGTTTTGATCTGGTGAAGGCCTGTAAAGACGCGTGCGCGGCGGCAAACGTGCTGCTTAAAGTGATCATCGAAACCGGCGAGCTGAAAGAAGAGGCGCTGATTCGCAAAGCGTCTGAAATCTCCATCAAAGCCGGTGCGGATTTCATCAAAACCTCTACCGGTAAAGTGCCGGTTAACGCCACCCCGGAAAGCGCGCGCATCATGATGGAAGTGATCCGCGACATGGGCGTGTCCAAAACCGTTGGTTTCAAACCTGCGGGCGGCGTGCGTACCGCCGAGGACGCGCAGCAGTTCCTGGCGATTGCCGACGAGCTCTTCGGCGCAGACTGGGCCGATTCCCGTCACTACCGCTTCGGTGCGTCCAGCCTGCTGGCCAGCCTGCTGAAAGCGCTGGGTCACGGCGACGGTAAGAGCGCAAGCAGCTACTAAGTTTGAATTGGCGGGTGGCGCTACGCTTACCCGGCCTACCGGATCGTAGGGCGGGTAAGCGTAGCGCCACCCGCCACAATTCCCCGATTCCGCATGGAGGTTACCGTGTTTCTCGCACAAGAAATTATTCGTAAAAAACGTGATGGTCATGCATTAAGCGACGAAGAGATCCGCTTCTTTATCAACGGCATTCGTGATAACACCGTCTCTGAAGGGCAGATTGCGGCTCTGGCGATGACCATTTTTTTCCACGATATGTCGATGCCTGAGCGCGTGTCGCTGACCATGGCGATGCGAGATTCAGGAACCGTTCTGGACTGGAAAAGCCTCAACCTCAACGGCCCGATTGTGGATAAACACTCCACCGGCGGCGTGGGCGACGTAACCTCCCTGATGCTCGGCCCAATGGTGGCAGCCTGTGGCGGTTACATCCCGATGATCTCCGGGCGCGGCCTGGGCCACACTGGCGGTACGCTCGACAAACTGGAAGCTATTCCGGGCTTTGATATCTTCCCGGATGACGGCCGCTTCCGCGACATTATTAAAGACGTTGGTGTGGCGATTATCGGCCAGACCAGCTCTCTTGCTCCGGCAGACAAGCGTTTCTACGCGACGCGTGATATTACCGCGACCGTTGACTCCATCCCGCTGATCACCGCGTCGATTCTTGCCAAGAAACTGGCAGAAGGACTGGACGCGCTGGTGATGGACGTAAAAGTGGGCAGCGGCGCGTTTATGCCGACCTATGAACTTTCCGCTGCGCTTGCCGAAGCGATCGTTGGCGTCTCCAACGGCGCAGGCGTGCGCACTACCGCACTGCTCACCGACATGAACCAGGTGCTGGCCTCCAGCGCCGGTAATGCGGTCGAAGTGCGTGAGGCAGTACAGTTCCTCACAGGTGAATACCGTAACCCGCGTCTGTTCGACGTGACCATGGCGCTGTGCGTTGAGATGCTGATCTCCGGCAAGCTCGCCAAAGACGATGCGGAAGCGCGCGCGAAGCTGCAGGCGGTGCTGGACAACGGCAAAGCGGCGGAAATCTTTGGCCGCATGGTTGCGGCGCAGAAAGGCCCGACCGATTTCGTCGAAAACTACGCGAAATACCTGCCAACCGCGATGCTCAGCAAAGCCGTTTATGCAGATACCGAAGGCTTCGTTTCCGCAATGGACACTCGTGCGCTCGGCATGGCGGTAGTCTCGATGGGCGGTGGACGCCGTCAGGCATCGGACACCATTGATTACAGCGTCGGCTTTACCGATATGGCCCGTCTGGGCGACAGCGTTGACGGTCAACGTCCGCTGGCGGTGATCCACGCCAAAGACGAAGCCAGCTGGCAGGATGCGGCAAAAGCCGTGAAAGCGGCCATTACGCTTGACGATAAAGCACCAGAAAGCACACCGACTGTCTATCGCCGCATCACTGAATAACTGTATACTGATCTGATCGCTATTTTTTGAAGCACTACGTACGGAGAACAATTATGAAACGTGCATTTATTATGGTGCTGGACTCATTCGGCATCGGCGCAACTGAAGATGCAGATCGTTTTGGTGACGTGGGTTCCGATACCATGGGTCACATCGCGGAAGCCTGTGCCAAAGGCGAAGCGGATAACGGTCGTAAAGGTCCCCTGACCCTGCCAAACCTGACCCGCCTCGGTCTGGTAAAAGCGCACGAAGGCTCTACCGGTAAAATCGCAGCCGGTATGGACGGCAACGCGGAAGTCGTGGGTGCCTACGCCTGGGCGCACGAACTCTCTTCCGGTAAAGATACCCCGTCCGGACACTGGGAAATCGCCGGTGTGCCGGTGCTGTTCGACTGGGGCTACTTCTCCGATCACGAGAACAGCTTCCCGCAGGAGCTGCTCGACAAACTGGTTAAACGTGCGAACCTGCCGGGCTACCTCGGCAACTGCCACTCTTCCGGTACCGTGATTCTGGACGAACTTGGCGAAGAGCACATGAAAACCGGCAAGCCGATTTTCTACACTTCTGCCGACTCCGTGTTCCAGATTGCCTGCCACGAAGAGACCTATGGTCTGGATAAACTCTACGAACTGTGTGAAATCGCCCGTGAAGAGCTGACCGAAGGCGGCTACAACATCGGCCGCGTGATCGCGCGTCCGTTTATCGGCGACAAGGCGGGTAACTTCCAGCGTACCGGTAACCGTCACGACCTGGCCGTTGAGCCACCGGCACCGACCGTGCTGCAGAAGCTGGTCGATGAGAAAGACGGTCACGTGGTTTCCGTGGGTAAAATTGCGGATATCTACGCTAACTGCGGCATCACCAAAAAAGTGAAAGCCACCGGTCTTGATGCGCTGTTCGATGCCACCATCAAAGAGATGAAAGAAGCGGGTGACAAGACCATTGTTTTCACCAACTTCGTGGACTTCGACTCCTCCTGGGGGCACCGTCGTGATATCGCGGGTTACGCCGCCGGTCTTGAACTGTTTGACCGCCGTTTGCCAGAGCTGATGGAGCTGGTGGGTGAAGATGACATTCTGATCCTGACCGCGGACCACGGCTGCGACCCAAGCTGGACCGGTACCGACCACACCCGCGAGCACATTCCGGTGCTGGTGTACGGCCCGAAAGTGAAGCCGGGCTCGCTCGGTCACCGTGAAACCTTCGCGGACATCGGCCAGACCATTGCGAAATATTTTGGTACGTCTGACATGGAATATGGCAAGGCCATGTTCTGATGTCATTGCCCGGTGGCGCTTCGCTTACCGGGCCTACGGTTTTGTAGGCCGGGTAAGGCGTAGCCGCCACCCGGCAAAAACAACAAGTTAAAAGGAACTGAAGATGGCAACTCCTCACATTAATGCAGAAATGGGTGATTTCGCTGACGTCGTATTGATGCCGGGCGACCCGCTGCGCGCGAAGCACATTGCAGAAACTTTCCTGGAAGACGTGCGTGAAGTGAACAACGTTCGCGGCATGCTCGGCTTCACCGGAACCTATAAAGGCCGCAAAATCTCCGTCATGGGCCACGGTATGGGTATCCCATCCTGCTCTATCTACACCAAAGAGCTGATCACCGATTTCGGCGTGAAGAAAATCATCCGCGTGGGCTCCTGCGGCGCGGTGCGTATGGACGTTAAGCTGCGCGACATCGTTATCGGTATGGGTGCCTGCACCGATTCCAAAGTGAACCGCATGCGTTTCAAAGACCATGACTTCGCGGCAATTGCAGACTTCGGCATGGTGCGTGACGCGGTTGACGCGGCAAAAGCGCTGGGCGTTGACGCGCGCGTGGGTAACCTCTTCTCTGCTGACCTGTTCTATGCGCCGGACGGCGGTGAGATGTTCGACGTGATGGAAAAATACGGCATTCTGGGCGTGGAAATGGAAGCGGCGGGCATCTACGGCGTTGCGGCGGAGTTTGGTGCGAAAGCGCTGACCATCTGCACCGTGTCCGACCACATCCGTACCCACGAGCAGACCACTGCCGCTGAGCGTCAGACGACCTTCAACGACATGATCAAAATCGCGCTGGAATCCGTTCTGCTGGGCGATAAAGAGTAAGAACTGTTGTGCCGGGTGGCGGCTTCGCCTGACCCGGCCTACGGTTTTGTAGGCCCGCTAAGCGCAGCGCCAGCGGGCTTTTTTACTAGCGCACGGCCTGCGCAATCCACGCCGACAGCTCCCGCAGCTCATTTTCCTGCTCCGGAAAATCCCCAATCAACGCGTCGCATTCCTGCTGCAGCATATCCGCCCGGTACAAACAGCCCTGCAAACGAGCCGCCAGCGCCTCTAACGGTGCCGGGTTCAGGCTATCGGTAAACACCTGCGTGCGGGTGATATGGCCTTTCTCCACGTCAAAATGCAGCTCCACGCCGCCCCAGGTAAAACGCTCATCCAGCAGATGGGAAAACGCAGGCGCCTGGCCGAAGTTCCACTCCCAGCTGCTCTGGCGGGCGAAGGTTTCAGCAAAGTTGGGCAGGTCCGGGGTTTTATCTGGAGAGATTACCTCCGCTTCCACGCGCTCGCCGTAGTGCGCAAAGAACGCCTCGCGGATCGCACCGCAGATCTGCTCGTGCGTAATGCCCGGCAGCAGCTCCACCAGATTCGCCACGCGCCCACGCACGGAGGTAATCCCTTTAGCCTGGAGCTTTTTCTTGTCCGGATTCAGGTAGTTCGCCAGACGGCTCAGGTCAGCGTTCAGCAACAGGGTGCCGTGGTGGAAGCCGCGATCCATCGTTTCGCGGTAGGCGGAGCCGGAGACCTTCCGGTCGCCATCGGGGGTTTTCACCACCAGATCGTTACGCCCGGAGGCTTCCGCCGTCACGCCGAGTGAATTCAGCGCGTTGAGGACGATGGACGTTGAGATGGTTTTGTCGTACTCCGGTTTACCCGCCATAAAGGTAAAGCAGGTATTGCCCAGATCGTGGAACACCGCGCCGCCGCCGCTGCTCCGGCGCGCCAGGCGGACGTTGTCTTCTTCCATGCGCCGGGTGTTGCACTCTTTCCACGGGTTTTGCGCACGACCAATGACCACCGTATCGGCGTTACGCCAGAGAAACAGCACGCGCTGGGTGGCGGGCATCTGGCGGAAGATGCACTCTTCTACCGCGAGATTAAACCAGGGATCGTAAGAGTCAGAGATAAGCAGGCGTAACGTCGTCATGGCAAAGGTCCTTTTCCGAATCGTTCGCCTACTTTATCACTATTCTTTCTTCTCGCTCTCTTCGTCTTCGGGAACGGACCGGCTGGCGGTCAGCAGGAACGGGGATTGCTGCCAGCGCGTGCGTTTGCCGCGAAGCAGGGTGCGCGCCAGCACAACGCCGATGGCGAGCGAAAGCAGCAGCATCAGGCGCAGAATGTTGGTGGTATTATCGACCTGTTTGGCTTCGGTGGGCAGAGTATGGGTGTCGAGCGTCAGGCGCAGATACCCCAGAGGACCATTCTTGCCCTGAATAGGTTCAACAAGCTGTTGGTTGAAGTAGCCGCCGGCTTTTTTGCCGTCCAGCGCCAGCCTGTCCCGCACGTTGACGTGCTCGCCCGCGCGGGCAATCAGGTTACCTTGCTCATCATAGACGCCCGCATCAAGAATGCGGCTGTTCTCCGTGAGCTGGCGTAAAACCTGTCCTATCCGCTTATCGTCCGGCGTTTCCGTTCGCATGGACGGCGCGACGTTGAGCGTCACCTGACGCGCCAGCGTGCGGGCCAGCTCTTCAAACTGCGGGTTGCGTTGCCGTTGATGATTCTGGCTAAACCACGATGCCCCTTGCATCAGCACCACCAGAAGTGCGAGACAGATCAGGACAATCACGGCGCGATGGAGCCGGAATTTCAGTTTTGCGCGAGCCATATTCCACCTGCTGAAAATTTACGGCTTAATGTTGCCAGAAGTGATGGTTACAGGGTAGCCTCATGCGTTATTTTCCCTCTGGAACCTTCCGGCGCGAACGAATTTACAGGAGCTTTAATGCCGAACATTACCTGGTGTGACCTGCCAACGGATGTCTCTTTATGGCCAGGATTGCCGCTCTCTTTAAGTGGCGATGAGGTGATGCCTCTGGATTACCACGCCGGTCGTAGCGGCTGGCTGCTGTACGGACGCGGTCTGGACAAGCAACGCCTGACCCAGTATCAAAGCAAGCTGGGCGCGGCGATGGTCATCGTCGCCGCCTGGTGCGTGGAAGACTACCAGGTTATTCGCCTGGCCGGTTCCCTGACGCAGCGCGCCACGCGCCTGGCGCATGACGCCGGGCTGGACGTCGCGCCGCTGGGTAAAATCCCTCACCTGAAAACCCCTGGCCTGCTGGTCATGGACATGGACTCTACGGCGATCCAGATCGAATGTATCGACGAGATTGCGAAGCTGGCGGGCAGCGGCGAGCTGGTGGCGGAAGTCACCGAGCGCGCGATGCGCGGCGAGCTGGACTTCACCGCCAGCCTGAGACAGCGCGTGGCGACCCTGAAAGGGGCCGATGCCAACATTCTGCGCCAGGTGCGCGACGTGCTGCCGCTGATGCCCGGGCTGACGCAGCTGGTGCTGAAGCTGCAGTCGCTGGGCTGGAAAGTGGCGATCGCTTCCGGTGGCTTCACCTTCTTCGCGGATTATCTGCGGGAAAAACTGCATCTGACCACCGTGGTGGCCAACGAGCTGGAGATCATGGACGGCAAGCTGACCGGCCAGGTGATCGGCGATATTGTGGATGCCCAGTACAAAGCCAATACGCTGACCCGTCTGGCGGAAAAATATGAAATTCCGGTTGTCCAGACCGTCGCTATCGGGGACGGCGCGAACGACCTGCCGATGATCAAAGCGGCCGGGCTTGGTATTGCCTACCACGCCAAGCCAAAAGTGAATGAAAAGACGGAAGTGACTATCCGTCATGCTGACCTGATGGGGGTGTTCTGCATTCTCTCCGGCAGCCTTAATCAGAAATAACGAGGTAAACCGTGGCGAAAGCTCCAAAACGCGCATTTGTCTGTAATGAATGTGGTGCGGATTATCCGCGCTGGCAGGGGCAATGCAGCGCCTGTCATGCCTGGAACACCATCACCGAAGTGCGTGGTGTGGCGGCTTCGCCGAGCGTGGCCCGCAACGAGCGCCTGAGCGGCTATGCCGGTAACGCGGGCGTGGCGAAGGTGCAAAAACTCTCGGACATCAGCCTCGAAGAGCTGCCGCGCTTCTCCACCGGGTTCAAAGAGTTCGACCGCGTGCTTGGCGGCGGCGTGGTACCGGGCAGCGCTATCCTGATTGGCGGTAATCCCGGCGCGGGTAAATCGACCCTGCTGCTGCAAACGCTCTGCAAGCTCGCCGAACAGATGAAAACCCTGTACGTCACGGGGGAAGAGTCCCTGCAGCAGGTGGCGATGCGCGCGCACCGCCTGGGTCTGCCGACCGGCAACCTGAACATGCTCTCCGAAACCAGCATCGAGCAGATCTGCATGATCGCCGAAGAAGAGCAGCCGAAGCTGATGGTGATCGACTCCATCCAGGTGATGCACATGGCGGACATTCAGTCCTCGCCGGGTAGCGTCGCGCAGGTGCGTGAAACCGCGGCCTACCTGACGCGCTTTGCCAAAACGCGCGGCGTGGCGATTGTGATGGTCGGCCACGTCACCAAAGACGGCTCGCTGGCGGGGCCGAAGGTGCTCGAACACTGTATCGACTGCTCCGTGATGCTCGACGGCGACGCGGATTCCCGCTTCCGCACCCTGCGCAGCCATAAAAACCGCTTTGGGGCGGTGAATGAGTTAGGCGTATTTGCCATGACCGAGCAGGGGCTGCGCGAAGTCAGCAACCCGTCGGCCATCTTCCTGAGTCGTGGCGATGAGATCACCTCCGGCAGCTCGGTGATGGTGCTGTGGGAAGGGACGCGCCCGCTGCTCGTTGAAATTCAGGCGCTGGTGGACGTGTCGATGATGGGCAACCCGCGGCGCGTGGCGGTTGGTCTGGAACAGAACCGTCTGGCGATCCTGCTGGCGGTGCTGCACCGTCACGGCGGGCTGCAGATGGCAGATCAGGACGTCTTCGTGAACGTGGTCGGCGGCGTCAAAGTTACTGAGACCAGTGCAGACCTGGCGCTGCTGCTGGCGATGGTCTCTAGCCTGCGCGACAGACCGCTGCCGCAGGATCTGGTCGTCTTCGGCGAAGTGGGCCTCGCCGGGGAAATCCGTCCGGTGCCCAGCGGTCAGGAGCGTATCTCCGAGGCGGCAAAACACGGCTTCCGCCGGGCTATCGTTCCCGCCGCCAACGTGCCGAAAAAAATCCCGGAAGGGATGCAGGTATTTGGCGTGAAAAAACTCGCAGATGCGTTAAATGTCTTTGACGACTTATAATTACGTATTCGATTTTGCAGGAGGCACCGTAATTTATGTCATCATTTGACTACATCAAGACCGCAATCCGCCAGAAGGGCTGCACGCTGCAGCAGGTGGCGGACGCCAGCGGCATGACCAAAGGCTACCTGAGCCAGCTGCTGAACGCCAAAATCAAAAGCCCCAGCGCGCAGAAGCTCGAAGCGCTGCACCGCTTTCTGGGGCTGGAATTCCCGCGTATGCAAAAGAACATCGGCGTGGTGTTCGGCAAGTTTTACCCGCTGCATACCGGGCATATCTATCTGATCCAGCGCGCCTGTAGCCAGGTGGACGAGCTGCACATCATCATGGGCTATGACGAAACCCGCGACCGTCAGCTGTTTGAAGACAGCGCCATGTCGCAGCAGCCGACCGTGCCGGACCGCCTGCGCTGGCTGCTTCAGACCTTCAAGTACCAGAAAAACATTCGTATTCATGCCTTCAACGAAGAAGGTATGGAGCCGTACCCGCACGGCTGGGACGTGTGGAGCAACGGCATCAAAGCGTTTATGGAAGAGAAGGGCATTGCGCCGAACTGGATCTACACCTCTGAAGAGTCCGACGCGCCGCAGTTCCGCGAGCATCTGGGTATCGAGACGGTGCTGATCGATCCGAAGCGCACCTTCATGAACATCAGCGGGGCGCAGATCCGCGAAAACCCGTTCCGCTACTGGGATTACATCCCGACCGAGGTGAAGCCGTTCTTTGTGCGCACGGTAGCTATTCTGGGCGGCGAGTCGAGCGGGAAATCAACGCTGGTCAACAAGCTGGCGAACATCTTCAACACCACCAGCGCGTGGGAGTACGGACGCGACTATGTCTTTTCCCATCTGGGCGGCGATGAGATGGCGCTGCAGTATTCCGACTACGATAAAATCGCGCTCGGTCACGCTCAGTACATTGATTTCGCGGTGAAATACGCCAACAAGGTGGCGTTTATCGATACCGATTTCGTCACCACGCAGGCGTTCTGTAAAAAATACGAAGGGCGCGAGCACCCGTTCGTGCAGGCGCTGATTGACGAATACCGCTTTGACCTGGTGATCCTGCTGGAGAACAACACCCCGTGGGTGGCCGACGGCATGCGCAGCCTCGGCAGCTCCGTGGACCGGCGGGAGTTCCAGTCCATGCTGGTGGAGATGCTCAATGAAAACAACGTTGAGTTTGTGCACGTGGAAGAGTCGGACTACGACTCCCGTTTCCTGCGCTGCGTCGAGCTGGTGAAGGAGATGATGGGGGAGCAGGGGTAAGCGTTAACCTCCCTCTCCCTGTGGGAGAGGGCCGGGGTGAGGGCATCAGGCCACTCAATACTCAACCACCACTTTCCCGCGCATATGCCCCTCCAGCACCTTACGGTGCGCCTCGGTAATGCTTTCCACGCTCAGCCCGTGCAGCGTTTCACTCAGCGAGCTTTCCACCACGCCGTTATCCACCAGCTTCGCCACCTCATTGAGGATCTCACCCTGACGCGCCATATCAGCGGTCTGGTACATGCTGCGGGTGTACATAAATTCCCAGTGCAGCGCGGCGGATTTCGACTTCAGCTTGTCCTGGTTCAGCGGACGTTCATTCTCGACGATAGAACAGATATGCCCCTGCGGCGCAATCAGTTCGCTGACCGCCTCCCAGTGTCCGTCGGTATCGTTGAGGATGAAAATGTAATCCACAAAGGTCAGCCCGTGCTTCGCCAGTTCGCCTTTCAGATCGCGGTAGTTCACCACCACATCTGCACCTCGATCGCGGCACCACTGGGCGGAATCTTCACGCGACGCGGTTGCGATGATTTTCACCTTGCTGTTGTGCTTCGCGAACGGGATCGCCAGCGATCCCACCCCGCCCGCACCGCCGACGATCAGCAGGGTTTTGTCCGCACCGGCATCCTGAATGTTCAGCCGTTCAAACAGGCCTTCCCACGCGGTGAGCGCGGTCAACGGTAGCGCAGCGGCAGCCGCCCAGCCGAGGCTGGCCGGTTTGTGCCCGACAATGCGCGCATCGATCAGCTGATGCGTGGTGTTGCTGCCCGGACGGGTGATGTCGCCCGCGTACCACACTTCATCTCCCGGCTTGAATCCGGTCACGCCCGTCCCAACGGCTTTGACGATCCCGCTGGCATCCCAGCCGAGCACGCGCGGCTCGTTCAGCCCATTTTTGGCAATGCCCGCATGCACCTTGGTGTCTACAGGGTTTATGGAGACGGCTTTCACCTCCACCAGCAGATCGTGCTCGCCGGGTTGCGGCATCGGCGGGGTGATTTCAATAAAAACAGCAGGGTTCGCTGGGTTAACGGCAATGGCTTTAACAGACATGGTGTGCTCCTCAATGGAATGCGTTTTGTTGAGGCTAGTCTATAAAGTGGACAGCTGCGTGATAAGATGGACAATCAAGAACTCAGCGTTCGTACAGGGTGAACAATCATGTTTAAACAGCTGCAGGATATGGCGCTGTTCGCGCTGGTGGCGGAGATGGGCAGCTTTACGGCTGCCGCTCAGAAAGCGGAACTGCCAAAATCCAGCGTTAGCCAGCGGATTAGTCAGCTGGAACAGCAGGTGGGGATCCGCCTGCTCAACCGCACCACGCGCAGGATCAGCCTCACGTTTGCGGGCGAGCACTATCTGGTGCACTGCCGCGAAATGCTGGCGGCCAGCGAGCGGGCGGAGTACGCCATTCAGCGCCTGCGCGAAAACCCGAGCGGGCGGCTGCGCATCACCTGTCCGGCTGGGATTGGGGCGACGCTGCTGGCGCACATGAACGCCGAGTTCCAGCTTCGCTATCCTGAGGTTTCGCTGGACGTGTCGATCTCTGATGACGTGGTGGACCTGGTCGAGGCCGGGTTTGACGTGGCGCTGCGTACCGGCAAGCCGCAGGACTCCTCCCTGATTGGCCGCATGATCGGGCACTGCCCGCGCTACATGCTGGCCTCGCCGGACTATCTGGCGCGCCGGGCGCCGCTGACGCATCCCCGTCAGCTGGTGGAGCACCGCAGCATTACGCACCGGGCGTGGTCAGAGTGGCTTCTGCGAAGCGAGAGCGAGGATTACCGCTACCTGCCGGATAACGCGCACATGACCGATAACCTGGTATACGCCCGCGAATGTGCGATGGCCGGGGCGGGGATTACGCTCCTTCCGGCTTTTTTGCTGGAAGATAAGGTCGAGAAAGGGGCGCTGGTGCAGGTACTGCCGGAGTGGAACGTTGAAGGAAACGACCTGTGGCTGGCCTACCCGAGCCGTAAGCTCAACTCACCCGCGCTGATGAGCTATATCGACTTTGCGATGCAGTTTGACGAGGTGAAGCGGTATTACGTGGGCGGGTGATTTTGTGCGGCCTGATGCCCTCACCCTGTCCCTCTCCCACGGGGAGAGGGAACAAACATAAAAAACGGCAACCGAAGTTGCCGTTTTGCTTTTATTTCGAAATACGCTTGTACTTAATACGCTTCGGCTCCAGCGCGTCGGCGCCCAGCGTGCGTTTCTTGTACTCTTCGTATTCGGTGAAGTTACCTTCGAAGAACTCCACTTTACCTTCGTCCTGGTAGTCCAGGATGTGGGTCGCGATACGGTCGAGGAACCAGCGGTCGTGCGAGATAACCATCGCGCAGCCCGGGAACTCCAGCAGGGCGTTTTCCAGCGCGCGCAGGGTTTCGATATCCAGGTCGTTGGTTGGTTCATCGAGCAGCAGAACGTTACCGCCCACCTGCAGCAGCTTCGCCAGGTGCAGACGACCGCGCTCACCGCCGGACAGCTCGCCCACGCGTTTGCCCTGGTCGGTGCCTTTAAAGTTAAAGCGGCCAACGTAGGCGCGGCTTGGCATCTCGGTGTTGCCGATACGCATGATATCCAGACCGCCGGAGACTTCTTCCCATACGGTTTTGCTGTTGTCCATCGCGTCACGGAACTGGTCAACGGAGGCCAGCTTCACGGTTTCACCCAGGGTGATTGAGCCGCTATCAGGCTGTTCCTGACCGGACATCATGCGGAACAGGGTTGATTTACCCGCGCCGTTCGGACCGATGATCCCGACGATAGCGCCTTTCGGTACGGAGAAGGTCAGGTCGTCGATCAGCACGCGGTCGCCGTAAGACTTGCGCAGGTTGGTCACTTCAACCACTTTATCCCCCAGACGTGCTCCAGGTGGAATAAACAGTTCGTTGGTTTCGTTACGTTTCTGGTATTCGGTATTGTTCAGCTCTTCGAAGCGTGCCAGACGGGCTTTGCCCTTAGACTGACGGCCTTTCGCGCCCTGACGCACCCACTCCAGCTCTTTCTCAATAGACTTACGACGCGCCGCTTCCTGAGACGCTTCCTGAGCCAGACGCTGATCTTTCTGCTCCAGCCAGGAGGAGTAGTTGCCTTCCCACGGAATGCCTTCGCCGCGGTCCAGCTCCAGGATCCAGCCGGCGACGTTGTCGAGGAAGTAACGGTCGTGGGTGATCGCCACAACGGTGCCTTCGAAGTCGTGCAGGAAGCGCTCCAGCCACGCCACGGATTCCGCATCCAGGTGGTTGGTCGGTTCGTCGAGCAGCAGCATGTCTGGTTTTTCCAGCAGCAGGCGGCACAGCGCCACGCGGCGACGTTCACCACCGGAGAGCTTCTCAACTTTTGCATCCCAGTCCGGCAGACGCAGGGCATCGGCCGCGCGCTCCAGCTGCACGTTCAGGTTGTGACCGTCGTGCGCCTGGATAATCTCTTCATACTTGCCCTGCTGCGCGGCCAGCTTGTCGAAGTCCGCATCCGGCTCGGCGTATTTGGCATACACTTCATCCAGACCTTTCAGGGCGTTAACCACTTCGGACACCGCTTCTTCAACGGATTCGCGAACGGTGTGTTCCGGGTTTAGCTGAGGTTCCTGCGGCAGGTAGCCAATCTTGATGCCAGGCTGCGGACGGGCTTCACCTTCGATGTCTGTATCGATGCCCGCCATGATGCGCAGCAGGGTGGACTTACCGGCACCGTTGAGACCCAGAACACCGATTTTTGCGCCCGGGAAGAAGCTCAGCGAGATATTTTTAAGAATATGACGTTTCGGCGGGACAACTTTGCCGACACGATGCATGGTATAAACGAATTGAGCCACGTTGGACTTCGCCTCTTTTATCGTAATGAGAAGGAATTTCAGCCTCGAAGTGTAGCCTTTTTCATGCCCTAATCCCAGTCGGGAACGTCGGGAGTGTTAAAACGCGCAGGAAAGGTAAAAAAGTGTCCATAACGTGGCGCGTTGCAGGATGCCTGGTTAGCATAAGTGAATGCAACATTGACGTGGCAAGACGCTGCAACTAACGAAAAACAATGAGGAAGAGCGTGTGGAAAAAGCCAAACGGGTGGTCTGGCGTCTGCTGGCTGCCAGCGTGTGCGTCGTGGCGGTAAGCCAGGCGGTACATGCCGATTCACTGGATGAACAACGTAACCGCTACGCCCAGATCAAACAGGCGTGGGACAACAAGCAGATGGATACCGTGCAGGCGCTAATGCCGACGCTAAAGGATTATCCGCTGTATCCGTATCTCGAGTATCGCCAGATAACCGACGATCTGATGAACCAGCCCACCGTCACCGTGAACAACTTCATTCAGGCGAACCCAACCCTCCCGCCTGCCCGAAATCTCCAGTCTCGCTTTGTGAATGAGCTGGCGCGTCGTGAAGACTGGCGCGGACTGCTGGCGTTTAGCCCGGAAAAACCGGGCACGACGGAAGCGCAGTGTAATTACTACTATGCCAAATGGGCCACGGGACAGCAGGAAGAGGCCTGGGTCGGTGCCAAAGATCTCTGGCTGACGGGTAAAAGCCAGCCTAACGCCTGTGATTCGCTGTTCGGCGCATGGCGCGCGTCGGGCAAGCAGGACCCGCTGTCCTACCTCGAGCGTATCCGCCTGGCCATGAAAGCCGGTAACACGCGTCTGGTGACCACGCTGGCGGGGCAGATGCCGTCCGATTACCAGACCATCTCCACCGCGGTGATCTCGCTGGCGAACGATCCGAACAGCGTGCTGACCTTTGCCCGCAGTACGGGCGCGACCGATTTTACCCGCCAGATGGCAGCGGTCGCCTTTACCAGCGTGGCGCGTGACGATGTGGAAAACGCGCGGCTGATGATCCCGCAGCTGGTGCAGGCGCAGCAGCTTAACGAAGAACAAACGCAGGAATTGCGCGACATCGTGGCGTGGCGACTGATGGGCACCGATGTGACCGACGAACAGGCGCGCTGGCGTGACGACGCGATCATGCGTTCAAACTCCACCTCGCTTGTCGAGCGCCGCGTGCGAATGGCGCTGGGCACGGGCGATCGTCGTGGGCTGAATACCTGGCTTGCGCGTCTGCCGATGGATGCCAAAGAGAAAGATGAATGGCGCTACTGGCAGGCCGACCTGCTGCTGGAGCGTGGTCGCGACGATGAGGCTAAAGCGATCCTCCACGCTCTGATGCAACAGCGCGGATTCTACCCGATGGCGGCGGCGCAGCGGCTGGGCGAGGAGTACACGCTTAAGATCGACAAAGCGCCCGCCAACGCGAATCAGGCGCTGACGCAGGGGCCGGAGATGGCGCGCGTGCGCGAGCTGATGTACTGGAATATGGACAACACCGCGCGCAGCGAGTGGGCGAATCTGGTCACCAGCCGCACCACCGACGAGAAAGCCCAGCTTGCCCGCTACGCGTTTGATAATCACTGGTGGGATCTCAGCGTGCAGGCGACGATCGCCGGCAAGCTGTGGGATCATCTCGAAGAGCGTTTCCCGCTGGCGTACAAGGATCTTTTCGATCGCTATACCAGCGGCAAAGATATCCCGCAGAGCTATGCGATGGCGATCGCCCGTCAGGAGAGCGCATGGAACCCGAAAGTCCGTTCCCCGGTAGGCGCCAGCGGACTGATGCAGATTATGCCGGGCACGGCGACGCACACGGTGAAGATGTTTAACATCCCTGGATACAGCAGCCCGTCACAGCTTCTCGATCCGGATACCAACATCAACATCGGTACCAGCTACCTGCAGTATGTGTACCAGCAGTTCGGCAATAACCGCATTTTCTCGTCGGCGGCGTATAACGCGGGGCCTGGACGCGTGCGCACCTGGCTCGGCAACAGCGCAGGACGCATCGACGCCGTGGCGTTTGTCGAGAGCATCCCGTTCTCGGAAACGCGCGGCTACGTGAAGAACGTGCTGGCCTATGACGCCTACTATCGCTACTTCATGGGTCAGAAAGATACCCTGATGAGCGATGCCGAGTGGCAGAGACGTTACTGATCGGCGCGGGTTGTGTTATGCTGTACTCGCTAAAGAGTACAAGAGGCAGCATAACATGACCCAGCATTCCCCGTATTCCTCGGCAATGGCCGAACAACGTCATCAGGAGTGGCTTCGTTTTGTGGAGCTGCTTCGCCAGTCTTACGAGCAGGATCTGCATTTACCCCTGATGCAGCTGATGCTCACGCCGGACGAGCGCGAGGCGCTGGGCACGCGCGTGCGGATCATTGAAGAGCTGCTGCGCGGCGAGATGAGCCAGCGCGAGCTGAAAAACGAGCTCGGCGCGGGCATTGCAACGATCACCCGCGGCTCGAACAGCCTGAAGTCGGCGCCGGTTGAGCTGCGCCAGTGGCTGGAAGCGGTACTGCTGAAAAACGCCGGATGACGGCTACGCCTTATCCGGCCTACAAACTTAACGATAAATCGCGTTATGGAACGGGCTTAACGCCAGGATCACCGCCTGGTGGTAAACGCCTGAACGCGTCAGCGCGCCTGCGGTAAAGACGCCAATCGCCCCTTCTTTACGACCAATCTCATCGATGCCGGTGTACTGCGACATCACCGGCCCGAGCGCTTCACCCGCGCGCACTTTTTCCAGGATGATCTCCGGCAGCGGCAGGGTGGCCGAACGCGCTTCACCGCGCTGTTCACGGCTTTCGATGACCACCCAGCTAAAGGTTGCGCCTTCGTCGATACCGGCTTCAATCGCTACCCAAAAGTCAGCATTCGGTGCCGCGGCCTTAGCGTTTGCCACGCGATTTCGTGCGCCAGCGCGCGTTTCCTCGCTGCCAAACGGCTGTTCAGGCACGCCACTCTCGACGCCGATGGCCTCAATATGGCAGGATCCTGCGCCGAAGATCTCGTCAAATGCCCTTAGAATTGCCTGAATTTTGGCAGGATTAGTGGTAGCAGAGACAACATGGTGCATAATTAAGCTCGATTCAAAAAAAACTCATCGCAGTATAACGGAAAAAAAGCATGTTACAGGTATACCTTGTTCGCCACGGTGAAACGCAGTGGAACGCCGAGCGACGTATTCAAGGCCAGTCGGACAGTCCTCTCACCGAAAAGGGTGTGCAGCAAGCGTGGCAGGTGGCAGAGCGTGCCAGAACGCTGGGCATAACCCACGTGATTACCAGCGATCTCGGTCGCACACAGCAGACGGCGCGCATCATCGCGGACGCCTGCGGCTGTGACGTCATGCTTGAGCCGCGCCTGCGCGAGCTGGATATGGGCGTGCTGGAAAAACGCCATATCGATACGCTGACGGAAACGGAAGAGGGCTGGCGTCGCACGCTGGTGAACGGTACCGAAGATGGCCGTATTCCGGAAGGGGAATCCATGCAGGAGCTCAGCGTACGTATGCATGCCGCACTGGCTGAATGCCTGAAGCTCCCGGCGGGTAGCCGTCCGCTGCTGGTGAGTCACGGGATTGCGTTAGGCTGCCTGGTGAGCACCATTCTGGGGTTACCGGCTTACGCCGAGCGCCGTTTGCGTCTGCGCAACTGCTCCATTTCCCGAATTGATTATCAGGAAAGCGCGTGGCTGGCGTCAGGTTGGGTCGTGGAGATGGCAGGGGACATTTCGCACCTTGATGCCCCTGCGCTTGACGAACTGCAGCGTTAACGACGTATCGGAATCAAGAATTCCATACGCAGATTGATTGGGCCTTCTTCCGGTTTGGCATCCTGCGCCGGGTAGTAGCGTTCAATGTCCTGACCTTTACGGCGATTCAGATTCAGCATTGGCATGCAGGTCCCGTAGACGGTCAGGATAAACTCCTGAACCCCCGTTCCCAGCCCTTCATACGAGAACATCACGTACTCGCCGCCTTCCAGCACGACCGGTTTCGAACCCTGAATATAGCCATTCGCCATCTCTGGCGTCAGCGCGGTGGTGTAGAACACCTCCTGCTCGTCGTCTTTTTCCTGGCTTGGGCGCGTTTCGTTCAGGCCGTACAGAATTGGCGGGATTGCCGGTGCATGGCTCAGGAAGTCGCGCCAGAACTGGACGCGCATCTGATGACGGAACTCAGAAATCTGCTCCAGAGAACAGGAGTAGCTCTGGGTTGTGCCGATCAGATGGGTTTCCGGCAGCGCGACAATTTCATATTTCGGCATCGCGAATTCGCCCAGACGCAGCGGCGGACGCATGCCAAACGAGCTCCAGTCAGGCGAACGACGATAAAGCGCTGGCGTCAACGAGAACTGTTTTTTAAAGGCGCGGGTGAACGTTTGCTGCGAATCAAAACGATACTGCAGGGCAATATCCAGAATCGGCCGCGCGGTCAGGCGCAATGCCACAGCAGATTTAGATAAACGACGTGCGCGAATATAGGCACCGATAGCATGACCGGTGACATCCTTGAACATCCTTTGCAGATGCCACTTGGAATAGCCTGCTTTAGCCGCCACATTATCCAGTGACAAAGGCTGGTCGAGATGACCTTCCAGCCAGGTGAGCAGGTCGCGAATAATTCCAGCCTGATCCATATACTATCCTCATCCTTAAAACAGCAGGTGCCTGATAACAGGTTAGCGGATAATAGCATTTTTTGATGTTTTAGCATTCAGTGTTTTTTTTGCGCATTAATGCCTTTTACGGCTCGTTTTGGGCGAATATATTCTAATCCTGTGATCTTGCTACATTTTTATCTAACGTGTTGAATAATCGCTCAGTGCAATTTTAAAGAATGGTAACAATATGAAATACAAGACTTTGATCTTCACCGCGTTGCTGCTGATGGTCGGACGCGCCGCACAGGCGGAACAGATTGGTTCCGTCGATACCGTGTTTAAGATGTTTGGCCCGGACCACAAAATCGTGGTGGAGGCGTTTGACGATCCGGACGTGAAAAACGTCACCTGCTACGTGAGCCGCGCGAAAACGGGCGGTATCAAAGGCGGTCTGGGACTGGCGGAAGACACCTCCGATGCGGCGATTTCCTGCCAGCAGGTGGGGCCGGTTGAGCTAAGCGATAAAATTAAAAACGGCAAAGCGCAGGGCGACGTGGTATTCCAGAAACGGACCTCGCTGGTGTTTAAAAAGCTGCAGGTGGTGCGTTTCTACGATGCCAAACGTAACACGCTGGCCTACCTTGCCTATTCTGACAAAGTGGTGGAAGGCTCACCGAAGAACGCGATCAGCGCGGTGCCGATTATGCCGTGGCATTAAAAAAACGGCGCAAATGCGCCGTTTTTTAATGCGTTAACTGCGGGATTACTCCTGCAGGTCTCCGCAGAAACGGTACCCTTCGCCGTGGATCGTGGCGATGATTTCCGGCGTATCTGGCGTAGATTCGAAATGCTTACGAATACGACGGATGGTCACGTCTACGGTACGGTCGTGCGGCTTCAGCTCGCGACCGGTCATTTTCTTCAGCAGCTCTGCACGGGACTGAATTTTGCCCGGGTTCTCGCAGAAGTGCAGCATCGCGCGGAATTCACTGCGCGGCAGTTTATACTGCTCACCGTTCGGGCTGATCAGTGAACGGCTATTGATATCAAGTTCCCAGCCGTTGAATTTGTAGCTGTCAACGCTACGACGCTCTTCGCTGACCGTACCCAGGTTCATGGTGCGGGACAGCAGGTTGCGTGCACGAATGGTTAACTCGCGTGGATTAAACGGTTTGGTGATGTAGTCATCCGCACCGATTTCCAGGCCAAGAATTTTATCAACTTCGTTGTCACGGCCCGTCAGGAACATTAACGCGACGTTCGCCTGTTCACGCAGTTCGCGCGCCAGAAGAAGGCCGTTTTTGCCTGGCAGGTTAATGTCCATAATGACCAGGTTGATATCATTTTCAGAAAGGATCTGATGCATCTCTGCGCCATCGGTCGCTTCAAAGACATCGTAGCCTTCTGCTTCGAAAATGCTCTTTAACGTGTTGCGTGTTACCAACTCGTCTTCAACGATAAGAATGTGCGGGGTCTGCATGTTTGCTACCTAAATTGCCAACTAAATCGAAACAGGAAGTACAAAAGTCCCTGACCTGCCTGATGCATGTCGAAAATTAACATGATCGGCTTAACGTGACTAAAGTACGTAATTGCGTTCTTGATGCACTTTCCATCAACGTCAACAACATCATTAGCTTGGTCTTGGGTACTTTCCCTTTGGACCCGACAGTGTCAAAAACGGCTGTCATCCTAACCATTTTAACAGCAACATAACAGGCTAAGTGACACCGGACACCCAATAAAACTACGCTTCGTTGACATATATCAAGTTCAATTGTAGCACGTTAACAGTTTGATGAAATCATCGTATCCGAATGCTAGCCTTTGTCACAAATTTTCAATAAACCAACTAGTTGCGGACATTGATTGATAAACAATACGAATCCAATTAAGAATAGGCATTCACACAGTCATTATCATTATAAAACATAGGGATAATACCTGTCTGTTAACATTCTAACTGATTGTTCAGCCACAAAATAGTTTAGCGTTTTTAATTTGTTATGAAACGCTATTTCGGTGATTTGTGTTGCAATTTTGTAAATTCGTGCTGCGTAATATGTTGAGGCGCATCACATTTTTACCCGCTAACTGCTTAAAAAGAGAGCATAAATGCATCTGTCGATTGTGCTGGTGGCCCCAGCAAGACCCGAAAACATAGGCGCTGCGGCGCGTGCCATGAAGACCATGGGTTTTACCGATTTACGTATTGTAGACAGCGCCGCGCACCTGGAGCCTGCGGCACGTTGGGTCGCGCACGGTTCGGGAGATATTCTCGATAATATAACCACTTACGCTACGCTTGCTGACGCGCTTCACGACATCTCCTTTACCGTTGCAACCACGGCGCGCAGCCGGGCGAAATTTCATTACTACGCCACGCCCGCGGAGCTGGTGCCCATGTTAAGTGAGAAAAGCCAGTGGCTGGAGAAAGCCGCGCTGGTGTTTGGGCGTGAAGATTCCGGGCTGACCAATGAAGAGCTGGAACTGGCGGATGTGCTGACAGGCGCGCCGATGGTTGCAGATTATCCGTCTCTCAATTTAGGCCAGGCGGTGATGGTCTATTGCTATCAATTAGCATCCTTAATACAAATTCCGCAGCCGCCTGTTACAGGCACCGATGAAAACCAGCTGTCTGCACTTCGCGCGCGCGTGGAAAACCTGCTTATGCAGCTGGGTGTGGCTGACGATCAAAAAATGGTCGACTGGCTACAGCAGCGCTTGGGCCGTCTTGAGCAACGCGACACGGCAATGCTGCACCGTTTGCTGCACGATATTGAAAAAAAATTGGCCGAGTAAAGTGCTGCCATACATTTTTATTATGGTGTAATCATCTGATGCTAAGGGTTGCTTTTGGGGTATTCGGATGAAAATAAATCCGGCAGCAGCGGGACGTGAGAGTCATCCGAATTGTGATCAAATTAAAAATTCGTTGACTTAAGGTGCCCGATCCTTTAACCCTAAAAGAATACAGCACAGACAGATAATAATGACAGAGTACACAACATCCATGAAACGCATCAGCATCACCACCATTACCACAACCATCATCATTACCACGGGTAACGATGCGGGCTGACGCGTACAGGAAAAACAAAAAAAAGCCCGCACCTAGACAGTGCGGGCTTTTTTTTCGGCTAAAGGAAACGAGGTAGAACCATGCGAGTGTTGAAGTTCGGCGGTACATCAGTGGCAAATGCAGAACGTTTTCTGCGTGTTGCCGATATCCTGGAAAGCAACGCCAGGCAGGGGCAGGTTGCTACCGTGCTCTCTGCCCCGGCAAAAATCACGAACCATCTGGTGGCGATGATTGAAAAAACCATCGGTGGCCAGGATGCACTCCCGAACATCAGCGACGCCGAGCGTATCTTCGCTGACCTGCTGCAAGGGCTGGCAGAGGCGCTGCCCGGCTTCCCGCACGCTCAGCTGAAGTCCTTCGTTGAGCAGGAATTTGCGCAAATCAAACACGTCCTGCACGGTATCAGCCTCCTCGGCCAGTGCCCGGACAGCATCAACGCGGCGCTGATCTGCCGGGGCGAAAAACTCTCAATCGCCATCATGGCGGGCGTGCTGGAAGCGCGCGGCCATAGCGTGACCGTGATCGACCCGGTTGAAAAACTGCTGGCGGTAGGCCACTACCTCGAATCCACCGTTGATATTGCCGAATCAACCCGCCGTATCGCCGCGAGCAAAATCCCGTCTGACCACATGATCCTGATGGCTGGTTTCACCGCCGGTAACGAGAAGGGCGAGCTGGTGGTGCTGGGCCGTAACGGCTCCGACTACTCCGCCGCCGTGCTGGCCGCCTGTTTACGCGCAGACTGTTGTGAGATCTGGACTGATGTTGACGGCGTCTATACCTGCGACCCGCGCCAGGTTCCGGACGCCAGGCTGCTCAAGTCGATGTCGTACCAGGAAGCGATGGAGCTTTCCTACTTCGGCGCCAAAGTGCTTCACCCGCGTACCATCTCCCCGATTGCCCAGTTCCAGATCCCTTGCCTGATTAAAAATACCGGTAACCCGCAGGCGCCGGGTACGCTGATAGGCGCGAGTACCGATGAAGACGGTCTGCCGGTGAAAGGCATCTCCAACCTCAACAATATGGCGATGTTCAGCGTCTCCGGACCGGGGATGAAAGGGATGGTCGGCATGGCGGCGCGCGTCTTTGCGGCCATGTCCCGCAACGGTATCTCGGTGGTGCTGATCACCCAGTCCTCTTCCGAATACAGCATCAGCTTCTGCGTGCCGCAGGCTGACTGCCTTCGCGCCCGTCGCGCGCTGGAGGAGGAGTTTTATCTGGAGCTGAAGGAAGAGCTGCTGGAGCCGCTCTCCATTCAGGAGCGTCTGGCGATCATCTCTGTGGTCGGCGACGGCATGCGCACGCTGCGCGGCATCTCCGCTAAATTCTTTGCCGCGCTGGCGCGCGCCAATATCAACATCGTGGCGATTGCCCAGGGCTCGTCTGAGCGTTCAATTTCCGTGGTGGTGGACAACGATGACGCCACCACCGGCGTGCGCGTGGTTCACCAGATGCTGTTCAACACCGATCAGGTCATCGAGCTGTTCCTGATTGGCGTGGGCGGCGTGGGCGGCGCGCTGCTGGAGCAGGTGAAGCGTCAGCAGGAGTGGCTGAAGAAGAAACATATCGATCTGCGCGTCTGCGGGATTGCCAACTCCAGAGCGTTGCTGACCAACGTTCACGGTCTGAACCTGGAGAACTGGCAGGCCGAGATGAACGAGGCGAAAGAGCCGTTCAACCTGGGACGCCTGATCCGTCTGGTGAAAGAGTATCACCTGCTTAACCCGGTGATCGTCGACTGTACCTCCAACCAGGCGGTGGCCGATCAGTACGCCGACTTCCTGCGCGAAGGTTTCCACGTGGTGACGCCAAACAAAAAGGCCAACACTTCGTCGATGGAGTACTATCACCAGCTGCGTCTGGCGGCGAGCAAGTCGCGCCGCAAGTTCCTCTACGACACCAACGTGGGCGCGGGGCTGCCGGTTATCGAGAACCTGCAAAACCTGCTGAACGCGGGCGATGAACTGCAGCGTTTCTCCGGCATTCTCTCCGGTTCGCTGTCGTTTATCTTCGGCAAGCTGGATGAAGGGATGAGCCTGTCGGAAGCCACCCGCGCCGCACGCGAGCTGGGCTATACCGAGCCGGATCCGCGTGACGACCTTTCCGGTATGGACGTGGCGCGCAAGCTGCTGATCCTCGCGCGTGAAACGGGTCGCGAGCTTGAGCTTTCGGATATCGTGATTGAGCCGGTGCTGCCAGCAGTGTTTGATGACGGCGGTGACGTCAACGCCTTTATGGCGAATTTGCCGCAGCTTGACGACGCTTTTGCCGCCCGTGTGGCGAAAGCCCGTGATGAAGGTAAGGTATTGCGCTATGTTGGCAATATTGAAGAAGACGGCGTGTGCCGGGTGAAGATTGCCGAAGTGGATGGCAACGACCCGCTGTACAAGGTCAAAAACGGCGAGAATGCGCTGGCGTTCTACAGCCACTATTATCAGCCACTGCCGCTGGTGCTTCGCGGCTATGGCGCAGGGAACGATGTTACGGCGGCGGGTGTGTTTGCCGATCTGCTGCGTACCCTGTCATGGAAGTTAGGAGTTTAACATGGTCAAAGTTTATGCCCCGGCTTCCAGCGCCAATATGAGCGTCGGATTTGACGTGCTGGGCGCGGCGGTCACGCCGGTGGATGGTTCACTGCTGGGCGATACGGTCACGGTGGAAGCGGCGGACAGCTTCAGCCTGAACAATGTGGGTCGCTTCGCCTGCAAACTGCCGTCCGAGCCGCGCGAAAATATCGTTTATCAGTGCTGGGAACGCTTCTGTCAGGAGATCGGCAAAAACGTGCCGGTCGCCATGACGCTGGAAAAAAGTATGCCGATTGGCTCAGGCCTGGGCTCCAGCGCGTGTTCCGTGGTCGCCGCGCTGGTGGCGTTGAACGAGCACTGCGGCAAGCCGCTGAACAACAGCCGTCTGCTGGGACTGATGGGCGAACTGGAAGGGCGTATCTCCGGCAGCATTCATTATGACAACGTGGCGCCGTGCTTCCTCGGCGGCATGCAACTGATGATCGAAGAAAATGGCATCATCAGCCAGCAGGTGCCAGGGTTTGATGAGTGGCTGTGGGTGCTGGCCTATCCGGGTATTAAGGTCTCTACCGCGGAAGCGCGTGCGATCCTGCCCGCGCAGTACCGTCGTCAGGACTGTATCGCCCACGGGCGTCACCTGGCGGGCTTCATCCACGCCTGCTACACCCGTCAGCCGCAGCTGGCGGCAAAGCTGATGAAAGACGTCATTGCCGAGCCGTACCGCACGAAGCTGCTGCCCGGCTTTAACGAGGCGCGACAGGCATCAATGGATATCGGCGCGCAGGCGTGCGGCATCTCCGGCTCCGGACCGACGCTGTTCGCCCTGTGCGACAAGCCAGACACCGCGCAGCGCGTGGCGGACTGGCTCTCTAAACACTACCTGCAAAATCAGGAAGGCTTTGTTCATATTTGCCGTCTGGACACGGCTGGCGCACGAGTACTGGGATAATTAATGAAACTCTACAACCTTAAAGATCATAACGAGCAGGTCAGCTTCGCGCAGGCGGTAACGCAGGGGCTGGGCAAACATCAGGGGCTGTTTTTTCCCCATGACCTGCCGGAATTTCAGCTGACCGACATCGACGAACTGCTGAAGCAGGACTTTGTCACCCGCAGCACTAAAATTCTCTCGGCGTTTATCGGCGACGAAATCCCGCAGGAGCTGCTGGAAGAGCGCGTGCGTGCGGCGTTCGCTTTCCCGGCACCGGTGAAGCAGGTGGAGCCTGACGTTGGCTGCCTGGAGCTGTTCCACGGTCCGACGCTGGCGTTTAAAGACTTCGGCGGCCGCTTCATGGCGCAAATGCTGACCCACATCAGCGGCGACAAGCCGGTGACCATTCTCACCGCGACCTCCGGCGATACCGGTGCGGCGGTGGCGCACGCGTTCTACGGCCTGAAAAACGTCCGCGTGGTGATCCTCTATCCGAAAGGCAAAATCAGCCCGCTGCAGGAAAAACTGTTCTGTACGCTCGGCGGCAATATTGAAACCGTGGCGATTGACGGCGATTTCGATGCCTGCCAGGCGCTGGTCAAGCAGGCCTTCGACGACGAAGAGCTGAAGGTGGCCCTGGGGCTGAACTCTGCCAACTCCATCAACATCAGCCGCCTGCTGGCGCAGATTTGCTACTACTTCGAGGCGGTGGCGCAGCTTCCGCAGGACGCGCGCAACCAGCTGGTGATCTCCGTGCCGAGCGGTAACTTCGGTGACCTGACGGCGGGCCTGCTGGCGAAATCCCTGGGTCTGCCGGTGAAACGCTTTATCGCCGCCACCAATGCTAACGACACCGTGCCGCGCTTCCTGAAAGACGGTAAGTGGGCGCCGAACGCCACGCAGGCAACGCTCTCCAATGCGATGGATGTGTCACAGCCAAACAACTGGCCGCGCGTGGAAGAGCTGTTCCGCCGTAAGATCTGGCGTCTGGGCGACCTGGGCTACGCCGCGGTGACGGATGAAACCACCAAAGCGACCATGCGCGAGCTGAAGGCGGTGGGGTACACCTCTGAACCGCACGCGGCGATTGCTTACCGCGCGCTGCGCGATCAGCTCAATCCGGGTGAATATGGCCTGTTCCTGGGCACCGCGCATCCGGCGAAGTTCAAAGAGAGCGTGGAAGCGATCCTGGGCGAAACGCTGCCGCTGCCGAAAGAGCTGGCCGAGCGTGCCGACCTGCCGCTGCTGTCACATGAGCTACCGGCAGATTTTGCCGCGCTGCGTAAGCTGATGATGACGCGTGCGTGATTGTGTTGCCCGGTGGCGGCTACGCCTTACCGGGCCTACAACGGCTCAGAACGTAGGCCGGGTAAGGCGAAGCCGCCACCCGGCTTTTTTGTGAAGAAATTAAGGAGAAAAATAGCAGGGAAAAAGCAGAAATTCCCAATAAATGCGGTCGCTTAGCGTTTAGGATTGCAGAGAATAACATCCCCCGTTCCCCTCGCGTACTCTCCTTACATCGGCCCACGTTGGGCAAGTATAAGAAGGAGTCACCTATGTCTACCCTGAAACCTGCACTCATCGCGCTTTCACTGATGCTGGTCGCTCCCATGGCGGTACAGGCATCCGAAATCACCCTCGTGCCAGCGGTAAAACTGCAGATTGGCGACCAGGATAATAACGGGCACTACTGGGACGGCGGCCGCTGGCGCGACCACGACTGGTGGAAAGCGCACTATGACTGGCGCGATAACCACTGGCGTCCGCATGATGAGCATCGTAAACATGACGATCGCCATGATGACCATCACCGCGATGACCACCGCGACGATCGCGGCCCGGACTGGAAACACCATTAATGCAAAACCCCGCCAGCTGGCGGGGTTTGTTTTTACTGCTCGTGGCGCTTAAACACCAGCTCGCCTTTCCCTGACGACGCCTCGTCAAAGAAATAGCCTTCGCTGTTGAAGGCGGTCAGCTGCTCCGGCTTCGTCAGGCGGTTCTGGATAATGTAGCGGCTCATCAGGCCACGCGCTTTCTTGGCGTAGAAGCTGATCACTTTGAACTTACCGTTCTTCTCATCGAGGAACACCGGTTTGATAATCTCTGCATCCAGCTTTTTCGGTTTCACCGACTTGTAGTATTCATCGGATGCCAGGTTAATCACCACGTTATCGCCCTGGGCGCGCAGCGCCGCGTTCAGCTTGTCGGTGATGATATCGCCCCAGAAATGGTACAGGTCTTTGCCTTTGGCGTTTTCCAGGCGAATACCCATCTCCAGACGATAGGGCTGCATCAGATCCAGCGGGCGCAGTACGCCGTACAGGCCCGACAGCATGCGCAGATGCTGCTGGGCAAAATCGAAATCGGCTTCGCTAAAATCTTCCGCCTGCAGGCCGGTATAGACATCGCCTTTAAACGCCAGAATCGCCTGGCGAGCGTTAGAGGGGGTGAAATCCGGGTGCCACTCGTGAAAGCGGGTCGCGTTAAGATCGGCCAGCTTGTCGCTGATGCTCATCAGCGAGGCGATTTGCGGCGCAGAGAGCTTGCGCGCTTCGCGGATCAGCTGTTGCGAGTAGTCCAGCAGTTCAGGCTGGGTATAGCGCTCGGTGGCGAGCGGGCTCTGGTAATCGAGCGTTTTTGCAGGTGAAATCAGAATCAGCATATCCAGTCCTTGCAGGAAATTTAGAGCGACTTTAGCAAAAAATCGCCCTGAATTGATCGATAGCTGTTATTGCCGCGGCAAATCGTCCCAGGAGCCGGGGGCAATTTGCGCCTCAATTTCGGGGTAGCGGGTGGGATCAAACACGGGTTTAAGGCCCAGCTTGCGCTGACGCAGATAGTCCTGAGCAATGAGCGTCACCACCGGAGAAAGCAGCAAAATTGCCGTCAGGTTGGTGATCGCCATCAGCGCCATAATCACGTCCGCCAGTTGCCAGACCACCGGCATGCTGAGCAGGGCGCCCGTCATTATCATTGCGATAACACCTACGCGAAGCACGTTGCGCGAATGTCGCGAATCAAGCTTCAGGAAGATCAGGTTGTTCTCCGCGTAGAGATAGTTCACCGTGATCGAACTAAACGCAAAAAGGCCCACGATTAATGAGACAAAACCGGCTCCCCAGCCACCCACAAGATTGACCAGCGCCTGCTGAACCAGCTGTATCCCGACGGTGCCAGAGGGATGGGGAAGGGGCCCCGACAGCAGAATGATCATCGCGCTGGCGGAGCAGATAATAATGGTGTCCGTGAACACACCAATCATCTGCACAATGCCCTGCGCCGCTGGATGGGGAGGCCAGGAGGCCGCCGCCGCCGCTGCGTTGGGCGTTGAACCCATACCGGCTTCGTTCGAGAACATGCCCCGCTGAAACCCTGCCGTGAGTGCCTGACTGACGGTATAACCCAGCGCGCCCGAGGCCGCTTCGCGCCAGCCGAACGCGCTCTTAAAGATAGCGGCGATGACGTCCGGCAACCGATCGATGTGCAGTGCGGTAACGAACAGACTGGCGGCTACCCACAGGAGGGCCATAACCGGAACCAGCCACTGCATCAGGCGGGCCACGCCTTTGAGACCGGCATATATCGTCAGCAGGGTGAGAAGCGCTAAAACGGCACCGGTTATCCATTCCGGGCAGGCAAAGGCATAGCGCATGGCATGCGCCACGGAGTTTGCCTGGACGGTGTTAAAAATCAGGCCATAGGCGATGAGTAAGAAGAGCGAAAACAGGACGCCCATCCAGCGCATCCCCAGTCCACGGGCCATATACCAGGCCGGACCGCCGCGAAACTGACCGTTTTTGTCTTTCTCTTTATAAAGTTGAGCGAGCGAGCATTCAGCGAACGAGGTCGCCATGCCGATAATCGCCGTGGCCCACATCCAGAATACGGCGCCAGGCCCACCCGCGCTGATGGCCAGCGCAACGCCTGCCAGATTACCGCTGCCGACCCGCGCGGCGAGACTGGTGCAGAGTGCCTGAAATGAGGTTAATCCGCCCGGCTGTGGGGTGAGGCTATTTTTCAGACTTCTGCCAAATTTGCGAATATAACGAAACTGGATAAAACCACTGCGCAGCGTGAACCACATACCTGCTCCCAGGAGCAGATATATCATTATCGAACCCCAGAGAATTTCGTTAATAAAGAACAGAAAATCAGGCATTAACGTCCCTCTTGTTGATGCCAAAGTGAATATGTAAGCGTTACCACTGATTGGACATGCTGTTGATTAGCAGCCTGTTAATATTCTCAGTTTATCATACTCTGCCTAAGCGCACTGTCTGCGGTTGCGCTGCCTCTCACTCGTGTTATCATCAGGGCAGACCGGTTACATCCCCCTAACAAGTAAACCTGTCATTTTTCCGCTGCAGGCATGCTGTCGGTAGCGTGAATTATCCAGGGCACGTTAAAAGAGAAACACTATCATGACGGATAAATTGACCTCCCTTCGTCAGTTCACCACTGTCGTAGCTGACACCGGAGATATCGCGGCAATGAAGCTGTACCAGCCGCAGGATGCCACAACCAACCCTTCTCTGATCCTTAACGCCGCGCAGATCCCTGAGTATCGCAAACTGATTGACGACGCAGTGTCCTGGGCGAAAGCACAGAGCAACGACCGCGCGCAGCAGGTTGTGGACGCGACCGACAAGCTGGCAGTGAACATCGGTCTGGAAATCCTGAAACTGGTTCCTGGCCGTATCTCTACCGAAGTGGATGCACGTCTCTCCTACGACACCGAAGCGTCTATCGCGAAAGCGAAACGTCTGATCAAAATGTACAACGACGCGGGCATCAGCAACGACCGTATCCTGATCAAACTGGCTTCTACCTGGCAGGGCATCCGCGCGGCAGAGCAGCTGGAAAAAGACGGTATCAACTGTAACCTGACCCTGCTGTTCTCCTTCGCGCAGGCGCGTGCATGTGCAGAAGCAGGCGTATACCTGATTTCTCCGTTCGTGGGCCGTATTCTGGACTGGTACAAAGCCAACACCGATAAGAAAGAGTACGCACCGGCTGAAGATCCAGGCGTGATTTCTGTGACTGAAATCTACGAATACTACAAACAGCACGGCTATGAGACCGTGGTTATGGGCGCAAGCTTCCGTAACGTCGGTGAAATCATCGAGCTGGCTGGCTGTGACCGCCTGACCATCGCCCCTGCGCTGCTGAAAGAGCTGGCAGAGAGCGAAGGTGCGCTTGAGCGTAAACTGTCCTACACCGGTGAAGTGAAAGCACGCCCAGAGCGCATCACGGAATCCGAGTTCCTGTGGCAGCACAACCAGGATCCAATGGCGGTAGACAAGCTGGCGGACGGTATCCGTAAGTTTGCTGTTGACCAGGGCAAACTGGAAAAAATGATCGGCGACCTGCTGTAATCATTCCGCGTGACCGGGCTCCCGGTCACGCGTCTTACCCCCGCCTCTGTCTGAATTTCCTCTCTGCGTGTATCATTCCCTTTAATCAGTACTTTTTGAATGGAATGGATATGAATACCTTACGCATCGGCCTGGTGTCGATTTCTGACCGCGCCTCCAGCGGCGTTTACCAGGATAAAGGCATCCCCGCTCTGGAAGAGTGGCTGGGCAGCGCGCTGACCACCCCGTTTGAGATCCAGACCCGCCTGATCCCTGACGAACAGCCGATCATCGAGCAGACGCTCTGCGAGCTGGTGGATGAGATGAGCTGCCACCTCGTTCTGACGACGGGCGGAACCGGCCCCGCGCGCCGCGACGTGACGCCGGACGCGACGCTGGCGGTTGCCGATCGCGAAATGCCGGGCTTCGGCGAACAGATGCGGCAGATCAGTCTACACTTTGTTCCGACGGCCATTCTTTCCCGCCAGGTGGGGGTGATCCGCAAGCAGGCGTTGATCCTGAACCTACCGGGCCAGCCGAAGTCGATTAAAGAGACGCTGGAAGGGCTTAAAGCGGAAGACGGTAGCGTCATTGTGCACGGTATCTTTGCCAGTGTACCGTATTGTATACAGCTGCTTGACGGCCCCTATGTTGAAACCGATGAGAAAGTGGTAGCAGCTTTTCGTCCTAAAAGCGCTCGCCGCGAAACAATCTCCTGAAAATAAAGAAAGTGTGACATTAGCGTCAGCCGCAGTAGCGTGTAAACGGATTTACGATATAGTAATTTTTTCTTTACGATAGCTGTAAAAATAAATCCACAATACACGCATAATGGTTCGCTATGTCACATAACTCCCGACCTCTGAATCGACAGGACTACAAAACCCTCACGCTCGCGGCCTTAGGCGGCGCGCTGGAGTTTTACGACTTTATCATCTTCGTCTTCTTCGCCGCCGTGGTGGGGGAACTCTTCTTCCCGGCGGATATCCCGGAATGGCTGCGTCAGGTGCAAACCTTCGGCATTTTTGCCGCCGGGTATCTGGCGCGTCCGCTGGGTGGCATTGTGATGGCGCACTTTGGCGATCTGGTCGGGCGCAAGAAGATGTTTACCCTTAGCATCCTGCTGATGGCCGTGCCGACGCTGGCCATTGGTCTGCTGCCTACCTATGCCTCGATGGGTATCCTTGCGCCGTTGCTGCTGTTGCTGATGCGTATTCTCCAGGGGGCGGCCATCGGTGGTGAAGTGCCGGGGGCGTGGGTGTTTGTGTCCGAGCATGTGCCTGCCCGCCGCATCGGGATCGCCTGTGGAACCTTAACCGCTGGGCTCACCGTCGGGATCTTACTGGGGTCGGTGGTGGCGACGATTGTAAATACCAGCATGACGCAACAGGCCGTTCATGAGTGGGGCTGGCGTCTTCCGTTCCTGCTGGGCGGGGCGTTTGGCCTGGTAGCGATGTACCTGCGCCGCTGGCTGCAGGAGACGCCGATATTCCTGGAAATGCAGCAGCGCAAAGCGCTGGCGGATGAGCTGCCGGTGAAGGCGGTTGTGGTACGCCATAAAAAAGCGGTGGTGGTATCGATGCTGCTGACCTGGCTGCTCTCGGCGGGCATTGTGGTGGTGATATTGATGTCTCCGGTCTGGCTGCAAAAGCAGTACGGCTTCGCCCCTGCCGTGACGCTACAGGCGAACAGTATCGCGACAATCATGCTCTGCTTTGGCTGTCTGGCCGCCGGGCTGGCGGCGGATCGTTTTGGTGCCAGCGTTACCTTTATCATCGGTAGCCTGCTACTGGCCGCATCAAGCTGGGCGTTTTACCACCTGGCGGGCAGCCATCCTGAACAGCTGTTCCTGCTGTACGGCGTGGTAGGGCTGTGCGTGGGCGTCGTGGGGGCTGTGCCTTACGTCATGGTGCGAGCCTTCCCGCCGGAAGTCCGTTTCAGCGGTATCTCCTTCTCTTACAACGTGTCGTATGCCATTTTCGGCGGGCTGACGCCGATTGCGGTCACCGTGCTGATGGGCGTGTCTCCCCTGGCTCCGGCCTGGTACGTGCTGGTGCTGTCGGTGATGGGGCTGGTATTAGGATTTTGGCTTCGTCAGGCGGGGGAATGTCGTGCCCGCGAGGCGGGCACGACAGAGGGATCAGTGTTTTTCACCAATCGGTAAAACGGTGCGGTCAAACTGCTCGTTCAGCACTTCGCCCATTGCCAGGTAGATAGCGCTTGCGCCGCAAACCAGACCAATCCAGCCCGCAACGTGAACGATGCCTTCGTTATCCACCAGATGACCAATCGCCAGCAGGGCGAACAGCACGGTCAGGCTCAGGAAAACGAACTGCAGCATGCGGTTACCTTTCAGGGTACCGAAGAACATGAACAGGGTGAAGACGCCCCACAGGCCCAGGTAAACGCCCAGGAAGTGGGCGTTTGCCGCGTCTGCCATGCCCATTTTAGGCAGCAGCAGAATGGCAACCAGCGTCAGCCAGAAAGAGCCGTAAGAGGTAAAGGCGGTTAAGCCGAAGGTGTTGCCTTTCTTATATTCCAGCAGTCCCGCGAAGATTTGCGCGATACCGCCGTAAAAAATGCCCATCGCCAGAATAATGCCATCCATCGGGAACATCCCGATGTTGTGCAGGTTCAGCAGGATAGTGGTCATGCCAAAACCCATCAGGCCCAGCGGAGCCGGATTAGCCAACTTAGTGTTGCCCATAAGTCCTCAAAAAAATCATCATTAATATGGTGAAATGGTTAAACCCGCGTCAATACTCCCTGACGGGGCGCGGCATAATAAGGGGCGCAATCGATGCCGTCTATGATCTCATCAGGGGGAAATTGAAAATTTTTTTATACGTCCCCCTTGATGGATGCCGTTGCGACCCCATCTTGTAAGCAACCGCAGTGTGTGGACCTGAAAAAAATCAAATCTGGGCAGTTGAAAAAGCACGTTCTGCCCTTATTACAGGTACACAACCACATGTTGACTGAATTTTTAGTGGAGACGTTTAGATGGGTAAAATTATTGGTATCGACCTGGGTACTACCAACTCTTGTGTAGCGATTATGGATGGCACTACTGCACGCGTGCTGGAGAACGCCGAGGGCGATCGCACCACGCCTTCTATCATTGCTTATACCCAGGATGGTGAAACTCTGGTTGGTCAGCCGGCTAAACGTCAGGCAGTGACAAACCCGCAAAACACCCTGTTTGCGATCAAACGCCTGATTGGCCGCCGCTTCCAGGACGAAGAAGTTCAGCGTGACGTTTCTATCATGCCTTATAAAATCATCGCGGCAGATAACGGCGATGCATGGCTTGATGTGAAAGGCACCAAAACTGCACCACCGCAGATTTCTGCTGAAGTGCTGAAGAAAATGAAGAAAACCGCTGAAGATTACCTGGGTGAGCCGGTAACTGAAGCTGTTATCACCGTACCTGCCTACTTCAACGATGCTCAGCGTCAGGCAACCAAAGATGCTGGCCGTATCGCAGGTCTGGAAGTAAAACGTATCATCAACGAACCAACCGCGGCTGCACTGGCTTACGGTCTGGATAAAGAAGTTGGCAACCGCACTATCGCGGTTTACGACCTGGGTGGTGGTACCTTCGATATCTCTATTATCGAAATCGACGAAGTTGACGGCGAAAAAACCTTCGAAGTTCTGGCAACCAACGGTGATACCCACCTGGGTGGTGAAGACTTCGATACCCGTCTGATCAACTACCTCGTTGACGAGTTCAAGAAAGATCAGGGCATTGACCTGCGTAACGACCCGCTGGCGATGCAGCGCCTGAAAGAAGCCGCTGAGAAAGCGAAGATCGAGCTGTCTTCCGCTCAGCAGACCGACGTGAACCTGCCGTACATCACTGCAGACGCGACCGGTCCTAAACACATGAACATCAAAGTGACCCGTGCGAAACTGGAAAGCCTGGTAGAAGACCTGGTGAACCGTTCCATCGAGCCGCTGAAAGTTGCACTGCAGGACGCTGGCCTGTCCGTGTCTGACATCCAGGACGTTATCCTGGTCGGTGGTCAGACCCGTATGCCAATGGTTCAGAAGAAAGTGGCTGAGTTCTTTGGTAAAGAGCCACGTAAAGACGTTAACCCGGACGAAGCGGTCGCAATCGGTGCTGCGGTTCAGGGTGGCGTACTGACCGGTGAAGTGAAAGACGTACTGCTGCTGGACGTTACCCCGCTGTCTCTGGGTATCGAAACCATGGGCGGTGTGATGACGGCGCTCATCAACAAAAACACCACCATCCCGACGAAACACAGCCAGGTGTTCTCTACCGCTGAAGACAACCAGTCTGCGGTAACCATCCATGTGATTCAGGGTGAGCGTAAGCGTGCGGCGGATAACAAATCTCTGGGTCAGTTCAACCTGGACGGCATTAACCCGGCACCGCGCGGCATGCCGCAGATCGAAGTCACCTTCGACATCGATGCTGACGGTATCCTGCACGTGTCTGCAAAAGACAAAAACAGCGGTAAAGAGCAGAAGATCACCATCAAGGCATCTTCTGGCCTGAACGAAGCGGAAATCGAAAAAATGGTTCGCGATGCCGAAGCTAACGCGGAATCCGACCGTAAGTTCGAAGAGCTGGTTCAGACCCGTAACCAGGGTGACCATCTGCTGCACAGCACCCGTAAGCAGGTTGAAGAAGCCGGCGATAAGCTGCCAGCGGAAGACAAGACTGCTATCGAAGCTGCACTGACTGCGCTGGAGTCCTCACTGAAAGGTGAAGATAAAGCGGATATCGAAGCGAAGATGCAGGAGCTGGCGCAGGCTTCCCAGAAGCTGATGGAAATCGCTCAGCAGCAGCACGCTCAACAGCAGGCGGGCGCTGATGCATCTGCGAACAACGCGAAAGACGACGACGTTGTCGACGCTGAGTTCGAAGAAGTGAAAGACAAAAAATAATCGCCCTTTGAACGGGTAATTACTGGCACGGGCGAAGAGGTTTCCTCTCCGCCCGTGCACGCATGTTAGGGGCAGATAAAAAAGATGGCTAAGCAAGACTATTACGAGATTTTAGGCGTTTCCAAAACAGCGGAAGAGCGTGAAATCAAAAAGGCGTATAAGCGCCTGGCCATGAAATTCCACCCGGACCGTAACCAGGGTGATAAAGAGGCTGAAGCCAAATTTAAAGAGATCAAAGAAGCCTACGAAGTCCTGACCGATGCACAAAAACGTGCGGCCTATGACCAGTACGGTCACGCAGCCTTTGAACAGGGCGGCATGGGCGGCGGTGGATTCGGTGGCGGCGGCTTTGGCGGTGGCGCTGATTTCAGCGATATCTTTGGCGATGTATTCGGCGACATCTTCGGCGGTGGGCGTGGTCGTCAGCGCGCGGCGCGCGGCGCGGACCTGCGCTATAACATGGATCTGACGCTGGAAGAGGCCGTTCGCGGCGTCACCAAAGAGATCCGCATCCCGACGCTGGAAGAGTGTGACGTGTGCCACGGCAGCGGCGCGAAAGCGGGTACGCAGCCACAGACCTGTCCAACCTGTCACGGTTCCGGTCAGGTGCAGATGCGCCAGGGCTTCTTCGCGGTACAGCAGGCCTGTCCGCACTGTCACGGTCGCGGTACGCTGATTAAAGATCCGTGCACCAAATGCCACGGCCACGGTCGCGTTGAGAAAACGAAAACCCTGTCCGTTAAAATCCCGGCTGGCGTCGATACGGGCGACCGCATCCGTCTGGCGGGCGAAGGTGAAGCAGGTGAACACGGCGCACCGGCAGGCGATCTGTACGTTCAGGTACAGGTGAAGCAGCACGCGATTTTCGAGCGCGAAGGGAATAACCTGTACTGCGAAGTGCCGATCAACTTCGCGATGGCGGCACTGGGCGGTGAAATCGAAGTACCGACGCTGGATGGTCGCGTCAATCTGAAGATCCCGGGCGAGACCCAGACCGGTAAGCTGTTCCGCATGCGCGGGAAAGGCGTTAAGTCCGTTCGCGGCGGTGCGCAGGGCGACCTGCTGTGCCGCGTCGTCGTGGAAACGCCGGTTGGCCTGAACGATAAGCAGAAACAGCTGCTGAAAGAGTTGCAGGAGAGCTTTGGTGGTCCGACGGGAGAGAAAAACAGCCCGCGCTCCAAAAGCTTCTTCGATGGCGTCAAAAAATTCTTCGATGATTTAACGCGCTAATCCGTTAGCTGTTAAGTGTCCTTAAAAAGCCCGGAAGCGATTCCGGGCTTTTTTTATTTGAAGGTATAGCTCGGTAAAACTGAATCTATACTCAATATTAATCTGTTTTTGCCGAGTTGTTTGGCTTGGTATTATGGTTTTATCGAGGTATTGTTGTAAAAGAGAGAACTTAAATGAAATTACTACACCGTTTCTTTAGCAGTGAAGCGTCCGGTGGTGTGATCCTGATTATTGCTGCAGCCGCCGCGATGGTGTTGGCGAACGTAGGATTAACGCGCGATCTCTACCATGCATTTCTGGAAACGCCCGTTGAGCTGAAGGTCGGGGCGCTGGAAATCAACAAGAACATGCTGCTGTGGATCAACGATGCGCTGATGGCGGTGTTTTTCCTGCTGGTGGGGCTTGAGGTCAAGCGTGAACTGGTGTTGGGCTCGCTTGCCAGCCGCCAGCGTGCCGTATTCCCGGTGATTGCTGCGCTCGGTGGAATGGTCGTTCCGGCTCTGCTCTTCCTGGCCTTCACCTGGCAGGATCCGATGGCGCGCCATGGCTGGGCTATTCCGGCCGCGACGGATATCGCCTTTGCCCTCGGGGTATTAGCCCTGCTGGGGAGCCGCGTGCCGGTGGCGCTAAAAATCTTCCTGATGGCGCTGGCGATCATCGATGACCTGGGCGCTATCGTTATTATCGCGCTGTTCTATACCAGCGATCTGTCAATCCTGTCGCTGAGCGTGGCCGCAGGGGCGATTGCGGTGCTGGCATTACTCAACATTTTCAATGTTCGCCGCATCGGCATTTATATCCTGGTAGGTATGGTGCTCTGGACGGCGGTGCTGAAATCGGGCGTGCACGCCACGCTGGCGGGCGTAATTGTGGGCTTCCTTGTGCCGCTTAAGCCTCAGGACGGCAAATCTCCGGCAAAGCAGCTGGAGCATGTTCTGCACCCGTGGGTGGCCTTTATGATCCTGCCGCTGTTTGCGTTTGCCAACGCGGGCGTTTCCCTCGGTGGCGTGACGCTGGACGGGCTGACGTCCGTGCTGCCGCTGGGCATCATCGCAGGCTTGTTTATCGGTAAGCCATTGGGCATTAGCCTCTTCTGCTGGCTGGCGATTAAGCTGAAGCTGGCGTCTTTGCCGAACGGCACCACGTTTAAGCAGATTATGGCCGTGGGTGTGCTCTGCGGAATCGGGTTTACCATGTCGATCTTTATCTCGACGCTGGCGTTTGGGGCGCATGCGCCTGAGCTTATCGTCTGGGCAAAACTCGGCATTCTCATCGGGTCATTACTGGCTGCAGTCATCGGTTATGCCTTGCTGAAGGCGAAATTGCCCGGACAGGCCGTCCGGGCATAACGGAACACCGGGAGGAGGGGCTCCTTCTCCCGATACACACTCAGGGAGAGAACACGCAATGTCTCATTTAAATTACAACCATCTGTACTACTTCTGGCACGTCTATAAACAGGGCTCGGTGGTGGGGGCTGCGGAGGCGCTCTACCTGACGCCGCAGACCATCACCGGGCAAATCAAGGCGCTTGAAGAGCGCCTGCAGGGCAAGCTGTTCAAGCGTAAGGGGCGTGGGATTGAACCCAGCGAGCTGGGCGAGCTGGTGTTCCGCTATGCGGACAAAATGTTCACCCTGAGCCAGGAGATGCTGGATATCGTCAACTACCGCAAAGAGTCGAACCTGCTCTTCGACGTGGGCGTGGCGGATGCGCTATCAAAACGGCTGGTGAGCGGCGTGCTGGATGCCGCCGTGGTCGAAGATGAGCAAATCCACCTGCGCTGCTTTGAGTCCACCCACGAGATGCTGCTGGAACAGCTTAGCCAGCACAAGCTGGATATGATTATTTCGGACTGCCCGATTGACTCTACCCAGCAGGAAGGTTTGTTCTCGGTGAAAATTGGCGAATGCGGCGTCAGCTTCTGGTGCATTAACCCGCCGCCGGAAAAACCCTTCCCCGCGTGCCTGGAAGAGCGTCGCCTGCTGGTGCCGGGAAGGCGCTCCATGCTCGGACGCAAGCTGCTGAACTGGTTTAACTCGCAGGGGCTGAACGTGGAGATCCTCGGTGAGTTCGACGATGCGGCGCTGATGAAAGCCTTTGGCGAAGCGCATAACGCGATCTTCGTTGCGCCGACGCTGTACGCGCACGATCTCTATTCGGACGATAAGATTACGGAGATTGGCAGGGTAGATAACGTGATGGAGGAGTATCACGCCATATTTGCCGAAAGAATGATTCAGCACCCGGCGGTACAGCGGATCTGTAACCGCGACTACTCGGCGCTGTTTACGCCACCGGCAATCTGAAGGCATAAAAAAACCCGCGTTAAGCGGGTTCTTTAAACAAGCAACAACAAGTAGCGATTAAGCCAGTTTGTTGATCTGCGCGGTCAGGTTTGCTTTATGACGCGCTGCTTTGTTTTTGTGGATCAGACCTTTAGCAGCCTGACGATCCACGATTGGTTGCATTTCGTTAAATGCGTTCTGCGCAGCAGCTTTGTCGCCAGCTTCGATAGCTGCGTATACTTTCTTGATGAAAGTACGCATCATAGAGCGACGGCTTGCGTTGTGCTTACGAGCCTTTTCAGACTGAACGGCACGTTTCTTAGCTGATTTGATATTAGCCAAGTCCAACTCCCAAATATGATCTATGTGGACAATTCAAAGGCCGAGGAATATGCCCTCTTTGCCTTCTTTTGTCAATGGATTTGTGCAAATAAGCGCCGTTAATTAGCGACGCTACGTTACGTAGTGATGGCGCAGGATTCTACCAGCTTGTCTTCCCTGAATACAGCCTTTCGGCATAAAAATCGCAGTTCACGAGCAGATTTTTTCGCTGCGAAAGGTCAGCCTGATGAAATCATTACGGCTTTCTGTTTTGCCTGAACAATCGCCGGTTAACCTTAACCGCTGTACAAGGTATACTTTGGCGATTTTCACTGTTTTGAGCCAGACATGAAGCTGATACGCGGCATACATAATCTCAGCAAAGCCCCGCATGGGTGCGTGCTGACCATTGGTAATTTCGACGGCGTGCATCGTGGTCATCAGGCGCTGCTGCAGGGATTGCGTAAAGAAGGGGAGGCCCGTGGCCTGCCCGTTGTGGTGATGATTTTTGAGCCGCAGCCCCTTGAGCTGTTTGCGGGCGAAAAATCTCCCGCCCGTCTGACCCGCCTGCGCGAGAAATTACGCTATCTGGCAGAGTCCGGCGTGGACTACGTATTGTGCGTGCGTTTCGATCGCCGCTTTGCCGCGCTGACAGCACAAACGTTTGTCAGCGACCTGCTGGTGAAGCGTCTTGGGGTGCAGTTTCTTGCCGTGGGCGATGATTTCCGCTTTGGCGCTGGTCGTCAGGGCGATTTCTTGCTATTACAGAAGGCTGGTCTGGAGTACGGGTTTGACGTCACCAGCGCAATGACCTTCTGTGAAGGCGGCGTGCGCGTCAGCAGCACGGCGGTCCGCCAGGCGCTGGCCAATGATGAACTGGACACCGCAGAAACCCTGCTGGGGCATCCGTTCACCATCTCTGGCCGCGTGGTCCATGGCGATGCGCTGGGCCGCACGATAGGTTTCCCGACGGCGAATATACCGCTGCGTCGTCAGGTTTCCCCGGTTAAAGGGGTCTATGCGGTAGAAGTGGCAGGACTGGGCGATAAGCCGTTTTACGGCGTCGCCAATATTGGCACGCGTCCGACCGTCGCCGGTGTGCGTCAACAGCTGGAAGTGCACCTGCTGGACGTTGTAATGGACCTGTATGGTCGCCATATAGATGTGATACTGCGTAAAAAAATACGCAACGAGCAGCGATTTGGTTCGCTGGATGAACTCAAAGCGCAAATTGCGCGAGATGAATTGACGGCCCGCGAGTTTTTTGGGCTTTGAACCCGGCTTAACTGCCTACGTGATAAATACGGAACCGAGAATCTGATGAGTGACTATAAATCAACCCTGAATTTGCCGGAAACAGGGTTCCCGATGCGCGGCGATCTCGCCAAGCGTGAACCGGGAATGCTGGCGCGTTGGACCGATGATGACCTGTACGGCATCATTCGTGCAGCCAAAAAAGGCAAAAAAACCTTCATTCTGCATGATGGCCCTCCCTATGCGAATGGCAGCATTCATATTGGTCACTCGGTTAACAAGATTCTGAAAGACATTATCGTGAAGTCCAAAGGCCTCGCGGGATATGACTCGCCTTACGTTCCGGGCTGGGACTGCCACGGTCTGCCAATCGAGCTGAAGGTCGAGCAAGAGTATGGCAAGCCGGGTGAGAAGTTCACCGCCGCCGAGTTCCGTGCGAAGTGCCGCGAATACGCAGCCACGCAGGTTGACGGTCAGCGCGCTGACTTCATCCGTCTGGGCGTACTGGGCGACTGGTCGCATCCGTACCTGACCATGGACTTCAAAACTGAAGCCAACATTATTCGTGCGCTGGGCAAAATCATCGGTAACGGCCACCTGCACAAAGGCGCTAAGCCGGTGCACTGGTGCGTGGACTGCCGCTCTGCGCTGGCAGAAGCGGAAGTCGAGTATTACGACAAAACCTCTCCGTCTATCGACGTGGCCTTCCACGCGGTGGATCAGGATGCGGTGAAAGCCAAATTTGGCGTCGCCTCGGTAAACGGCCCGATCTCTCTGGTGATCTGGACCACCACCCCGTGGACCCTGCCAGCCAACCGTGCGATCTCCCTGTCCGGTGAGTTCGAATACGCGCTGGTTCAGGTTGAAGGTCAGGCGGTTATCCTGGCGAAAGATCTGGTTGAGAGCGTGCTGAAGCGCGCGCATATCACCGACTACACCGTGCTGGGCACCGTGAAAGGGGACGCGCTGGAGCTGATGCGCTTCAAGCACCCGTTCCTGGACTTCGACGTTCCGGCGATTCTGGGCGACCACGTGACGCTGGAAGCGGGTACCGGTGCGGTGCATACCGCCGGTGGCCACGGTCCTGACGACTACAACATCAGCCTCAAGTACGGTCTGGAAATCGCTAACCCGGTCGGCCCGGACGGATCTTACCTGCCTGGCACCTACCCGGCGCTGGACGGCATCAACGTCTTCAAAGCGAACGACATCATCGTCGACATGCTGCGTACCAGCGGCGCGCTGCTGCACGTTGAAAAAATGCAGCACAGCTATCCGTGCTGCTGGCGTCACAAGACCCCGATCATCTTCCGTGCGACCCCGCAGTGGTTCGTCAGCATGGATCAGAAGGGCCTGCGCGAGCAGTCTCTGAAAGAGATCAAAGGCGTGCAGTGGATCCCGGACTGGGGCCAGGCGCGTATCGAATCCATGGTGGCTAACCGTCCTGACTGGTGTATCTCCCGTCAGCGTACCTGGGGCGTCCCGATGTCTCTGTTCGTGCATAAAGAGACGCAGGAGCTGCACCCGAACACGCTGGAACTGATGGAAGAAGTGGCGAAGCGCGTTGAAGTTGACGGCATTCAGGCGTGGTGGGATCTCGACGCCCGCGACATCCTGGGCGCAGACGCTGACAGCTACGAGAAAGTGCCGGATACCCTGGACGTGTGGTTTGACTCCGGATCGACCCACTCTTCCGTGGTTGACGTGCGTCCGGAGTTTGCCGGCCACGCTGCCGACATGTATCTGGAAGGCTCTGACCAACACCGCGGCTGGTTCATGTCATCCCTGATGATCTCCACCGCCATGAAGGGTAAAGCGCCTTACCGTCAGGTACTGACTCACGGCTTCACCGTGGATGGTCAGGGCCGTAAGATGTCCAAATCTATCGGTAACACCGTTTCTCCTCAGGATGTGATGAACAAGCTGGGCGCAGACATTCTGCGTCTGTGGGTGGCGTCGACCGACTACACCGGCGAAATGGCTGTATCTGACGAGATCCTGAAACGTGCTGCCGACAGCTATCGTCGTATCCGTAACACCGCGCGTTTCCTGCTGGCGAACCTGAACGGGTTCGATCCGGCAAAAGACATGGTGAAACCGGAAGAGATGGTCGTGCTGGACCGCTGGGCGGTAGGCTGCGCGAAAGCGGCGCAGGAAGATATCCTGAAGGCCTATGAGTCTTATGACTTCCACGAAGTGGTGCAGCGCCTGATGCGCTTCTGCTCCATCGAGATGGGCTCGTTCTACCTCGACATCATCAAAGACCGCCAGTACACCGCGAAAGCGGACAGCGTCGCGCGTCGTAGCTGCCAAACCGCGCTGTTCCATATCGCAGAAGCGCTGGTACGCTGGATGGCGCCGATCATGTCCTTCACCGCGGATGAAATCTGGGGCTACCTGCCGGGCGACCGTGAGAAGTATGTCTTCACCGGTGAGTGGTACGAAGGCCTGTTCGATCTCTCCAGCACCGAAGCGATGAACGACGCCTTCTGGGACGAGCTGCTGAAAGTGCGTGGCGAAGTGAACAAGGTTATCGAGCAGGCGCGCGCTGACAAGAAAGTCGGTGGCTCTCTGGAAGCCGCGGTGACCCTGTACGCGGAACCGGAGCTGGCGGCCAAACTGACCGCGCTGGGCGATGAATTACGATTTGTCCTGTTGACCTCCGGTGCGAAAGTTGCGGATTATGCCGAGGCTTCTGCTGATGCTCAGCAGAGCGAACTGCTCAAAGGACTGAAAGTCGCGCTGAGCAAAGCCGACGGTGAGAAATGCCCGCGTTGCTGGCATTACACCACCGATGTCGGTCAGGTGGCGGAACACGCAGACATCTGCGGACGCTGTGTAAGCAACGTCGCCGGTGACGGCGAAAAACGTAAGTTTGCCTGATGAGTAAAACTCTTTGTTCAACAGGACTGCGCTGGCTGTGGCTGGTTGTGGTGGTGCTGATTATCGATCTGGGAAGCAAGTTCCTGATCCTCCAGAATTTTGCTCTGGGGGATACGGTCCCGCTGTTCCCGTCGCTTAACCTGCACTACGCCCGCAACTACGGTGCGGCGTTCAGTTTCCTTGCCGACAGCGGTGGCTGGCAGCGCTGGTTCTTCGCGGGTATCGCTCTCGGTATCTGCGTGATCCTGGCGGTGCTGATGTACCGCTCGAAGGCCACGCAAAAGCTGAATAACATCGCCTACGCGCTGATCATTGGCGGCGCGCTGGGCAACCTGTTTGACCGCCTGTGGCACGGCTTTGTGGTCGATATGATCGACTTCTACGTCGGCGACTGGCACTTCGCGACCTTTAACCTGGCCGATACGGCAATTTGTATCGGTGCGGCGTTAATCGTGCTGGAAGGCTTCTTGCCTAAACCGGCCGCGAAAGAGCAGGCGTAAGCATCAATGCCGGGTGGCGCTACGCTTACCCGGCCTACAGAATTTGTGGCTTCCCGTAGGCCCGGTAAGCGTAGCGCCACCGGGCAACAGGTGACCCAAAACAAGCGAGCAATTTGCATGTCTAAATCCGTACAGAGCAACAGCGCGGTTCTCGTTCACTTCACGCTGAAGCTGGATGATGGCTCCACGGCCGAATCCACCCGCAATAACGGCAAACCGGCCCTGTTTCGTCTTGGCGATACTTCCCTGTCTGAAGGTCTTGAGCAGCAGCTTCTCGGTCTGAAAGAGGGTGAGAAAAAAGCCTTTTCGCTGGAGCCGGATGCCGCGTTTGGCGTGCCAAGTCCCGATCTTATCCAGTATTTCTCGCGCCGCGAGTTCATGGACGCGGGTGAACCGGAAATCGGGGCGATTATGCTCTTTACCGCTATGGACGGCAGCGAAATGCCTGGCGTGATCCGCGAAATCAACGGCGACTCAATTACCGTTGATTTCAACCATCCGCTTGCCGGGCGTACCGTTCATTTTGATGTTGAAGTGCTGGAAATCGATCCTGCACTGGAGGCCTGAAATGCAGATCCTGTTGGCTAACCCGCGCGGCTTTTGCGCCGGTGTAGACCGCGCTATCAGCATTGTTGAAAACGCGCTGGAGATTTACGGCGCGCCGATTTATGTGCGTCACGAAGTGGTGCATAACCGCTACGTGGTCGACAGCCTGCGCGAGCGCGGCGCCATCTTTATTGAGCAGATCAGCGAAGTGCCGGACGGCGCGATCCTGATTTTCTCCGCGCACGGCGTCTCCCAGGCGGTACGTAACGAAGCGAAAAGCCGCGATCTGACCGTATTCGATGCCACCTGTCCGCTGGTGACCAAGGTGCATATGGAAGTGGCGCGCGCCAGCCGCCGCGGTGAAGAGTCGATCCTGATCGGCCACGCCGGCCACCCGGAAGTCGAGGGCACCATGGGCCAGTACAGCAACCCGGAAGGGGGAATGTATCTGGTCGAATCGCCGGAAGATGTCTTTACGCTGAACGTGAAAAACGAAGCGCGACTGTCGTTTATGACCCAGACCACGCTCTCCGTCGACGATACCTCAGACGTGATTGACGCCCTGCGTCAGCGCTTCCCGAAAATCGTCGGGCCGCGCAAGGATGACATCTGCTACGCCACCACCAATCGTCAGGAAGCGGTGCGCGCGCTGGCTGAACAGGCGGACGTGGTGCTGGTGGTCGGCTCTAAGAACTCCTCCAACTCTAACCGTCTGGCTGAACTGGCACAGCGAATGGGGAAGGCGGCGTTTCTGATTGACGATGCGACGGACATTCAGGAAGCGTGGGTTAAAGATGCGGCCTGCGTAGGCGTGACGGCCGGGGCATCCGCGCCGGACATTCTGGTACAAAACGTCATTTCTCGTCTGCAGGAGCTGGGCGGCGGCGAAGCGGTGCCGCTGGAAGGGCGCGAAGAGAACATCGTGTTTGAAGTTCCGAAAGAACTGCGAATTGATGCCCGCGAAGTGGAATAATCCCTCTTCTTATGAAAGGCCAGCACCTCCTGTGCTGGCCTTTTTTTTACCCGTTACTTTATCGTGACGACAAAATCATGTCTTTTACTGATATTTAAGTCGGTTTCACGTTAAATTCTAATTATCGGTGTTTTCAGTTGGCAGCCTCCGCGAAGGCTGGTTAATCTGAAAACGGTTTACATCATTTTAACGTAAGAGAATAACTATGCATGATGCACAGATCCGTGTCGCTATTGCGGGCGCGGGTGGACGTATGGGCCGTCAGCTGATTCAGGCGGCGCTGCAGATGGAGGGTGTGGCACTTGGCGCGGCGCTGGAGCGTGAAGGTTCATCACTACTTGGCACCGATGCGGGTGAGCTGGCGGGCGCAGGCCACACGGGCGTAACCGTGCAGAGCAGCCTGGAGGCGGTAAAAGAGGACTTCGATGTCTTCATCGATTTTACGCGCCCTGAAGGCACATTGAATCACCTGGCGTTTTGCCGTCAGAACGGTAAAGGGATGGTGATTGGCACCACCGGTTTTGACGACGCGGGTAAACAAGCCATTCAGGAGGCATCAAACGAGATTGCGATCGTCTTCGCTGCCAACTTTAGCGTGGGCGTTAACGTCATGCTGAAGCTGCTGGAGAAGGCGGCGAAAGTGATGGGCGACTATACCGACATTGAAATTGTCGAAGCGCATCACCGCTATAAGGTCGACGCGCCATCAGGCACAGCGCTGGCAATGGGCGAAGCGATTGCTTATGCAATGGATAAAGACTTAAAAGATATCGCGGTCTATTCTCGCGAAGGTCATACGGGCGAACGTGTTCCGGGAACCATTGGCTTTGCAACTGTGCGTGCAGGCGATATCGTCGGCGAACATACCGCGATGTTCGCCGATATTGGCGAACGTGTAGAGATCACACATAAGGCATCCAGCCGAATGACATTTGCAAATGGCGCCGTGCGGTCCGCGTTGTGGTTGAAAGGCAGGCGTAATGGTCTTTTTGATATGCGAGATGTGCTCGATCTCAACAATTTGTAATCATTATTACCCATCGTGATGTGGTTATTGCAGTCGTAATCTATTGATTGCATAGGGCAATAATTTATTGCCCTTTTATTTTGTCTTATTTGTGAGTGTTATTCTGTTAAAGCTTTAAAAAAATATCTTTTCTCTCTGTTTTGCGTTGCACAATTGTAAATTTTGACCATATGGTCCACTTTTTATTGCCCCACACACGAAAATCCCATTAAACTTACCGCGCAAGCGTTTCCCAGAATGATTTGCCTGATCTTTTTGCCCGTTAAATCGCATTCCAGCCGCCAGGCTCGCAAAAGAATAAACAAAATATACGTTTTGAGTTGACTTTTACCCACCAAATCCCCAGAATGCCGCCGTTTGCCAAAAATCCGCTGGCAACACATTTGCATTGATTTATGACGTGGTTGTGAATTAATATGCAAATAAAGTGAGTGAATATTCTCTGGAGGGTGTTTTGATTAAGTCAGCGCTATTGGTTCTGGAAGACGGAACCCAGTTTATCGGTCGGGCCATAGGGGCAACAGGTTCGGCGGTTGGGGAAGTCGTTTTCAATACTTCAATGACCGGTTATCAAGAAATCCTCACTGATCCTTCCTATTCTCGCCAAATCGTTACTCTTACCTATCCTCATATCGGCAATGTCGGCACCAATGCGGCTGACGAAGAATCTTCTCAGGTACATGCGCAAGGCCTGGTCATTCGCGACCTGCCGCTGATTGCCAGCAACTTCCGCAATACCGAAGACCTCTCTTCTTACCTGAAGCGCCATAACATCGTGGCGATTGCCGATATCGATACCCGTAAGTTAACGCGTCTGCTGCGCGAGAAGGGTGCACAGAACGGCTGCATCATCGCAGGTGATAACCTCGATGCGACGCTGGCGCTGGAAAAAGCGAAAGCCTTCCCGGGCCTGAACGGCATGGACCTGGCGAAAGAAGTGACTACCGCTGAAGCCTACAGCTGGACTCAGGGTAGCTGGACGCTTTCAGGCGACCTGCCGGAAGCGAAAAAAGAGAGCGAGCTGCCGTTCCACGTGGTGGCCTACGATTTCGGCGCCAAGCGCAACATCCTGCGCATGCTGGTTGACCGCGGCTGCCGCCTGACGGTGGTGCCAGCACAAACGTCTGCCGAAGACGTGCTGAAGATGAATCCGGACGGTATTTTCCTGTCCAACGGCCCTGGCGACCCTGCGCCGTGCGATTACGCTATCGCCGCCATTAAGTCCTTCCTGGAAACCGACATCCCGGTATTCGGCATCTGTCTCGGCCATCAGCTGCTGGCCCTGGCGAGCGGTGCGAACACCGTTAAGATGAAGTTCGGCCACCACGGTGGTAACCACCCGGTGAAAGACATCGATAACAACACGGTTATGATCACCGCGCAGAACCACGGCTTTGCCGTCGATGAGGCCTCAATGCCGGCTAACCTGCGCGTGACCCACAAGTCGCTGTTCGATGGCACCCTGCAGGGCATCCACCGTACAGATAAGCCAGCGTTCAGCTTCCAGGGCCACCCGGAAGCCAGCCCGGGCCCACACGACGCCGCGCCGCTGTTCGATCACTTCATCGAACTTATCGAGCAATACCGTAAGACCGCTAAATAATCAGGAGCCGAGAAGACAATGCCAAAACGTACAGACATAAAAAGCATCCTGATCCTTGGCGCTGGCCCGATCGTGATCGGCCAGGCCTGTGAATTCGACTACTCCGGCGCGCAGGCGTGTAAAGCCCTGCGCGAAGAGGGTTACCGCGTTATCCTGGTGAACTCCAACCCGGCAACCATCATGACCGACCCGGAAATGGCTGATGCGACCTACATCGAGCCGATTCACTGGGAAGTGGTGCGTAAAATCATCGAGAAAGAGCGCCCGGACGCGGTGCTGCCAACCATGGGCGGCCAGACGGCGTTGAACTGCGCGCTGGAGCTGGAGCGTCAGGGCGTGCTGGCCGAGTTCGGCGTGACCATGATTGGTGCGACCGCCGACGCGATTGATAAAGCAGAAGACCGTCGCCGCTTCGACGTGGCGATGAAGAAAATCGGCCTCGACACCGCGCGCTCCGGTATCGCACACAACATGGAAGAAGCGCTGGCCGTTGCGGCTGACGTGGGCTATCCGTGCATCATCCGTCCATCGTTCACCATGGGCGGCACCGGCGGCGGCATCGCCTACAACCGCGAAGAGTTCGAAGAGATTTGCGAACGCGGTCTGGATCTCTCCCCAACCAAAGAGCTGCTGATTGACGAATCGCTGATTGGCTGGAAAGAGTACGAGATGGAAGTGGTGCGTGATAAAAACGACAACTGCATCATCGTCTGCTCCATCGAAAACTTCGATGCGATGGGTATCCACACCGGCGACTCCATCACCGTTGCGCCAGCCCAGACCCTGACCGACAAAGAGTATCAAATCATGCGTAACGCCTCGATGGCGGTACTGCGTGAAATCGGCGTGGAAACCGGCGGTTCTAACGTGCAGTTCTCCGTTAACCCGAAAACCGGCCGTCTGATTGTTATCGAAATGAACCCGCGCGTGTCCCGTTCCTCCGCGCTGGCCTCTAAAGCGACCGGCTTCCCGATTGCGAAAGTGGCGGCGAAACTGGCGGTGGGTTACACCCTCGACGAGCTGATGAACGACATCACCGGTGGCCGCACGCCTGCGTCCTTCGAGCCGTCCATCGACTACGTTGTCACCAAAATTCCGCGCTTCAACTTCGAGAAATTTGCAGGCGCGAACGACCGTCTGACCACCCAGATGAAATCTGTCGGTGAAGTGATGGCGATTGGTCGCACGCAGCAGGAATCCCTGCAGAAAGCGCTGCGCGGCCTCGAAGTGGGCGCGACCGGCTTCGACCCGAAAGTGAGCCTGGACGACCCGGAAGCGCTGACGAAAATCCGCCGCGAGCTGAAAGACGCGGGCGCAGAGCGTATCTGGTACATCGCCGATGCCTTCCGCGCGGGGCTGTCCGTCGACGGCGTGTTCAACCTGACCAACATCGACCGCTGGTTCCTGGTGCAGATTGAAGAGCTGGTGCGTCTGGAAGAGCAGGTGGCCGAGCTGGGCATCACCGGCCTGGACGCGGACTTCCTGCGCGTGCTGAAGCGTAAAGGCTTCGCCGATGCGCGTCTGGCTAAGCTGGCGGGCGTGCGTGAAGCGGAAATCCGCAAGCTGCGCGACCAGTACGACCTGCATCCGGTTTACAAGCGCGTGGACACCTGCGCGGCAGAATTCTCGACCGACACCGCCTACATGTACTCCACCTATGAAGACGAGTGCGAAGCGAACCCGTCCGTCGACCGCGACAAGATCATGGTGCTGGGCGGCGGTCCAAACCGTATCGGCCAGGGCATTGAGTTCGACTACTGCTGCGTGCACGCCTCCCTGGCGCTGCGTGAAGACGGTTACGAGACCATCATGGTCAACTGTAACCCGGAAACCGTATCGACCGACTACGACACCTCTGACCGCCTCTACTTCGAGCCGGTTACCCTGGAAGACGTGCTGGAAATCGTGCGCATCGAGAAGCCAAAAGGCGTTATCGTGCAGTACGGCGGCCAGACCCCGCTGAAGCTGGCGCGCGCGCTGGAAGCAGCAGGCGTGCCGGTTATCGGCACCAGCCCGGACGCGATTGACCGTGCGGAAGACCGCGAGCGTTTCCAGCAGGCGGTTGACCGTCTGAAGCTGAAACAGCCGGCGAACGCCACCGTCACCGCCATTGAGATGGCCGTTGAGAAGGCGAAAGAGATTGGCTACCCGCTGGTCGTTCGTCCTTCCTACGTGCTGGGCGGCCGCGCGATGGAAATCGTTTATGACGAAGCCGACCTGCGCCGCTACTTCCAGACGGCGGTAAGCGTCTCCAACGATGCGCCAGTGCTCCTCGACCGCTTCCTCGACGACGCGGTGGAAGTGGACGTGGACGCCATCTGCGACGGCGAAATGGTGCTGATTGGCGGCATCATGGAGCACATCGAGCAGGCGGGCGTGCACTCCGGCGACTCCGCCTGTTCTCTGCCAGCCTACACGCTGAGCCAGGAGATTCAGGACGTGATGCGCCAGCAGGTGCAGAAGCTGGCCTTCGAGCTGCAGGTTCGCGGCCTGATGAACGTCCAGTTCGCGGTGAAAGACAACGAAGTCTACCTGATTGAGGTCAACCCGCGTGCGGCGCGTACCGTCCCGTTCGTCTCCAAAGCCACCGGTATTCCGCTGGCGAAAGTGGCGGCGCGCGTGATGGCGGGCCAGACGCTGGCGCAGCAGGGCGTGACCAAAGAGATCATCCCACCGTACTACTCGGTGAAAGAAGTGGTGCTGCCGTTCAACAAATTCCCGGGCGTTGACCCGCTGTTAGGGCCAGAAATGCGCTCTACCGGGGAAGTGATGGGCGTGGGCCGCACCTTCGCAGAAGCGTTCGCGAAGGCGCAGCTGGGCAGTAGCTCCACCATGAGAAAATCCGGCCGTGCACTGCTCTCCGTTCGCGAAGGCGACAAAGAGCGCGTGGTTGACCTGGCCGCCAAGCTGCTGAAACAGGGCTTCGAGCTGGATGCAACCCACGGTACGGCGATTGTGCTGGGCGAAGCAGGCATCAACCCGCGTCTGGTGAACAAGGTGCATGAAGGTCGTCCGCACATTCAGGATCGTATCAAGAATGGCGAATACACCTACATCATCAACACCACCGCAGGCCGCCAGGCGATTGAAGACTCCAAGCTGATTCGCCGCAGCGCGCTGCAGTACAAAGTGCACTACGACACCACCCTGAACGGCGGTTTTGCGACGGCCATGGCGCTGAACGCGGATGCCACCGAGAAGGTGATTTCAGTGCAGGAAATGCACGCGCAGATTAGCAAGTAAGTTCGCATGCCCGGTGCCGTTCGGCTGCCGGGCATTCTCCCCATCTTCGGAACCTTCTGGTTTTTCATCCGCATTCAGTCAGTTAGCCTAAAATGGTTAGGTCGATAACGAAATTCAACTGAGAGCAGGGGAAAACACCATGCAAAATAAATTACTGATCGCTTCCGTTCTGGCTGCCACTGCAATGTTTACCGTTGCGGGCTGTTCGTCTAATCAGGCAGTTAAAACCACCGACGGCCGCACCATCGTCACCGACGGCAAACCGCAGGTGGATGATGATACCGGTCTGGTGTCGTATAAAAACGCCGAAACCGGTCAAACCGAGCAGATTAACCGCGATCAGGTTAAATCCATGGGTGAGCTGGATAACTAATTCAGAATTCTGACGTAAGCCCGTCAATAATATTCACTATTAGCCTGTTGAATTACTGACTACACTCTTTTGTTAAAAGAAAGCAGTAATAACAGGCTAATCAATGATTCTGATAATTTACGCCCATCCTTATCCGCAGCACTCGCATGCGAATAAGCGGATGCTTGAGCAGGTAAGGACGCTTGATAACGTAGAGATACGTTCCCTCTATCAACTTTATCCCGATTTTAATATCGATATCGCCGCCGAGCAGGAGGCGCTTTCCCGTGCCGATCTGATTATCTGGCAGCACCCGATGCAGTGGTACAGCACGCCTCCGCTGTTGAAGCTGTGGATCGATAAAGTCTTCTCTCACGGCTGGGCATATGGTCATAACGGTCATGCGCTGAAGGGCAAAAGCCTGATGTGGGCCGTGACCACCGGCGGCGGTGAAAGCCATTTTGATATCGGTTCCTTCCCGGGGTTTGAGGTCCTTGCACAGCCGCTGCAGGCAACTGCGCTCTACTGTGGCCTGAAATGGCTCCCGCCTTTTGCGATGCACTGCACCTTTGTCTGCGATGATGAAACGCTGCAGGCGCAGGCTCGCCACTACAAACAACGCTTACTTGAGTGGCAGGAGACGCACCATGGATAGCCATACGCTGATACAGGCGCTGATTTACCTCGGCGCGGCGGCGCTGATTGTGCCCGTGGCGGTACGCCTGGGGCTGGGCTCTGTTCTCGGCTACTTGATTGCGGGCTGCGTGATTGGACCCTGGGGCCTTCGTCTGGTCACCGATGCCGAAGCGATACTGCATTTCGCTGAAATTGGCGTTGTGCTGATGCTGTTTGTGATTGGTCTGGAGCTGGATCCGAAGCGCTTATGGAAATTGCGTGCTTCCGTATTTGGCGGCGGCGCGCTACAGATGGTGGCCTGCGGCCTGCTGCTGGGCGGGTTCTGCATCCTGCTGGGGATGGAGTGGAAAGTGGCAGAGCTGATTGGCATGACGCTGGCGCTCTCCTCGACGGCCATTGCCATGCAGGCCATGAACGAGCGCAATCTGACGGTCTCCGGGATGGGACGCAGCGCGTTCTCGGTGCTGCTGTTCCAGGACATTGCCGCTATCCCGCTGGTGGCGATGATCCCGCTGCTGGCGGCCAGCGGTTCCTCTACGACGCTGGGTGCGTTTGCGCTGTCAGCACTGAAGGTGGTGGGGGCGCTGGCGCTGGTGGTGGTGCTTGGTCGCTACGTCACCCGGCCGCTGCTGCGGTTCGTAGCCCGCTCGGGCCTTCGCGAAGTGTTCAGCGCCGTGGCGCTGTTCCTGGTGTTTGGCTTCGGTCTGCTGCTGGAAGAGGCCGGCCTGTCGATGGCGATGGGGGCCTTCCTGGCAGGCGTTCTGCTGGCGAGTTCCGAATATCGTCACGCGCTGGAAAGCGATATCGAGCCGTTCAAAGGCTTGCTGCTGGGGCTGTTTTTCATCGGCGTGGGGATGTCCGTCGACTTCGGCACGCTGGTGACGCACCCGCTGCGGATCGTCATCCTGCTCGTCGGCTTCCTGGTCATTAAAATGGTGATGCTGTGGCTGATTGCCCGTCCGCTGAAGGTGCCTGGTAAACAGCGTCGCTGGTTTGCGGTTCTGCTGGGGCAGGGGAGCGAATTTGCGTTCGTGGTCTTTGGCGCGGCGCAGATGGCAAACGTCCTCGATCCCGAGTGGGCAAAAGCGCTGACGCTGGCAGTAGCACTGTCGATGGCCGCGACGCCTGTGCTGCTGGTGGTACTGACGCGCCTGGAAAAATCGGACAGCGAACAGGAACGAGAAGCCGATGAGATCGACGAGGAACAGCCTCGGGTAATCGTCGCCGGGTTCGGGCGCTTCGGACAGATCACCGGCCGTTTGCTGCTCTCCAGCGGCGTTAAAATGGTCATTCTCGATCACGATCCTGACCACGTAGAAACCCTGCGTAAATTTGATATGAAGGTGTTTTACGGGGATGCTACTCGCGTCGATTTGCTGGAGTCAGCGGGGGCTGCGAAAGCCGAGGTGCTGATCAACGCCATCGACGATCCGCAAACCAGTCTGCAGCTGGTTGAGCTGGTCAAAGAGCATTTCCCTGACCTGACGATTATCTCCCGCGCGCGCGATGTGGATCACTACATCCAGCTACGACAGGCTGGCGTCGTCGCGCCGGAGCGTGAAACCTTCGAAGGTGCGCTTAAATCTGGTCGAATGGCGCTGGAAAGCCTGGGGCTGGGAGCGTATGAGGCGCGTGAGCGTGCCGATCTGTTCCGCCGCTTTAACACCGGGATGGTCGAGGAGATGGTGGAGATGGCGAGCAGCGCGGCTTCAGACCGTGCAGCCGTGTTTAAACGTACCAGCGCGATGCTGACGGAAATTATTAACGAGGACCGCAATCACCTGTCGCTTACCCAGCGTCACGGCTGGCAGGGAACGGAAGAGGGCAAGCACACCGGGGATCCTCAGGATGAACCGGAAAGTAAACCGTCCGCGTGAAGTGGAGTTGCCAGCAATATTAAAAAATTTCTGTTTCTTTACCCTGCCGCCAGTCGACGAAAGATTAAGCTTTCCGTATAGTGGCGGCAATTTTTTGCATCCGGGAAATTTTCAATGATCAGTCTGATTGCAGCGCTGGCGGTAGACCGCGTTATCGGCATGGAAAATGCCATGCCGTGGAACCTGCCTGCCGATCTCGCATGGTTTAAACGTACGACGTTAAACAAGCCGGTAGTGATGGGCCGCCTGACCTGGGAGTCGATTGGTCGTCCATTACCGGGCCGTAAGAATATTGTGATCAGTAGCCAGCCAGGCACTGACGATCGCGTGCAGTGGGTGAAATCCGTCGATGAAGCGATTGCCGCCTGTGGTGATGCTGAAGAGATCATGGTGATCGGCGGCGGACGCGTGTATGAGCAGTTCCTGCCGAAAGCGCAGAAATTGTATCTGACCCACATTGATGCGGAAGTGGAAGGGGATACCCATTTCCCGGATTACGATCCGGACGAGTGGGAATCGGTATTCAGCGAATTCCACGACGCGGATGCACAGAACTCACATAGCTACTGCTTCGAGATTCTGGAACGTCGTTAAGTGATTTTCCTACCCCTCACCCTAACCCTCTCCCCAAAGGGGAGAGGGGACTGTTCGGTGCGGTCTTTTGGGGAGGGGGGCACTGGTCAGGAGGCAACGGCCTCGCCTTCTCCTAAGTCCAGCTGTCGGTTGGACGGCTGCACAAAGTAAGCTTTATCTTCCCAGCGTAAGCAGGTTAACTCCCCGCCCCAGCAGCATCCGGTATCCAGACCGTAGATCCCCTCCGGCGTCCCTTTACCTTCCAGCGCCGCCCAGTGACCAAACGCGACGCTGTACTCGCTTGTCACCGGTCCAGGAATGGCAAACCAGGGTTTCAGCGGAGCGGGCGCGCTTTCCGGCGTCTCTTTGGAGTACATATCCAGCTGTCCGTTCGGGAAGCAGAAACGCATGCGGGTGAAGGCGTTGGTGATAAAGCGCAGGCGCGCCAGGCCGCTGAGATCCTCGCTCCAGTGGTTCGGCATATCGCCGTACATGGCATCGAGGAAGAAAGGATACGAGTCGCTTGCCAGCACCGCCTCAACGTCGCGCGCGCAGGTTTTTGCCGTCTCGAGATCCCATTGTGGCGTGATCCCGGCATGGGCCATGACCAGCTTTTTCTCTTCATCAATCTGCAGCAGCGGCTGACGACGCAGCCAGTTAATCAGATCGTCCGCGTCCGGTGCTTCAAGCAGAGGGGTAATACGATCTTTCGGTTTATTGCGGCTGATCCCGGCGAATACCGCCAGCAGATGCAGATCGTGATTGCCCAGAACCATGCGCACGCTGTCGCCCAGTGATTTAACGAAACGTAACACCTCAAGAGAGCCCGGGCCACGCGCCACTAAATCGCCCGTCAGCCACAGCATGTCCTGTCCTGGCGTAAAGTCGACCTGCTTTAATAATGCGATCAGTTCATCGTAGCAACCGTGAACGTCGCCAATCAGATATGTAGACATTGGATTAATGAATGAATGTTGTAACGGCGAGACGGAATACGGGAATGGCAACGCGGAATCCGTTGCCATCGACGTCGACCATTTCATAATGGCCTTGCATGGTACCCATCGGCGTTTCGATCACCGCGCCGCTGGTGTACTGATACTCTTCACCTGGGCCGATATGCGGTTGTTCACCGACCACACCTTCGCCCTGGACTTCAATTTCACGACCATTGCCGTTAGTGATAAGCCAGTAGCGCCCGCGCAGCTGCACGGGCATCCGCCCCAGATTGCGGATGGTCACGGTGTAAGCAAAGACAAAACGTTCTTCATCCGGTGAGGACTGCGATTCAACATAGACGCTTTGTACATGGACACATACGCGGGGCGAATCAATCATGGCTTAACTCTCCTTCGGCGGCGCATTTTCGCTGATGTAATTAGCCAGCTTGCAGTACTGCTCTACGGAAATGTTCTCCGCACGCATTGCCGGGTCGATCCCCAGCTCGGCTAATACCTCAACGGTGAACGAATTGCTGAGGCTGTTACGGATCGTTTTACGGCGCTGGTTAAAGGCTTCAGTGGTAATGCGGCTCAATACGCGCAGATCTTTAACCGGATACGGTTTCGTCTTGTGTGGCACAAGGCGCACAACCGCTGAATCCACTTTCGGTGGCGGCGTGAACGCTGACGGCGGTACTTCGAGTACCGGGATCACGTTGCAGTAATATTGCGCCATCACGCTCAAACGACCATACGCTTTACTGTTCGGGCCTGCAACCAGACGGTTAACAACCTCTTTTTGCAACATGAAGTGCATGTCGGCAATGGCATCAGTATAGCTAAACAGATGAAACATCAGCGGGGTGGAAATGTTGTACGGCAGGTTACCGAATACGCGCAGCGGCTGGCCCATTTTCTCTGACAGTTCGCCAAAGTTCATGGTCATGGCATCCTGCTGATAAATGGTCAGCTTCGGCCCGAGGAACGGGTGCGTTTGCAGGCGTGCGGCCAGATCGCGGTCCAGCTCGATAACCGTGAGTTCGTCAAGGCGTTCGCCTACCGGTTCGGTCAGTGCGGCAAGGCCCGGGCCGATTTCGACCATCGCCTGACCTTTTTGCGGATTAATAGCCGAGACAATGCTTTCGATCACGAACTGATCGTTAAGGAAGTTTTGCCCGAAACGTTTACGGGCTAAGTGGCCCTGATGGACTCGATTAGTCATTGAGTATTAACAATCATTTTGATGGCGAGATTAAGCGCCGTAATAAAACTGCCGACATCCGCTTTCCCCTGGCCTGCCAGATCCAGCGCAGTACCGTGGTCAACGGACGTTCGAATAAAGGGTAAACCGAGGGTGATATTCACGCCGCGGCCAAAGCCCTGGTATTTTAGCACGGGCAGGCCCTGATCGTGGTACATCGCGAGCACGGCGTCGGCATTATCCAGGTATTTGGGCTGGAAAAGGGTGTCCGCAGGCAGTGGCCCGCTGAGGTTCATCCCTTTTTCCCGCATTTCGTTGAGCACCGGAATGATGGTGTCGATCTCTTCGGTGCCCATGTGTCCGCCTTCGCCCGCATGCGGATTCAGGCCGCAGACCAGCACGTGCGGCTGCGGGATGCCGAATTTCGTCTGAAGATCGTGATGCAGGATCCCGATGATCTCCCGCAGGAGCTCTGGGGTGATGGCATCAGGAATGGCTTTGATGGGCAGGTGAGTTGTCACCAGCGCGACACGCATTTCCTCCGTCGCCAGCATCATCACCACTTTCGGGCTGTGCGAACGTTCTTCAAAGAACTCGGTGTGTCCGGTAAAGGGGATCCCCGCGTCGTTGATAACGCCTTTATGCACCGGACCGGTGATCAGCGCCGCGAACTCACCGTTCAGGCAGCCGTCGCAGGCGCGCGCCAGCGTCTCGACAACGTAGTGCCCGTTTTCAGTGCTGAGTTGGCCGGGGACGACAGGGGTGCGCAGAGGGACCGACAGAAGCGTGAGGGTGCCCGCTTGCTGTGGAACGGGCTGCTGGCCTTTAACATAAGGAATGAGCGTTAAAGGCAGACCGAGCAGCGTTGCCCGGTCTTGTAACAGTGTTGCATCTGCGCAGACAACCAGCTCTACTGGCCAGCTGCGCTGGGCAAGCTGGACAACGAGGTCAGGCCCAATCCCGGCGGGTTCGCCGGGCGTGATCACAACACGATGCTGTTTCATCAGTTGCTGAGCACTTTCACGTAAGCGCTGGCGCGTTGTTCCTGCATCCAGGTTGCCGCTTCTTCAGAGAACTTACGGTTAAACAGCATACGGTAGGCTCTGTCTTTCTGGGCCGCATCGGTTTTATCGACGTTGCGGGTATCCATCAGCTCAATCAGATGCCAGCCGAAGGAAGAGTGCACCGGTGCGCTCAGCTGACCTTTGCTCATTCTCATCAACGCGTCGCGGAAAGCCGGATCGTAGATATCGGCCGCAGCCCAGCCCAGATCGCCACCCTGGTTAGCAGAGCCTGGATCCTGGGAGAACTCTTTTGCCGCATTCGCAAAGGAGGTTTTGCCGCTCTTGATGTCAGCTGCAATCTGTTCCAGCTTCGCACGCGCCTGATCGTCAGTCATGATCGGAGACGGTTTTAGCAGAATGTGGCGAGCGTGAACTTCCGTGACGGAAATGCTCTGGCTCTGACCGCGCAGATCGTTCACTTTCAGAATGTGGAAGCCTACGCCTGAACGGATTGGACCGACGATATCCCCTTTCTTCGCCGTGCTCAGCGCCTGGGCAAAGAGGGATGGCAGTTCCTGAATACGGCCCCAGCCCATCTGCCCGCCTTTCAGCGCCTGCTGGTCAGCGGAATAGGTGATGGCCAGCTTGCCAAAGTCACCGCCGTTACGCGCCTGCTCAACGATAGAACGCGCCTGGCTTTCCGCTTCAGCCGCCTGATCGGAGGTTGGGTTTTCCGGAAGCGGGATCAGAATGTGGCTCAGGTTCAGTTCGGTGCTGGCGTCGTTCTGGTTACCTACCTGCTTAGCCAGCGCATCCACTTCCTGAGGGAGGATAGTGACGCGGCGACGCACTTCATTGTTACGCACTTCTGAAATCAGCATCTCTTTGCGGATCTGATTACGGTAGGTGGCGTAGCTGATGCCATCGTAGGCCAGACGGCTGCGCATCTGGTCCAGGGACATGTTGTTCTGCTTAGCAATGTTCGCGATCGCCTGATCGAGCTGCTCGTCAGAGACCTTCACGCCCATTTTTTGACCCATCTGCAGGACGATCTGATCCATGATCAGACGTTCCAGAATCTGGTGGCGCAGCGTTGCGTCATCCGGAAGCTGCTGGCCTGCCTGGCCCGAATTGAGCTTTACAGACTGCATTAAACCGGCAACGTCACTTTCAAGCACGACGCCGTTGTTAACGACAGCGGCGACTTTATCAACAACCTGGGGGGCCGCGAAGCTAGTATTCGCAACCATGGCGACACCGAGCAGCAGCGTTTTCCAGTTCTTCATACTTTTTCCATTTCAATTAACCGCAAAGCGGATTATGTTGCAAATCAAGCACATTACAAGGAACTGCGGTAAGGCAGAATGTTCGAGCGCAGCATCTGCTGCGTGCCCAGACCGTAGTTGGAACTCAGGCCGCGCAGCTCGACATTAAAGCCAATCACGTTATCGTATTTGCCCTGACTGTTTTGAGTATCCCAGCCGTTAAGCTTGCGTTCGTAGCCGACGCGCAGCGCGTAACAGCAGGAGTTATATTGCAGACCTAGCATCTGGTCAGCGGGTTTTTGGGCATTCGTGTCATAGTAGTAGGCTCCGACGATTGACCAACGATCGGCGATTGGCCAGCTCGCTGCGCCACCCACCTGCGAAATACCATCTTTATACTGGTCAGCATTGGCGTAGTTCGGCAATGTCGCCTGAATATATTCCGGGCTGGCATAACGGTACGTCAACTGCACCATACGGTCTTCATCGCGACGGTATTCAATGGCAGCACTGCCCGTCGCGATGTTATCCAGTCGCGTATCGTACTGAACACCACCGCGCAGACCCCAACGATCGGTCATGCGCCAGTAGGTATCACCCGCCCACACCAGTGAACCCGTTTTGTTGTCTTTCTCCCAGTTAATGTCGTCATCACCGGTACGAGACTCGGTGAAATAGTAGATTTGACCAACAGAAACGTTAAAACGTTCAACGGCAGATTCATCATAAACGCGCGTTGTGACGCCGGTAGTCAACTGGTTAGCGGACGCAATACGGTCGAGACCGCCATAGGTCCGGTCACGGAACAGGCCGCTGTAGTCAGACTGCAGGAAAGAGGAGTCGTAGTTTTGAATTTTGCTCTGATCGCGATAAGGCACGTAGAGATACTGCATACGCGGTTCAAGCGTCTGGGTATACCCATCAGACAGCAGGCCCATATCACGTTCGAAGATCAGCTTCCCGTCCATCTTGAACTGAGGAAGCGTACGGTTTACCGATTCATCAAGGTTGGTGCCATAGCGATTGTTGTACCAGTCCAGGTTTTTTTGCTGGTAGTGCGTCGCCATTAGCTTGGCTTCGGTGTTCAGGCTTGCCCAGTCGTTCGACAAAGGTAAGTTAATGGTTGGTTCGAGGTGAAGACGCGTTGACTCTGGCATATCCGAGTTGGTGTTGACGAAGTGCACCGCCTGGGCGTAGACGCGGGTGTCGAAAGGACCGACATCGTTCTGATACCAGTTGACGTCCAGCTGCGGTTCAGCACCATAGGTACTGGCCGTTTGGGTGTCAAAGACCTGGAACTGCTTGGTCGACACCGTGGCGTTAAAGTTCTCAATGGCGTAGCCCACGCTGAATTTCTGCGTGGCGTAGCCGTCCGTACTGGAACCGTATTTAGAGTCAAAGTCGTTGAAATAGTACGGGTCGCTGACTTTGGTATAGTCGACGCTGAAGCGCCAGACCTGATCCATCACCCCGCCATGCCGCCAGTAGTACATCCAACGGTGTTTATCACCTTCGCTTGGGTGCTCGTCCTGGAAGTCTTTGTCCGATGGCAGATAATCAAACTCCATCAAACCGGAACCCGCTTTGGTCAGATAGCGGAACTCGTTTTCCCACATGATGTTACCGCGCTTATGGATATAGTGCGGCGTGATTGTCGCATCCATGTTTGGCGCGATGTTCCAGTAATACGGCAGGTAGAACTCAAAGTAGTTCGAGGTGCTGTATTTGGCATTCGGGATCAGGAAACCGGAACGTCGTTTATCGCCCACGGGAAGCTGCAGGTAAGGGCTATAGAAAACAGGGACCGGGCCGAGCTTAAAACGGGCGTTCCAGATCTCCGCGACCTGTTCTTCACGATCGTGGATGACTTCACTGCCCACCACGCTCCAGGTATTCGAGCCCGGCAGACAGGAGGTGAAGGAACCGTTTTCCAGAATCGTATAGCGGTTTTCACCGCGCTGTTTCATCAGGTCGGCTTTACCGCGCCCCTGACGACCCACCATCTGGTAATCACCTTCCCAGACGTTGGTATCTTTTGTATTCAGATTTGACCAGGCTTTCGGACCTTTCAGGATGACCTGGTTGTCGTCATAGTGCACATTACCCAGCGCATCCACCGTACGTACTGGCGCAGCCGCACCTTCTGGTTGCTTCTGATGCAATTGCACTTCATCTGCCTGCAAACGGCTGTTGCCCTGGTTAATATCGACATTGCCCGTAAAGGTGGCATTGTCAGGATAATTACCTTTCGCACTGTCGGCATTGATGGTAACCGGCAAGTCATTCGCATCGCCCTCAACCAGTGGACGATCGAAACTTGGGACGCCAAGCATACATTGCGAGGCGAGATCGGCTGCCAGCCCCTGTTGGCTGTACAGAGCGGCGCCAATCATTGTGGCCAGGAGGGTGGGGATACGTTTTTTCATACGTTGTATTTTATTGTTCCGTCATCAGTGGCTACGGCTTACAAACGCTCAGAGACTATCTTACTCATCAGCGCAGTACCAGCGTTAATCCTGCCCGTTTGCGTGCCAGAGTGTTAGGCTCGCTATCGAATGACGAGTATGATAATGCAAATTATAGGCGATGTCCCTCAATTGACCGTGGCGCGACCACTGTAATGATGGCGTTGCGTCGAACCAGGAACATGACTATTCGGGGAGTATATGCAGTATTGGGGTAAAATCATCGGCGTTGCGTTCGCATTAATCATGGGCGCTGGCTTTTGGGGCGTGGTACTGGGCCTGATTATCGGCCATATGTTTGATAAAGCACGCAGTCGCAAAATGGCCTGGTTCGCCAACCAGCGCGAGCGTCAGTCGCTCTTTTTCTCCACCACCTTTGAGGTGATGGGGCATTTAACCAAATCAAAAGGGCGCGTCACCGAAGCCGATATTCAGATTGCCAGCGTATTCATGGATCGCATGAATCTGCACGGTGAATCTCGCGTGGCAGCGCAAAATGCGTTTCGTATCGGTAAAGCGGATAACTATCCGCTGCGTGAAAAAATGCGTCAGTTCCGCAGCATCTGCTTCGGACGTTTTGATTTAATTCGGATGTTTCTGGAGATCCAAATTCAGGCGGCCTTCGCCGATGGCTCCCTTCATCCCAATGAGCGGGACGTTTTATACGTCATTGCTGAAGAGCTGGGGATCTCCCGCATGCAGTTCGACCAGTTCCTGCGCATGATGCAGGGTGGCGCGCAGTTTGGCGGGGGTTACCAGCAGCAATCCTCCGGCGGCGGCTGGCAGCAGACGCAGCGTGGCCCGACGCTGGAAGATGCCTGCAACGTGCTTGGCGTAAAGCCTTCTGACGATCAGACCACGATCAAGCGTGCCTATCGTAAGCTCATGAGCGAGCATCATCCGGACAAGCTGGTCGCAAAAGGTTTACCGCCAGAGATGATGGAGATGGCGAAGCAGAAAGCGCAGGAAATTCAGAAAGCCTACGAGCTGATAAAAGAGCAAAAAGGTTTTAAATAAAAAAATGGCCCGATGATATCGGGCTATTTTTTTTAGAAGTCCACGGGTGCCTTAAAGGTCATCGCATTGCCAAAAACCGGATGGGTAATGGTGAGGGTCTGCGCATGGAGCAGCAGGCGCGGAGCCAGCGCCAGCGCTTCTGGCGGTGCGTAAAACCGGTCTCCCAGAATCGGGTGGCCCAGGGCGAGCATATGCACGCGCAGCTGGTGGGAGCGCCCGGTAATCGGCTTAAGCAGGACGCGCGCGGTGTTATCCGGCGCGTACTCCAGCACTTCATACTCGGTTTGCGCCGCCTTGCCGGTTTCATAGCACACCTTCTGCTTTGGCCGGTTCGGCCAGTCGCAGATCAGCGGTAAATCGACCAGACCCTCTTCGCTTGCCGGATGGCCCCAGACGCGCGCGACGTACTGCTTTTTCGGTTCGCGCTCGCGGAACTGGCGTTTCAGCTCGCGTTCCGCTTCTTTATGCAGAGCCACCACAATCACGCCGCTGGTGGCCATGTCGAGGCGATGGACGGACTCCGCCTGCGGATAATCGCGCTGAATACGCGTCATCACGCTGTCTTTGTGCTCGTCCAGACGCCCCGGCACGGACAACAGGCCGCTTGGCTTGTTGACCACCATAATGTGCTCATCCTGATAAAGGATGACCAGCCAGGGATCCTGAGGGGGATTGTAGGGCTCCATCACCATCTTGCGCTCCGTTTACTGATGCGTCACAACGATAAGACGCAGGGCGTCCAGACGCCAGCTTGCCTGATCCAGGCTCTCCAGCACCTGCTGACGATTGCTTTCGATCGCCGCCAGTTCATCGTCACGAATGTTCGGGTTAACGGCTTTTAACGCTTCCAGACGAGAAAGTTCTGCCGAGAGTTTTTCGTCGGCTTCGCTGCGTGCCGCATCAATCAATGCACGAGCCGCTTTTTCAACCTGGGTTTCACCCAGTTGCAGAATAGCATGCACATCCTGCTGAACGGCGTTGACCAGCTTGCTGCCGGTGTGACGGTTAACCGCGCTCAGCTGACGGTTGAAGCTCTCGAACTCGACCTGAGCGGCCAGGTTAGTACCGTTTTTATCCAGCAGCAGACGCACCGGCGTCGGCGGCAGGAAGCGGGTGAGCTGCAGCTGTTTTGGCGCCTGCGCTTCCACAACGTAAATCAGTTCAACCAGCAGCGTGCCCACAGGCAGCGCTTTGTTTTTCAACAGAGAAATCGTGCTGCTGCCGGTATCGCCGGACAGGATCAGATCCAGACCGTTGCGGATCAGCGGGTGCTCCCAGGTAATGAACTGGGCGTCTTCGCGAGACAGCGCCACGTCACGTTCGAAGGTGATGGTGCAGCCATCTTCCGGCAGGCCCGGGAAATCAGGAACCAGCATATGATCCGACGGCGTGAGGACGATCATGTTCTCGCCGCGATCGTCCTGGTTGATCCCGACGATGTCGAACAGGTTCATGGAGAAGCTGATCAAACTGGTGTCGTCGTCCTGCTCTTCGATGCTTTCCGCCAGCGCCTGCGCTTTTTCGCCACCGTTGGAGTGGATCTCCAGCAGGCGGTCGCGGCCCTGCTCCAGCTGCGCTTTCAGCGCATCGTGCTTCTCGCGGCAGGACTTAATCAGATCGTCAAAGCCGTCGGTGTTTTCCGGCGCGGCCAGATAGCCGATCAGATCGCCATGCACCTGATCGTAAATGGTGCGGCCCGTCGGGCAGGTATGTTCAAACGCATCCAGACCTTCGTGGAACCAGCGCACCAGAACGGACTGGGCGGTTTTTTCCAGGTAAGGAACGTGGATCTGAATATCATGCGCCTGACCGATACGATCCAGACGACCGATACGCTGCTCCAGCAGATCCGGGTTAAACGGCAGATCGAACATCACCAGGTTGCTGGCGAACTGGAAGTTACGGCCTTCAGAGCCGATTTCCGAGCACAGCAGCACCTGCGCACCGCTGTCCTCTTCCCCAAACCAGGCTGCCGCGCGGTCGCGCTCGACGATGGACATGCCTTCGTGGAATACGGCGGCGCGAATACCTTCTCGCTCGCGCAGAACCTGCTCCAGCTGCAGCGCGGTGGCCGCTTTGGCGCAGATCACCAGCACCTTCTGTGAGCGGTGGGCGGTCAGGTAGCCCATAAGCCACTCTACGCGCGGGTCAAAGTTCCACCAGGTGCCGGTATCACCTTCAAATTCCTGGTAGATTTGTTCCGGATAAAGCATGTCGCGGGCGCGATCTTCCTGGGATTTGCGGGCGCCCATGATGCCGGAGACCTTAATTGCCGTCTGATACTGTGTCGGAAGCGGCAGTTTAACCGTATGCAGCTCGCGTTTTGGGAAACCTTTGACGCCGTTACGGGTGTTACGGAACAGCACGCGGCTGGTGCCGTGGCGGTCCATCAGCATGTCGATCAGCTCTTTGCGCGCGGATTCCGCGTTGTCGCTGTCGCTGTTGGCAGCCTGCAGAAGCGGCTCGATATCCTGCTCGCCAATCAGATCGCTCAGGGTGTTCAGCTCATCGTTAGAGAGACGGTTGCCCGCCAGCAGCAGGGCGACGGCATCGGCAACCGGGCGGTAGTTTTTCTGCTCCTCGACAAACTGCCCGAAATCGTGAAAACGGTTCGGATCAAGCAGGCGCAGACGGGCAAAGTGGCTTTCCAGACCCAGCTGTTCAGGCGTTGCGGTCAGCAGCAGAACGCCAGGCACGCGCTCGGCAAGCTGTTCGATAGCCATATATTCGCGGCTCGGCGCGTCTTCGCTCCAGACCAGGTGGTGCGCTTCGTCGACCACCAGAATGTCCCACTCGGCATCGCACAGGTGCTCCAGGCGCTGCTTGCTGCGGCGCACGAAGTCCAGCGAACAGATGACCAGCTGTTCGGTTTCAAACGGGTTGTCGGCGTCGTGCTGCGCTTCGGCATAGCGTTCGTCGTCGAACAGGGAGAAGCGCAGGTTGAAGCGGCGCAGCATCTCAACCAGCCACTGGTGCTGCAGCGTTTCTGGAACCACGATCAGCACGCGTTCGGCGGCGCCGGAAAGCAGCTGTTGGTGCAGGATCATGCCCGCTTCGATGGTTTTACCCAGGCCCACTTCGTCTGCCAGCAGCACGCGAGGTGCGTGGCGACGGCCCACGTCATGGGCGATGTTTAGCTGGTGGGGGATCAGGCTGGTGCGCTGGCCGCGCAGGCCGCTCCACGGCATGCGGTACTGTTCACTCTGGAACTTACGCGCGCGATAGCGCAGAGAGAAGCGATCCATACGGTCGATTTGCCCGGCAAACAGGCGGTCCTGCGGCTTGCTGAAGACCAGTTTGCTGTCAAGCAGCACTTCACGCAGGATGACATTGGCTTCGTCCGTATCAAGACGAGTACCAATGTAGGCGAGCAGTCCATTCTCTTCTTTTACGTCTTCAATCTTGAGCTGCCAGCCGTCATGGCTGGTCACGGTGTCGCCCGGATTGAACATCACGCGGGTAACAGGGGAGTCATTGCGAGCGTACAGACGGTTTTCACCGGTGGCAGGGAAGAGGAGGGTAACCATGCGCGCATCGACGGCAACGACGGTTCCCAATCCAAGTTCGCTTTCTGTATCGCTGATCCAGCGTTGACCAAGTGTAAAAGGCATAGTTGTTCGGCTCTAATCTTTAATTGCAGGCAATAGTTCAACCACCGTCAAGAAAGACGGTCATCGAAAAATGGGTCCGGGAATGGAAAGGGCGCTATGGTACTGGATGGCAGCCATTTCGTCACGCGTCAAAATAGGCCAAGTTGCCCTGTCACTAGTGTAGCAAAATCATCGTTAATGAAGGGCAAAATTCCCTCCGCGACCGGCTGAAGCTGGCGCGTCAGATAATGATCGTAATCGAGCGGCGATTGCTGGTAATCAACCGGTTCCGGACCGCTGGTGGTCCAGACGTATTTGATGGTGCCGCGGTTTTGATACTGCGGCGCGCGGCCCCGCCGCACGTTTTCTTCATCCGCCAGCCGGGCGGCGCGCACATGAGGGGGCACATTACGCTGGTACTCCGCCAGCGGGCGGCGCAGGCGCTTGCGGTACACCAGCTGCGCGTCAAGTTCGCCCGCCATCAGGCTGGCGATGGTTTCGCGGATGTAGTCCTGATAAGGCTCATTGCGGAACACCCGCAGGTAGAGCGTCTGCTGGAACTGCTGCGCCAGCGGCGTCCAGTCGGTACGCACCGTTTCCAGCCCTTTAAAGACCATCCGCTGCGCGTCGCCCTCCTGAATCAGCCCGGCGTAGCGCTTCTTGCTGCCCTGATCGGTGCCGCGAATGGTGGGCATTAAAAAGCGGGCAAAATGGGTTTCAAACTCCAGCTCCAGCGCGCTGGTTAACCGCTCTTTTTGCAAATGTTTGGCCCACCAGTCGTTCACAAAGGCCACAAGCTCTTTGCCGATGCGGGCGGCGTCGCCTTCTGAGTGCGCGCCTTTCAGCCACACAAAGGTGGAGTCCGTGTCGCCGTAAATCACGTCATAGCCCCGGGATTCAATCAGCGCTTTGGTCTGGCGCATAATCTCATGCCCGCGCATGGTAATAGAGGAAGCCAAACGCGGGTCAAAAAAGCGGCAGGCGCTGGTGCCCAGCACGCCGTAAAAGGCGTTCATGATGATTTTCAGCGCCTGTGATAGCGGCTTGTTACCGTGGCGCTTGGCCGCGTCGCGGCCGTGCCAGATGCTTCCCACGATGTCAGGCAGACAGTGTTTTTCCCGCGAGAAGCGTGCGCCGAGGAAGCCTTCGGTGCTGCGTTCATCGTCCGGCTGCGCCATGCCCTCAACCAGCCCGACGGGATCGATCAGGAAGGTGCGGATAATCGACGGGTAGAGGCTTTTGTAATCCAGCACCAGCACCGAGTCATACAATCCTGGCCGTGAGTCCATCACGTACCCGCCGGGACTGGCCTGCGGCGGCACGTCCCCGAGGTTGGGGGCAACGTACCCTGCCCGGTGCATTCGCGGAAAATAGAGGTGGCTAAAGGCCGCCACGGAGCCGCCGTGTCTGTCCGCTGCGAGTCCGTTCACCGTCGCGCGCTCCAGCAGAAACGGCATGATCTCGGTCTTGTGGAAAATCTGCGTCACCAGCTCGCAGTCTTTCAGGTTATAGGTGGCGAGTGCGGGCTTGTCTTCGTTAAAACGCCGGTCGATCTCGTCCATTCTGTCCCAGGGGTTATCGATGGATTTACCTTCGCCAAGCAGCTCCTGCGCCACTGCCTCAAGGGAGAAGGAAGAGAAGTTCCAGAAGGCGGACTTAAGCGCCTCGATGCCGTCAATAATCAGGCGGCCGTTAGCCTGTGCGAAGAAAACGCCATTCTTAAAACCGTGTTCGCGCCATTCCAGCTCGCTGTTGCCGCGCCCGAGCATCAGCGGGATGCGGTAGCGCTCGGCGTGTTTTTGCAGCACGCGCAGGTCAAACTGCACCACGTTCCAGCCGATCAGAACATCGGGATCGTAGTCGGCAAACCACTGGTTAAGCTTCTCCAGCAGCTGCGGGCGGCTGTTGACGTACTCAAGCCGGAAATCCAGCGCGGACGCATCGCCATTCGGCGGCCCGAGCATATAGACAACCCGATCGCCGCAGCCTTCCAGACCAATGCAGTACAGTTCGCCGTGGCGGGTGGTTTCGATATCCAGGGAGACCAACTTCAGCGGTGGGCGATAGTTTGGGTTCGGCTTCAGGCGCGCGTTTACGACGCTGCCGTTTTGTTCGATGCCATCAACCCACACGGGGGCGGTAATGAACCGCTCCATCAGAAAGCGTTCAGGTGGGCGAATATCCGCTTCGTAAAGCGTCACGCCCGCTTCGCGGAGCAGCTTTTCATAGCGCATTAATTGACGATGGGCGCGACAGTAGAGGCCGTAAACCGGCTGGCGGTGGAAATCCTTCAGTTCAAGCGGGGTAATGCGCCAGCCGTTTTCGCCGCGCAGCAGCTGTTTCACTTTTTCGACTTGCGCTTCCGGAATAAAGGCCACGGATTCCTGCGGGGGGAGCGTAACGTGCAGCGGGCCGCTGTCCGTCGCCAGCCAGAACGCGACCTCGGTGCCCTGAGGGGTATCCCGCCAGTGTCGGGTCAGTAAAAAGCCTTCTTGCGCCTGCGCCACGCCGTTATCCCAGAAAACAAAACCAGGCCTGATTATAGCCTGGTTAAGGTGGGTTTGCTGGGGTTTTATACAGTGCCTGTTTTGCCGGATGGCGCTGCGCTTATCCGGCCTACAAGCTACTGCCCATAATACGCTTTCGCACCGTGCTTGCGCAGGTAATGCTTATCGAGCAGGGTCTGCTGCATATCCGGCAGCTCCGGCGCCAGCTGGCGGCAGAAGATCCCCATATAGGCGACCTCTTCAAGCACGATGGCGTTATGCACCGCGTCCTCCGCGTTTTTCCCCCAGGCAAACGGGCCGTGGGAGTGCACCAGCACGCCGGGCATTTGCGCCGCGTCGATACCCTGTGTTTCGAAGGTTTCGACAATCACGTTCCCCGTTTCCCACTCATACTCGCCGTTGATTTCCGCATCGGTCATCAGACGCGTGCAGGGAATGGTGCCGTAGAAGTAGTCCGCGTGGGTGGTGCCGGTCGCCGGGATGGACTGGCCCGCCTGCGCCCAGATGGTGGCATGGCGCGAATGGGTATGCACAATACCGCCGATGGTCGGGAATGACTGATACAGCAGGCGGTGGGTTGGCGTATCGGAGGACGGCTTTTTCTTGCCTTCCACCACTTCGCCCGTGGCGATGCTGACCACGACCATATCTTCGGCGGTCATTACCGCGTAATCCACGCCGGAAGGCTTGATCACGAACACGCCTTTTTCCCGGTCAACGGCGCTGACGTTGCCCCAGGTGAGGGTTACGAGGTTATGCTTCGGCAGCGCCAGGTTGGCTTCGAGCACCTGACGTTTGAGATCGTCTAACATAGTTGTCTCCTGCCGGATGGCGCTTCGCTTATCCGGCCTACGGAACCGTAGGCCCGGTAAACGCAGTGCCACCGGGCATTCAGGGCTTAGCGTTTTGAACCGTAATAGACTTCGTTCCAGCGCAGCGCGTCCTTGAAGGCGGGCAGGCGGGTATCGTTATCAATGACGGTCAGTTCGATATCGTGCAGTTCCGCGAACTGACGCATATCGTTCAGATCCAGCGCGTGGCTGAACACCGTATGGTGCGCGCCGCCGGCAAGGATCCAGGCCTCTGAGGCGGTTGGCAGGTCAGGCTGTGCTTTCCACAGGGCGTTGGCGACCGGCAGTTTCGGCAGAGAATGTGGTGTTTCAACCGCATCGACGCAGTTCACCAGCAGGCGGAAACGATCGCCCAGATCGATCAGGCTGGCGTTGATGGCCGGGCCGGTGCGGGTATTGAAGATCAGACGCGCCGGATCGGCTTTACCGCCGATGCCGAGATACTGCACGTCGAGGATCGGTTTCTCTTCGACGGCGATTGTTGGACACACTTCCAGCATGTGAGAGCCGAGCACCAGGTCGTTGCCGTTTTCGAAGTGGTAGGTGTAGTCCTCCATAAAGGAGGTGCCGCCCTGCAGACCGGTCGACATCACCTTCATGATGCGAAGCAGAGCGGCGGTTTTCCAGTCGCCCTCGCCCGCAAAGCCGTAGCCCTGCTGCATCAGACGTTGTACCGCCAGACCCGGCAGCTGTTTCAGACCGTGGAGGTCTTCAAAGGTGGTGGTAAAAGCGTGGAAGCCGCCCTGTTCCAGGAAGCGCTTCATGCCCAGCTCGATGCGCGCCGCGTCCAGCACGTTCTGGCGCTTGTCGCCGTTGATTTGTGCCGCAGGCGTCAGGCGGTAGCTGCTTTCGTACTCGTCCACCAGCGCGCTCACGTCGCCATCGCTGATTTCATTCACTACCTGCACCAGGTCGCCCACGGCCCAGGTATTCACGGAGAAGCCGAACTTGATCTGCGCGGCCACTTTGTCACCGTCGGTGACCGCCACTTCACGCATGTTGTCGCCGAAACGCACCACTTTCAGGTGGCGGGTATCTTGTTTCGAAACCGCCTGGCGCATCCAGGATCCGATACGCTGTTGCGCCTTACCATCCTGCCAGTGGCCGGTGACCACCGCGTGCTGCTGACGCATACGCGCCCCGATGAAGCCGAACTCGCGGCCGCCGTGCGCGGTCTGGTTCAGGTTCATAAAGTCCATGTCGATGCTGTCCCACGGCAGGGAGGCGTTGAACTGGGTATGGAACTGCAGCAGCGGTTTGTTGAGGATAGACAGGCCGTTGATCCACATTTTTGCCGGTGAGAAGGTGTGCAGCCACACCACCAGACCGGCGCATTTATCGTCGTAGTTGGCGTCGCGGCAGATGTGAGTGATTTCGTCCGGCGTGGTGCCCAGCGGTTTCAGCACCAGCTTACACGGCAGTTTAGCTTCCGCGTTCAGCGCGTTAACCACGTGCTCCGCGTGTTTCGTCACCTGCTGCAGCGCTTCCGGTCCGTACAGATGCTGGCTGCCAATCACAAACCACACTTCATAGTTATTAAAAATGGTCATCATCGTGTCCTTAATGGGTCAGGGTTGCCGTAGTGTCCGCGGTGCTTTTAGCCGGGGCGGCGACAGGGAGATAGTGAAGTTCGGCGCTTTTTGCCCATTGCTGGTAGCGCTGATAAAGCTGTTCGAAGCGTTGCGCCTGCTGGGCACGCGGCTGAAGGGTGTTTTCGACGGCACTCGCCATATGCTGCTGCGCGGTCGGGATGTCGGCATGGACGCCTGCGGCCACGGCGGCAAAAATCGCCGCGCCCAGGGCGCAGCACTGATCGGAGGCCACAATCTGCAGCGGACGGTTCAGCACGTCGCAGCAGGCCTGCATGATCACCGGGTTTTTACGGGCGATGCCGCCCAGCGCCATCACGTTGTTCACGTCGATGCCCTGCTCGGTGAAACACTCCATAATGGTGCGGGCGCCGAAGGCCGTTGCGGCAATCAGGCCGCCGAACAGCGCAGGCGCGTCGGTTGCCAGGTTGAGATCCGCGATCGCCCCTTTCAGACGCTGGTTGGCGAACGGCGTGCGGCGACCGTTAAACCAGTCCAGCACCACCGGGAGGTGATCGAGCGAGGGATTTTTCGCCCAGGCTTCGGTGAGCTGCGGCAGAAGCTGCTTTTTGCTGTCGGCTATCTGGGTTTTCAGTTCAGGATGCGCCGCCGCCAGCTGGTCCAGCGGCCAGCCCAGCACGCGGCCAAACCAGGCGTAGATATCGCCAAACGCGGACTGGCCGGCTTCGAGGCCGATAAAGTCCGGCACCACGCTGCCGTCCACCTGGCCGCAGATGCCTTTTACCGCACGGTCGCCGACGGTGGCTTTATCCGCCGTCAGAATGTCGCAGGTGGAGGTCCCGATGACTTTTACCAGCGTGTTTGGCTGCGCGCCTGCGCCCACGGCGCCCATATGGCAGTCAAAGGCGCCGCCGGAGATCGCCACGTTCTGCGGCAGGCCCAGACGTTTCGCCCACTCTTCGCAGAGCGTGCCGACCGGAATATCGGCGGTAAAGGTGTCGGTAAATAGCGGATATGTCAGGTTCTTGTTGATAATCGGGTCGAGCTCATCGAAGAACGCGGCCGGAGGCAGGCCGCCCCAGCTTTCATGCCATAACGATTTATGCCCGGCGCTGCAGCGGCCGCGGCGGATATCCTGTGGACGCGTGGTGCCGGAGAGCAGGGCAGGCACCCAGTCGCACAGCTCAATCCACGATGCGGCTGCCTGCGCAACGGAGGCGTCGGCGCGGGTAACGTGGAGGATCTTGGCCCAGAACCATTCACTGGAATAAATCCCGCCGATGTAGCGCGAGTAGTCGGTTTTGCCCGGCTGATGGCACAGGCGCGTGATGGCTTCAGCCTCTTCCACGGCGGTGTGATCTTTCCACAGCACGAACATAGCGTTCGGGTTGTCGGCGAACTCCGGGCGCAGCGCCAGCACGCGGCCTTCGGCATCCACCGGGGCAGGCGTGGATCCCGTGCTGTCGACGCCAATCCCGACAATCTCCGCTCGCTGGGCGTCCGTCAGTTCAGCCAGGACGGTTTTGATCGCCGCTTCCATCGACTCGATGTAGTCACGCGGGTGGTGGCGGAACTGGTTGTTTGGCGCATCGCAATAGCGCCCCTCTTGCCAGCGCGGGTACCACTCAACGCTGGTTGCTATCTCCTGGCCGGACGTACAGTCCACTGCCAGCGCGCGAACCGAATCGCTGCCAAAATCGAGGCCAATCGCAATTGCCATGGTGTTGCTCCATCAAAAAACAGGTATGGAAGAACATTAGAGACTGGGGGCAAAAATCGTCAGGCAGGATCCGCTAATCTTATGGACTAAATTGCTGTTACGATTGAAAGTGTGACGCCGTGCAAATATTCAATGTGGACATTTCTGCCGCGCTTATAGACACTTTTGTTACTGCTTATCTGCTCACAGTGGCGGAGAAATCAGAGAGAAAGGCTGAAACATGGCGGACGTAAAAGAGACATAATGCTTTTTGGATCTTTTTGCGGGCCATTTTTATATTGCTTTTAACGATATGGACAATTGGTTTCCTTCAGGACCGCTGGGAGTATTGAAATTATGGCTGAACCGCAAAATGATCCCCTGCTGCCGGGCTACTCGTTTAATGCTCACCTGGTGGCAGGGTTGACGCCCATTGAGGCTGAGGGCTATCTCGATTTCTATGTCGACCGACCGCTCGGAATGAAAGGGTATATTTTGAACCTGACCGTGCGTGGAGAAGGAGTAATAAAAAATGGCGATCAGCAGTTCATCTGCCGCCCTGGCGATATGCTGCTGTTCCCTCCGGGTGAGATACACCACTACGGCCGCCACCCGGATGCCAAAGAGTGGTATCACCAGTGGGTCTACTTCCGCCCGCGCGCCTACTGGCAGGAGTGGCTTTCGTGGCCCGCCATTTTTGCGCATACGGGCTTTTATCGCCCTGATGAGGCGCATCTGTCGCAGTTTCGCGAGCTGTTTGCCCAAATTATCGAGGCGGGACAGGCGGGCGGACGCTACGCCGAACTGCTGGCGATTAATCTGCTTGAGCAGGTGCTGCTGCGCCGGATGGAGGCGATCAATGAATCGCTTAACCCGCCGCTGGATAACCGCGTCCGCGACGCCTGCCAGTACATCAGTGACCACCTGGCCGACAGCCAGTTTGATATTGCCAGCGTCGCCCAGCACGTTTGCCTGTCACCTTCGCGCCTGTCGCATCTGTTCCGCCAGCAGCTTGGCGTGAGCGTGCTGAGCTGGCGCGAGGATCAGCGCATCAGCCAGGCGAAGCTGCTGCTCAGCACCACCCGAATGCCAATTGCTACCGTGGGGCGCAACGTGGGCTTCGAAGATCAGCTCTATTTCTCTCGCGTATTTAAAAAATGCACCGGGGCCAGCCCGAGCGAATTCCGTGCGGGATGTGAATAAACGGTAAACATTCAGGTGAACTTCAGGAGCATCTTGTAAACTATTCAGACAATTGATGCCTTGACGCGGTGCGGGGCGCTAAGCAGAATCGCTGATTCGTTTTCTGACCGGAATAGTTATGCAGGCATTGCTGGAACACTTTATTACCCAGTCCGTTATGTACTCGCTCATCGCCGTGGCGCTGGTGGCGTTTCTGGAATCGCTGGCGCTGGTTGGGCTGATCCTGCCCGGCACCGTGATGATGGCAGGGCTTGGCGCGCTTATCGGCAGCGGTGAGGTTAACTTCTGGCAGGCGTGGATGGCCGGGATTATCGGCTGTTTACTCGGGGACTGGATCTCCTTCTGGCTGGGCTGGCGCTTTAAGAAGCCGCTGCACCGCTGGTCGTTTATGAAAAAGAACAAGGCGCTGCTGGATAAGACCGAGCACGCGCTGCATCAGCACAGCATGTTTACCATCCTCGTCGGCCGCTTCGTTGGGCCAACGCGTCCGCTTGTGCCGATGGTAGCCGGGATGCTGGATCTGCCCGTCGCGAAATTCGTGGTGCCGAACATTATCGGCTGCGTCTTCTGGCCGCCGTTTTACTTTCTGCCCGGCATCCTGGCCGGGGCGGCAATTGATATTCCTGACGGAATGCAAAGCGGCGAGTTTAAGTGGCTGCTGCTGGGCACGGCGGTACTGCTGTGGCTGGCGGTCTGGCTCTGCTGGCGGCTATGGCGCAGCGCGAAAGCCAACGTCGATCGCCTGACGCGCTATCTCCCGCGCGCTCGCCTGCTCTGGCTGGCCCCGCTGACGCTGGGTGTGGCCGTCGTGGCGCTGGTGGCGCTGATTCGCCACCCGCTGATGCCGGTTTACGGCGAGATTTTATTAAAAGTGGTGAGCCGTTAAGGTGTTTCCCCTCTCCCTGTGGGAGAGGGCCAGGGTGAGGGCATCAGTCAGCACGAATGCCCAACAGTGAAGACGCCCCCGCTTGACCACTGAGCAGCTCTTCCGTCTTCCCATCCCACGCAATTCGCCCTTCAGCAACGACCACCGATCGCGGTGCAATCCGTGCGGCATCCTCAATACTGTGCGAAACCATCAGCATCGTCAGCTGCTCGCGCTCGCAAACCTCCTCAACCAGCGAGAGCATCTCCTGACGCAGGGCCGGGTCGAGCGCCGAAAAGGGCTCGTCGAGCAGCAGCAGCGGCTGCTCGCGCACCAGACAGCGCGCCAGCGCCACGCGCTGGCGCTGGCCGCCGGAAAGCTCGCCCGGCAGCCTGTCGATGAACCCGGCGATCCCCATCTGCGCGGCAATACTCTCCAGCTTTTGGCGCTGGTCGTCGTTCAGCCTGAGTCCCGGATGCATCCCCAGCGCGATGTTTTGCCGCACCGTCAGATGGTTAAAGAGGTTGTTTTCCTGAAACAGCATCGAGACCGGACGCTTCGCCGGCGGCGTTCGGGTATGGTCCCGGTTTTCAATCACTATCGATCCGCTCGCCGGCTGCAGAAAACCGGCAATCAAATTAAGCAGCGTGCTTTTCCCCGCGCCGCTTGGGCCAAGCACGGCAATCATCTCCCCCTGACGCACGGAGAGCGTGAAGCGCATCGGCAGATGCTGATAAAGCCAGGTTACATCAGTCAGTTCTAACATCACGCCCCGGAAGTTTTTCGATAACGGTGAATAACGCAAAGCACAGCAGCAGCAGTAAGAGTGCCGTGACGGCCCCGTCCTGGCTGCGGTAGGAGCCAATTTGCTGGTAAAGCCAGAACGGCAGGGTGCGGAAGTCTTCATTCCCGAAGAGCGCCACCACGCCAAAATCCCCAATCGACAGCACGCAGGCAAAGGCCAGCGCCTGGGCGAGCGGACGTTTCAGGGCGCGGAGTTCCACCACTTTCAGCCGCTGCCAGCCCTGCATGCCCAGCGACTGGCACAGCAAACCGTAGCGGCTGTTCACGTCGCGCATCGGATTTTCCAGCACCTTGAGCGCGTAAGGGATGGCCATCAGTGCGTTGGTGAAAATCACAATGCCGTCGGCGCTTTGCGGCAGACCGATGGTGCTGTTGAACAGCAGGAAGAAGCCCGTCGCGAGCACAATGCCCGGCATCGCCAGAATCAGCATGCCCGTCAGCTCCAGCATGTGCCCGGCCTTACGGGCTTGACGCGCGTAAAGTTCACGGCTGCTCCACAGCAGCATCATGGTCAGTATGACGCACAGCAGCCCGGCAGCCAGCGCTATGCGAACCGAGGTCCAGGTTGCCTGCCAGAGCACGGGCTGTTGCAACACGGACACAAGATTGAGGTTCAGACCATCGGCGATAACGGCCAGAAGCGGCGGCAGCAGAAGCAGGAGCGCCAGCGTGATAAGGATAAAATCGGTGATGCGGCTGTGCAGGCTGTCCTGCGGATCGCGCCAGCCAGCTATCTGATTACTGCCGGGAGGAAGGGCCTTACTCAGCCGCTGGCTGAGCAGCACCAGCGCGAGGCAGCAAATCATCTGCACCATCGCCAGCAGCGCGGCGCGGCCCGGATCGTAGTCGTAACTCAGCGCCTGGTAGATCGCCAACTCGATGGTGGTGGCCTGCGGCCCGCCGCCGAGTGACAGTACGGTGGCAAAGCTGGCAAAGCAGAGCATGAAGATTAATGCTGCCACGGGCGGGATCTGGCGGCGCAGCCACGGCCATTCGACGAAGCGGAAGAAAGACGCGCCGCGCATGCCGAGCTGGGCGGCAATCTGGCGCTGTTCGCCGGGGATGTTCTCCAGCGCCTGCAAAAAGAGGCGCGTTGCCATCGGCATATTGAAAAAGACGTGCGCGAGCAGAATGCCCTTCAGCCCGTAAGGCGAGAATGACCACTCAATACCAAGCTGGCCGAACAGCGAAGCCAGCCAGCCCTGACGACCGTAAACGCTCAGAATACCAAATACCGCTACCAGCACGGGCAGGATCAGCGTCATGGCGCACAGGCGCAGCAGGGCCTGCCTGCCGGGGAAACGCCGCCGATACAGTGCTCGCGCAAGAAAAATGGCCGGGATCGCCGAGAGCAGGGCAGAAAGAAACGCCTGCCAGAAGGAGAACCGGATCACGTGCCAGAGGTAGCTGTCGTGCCAGAGGGCGAGCAGGTCGCTCTCCGGCGCGTTAAACCACAGTGCAAGGAATGCCCCCAGGCTGACCGCCACCATCAGCAGGGCGGCGAGCAGGCCGGGGATTAACCAGCCGGGAATCAACGGCTGACGGCGCGTTGCCATTCACTTACCCATGCGGCACGCTGCGCGGCGACCTGCTGCGGCGTAAACTCCAGCGAGGTAGCTGGTTTGGTCAACTGTTCGAAACCTGTCGGCAGCGCAACGTCAGCGACCGGATACATCCAGTTGCCCGCAGGAATGGCGTTCTGGAAGGCCGGTGAAACCATAAATTTCAGGAACTTCTCGGCCAGCTCCGGCTGTTTGCTGGCAGCGGTACGCGCGGCCACTTCCACCTGCAGGTAGTGACCTTCAGCAAAATTCGCCGCAGCGTAGTTGTCTTTCTTCTCGGCGATAATGTGGTAGGCCGGGGAGGTGGTGTAGCTCAGCACCAGGTCGCTTTCGCCTTTCAGGAACAACCCGTAGGCTTCGCTCCAGCCCTTGGTCACGGTCACGGTTTTGGCGGCCAGCTTCTGCCACGCTTCCGGCGCCTTATCGCCGTAGACCTTCTGCATCCACAGCAGCAGGCCCAGCCCCGGCGTGCTGGTTCGCGGATCTTCATAAATCACGCGCCATTTCTGGTCGCTTTCCACCAGCTCTTTCAGGCTTTTCGGCGGGTTTTTCAGCTTGTTTTTGTCGTAAACAAAAGCAAAGTAGCCGTAATCGAACGGCACAAAGGTATCGTTCTTCCAGCCGCCCGGCACGTTAACGGCGTCTGCCGCCACGCCGCTTTTGGCAAACAGTTTGGTCTGCGAGGCGGCTTCCAGCAGGTTGTTATCCAGACCGAGCACCACGTCAGCCTTGCTGTTTTTCCCTTCCATGCGCAGGCGGTTGAGCAGCGACACGCCATCTTCCAGCGCGACGAACTTCAGCTCGCAGTTGCAGTCGGCTTCAAAGGCTTTTTTAACTACCGGGCCAGGGCCCCAGTCGGCGGAGAAGGAGTCATAGGTGTAGACCGTCAGGACGGGCTTCGCAAAAGCAGGCAGCGCAAACAGCGCCAGCAGGGGAAGAACTTTTTTTAACACTTTGCACCTCAGGGTTGAGTGGCAAAGGATTTTGAGCGACAGCCTCAAATCCCTTCGCCGGCGTTATCCGGATCAGGTTCGACGGGTATTATCTCAGCGCACATCAGTGATGCAGCACCCCGTTGAGAACGGCGCTATTGTAATGATTTGGTGAATATTACGAAAGCGTTATGGCTCCGGCGGCGCAAACCAGGCGGATTTAAAATCAAACCAGCCCAGGGTGTTCATCCGCAGGCCGCGCATGCTGCGCTGTCCCTGAATCATCAGCCAGTGGTGGATCAGCGGCACGATCGCCTGTTCTGCAAGTAACGCCTGGCACCATGCGGCTAAATTCATTTCGCCCGCGCGCCACAGGGCGGCATCCTGCTGCCAGTCCCGGTCGATGCAGCGCTGGATCAGCGGGACTTCATACAGGTGCGAGAAGAGCGAGAAATCGAGCGGCAGGGTAAAGTTTGCGCTGTTGAGCCAGATATCGCTGGCGATCTCCCCCTGATGCCATTCGTCATAGTCCACTTCCCTGATGTCCAGCCTGACCCCCTCGGCTGCCAGCAGGCGGGTCATGATTCTGGCGATAAAACGATGCTCCACGTGCTCGCGGTAGTAGGTCAGGGTGATAGACTCCAGCCCTGCGGGCTTGTCGCAGTGCGACGGGCGGGCGTGGTGCCAGCGCGGAAGCAGGCCGTACGCCGGGAACCAGTATGTCTGGTACTGCGCTTCCGCATGGTAGATCAGATTGGCAGGGGACAACACGTGGCTGATCCACTTGCGGACGGCCTGGTTTGCCCCGCGGTGGGTGCGGCGGTCAAAGAGGAGATAGTAGCATCCCTCCTCCAGGCGACTCTCCACGGCTTTTTCTCCCGTGGTGGGGCCTTCCAGCGTCAGCCCGCAGCTCAGGTCCTCATTGAGATCCGGCAATACCCACACGTTCACTTCGTCGATCAGCGCCCGATAGCCAAAATAGTCATCAAAGGCGCGGATCTTCAGCTGGTTGCTGTTGTTTCGGGAGACGGCATAAGGGCCGGTACCAATTGGCTGGCTGGCGAAATTATTCAGCGATTCCCACTCGCCGGGCAAAATCATCGACGGCACATAGCCCAGCAGCCAGGGGAGCCACTTATCCTGCTGCGACAGTTCAATATCCAGCGTCCACGCCGTAGGGGAGTGGACGCGCGAAATATGTGAGTAGAGGGGGAGCTTGCGGGCGCGTTCCAGAGAAGAGATGACGTCGCTCATTTCCAGCTCGCGGCCATGATGAAAATGGATGCCGGGGCGTAAAAAGAAGCGCCAGTGGAGTGAAGAGAGTTGCTGCCAGTGGTGCGCGATATCGGCTTCCAGTTCCCCGTTTTCCTCATTTATCCGCGTCAGCCCGCTGAAGATTTGCCGGGCCATATGGGTTTCTGAGCGGCGTAACGCCGTGCCGGGCAACAGATTTTTCATTGGACGGTAGTAAAGCACCCGCAGAATATGGCGGCCCTGACGAAAGCTGCGCCCCAGATGGGAAACCAGCATCTGGCGCACGGCGGCTTTGTCGCCCACCAGCTGGACCAGCTGCTCGATGCGGTCCTGCTCCAGCAGATCTTCCGCGCGCTGCTGCTGCAGCGCCAGCCCGGTATAGAGGAAGGTCAGCCGCGAGCGTTTACCGCGTCCCGCTTCGGCTTCCCAGTTTAGCCAGCCCTGCTGCTGCATGGTGTTGAGCAGCGTGCGCATGTGTCGGCGCGAACAGCTAAGCAGGTCAGCCAGCTCGTTCAGCGTGGTCTCCTGCGATTGCCCCTCGCAGCACTGCCAGAGGCGGATAAATTGTTGTTGCAGACGACCAGAAGGCATAAAAGAGGAACTCCTGACAAAAAACCAGCAATTTATTAATCCCTATATTAGGACAATAATCCTTCCCGATGAAGTGAGGAGGTAAATTATGAAGAGGTCTACCGCTCGTCAGTTTTATCAGCAGTACTTTTCAGCGACAAAAGGATTGTCCTGGCTGGCCCGCCAGTGTGCAGAGCAACGGCTGAAAACGTTAGAAGAATTGATGCAGTGGGATGTTACGAAACCGACCTCTTCTCGCTAACTCGCCTCGATCATGTGTGACTGAGTATTGGTGCTAATCACCCGCCAGCAAAATGTTTTTGCTGGCTTTTTTCGTTTACTATTTCACCCAATTTCGATTCGCTTTCACAAGGACTTGCGCATGCTGTGGTTGATGACGATGGGGCGACGCCTGAACGGCGTGTATGCCGCTTTTATGCTGGTCGCCTTTATGATGGGCGTGGCGGGGGCGCTTCAGGCACCGACGCTGAGCCTGTTTCTCAGCCGCGAGGTGGGGGCGCAGCCGTTTTGGGTGGGGCTGTTTTATACCGTCAACGCCATTGCCGGGATCCTGGTCAGCCTGTGGCTGGCAAAACGATCCGACAGTCAGGGTGACAGGCGCAAGCTGATCCTCTTTTGCTGCGCCATGGCCGTAGGCAACGCGCTGCTGTTTGCCTTCAACCGTCATTATTTGACCCTCATTACCTGCGGCGTGCTGCTGGCGTCACTGGCGAACACCGCCATGCCGCAGCTGTTCGCCCTTGCCCGTGAATACGCCGATAGCTCGGCGCGGGAAGTGGTGATGTTTAGCTCCGTGATGCGCGCGCAGCTCTCGCTGGCGTGGGTCATTGGACCGCCGCTGGCCTTCATGCTGGCGTTGAACTACGGCTTTACCGCCATGTTCTCCATCGCGGCCGGGATTTTTGTCATCAGCCTGGCGTTGATAGCCTTCGCGCTGCCGTCCGTGGCGCGCGTCGAACAGACGACGGATACACCTGTCACCCAGGTGAGCGGCTGGCAGGATAAAAACGTCCGCATGCTGTTTATTGCCTCCACGCTGATGTGGACCTGCAACACCATGTATATCATTGATATGCCGCTGTGGATCAGCAGCGATCTGGGTTTACCGGACAAGCTTGCGGGGATCTTAATGGGGACCGCTGCCGGGCTGGAAATTCCGGCAATGATTCTGGCGGGATATTACGTTAAGCGCTTTGGGAAGCGTCGGATGATGATCGTCGCCGTGGCGGCCGGGGTGCTGTTTTACGCGGGACTGATCCTTTTCCATTCGCGTGAAGCGCTGCTTGCGCTGCAGCTGTTTAATGCTGTGTTCATTGGGATCGTCGCCGGAATCGGCATGCTCTGGTTTCAGGATCTGATGCCCGGACGCGCGGGATCGGCCACGACGCTCTTTACGAACAGTATTTCAACCGGGGTGATTCTGGCCGGTGTGATCCAGGGCGCGCTGGCGCAAAGCTATGGCCATACGTCGGTTTACTGGGTGATTGCGGCGATATCCGTTGTGACGCTCCTGCTGACCTGCCGGGTAAAAGACGTGTGATTCTGGAAGACGGCTTCACAAATTGGAACGACATTCTGACAGAGATCGCGAAGGGGAATAGAGTACGTGGCGGGTGCTTGAGGCTGTTTGCCTCAGGCTTTCGCAAGAGGCAAACAGTGGAGAGTCCCACATCAAAAGATTGATGGGGAGACCAACTTCACAACCAACATTGCGAGGTTAGTCTCTTCATTGCCGAAAAGCAATAAGGAGGCTGGAATGCCAAAACGTACTCTGCTGTTAGGTTTATTTCTGATCTGTACGACGTTGTTGATCTTCACCTGGATGGTCCGTGATTCGTTGTGTGAATTGCATTTCAGACAGGAGAAAACAGAAATGGCGGCAGTGTTGGCTTACGAAGCAAAACGTTAGCGGTATGGGCGGGGAAGTTTCCCCGCCTCTCCAGAGTGGTTGAGCCTCAACGCACCCTTATCAATGGCCCGCATTTCGCGGGCCATTGCCTTTAGCCCATAAACGCAGGCTGTTTTTTCTCGTACGCTGAGATGGCGTCTTCGTGCTGCAGCGTCAAACCAATGCTGTCCAGACCGTTCAGCATGCAGTGACGGCGGAACGCATCAATGCTGAAGCTGTAGGTTTTATCCCCGGCTTTCACCACTTCCGCTTCCAGATCCACTTCAAACGACATGCCCGGATTTGCCTTAACCAGCGCAAACAATTCATCGACCTGCTCATCGCTCAGCGTCACCGGCAGCAGCTGGTTGTTGAAGCTGTTGCCGTAGAAGATATCCGCGAAGCTTGGGGCAATGACCACCTTAAAGCCGTAGTCGGTCAACGCCCATGGCGCATGCTCACGCGACGAGCCGCAGCCAAAGTTTTCCCGCGCCAGCAAAATGGAGGCACCTTTGTATTCCGGGAAGTTCAGCACGAACTCCGGATTAGGCACTTCGCCTTTGTCGTCCAGGAAACGCCAGTCGTTGAACAGGTGCGCGCCAAAACCGGTACGCGTCACTTTCTGCAAAAACTGCTTAGGAATGATCGCATCAGTATCGACGTTAGCGGCGTCCAGCGGAACAACCCGGCCCGTATGCTGTGTAAATTTCTCTGCCATGATTGTCTCCTTATTTCAGGCTGCGAATATCGGCGAAATGGCCGGTAACTGCCGCCGCAGCGGCCATTGCCGGGCTGACCAGATGAGTGCGTCCACCGCGGCCCTGACGGCCTTCAAAGTTACGGTTGCTGGTGGAGGCACAGCGCTCGCCCGGATTCAGTCGGTCGTTGTTCATCGCCAGACACATGGAGCAGCCTGGCAGGCGCCACTCGAAGCCTGCTTCGATAAAGATCTTATCCAGACCTTCGGCTTCAGCCTGCGCCTTCACCGGACCAGAGCCTGGAACCACCAGCGCCTGCACGCCCGGTGCCACTTTGCGGCCTTTAGCAATCTCGGCGGCGGCACGCAAATCTTCGATACGGGAGTTGGTGCAGGAACCGATAAAGACTTTATCAATGGTTACGTCGGTCAATGGAACGCCAGGTTTCAGCCCCATATAGGCCAGCGCTTTTTCCGCACTGGCGCGCTCGACCGGATCGGCGAAAGACGCCGGATCGGGGATGCTGTCGTTGACGGAAATCACCTGGCCGGGGTTGGTGCCCCAGGTGACCTGCGGCGCAATCTCCTCCGCCTGCAGGGTGACAACGGTATCAAAGCTCGCACCGTCGTCGGTTTTCAGGGTTTTCCAGTATTCGACGGCATCGACATAATTCTGATCTTTTGGCGCGTGCAGACGGCCCTTCACGTAGCTGAAGGTGGTGTCGTCCGGCGCGACCAGACCGGCTTTTGCGCCCATCTCAATGGCCATGTTGCACAGGGTCATACGGCCTTCCATGCTCAGCGCCTGAATGGCTTCACCGCAGAACTCAACAACGTGGCCGGTACCGCCCGCGCTGCCGGTTTTGCCGATAATCGCCAGCACGATGTCTTTCGCGGTGATGCCCGGCGCGGCTTTGCCCTTCACTTCAATCTTCATGGTTTTGGCGCGGCCCTGTTTCAGGGTCTGCGTTGCCAGAACATGTTCCACTTCGGACGTGCCGATACCGAATGCCAGCGCGCCAAACGCGCCGTGGGTGGCGGTATGGGAGTCGCCGCAAACGATAGTCATGCCCGGCAGGGTGATACCCTGTTCTGGCCCCATCACGTGGACGATGCCCTGATAAGGATGGTTCAGGTCGTACAGCTCAACGCCAAATTCGTTGCAGTTCTTAATCAGCTCCTGCATCTGGATACGGGCCATCTCACCCGAGGCATTAATGTCTTTGGTCTGGGTGGAAACGTTGTGATCCATCGTCGCAAAGGTTTTACCCGGCTGACGTACCGGGCGCTTGTGCGCGCGCAGGCCGTCAAATGCCTGAGGTGAAGTCACTTCGTGCACCAGGTGGCGGTCAATGTACAGCAGCGGGGTTTCGTTTGGCGCCTCGTAGACAACGTGCGCGTCAAACAACTTTTCGTATAACGTCTTAGCCATGATTACACCCCTTCAGCGACATAGCGGGCAATGATGTCGCCCATTTCATCGGTACTGACTGCTGCCGTACCGCGTGCCAAATCACCGGTACGGACGCCTTCTTCTAACGCCCGGTTAATGGCGTTTTCAATTGCGGCTGCTGCATCGCCTGCATCCAGACTGTAGCGCAGCAGCAGGGCCAGGGAGAGGATCTGCGCAATCGGATTGGCAATGTTTTTGCCTGCGATATCCGGCGCGGAACCGCCCGCAGGCTCGTACAGGCCAAAGCCTTCTTCATTCAGGCTTGCGGATGGCAGCATTCCCATGGAGCCGGTGATCATCGCGCACTCGTCAGAGAGGATATCGCCGAACAGGTTAGAGCACAGCAGCACGTCAAACTGGGACGGATCCTTAATCAGCTGCATGGTCGCGTTGTCGATGTACATGTGCGACAGCGCGACGTCCGGGTACTGCTTAGCGACTTCGCTGACGATCTCGCGCCACAAAATGGAAGACTGCAGCACGTTCGCTTTGTCAATGGAGGTCACTTTATGGCGGCGTTTACGCGCCGACTCGAACGCGATGTGGGCGATACGTTCGATTTCGAAACGGTGATACACCTCGGTGTCGAACGCTTTCTCGTGTTGTCCGCTGCCTTCGCGCCCTTTTGGTTGACCGAAATAGATCCCGCCGGTCAGTTCACGCACGCACAGAATGTCGAAACCGTTGGCGGCGATGTCCGCGCGCAGCGGGCAGAACTCTTCCAGACCCTGATACAGCTTCGCCGGACGCAGGTTGCTGAACAGCTTGAAATGTTTACGCAGCGGCAGCAGCGCGCCGCGCTCTGGCTGCTCTGCTGGCGGCAGGTGTTCCCATTTCGGGCCACCGACGGAACCAAACAGAACGGCATCGGCATTTTCGCAGCCTTCCACGGTCGCTTTCGGCAGTGGCGTACCGTGGTTATCAATCGCTATACCGCCCACGTCGTAGTGGCTGGTGGTAATTTTCATCGCAAAACGCGCGCGAACGGCTTCCAGTACTTTCAGCGCCTGTGCCATCACTTCCGGTCCAATACCGTCGCCCGGTAACACAGCAATATGGTAATTCTTCGACATTACACGGTTTCCTTGTTGTTCTCTTTATTCTGAGCTTTGCGTTGCAACTCTTTTTCGACTTCGGCGGCGCGCCAGATGTTGTTCAGCACATGCACCATCGCTTTCGCGGAGGATTCAACGATGTCGGTCGCCAGGCCCACGCCGTGGAAGCGTCGGCCGTTGTAATTCACCACGATATCCACCTGACCCAGCGCGTCTTTACCGTGCCCTTTAGCCGTCAGGTCATATTTCACCAGCTCAACGTCGTACTCTGTGACGCGGTTAATCGCCTGGTAGATGGCATCGACGGGGCCGTTACCGTTCGCGGCCTCTGCTTTAATTTCTTCGCCGCAGGCCAGCTTGACCGAGGCGGTGGCGATGTCGCTGGATCCGGACTGCACGTTGAAGTAATCCAGACGGAAGTGTTCAGGCTCTTCCTGCTGCTTGTTAATAAAGGCCAGCGCTTCCAGGTCATAGTCAAACACCTGCCCTTTTTTGTCGGCCAGCTTCAGGAACGCGTCATACAGCTGGTCCATGTTGTAATCGCTGTCCTTATAGCCCATCTCTTCCATGCGGTGCTTCACCGCCGCGCGACCGGAACGGGAGGTCAGGTTCAGTTGGACCTGGTTCAGGCCGATGGATTCCGGGGTCATAATTTCGTAGTTTTCACGGTTCTTCAGCACGCCATCCTGATGAATACCGGAGGAGTGCGCGAAGGCGCCAGTGCCGACAATCGCTTTGTTGGCCGGAATCGGCATGTTGCAAATCTGGCTGACGGTCTGGCTGGTGCGCCAGATTTCGTTGTGATTGATGCGGGTATGCACGTCCATGATGTCTTTGCGCACTTTGATCGCCATGATCACTTCTTCCAGCGAACAGTTGCCCGCGCGTTCGCCGATGCCGTTCATCGCACCTTCGACCTGACGCGCGCCGGCGTGGACGGCGGCGATAGCGTTGCCCACGGCCAGGCCCAAATCATCGTGGGTGTGGACGGAGATAATCGCTTTATCAATATTGGGTACGCGGTCATACAGGCCGGTGATGATGTTGGCGAACTCAAACGGCATGGTGTAGCCGACGGTGTCCGGGATGTTGATGGTTTTGGCACCCGCGTTGATCGCGGCTTCCACAACGCGCGCCAAATCGTCGATTGGCGTACGGCCTGCATCTTCACAGGAGAATTCAACGTCATCGGTATAGTTGCGTGCGCGTTTCACCATATACACCGCGCGCTCAATCACCTCATCCAGTGTGCTGCGCAACTTGGTGGCGATGTGCATGGGCGAGGTGGCAATAAAGGTGTGGATACGGAAGGCTTCGGCCACTTTCAGCGACTCGGCCGCGACGTCGATATCTTTTTCTACACAGCGCGCCAGACCACATACGCGGCTGTTTTTAATGGTGCGGGCGATGGTCTGGACGGATTCGAAATCACCCGGAGACGAGACCGGGAAACCCACCTCCATCACGTCGACACCCATACGTTCGAGAGCCAGCGCGATCTGCAGTTTCTCTTTTACACTCAGGCTCGCCTGTAATGCCTGTTCACCGTCACGTAAAGTGGTATCGAAAATAATGACTTGCTGGCTCATGGGTTAGGTCCTTGTCAGTCTTAGGGCGCCTTGCTACGAGCATAAAAAAACCCGCGCAGTGGCGCGGGTTTTTAGTCTTACTGGTGACGATTCAACGCTGAATTTCGCCCGCCAGTCTACCGCGCACAGTGGATGCGTTTAGTAGTAGTAGACCGGTGAAACGAATGGTGCGAATCATGAATCGTGCTCCGTTAAATTCAATATGCTTTTAGTGGTACTGGATACGACTGTTCATGTCAACCCTTGGCGGCAAATTTATACCTACCTGGCACGATCGTACTGATTATTAGATTTAGCTAATTGTGCTGGCTTTCTCGTTTATGACCTCTTTAATTGTCTATTTTTGGACTTGAAATTTATCACCAGAATGATTTCAATATATTTAGTATCAATTGAACATACTTTGTTTAGCGTCGCTCCAGGGATTGAAATATGTGTTATTTCATTAATTTATGCTTGTGATGAATGATTCAGAAACGAATACGTTGGGTGTGTTGATAAAAATTTGTTAACTCACTCAGCGGTGCTGGCGTTAATAGTTTAATGGAACTTAAGTTATTATTAACCTGAGGGGTGATTGTTTATTCATCTGAATTATGGTTTCATGCCAATCCTAATGTAATTGATATCAATTCACGGTGATTTTTATCCCTGCGTCAATGAGATGCATCCGTCCTCTATTGATGAGTGTGTCTTTATATTTTCCGAATTTTAAATAATTCTCTTTCGCTGATCGTATATGCATGGTAAATCATATTTTTCGAACTTATTACAATGCTTTGGCAGAGGGAGTTTAGCGTGACGGTGGAGTCAGAAATGCCATTAAATAATATTAATCAACCTCAGGTTTATGACGGGGTTAAACCTCAGTTACGCACTGTGGATCTTAACCTGTTAACCGTTTTTGACGCGGTGATGCAGGAGCAGAATATCACGCGAGCAGCTCAATCCCTTGGCATGTCTCAACCTGCGGTAAGTAATGCGGTGGCCAGGCTTAAGTTAATGTTTAACGACGAATTATTCGTACGTTACGGGAGAGGGATCCAACCCACTGCCCGCGCATTTCAACTGTTTGGCTCTATCCGTCAGGCGCTGCAACTGGTACAAAATGAATTGCCTGGTTCAGGCTTTGAACCCTTAAGCAGTGAGCGAGTATTCCATTTATGCGTTTGCAGCCCGCTAGACAATTATTTGACCTCTGTTATATATAATAAAGTTGAAACGATTGCGCCAAATATTCATCTGGTTTTTAAGTCTTCACTAAATCAGAACACCGAGCACCAGCTTCGTTATCAGGAAACGGAGTTTGTCTTAGGATACGAAGAGTTCCGTCGCCCGGAGTTTTCCTGCGTACCGCTATTTAAAGATGAAATGGTCCTGGTCGCCAGTAAAAAACATCCGAGAATGAATTCTCCGCTGCGTGAAAATGATGTCTTTAATGAGCAACATGCCGTTGTCGCCCTCGACAGGTATGCTTCATTTAGCCTGCCGTGGTATGACACTGCGGATAAACAAGCGAGCGTTGCTTACCAGGGCATGGCAATGGTCAGCGTATTAAACGTCGTTTCCCAGACGCACCTGGTCGCTATTGCCCCGCGCTGGCTGGCGGAAGAGTTCTCTGAACAGCTTAATCTGCAAATTTTGCCATTACCGCTCAAGCTTAATAGCCGTACTTGTTACCTTTCATGGCATGAAGCAGCTGGTCGGGATAAAGGGCATCAGTGGATGGAAGAGTTGCTTATCAGCGTCTGTCGTCGATAAGCGCGTCAGGATAAATCGCATAAATACATGCGGTTTATCCTGGTATTTTTCGTATTAATGATATTTTATTCTGAATGATTTTTTTCAACGGTTGTCATACCGTCAAAAATAGATGATTTCCTGAATCATCTCACTTTTATGCGATGATTCATTATCCCAACCGCTGATTACAGATGAATTCACCATAACCCTCCAGACTGGCTCTCTTTTCTGCTTCGGAAGGCATTTCCCCCGCCTTGTTTGCCAATTGCCTGCCTTATAGCGAGCGGTTAAGGTAACGATCACTCTGCATTATATAAGATGGGTTAATCCCTATCGTAAGACGGGGCGGAAATGAATTCTGCTTTCTGTCTATAACAAAAAGCCTGGAGGCAAAGCATGGAGATGTTGTCTGGCGCGGAAATGGTCGTTCGATCGCTGATCGATCAGGGCGTGAAGCAAGTGTTCGGCTACCCGGGAGGCGCAGTCCTCGATATTTATGATGCGCTTCATACGGTAGGCGGCATTGACCATGTTCTGGTTCGTCACGAGCAGGCGGCGGTACACATGGCTGACGGGCTGGCACGCGCGACGGGTGAAGTGGGTGTGGTATTAGTCACGTCTGGGCCCGGTGCGACCAACGCCATTACCGGTATCGCGACAGCGTATATGGACTCCATTCCGCTGGTCATTCTTTCCGGTCAGGTTGCAACCTCCTTGATTGGCTACGATGCTTTTCAGGAGTGCGACATGGTGGGGATTTCACGCCCCGTGGTGAAGCACAGCTTCCTGGTGAAGCAAACCGAAGACATTCCCGGCGTGCTGAAAAAAGCCTTCTGGCTGGCAGCAAGCGGGCGTCCAGGCCCGGTAGTGGTCGATCTGCCAAAAGATATTCTAAACCCGGCGAATAAGCTGCCTTATGTCTGGCCGGAATCAGTGAGCATGCGCTCCTACAACCCAACGACGCAGGGGCACAAAGGCCAAATTAAGCGCGCGCTGCAGACGCTTGTGGCAGCGAAGAAACCGGTAGTCTATGTGGGTGGGGGTGCCGTTAATTCCGCCTGCGAAACGCAGCTGCGTGAGCTGATCGAAAAGCTGAATCTTCCTGTCGCATCGTCGCTGATGGGGCTCGGGGCATTCCCGGCAACGCACCGTCAGGCGTTGGGGATGCTGGGTATGCACGGCACCTATGAAGCCAACATGACGATGCATAACTCGGATGTGATCTTTGCTGTTGGCGTTCGGTTTGACGATCGCACCACCAATAACCTGGCGAAATACTGTCCGAATGCGACCGTGTTGCACATTGATATCGACCCCACCTCTATTTCGAAAACGGTTCCGGCAGATGTGCCAATCGTCGGGGATGCGCGTCAGGTCCTGGAGCAAATGCTGGATCTGCTGGCGCAGGAAACGGTCTCGCAGCCGCTGGATGAGATACGCGACTGGTGGCAGCAGATCGAACAATGGCGTGGGCGTCAGTGTCTGAAGTATGACACGCAAAGTGAGCACATTAAGCCGCAGGCGGTGATCGAAACGATCTGGCGCCTGACCAAAGGTGATGCGTACGTGACGTCTGACGTCGGCCAGCATCAGATGTTTGCCGCACTCTATTATCCGTTTGATAAGCCGCGCCACTGGATCAACTCCGGGGGGCTCGGCACGATGGGCTTCGGTCTGCCAGCCGCGCTGGGCGTGAAGCTGGCGCTGCCAAATGAAACCGTGGTCTGCGTGACCGGTGATGGCAGTATTCAGATGAATATTCAGGAGCTGTCTACTGCGCTGCAATATGAGTTGCCGGTCCTGGTGCTGAACCTGAACAACGGCTATCTCGGCATGGTGAAGCAGTGGCAGGATATGATCTATTCCGGCCGCCATTCTCAGTCCTATATGAAATCGCTTCCGGACTTTGTCCGTCTGGCGGAAGCCTATGGGCATATTGGCATGCGGGTGACCGATCCGGCAGAGCTGGAAACGAAACTCGGTGAAGCGCTTGAGCACGTGAAAAACAACCGCCTCGTGTTCATGGATGTCATTGTGGATGGTACCGAACACGTTTACCCGATGCATATTCGCGGTGGTGGAATGGACGAAATGTGGTTAAGCAAAACGGAGAGAACCTGATATGCGCCGGATACTATCTGTATTACTGGAAAACGAGTCTGGCGCACTGTCACGCGTCATCGGGCTATTCGCTCAGCGCGGTTACAACATTGAAAGCCTGACCGTTGCGCCGACGGACGATCCCACGCTGTCGCGCATGACGATCCAGACCGTCGGCGACGCCAAGGTGCTCGAGCAGATCGAGAAACAGCTGCATAAGCTGGTTGATGTGCTTCGCGTGAGCGAGCTGGGGCAGGGCGCTTATGTTGAGCGTGAGGTGATGCTGGTAAAAATTCAGGCCAGCGGCTACGGACGTGAAGAGGTCAAACGCAATACGGATATCTTCCGTGGGCAGATTATTGACGTCACGCCTTCTATTTATACGGTTCAGCTGGCGGGAACAAGTGATAAGCTGGATGCCTTCCTGGCCTCCGTGCGGGATGTGGCAAAAATTGTAGAAGTCGCGCGCTCTGGCGTGGTTGGCCTTTCGCGCGGCGATAAAATCATGCGTTAGCTGTCAAAAAGGTTCGCCTCTTTCTGCCCGGTCACCAAAGCCGGGCTTTTTTTTGTGTAATCAGCCGACAACGCAGATAAAAGCGGTTGCCGCGAAGGCTTTTCTGCGTTTAGATGTTAAAAGATTTAACCATAACCTTGACAGGGCCATGGACTCTTTTCTTTTTTTAAGGGGCAATTGTGAAACTGGATGAAATCGCCCGGTTAGCCGGCGTGTCACGAACTACGGCCAGCTATGTGATTAACGGTAAGGCAAAGCAGTATCGTGTCAGCGATAAGACCGTTGAAAAAGTCATGGCGGTGGTTCGTGAGCATAACTACCATCCGAATGCTGTCGCAGCCGGTCTCCGCGCCGGGCGCACCCGCTCGATTGGTCTGGTGATCCCGGACCTGGAAAACACCAGCTACACCCGTATCGCCAACTATCTCGAACGTCAGGCGCGCCAGCGCGGCTATCAATTACTGATTGCCTGTTCTGAAGACCAGCCCGATAACGAGATGCGCTGTATTGAGCATCTGCTCCAGCGTCAGGTGGATGCCATCATCGTTTCAACCTCATTACCGCCAGAACATCCTTTTTACCAGCGCTGGGCTAACGACCCGTTCCCGATTGTCGCACTCGACCGTGCCCTTGACCGGGAGCATTTCACCAGCGTCGTCGGCGCCGATCAGGATGATGCGGAAATGCTGGCGGCCGAGCTAAGAACCTTCCCGGCCGAAACCGTGCTGTATCTTGGCGCGCTGCCAGAGCTTTCGGTGAGCTTCCTGCGTGAACAAGGTTTCAGGACCGCCTGGAAAGAGGATCCGCGTGAGGTTCACTATCTCTATGCCAACAGCTATGAACGCGAAGCCGCCGCACAATTGTTCGAAAAATGGCTTGAAACGCATCCGATGCCTCAGGCGCTGTTCACGACCTCATTTGCGCTGCTGCAGGGGGTGATGGACGTGACGCTGCGTCGTGACGGGAAGCTGCCATCGGATCTTGCCATCGCAACCTTTGGTGATAACGAACTGCTCGATTTCCTGCAGTGCCCGGTACTGGCCGTGGCTCAGCGCCACCGCGACGTGGCAGAGCGCGTGCTGGAGATTGTACTGGCAAGCCTGGATGAGCCCCGCAAACCGAAGCCTGGCCTCACACGCATTAAACGTAATCTTTATCGTCGTGGCATTTTAAGCCGTCATTAATCCATTCCTGGGGGGGCGTGAAAACAGCCCCCCTTTTACAGAATTAATGGTTACCTTAATTCCCGCAGTAAAATTAGGATAATTCCTTAGGAATCATAGCCTGCTATTATTCTTAATTCGTTTCAGCGTTTAAATTGCCTTTAAAAGAATACTGATGCCATTTTAAAAGGCTAATTTTGTATTGTTTTGTTACAAACCTGCTTCGGGTGATGAATATTCAAACGTTTTTTCTCTTTCCCTTCTGCCTGGCCTGCCCGCCGTGGAACGCTCACGTTGCCGCGATGAATCTGGCGCTGTTATCCCCTGGCAATATGTCTTAAAATGCTGCCCGCGTCGCAAACTGACACTTTATATTTCCTTGCGATGATATTGAGTGAGCTTTAACGCTAGTGTGCATATTCGGTTTTTTTCTTACAAATATTCATAACGTTAATTTTGCCTCGCCAGTTGTGCAGTTATTAACCAGGTCTGCTTATCTCTGTAAATAGAGGGCTTTCGGGTCCGTATAGAGAGAGTCCTGGCTTGACAAGCTTTTCCATCGCTCCGTAAACTCCTTTAGGTGGGAATTTGTGGGTTAAAGTGGTGAGGAGGGGTGAGGCTGGCATGTTCCGTGGAGCTACGTTAGTCAATCTCGACAGCAAAGGGCGCTTATCGGTACCAACCCGATACCGCGACCAGCTGATTGAGAACGCTTCAGGTCAAATGGTTTGCACCATTGACATCAACTCCCCCTGCCTGCTGCTTTACCCTTTACCCGAATGGGAAATTATTGAGCAAAAGCTGTCGCGACTGTCGAGCATGAATCCGCAAGAGCGCCGCGTACAGCGGTTGTTATTGGGACATGCCAGTGAGTGTCAGATGGACAACGCAGGACGATTACTGATTGCGCCTGTGTTGCGGCAACATGCGGGTCTGACAAAAGAAGTGATGCTGGTCGGGCAGTTCAATAAGTTTGAACTGTGGGACGAAACGACCTGGTATCAACAGGTCAAGGAAGATATCGACGCTGAGCAGTCCGATTCCGCAACATTGTCGGAACGGCTGCAGGACTTGTCTCTATAAATATGATGGAAAATTATAAACATACAACGGTGTTGCTGGATGAGGCCGTTAACGGTCTGAATATTCGTCCAGACGGCATCTACATTGATGGCACTTTTGGTCGCGGTGGCCACTCGCGTCTGATCCTCTCCCGGCTAGGAGCGGAAGGACGTCTGCTGGCAATCGATCGCGATCCGCAGGCGATTGCCGTTGCACAAACCATCGATGACCCACGCTTTTCCATCGTGCATGGACCTTTTTCTGCGCTGGCTGATTACGTAGCCGAGCGCGGTCTGACGGGCAAGATCGACGGAATTCTTCTCGATCTTGGCGTCTCTTCACCTCAGCTTGATGATGCAGAGCGCGGATTCTCCTTCATGCGTGACGGTCCACTGGACATGCGCATGGATCCGACACGCGGCCAGTCTGCCGCAGAGTGGTTACAAACTGCTGACGAAGCGGATATCGCCTGGGTCATCAAAACGTTCGGCGAAGAGCGCTTTGGCAAACGTATTGCGCGCGCCATCGTTGAGCGCAATCGCATCGAGCCAATGACCCGCACCAAAGAGTTGGCCGAGGTGATCGCGGCCGCAACACCGGTGAAGGATAAGCACAAACATCCCGCGACCCGTACCTTCCAGGCGGTTCGTATCTGGGTAAACAGTGAACTGGAGGAAATAGAGCTGGCGCTAAAAAACTCGCTCGACGTGCTGGCCCCGGGTGGGCGGTTATCCATCATCAGCTTCCATTCGCTGGAAGACCGTATTGTGAAGCGCTTTATGCGTGAACAAAGCCGCGGTCCTCAGGTTCCAGCGGGGCTGCCGATGACGGAAGAACAACTCAGGAAGCTGGGTGGTCGTCAGTTGCGAGCATTAGGCAAGTTGATGCCGGGTGAAGAAGAGGTGGCAGAGAATCCACGTGCCCGTAGTTCAGTGCTGCGAGTTGCAGAGAGGACGAACGCATGATCGGCAGAGTGACAGAGACCCTAAGCAAAGTTAAGGGATCGTTAGGAAGCAACGAGCGCCATGCCTTGCCTGGCGTGATCGGCGACGATCTTTTGCGGTTTGGGAAGCTGCCACTCTGCTTGTTCATTTGCATCATTGTGACGGCAGTAACGGTGGTGACAACTGCCCACCATACACGTTTATTGACTGCGCAACGCGAGCAGCTGGTGCTGGAACGCGATGCGCTGGATATTGAATGGCGAAATCTGATCCTTGAAGAAAACGCGCTTGGCGATCACAGCCGGGTTGAACGGATCGCAACGGAAAAGCTGCAGCTGCAGCATGTTGATCCATCGCAGGAAAATATCGTAGTACAAAAATAAGGGAAAACGCGACGCATGAAAGCAGCGGCAAAAACGCTAAAACCAAAACGTCAGGAAGAACAGGCCAACTTTGTCAGTTGGCGTTTTGCGTTGCTTTGCGGCTGCATTTTACTGGCGCTGGGTTTTCTGCTGGGACGCGTGGCGTGGTTGCAAATCATCGCCCCTGACATGCTGGTGCGTCAGGGTGATATGCGCTCTCTTCGCGTGCAGGAAGTGTCGACGTCTCGCGGAATGATCACCGATCGCTCCGGTCGTCCGCTGGCGGTAAGCGTGCCGGTGAAGGCAATCTGGGCCGATCCGAAAGAGCTGCATGATGCTGGCGGGATCACGCTTGATAACCGCTGGAAGGCCCTTGCGGACGCGCTGAAGATGCCGCTGGACCAGTTAGCTTCGCGTGTGAATACGAACCCGAGAGGGCGCTTTATCTATCTGGCGCGTCAGGTGAACCCTGACATGGCGGATTACATCAAAAAATTGAAGCTGCCGGGGATCCATCTGCGTGAAGAATCACGCCGGTACTATCCATCCGGCGAAGTGACTGCTCACCTCATTGGCTTTACTAACGTTGATAGCCAGGGGATTGAAGGCGTTGAAAAAAGCTTTGATAAATGGCTCACCGGCCAGCCCGGCGAGCGCATTGTGCGCAAAGACCGCTATGGTCGCGTGATCGAGGATATTTCCTCAACGGACAGCCAGGCCGCACACAACCTTGCACTGAGTATTGATGAGCGGCTACAGGCGCTGGTTTACCGCGAGCTGAACAATGCCGTGGCCTTTAACAAAGCGGAATCGGGCAGTGCCGTGCTAGTTGATGTCAGCACGGGAGAAGTGCTGGCGATGGCCAATAGCCCATCCTACAACCCTAACAATCTCACCGGTACGCAGAAGGATGTTATGCGTAACCGTACCATCACCGACGTGTTCGAACCGGGTTCAACCGTGAAGCCGATGGTGGTCATGACTGCACTTCAGCGCGGTATCGTCAATGAAAACACCGTACTGAATACCATTCCTTACCGAATTAACGGTCACGAAATCAAAGACGTGGCGCGCTACAGCGAATTAACCCTGACCGGGGTGTTACAGAAGTCGAGTAACGTCGGTGTTTCAAAGCTGGCGTTAGCGATGCCGTCCTCAGCGTTAGTAGAGACTTACTCACGTTTTGGGCTTGGAAAGGCGACCAATTTGGGGTTGGTCGGAGAACGCAGTGGCTTATATCCTCAAAAACAACGGTGGTCTGACATAGAGAGGGCCACCTTCTCTTTCGGCTACGGGCTAATGGTAACCCCGTTACAGTTAGCGCGAGTCTACGCAACGATCGGCAGCTATGGCGTTTATCGCCCGCTGTCGATTACCAAAGTTGATCCACCGGTTCCCGGTGAGCGTATCTTCCCGGAATCAACCGTCCGTACTGTTGTTCATATGATGGAAAGCGTGGCGCTGCCCGGCGGCGGCGGCGTGAAGGCGGCGATTAAAGGCTATCGCATCGCCATTAAAACCGGTACAGCGAAAAAAGTGGGGCCAGACGGCCGCTACATCAACAAATACATTGCCTATACCGCAGGCGTAGCGCCTGCAAGCAATCCGCGTTTTGCGCTGGTGGTCGTCATTAACGATCCACAGGCGGGTAAATACTACGGCGGCGCCGTCTCCGCGCCTGTGTTCGGGGCCATCATGGGCGGCGTATTGCGCACCATGAACATTGAACCGGATGCGCTGGCGACGGGCGACAAAAGTGAATTTGTAATTAATCAAGGCGAGGGTACAGGTGGCAGATCGTAATTTGCGCGACCTTCTCGCTCCGTGGGTGCCTAATGCACCGGAGCGAGCACTGCGAGAGATGGTACTGGACAGCCGCGTGGCTGCTTCTGGCGATCTTTTTGTGGCGGTGGTCGGTCATCAGGCGGACGGGCGTCGTTATATCCCGCAGGCGATTGCGCAAGGTGTTGCTGCCATTATTGCTGAGGCCAAAGATGAGGCAACCGACGGTGAAATCCGTGAAATGCACGGTGTGCCGGTTATCTATCTCAGCCAGTTAAATGAGCGTCTCTCTGCGCTTGCAGGGCGTTTCTATCACGAACCTTCCGACCAGCTGCGCCTGGTTGGCGTGACGGGTACGAACGGTAAAACCACCACCACGCAGCTGATGGCGCAGTGGGCCCAGCTGCTGGGTGAAACCGGTGCGGTGATGGGGACCGTGGGTAATGGCCTGCTGGGCAAAGTGAGCCCGACGGAAAACACCACCGGTTCCGCGGTAGACGTACAGCATGTGCTTGCCGGTCTGGCAGGGCAGGGGGCAACCTTTGCTGCGATGGAAGTCTCTTCGCACGGTCTGGTACAGCACCGCGTCGCGGCGCTGAAATTTGCCGCTTCCGTGTTTACCAATCTGAGCCGCGATCATCTTGATTATCATGGTGATATGGAGCATTACGAAGCCGCGAAATGGCTGCTGTTCTCTACTCACCATTACGGACAAGCCATCATCAACGCCGACGACGAAGTGGGCCGCCGCTGGCTGGCTAAGCTGCCGGATGCGGTTGCGGTGTCGATGGAAGACCATATCAATCCAAACTGCCACGGCCGCTGGCTGAAGGCGGTTGAAGTGAATTACCACGACAGTGGGGCGACAATCCGCTTTGCCTCTTCCTGGGGTGAAGGCGAAATTGAAAGCCGCCTGATGGGCGCGTTTAACGTCAGCAACCTGCTGCTGGCGCTGGCGACACTGCTGGCGCTGGGCTATCCAATGGCCGACCTGCTGAAAACCGCTGAGCGACTGCAGCCTGTTTGCGGCCGTATGGAAGTGTTCAGCGCGCCGGGTAAACCGACGGTTGTGGTCGACTACGCCCACACGCCGGATGCGCTGGAGAAGGCGCTGGAAGCAGCTCGCCTGCACTGTGCCGGTAAGCTCTGGTGCGTATTTGGCTGCGGCGGCGATCGCGACAAGGGCAAACGCCCGCTGATGGGCGCTATTGCCGAGCAGTTTGCGGATATTCCGGTAGTGACCGATGACAACCCGCGTACCGAAGAGCCGCGCGCCATCATTAACGACATTCTGGCGGGCATGCTGGATGCGGGTCGTGCTCGCGTGGTGGAAGGCCGTGCGGAAGCCGTGACCAACGCCATCATGCAGGCGCGGGAGAATGATGTTGTCCTGCTGGCGGGTAAAGGCCATGAAGATTATCAGATCGTTGGCAATCGCCGTCTGGACTACTCGGACCGCGTAACGGCAGCTCGTCTGCTGGGAGTCGTGGCATGATTAGCCTCACGCTAAGCCAGGCCGCTTCGGTACTGCACGGCGAATTGCTGGGTCAGGATCTGACCATTGACGCCGTGACCACGGATACCCGCAAAGTGACCGCGGGTTGTCTGTTTGTGGCGCTGAAAGGCGAGCGTTTTGATGCGCATGATTTTGCACAGCAGGCCAAAGAAAATGGTGCTGCTGCGCTGCTGGTCAGCCGCAGGCTGGATATCGATCTGCCGCAGATTGTGGTGAACGATACCCGTCTGGCATTTGGTGAACTGGCGGCATGGGTCCGTCAGCAGGTTCCGGCTCGCGTTGTCGCGCTGACGGGGTCGTCCGGTAAAACGTCCGTAAAAGAGATGACGGCGGCGATTCTCGGCCAGTGCGGAAACACACTTTATACCGCGGGTAACCTAAATAATGACATCGGCGTGCCGATGACATTACTCCGCCTGACCAGGGAACATGAATTTGCGGTGATCGAGTTAGGGGCAAACCACCAGGGCGAAATCGCCTGGACCGTGAGCCTGACTCGCCCGGAGGCGGCGCTGGTGAATAACCTTGCCGCCGCACATCTGGAAGGTTTCGGGTCGCTGGAAGGCGTGGCGAAAGCCAAAGGCGAGATCTACACCGGTCTGCCGGTTGACGGAATTGCCATTATGAATGCCGACAACAATGACTGGCTGAACTGGCAAAGCATTATTGGTTCACGTAAGACCTGGCGCTTCTCACCGAATGCCGCCAACAGTGACTTTACGGCGACGAATATCCATGTAACGTCCCATGGGACGGAGTTCACCCTCAATACACCAACGGGTGGCGTGGATGTTCTGCTGCCGCTGCCGGGTCGTCATAACATCGCCAATGCGCTTGCGGCGGCGGCGCTGTCCATGGCGGTTGGCGCGTCGCATGATGCGATCAAAGCCGGGCTGGCGAATCTGAAAGCCGTGCCGGGGCGTCTGTTCCCGATTCAGCTTTCGGAAAACAAACTGCTGCTGGATGACTCCTATAACGCGAACGTTGGCTCGATGACGGCGGCGGTGCAGGTGTTATCTGAAATGCCGGGCTACCGCGTGATGGTGGTTGGCGATATGGCCGAGCTGGGTGATGAAAGCGAAGCCTGTCATACCCAGGTCGGTGACGCGGCGAAAGCGGCGGGCATTGATTGCGTGCTGAGCGCAGGAAAACTGAGCCAGGCAATTAGCCACGCCAGCGGTGTCGGTGAGCACTTTGCCGAAAAAGCGGCGTTGATTGAGCGCCTTAAGGCATTAATAACAGAAAAACAAATTGTGACAGTGTTAGTGAAAGGTTCACGTAGTGCCGCCATGGAAGAGGTTGTGCACGCATTACAGGAGAACGGGACATGTTAGTTTGGCTGGCCGAACATTTGGTCAAATATTACTCAGGCTTTAACGTCTTTTCCTATCTGACGTTTCGCGCCATTGTCAGCCTGCTGACTGCGCTGTTCATCTCGTTGTGGATGGGCCCGCGCATGATTGCCCGTCTTCAAAAGCTCTCTTTCGGCCAGGTTGTGCGTAATGACGGTCCGGAATCTCACTTCAGCAAACGCGGTACCCCAACGATGGGCGGGATCATGATCCTGACCGCGATCGTTGTTTCCGTGCTGCTGTGGGCGTATCCGTCCAACCCGTATGTCTGGTGTGTACTGACGGTTCTGGTGGGTTACGGGATCATTGGCTTCGTCGATGACTATCGCAAAGTGGTACGCAAAGACACCAAAGGCCTGATCGCCCGCTGGAAGTATTTCTGGATGTCGGTCATCGCGCTGGGCGTCGCCTTCGCGCTGTATCTGGCAGGGAAAGACACCCCTGCAACCGAGCTGGTGGTGCCCTTCTTCAAGGACGTAATGCCGCAGCTGGGGCTGTTCTATATCCTGCTTGCGTACTTCGTGATTGTCGGCACCGGTAACGCGGTGAACCTGACCGATGGTCTGGATGGACTGGCGATTATGCCTACCGTCTTTGTGGCGGGCGGTTTTGCGCTGGTGGCCTGGGCGACCGGTAACATGAACTTTGCCAACTATCTGCACATCCCTTACCTGCGCCACGCGGGCGAGCTGGTGATCGTCTGTACGGCGATTGTCGGCGCGGGGCTGGGCTTCCTGTGGTTTAACACCTATCCGGCGCAGGTCTTCATGGGTGACGTCGGTTCACTGGCGCTGGGTGGCGCGCTGGGCATTATTGCCGTGCTGCTGCGCCAGGAGTTCCTGCTGGTGATCATGGGCGGTGTGTTTGTGGTTGAAACTCTGTCGGTGATTTTGCAGGTCGGGTCCTTCAAGCTGCGCGGCCAGCGCATCTTCCGTATGGCGCCGATTCACCACCACTATGAACTGAAAGGCTGGCCGGAACCGCGCGTGATTGTGCGCTTCTGGATTATTTCGCTGATGCTGGTGCTGATTGGCCTGGCAACGCTGAAGGTACGTTAATCATGGCAGATTACCAGGGTAAAAAAGTCGTTATCATCGGGTTGGGCCTCACGGGCCTTTCCTGCGTGGACTTTTTCCTTGCGCGCGGCGTCACGCCACGCGTGATGGATACGCGTGTCTCTCCGCCGGGTCTGGACAAGCTGCCGGAGCAGGTTGAACGCCACCTTGGTGGTCTGAATGATGACTGGCTGCTGGCCGCCGATCTGATTGTTGCCAGCCCGGGTATGGCGCTGGCGCACCCTTCACTCAGCGCTGCATCCGATGCGGGCGTAGAGATTGTTGGGGACATCGAACTGTTCTGCCGCGAAGCGCAGGCTCCGATTATCGCCATTACCGGCTCAAATGGTAAAAGCACGGTCACTACGCTTGTCGGCGAGATGGCAAAAGCGGCGGGTAAGAACGTTGGTGTTGGCGGCAATATTGGCCTGCCAGCCCTGATGCTGCTGGATAAAGGCTGCGAGCTGTACGTGCTGGAACTTTCCAGCTTCCAGCTTGAAACCACCTCCAGCCTGCACGCGGCTGCCGCGACGATCCTCAACGTGACTGAAGATCATATGGATCGGTATCCCTTTGGTCTGCAGCAGTACCGCGCGGCTAAGCTGCGCGTTTATGAAAATGCCAAAGTCTGCGTGGTTAACGCCGACGACGCGCTGACCATGCCGGTGCGCGGCGCAGATGACCGCTGCATCAGCTTTGGGATTACCATGGGTGATTACCATCTGAACCGTCAGCAGGGTGAAACCTGGCTGCGCGTGAAGGGTGAAAAAGTGCTGAACGTGAAAGAGATGACGCTTTGCGGTCAGCATAACTACACCAATGCGCTGGCAGCACTGGCGCTGGCGGATGCCGTTGGCCTGCCGCGCTCTTCCAGCCTGAAGGCGTTGACCACATTTACCGGTCTGGCGCACCGCTTCCAGTTAGCGCTGGAACATAACGGCGTGCGCTGGATTAACGACTCCAAAGCCACCAACGTGGGAAGCACGGAGGCCGCGCTGAACGGTCTTCACGTTGAGGGTACGCTGCATTTGCTGCTGGGCGGTGATGGAAAATCTGCAGATTTCTCCTCGCTGAAACAGTATCTCTCCGGAGATAACATCCGCCTGTACTGCTTTGGCCGTGACGGCAGCGAACTGGCTGAACTGCGCCCGGAGATCGCCGAGCAAACTGAGACCATGGAACAGGCGCTGCGCCTGATCGCGCCGCGCGTGAAGCCAGGCGACATGGTGCTGCTTTCTCCGGCTTGCGCCAGCCTCGATCAATTCAAGAATTTCGAACAGCGTGGTGATGTCTTTACCCGCCTGGCGAAGGAGTTAGGCTGATGCGTTTATCTCTCCCTCGCCTGAAAATGCCGCGCCTGCCAGGATTTGGAATTCTGGTGTGGCTGTTTGCGGCACTGAAAGGCTGGGTGATGGCTTCCCGGGATAAGGATTCCGATAGCCTGATCATGTATGACCGCATGCTCTTCTGGCTTACGCTGGGGCTGGCGGCGATCGGCTTTATCATGGTGACTTCGGCCTCCATGCCGGTCGGGCAGCGTCTGGCTAACGATCCCTTCCTGTTTGCCAAGCGTGACGGGCTGTACATCATTCTGGCTTTCTGCCTGGCGCTGGTGACCTTACGTCTGCCGATGTCGTTCTGGCAGCGGCACAGTACGGCTATGTTGATTGCGTCCATTATCATGCTGCTGATCGTACTGGTTGTCGGGAGCTCCGTTAACGGGGCATCGCGCTGGATCGCCTTTGGTCCACTGCGTATTCAGCCTGCGGAATTTACCAAGCTTTCCCTGTTCTGCTACCTGGCGAACTACCTGGTGCGTAAGGTTGATGAAGTTCGTAATAACCTTCGCGGCTTCTTAAAGCCGATGGGCGTGATTCTCGTGCTGGCGATCCTGCTGCTGGCACAGCCTGACCTTGGTACCGTGGTGGTACTGTTTGTCACCACGCTGGCGATGCTGTTCCTGGCGGGTGCAAAGCTGTGGCAGTTCATCGCCATCATCGGGATGGGGATTTCGGCGGTTGTGCTGCTGATCCTCGCCGAGCCTTACCGTATCCGCCGCGTGACCTCGTTTTGGAACCCGTGGGAAGACCCGTTCGGCAGCGGTTATCAGCTGACGCAGTCGCTCATGGCGTTTGGTCGCGGTGAAGTCTGGGGGCAAGGCCTGGGCAACTCGGTGCAAAAACTGGAGTATTTGCCGGAAGCGCACACCGACTTCATCTTCTCCATTATTGGGGAAGAACTGGGTTATATCGGTGTGGTATTAGCGCTATTAATGGTATTCTTCGTCGCTTTCCGCGCCATGTCGATTGGCCGAAAAGCGCTGGAGATCGATCACCGCTTCTCAGGTTTCTTAGCCTGTTCAATTGGTATCTGGTTTAGCTTCCAGGCATTGGTTAACGTCGGGGCCGCAGCGGGTATGCTGCCGACTAAGGGCCTGACGTTGCCGCTGATCAGTTATGGTGGTTCGAGTCTGCTGATTATGTCGACGGCCATCATGTTTTTGTTGCGCATAGATTATGAGACGCGTCTGGAGAAAGCCCAGGCGTTTACACGAGGTTCACGATGAATCAACCGAAGCGGTTAATGGTGATGGCAGGCGGTACCGGCGGACACGTGTTCCCGGGGCTGGCGGTTGCGCACCATTTAATGGATCAGGGCTGGCAGGTACGCTGGCTGGGAACCGCAGACCGCATGGAGGCCGATCTGGTACCGAAGCACGGTATTGAGATCGACTTTATTCGTATTTCTGGCCTGCGAGGCAAAGGCCTCAAGGCAATGCTGCTGGCACCGGTGCGTATTTTTAACGCCTGGCGTCAGGCCCGCACCATCATGAAGCAGTTTAAGCCTGATGTGGTGCTGGGAATGGGCGGGTACGTGTCTGGTCCTGGAGGGCTGGCGGCGTGGTCCCTGGGCATCCCTGTTGTGCTACATGAGCAGAACGGTATCGCCGGGCTGACCAACAAATGGCTGGCAAAAATTGCCACCAAAGTGATGCAGGCATTCCCTGGCGCGTTCCCGAAAGCGGATGTCGTCGGAAACCCGGTGCGCGTCGATGTGCTGGCGCTGCCGCTGCCTGACGCTCGCCTGAATGGTCGTGAAGGTCCGGTACGCGTGCTGGTTGTCGGCGGCTCTCAGGGGGCACGCATACTGAACCAGACGATGCCGCAGGTGGCCGCAAAGCTGGGCGATGCCGTGACCATCTGGCATCAGAGCGGTAAAGGTGCTCAGCAGACCGTTGAGCAGGCTTACGCCGAAGCGGGACAGCCGCAGCACAACGTAACGGAATTTATTGACGATATGGCCGCAGCCTATGCCTGGGCCGATGTCGTGGTCTGTCGTTCTGGTGCATTGACGGTGAGCGAAATCGCCGCTGCGGGTCTGCCAGCCCTTTTTGTGCCTTTCCAGCACAAAGACAGGCAGCAGTACTGGAATGCGCTGCCGCTTGAGAAAGCCGGTGCCGCGAAGATTTTTGAGCAGCCACAATTTACCGCCGATGCGGTCGCCACCACTCTGGCGGGCTGGAACAGAGACGCATTGCTGGAAATGGCACAGCGCGCGCGCGCAGCGGCTATCCCGGATGCAACGGAACGAGTGGCAAAAGAAGTGAGCCTGGCAGCCCAGGCTTAACCCTCGCAGCGCGTGAAGCGCGGCACGAATTTTTAAGTAGTCGATGGCGTTTAGAGAATGAATACACAACAACTGGCAAAACTGCGTTCTATCGTGCCCGAGATGCGTCGCGTCCGGCACATTCACTTTGTTGGCATCGGTGGTGCTGGCATGGGCGGTATTGCCGAAGTGTTAGCTAACGAAGGTTATCAGATCAGCGGGTCTGACCTGGCGCCAAACCCTGTAACGCAGCAGCTGGCGTCGCTTGGGGCGACTATCTATTTCAACCATCGCCCGGAAAACGTGCGCGATGCGAGCGTGGTGGTGGTATCGAGCGCCATTTCCTCTGACAACCCGGAAATCGTTGCCGCACATGAAGCGCGTATTCCGGTGATCCGCCGCGCTGAGATGCTGGCGGAACTGATGCGTTTTCGTCACGGTATCGCCGTTGCGGGCACGCACGGTAAAACCACCACCACGGCGATGGTATCCAGCATTTATGCGGAAGCGGGTCTGGACCCGACGTTCGTTAACGGTGGTCTGGTGAAAGCGGCAGGCGTCCATGCGCGTCTGGGCCACAGCCGTTACCTGATTGCGGAAGCGGATGAGAGCGATGCGTCGTTCCTGCATCTGCAGCCGATGGTGGCGATTGTCACCAATATCGAAGCTGACCATATGGATACTTACCAGGGCGACTTCGAAAACTTAAAGCAGACGTTTATTAACTTCCTGCACAACCTGCCGTTCTATGGCCGTGCGGTAATGTGCGTTGACGATCCGGTGATCCGCGAGCTGCTGCCGCGCGTCGGTCGTCAAATCACCACTTATGGCTTCAGCGAAGATGCTGATGTTCGTGTGGAAGAGTACAAACAGATTGGGGCGCAGGGGCATTTCACCCTGGCGCGTCAGGACAAAGAATTGCTGCACGTGACGTTGAATGCGCCAGGTCGCCATAACGCCCTGAATGCGGCGGCGGCGGTTGCGGTAGCGACGGAAGAAGGCATTGATGATGACGCGATCCTGCGCGCGCTGGAAAGCTTCCAGGGGACAGGCCGTCGCTTCGACTTCCTTGGTGAATTCCCGCTGGACGCCGTGAACGGTAAATCGGGCACCGCGATGCTGGTAGACGATTACGGTCACCATCCAACGGAAGTGGACGCCACAATCAAAGCGGCTCGTGCGGGTTGGCCGGACAAAAATCTGGTGATGATTTTCCAGCCCCACCGCTTCACCCGTACCCGCGACCTGTATGACGATTTCGCTAACGTGCTGTCGCAGGTCGATACGCTGCTGATGCTGGATGTTTATTCAGCGGGCGAAATTCCTATTCCGGGCGCGGACAGCCGTTCTTTATGTCGCACCATCCGTGGACGCGGTAAAGTGGACCCTATTTTGGTTTCGGACCCGGCTCAGGCAGCAGAAATTCTCGCGCCGGTGCTGACGGGTAACGATTTGATTCTGATTCAGGGTGCGGGAAATATCGGCAAAATCGCCCGTACCTTAGCCGAAATCAAACTGAAGCCGCAAACTCCGGAGGACGAGCATCATGGCTGATAAGATTGCTGTCCTGTTTGGCGGCACCTCCGCCGAGCGCGAAGTGTCCCTGAATTCAGGCGCTGCCGTTCTGGCGGGCCTGCGTGAAGGTGGCGTTGATGCCCATCCGATCGATCCGAAAGAGATTGATGTGACCCAGTTGAAAGCGATGGGCTTCGATAAAGTTTTCATTGCGCTGCACGGCCGCGGCGGTGAAGACGGTACATTGCAAGGGCTGCTGGAGTTAATCGGCCTGCCGTATACCGGCAGCGGCGTGATGGCGTCTGCCATCTCCATGGATAAACTGCGCAGCAAACTGCTGTGGCAGGGCGCGGGGCTCCCCGTTGCACCATGGGTTGCTCTGACGCGTACTGAATTTGAATTGGGCCTGTCGGACAGCGTTAATACACGCATTGCCGCGCTGGGCTTACCGGTTATTGTTAAGCCGAGCCGTGAAGGGTCGAGTGTGGGGATGTCTAAAGTCGATAAAGCTGAGGATTTATCTGCCGCTTTAACATTGGCATTTCAACATGATGAAGAAGTTCTGATTGAAAAATGGCTCAGCGGGCCGGAATTTACCGTTGCGATGCTTGGCGAAGAAATTTTACCGTCAATTCGTATCCAACCTGCCGGAGTCTTCTATGATTATGAGGCGAAGTATCTCTCTGATGAGACGCAATATTTCTGTCCAAGTGGTCTTGAAGCAGAACGTGAAGCCGATTTACAGTCTCTGGTGCTCAAAGCCTGGAATGTTTTAGGCTGCCGCGGCTGGGGACGCATTGATGTCATGCTCGACGGTGACGGGCAATTTTACCTGCTGGAAGCCAACACCTCTCCAGGCATGACGAGCCATAGCCTTGTGCCGATGGCCGCGCGTCAGGCGGGGATGAGCTTCTCGCAGTTAGTCGTACGTATTCTGGACCAGGCGGGCTGATATGTCTCAGGCTGCATTGAACACGCGCAACCGCGATGAAGAGGAAGAATATACGTCTTCACGCCGGAGTAATGGAACGCGTCTTGCAGGGATTATCTTCCTGCTCGGGGTGCTGTGCACCGTGTTTATCAGCGGCTGGATGGTGCTGGGCTGGATGGAAGATGCGCAGCGTTTACCGCTCTCTAAGCTGGTGGTGACCGGCGAGCGTCACTACACGCGTAACGATGATATTCGCCAGTCTATTCTGGCCCTGGGCTCGCCTGGCACCTTTATGACCCAGGACGTCAATATTATCCAGAGCCAGATTGAACGTCTGCCGTGGATAAAACAGGCGAGTGTAAGAAAGCAATGGCCTGATGAATTGAAGATTCATCTGGTTGAATATGTGCCCATTGCGCGTTGGAATGATCAGCACATGGTAGACGTAGACGGAAATTCCTTCAGCGTCCCAAGCGATCGCGTCAACAAGCAAAATTTACCGATGTTGTATGGCCCTGAAGGCAGCGAAAACGAAGTGTTACAAGGTTTCCGCGAGATGGGGCAGGTGCTGGCTAAGGATCGCTTTACGTTAAAAGATGCCGCAATGACGGCGCGCCGCTCCTGGCAACTGACGTTAACGAACGGGATCAAGCTCAACCTTGGCCGCGGCGACACAATGAAACGTCTGGCGCGATTTGTAGAACTTTACCCGGTTTTACAGCAGCAGGCGCAGACGGACGGCAAACGGATAAGCTACGTTGATTTGCGCTATGACTCAGGCGCAGCAGTCGGTTGGGAGCCGGCTCCGGTCGAGGAACCTAATCAGCAACAGAATCAGGCACAGGTACAGGCAGAACAACAATGATCAAGGCGACGGACAGAAAACTGGTAGTTGGACTGGAGATTGGCACCGCGAAGGTTGCCGCTTTAGTAGGGGAAGTTCTGCCCGACGGTATGGTCAATATCATTGGCGTGGGGAGTTGCCCATCCCGTGGTATGGATAAAGGTGGGGTAAACGACCTTGAGTCGGTGGTGAAATGCGTACAGCGCGCCATCGATCAGGCTGAGTTAATGGCAGATTGCCAGATTTCTTCTGTCTATCTGGCCCTTTCTGGCAAGCACATCAGTTGCCAGAACGAAATCGGTATGGTGCCGATTTCCGAAGAAGAAGTGACTCAGGAAGACGTTGAAAACGTTGTGCATACTGCGAAGTCCGTGCGCGTCCGCGATGAGCATCGCGTACTGCACGTGATCCCGCAGGAATATGCGATCGACTACCAGGAAGGCATTAAGAACCCGGTGGGTCTTTCCGGCGTACGTATGCAGGCAAAAGTGCACCTGATCACATGTCACAACGATATGGCGAAGAACATTGTTAAAGCCGTTGAACGTTGTGGCCTGAAAGTTGACCAACTTATTTTCGCCGGTCTGGCCGCGAGTTATTCCGTGCTGACCGAAGATGAACGTGAACTGGGCGTCTGTGTGGTCGATATTGGTGGTGGTACAATGGACATGGCTGTCTATACCGGCGGTGCGTTGCGCCACACCAAAGTGATCCCGTACGCAGGGAACGTTGTGACCAGCGATATTGCCTACGCCTTTGGTACGCCGCCGAGCGATGCAGAAGCGATTAAAGTGCGCCACGGCTGTGCGCTGGGCTCAATCGTTGGCAAAGATGAGAGCGTTGAAGTGCCAAGCGTCGGTGGTCGTCCACCGCGTAGCCTGCAGCGCCAGACGTTGGCAGAGGTGATTGAGCCGCGCTATACCGAGCTGCTCAACCTGGTCAACGAAGAGATTTTGCAGTTACAGGAACAGCTTCGTCAGCAGGGTGTTAAGCATCATCTTGCGGCGGGGATTGTATTAACCGGCGGGGCAGCGCAAATTGAAGGTCTTGCGGCCTGCGCTCAGCGCGTATTCCATACGCAGGTGCGTATTGGTGCGCCGCTGAATATCACCGGTTTAACGGATTACGCTCAGGAGCCGTATTATTCAACGGCCGTGGGCCTGCTGCACTACGGGAAAGAATCCCATTTGAGTGGTGAAGCAGAAGTGGAAAAACGCGTCTCGGTGGGGTCGTGGGTCAAACGACTTAACACCTGGTTGCGAAAAGAGTTTTAATTTTTTTAAGAGACCGGAGAGAATTAGCGGTCTCGGGCGACAGGCACAACGGAGAGAGAAATTATGTTTGAACCTATGGAACTGACCAACGACGCGGTGATTAAAGTCATCGGCGTCGGTGGCGGCGGCGGTAACGCCGTAGAGCATATGGTGCGTGAACGCATTGAAGGTGTTGAATTCTTTGCAGTTAACACCGATGCGCAGGCGCTGCGTAAGACGGCAGTTGGCCAGACTATCCAGATCGGCGGTGGCATCACCAAAGGGCTGGGCGCTGGGGCTAACCCGGAAGTCGGTCGCAACGCGGCTGAAGAAGATCGTGAAGCCCTGCGTGCTGCACTGGAAGGTGCGGACATGGTCTTCATCGCAGCCGGCATGGGCGGCGGTACCGGTACCGGTGCAGCACCTGTTGTGGCTGAAGTGGCAAAAGATTTAGGTATCCTGACCGTTGCCGTCGTGACCAAGCCTTTCAACTTCGAAGGCAAGAAGCGTATGGCCTTCGCGGAGCAGGGTATCACCGAGCTGTCCAAACATGTGGACTCGCTGATTACCATCCCGAACGACAAGCTGCTGAAAGTTCTGGGTCGCGGTATCTCCCTGCTGGACGCCTTTGGCGCAGCAAACGACGTGCTGAAAGGCGCGGTTCAGGGTATCGCTGAACTGATTACCCGTCCTGGCCTGATGAACGTCGACTTTGCAGACGTTCGTACCGTGATGTCCGAGATGGGCTACGCGATGATGGGCTCTGGCGTGGCGAGCGGTGAAGACCGTGCAGAAGAAGCGGCAGAAATGGCGATCTCTTCTCCACTGCTGGAAGATATCGATCTGTCTGGTGCGCGCGGTGTGCTGGTCAACATTACCGCTGGCTTTGATCTGCGCCTGGATGAGTTCGAAACCGTGGGTAACACCATTCGTGCGTTCGCCTCTGACAACGCTACCGTGGTAATCGGTACCTCCCTTGACCCGGAAATGAACGACGAACTGCGCGTCACTGTTGTTGCCACCGGTATCGGTATGGACAAGCGTCCTGAGATCACCCTGGTGACCAACAAACAGACTCAGCAGCCGGTGATGGATCGTTACCAGCAGCACGGTATGTCTCCACTGACTCAGGAGCAGAAACCGGCCGCGAAAGTGGTAAACGACCCGACTCCACAAACGGCAAAAGAGCCAGATTATCTGGATATCCCGGCGTTCCTGCGTAAGCAAGCAGACTAGGAATTGGCTGGAATTTGGGGATTTTCGCTCTTTGTGCTAAACTGGCCCACCGTTAGTGATATACACTCTCGGTTGGATAGTTAATTTGGCGAGATTATACGATGATCAAACAAAGGACACTTAAACGTATCGTTCAGGCGACGGGTGTCGGTTTACATACCGGCAAGAAAGTCACCCTGACGCTACGCCCTGCGCCGGCCAATACCGGGGTCATCTATCGTCGCACCGACTTGAATCCACCGGTAGATTTTCCGGCCGATGCCAAATCTGTGCGTGATACAATGCTCTGTACTTGCCTGGTGAACGAGCATGACGTGCGGATTTCTACCGTAGAGCACCTGAACGCCGCCCTGGCGGGTCTGGGTATCGACAACATTATCGTTGAAGTCGATGCACCAGAAATCCCGATCATGGATGGTAGTGCTGCACCGTTCGTCTATCTGTTGCTGGATGCCGGCATCGAAGAACTGAACTGCGCGAAGAAATTTGTTCGCATCAAAGAGACCGTTCGTGTCGAAGATGGCGACAAGTGGGCTGAATTCAAACCGTACAATGGTTTCTCGTTGGACTTTACCATCGACTTTAACCATCCGGCGATTGACTCCAGCACTCAGCGCTATGCGATGAACTTCTCTGCTGATGCGTTTATGCGTCAGATCAGCCGTGCTCGTACGTTCGGCTTTATGCGTGATATCGAATATCTGCAGTCCCGCGGCCTGTGCCTGGGCGGTAGCTTCGATTGTGCCATCGTTGTTGACGATTATCGCGTACTGAACGAAGACGGCCTGCGTTTTGAAGATGAATTCGTTCGTCACAAAATGCTGGATGCGATCGGCGACCTGTTTATGTGTGGTCACAACATCATTGGTGCATTTACCGCGTTCAAATCCGGTCATGCGCTGAACAACAAACTGTTGCAGGCCGTCCTGGCAAAACAGGAAGCCTGGGAATATGTGACCTTTGAAGACGAAGCTGAACTGCCGCTGGCCTTCAAAGCACCGAACATGGTTCTGGCGTAACCGTCTGTACCGTTCGTAAAAAATCGACTGGTTAACCTGGTACTCTCTCCGACCAGGAAGACCAGTCGTTTTTATTTTTACTCTTCTTTGTTTTCCCCGGTTAATCCGCACGCCCGTCTGGCGTAGAAAATCTGTGCGTTAGCTGCATTCTTGACCGTTTTTCCCTGCTGCATTACGTCATTCCTGCTGCTGCGCATTGGCTTTAGTGGTAATATCTGGGCGCTAAAAAGAATAACTGAACTCAGCCTCTGAAAGGCTGGCTTATTGGGTGGAGCAGGTGAGCGGAATACTGACGCGCTGGCGACAATTTGGCAGACGTTACTTCTGGCCGCATCTCTTATTAGGGATGGTCGCGGCGAGCCTCGGCTTGCCTGCGCTCAGTAACAGTGCTGAAGCGGCAACACCGACAAAAACCTCCACCACCAAGCACGATCTTACCACGCGGGTTAATTTTACTAACCTCGCGCTGCTTGAAGCGAATCGCCGCCCAAACTTCTCGGTTGATTACTGGCATCAACACGCCATCCGCACGGTTATCCGCCATCTGTCCTTCGCGATGGCACCGCAGACCATGCCTGTTGCTGAAGAGACGCTGCCGGTTCAGGCTCAGCATCTTGCTCTGCTGGACACGCTCAACGCGCTGCTCACGCAGGACAGCCAGCCGCCGGTTATGGTTCGTCAGAGGGCGCAATTCGCGCTCATTCCTCCTGCCACATTTTCTGTCTCGACATGGATAAGCCAGGTTCACGGCATCCGTGCCGGACCGCAACGCCTCAGCTAAATTAACCTTCTTTCAATACCTTAATTTATCTGCCCATCTGGGGCGTTTGAGAATTTATTATGTTAATCAAATTATTAACCAAAGTTTTTGGTAGTCGTAACGATCGTACCCTGCGCCGTATGCGTAAAGCTGTTGCCGTCATCAACGGTATGGAACCGGCGATGGAAAAGCTGTCCGATGACGAGCTGAAGGCGAAAACGGCGGAGTTCCGCGCGCGTCTGGAAAAAGGCGAAACCCTGGAAAGCCTGATCCCGGAAGCGTTCGCCGTTGTGCGTGAAGCGAGTAAACGTGTATTCGGCATGCGTCACTTCGACGTGCAGCTGCTGGGCGGTATGGTGCTTAACGAGCGCTGCATCGCGGAAATGCGCACCGGTGAAGGTAAAACCCTGACCGCAACGCTGCCCGCTTACCTGAACGCACTGACCGGTAAAGGCGTTCACGTCGTTACCGTCAACGACTATCTGGCACAGCGTGACGCCGAAAATAACCGTCCGCTGTTTGAATTCTTAGGCTTGACCGTGGGCATCAACATGTCCGGCCTGCCTGCGCCAGCCAAGCGCGAAGCGTATAACGCGGACATCACCTACGGTACTAACAACGAATACGGCTTCGACTACCTGCGCGACAACATGGCGTTCAGCCCTGAAGAGCGCGTCCAGCGTAAGCTGCACTATGCGCTGGTGGATGAAGTGGACTCCATCCTGATCGACGAAGCGCGTACCCCGCTGATCATCTCCGGCCCGGCTGAAGACAGCTCCGAGATGTACCGTAAAGTCGACAAAATCATTCCACACCTGCTGCGTCAGGAGAAAGAAGACTCCGATACCTTCCAGGGTGAAGGTCACTTCTCTGTGGATGAAAAAGCGCGCCAGGTGAACCTGACCGAACGTGGTCTGGTGAAAATTGAAGAGCTGCTGGTCGCTGAAGGCATTATGGAAGAGGGCGAGTCTCTGTACTCCCCGAGCAACATTATGCTGATGCACCACGTGACCGCCGCGCTGCGCGCGCACGCGCTGTTCACTCGCGACGTCGACTACATCGTAAAAGACGGCGAAGTGATCATCGTCGATGAGCACACCGGCCGTACCATGCAGGGGCGTCGCTGGTCTGACGGTCTGCACCAGGCGGTTGAAGCCAAAGAAGGTGTGGATATTCAGAACGAAAACCAGACGCTGGCGTCCATTACCTTCCAGAACTACTTCCGTCTGTACGAGAAGCTGGCAGGGATGACCGGTACTGCAGATACCGAAGCGTTTGAATTCAGCTCTATCTACAAGCTGGATACCGTGGTTGTTCCTACCAACCGTCCGATGATCCGTAAGGATATGCCGGACCTGGTGTACATGACCGAAGCGGAAAAAATTCAGGCGATTATCGAAGATATTCGCGACCGTACTGCCAATGGCCAGCCGGTTCTGGTGGGGACCATCTCCATCGAGAAATCCGAAGTGGTTTCCAACGAGCTGACCAAAGCGGGCATTAAGCACAACGTTCTTAACGCCAAATTCCACGCCAAAGAAGCGGACATCGTTGCGCAGGCGGGTTATCCGGCGGCCGTAACCATCGCCACCAACATGGCGGGTCGTGGTACCGATATTATGCTGGGCGGTAGCTGGCAGGCCGAAGTGGCGGAGCTGGAAAACCCGACCCCAGAACAAATTGCGCAGATCAAAGCCGACTGGCAGGTGCGTCACGATGCCGTGCTGGCATCGGGTGGTCTGCACATCATTGGTACCGAGCGTCACGAATCTCGTCGTATCGATAACCAGCTGCGTGGTCGTGCGGGTCGTCAGGGTGATGCCGGTTCATCCCGGTTCTACTTGTCTATGGAAGATGCGCTGATGCGTATTTTTGCCTCCGACCGCGTGTCCGGCATGATGCGTAAACTGGGTATGAAGCCTGGCGAAGCGATTGAGCACCCGTGGGTCACCAAAGCGATCGCTAACGCACAGCGCAAAGTGGAAAGCCGTAACTTCGATATTCGTAAGCAGCTGCTAGAATATGATGACGTGGCTAACGATCAGCGTCGTGCGATCTACACCCAGCGTAACGAACTGCTGGACGTGTCCGACGTGAGCGAAACCATCAACAGCATTCGTGAAGACGTGTTCAAAGCCACCATCGACGCGCATATTCCACCGCAGTCTCTGGAAGAAATGTGGGATATCGAAGGCCTGCAGGAACGTCTGAAAAATGACTTTGACCTCGAACTGCCAATCAAAGAGTGGCTGGACAAAGAGCCTGAGCTGCACGAAGAGACGCTGCGTGAACGTATCTTCGAAACTGCGCTGGACGTCTACAAGCGTAAGGAAGAAGTCGTTGGCGAAGAGATGATGCGTCACTTCGAAAAAGGCGTGATGCTGCAGACGCTCGACTCCCTGTGGAAAGAGCACCTGGCGGCGATGGACTACCTGCGCCAGGGTATCCACCTGCGCGGCTATGCGCAGAAAGATCCGAAGCAGGAGTACAAGCGTGAATCCTTCTCCATGTTTGCCGCTATGCTGGAATCGCTGAAGTATGAAGTCATCAGCACCCTGAGCAAAGTTCAGGTGCGTATGCCGGAAGAAGTAGAAGCGATGGAGCAGCAGCGTCGTGAAGAAGCTGAGCGTCTGGCACAGATGCAGCAGCTGAGTCACCAGACTGACGAAAGCGAAGCCGCAGCGGCGATCGCAGCGCAGACCGGCGATCGTAAGGTGGGTCGTAACGATCCGTGCCCATGTGGTTCCGGTAAAAAGTACAAGGCGTGCCACGGCCGTCTGAGCTAAGACGTTAACAACTCGAAAAGGCGCAGATTACTGCGCCTTTTTTATGGAAGTCAGAATATGAAAACACTGCAAATTGCCGTCGGGATTATTCGCAACCCGCAAAACCAAATCTTCATCACCCAGCGCGTTGCCGACGCCCATATGGCGAACAAGTGGGAGTTTCCTGGCGGAAAAATCGAGTCGGGTGAAACGCCGGAACAGGCGCTGGTTCGGGAGCTTCAGGAAGAGGTGGGGATCACCCCCTTTGGCGCAACGCTGTTTGATAAGCTCGAATACCAGTTCCCGGACAGGCACATCACGCTGTGGTTCTGGCTGGTGGAAAGCTGGGAAGGCGAGCCCTGGGGGAAAGAGGGACAGCCGGGTAACTGGGTTGAGCTTAAGGCAAGTGATGCCGACAAATTTCCTCCGGCAAATGCGCCCGTCATATCCCGCCTGACAGGCAACCTGTAGGCCTGCTAAGCGAAGCGCCAGCAGGCATTAAAGGCTATCGCTGCTCTTCGCTCCAGTTATCACTGTCAGAGAGATCGCCTTCGCTTGGAATGCGTTTCTCTTCCGCGGCCCATTCGCCCAGGTCAATGAGCTGACAGCGCTTGCAGCAGAATGGGCGAAATGGGCTCACTTCGCCCCAGACAACGGTTTTGCCACAGGTCGGGCAGTTTACGGTGGTGACGTCAGACATCGGCACTCCTTAACAACAGGCCAGTTCAAAATCGAGGCGTTCCGGCACGGTGCCACTTTCACTGTCCAGCGGCATAAAGCGAATCGCAAAACGACTCTTATGCCCTGAAATTTGCGGGTAAAGCTGCTCACCCAGCGATAAATTCAGGCGTAACAGATCGGCATCATCCCCATTATCCTGGTAGAAACCGTTCAGGCTGGTTTGCTTGCGGAACGGGGCTGAGTTACGGATAAGATCGAGGATCAGCGAGAGCGTTTGATTCATTGGCTCCAGGCTTGCCAGCCAGCTGTTTACCTGCGCGTCACGCTGTGCCTGCGGCATATGCAGCCACATGTGCAGGGTCGGCAGGTCGAAGCTGCAGCAACCGCCAGGGATGCTGAGCCGCTGGCGCACCAGAGCGATCAGGCGATCTTCACGCAAAAACTGCCCGACGCGCGGGGCGGCCATCAGGATGCTGCTGCTGGTTTTAAGCTGCTGGCGAAGGGAATCGATACGGCTTACATCCACCCCCGGAACCTCAGCCCATGCCTGTAATTTGCGCTGCTGGCGCTCCAGCTCTTTAAGCAATTCTGTGCGGACATCGCCGCGTTCAATCACATCCAGCAGATCGCCAACGTTGCGGAAGAAGTGCAGCGCCGTAGCGTGATCGTTAACCGGCAGATGTTGTGAAAGCTGCTGAATGAGGAATTCGATGCGCAGCCAGGTACGCATTTTTTCGTTGAGCGGGTGCTCAAAAAGGATGTGGGTCGACATTATGGTTTTTCCTGTGCAACGGCCTGCGCGGCGAACGTCAGATACTGCGCGTGCAGACGGGCAACATCCGATGCAATGGTATCTGGTGCGCCGTTATTATCAATAACATCATCCGCAACGGCAAGGCGCTGAGCGCGCGTGGCCTGTGCGGCAAGAATGTGTTTAGCCTGTTCACGTGAGACGCGATCGCGCGTCATGGTTCTCTGGATTTGCGTTTCGGGGGTGACATCAATCACCAGTACCCGGTCGGCTTTCTTCTGCAGCTGATTTTCCACCAGCAGCGGAATCACCCACAAGACATAGGGCGAGCGGGCCGCGGCGATCTGACGCTGCGTTTCCTGGTGGATGATGGGGTGGAGCAGGGCATTAAGCCAGGCTTTTTCCGCAGAATCGGAAAAAATGCATTCGCGAAGCTGGCGGCGATTCAGGGTGCCATCGGCATTGATGATTGTCTGACCAAAATGTTCTGCGATGGCCTTTAGCGCGGGTGTATTGGGCTCTACCACCTGGCGGGCAATAATATCGGCATCAATAATCGTGATACCCAGACGAGAAAACGCGTCCGCAACGGTACTCTTTCCACTACCGATGCCGCCGGTTAATGCGACGATATACCCCATTAAATCGAATCCTGGGAATTATTCATTATTAAAATCAATTGGTTGAAATTCAAACTTTCTACCGCGAGTGTTTAGCTCTCGTTACCTGCTTTTTATCAGGTAAATTTATAGGATTGTAGCGTAAAAAAAGAGAATTTCGCAGTCTTGCGGAGCAGGTATTAATGCGTATGATAGCGTCACTGGAGTTGTGCTTTTAACATATTTGCCTCTAACCCCAGGAATCTGCACATGCGTATCGAAGAAGATCTGAAGTTAGGTTTTAAAGACGTTCTTATCCGCCCTAAACGCTCTACACTGAAAAGTCGCTCAGACGTTGAACTCGAACGTCAATTCACCTTTAAACATTCCGGTCAGACCTGGTCTGGCGTACCGATTATCGCTGCCAATATGGATACCGTCGGTACCTTTGAGATGGCAACGGCCCTGGCACAGTTCGATATTCTCACCGCGGTCCACAAACACTACACCACCGAAGAGTGGAATGCGTTTGTCGCTTCTGCATCCGCGGATGTGGTGAAGCATGTGATGGTCTCCACCGGCACCTCAGACGCGGATTTCGAAAAAACCAAACAGATCCTGAACGCTAACCCGGCGCTCAACTTCGTTTGTATTGATGTGGCGAACGGTTACTCCGAGCACTTCGTCCAGTTTGTCAGCAAAGCGCGTGAAGCCTGGCCGACAAAGACTATCATTGCGGGCAACGTGGTGACCGGTGAGATGTGTGAAGAGCTGATCCTCTCCGGTGCAGATATTGTAAAGGTAGGCATTGGTCCGGGTTCCGTATGTACTACGCGCGTGAAAACCGGTGTCGGTTATCCGCAGCTGTCTGCCGTTATTGAATGTGCTGACGCCGCGCACGGCCTGGGCGGTCAGATCATCAGCGACGGTGGTTGCACCATGCCGGGTGATGTTGCGAAGGCCTTCGGCGGCGGCGCGGATTTCGTGATGCTCGGCGGTATGCTGGCAGGGCACGAAGAGAGTGGCGGTACCGTCGTTGAAGAAGATGGTGAGAAATTCATGCTGTTTTACGGTATGAGCTCTGAGTCTGCGATGACCCGTCATGTCGGTGGCGTGGCAAAATACCGCGCGGCAGAAGGCAAAACCGTGAAGCTGCCACTGCGTGGTCCGGTAGAAAATACGGCGCGCGATATCCTCGGTGGCCTGCGCTCTGCCTGCACCTACGTGGGAGCATCCCGCCTGAAAGAGCTGACGAAACGCACAACGTTTATTCGCGTTCAGGAACAGGAAAACCGCGTTTTCAATAGCCTGTAATACCGCTGGCTGGCGCATGTCCGTGCGCCAGCACTGTTATATACTATCCCGCACTCATGGCATCCCCCAGATGGAATATCGGCAGATACATTGCCACCACCAGCGTGCCGATAATCAACCCTGTCACAATCAACAGCAGTGGCTCCAGAAGCGCAGCCAGATTGTCTGCTTGTTGAAATGTCTGTTCCGTATGATGACGAGCAAGATTCGCCAGCATCACATCAAGCGCACCCGCGGCTTCACCGGTTCGAATCAGCTGTATGCATAGCGGTGTAAAGACAGACGCCTGCTGAAAGGCTGACCACACGGGCATTCCATGCTCGACATGTTCGCGTATCTCCCGAAGTTTGCCTTGCCAGTATCCGCTTTCAACCGTCACTTCCACACTTTCCAGCCCCTGCAAAAAAGCGATCCCGGCTTGCTGGGTTAATGACAGTACGGTAAATATCTGCCCTAATTTTTGCCCACGCACCAGTACGCCCATCACGGGCAGATGCAGCAACATGTGCTGCCAGCGCGGGTGTCGTCGTAGCTTACAGGCGACAACAACCAAAATAAGAAGCAGGGCAAAAAGCGTGACAATGTGCCCCTGAATAGCGGCAGCTAACCCCATGACAGCCTGCGTGAGCCAGGGCAGGGGAGTATTAAACGTTTTATAGATCGCGGCGAACTCGGGCAGCACCAGAGTCACCATCGCCAGCACCACCAGCGCTGCAAGGGTCAGAATGATCGTGGGGTAGCGCAGCGCCTTTTTGACTTTTGTACCAAGCTGCTGCTGGACCTTTTGTTGCTGTGCGAGCTGGCGACAGCACTCCTCCAGCTTCCCCGTCAGCTCGCCTGTCTTTACCATTGAGACATAAAGCGGGCTAAACACCTCCGGCCATTTATTCATTGACGCTGAGAAGGCACAGCCTTGACTGAGATCGTCAGCAAGGCTGTGAAGCAGAGCCTGCCAATGCTTTAACGGATGCTGTTCCGCCAGCATTTGCAGGCTGTGAGACAACGTCAGGCCAGCCTGCAGCAGCGTCGCGAGCTGGCGAAAGATATCGTAGCAGTGATGACGCTGCCATCGAGGACGCTGCAACGACCGATTAAGCGCCAGCGGATGCAGATGGCGTTGTTCTAAGGTATTGCACGCGGCTTCACGACTGACAGCCCAAAGCGTGCCCGTGCGTATTTCACCCTCCGCAGTAAGCGCGCGCCAGCGCCAGAGTTGATTAACAGCCATCGGGCATTCCCATGACGCGAACTACCTCTTCGATCGTGGTGAGCCCTTCTTCAACGGCCATACAGCCATGCTCAAACAGCGATGTCATTCCAGCCTGACGGGCGCTGTCTTCTATCACCTCTATGGTTGCCCCGCTGGCAATCGCCTGCCGAAGCGTGCTGTCGATGGACAGCACTTCAAAAATCGCCACGCGGCCATAAAAGCCGTGATAACAGCGATCGCAGCCTGTCGGTTGCCAGCGCGGAAGCGGCCTGGGCCAAAGGGCGCGAGGTAATTCTTCACGGCCGCTGGCTTCATGGCGACAGTGGGGACACAGGCGGCGAACCAGCCGCTGGGCAATCACCAGCGAAAGCGCTGAGGAGATCATCCACCGGGCGACGCCCATTTGTTGAAGACGAATAAGCGTCTCCGCTGTTGAATTGGTATGTAGCGTAGACAGCACCAGATGCCCGGTCTGCGCGGCCTTGATGGCGATCTCTGCGGTGTCGCCGTCCCGGATTTCGCCCACCATGATGATGTCGGGATCCTGACGAAGCAGCGCCCGCAGCACACTCTGGAAGGTTAATCCCGCTCGCGGATTAATCTGCGTCTGGTTCAACCCGGCAAGCGGGATCTCAATGGGATCTTCCACGCTGCAGATGTTGACGTCCGGGGTGTTACGCGCCTGCAACGCGCTGTAAAGCGTGACGGTTTTCCCGCTGCCGGTGGGGCCCGTCACCAGGATCAAGCCTTGCGGGCGATGAAGGGCCTCGTTAAAGCAGGCCAGCTGTTCGGCATTCATTCCCAGCCTGGCGGGTTCCAGCGCCTGTTGAACCTGATGCAGCAGGCGCAGCACAATTTTCTCACCACCGCTACAGGGGAGCGTAGAGATGCGAAAGGAGACCGGCTCGTTGGCTACCTCAACCGTAAACTGACCATCCTGAGGCAAACGGCGCTCCGCAATATCCAGATTGCCTAACACCTTTAAGCGCGCGATGAGCATGGTCGCCAGCGCCGCGGAGAGCGGCGGCTGCGGGCAAAGCACGCCGTCGATGCGTAAACGAATCTGGCAGGCGTGCTCCATCGGCTCAATATGAATGTCGGATGCGCGTTGGTTTATCGCCTGCTGCAGCGTGTGGTTGAGAATATCTACCGCGGAGTGCGCTGCTGAGACGACGGGGAGATGAGATTGTGATGCCATCTGCCGGTGCTTCTCCATGCGTTCAACGCTCCAGCATTCGATATCAATCCGTTTTTGCGTCGCGAAACGCAATGCTTCCATCAGTTCATTGCCGGGATTTCCCGCTACGGCAATGCTGATCGTCTCGGTATCGCTGGTCAGTAGCACGGCGTGATGACGCAGGCAGAGTGCGACGAGTTGCTCGGTATTCATCATCCGCTCCCGTTAGTGAGTGTCGAAGCGGAAAACGTCTTCGCAGGCCTGCTTGAGTGCGCTGTCAGAGTCGATCTTGCAGGCACGCGTCCAGCCCGTCATGCCATTGCCCTCGCTCCAGAGCGGCGTCATGAGAACCTCCAGCCCGTTCAGGCTCTCCTGCCCCGTTAACGACACGACGCCTTTTGCCACGCTCATCGCTGAAACATAACGTGTCGTCGTCGGAGAGGGGATGCCGTTCGTCCCCGCATCACAGCGCTCCACGCCGCCGTGGTCGAGTGCGCAAAGCTCGATAGCAGTGCGATAAGGGACAAACGTTTGCAGCATATCGGTGAGTGCGGCTTTACGCAGGTAGTTCTGGTATGCGGGTATGCCGATGGCGTTCAGGATGGCAATAATGCCAATCACCACCATTAGCTCAATGAGCGTGAATCCTTTTTGTCTGTTCATGTCTGCTCCTTAGGTTAAGTGCCGCTACTCTGGCAGGGGGAGAGAGCAGAAACGAGGGGCAAAAAAGGAAATGTGAAGGGGCTTTCAGGGATTTAACGTAGCGTTTCAGGGGAGGGCAAAAGATTTGCGATGAAGGCTGTGATTCCCCCTTCGCGTGAAGGGGGAGAATGGGATTACTTAAAGCGCATGGAGAGATCGAGAGCCCGCACATGCTTGGTGAGGGCACCTACTGAGATAAAATCAACGCCGGTTTCCGCGAATTCACGAATGGTATCGAACGTCACGTTGCCGGATACCTCCAGCTGCGCCTGTCCGTTCGTCAGTTTTACCGCCTCACGCATCTGCTCGGTTTCAAAGTTATCCAGCATGATGATGTCTGCCCCGGCCTTAATCGCCTGCTCAAGCTCTTCCAGATTTTCCACTTCCACTTCAACCGGCACGTCCGGGTGCAGCCAGAAGGCTTTTTCCACCGCCTGGCGCACGGAGCCAGAGGCAATAATGTGGTTCTCTTTAATCAGGAAGGCATCGGACAGCCCCAGACGATGGTTTGCGCCGCCGCCGCACAGCACCGCGTATTTCAGTGCGGTACGCAGGCCCGGCAGGGTTTTGCGGGTGTCCAGCAGCTGCGTGCGGGTACCGGCCAGCAGGTCAACGTAGCGACGTACTTCGCTTGCTACCCCGGACAGGGTCTGGACGAAGTTTAGCGCGGTGCGTTCACCGGTCAGCAAGACGCGGGACGGGCCGTCCAGTTCGAAAAGTGGCTGATTCGCCGTGACCGCATCACCGTCTTCAACGTGCCATGTCACCTGCACCTCGTCGCCTGCCAGCTGGGTAAAGACCTCTTCAACCCAACGCTTGCCGCAAAAAACGCCGTCTTCACGCGTGATGATGACCGCGTGGGAGCGTGTCTCTTTTGGCAACAACTGTGCGGTAATATCGTTGTCGGCGCTGACGTCACCGCCCAGGTCTTCTTTCAGCGCATGGGCAACGCTTGCCGGGATATCCATGTTAATACGTTCCAGAAGCGCTTCACGTCGGTGGTCGGGGTTGTAGCGGCGAGGCGGCATGATAAAACTCCAAATTGGTAACGAATCATAATATTGAAACATGCTACTCTGAACCGAGTCATTGCACCATACAGAAGGAGTTCCAGCATGTTGTTAGAAGACGGATGGCTGGTCGATGCGCGGCACGTGCCCTCGCCGCACCACGATTGCCGCCCGGAGGATGAAAAGCCCACACTGCTGGTGGTTCATAATATTAGTCTCCCGCCGGGTGAATTTGGCGGCCCGTGGATCGATGCGTTATTCACGGGAACGATTGATCCCGATGCTCATCCCTTTTTTGCTGAAATTGCGCATCTGCGCGTGTCGGCTCACTGTCTGATTCGTCGCGATGGTGAAGTGGTTCAGTATGTTCCCTTTGATAAGCGTGCCTGGCATGCCGGGGTGTCGATGTATCACGGGCGCGAACGGTGCAACGATTTTTCTATCGGGATTGAACTGGAAGGCACGGATACCACGCCCTACACCGATTCACAGTATCAACAGCTAGCGGCCGTGACCCGAACGCTTATCGGGCTCTATCCAGCAATCGCTGAAAATATTACCGGACACAGTGATATCGCCCCGGTGAGAAAAACCGATCCCGGTCCGGCCTTTGAGTGGTCCCGGTTTCGCGCCATGCTCGCCGCGTCGTCAGAATAAGGAGATACCATGACGTTATTTACCATGCTGCTGGTAATGATTGCCGAACGCCTGTTCAAGCTCGGCGAGCACTGGCATCTGGATCACCGGCTGGAGGTGCTTTTCCGCCGGATCAAACATTTTTCCATGCTGCGTACGCTGTTGATGATGGCGGGCGTCATGCTTATTACCTTCCTGCTCCTGCGCTCGCTGTACGGGCTGTTTTTCAACGTGCCGCTGCTGGTGGTGTGGATCCTGCTCGGCGTGCTGTGCATTGGTGCGGGCAAAGTGCGTATGCACTATCACGCTTATCTTAAAGCCGCCTCCCGTGACGATGCCCATGCGCGCGGAGCCATGGCGAGCGAGCTGACGATGATCCACGGCGTGCCGCCGGACTGCGACGAGCGCGAGTTTCTGCGCGAGCTGCAGAACGCGCTGCTGTGGATTAACTTTCGCTACTATCTGGCACCGCTGTTCTGGTTCGTGGTGGGCGGCCCGTGGGGGCCGGTCTTGCTGATGGGGTATGCGTTCCTGCGCGCCTGGCAGACCTGGCTGGCCCGTTACCTGACGCCGCATGAACGCTTGCTGTCAGGCATTGATGCCATCCTGCACGTGCTCGACTGGCTCCCGGTTCGTCTGGTGGGCGTGGTGTACGCGTTAATCGGTCACGGCGAAAAAGCGCTGCCCGCGTGGTTCGCCTCGCTTGCCGATCGCCATACGTCGCAGTACCAGGTGTTAACGCGTCTGGCGCAGTTCTCCCTGGCGCGCGAGCCGCATACCGACAAGATTGAAACACCGAAAGCCGCCGTCTCCATGGCGAAGAAAACGTCGTTCGTGGTGGTGGTGATCGTGGCGCTGCTGACTATCTACGGCACGCTGGTGTAGGCCAGCGCGCCGCAAAGACTACAGCGTATCCGCAGGCGGGATGCCGAAATCAGGCATCCCGTTTTTATTCCAGCGGACAAGCTTCAGGCGGGTATGGCGGTTCGGATCGTACAGCGGGTCGCCCTCAATTTCGGTGTAGTTACGCGCGTGATACACCAGCACATCTTCCCCTTCGGGCGTTTGCGTAAAGCTGTTGTGTCCCGGGCCGTACTGGCGGTTTTCGTAGCTAGTAACGAATACGGGATGCGGGGATTTGTGCCAGTTTGCCGGGTTTTGCGGATCGGCATTCAGGTCTATCCACAGCAGCCCCATGCAGTAGTTCTCGTCGGTGGCGCTGGCGGAATAGCTGATAAACAGCTTATCGCCGTGAACCAACACCGCCGGGCCTTCGTTAACCCAAAATCCGCGACACTCCCAGTTATACTCCGGCTTGCTGAGCATCACCGGCTCGCCTTTTAGCGTCCACGGGTTCGCCATTTCGCACAGATAAAGATTGGAGTTCCCGGTGATATCCGGTGCCTTTTGCGCCCACAGATACCAGCGTTTCCCCTGATGCACAAAGGTGGTGGCGTCCAGGGCGAAGGTGTCGAACTGTGTTTTTATCTGCCCTTTTTCCGTCCACGTACCGGTGAGCGGATCGTCGTCGGCACACTCCAGCGCAAACATCCGGTGCTGGAACATCCCGAGCGCGTCGAGCGCCTGCGTGTGCGTCGCGGCAAAATAGATGTACCACTTTCCGTCGATATGATGCAGTTCCGGCGCCCAGATCAGCTGGCTCATGGGGCCAGCGTCGGGTTTACGCCAGACCACCACTTCATCGGCATGACGTAAGCCTTCCAGCGACGCTGCGCGGCGGATCGCCAGCCTGTCGTACTGCGGCACGGAGGCGATAAAATAGTACTGCCCCTCATGGCGTAAAATGTACGGGTCGGCGCGTTGTTCGATAAACGGGTTTGGCCATTGATGCATTTGGCTCTCCTTATTTTGTCTCTGCGGCTTTCAGTTCCTGATAGTCGCTCAGTTCACGGTAATTGGTGCGACGTTTTTCCAGGTCTTCCTGAATGCGTTTCATCGTTTCACGGTCTACCTTCAGCAGGCGCACTACGCCCGCGGTGATTAAGTATCCGATGCCGGGAATGACGGTAAACAGCAGGACGATCCCGTTGATGGCGTCCGCGCTCTGCGCTTTTGCGCCCGCGTCATAGCCGTACCAGGAGAGCAGGAAGCCGACCATCGCACCGGCAATCGCCAGCCCTAATTTCAGGAAGAAGATGTTGCCGGAGAAGCTGATGCCCGTGATGCGCTTCCCGGTCTTCCACTCGCCGTAGTCGTCCACGTCGGCCATCAGCGACCAGTGCAGCGGTGACGGGATCTGGTGGAGAATGTTCAGCAGGAAGTAGAGCACTACGATGGTGACGGTGGCTTTCGGGTCGAAGAAGTAGAAGGCGCAGGAGAAAATCGCCAGCACGATGTTGGTCCAGAAGAAGACCTTCAGCTTACACCAGCGGTCGGTCAGCACTTTAGCCAGCACGCTGCCGAGCATCATGCCGACCACGCCCAGGCTGATGAACAGCGTGGCGAAGTGGGTGCTCTGGCCCATCACCCAGGTGACGTAATACATGGTGGCCGCCATACGGATGAAGCCCGGGCAGACGTTGCAGAGCGTTAGCAGCAGAATGCGTACCCACTGGTCGTTCTTCCACACGTCTTTCAGATCGTTTTTCAGCTCGTCGTTGGTTTGCACCGCCGGGCGCACGCGCTCGCGCACGGTGGCGAAGCAGAACAGGAACATGCAGGTGCCAATCAGCGCCAGCACGGTCATCGCCATCTGGTAGCCTTTGGCCTTGTTGTCCCCGCCAAACCAGTCGGCCATCGGCAGCAGCGTTAATGAGAGCAGCAGCGTGGCGATGCCGACCAGCACGAAGCGATACGACTGGCAGGCCACGCGTTCTTTTGGATCGTTGGTGATCACCCCTCCTAACGAGCAGTAAGGGATGTTGATTGCCGTATAGGTCAAAGAGAGCAGGAAGTAGGTGACAAACGCATAGATAACTTTGCTGTTATAGCTCCACTCCGGCGTGGTGAACATCAGGATGCTGAACAGCGCGTAGGGGAAGGCGATCCACAGTAGCCATGGACGAAATCGGCCATATTTACTGCGGGTACGGTCGGCAATCGCGCCCATGATCGGGTCCGTTACGGCGTCAATCACGCGGACGGACAGCAGCAGCACGCCGACCAGCGCAGGCGCCAGGCCAAAAATATCCGTATAAAAATAGTTAACAAACAGCATGATGGCGCCGAAGATGATGTTGCATCCCGCGTCGCCCATCCCATAGCCGATCTTTTCTTTTACTGACAGTTTATTGTTATCCATCGACAGCTCTCCGGTTTACGGTATGGAGAGAATTATTCGCTGGCTCATGAATATATGCGTTGCAGGATAAAGGCGGTGATATGGATGAAACGGCTGAAGGCCTGAATTTGTGAGGAAGGTAACAACACGCTGTACCCGCAAAAAACGGGTACAGCGCTGAGAGGCTTAGTGCGCTTTCACGGCTTTCTGGTTCTTCTGTTTCACCATGTAGCCCACGCCGAGGATCGCAATCCAGACCGGGATCAGGTAAACGGAAATCGCCATGCCCGGGGTGATCAGCATGATCACCAGCACGGCCGCCATGAACAGCAGGCAGATCCAGTTACCCAGCGGATAGAACAGGGCAGGGAAGCGCGTGGTGACGCCCTGCTGCTGTTTCGCGCGGCGGAACTTGATGTGCGCCAGGCTGATCATCGCCCAGTTAATCACCAGAGCAGAGACCACCAGCGCCATCAGCAGGCCGAAGGCTGATTCCGGCGCCAGGTAGTTAATGAGCACGCACAGGGCGGTCACGATGGCAGAAACAATGATGGTATTCACCGGCACGCCGCGCTTATCAACGTTGAGCAGCGCTTTCGGGGCGTTGCCCTGCTGAGCCAGACCGAACAGCATGCGGCTGTTGCAGTATACGCAGCTGTTATAAACGGACAGCGCAGCGGTCAGAACAACCACGTTGAGTGCGTTTGCTACAAAGGTATCGCCCAACTCGTGGAAGATCAGCACAAACGGGCTGGTGTCAGCGGTTACGCGGGTCCACGGCAGCAGGGAAAGCAGCACGGCCAGTGAGCCCACATAGAAGATCAGGATGCGGTAGATAACCTGGTTGGTGGCTTTTGGAATGCTCTGCTCCGGGTTGTCGGCTTCCGCGGCGGTGATGCCCACCAGCTCGAGGCCGCCGAAGGAGAACATAATGATAGCCATCATCATTACCAGGCCGGTCATGCCGTGAGGCAGGAAGCCGCCCTGTTCCCAGAGGTTGCGCACGGTCGCCTGCGGGCCGCCGTTGCCGCTGAACAGCAGCCAGCCGCCGAAGATGATCATCGCCACGACGGCAATCACCTTAATAATGGCAAACCAAAACTCCATTTCACCGAACACTTTTACGTTGGTCAGGTTAATGGCGTTAATCAGAACGAAAAAGGCCGCAGCAGAAGCCCAGGTTGGAATTTCAGGATACCAGAACTGAATGTACTTCCCGACGGCGGTGAGTTCGGCCATGGCAACCAGAACGTACAGCACCCAGTAGTTCCAGCCAGAGGCGAAACCGGCAAAGCTGCCCCAGTATTTATAGGCAAAGTGGCTGAAGGAGCCTGCGACCGGCTCTTCAACGACCATTTCACCGAGCTGGCGCATGATCAGAAAAGCAATGAAACCCGCAATCGCGTAACCCAAAATAATACCTGGACCGGCAGACTGGATAACGGACGCGCTGCCCAGAAACAGGCCGGTACCAATCGCACCGCCCAGTGCGATGAGCTGTATGTGGCGGTTCTTAAGCCCGCGCTTTAGCTGATCGCCGTGCTGTTGAGCTTCCATTTGAAACCTCGTGTGTGGTTGTTATGTTCACGCTGTGCGTGTGTAATTATGAAAATCCATATTCTGTATTTATTTCTTTACGGTTAACGAGACCGAAAAAAGCGGAGATGACTTCCGTAAGCGCAAGAATAGTGGTAAGCGCCTGTGAATGCACCTGCTTTATGAAGGGCTGATGACGACTTGAATAAAAAGAAAGCATTTGTAAATCGGCCCGCTTATTCGTCCTAACCCAACCTATAGAATAGAAATGCGCCAGAAGTGGGCGAATTTTCGTTATTTGCCTTGTTGAATCGCTTCAGATTGCAAAAACCCTCGTTTCACTAAGGTTAAAACTGCCTCTTTGGGAGTAATCAACTCATTTGTGCAAAGTTACATTTCTGAAACGTTATTTCTGTAAGGTTGTTAAAATGTGCAGGGTTTACTGATTTCAATCAAAACCAATATGGACAGAAGGTGAATACTTTGTTACTTTAGCGATACGAACTTGAAATTGGTAAGACCAATTGACTCCGGGCAAAAAGGCGTAAGACAGGGAATATGGCCTACAGCAAAATTCGCCAACCAAAACTATCTGATGTGATTGAGCAGCAGCTGGAGTTTTTAATCCTCGAAGGGACTCTGCGCCCGGGTGAGAAACTTCCGCCAGAACGCGAGCTGGCAAAACAGTTCGACGTTTCACGTCCCTCTCTGCGTGAGGCGATTCAACGTCTCGAAGCAAAGGGCTTGCTGCTTCGTCGCCAGGGCGGCGGAACCTTTGTGCAAAACAGCCTGTGGCAGAGCTTCAGCGATCCGCTGGTAGAACTTCTCTCTGACCACCCAGAATCCCAGTTTGACCTGCTTGAGACCCGTCACGCGCTTGAAGGTATCGCGGCCTATTACGCCGCCCTTCGCAGCACTGATGAAGATCGCGTGCGTATCCGCGAGCTGCATCAGGCCATTGAACGGGCACAGCAGTCCGGCGATTTAGACGCCGAGTCCAGCGCCGTCGTCCAGTATCAAATCGCCGTCACCGAAGCGGCCCACAACGTGGTGCTCCTCCATCTGCTACGCTGCATGGAGCCGATGCTGGCCCAGAACGTTCGTCAGAATTTTGAATTGTTGTACGCCCGTCGGGAGATGCTCCCACTGGTAAGCAACCATCGCACCCGAGTATTCGAGGCGATAATGGCCGGGGAACCGGAGCAGGCGCGTGAAGCGTCGCACCGCCATCTGGCTTTCATTGAGGAAATCTTGCTGGACCGCAGCCGTGAACAATCGCGTCGCGAACGTTCATTACGCCGCATACAGCAACGAAAGGATTAAGCGCCAGGTACTTTTAGAGCGCGGCAACTAAACGCAGAACCTGTCTTATTGTGTTCTTGTCCAAGAGCACAATGGGACAGGTTCCAGACAAATCAACGTATTAGATAGATAAGGAATACCCCCATGTCAGAACGTCTCCAAAATGACGTGGATCCGATCGAAACTCGCGACTGGCTACAGGCGATCGAATCGGTCATCCGTGAAGAAGGTGTTGAGCGCGCTCAGTATCTGATTGATCAGCTGCTTTCTGAAGCCCGCAAAGGCGGCGTGAAGGTTGCTTCAGGTGCAGGGGCTAGCAACTACGTAAACACGATTGCCGTCGAAGACGAACCGGAATACCCGGGCAATCTGGATCTGGAACGTCGTATCCGTTCTGCAATCCGCTGGAACGCCATCATGACCGTTCTGCGCGCATCCAAGAAAGACCTGGAGCTGGGTGGCCACATGGCGTCCTTCCAGTCTTCCGCGACCGTTTACGAAGTGTGCTTCAACCACTTCTTCCGTGCAGCGAACGAGAAAGACGGCGGCGACCTGGTGTACTTCCAGGGCCACATCTCTCCGGGCATCTATGCACGTGCATTCCTGGAAGGTCGTCTGACTGAAGAGCAGATGAACAACTTCCGTCAGGAAGTTCACGGTAAAGGTCTGTCTTCTTACCCGCACCCTAAACTGATGCCTGAATTCTGGCAGTTCCCGACCGTATCTATGGGTCTGGGCCCAATCGGTGCGATCTACCAGGCGAAATTCCTGAAGTATCTGGAACACCGTGGTCTGAAAGACACCTCTGAGCAGACCGTATACGCCTTCCTGGGCGACGGCGAAATGGATGAGCCAGAATCTAAAGGCGCGATCACCATCGCAACCCGTGAGAAGCTGGACAACCTGTGCTTCATCATCAACTGTAACCTGCAGCGTCTGGATGGTCCGGTAACCGGCAACGGCAAGATCATCAACGAACTGGAAGGCATCTTCGCAGGTGCTGGCTGGAACGTGATCAAAGTCATGTGGGGCGGTCGTTGGGATGAGCTGCTGCGTAAAGACACCAGCGGTAAACTGATCCAACTGATGAACGAAACCGTTGACGGTGACTACCAGACCTTCAAATCCAAAGACGGTGCCTACGTTCGTGAGCACTTCTTCGGCAAATATCCTGAGACCGCAGCCCTGGTTGCAGACTGGACTGATGAGCAGATCTGGGCCCTGAACCGCGGTGGTCACGATCCGAAGAAAGTCTACGCTGCACTGAAAAAAGCGCAGGAAACCAAAGGTAAAGCGACTGTAATCCTGGCCCATACCATCAAAGGTTACGGCATGGGTGATACCGCAGAAGGTAAAAACATCGCTCACCAGGTTAAGAAAATGAATATGGACGGCGTGCGTTATATCCGCGACCGTTTCAACGTTCCAGTGACCGATGAGCAGGTCGAAAACCTGTCTTACATCACCTTCCCGGAAGGGTCTGAAGAGCACAAGTACCTGCACGAACGTCGTCAGGCGCTGAAAGGCTACCTGCCAGCTCGTCAGCCTAACTTCACCGAGAAGCTGGAACTGCCGGCGCTGGAAGACTTCTCTCAGCTGCTGGAAGAGCAGAACAAAGAGATCTCTACCACTATCGCTTTCGTTCGTGCCCTGAACGTGATGCTGAAGAACAAGTCGATCAAAGATCGTCTGGTTCCAATCATCGCCGACGAAGCGCGTACTTTCGGTATGGAAGGTCTGTTCCGTCAGATCGGTATCTACAGCCCGAACGGCCAGCAGTACACCCCGCAGGACCGTGAGCAGGTTGCCTACTACAAAGAAGACGAGAAAGGTCAGATCCTGCAGGAAGGTATCAACGAGCTGGGCGCAGGCGCATCCTGGCTGGCTGCTGCGACTTCTTATAGCACCAACAACCTGCCGATGATCCCGTTCTACATTTACTACTCCATGTTCGGGTTCCAGCGTATCGGTGACCTGTGCTGGCAGGCAGGCGACCAGCAGGCTCGCGGCTTCCTGATCGGTGGTACTTCCGGTCGTACGACCCTGAACGGTGAAGGTCTGCAGCACGAAGATGGCCACAGCCACATTCAGTCTCTGACTATCCCTAACTGTATCTCTTACGACCCGTCTTACGCGTACGAAGTGGCAGTCATCATGCATGACGGTCTGCAGCGCATGTACGGTGAAGCGCAAGAGAACATTTACTACTACATCACCACCCTGAACGAAAACTACCACATGCCGGCAATGCCAGCAGGTGCCGAGGAAGGTATCCGTAAAGGTATCTACAAACTCGAAACCATTGAAGGTAGCAAAGGTAAAGTTCAGCTGCTGGGCTCCGGTTCTATCCTGCGTCACGTACGTGAAGCAGCGCAGATCCTGGCGAAAGACTACGGTGTCGGTTCCGATGTGTACTCTGTGACCTCCTTCACTGAGCTGGCGCGTGATGGCCAGGATTGTGAGCGCTGGAACATGCTGCACCCAATGGAAACCCCACGCGTTCCGTACATCGCTCAGGTGATGAACGATGCACCAGCGGTGGCGTCTACTGACTATATGAAACTGTTCGCTGAGCAGGTTCGTACTTACGTTCCAGCTGATGATTATCGCGTTCTGGGTACTGACGGCTTCGGTCGTTCTGACAGCCGCGAAAACCTGCGTCACCACTTCGAAGTTGATGCTTCTTACGTGGTTGTAGCAGCACTGGGCGAACTGGCTAAACGTGGCGAAATCGATAAGAAAGTGGTTGCAGACGCAATCACCAAATTCAACATCGATGCAGAAAAAGTTAACCCGCGTCTGGCGTAAGAGGTAAAAGAATAATGGCTATCGAAATCAATGTACCGGACATCGGGGCTGATGAAGTTGAAATCACCGAGATCCTGGTCAAAGTAGGCGACAAAGTTGAAGCTGAACAGTCGCTGATCACCGTAGAAGGCGACAAAGCCTCTATGGAAGTCCCGTCTCCTCAGGCTGGCATCGTTAAAGAGATCAAAGTCTCTGTTGGCGATAAAACCGAGACTGGCAAACTGATCATGATTTTCGATTCCGCCGACGGTGCAGCAGCAGCTGCACCTGCGCAGGAAGAGAAGAAAGAAGCCGCTCCGGCCGCCGCTGCTCCAGCCGCTGCCGCGAGCGCGAAAGAAGTGAACGTGCCTGACATCGGCGGTGACGAAGTTGAAGTCACTGAAATCCTGGTGAAAGTGGGCGACACCGTTGCAGCTGAGCAGTCACTGATCACCGTAGAAGGCGACAAAGCCTCTATGGAAGTGCCAGCTCCGTTCGCCGGTACCGTTAAAGAGATCAAGATCAACACCGGTGACAAAGTGTCTACCGGCTCCCTGATCATGGTCTTCGAAGTGGCGGGTGCTGCACCTGCTGCCGCGCCAGCACAGGCCGCTGCTCCGGCTCCGGCCGCTGCACCAGCAGCTGCTGGCGGCGCGAAAGACGTTAACGTACCGGACATCGGCGGTGACGAAGTTGAAGTCACCGAAGTGATGGTGAAAGTGGGCGACAAAGTTGCCGCTGAACAGTCACTGATCACCGTTGAAGGCGACAAGGCTTCTATGGAAGTCCCTGCGCCGTTCGCGGGTACCGTTAAAGAGATCAAAATCAGCACCGGCGACAAAGTGTCTACCGGCTCTCTGATCATGGTCTTCGAAGTGGAAGGCGCTGCGCCTGCCGCAGCTCCGGCTGCTGCGGCTGCTCCGGCACCGGCTGCTGCACCGGCTCAGGCGTCTAAACCTGCTGCGGCTCCTGCTGCAAAAGCAGAAAAATCTGAGTTCGCTGAAAACGACGCTTACGTCCACGCTACCCCGCTGATTCGTCGCCTGGCGCGCGAATTCGGTGTGAACCTGGCGAAAGTGAAAGGGACCGGCCGTAAGGGTCGTATCCTGCGCGAAGACGTTCAGACCTACGTGAAAGACGCGGTGAAACGCGCCGAAGCTGCACCAGCTGCAGCCGCTGGCGGCGGTATCCCGGGCATGCTGCCATGGCCGAAAGTGGACTTCAGCAAGTTCGGCGAAATCGAAGAAGTGGAGCTGGGCCGTATCCAGAAAATCTCTGGTGCTAACCTGAGCCGTAACTGGGTAATGATCCCGCACGTTACGCACTTTGATAAGACCGATATCACCGATCTGGAAGCGTTCCGTAAACAGCAGAACGCCGAAGCCGAGAAGCGCAAACTGGACGTGAAATTCACCCCAGTGGTCTTCATTATGAAAGCGGTTGCTGCGGCTCTGGAACAGATGCCACGCTTCAACAGCTCCCTGTCCGAAGACGGTCAGAAGCTGACGCTGAAGAAATACATCAACATCGGTGTTGCGGTTGATACGCCAAATGGTCTGGTTGTTCCGGTCTTCAAAGACGTGAACAAGAAGAGCATTACCGAGCTGTCCCGTGAACTGACCGTGATCTCCAAGAAAGCGCGTGATGGTAAGCTGACTGCCGGCGAAATGCAGGGCGGCTGCTTCACTATCTCCAGCATCGGCGGCCTGGGTACCACCCACTTCGCGCCGATTGTGAACGCGCCGGAAGTGGCTATCCTCGGTGTGTCCAAGTCCGCGATGGAGCCGGTGTGGAATGGCAAAGAGTTCGTACCGCGTCTGATGATGCCAATCTCTCTGTCCTTCGACCACCGCGTAATCGACGGTGCTGATGGTGCGCGTTTCATCACTATCATCAACAACATGCTGAGCGACATTCGCCGCCTGGTGATGTAATCGAAAAGCCGGCCAGTCGGCCGGCTTTTTTCTGATAATCTCATGGGGTTTGTGAGGTTATTGGCGAAAGCGACAATTCGTGAGCCGTTTGTTGTTTCAAAATTGTTAACAATTTTGTAAACTGCGGGCGGATAGAACGACCCGGTGGACGACGGGTATAAATTAAGAGGTCATGATGAGCACAGAAATCAAAACTCAGGTCGTAGTACTTGGGGCAGGCCCGGCAGGTTACTCCGCAGCATTTCGCGCAGCGGATTTAGGTCTGGAAACCGTCATCGTAGAGCGTTACAGCACCCTCGGCGGTGTTTGTCTGAACGTCGGCTGTATCCCTTCTAAAGCGCTGCTGCACGTAGCGAAAGTTATCGAAGAAGCCAAAGCGCTGGCTGAACACGGTATCGTCTTCGGTGAGCCGAAAACCGATATCGACAAAATTCGTACCTGGAAAGAGAAAGTTATCACTCAGCTGACCGGCGGTCTGGCGGGTATGGCCAAAGGCCGTAAAGTGAAAGTGGTAAACGGTCTGGGTAAATTCACCGGTGCGAACACCCTGGAAGTGGAAGGCGAAAACGGCAAAACCGTGATCAACTTCGACAACGCGATCATCGCGGCAGGCTCTCGCCCAATCGAACTGCCATTCATTCCGCATGAAGATCCACGCGTGTGGGATTCCACCGATGCGCTGGAGCTGAAAACCGTTCCTAAGCGTCTGCTGGTTATGGGCGGCGGTATCATCGGTCTGGAAATGGGTACCGTGTACCATGCGCTGGGTTCAGAGATCGACGTGGTTGAAATGTTCGACCAGGTTATCCCGGCTGCCGACAAAGACATCGTTAAGGTCTTCACCAAGCGCATCAGCAAGAAATTCAACCTGATGCTGGAAACCAAAGTGACTGCCGTTGAAGCGAAAGAAGACGGTATTTACGTTTCCATGGAAGGCAAAAAAGCCCCATCCGAACCACAGCGTTACGACGCCGTGCTGGTGGCTATCGGTCGTGTACCGAACGGTAAAAATCTCGACGCGGGCAAAGCCGGTGTGGAAGTGGACGACCGTGGCTTCATCCGCGTTGACAAACAGCTGCGTACCAACGTGCCGCACATCTTTGCTATCGGCGACATCGTCGGTCAGCCAATGCTGGCGCACAAAGGTGTTCACGAAGGTCACGTTGCCGCTGAAGTTATCGCCGGCATGAAGCACTACTTCGATCCGAAAGTGATCCCATCTATCGCGTACACCGAGCCAGAAGTGGCATGGGTAGGTCTGACCGAGAAAGAAGCGAAAGAGAAAGGCATCAGCTACGAAACCGCCACCTTCCCGTGGGCTGCTTCTGGCCGTGCTATCGCTTCCGACTGCGCAGACGGTATGACCAAACTGATCTTCGACAAAGAGACTCACCGCGTGATCGGTGGTGCGATTGTCGGTACCAACGGCGGCGAGCTGCTGGGTGAAATCGGTCTGGCTATCGAAATGGGCTGTGACGCGGAAGACATCGCGCTGACCATCCACGCTCACCCGACTCTGCACGAGTCTGTGGGCCTGGCGGCAGAAGTGTTCGAAGGTAGCATCACCGACCTGCCAAACGCGAAAGCGAAGAAGAAATAAGTTTCTCTGCGCTTGATAAACGCCTCTCCGGAGGCGTTTTTTTTGCCTGGCACTACCGGATTTAGTAGTCATCCTGTTGATATTTCCGCTAAAAATTTCCCTTCATCTGCCGATACTTTTTTCACCATTGTGTGGCTACTGGCCACGCGGTTTAGGGGTTCTGGACTCTTTTATTACACGAAAAAAGGAAAATACATGTCTTTGAAGAAAGTGGCGGTAATTGGCTTAGTGGCGGCAGCGCTGACGCTGACAGGGTGCGGTGCGGTAACGACGGCGGTGAAGAAACGCAACCTGGAAGTGAAAACCCAGATGAGTGAAACCGTCTGGCTTGAGCCATCCAACGAGAAAACGGTTTACATTCAGGTTAAAAACACCTCCGATAAAGACATGAGCAACCTGCAGACCCTGCTGGCGAACGACCTGATTGCCAAGGGCTATAAAGTGACCAGCTCCCCTGACGGCGCATATTACTGGGTGCAGGCAAACGTCCTGAAAGCCGACAAAATGGATCTGCGTGAAGCTCAGGGCTACCTGAAAACCGGGTACGAAGGTGCTGCTGTGGGCGCTGCACTGGGTGCAGGGATCACCGCTTATAACAGCAACTCTTCCGGCGCAGCGCTGGGAGTGGGTCTGGCGGCGGGCCTGATCGGCATGGCGGCAGACGCGATGGTGGAGGATGTAAACTACACCATGGTGACTGACCTGCAGATCTCTGAGCGCAGCAAAGCAAAAGTCACAACCGATAATATCGCTGCCCTGCGTCAGGGTACCTCTGGCGTGAAACTGCAGACCAGCACCGAGCAGGGCGATCGTGCGAAGTATCAGACCCGCGTGGTGTCTAACGCCAACAAGGTGAACCTGAAGTTCGAAGAAGCGAAACCGGTTCTGGAAGCGCAGCTGGCGAAATCCGTCGCGAATATTTTGTAGCAAAACAGCCGGGTGGCGACGTCGCCTTACCCGGCCTGTCTGTATTACGGGGCGACGGGCTGCCAGGTCTTATCCAGAGGATATGCGGTCAGGGCATTTGCTTTCTGTGCGGAATCACTGCCGAGATCGCTTTGGTACACTTTGTCGTCCTGATTGATCGTGAAGCTCATCACCCCCGTCTGACCGTAAGTGACTGGCCAGGCGATCATGGCGAAACCGTTATTATCCGGCAAAATGCGAAAACGATAGCCGTGATAGCCTGCTCCTGGCTCTTTCGGACTGAACGCCGGACCCAGCGGGCTTGGCGCTTCGCCTGGCGAGACGGGCCAGTACAGCCCGTCCTTTTTCCCCTCAGAACTGACAATTTTCTGCGCATACTTCTGGTTCAACGCAAAATAGCTCTGCTGAGCATCGACATAGGCATGCAGCGCCTCGATGGCACCCAGTTCGTTACGCCCAATCTCGCGCGTGAGGATCGCTTCGGCGCCTGCTTTAATGTCAAATTGCCAGCCGGTAGCGGTTTTTATCACCGGGATCGGCAACTGCCAGTCGCTCTCTCCGACAACCAGATGCGCCACATCGCCCTCAATGGCGGTATCATGACGAACTTTCCAGTCCCTCAGGAAACGATCGACGGCATCCGGGTCGACCCCTTCAGGCGGCAGGAAGTCGCGCCAGTTCTCCCCAAGCAGGTTGCTCATTGCACGTTCATCGTGCTTGCTGATGGCGCTCACCAGCGCGTCGGTTGCCTGGCCTGGCGTGCTGAACGATTGCTGTGCCATCGCGGTGGCCGAAAGCATGAATAACGCCATTCCACAGAGTAGTTTACTTTTCATGTCGGCTCCCTTAACGGTGACGGAATTCACGGTGTTCTGCGCGTCCGGCTGAAGCCTGACGGGGCTGCTGATGGCGGGCAGCGACTTGTCTGCTCTGCTCGCCCCGACGCTGCTGGGCTTGCCAGTTGCCGGACCGGCTGTCGTTGCCGCTCAGCGCATTAGCGCGATGCTGGCTGGTTCGCTGCTGAACATTTCTCTGCTGGGCCGCGCGCTGCTGTGAGGGTTGCGAAACCCGTTTTTCCTGTCGTTGCGTGGCCGCACGGTTGTTCTCAGTTCGCTTCGCGATTTGCGGTTTGGTGTCGTAGCCGCGGTAGTTATTGCGCTGTGAAATCTGCTTCAGCTGTTGGCTGGAAGCCTGACGCTGTGCATCTCGGGTTGTCGGGCGCGTTGCCTGAGGGAACTTTTTTCCTGTCGATTTTTCCATTTGACTTAATGCGGCCTGACGCTGGCTGTCCCGATTGACCGGTTTTTGCTGCGTCGCACTAAGCCCTGTCGCCGCTTTCGTGGCGTGGTAACGGGTATTGAGCTGGTTGGTCGGGTACGGCACGCCTTCACGATAGGCCGGGTTGTGCTGCCAGGTGCGGTTGGCATCCGTCAGACGCTGCCCGCTGATTTTATTGAAGTTATCAACGTTAATATTGATATTGTTATCGCCGTTGCGGTTATAGCCGCCATGATTATCCCAGTCATCATCGTGATGGTGGTGGTCCCAGTCATCGTCGTCATCCCAGTCGATGTTGCTGAAGATTGCATAGGTTGTCGCTACCCCCAGACTGAAGCCGAGACCCTTGACCAGACTGTCGGTAAATTGCTCTCCGGGTGAGGGCGGTAAATAGGTTGGCGGGTAGGCCGCGTTTGGCCAGGTACCGTAAACCGTATTGGGGTTATAGGTCGGAACGTAAACCACCTGCGGATCGGCGGATTCAATTTTGATCACCGTCGGGCTTGCGGTAGTGGTGTTTGTTGACTCGCTGGTGGTGGTTTTCGCAGGGGCAGGTTTCGTCACGGTCGTGACCGTTTGCTGTGGCGTTGATTGCAATGCACCGGTTTGTTGCGCCAGCAAGCGCAGGCGTTGAACGGAGTCCATCACGTCTTTCGGTTGGGCGAGGAAGGCATCGCCCAAATTTTGGACCCATGGCGGATTTTCACCCATCAGCGACATCAACTGAGGAAACGCCACCAGCGACTTCACGCTCGGATCCCAGGGCTGACCCGCAACGGCCTGAATGGCGGCATCGCCCTGCATTTTGGGATTATCTTTTGACCACTGTGCCGCCTGGATAACGTTGGACGGGTAGGTCGAGGCCATTAAAATTTGCGACAGCAGGGCATCCGGGTAGAGCGCAACTGGGGCAACCCACTGATCGATTTGCGCGGCCGTGTACGTGGGTGCGACGACAGGGGCGGGCTGGGCTGCGGCAGGTGCCGCCGGTTGTTGCGTGACAGGAGCAGGGACGACCGACTCCGTTGCCCGGCTTTTGACAAACATAACGCCTGAGGCGGCAAACAGCCCGGCACTGCAGAGAAGGACAAGCAGGTGTGGCTTAAAGGGCAACTTCATAAAATGACTCCAACGAGACAAGCGCTGTGCCGTGAGGCGTTACGGTTGGCGTGAGTATTGTTCACCCGTCTTTTACTGTTTTGACTTTTATTGGGAAGCGTCCGGTTCGTCCGGATAAAGAGTGTGAGTATTTATTACACAATTATATGCGATGCGGGAAATACAGCTGGTAATTCAGAAGGCCTCCCCTGAGAGCGGCCAGCAGCATCGTGCTGTTGCAACGGCAACATAAGTCGCTACCTGGCGGTTTTTTTGTACCCAAAATTCGTCTCGTCTCCCCGCTACACCATGCTTAACGATTCAGCAAATTTTTTAATGTTGCTTTTTTGTAAACGGATTAACACTGTGCAGAAATCCTGCTATGCTGCCCGACGCGGTATCGGGCATTTACCCTACAAACTGCTGTCTCACAGGAGCGTGAAGAGAACGCCCGCCGCATATGACAATGAGAGCGAGGAGAACCGTCGTGCTAGAAGAATACCGTAAGCACGTAGCAGAACGTGCCGCCGAGGGAATTGTACCCAAACCTTTAGATGCAACCCAAATGGCCGCGCTCGTCGAGCTGCTGAAGAACCCGCCTAAGGGCGAAGAAGAATTCCTGTTAGATCTGCTGATCAACCGCGTACCGCCTGGCGTAGATGAAGCTGCCTACGTAAAAGCCGGATTCCTTGCTGCTATCGCCAAAGGCGAAGCCACCTCCCCACTGGTTACTCCTGAAAAAGCCATTGAACTGCTCGGCACCATGCAGGGTGGTTACAACATTCATCCGCTGATTGACGCGCTGGATAACGACAAGCTGGCACCGATTGCCGCTAAAGCGCTCTCTTCCACGCTGCTGATGTTCGATAACTTCTATGACGTAGAAGAAAAAGCCAAAGCGGGCAACGTCTATGCGAAGCAGGTGATGCAGTCCTGGGCGGATGCCGAATGGTTCCTGAACCGTCCAGCGTTGGCTGAAAAAATTACCGTTACCGTCTTTAAAGTGACCGGTGAAACCAACACCGATGACCTCTCTCCGGCACCGGACGCGTGGTCTCGCCCGGATATCCCTCTGCACGCCCTGGCGATGCTGAAAAACGCCCGTGAAGGCATTGAGCCGGATCAGCCAGGCGTGGTTGGCCCGATCAAACAGATCGAAGCCCTGCAGAAGAAAGGTTTCCCGCTGGCTTACGTCGGTGATGTGGTGGGTACCGGTTCTTCCCGTAAATCCGCCACCAACTCCGTGCTGTGGTTCATGGGCGACGACATTCCGCACGTGCCGAACAAGCGCGGCGGCGGCCTGTGCCTCGGCGGTAAAATTGCGCCGATCTTCTTCAACACCATGGAAGATGCGGGCGCGCTGCCGATTGAAGTGGATGTGTCCAACCTGAACATGGGCGACGTGATTGACGTTTATCCGTTCAAGGGCGAAGTGCGCAACCATGAAACCAACGCGCTGCTGGCAAGCTTCGAGCTGAAAACCGACGTGCTGATCGACGAAGTGCGCGCCGGTGGCCGTATCCCGCTGATCATCGGTCGTGGCCTGACCACCAAAGCGCGTGAAGCGCTGGGTCTGCCGCACAGTGACGTGTTCCGTCAGGCGAAAGACGTGGCGGAAAGCAATCGCGGTTACTCTCTGGCACAGAAAATGGTGGGTCGCGCCTGCGGCGTCGCTGGTGTTCGTCCTGGCGCATACTGCGAGCCGAAGATGACCTCCGTAGGCTCTCAGGACACCACTGGCCCAATGACCCGTGACGAACTGAAAGACCTGGCGTGCCTGGGCTTCTCGTCTGACCTGGTAATGCAGTCCTTCTGCCACACGGCGGCCTATCCGAAGCCGGTTGACGTGACCACGCACCACACGCTGCCAGACTTCATCATGAACCGCGGCGGCGTTTCCCTGCGTCCGGGCGACGGCGTAATCCACTCCTGGCTGAACCGCATGCTGCTGCCGGATACCGTCGGTACCGGCGGTGACTCCCATACCCGTTTCCCAATCGGTATCTCCTTCCCGGCGGGCTCTGGTCTGGTGGCGTTTGCTGCTGCGACCGGCGTGATGCCTCTGGATATGCCGGAATCGGTGCTGGTGCGCTTCAAAGGTAAAATGCAGCCGGGTATCACCCTGCGCGATCTGGTTCACGCGATCCCGCTGTATGCCATCAAACAGGGTCTGCTGACCGTTGAGAAGAAAGGGAAGAAAAACATCTTCTCTGGCCGCATTCTGGAAATTGAAGGCCTGCCGGATCTGAAAGTGGAGCAGGCGTTCGAGCTGACCGATGCCTCCGCCGAGCGTTCTGCGGCGGGCTGTACCATCAAGCTGAACCAGGCGCCAATCGAAGAGTACCTGACCTCCAACATCGTGCTGCTGAAGTGGATGATTGCGGAAGGCTACGGCGACCGTCGTACGCTGGAACGTCGTATTCAGGGCATGGAAAAATGGCTGGCGGATCCGCAGCTGCTGGAAGCCGATGCTGACGCAGAGTACGCGGCGGTGATCGACATCGATCTGGCGGATATCAAAGAGCCGATCCTCTGTGCACCGAACGATCCGGACGATGCGCGTCCGCTCTCTGAAGTTCAGGGCGAGAAGATCGACGAAGTGTTCATCGGTTCCTGCATGACCAACATCGGTCACTTCCGCGCTGCCGGCAAGCTGCTGGATACCCATAAAGGCCAGCTTCCGACCCGTCTGTGGGTGGCACCGCCAACCCGTATGGATGCGGCGCAGCTGACCGAAGAGGGCTACTACAGCGTGTTTGGTAAGAGCGGTGCGCGTATTGAAATCCCTGGCTGTTCCCTCTGTATGGGTAACCAGGCGCGCGTGGCTGACGGTGCGACGGTGGTGTCCACCTCTACCCGTAACTTCCCGAACCGTTTAGGTACCGGTGCGAACGTCTACCTGGCCTCTGCGGAGCTGGCGGCGGTTGCGGCGCTGATTGGCAAACTGCCAACGCCGGAAGAGTACCAGACCTTTGTGGCTCAGGTGGATAAGACAGCGGTGGATACCTATCGCTATCTGAACTTCGATCAGCTCGCTCAGTACACCGAGAAGGCCGACGGGGTTATCTTCCAGACGGCGGTATAAAAACCAACCCCTCACCCCCAGCCCCTCTCCCCAAAGGGGCGAGGGGAGTCCAGTTCCCTCTCCCCTTTGGGGAGAGGGTTAGGGTGAGGGGCTTTTTTATTTTCATTCCTCCCACCTCTCACGCTTTTTTTCTTCCTCGCTGCTGCGATAATTACCCTAATGGCTTTGCAGAGGAAAACACTATGGATTACGAATTTCTGCGCGACATCACCGGAGTGGTGAAAGTGCGTATGTCGATGGGCCACGAAGCCGTAGGACACTGGTTTAACGAAGAGGTGAAGGAGAATCTCGCGCTTCTTGATGAAGTGGAACAGGCGGCAGATACGGTAAAAGGCAGCGAGCGCTCCTGGCAGCGCGCCGGGCATGAATATACCCTGTGGATGGATGGCGAAGAGGTGATGGTGCGCGCCAACCAGCTCGAGTTTTCCGGTGACGAGATGGAAGAGGGGATGAGCTACTACGACGAAGAGAGCCTGTCGATGTGCGGCGTAGAGGATTTCCTTCAGGTGGTAAATGCGTATCGCGACTTTATGAAACAGAAATAACAGACCGGAGCATCCCTGCTCCGGTTGACTTTTATACGGCCGGAATATTGCGGCCGTAGTAGATCTCGCGCATCTCTTTCCAGAGCAGGTCAGTAATCGACTTACGCTCCTCTTCGCTCAAATCTTCCGGTTTGGTATGGAACATATAGTGCTTAAGGTCGAACTCCTTAAGTAACATCTTGGTATGGAAGATGTTCTCCTGATACACGTTCACGTCCATCATGTCGTACAGCGATTTCATGTCTTCAGACATAAAGTTCTGAATAGAGTTGATCTCGTGGTCGATGAAGTGCTTCATGCCGTTGACATCACGGGTAAAACCACGCACGCGATAATCAATGGTGACGATATCCGATTCCAACTGGTGGATGAGATAGTTCAGCGCGTTGAGCGGGGAAATCACGCCGCAGGTTGACACTTCAATATCGGCGCGGAACGTACACAGCCCACCTTCCGGGTGACTCTCCGGGTAGGTGTGTACGCAGATGTGGCTCTTATCGAGGTGCGCGACGACCACTTCCGGCAGCGGGCCAGGATGCTCGGTTTTGTCGATAAGCTTCGGGTCTACCGGCTCTTCGCTCACCAGAATGGTGACGCTGGCGCCCTGAGGTTCATAATCCTGACGCGCGATGTTCAGGATGTTGGCGCCAATGATTGAGCAGGTTTCTGACAGGATCTCCGTCAGGCGGTTAGCGTTGTAGAGTTCATCGATATAGGCGATGTAGCCATCGCGCTCTTCCGCTGTTTTGGCGTAGCAGATATCGTAAATACAAAAACTCAGGCTTTTGGTCAGGTTGTTAAAGCCATGCAGTTTCAGCTTTTTCAATTAGCTCACCCCCTTTGAGGACAGTGCGTCTTGCAGATATTGTGGCAAGGCAAACGCCGCGGTATGGACGGCCGGGTTGTAATAGCGACATTTAAGACCCGCCTGGTGGAAGCGTGCCTGAATGATTTCGGTAGAGAGATGACGCAGCACCTCGTTGTCGGTCGCCCACGCAAAGGTCATGATCCCGCCGTAGTAGGTCGGGATCGCGGCCTGGTAGAAGCTGACGTCACTAAAGTAGGTGCTCAGCTTGCGGTGGCTGTCGAGGGCTTCATCCTGCTGAAGGAAGCAGACGCCGTTTTGCGCGACGAAGATCCCGCCGGGATTCAGGCAGCGCTTGCAGCCTTCGTAGAACGAGGAGGTAAACAGCGACGCGCCCGGACCGATAGGGTCGGTGCAGTCAGAGATAATCACATCAAACGTTTGCGTGGTCTGGTTAACAAAATTGACGCCGTCGTCGATAACCAGATTAAAGCGCGGATCGTCGTAGCTACCGGCATTATGGTTGGGCAGGTACTGACGGCAGAACGAAACCACACCCGCGTCGATTTCCACCATTGTGATGGTTTCGACGGACTGATGGCGGGACACTTCACGCAGCATCGCGCCGTCGCCGCCGCCGATAATCAGAACGTGCTTTGCGTGGCCGTGGGCCAGCAGCGGAACGTGGGTCATCATCTCATGATAAATAAACTCATCGCGCTCGGTGGTTTGCACCACGCCGTCCAGCGCCATAACGCGGCCAAAGGCGGCGTTCTCGAAGATGATCAGATCCTGATGATCGGTCTTCTCGCGATAAAGCACGTTATCAACGGCAAAGTACTGACCAAACTGATCGTGCAGCGTTTCTTGCCATACCGTTTTCTCGGTCATGGGCTGTCCTCTCCATCGTTTACATCCTGACATTCAGCAGATGGGGCGCAACACATCACCGCCGTGAAGCGGTTAGCGAGTCAACAAGGGGCGTCGGGAAGGTTACTTCACGTAGGCGAGCAGGCTGAGTGAATCACGAGCCAGCGCTTTGCATTTTTTAGCAGTGGGAATACCGATACCGCTCAAATCGCGGTAGCTGTCTTCACCGAGCGCCTTCATGTCGAAGCTGTCGTAGTTGCTGAGATCCCATTGGTTCTGCTGGGCAAAAAAGACCAGTGCGCGACGAATCTGCCCGTTGGGTAAATTCTGGTAACCACAATCGTTTTTCAGAAACACAAACACCGCCGTGAGATCGGCCATATCTTCTGCTTCGTTTTCACTCAGCGCGTAACTGTTTGCACACATCGCCATCAGGCCACTGAACAAAATTGTTCTGAAAAACGTCTTCATTGCTTCTACCACTGCATCACGGAAAATTAACGTTAGCATACTTGATGCCAGGCCGACGACCTTTATTATTGCCGCTTGACTTGACCTTCCGGTAAGGGGAGGGTTTATGCTCAAAAGATCGCCGGCTGGAAATAAGGAAATGAACATGCAACGTCGTGATTTTTTAAAATATTCCGCTGCGCTGGGGGCTGCCAGCGCATTACCTCTCTGGAGTCGCGCCGTTTTCGCGGCCGACAGACCCGCCTTACCCATTCCTGAATTACTGACTGCTGATGCCCGCAGTCGTATCCAGCTTGTGGTGCAATCGGGCGAAACGACCTTTGGTGCGAATAGCGCCACAACCTGGGGCTATAACGGAAATCTCCTCGGTCCGGCGCTCCAGTTACGCAAGGGAAAAACCGTCACCGTTGATATCCATAACGCGCTGTCGGAAGAGACCACGCTGCACTGGCACGGGCTGGAAGTACCGGGCGAAGTGGACGGTGGACCGCAGGGCGTTATCAAGGCTGGTGGCAAGCGCAGCGTGACCTTTACCCCTGACCAACGTGCGGCGACCTGCTGGTTCCACCCGCATCAGCACGGCAAAACGGGCCATCAGGTGGCGATGGGGCTGGCGGGGCTGGTGCTGATTGAAGACGACGAAAGCCGCCTGCTGCGCCTGCCGAAACAGTGGGGCATCGACGACGTTCCGGTGATTGTGCAGGACAAGAAATTCAACGCTGACGGGCAAATTGACTACCAGCTGGACGTGATGAGTGCCGCGGTGGGCTGGTTTGGCGACACGCTGCTGACCAACGGCGCGATCTACCCTCAGCACGCCGCGCCGAAAGGCTGGCTGCGTTTACGTCTGCTTAACGGCTGTAACGCCCGTTCGCTGAACTTCGCCGCCAGCGATAAGCGCCCGCTGTACGTCGTGGCAAGCGACGGTGGACTTCTGCCGGAGCCGGTAAAAGTGAACGAGCTGCCGATGCTGATGGGCGAGCGCTTCGAGGTGCTGGTGGATATCAGCGACGGTAAGGCGTTTGACCTCGTGACCCTGCCGGTCAGCCAGATGGGGATGGCGGTTGCGCCGTTTGATAAGCCGCATCCGGTGCTGCGGATTCAGCCTTTACTGGTGACCGCTTCCGGCACGCTGCCGGATACGTTAACTACCCTGCCAGCGCTCCCGTCGCTTGACGGGCTTACGCAGCGCAAACTACAGCTTTCCATGGATCCGATGCTCGACATGATGGGTATGCAGGCGCTGATGAAAAAGTACGGCAATCAGGCCATGGCGGGGATGCACCACGGGCAGATGATGGGCCATATGAATATGGACCACGGCAAAATGGGCGGCATGAATCACGGCGACCACGGCTTTGATTTCCATAACGCCAACCGCATCAACGGCAAAGCCTTCGACATGAATACGCCGATGTTTGCTGCGACAAAGGGTCAGTTTGAGCGCTGGGTGATTTCGGGCGAAGGGGACATGATGCTGCATCCGTTCCACATTCACGGTACGCAGTTCCGCATTCTCTCAGAAAACGGTAAAGCGCCGGACGCGCATCGCGCGGGCTGGAAAGATACGGTGAGAGTGGAAGGCGGCGTCAGCGAGGTGCTGGTGAAGTTTGACCACGATGCGCCGAAGGAGTTTGCCTATATGGCGCACTGTCATCTGCTTGAGCATGAAGATACGGGGATGATGCTTGGGTTCACTGTTTAAAACAGTGCGGCCTGATGCCCTCACCCTGACCCTCTCCCACAGGGAGAGGGAAAAGACACAAAAACGGCAACCGAAGTTGCCGTTTTGCATATTTCTGTAGGCCGGGTAAGGCGTAGCCGCCACCCGGCTTTTCAGTTACTTGCTTTCATCCGGCAGTGCATACGCGACAATATAGTCGCCCATCTTCGTGCCAAACGAACCGTGACCGCCCGCGGAGATGACAACGTACTGCTTGCCGTTCACTTCATAGGTCATCGGCGTGGCCTGTCCACCGGCAGGCAGACGGCCCTGCCACAGTTTTTCACCGTTGGTCATGTTGTACGCGCGCAGGTAGTTATCTGCGGTTGCCGCGATGAACAGTACGTTACCGGCGGTGGAGATTGGGCCACCCAGCATTGGCATACCCATATTGAACGGCACCGGAACCGGCATCGGGAACGGCATGCTGTCCTGTGGCGTACCAATACGTTTTTTCCACACGATCTGGTTGGTTTTCAGATCCAGACCGGAGATATAACCCCAGGCAGGTTGTTTACACGGCAGACCAAACGGAGACAAGAACGGGTTCAGCGTTACGCCAAACGGTACGCCGTACTGCGGCTGAATGCCGGCTTCGGTTCCGCTGCCTTTCGCGTCTTTCGGCTGCTCCATTGGGTTGCCCGGACCGCGCGGGATCAGACGGGAAACGAACGGCAGCGCCATTGGGTTGGCAATTGCCACCTGACGGTTCGGGTCGACGGAGATCCCGCCCCACTCGAACATCCCCAGGTTACCCGGGAAGACCAGCGTGCCCTGCTCAGACGGAGGCGTGAAGATGCCTTCGTAGCGCAGCTGGTGGAACATCACGCGGCACACCAGCTGGTCAAACATGGTGGCACCCCACATGTCTGCACCGCTGAGGTCTTTCTTCGGACGGAAGCTCAGGTCAGAGAACGGCTGGGTTTTGCTGACGTAATCGCCTTTCGCCGCGCCCTGCGGAACCGGTTTTTCCGGTGCCGGCACAACCAGCTTGCCGTTGCTGCGATCCAGCACGAAGATGTTGCCGGTCTTGGCCGGAGCGTAAATCACCGGAACGGTTTTGCCGTTAACGGTAATGTCTGCCAGCGTCGGCTGGGACGGCATGTCCATATCCCACAGATCGTGGTGTACGGTCTGATAGCTCCAGGCCAGCTTGCCGGTTGTCGCGTTCAGCGCCACGATAGCGCTGGCGTAACGTTCCTGCTCCGGCGTGCGGTTACCGCCCCAGATATCCGGCGTGGTTACGCCCATCGGCAGGTAGACCAGGTCCAGCTTCGCGTCATACGCCGCTGGTGCCCAGGAGTTTGGCGAGTTAAAGGTAAAGGTGTGCTCGTCCGACGGGATCGCATTCGGATCTTTCGCGCCCGGGTCGAAGGCCCACAGCAGTTTACCGGTGTTTACGTCAAAACCGCGGATGACGCCGGAGGTTTCACGCGTAGAGAAGTTATCCGTTACCGAACCGGCAATCACGATGGTTTTATCGGTGATGATTGGCGGTGAAGTTGGCTCATACAGACCCGGGCTGGTGTCCGGCATGTTGGTCTGCAGGTTCAGGATGCCTTTGTTGGCGAAGGTTTCGCACAGCTTGCCCGTTTCAGCGTTAATCGCGAACAGACGGCCATCGTTTACCGGCAGCATAATGCGGCGAGGGCAGTCGGCAATGACTTCCGGGCTGGCATTATCGGCACGCGCTTCGTGGTATGAGACGCCGCGGCAGGTCACGTGCTGGAACGACGGGTTGGAGTTCAGCTGTGGATCGAAGTGCCATTTCTCTTTACCGGTTGCCGCGTCGAGCGCGAACAGACGCTGGTGCGCCGTACACAGGTAGAGCATGTTGCCGACTTTAATTGGCGTCACTTCGTTGGTCAGCTCGCCCGGATCGTTCGGCATCTTCAGGTCGCCGGTACGGAATACCCAGGCTTCTTTCAGGTTCTTAACGTTGTCCGCGTTGATCTGCTTCAGCGGAGAGTAGCGCTGACCTTCCTGGTTACGACCATACGCAGGCCAGTCGCCGTCCGCCACCTCCGAGATGGCCGCCGCAGGGGTGGATTCCGCGTTCAGCGTACCGTTGATCTCCTGTGGGTCATTAAAACCGGCCCAGGTCAGAATGCCGCCGGTAATCAGCAGGGCAACAACCAGGCCCGCCACGGCACCGCTGGAAGGCACAATCAGGCGACGCCACACGAACGGCAGGATCAGCCAGATACCGAAGAAGACCAGGATGTCGCTGCGCGGCGTCAGTGCCCAGAAGTCGAACCCGACTTCCCAGACGCCCCAGATCATGGTGGCAAGGAGGAGTGCGGCATACAGCCACAGTGCGGATTGTTTTCTACGCAACAGCAGGATGGTTACGGCAACCATAACCAGACCCGCAATCGGGTAGTACCAGGAGCCGCCTAAAGCGACCAGCCAGACGCCACCGATTAACAGATACAGCGCGCAGAAGGCTGCGAACGCGGCTGTTAGTGTCACCAGTAGACGCGGCTGTTTAGAGTGTGTTTCAGCCATAGAAAGTGTACTCGTCAGTTTTTGTTAATAATTTGCTAGCAACTAATTATAGGTATTAACAAGTGTGATCGGAATCACAATATTTGCTTTTTATAACTCATACGCCAGGGTTAATCATTTGCTGGTATAATGGCGGGCTTGCGTATCGATGCCGGAAATAGATTCACCTGCATTGAGAGATTTTCATTAAAATCATATGGTTAGTAATATGAAACATACTGTTGAAGTGATGATCCCGGAAGCCGAGATCAAAGCGCGTATCGCCGAACTGGGTCGTCAAATCACCGAACATTACAAGGACAGCGGCAGCGAAATGGTGCTGGTCGGTCTTTTACGTGGCTCTTTCATGTTCATGGCAGACCTGTGCCGTGAAGTGCAGGTGTCCCATGAGGTCGATTTTATGACCGCCTCCAGCTACGGCAGCGGCATGTCCACAACCCGTGATGTGAAAATCCTGAAAGATCTGGATGAAGATATTCGTGGCAAAGATGTCTTGATCGTTGAAGACATTATCGACTCTGGCAACACGCTCTCCAAAGTGCGCGAGATCCTGAGCCTGCGTCAGCCTAAATCGCTGGCAATTTGTACGCTGCTGGATAAGCCAGATCGTCGTGAAGTGCAGGTGCCGGTGGAGTTCGTTGGCTTCTCGATTCCAGACGAATTCGTCGTCGGTTACGGCATTGACTACGCGCAGCGTTATCGCCATCTGCCGTATGTCGGAAAAGTCGTGATTCTGGACGAGTAGTTGCGCTTTGTTGCCCGGTGACGCGCAGCGATCCGGGCCTACTAATGGGCACATGTAGGCCGGGTAAGGCGCAGCCGCCACCCGGCTTTTTAACGTGCACTTATTTATGGTTCACATGCTTAAGCTTGAGGTTGGCAATGCCCGAACGGTAACGCTGCTCCAGCGTTTCGCGGTTGGTGGCGGTCACTTCCAGATTGCGCAGCAGGCCATCGTGAATGCCGTACGCCCAGCCGTGGATGGAAACCTTCTGCCCACGTTTCCACGCGGACTGCATAATCGTTGAGTGGCCCAGGTTATAGACCTGCTCCATCACGTTCAGCTCGCAAAGGGTATCAAGTCGACGCTCCTGCGGCATTTCACCCAACAGTGAGCTATGTTTGAACCAGATATCGCGGATGTGCAGCAGCCAGTTATCGATTAACCCCAGCTCTGTATTTTCAACCGCCGCCTGAACGCCACCGCAGCCGTAGTGGCCGCAAATAATGATGTGCTCAACTTCCAGCACGTCAACGGCATACTGAACGACAGAAAGGCAGTTGAGATCGGTGTGAATAACAAGGTTGGCTACGTTACGGTGAACAAAAAGCTCGCCAGGTTCGAGACCGGTCAGGCGTTCTGCCGGGACGCGGCTGTCGGAACATCCAATCCATAGAAAGCGTGGGTTTTGCGCTTGCGCCAGCTTCCCGAAAAATCCGGGGTCTTCTTCAACCAGCATCTTTGACCATAGTGCATTGTTGCTGATGAGTGTATCTATGTTATTCATGGACGTTAACGGCCTGTAACCTGGTAATTGCGTTGCGCTACTATAGGGTAACCCGACTTTTAATGAAACCACACAAGGTGTGTAAGAACTGAAGGTAAGTTTAATTCATGGCAATTGCACTGGAGCTTGAGCAGCTTAAAAAAACCTATCCGGGCGGCGTTCAGGCGCTGCGCGGGATAGATCTCAAAGTAGAGGCGGGGGATTTCTATGCGCTTCTTGGACCGAACGGGGCGGGGAAATCTACCACTATCGGCATTATCAGTTCGCTGGTGAACAAAACCTCAGGTCGCGTGAGCGTCTTTGGCTACGATCTGCAGAAAGATGTGGTCAACGCCAAGCGCCAGCTGGGGCTTGTGCCGCAGGAGTTCAACTTCAACCCGTTCGAGACGGTACAGCAGATCGTTGTTAACCAGGCGGGTTATTACGGCGTCGAGCGTAAAGAGGCCCTGGAGCGGAGCGAAAAGTACCTCAAGCAGCTCGACCTGTGGGAAAAGCGTAACGAACGCGCCCGGATGTTATCCGGCGGGATGAAGCGCCGCCTGATGATTGCCCGCGCGCTGATGCACGAGCCAAAGCTGCTGATCCTCGATGAACCGACCGCGGGCGTCGATATTGAGCTGCGCCGTTCCATGTGGGGCTTCCTGAAAGATCTCAACGATAAGGGCACCACCATTATTCTGACCACCCACTATCTTGAAGAGGCTGAAATGCTGTGCCGCAATATCGGCATTATTCAGCATGGCGAGCTGGTGGAAAACACGTCGATGAAGAACCTGCTCTCCAAGCTGAAATCCGAAACCTTTATTCTCGATCTGGCGGCGAAAAGCGCGCTGCCGAAGCTCGAAGGGTATAGCTACCGTCTGGTGGATACCTCGACGCTGGAAGTGGAAGTGCTGCGCGAGCAGGGCATCAACAGCGTCTTCTCACAGCTGAGCGCGCAGGGCATTCAGGTATTGAGCATGCGTAACAAAGCGAACCGACTGGAAGAGCTGTTTGTCTCTCTGGTGCATGATAAGCAAGGAGACAAGGCATGACGCATCTTTACTGGGTCGCGCTGAAAAGCATCTGGGCGAAAGAGATTAACCGCTTTATGCGCATCTGGGTGCAAACCCTGGTGCCGCCGGTGATCACCATGACGCTCTACTTCATCATCTTCGGTAACCTGATCGGTTCCCGGATTGGTGAGATGCACGGTTTTACCTATATGCAGTTTATCGTGCCGGGGCTGATCATGATGGCGGTGATCACCAACGCCTATGCCAACGTGGCGTCGTCGTTCTTCAGCGCCAAGTTCCAGCGCAACATCGAAGAGCTGCTGGTGGCGCCAGTGCCAACTCACGTCATCATTGCCGGTTACGTGGGCGGCGGCGTGGCGCGCGGCCTCTGCGTCGGCATTCTGGTGACGGCGATTTCGCTGTTCTTCGTGCCGTTCCAGGTGCACTCATGGCTGTTTGTCGCGCTGACGTTATTGCTCACAGCGATCCTGTTCTCGCTGGCGGGCCTGCTGAACGCGGTGTTTGCCAAAACGTTCGACGACATCAGCCTGATCCCGACCTTCGTGCTGACGCCGCTGACCTATCTGGGTGGGGTGTTCTACTCCCTGTCGCTGCTGCCGCCTTTCTGGCAGGCGCTGTCGCACCTGAACCCGATTGTCTACATGATCAGCGGCTTCCGCTTTGGCTTCCTCGGCATCACTGACGTGCCGCTGTTTACCACGGTGGCGGTGCTGGTGGTGTTTATCATCGCCTTCTACCTGCTGTGCTGGTATCTCATCCAGCGCGGGCGCGGTCTGCGCAGCTAATCTTTTGCCCGGCGACGTCCTGTTGCCGGGCACTTTTTTGACAGTTATCACCGTAAACTAACCTTCACTCGGCTAAACTACTCGCCTGCTAAGGAGAGACGTTATGCTTGGATGGGTGATCGCCTGCCACGATGAACACGCGCAGGATATGCTGGATAAGCTTGAAGCTAAATTTGGCCCGCTGGCACAGTGCCGGGCGGTTAACTACTGGCGAGGGCTCAGCACGAACATGCTCAGCCGGATGATGTGCGATGCCCTGCATGAAACGGACGCCGGTGATGGCGTGATCTTTCTGACCGATAAATCCGGCGCGGCGCCCTATCGTTCCGCCGCGCTGTTAAGCCACAAGCACGAAAACTGCGAAGTTATTTCCGGCATCAACTATGCGCTGCTGGAAGCGATGTATCCGCTGCGTGAGAGCCTGAGCAGCGCCGAATTTCGCAATACCCTCGTTAATATGCACGTTCCCGGCGTCAGCAGCCTGTGGCACCAGCAGCAGAAGAACCCGCCTTTCGTCCTGCTTCACGATCTGTATAAGCATTAAACGTTGGTATTGATGTCGCTTTTGCTACAATGGCGACTGATTTCCCGTATCGATTTATATCCCATGTTAATGCGCGTTTTTTTCCTGCTGTTGCTGCTGGTCTCCGGTGGCGCATCTGCCAGTCTGATTAGCCAGCAAGGGCTTCCCGCCCGCTATATGCAAACCACCGAAGATGCGGCTATCTGGGCGCAGGTGGGAAGTAACGTGATCAACGTGGGGAACGTCAGGGCCGGACAAATTCTTGCCGTTGTGCCGACCTCTGCAGACTATTACGAATTTCGTTTTGGTTTTGGTACGGGGTTTATCGATAAAGGGCATCTCGAAGAGGTGCAGGGCAAACAGCGGGTTGAGGACAGCCTTGGCGATTTGAACAAGCCGCTCAGCAATCAGAACCTGATCACATGGAAAGACACGCCGGTGTATAACGCCCCTAATAGCGGGAGCGCGCCCTTCGGTACCATGAGTCCCAACCTCCGGTATCCCATCCTCAGCAAGCTGAAAGACCGTCTTAACCAGACCTGGTTCCAGATCCGAATCGGCAACCGTCTGGCGTGGGTCAGTAGTCTGGATGCGCAGGAAGATAACGGCCTCCCGGTCCTGACTTACCATCATATCCTGCGTGATGAAGAGAACACCCGTTTTCGTCATACATCCACGACGACCAGCGTACGCGCGTTCAATAACCAGATGGCCTGGCTACGCGATCAAGGCTATGCCACGCTGACGATGTACCAGCTGGAAGGGTACGTGCGTAACAAGATGAACCTGCCCGCGAAGGCGGTGGTGATCACCTTTGATGATGGCCTGAAATCGGTCAGCCGCTATGCGTACCCCATTCTGAAAGAATACGGCTTTAACGCCACGGCGTTTATCATATCGTCACGTATTAAAGGCCATGCGCAGAAGTGGGATCCAAAATCGCTGCAGTTTATGAGCGTGCAGGAGATTAAAGGCATTCAGGATGTATTCGACATTCAGTCTCACACCCATTTCCTGCACCGCGTTGATGGGTACAAGCATCCGATTCTATTAAGCCGTAGCTATCACGTAACGTTATTCGATTTTGAACGTTCCCGGCGCGCACTGGCGCAGTTCAATCCGCGCGTGTTGTATCTTTCGTATCCGTTTGGTGGTTACGACAATAAAGCGATAAAGGCCGCGAATGACGCCGGTTTTCATCTGGCGGTGACAACGGTGAAAGGTAAGGTGAAGCCGGGGGATAATCCGTTCTTGCTGAAGCGGCTATATATTCTAAGAACGGATTCGCTGGAGACGATGTCGCGGCTGATCAGCAATCAGCCGCAGGGGTAGGTTACTCGTAGGTTATCTGGAAGGTAACAGAGGTACCGAAAGTCCCGACGGTCACAGGTTCGTTGCCGATTTTAACCAGTTGAGCCCAAAGGGTTCTGTCTACATAATTCACCGGGTCCACCCCAATCACTTCGCCCACAGCAAGGACTCGCGCATAGCTATCAGCTGGAACAGGATAGTTATCACCCTGATTATCGAGAATCCTGACGCCGACGCCTCCTGCCGCGGTTACTCCACTATTACCTTCAACGTTGTTAGTAAAATACTTTTTATCTGAGGTGGTATGAGTGGATGATAATGTATATTCAACCTTCACTGTATTTATACATGTCCCCGTAATCTGAAACCCGACTTTAGTGGTATTACCGTTTTCGACTTCTGCAGGATACCAGTCCCCCAGATTCACCGTTGTCGGGGCGCGTAATGCGCACGTTGGGCGGTTTAAGGGAATACTGAATGACATCTGGGACATATTCACCAGCGGACGTGGATGGTCATCTTTTGTTGTCCCATTAGGGTTACCAATAATAATTTGACCGATAGGGCCACTGCTCGCGGTCAGGAAATTCTCATCTGTGGGTACACCTGTGAACCCATTTGTCTGCCAAATTTCCATACGAACGTGCCAGTTTTTCTCATCAAGAAGCCCATAGTCATACCCGATGATACCTGTCCTATAAAATTCGTTCGCGTTTGGGGGGAACCATGCCGTTACGCCATTACCATCCGGGAAAAACGCCAGCGTGTAGTAAATCCCTGGGATGTTTGTACGAAAAGCGGCTTTGCCATCAATGCTCGCCTCCTCCATTGCATTATCGGTTAACTGATAAACATCTCCGCCGTCATCGCCGCCTGCGCAGTGCGATCTTAACGTCGGTGTTGTCTCCATAATGATTGTGGAGCTGATCTGCGTTGGGGCGGTTACCATGCCCACGGGCAGAGGGGTAATCACCGGTTGTGTACCCGGGGACATAATTAACACATCGTCATGCCCGTAAAACTTACATTCGTACGCATGCGTTGCGCCAGAAATCCCGAGCGCCACAAACGCTAATAGAGTCAGTAGCTTCTTCATCATAAATCCCTTTATTCGTAGCTCACATTCACCAGCACGCTGCTCATCACCGCGCCGCTGGTGACGGTTCCCACATTCTGATAGCGTGCGTAAAATCCATAATCCTTTATATAGCTCTCACTGCTTCCAGTAACGTCGTAAATAACGTTAGACGTACCGTCACTTTTCAATACGTTCGTTTTGTATTTTTCAGAGAAAATAACGATACCCACATTTGCAGCTGCGCCGGCTGTCGCATCGTTTTTAAACACCTGGTTTTGGTTACTCCAGAAACCATTCTGCGGTGAAAAACTAAATTTCAGTTGGTTAATATCTGCACCCTCTCCACCGCTCGCGTAGCAGTTATCTACGTGAATAGTAAAGGGTGTGCCTGCTTCATCATCGGTCGGCGTGAAACGGTCGCTCTTATCGCTGTTATAAAACCACTCTCGAGCAACGGTGGGCAAATAGATTTCCCCGCCGTTTTCGACGCTGAGCTGGCATGTATTGTTAACAATATTTGCCGTCAGGTTGACATCCATACCTGAACCTGCCTGGCTTACGCCAGGCAGAGTGCTACCAGCCAGACCGATAAGCAACATCAGACCGGGCTGGTGTAAAGTAAACGGTGATTGTTGCATAGTGGTCCCTGGAATTATTGATAGGCGATGGTGAAGGTGACCGGTGCACTAACGGCACCTGTGCCAACATCAGCAATGGTTTGACCCTGGCCTACTACGATGCGGGAATTCATTGGAAATTCACCGATGCCATTAGAAATGGTGACTTCCTGTGCTGCTGGAGGGGTGTTGCAGCTCATGAGTAGCCCAGTATCGACAACGCCTGACCAGATTTCAAAGCCTGTTGCTAAGCCACCTGAGTAGGAGTCACCGTTCTTACCTGTGCCACTGCACTCCCCACCAGCGCCTTTTGCGGCTGCTACTGTTGCCTTCGTTACACCAGAACAGTTGGTGAAGGCAATCTTGAGCGGCTTAACGCGGGTTTTGTTCACCAGATCGGATTTATATACTTCGCCAAAAGCAATTTCAGTGGCTGCAGTACCGGCATCATTAAGCACTTTTGCAGTACATGTGCCTGATACAACTTTGGTTTTAATCGTCATTTCGACGCTGCTGGTACCTGTAATTGCTGCACTTGCCATTCCAGAGAACAGAAGGGTAGAAACGGACAGGGCGATAAAAGTGGATTTAAATTTCATAATGTTGCTCCGTTTTCCTGCACCAATTACTCGTAGCTAAATTCAAATGTCGCCACAGCCTGAAAATCGCCAATGGTCATTTTGTTTGTTTGGGTTTCACGTAGTGTGGCAACTAAAGGTACTTCCTTGTTCTGGATTTCTGTTGCAGTCCAGACCAGGCGCTCTGTATCAACGGTAGAGTTAATAGTGAATGGAGCCAGCGGTGTATCTGCTCTGGCAATTTCGACCGCAGAATAATCTGCACCACCGTTTGCTTTAGTGATCTGGTTGACTAGCCCCGTGGTCAAATAACCCGATGGTGACCCTTTTACCGTGGTTTTCAGCGAGGTCAGGGATGCCGGACATTCAACGATCACGATTTTGAAATTGGCATTCGCAGTACCGGCCTTCACATCGTCAATACGCACCTGGCTATTGCTACCAATAGTCAGCGTTTGTTGCGTATCGGAGCCCGTACCGCCAACCAGTTTCATATCGCAAGTGGTTTCGCGAATATTGGCGGTGAAGTTCACATCCAGATTGGTGCCGTTGGCAAGCGCTGAACCTGATAACGCAAGCATCGTCATAGCAACGACCGACAGCTTAAGATTTTTTTTCATACTCACTCTCATCTATTTTCCTGAATAATTACATTTGGCACTGTTGGTTATTAAGTACCGTTGTAAGTCCTACTTTTTGAGCATTTTGTAAAACCTGATAACGGACGTCACATTTACTGTCCTTATCATTTCCCCAGACCACATGCAGTACGCCTTGATCCTCTACGCCACGGACATAAGCTTGACCCGCCTGACCGACGGTGCCGACAGATTCATTTTTCTCATTTAATACATCTGCACCCAGAGGAATAAACCCTTTATCGGTTCGCTGGAGCTCTAATATCAGTGAACGACCTTCGTTCGTTTCAAAATTAACCAGCACCACAGAACCGCTACGAGGAACAGTAATTTCACTGGTGTTTGTTATTTCAACGTCGTTTTCCAGGGTACTGATATCCAGATAAACACGGTTTTCACGATAAGCCGACATATAAGGTAAAATGCCGTAACCAGAATCACCAATTTCACTACTGCCGAAGCCAATACCTGCTCCTTTCGCACCGCTGGCTTTTACCAGCGCCAGTGCATCGCTGTCACCAATACTTCCCGGTGCGAATGCAATGCCCCCGGAATGCAATACCATGCCCCCGCTATAGGATGCGGAATATTGCTTGCTGTTGTCATCGCCGAATGAAGCCGATAATCCAAGAGGACCGTATGCGCTATTTAATGAACCATAGCCACTTATTTGATTCAGATTACCGTAATTACCGCTGTTAGAGGCGGCGCTGACGGAATAGCTGATCTTATTATCTTGCGTGTTGCCACCCGCAGAAGTGTTAACGCTCGTGCCACCTTTAAGATCGGAACGCAACCCCATATTAATGTTAGAGAAACCACCTGAACGCGAACCGTCATGTGAAAACACGTTTAGTGGAATACTCAGACTCAAATAAACGCTGTCATCTTTTTTCCCATACTGGTCATAGGTTCGTTGTAATGACAGACTGTAACTGCCATAGGTGAAGCTATTGTTATATCCAATGTTATAGTTGGACGTTGACCCGGTGGCATTCCAGTAATCCTGCCATGTACCGCTGACGTACAGAGAACCAAAGCTATTTTCACCCGAATTCAGGGGCTGATTAAGACTGATTTGCACCTGATTTTTGGTTCGCTGATAGTCGGCGTATAGCGCGTCGTTTGAGGCATAGCTGCGGTTAGAATATTTCTGTCGCGTGATACTGTCCTGGAGCTGTGCCGCATCGTTAAGACTGAGGTAATCCTCTGTTGAGAAACGATAGGCCGCCACGTTGAAGGACGTATCTGTCGCCTCAATCATTTTGCTGAAGGTCAGGCGATAACTTTGACCGCTAAGCGTATTAAGGCCTTCAATATTCGCATGGGACTGGGTGGCATCAAGTGCGAACGCACCAATTGAGGTGTTCATCGCGAGGCCCAGAATACCCGCATAAAAATCCATGTCGCTGTATTGCGCGCCAATATAACCCGTGAAGGTATTATTCAGGCCATAGTAAAGCGTGCCATAACCGACTTTTGGTGCGTCAATCAGGGAATCGTCGTTTAATTCACCAAGACCCACGTCCCAGCGCGTCGCGCCCGGGCGAAGCATTTGGGTAACGGATGAAAAAGGCACGGTAAAGGAGCGTTTGCTGCCATCTGCTTCTTCGATGGTGACCAGTAAATCATTGCCATAGCCCGTTGTGCTTAGGTCATTAATTTCAAATGCCCCTGGTGGCACCGAGGTTTCATAGATCTTATTGCCGCTCTGCGTGACGCTGACTTTCGCGTTACTGTTTGCTGTCCCGCGGATCACCGGCGCATAGCCAGTAGAGCCCATCGGCAGCATGCGGTCATCGCTGTACATTCGGGTACCGCGTAGGCTTATTGAGTCAAACGCGTCACCGCGAGTATAGGAGTCACCTACGACGAATTGCGCACTGAGTGGCGTAATATCCCGCTGTAAATAGATATCCTGGCTGGAATACTTGGTACCGTTATCTTTGTTCCAGTTAAGATTACCGCGAGAACGTAACCGCCACGGGCCCATATTGAGCCCGTAACGTAAACCCATATAGGCACTTTCTGATGTACTGCCATTGCTCTCGCTATGCCATGCGTTCATATCATAAGAGAGCAGGGCGGCAGGAATACCGTTTTCCCAAAGAGACGGATCGACATAACCTGCCGGGCGTTTCAGGACATAGACCTGCGGGAAATTAAGATCCAGCGCCTGTTTACCGCTGTCATAACTTACCGTTGCGCCGGGAAAGGCCTTTTTAATATCTATGCATGACGCATCATCTTCCTGTACTTTATCCAGCGTCTTGGTATCTATACCTGATTGTGCCAACAGCAGTTTCGTCAGGCATGGCGCCGCGCGCGGTGTTCCGTTATCTTTAAACGTTACATCCACGGTAGATTTTAATTTACCGTTAAGGTTAATCTTTGTGCGATAAGTACCCGGTAGTACCGGGTTGCCATGTGCAAAACGGTTAATATCAATATTTGAGCTGCCATTTAAAAGAAACTGATCGTTAAATTCAATCGCTTCTTCATCATCAGGCTGCGTATCTGCTGATGCGATATTTTCTGCGCAAGCATAAAAGGGTAATGCTGCGCTTATAGCAAGGCATAAAAGAGAACGTTTAAATAACATGGCAGACCCGCTTGATCAGTGCAGAGAGCGACAGCTCTGCAGAGCTAATGCTATCAATTATTATATGAATTAGAACTTTCTATTTATTTAATTCCGGTTTCATAATGGTCTGTTCCACCATAGTCATTAATAGCATCATACTCTACGCTGCCATTTTCCACGGAAGCTAAACCTTTTATCGTCATCACCGCATCGCTGAAAGGTGCCACTGCCTGATGAATGACCTCATACGTTTTTGGCCCGGTTTTAAAGGTCACCGTTGAAACAGAGATGTTATATGGTGAGCTATTGTGTGCAACGAGTTTAATTGCATTTCCATCTTTCTTCTGCGTCCAGGTTAAACCTTTAGCAGCATCACCTGGAGTGCCTTTTAATCCGTCTGGACGGAAGAAGAATTTAATACGCGTTCTGAATGCCAGCTGAAGCTGGTTAAGGTTTTCTTTATCCACATTTTTGGATTTTGGCGGAATTTCCAGAACGTTGAACCAGAACAGGGATTCACGATCCTGAGGTAACGGTGTACCCGTGTAGGTAATTCGCACGGACTGCCCTTTTTTCGGATCAATACGTGATACTGGCGGGGTAATGATAAATGGGAGCTTAAGCTCTTGCGGGTTTACACCATCGCGACCATCGTCAAGCCAGGTCTGAACCAGAAGGGGTTTAGTGCCATGGTTATCGAGATTTACCACGACATCTTTGGAAGACTGCGTGTATACAATACGCGTGCCGGATATAACGATATCCGCCTTGACATTTGATGCGCACAAAAAAGCGGTTGCGAGTAATGTGGCCTTCAGACCTTTACCGAATACTAAACGAGACATTTTCCACTTCCTTTTGGAATTACAGAAACAATCCCTCATTAACAATGAGGGATTGTTGAATTATTTATAATTTACGAATTTCTTATTCGTAAATCATAGTGAAGGCTACCTGTGCCTGCACGGTACCCGCAGATACTGGGTTAGACGCGGCATCCCAACCCTGACCCTGGGTGTAAGCTACACGGTAATACAGGTTACCTGCGCCAGTAGTAGTATCGATTGTTGCTTTCTGGGTATTGTTAGTCTGGTCAATCTTAATTTGATCGGTAGCGGAGTTACCGTCGTTTGACAGAACCAGGTTGACGTTCTTAGCCGCACCCTCAGCGTTGCTTGGTGGAACCAGCAGACCGCCTTCGGTAGAAGAAGAGCCAGCCCATGAAGCGAACTGTGCAGACGCTTTCTTCGCAGTAGCAGTATCACAACCCGTCAGTGACAGGGTGAATTTCTTTTCACCCAGGGTGCTGGTGGTACCCAGTGCGTTAGCGAAATCGCGCACAAATACGGTGTCCAGGTTCACGTCAAAATCGTTACCGTTCTGATCTATCTTCTGGTCAAGAGAAACCTGGCAAGTGTTGTTAGAAACCATACCGTGGAAGGTAATGGTACCCGTATCATTAGCTGCCATTGCGGAACCCGCGCTCAGAACCATTGCTACAGCTGCTGCCATGCCATATTTTTTGAAAGACATTTGATTATCCATATCTATAAATTTTTGATATCAACAGGGCAAATTATATTTATCTATAATATACCTTGTCATTTGAAATAATATTATTTCGGCGCGGAGTTTAAATGCTTGCTGGAGGGAAATAAATAGGGCTGGCTTTATGAAATTTATAAGATATTTGTAGATATGCTAATAACATTAGATGTGTGAATGTTATTCGTGTATGTATATCATTATGAATATAATTATGGCGGAAATATTTTAACAGGACAGAGGAGGATTCACTCACCGAAAAAACATTTCGATGAGTGAGTTAGTTTTAAGCCACCTGAACCGGAATCGCCTTTGCGGTACGCTTCATTTCATTGTCGCCTTCGAAGTAGGCCACTTTTGGCTGCCAGCGACGCGCTTCTTCGTCAGACATCATGACAAAGCTCGCGATGATCACAATGTCACCCACGTCCGCGCAGTGTGCTGCGGCGCCGTTCACGGAGATGATCTTAGACCCGCGCTCGGCGGCAATCGCGTAGGTGGAGAAGCGTTTGCCGTTGTTCACGTTCCAGATATCAATGGCTTCGTTTTCAAGAATACCCGCCGCGTCGAGAAAATCCTGATCGATCGCGCAGGAGCCTTCATAGTGCAGGTCGGCCTGAGTGACTTTCACACGGTGAAGCTTACCTTGCAGCATTTTGCGAATCATTACGTTTACCTTTCATCTGCCGGGTAGAAAACTACGCCAGCTCAACCACTTTGTTGTCGATTAGGCGGGCCTGACCAAGCCATGCCGCCACCAGAATAACCGCACGTTTGCTGGTTTCTGTAAGCTCCAGAAGCGTGTCGGCATCGCGGATTTGAATATCATCAGCGCGGAAACCTTTGTCGTTCAGCGCCTGTTCGGCGAGGGCGACGATCTCTTCGGCGGTCAGCTCTTTGGCCAGAACCTGTTCCGCCATCGTATTCATCACCTTGCTTAAGCCCGGGGCGATTTTACGTTGGTCAGCGGTCAGATAGCCGTTACGGGAGCTGAGCGCCAGGCCGTCTTTGGCACGTACAATCGGCACGCCGACGATCTCGATGTCATAGCCCATATCGGCGACCATCTTGCGGATCAGCGCCAGCTGCTGGAAATCTTTCTCACCGAAGCAGGCGACGTCAGGCTGTACCAGGTTGAACAGCTTGCTGACGATGGTGGATACGCCACGGAAGTGTCCCGGGCGGCTGGCGCCTTCGAGCATGGTTGAGATGCCCGGTACGTCAACGTAGGTTGCCTCTTCCGTACCCTGAGGGTACACGTCCGCCGGTGCAGGAGAGAAGACGATGTCCGCATGGCGTTTTTTCAGCTTTTCGCAATCTTCCTGCAGGGTGCGCGGATAGCGCGCCAGGTCATCGGCGCGGTCAAACTGCATGGGGTTAACGAAGATACTGACCACCACGATATCCGCACGGGCTTTCGCTTCGTCGACCAGCTTCATATGGCCGTCATGCAGGTTGCCCATGGTCGGGACGAGTGCAATACGTTTACCTTCCTGACGCGCGCGACGGATATGCTGGCGAAGCAGCGGCAGGGTTTCAATGATAAGCACAACGAGACTCCTTAATGGAAACTGTGTTCTTCACCCGGGTAAACACCGGATTCAACGTCGGCAATATACTGCCTGACCGCGGCGCGCATGTCGCCCGCTTCAGTGAGGAAATTTTTGGCAAACTTCGGGATATGTCCACCGGTAATGCCGAAGGCGTCGTGCATCACCAGAATTTGACCATCGGTCACGTTTCCTGCACCAATCCCGATAACCGGAATCGACAGCGCGTCAGTGATGCGTTTCGCCAGTTCAACTGGCACACACTCTAACACCAGCAGCTGCGCGCCTGCGGCTTCCAGCGCCAGGGCATCATCAAACAGCGTCTGGGCTGCGTCACCGCGGCCCTGCACCTTATACCCGCCAAAGATGTTGACGGACTGCGGCGTCAGGCCCAAATGGCCGCACACCGGCACGGCGCGCTCGGTGAGCATTTTCACCGTCTCAACCAGCCAGGCGCCGCCTTCGATTTTGACCATATTGGCGCCGGCGCGCATTACTGTCGCCGCATTTTCGAAGGCCTGCTCCGGGGTGGCATACGCCATAAACGGCAGATCGGAAAGCAGCAGGCAGGCCGGTGCGCCGCGGCGTACCGCGCGGGTATGGTAAGCAATATCCTCGACCGTGACCGGCAGGGTGGAATCATGTCCTTGTACCGTCATCCCTAACGAATCTCCGACCAGCATGACGTTGATCCCCTCTTCGGCAAAGAGTTTGGCGAAGCTGTAGTCATACGCGGTGATGGTGGCGAAGCGTTTTTTTTCCTGTTTGCATTTCTGCAGTAAGGAGATGGTGGTTGGTTTCATACTGTTTCCTGATAGCCCAAAAGCGAATCTTTGCGCATTCTAACAGTAACATTCGAGGGAACAATGATTTTAGATAGTCGATTAGCCACAATTATTTTATGGCTAAAGAACGGGGTAACTGGCTTACCAGCGAGCGGGTTTTTCCGCGTGGAGTTTGTCCAGAATGTCCCTGAGCGGAATGCCGTCCGGGAAGGAGAGATCGGGGGCAACTTCAAACAGCGGCCAGAGCATAAAACCGCGGTTTTTCATGTCGTAATGCGGAACAGTGAGGCGTTCGGTATTGATTATCTCGTTGCCAAACATCATCAGGTCGAGGTCGAGCGTGCGCGGCCCCCAGCGTTCGGCTTTGCGTACGCGACCCTGTTGTAGCTCAATACGCTGGGTATTATCCAGCAGCGTTTCGGCATCCAGAGCCGTGTCGAGCACGACGGCGGCGTTCAGGTAATCAGGCTGATCCTGCGGGCCCAGCGGGGGCGTGCGATAAAAAGAGGAGACCGCAACAATCCGGCTTTGCGGGATCTCCCCGAGCGCCTGAACGGCAGCGTTAACCTGCTCCAGCGGAGAGGCCAGATTGCTGCCGATGGCGATATAGGCGAGGGTCACGCTGAACCTTCTCTACGCGGCGCGCGTTTGCGCGGGCGGCGGTGGCGACGACGCGGTTCTGGCTCTTCATCCAGATTGGTCAGCATTCCTTTTTGCTCGGGGGGGGCTGAGACCTGGAATTCGCCCCACCACTGCGCCAGACGCTGCAGCTCCTGGTTCTTTTCAATTTCAGCACGCAGTGCCAGCAGATCGAACGCGGCGCGGAATTTAGGATGCTCCATCAGCTTCCAGGCGCGTTTGCCCTGGCGACGGGACATGCGCAGCTGAAGCTGCCAGATGTCGCGCACCAGCGTGGTAATACGTTTTGGGATCGCGAGCGTGCGACAGGCTTCATCCAGCACGTCGTTTGCCGCCAGCGCAAAGGCATCGTAATAGGCCAGACCGCTTTCCTGCGCGATTCTCTGTGCTGCTTCCAGCAGGGGATACCAGAACATTGCGGCAAACAGGAATGCCGGGTTCACACGCATGTCATTCTGGATGCGCGTGTCGGTATTCTTCAGCACCTGCGCAATGATGCGTTCCATCGGGCTGTCGCCGTTTTCGGTGAAATAGCGCGTAATGGTCGGGAAGAGGGGCTGGAACAGGCTGTATTCGCGCAGCAGATTGTAGGTTTCATACCCGTAACCCGCCTGCAGCAGCTTCAGCGCCTCTTCAAACAGGCGCGCTGGCGGCACGTCGTTAATCAACGTTGCCAGACGCGGAATTGGCTCACCGGTCTCAGGGCTGATGCGCATATTTAATTTAGCCGCGAAACGCACGGCGCGCAGCATACGCACAGGGTCTTCGCGGTAACGGGTTTCCGGTGTACCGATCAGGCGAATCAGACCTTCTTTCAGGTCCTGCATACCGCCAACGTAATCCCGTATGGTGAAATCCGCCACGCTGTAGTAAAGGCTGTTGATGGTGAAATCGCGGCGCTGGGCATCTTCTTCGATAGAGCCGAAGATATTGTCGCGCAGCAGCATACCGTTCTGGCCGCGCTGGGACGTCGTGCGATCCGATACGCCCGCTTCGTGGTGGCCGCGGAAGGTCGCGACTTCGATGATTTCCGGACCAAACATGACGTGCGCAAGGCGGAAACGGCGGCCAACGAGACGGCAGTTGCGGAATAATTTGCGCACCTGCTCAGGCGTGGCGCTGGTCGTCACGTCGAAATCTTTGGGTTTTTTGCCCAGCAGTAAATCACGCACCCCACCGCCAACGAGATAGGCCTCGTAGCCTGCTTTATTCAGACGATAGAGCACCTTGAGGGCATTTTCACTGATATCTTTGCGGGAAATAGTGTGCTGCTCACGCGGAATAACCGACATGCGGTTTTGCGCAATAGCGTCGTTAGCCATGCTCTCTTCGCGGCTTAGCACTTTACGGCAAAAATTAGCGACTCGGGTAAAAATAGTACACCTCGTAGTGTGTTTTGTTATGAAAAAAGCGGCTAATCATAGCTCAGCGCAACGCATTTGAGAATGCTGGATTTTTGGCACGGCCTCGAGCGTCCAGTGGGCGACGGCCAGATCCAGCAGTTCGTCTATACGCAGATCTTGCCATTCGTTGGTTACATTTTGGTTGAGAAACCGCAGCGCGTCGATCAAAACAGGGCGCGGATCGCCGTCTGGCAGGGCGGGCGCGTGGTTCTGCTTGGAGAGCTTAACGCCCCGTTCATTAACCGCCAGCGGCAGGTGGATATACTCCGGCGCTGTCCAGCCAAGCTGATGATAAAGCGATATTTGCCGCACCGTCGGTTCAACCAGGTCCGCCCCGCGCACAATTTCCGTCACGCCCTGGAAATGATCGTCCACCACCACCGCCAGGTTATAGGCGAACAGGCCGTCGCGGCGATGGATGATGAAATCTTCACAGGCAAGACGTTTGTTGGCAGAGATTTCGCCAGAGAGTAAATCGGTAAAGTGCGTCACCGGGGAACGCTGCCGTATACGCACGGCGGCATTTTCAGGACCGTTGTTCAGCGTGCGGCAGTGGCCGTCATAGACGCCACCTACGCTCTGGATACGCGCGCGGGTGCAGGTGCAGTAATAGGACAGCCCTTGTTCATAAAGCCACGCCAGACGTTCCCGATAGGCATCATGGCGCTGTGACTGCCACAGTACATCGTCGTCCCAGTGAAGACCGTAATGTTCCAGCTGACGCAGAATCTTTTCTGCTGCACCGGGAACTTCACGCGGAGGATCAATATCTTCAATGCGAACGAGCCATTTGCCCTGGCGGGCACGAGCCTGCAGGTAGCTGCCGAGCGCGGCAATTAATGAGCCGAAGTGTAATTCACCGGAAGGAGATGGCGCGAAGCGCCCAATATAGTGTGATTCAGACATATCAACGGTAACAAGGCGGGAGAGACTCCCGCCTTTGCAGTAGTTAGAGGGTTGGCATTAGCCAGCCATCTGTTTTTCGCGGATTTCGGCCAGCGTTTTACAGTCGATACACAGATCGGCGGTTGGACGCGCTTCCAGGCGACGAATGCCGATTTCAACACCGCAGGATTCGCAGTAGCCAAAATCTTCGTCTTCGACTTTTTTCAGCGTTTTCTCGATCTTTTTGATCAGTTTGCGTTCGCGGTCACGGTTACGCAGTTCGAGGCTGAACTCTTCTTCCTGAGCGGCACGGTCTACCGGATCCGGGAAGTTTGCAGCTTCATCCTGCATATGTGTAACGGTGCGATCGACTTCATCCCTGAGTTGATTACGCCATGCTTCAAGAATACGCTTGAAGTGCGACAGCTGGGCTTCGTTCATATACTCTTCGCCCGGTTTCTCTTGATACGGCTCCACCCCAGCGATGGCGAGAATACTCAGGGACGATGTTTTACGGTTTTGCCCTTCTTGCATGTTGCTTCTCCTTAACACGCACTATCGATCCCCGTGTTGGGGGAAAAATCAGGTCGCTATAAATAGCAGATGCTTTTCCGTATGGCAATTATCTAAACGTAACACTTGACAAGCCTGTGAGGAAAAGCGTATTTGCGCACGCGGCCAGAACACATAATAGTCAATCGTCTATTCCCTTATAAGACAATGGGAAGAGAGGATCTCAGAGTCATATTATCGGCAGAAAGTTCCGCTTTATAAGCGAAAACCTCCACCCCCTGCTTTTGTGCCTCATTCAACAATTGCGCGTATTTAGGATCGATATGGCGGGCGGGAGAGAATCGTTCAATGGCTGAATGCAAAACCGCAAACAGCAACACGGCGCGCTTGCCCGCCGCCGCTACACTCATTAGCTCTCGCAGATGCTTCTGGCCACGTAGCGTTACCGCATCCGGAAAGTAGCCATTTTCCTGTTCCGCTAACGTCACTGATTTTACTTCAATATAGCACTCAGGCCTGTCTTCCGCCTGCAACATGAAGTCAATTCTGCTGCCTTCATCGCCATACTTCACTTCGCTTTTATGCGTGCCATATCCCACCAGTTCGGGAAGGGTACCAAAGGTCAGGGCTTCCTTAACTAATTGATTCGCGCGCAGGGTGTTAACGCAAATAAATGCCCCGTTTTGCGTTTCGGTCATTTCCCAGGTGTGCGCATATTTGCGTTTAGTATTTTCTGAAGTGGAATACCAGACTCTGTCCCCCGGCGTCGCGCAACCGGTCATCGCACCGGTGTTGGGGCAGTGCAGAGTGAGCTGTTCACCTTCGGGGGTGATCACGTCGGCGAGAAAGCGTTTGTAGCGCTGGATCAGCGTGGCGTGCTGTAGAGCAGGACTAAACTTCATCAGATTTCCTTGGTGCGTCACCCAACGACCAGCGCTGTAGCGGCATGTAGCGGGTGCGTCCTTGTGCAAAGACAGATTCATAAAGCGCAAATTCGGTCACCGGAAAGGCCCAGTGAAAGCCCGGTGGCGGAATGGCAACAGCCTGACCGGCATCGCGCAGCAGCGTGATATGTGGATGAAACGGCTGCGGGCTTTGGTAACAGCCGCTGCGTGCCGCCTGGGCGCGCAGCATATTTGCCAGCTGTAACAACCCGCGCGGCGGCTGGCGCGTGCCCAGCCAGACCACGCGTGAGCGTAGCCACTGACCGGCATCGTCAAGGTGCAGCGTAAACCCCGGCTGGGAAATGCGTCCGGCCATCGCGGCTAACGCGCGCTGTTTATCCGCGCTTACCTCACCCAGAAAGGCCAGCGTCAGGTGCATATTCGCCGCCGCAACAGGACGACCCGCCTCCGGAGGGAAATGTTCCGCGCGCCAGCGGACGATTTGCCGCTGAAGCGTGGCGGGAAGTTCAATGGCAAAAAACAGTCGTTTCGACTCTGACATACGGAGGACTCGGTAATGATATGCGCCGATGCTACAATGTACGCCGACTAATGTTAACCCTCTGGAGCTGTTAGTGTCCTCATTGCCGGTCGCCGCCATCCTTCCTGAGCTTCTCGCTGCCCTAAACGATGCCCCGCAGGTCTTGCTGAATGCCCCAACGGGGGCGGGTAAATCCACCTGGCTGCCGCTGCAAATCCTCAACGAGGGGAATATTCGCGGGAAAATAATCCTGCTGGAGCCGCGCAGGCTGGCGGCGCGTAACGTGGCGCAGCGCCTGGCCGAACTGCTTAATGAAAAACCGGGCGAGACGGTAGGTTACCGGATGCGTGCAGAAACCTGCGTCGGCACCGCAACGCGCCTTGAAGTGGTGACCGAGGGCATCCTCACCCGTATGCTGCAAAACGATCCTGAGCTGACGGGGATCGGGCTGGTGATCCTGGATGAATTCCACGAGCGCAGCCTGCAGGCGGATTTAGCGCTGGCGCTGCTGCTGGACGTGCAGCAGGGGCTGCGCGACGATCTTCGGCTGCTGATTATGTCCGCAACGCTGGATAACGAACGGCTGCAGCAGGCATTGCCCGACGCCCCTGTCATCAGCTCTGAAGGACGTGCATTTCCGGTTGAACGCCGCTATCAGGCGCTTCCCGCCCATCAGCGTTTTGATGAGGCCGTCGCTATTGCGACGGCAGAGCTGCTGCGCCAGGAACCCGGTTCGCTATTGCTGTTTTTGCCCGGCGTCGGTGAAATCCAGCGCGTGCAGGAGCAGCTGTCCTCCCGCGTAGGCGGCGATGTGCTGCTTTGCCCGCTCTACGGCGCGTTGTCGCTACAGGATCAGCGTAAAGCCATTCTTCCGGCCCCGGCGGGGCAGCGCAAGGTGGTGCTGGCAACCAACATTGCTGAAACCAGTTTGACCATCGAAGGCATTCGTCTGGTGGTGGATAGCGCGCAGGAGAGGGTGGCAAGCTTTGACCCGCGCACCGGGCTGACTAAACTGCTTACGCAGCGCATCAGCCAGGCATCGATGGTGCAGCGTGCGGGCCGTGCGGGGCGTCTTGAGTCGGGCATCTGCCTGCATTTGACGAGCGCAGAGCAGGCGGAACGCGCGGCGCAGCAAAGCACGCCGGAAATTTTACAAAGTGATTTGTCTGGCCTGGTCCTTGATCTGCTGCTGTGGGGCTGCCCGAACCCTGAACAGCTCACCTGGCTTAATCCTCCGCCTGTCGTGAACCTCACCGCTGCGCGCAACCTGCTGACGCAGCTTGGCGCGCTCGAAGGCGAGCGCCTGACGGCGCGCGGCCAGAAAATGGCGACACTGGGCAACGAGCCGCGTCTGGCCGCGATGCTGGTGTCAGCGCAGGGCTACGACGAAATTTCTACGGCGGCAAAACTGGCGGCTATTCTTGAGGAGCCGCCTCGCGGTGGCAGCAGCGATTTGGGGCAGGCGTTTTCGCGCAATCAGGGGAACTGGCAGCAGCGGGCGCAGCAGCTGTGCAAACGCCTGAACAGCCGCGGCGGTTTGCCTGACAGCGCGAGTATTGGCTTCCTGCTGGCACAGGCCTTCCCGGACCGGATCGCCCGCCGTCGCGGGCTGGACGGACGTTATCAGCTGGCGAACGGCATGGGGGCGATGCTGGACAGCGATGACGCCCTGACGCGCCATGAATGGCTGATTGCACCGCTATTACTGCAGGGCAGCCATTCCCCGGACGCGCGTATTTTACAGGCAATTGCCGTTGATATTGACGCCCTGACGCGCGGCTGCCCGCAATTGCTCCAGCAATCCGATATCGTTGAGTGGGATGATAACCAGGGCACGCTTAAGGCGTTTCGTCGTAGCCAGATCGGTAAGCTGACGTTAGGTACAAAGCCGCTGGCGAAGCCGTCGGAAGAAGAACTCCATCAGGCCATGCTGAACGGCATTCGCGAAAAAGGGCTGAGCGTATTGAACTGGACGCCAGAGGCCGAGCAGTACCGTATTCGGCTGCACTGTGCCGCACGCTGGCTGCCGGAGTATGGCTGGCCGACGGTTGATGATGAGGCGCTGCTGGCTTCCCTGGAAGATTGGCTGCTGCCGCAAATGAGCGGCGTACATTCGCTCAGGGCGCTGAAAGCGCTCGATGTTAAGGCCGCGTTACAGAATTTACTGGACTGGTCATTACGTCAACGTCTGGATAGTGAACTGCCAGGGCATTACACTGTGCCGACCGGAAGCCGGATTGCCATCCGTTATCATGAGGATAATCCGCCGGCGCTGGCGGTTCGGATGCAGGAGATGTTTGGTGAGGCCACCACGCCGTCCATTGCGGAAGGGCGTGTGCCGTTAGTGCTTGAGCTGCTGTCGCCTGCGCATCGTCCATTACAAATCACCCGAGATTTGGGGGCGTTCTGGGCGGGAAGCTACCGTGAAGTGCAAAAAGAGATGAAGGGGCGATACCCCAAACATGTCTGGCCGGACGATCCGGCGAATACGGCGCCGACGAGGCGGACGAAGAAGTATTCGTGAGTAAGGTGAAAGAGGGGAGTGCGGCCTGGACTGTGCGGCCTGATACCCTCACCCCGGCCCTCTCCCACAGGGAGAGGGAGAAAACCTATTTTGAGAGATTTCTTCTTTCATAGACCTGTGAAAGATAAGAAAATCTGGCCTTTGCGCCTGAATGTTGCGGAGAAAAAGCATGGCGGGGAATGACCGCGAGCCAATAGGACGTAAGGGGAAGCCAACGCGTCCGGCGAAAGAAAAGGTGAGCCGTCGTCGCCTCAGAGATGAGGAGTATGACGATGACTACGAAGACGATTATGAGGATGATGAGCCAATGCCGCGTAAAGGGAAAGGCAAAGGGCGGAAGCCTCGTGGTAAGCGCGGCTGGTTCTGGCTGCTGCTGAAGCTGTTTATTGTTTTTGTGGTGCTGATCGCGATCTACGGCGTGTATCTGGATCAGAAGATCCGCAGCCGTATTGACGGGAAAGTCTGGCAGTTACCTGCGGCAGTCTATGGCCGTATGGTGAACCTTGAGCCGGATATGTCCATCAGCAAGAACGAGATGGTCAAACTGCTGCAGGCGACACAGTATCGTCAGGTCACGAAAATGACCCGCCCGGGCGAGTTTACGGTGCAGGCGAAGAGCATTGAGATGATCCGTCGTCCGTTCGACTTCCCGGACAGCAAAGAAGGGCAGGTGCGCGCGCGTCTGACCTTCGACGGCGATCGCCTGGAAACGATCGAGAACATGGATAACGACCGCCAGTTCGGTTTCTTCCGTCTCGATCCGCGTCTGATCACCATGCTGTCGTCGGCCAACGGCGAGCAGCGTCTGTTCGTGGCGCGTAACGGCTTCCCGGACCTGCTGGTGGACACCCTGCTGGCAACCGAAGACCGTCACTTCTACGAGCACGACGGTATTAGCCTTTACTCGATTGGTCGTGCGGTGCTGGCGAACCTGACCGCCGGACGTACCGTGCAGGGGGCAAGTACCCTGACACAGCAACTGGTGAAGAACCTGTTCCTCTCCAGCGAACGCTCCTACTGGCGTAAAGCCAACGAAGCGTATATGGCGGTGCTGATGGATGCCCGTTACAGCAAGGATCGTATCCTTGAGCTGTACATGAACGAGGTGTACCTCGGGCAGAGCGGTGATAACGAAATCCGCGGCTTCCCGCTGGCGAGCCTGTACTACTTTGGCCGTCCGGTGGAAGAGCTGAGCCTTGACCAGCAGGCGCTGCTGGTGGGCATGGTGAAAGGGGCGTCCATCTATAACCCGTGGCGTAACCCGAAACTGGCGCTGGAGCGTCGTAACCTGGTGCTGCGTCTGCTGCAACAACAGCAGGTGATCGACCAGGAGCTGTACGACATGCTGAGCGCGCGTCCGCTGGGCGTTCAGCCGCGCGGCGGCGTGATCTCCCCGCAACCTGCGTTTATGCAGATGGTGCGTCAGGAGCTGCAGTCTAAGCTCGGTGATAAGGTGAAAGATCTCTCCGGCGTGAAGATCTTTACCACCTTCGACTCCGTGGCGCAGGACGCGGCAGAAAAAGCGGCCGTTGAGGGCATTCCAGCGCTGAAGAAACAGCGCAAGCTGAGCGATCTGGAAACCGCGATGGTGGTGGTTGACCGTAACACCGGTGAAGTGCGCGCCATGGTGGGCGGCGCTGAGCCGCAGTTTGCGGGTTATAACCGTGCAATGCAGGCGCGTCGTTCAATTGGTTCTCTGGCAAAACCGGCGACCTACCTCACCGCGCTGAGCCAGCCGAACCAGTACCGTCTGAATACCTGGATCGCCGATGCACCGATCTCCCTGCGCCAGCCTAACGGTCAGGTGTGGTCTCCGCAGAACGACGATAAGCAGTTCAGCGGTCAGGTAATGTTGGTGGATGCGTTAACGCGTTCCATGAACGTACCAACCGTTAACCTCGGGATGGCGCTGGGCCTGCCTGCTATCACCGATACCTGGCAGAAGCTGGGCGTGCCGAAAGATCAGCTCCACCCTGTCCCGGCGATGATTCTGGGGGCGCTTAACCTGACGCCAATCGAAGTGGCGCAGGCGTTCCAGACCATCGCCAGCGGCGGGAACCGTGCACAGCTTTCTGCGCTGCGCTCGGTGATTGCCGAAGACGGTTCCGTGCTCTATCAAAGCTTCCCGCAGGCGGAGCGGGCTGTTCCGGCGCAGGCGGCGTATATGACGCTGTGGACCATGCAGCAGGTTGTGCAGCGCGGTACCGGACGTCAGCTGGGGGCGAAATACCCGGGTCTGCATCTGGCGGGTAAAACAGGTACCACCAACAACAACGTCGATACCTGGTTTGCCGGTATTGATGGCCGTGAAGTGGTGATCACCTGGGTAGGCCGCGATAACAACCAGCCGACCAAACTGTACGGTGCGAGCGGGGCGATGTCGATTTACCAGCGTTATCTGGCAAATCAGTCTCCGGTGCCGCTGAACCTTGTTGCACCGGAAGATATCGTTGATATGGGCGTTGATGGATCCGGTAACTTTATCTGCGGTGGCGGTATGCGCACGCTGCCGGTCTGGACAACCAATCCAGACTCGCTGTGCCAGCAGAGCCAGCCAGAACAGCCGACGGGCAACCCGTTTGATCAATCTTCTCAACCGCAGCAGCCGCAGCAGCAACAGCCGCAGCAGCAGAATGAGAAGAAGGACAGCGACGGTGTCGCAGGCTGGATTAAGGATATGTTTGGCGGAAACTAATTAGTTTCCTGAATAAAAAGGCCGCTTATCATAAAGCGGCCTTTTTTTTGTTTAATAATTCCTAATGTTTTAATTTTAGTGAATTTCTCATTAAGAATTATTAATGAAATAAGTTTTTTATACTTATCAGTGAATTGTGATTTATGTGAGTATTTTTACTCCCGAGCACTCTGGACTTGATAAAGAAAAGTCTGATTTAATTGGTCTTGTGAATTTCTCTGTGCCTACAGAACTTTCTTATTAATAGAGGTTCCTGGCGTAAGTGATAACCCATTTTGTTGAACATTCTGGCGGGAAATATTTTTGCCAGGAATGGATGCCGACCTGGTCAAATATAAGGATATTGTTATGAATAAGTCTGTTATTTCTTCTTTACTGGCCGGAAGCATTATGGCGGCGTTGTCTCTTCCCGTCTTTGCCGCAGGTGATTCAGGCACGTTAAATTTCGCCGGGAAAATTGTGGCGGATACCTGCGAAATCGATGTTGACGGTACGGGGACCAATACCTCCACCGTCACCTTCGCAGATACCTATCCTTCAGATTTCGGCACTGATGGTCAGGTAGGGACGTCTAAGGCTTTCAAGATTGAAGTGAAAAAATGCGACCCTCTTGTCGCCAAACTGAACCTCAAGTTCAGCGGCTCGACGACGGATGCAGCGTCCAAGCGCCTGCAGAACGATCTCTCTGGCGCGGGAAATGCCACCAATGTCGGGATCACTGTCAGCAACGACAACGGCGCTAAAGGCGATGTGGTCTTTGACGGTTCAGTACCGGACGTGGGTACTGACGTCGCGAACGATGCAACGGGCGCAACGGCATCTGTCTTTAACTACACCGCGAAGGTTATTCAGGTTGGGGATACCAAACCCACAGCCGGTCACTATTCCTCATCGGCCACATTCGAGGTTGTATATCGCTAAACAATGACGGGCAGTCTGAAAGGCTGCCTTCTGGAACGTAGTATGAACGCTTTATTTAAATTGTTATGTGGATGTTTAATCGTTTCGTGCTGTTCAGTACGGGCAAGTGTGGTGCTCGGTGGGACGAGAATTATTTATCCATCGAATAAATCCGAAGTGCAAATAGCGCTTAAAAATAAAGACCCTCATACTCGCTATTTGGTTCAGAGCTGGGTGAGTTATCCCAATGATGCCAAAGCGCCTTTCATCATTACGCCGCCTGTTTATAAATTACAGGAAAATCGCCAGACACTTTTACATATTATTTTTACCGGCGATAAGAATAGCCTGCCCGCCGATCGTGAGTCCCTGTTTCTGGCGAATGTGAAATCGGTTTCTGCCTTATCGCCCGAGCTGAAGGACAAGAATACGCTGCAGTTTGCGATGAAAACTCGTCTGAAGCTTTTCTGGCGTCCCGCACAGTTGAAAGAAAATGATGCTTTGCAGGCCTATGAAAAAATCACGTTCCGACGTCAGGGGGACAGGCTCATTGCTAAAAACCCAACGCCGTTTTACGTCTCATTTGGCGAGCTGGCCGTTGGCGGGAAAAGCGTTCCGGTGATGGAGACCAAAGCCACGCCTGGCGCGATTTCAATGATGGTTGCGCCTTTCGGCGAGCAGACGTTCACGCTGCCTAATGCTGCCAATGGCCCGGTGACCTGGACGGCAATCAGTGACTTTGGCGCACAAACATCTCAGCGCAAGCAGGCTCTTTAAACACATCATGTGGGTACGTTATGTCGTCATCTCCACTCTACAAACAGGTTCTGAATGGGATCGCGCTAGCGTTGCTAACCCTCATCCAGCCTGCAAGTGCTGATGACGAGTTCAATCTGCGCATCCTCGAGATGGACACCCCGCTGGAAAACACCTCCACGCTGAAAACCTTCATTAACGATAATGGGTTACTGCCAGGGCAATACCTGACGACCATTATGTGGGATCGCGACGTTATCGATAAGCGCACGGTAAGCTGGGTGCTCTCGGAGGATAAACAGCGTCTGTTACCGGAGCTGACCAAAGCCGATCTGCGTGAGCTAGGCGTGAAAGTCGACGCGATCCCGGATATGCGAGATCTGGACGATGCGGCGAAAATCGACGACATCTCCCATTTTATCGCGGACGCCCGATACGACTACGACCAGGATAATCAAACCCTGAAGCTGGTTATTCCCCAGATCTACCGCGATCGGGCCGTGGCTGGTGCAATCAATCCAAAATTCTGGGATGACGGTGCCCCCGCAGCCTGGACGAGCTATCAATTTAGCGGCTCTCAGCAGCGCTTCGGCGCTGGCAAAACATCCTCTACGTGGCTTGGCCTGGACTCGGGGATTAACCTTGGCGCGTGGCGGTTTCGCAATAACAGTACCTGGAGTAACAGCGCGGGTTGGGAGAGCATCGCCAGCACTGCGCAACGTGACATTAAAACGCTGCAAAGCCAGCTTGAAATTGGCCAGACGTACACCAGCGGCGAGCTTTTCGACAGCGTCCAGATGACTGGCGTAAAGCTGGAAACGGACATCTCCATGTTACCCACCAGCCAGCAGGGCTTTGCTCCCGTTGTGCGCGGCATTGCGAACAGCGATGCGAAGGTCACCGTCAAGCAAAACGGTTATACGATTTACCAGAGTAACGTCTCGCCCGGCCCTTTTGAGATCCGCGATTTAAGCCAGGTGACCTCCGGTGCGGATCTGGAAGTGACGGTGGAAGAGGCCGACGGCAGCGAACACAGCTTCATCCAGGCCAGCGCATCGGTGCCGGTGCTGCAGCGAGAAGGTGCGTTTAAGTATTCGCTGGCGGCAGGACGCTATCGCGGTAATGACGGTGAGGAAGAGCCAACCTTTATGCAAGGTACGGCTATTTATGGCCTGCCTTATGGTGTGACGGCGTATACCGGCGCGCTGGGGGCGTCGCTGTATCACGCGTTGCTGGCGGGGCTGGGGGCCGATCTTGGACGCTTCGGTTCGGCATCAATGGATGTCACCGCTGCCAGGACCGCGTTTGATGACGGACGCGACGACGCTGGCGGGTTGTCATGGCGAGCGCAGTATTCAAAAGATATTCCGGATACCGACACCACCGTCACGCTTGCCAGCTACCGCTATTCCACCTCGGGGTTTTATACCTTCCAGGAAGCTATCGATCAGCGAGACAACGAGATCGACGACGGTATTTATACCTATCGGCGCACCAACAATCGTCGAAGCCGTATGCAGGTCAATCTTTCTCAGCGCATTTCCGACTGGGGTTCGGCTTATCTCAACGGTTATCAGCAGGATTACTGGAATATGGGAGGCCTGGAGCGAAGCGTCAGCGCGGGGTTCAGCTCCAGCTGGCGCGGTATCACCTGGTCGTTGAGTTACAGCCTGACACGCACGCCGGATGCCGATACCGACAGGCAAATGGCGTTGATGGTCAACATTCCTTTCTCTCACTGGATAGCGGATTCCTGGGCAACCTACAGCGTCAATACTGCCAGCGGTGGCGATGTATCGCACCAGGTGGGGCTTGGCGGTACGGCGCTTGAGAACAACAATCTGAGCTATAACCTGCAGCAGACCTATGCCAGTCACGGTACCGGCTATGGCGGCAGCCTCTCCGTGCGTTACCGTGGGGCGGCCGGCGAAGCCGGGATGGGGTACAGCTATGGAGGGGATAACCGACAGGTGAACTACAGCGCCCAGGGCTCAATCGTTGCCCACGAGCATGGCGTGACGCTGGGGCAACCCGTACGCGATGCCTTCGCTATTGTACACATTAAAGAGGGCGAAAACGTCAAGGTGCAAAACGGGCGTGGCATTTATACCGATGCTTTTGGCAATGCAATTGTTCCCTCCCTGACGGCCTATCGGCACAACGTCATCACCGTTAATACGCAGGATCGGGAAGATATCGATATCGACGCGGCAACGCTGGATCTCGTGCCGACCAAAGGTGCGGCAGTGTCCGCTACGTTCGATGCGCGCGTGGGGCGTCGCGCCCTGGTGACGCTGCTCTATGCGGGCAAGCCCGTTCCGTTTGGTGCGGTGGTGGCGCTGGAGAATACGACCGCTATCGTCGGAGACGACGGTGAGGTCTACCTGACGGGATTGAACGGCAAAACGACGATTACCGTGCAGTGGGGGGAAGACCGCGATCGGCAGTGTCAGGGAACGCTGGATATACCTGCACAGAGCCAGGCCGGGATCGTGAAAGCTACGGTCAATTGCCATTAACAGAGGTATTTCATGAGCCAACGCTATTTCATTAAGACGTGTCTTTCGCCCATGCTTTTGTTGCTGGCAGGCACGTTTTTCCATTCAGCCCTCGCGGATTGTACCTTTAACGGCATCTCTGACGTGGATGCCGTGGCGACGTTCCAACTCCCTCCGGTGATTATTATTGCCCCCGACACGCCGGTCGGCACCGTGATTTACGATGCCAGCGCTGAGAGTAAAGAGGTGTTAGTTGACTGCAGCGGAGATTCGCAAATTCGGCGTGGCTATCTGGCGCTGTCGGATGATGATGCGCGCGAAGATGTTTTACCTGGGGTATATCAAACTAACGTGCCGGGCATTGGCATCCGTTCAGCTTCCTCAAGCGAGCAGTTTCCTGACTATTTAGAAGAGAATCTTACACGTCCTATGCACTATGTAGGATCAACACATGGTTATTCGCAGAGTAAATCGACGTTTCGCGCAGTCGCGCAATTGGTTGTCACAGGCGATATCCGGGAAGGCGTTCTGGACACCTCGCGGTTAACGTCACTGGATATCCTGGGTAATGCGGTGATCGGTGAAATGCGGTTTTCCCCCACCAGCGTGCGCATCACGACGAACACCTGTAACCTGGTTGACCGTAACATTTATGTGCCGCTGAAAACGGTAAACACGCAGGATTTAAGCGGGCAGTACTCTGACATTCTGACCGACGACAGCTTCAAGATTGAAATAACCGACTGTGCCGCAGGAACGAAGGTGGATTATCAGTTTAGCAGCGCCGGATCGACGGGGGTGACGAACGGCAATATTTTAAGCATTGCTTCCGGAGATTCTGCCGCTGAGGGCGTTGGCATTCAAATCCTCGACAAGAATAATTCGGTGCTGCAGTTTGACCAAAATTACACGGCAATAACCAGCACCCAGGACAAGGTCCCTGTCGAGATCCCGCTCAAAGCACGCTACATCAAAACGGGAGAGGTTAAAGCCGGGAAAGTCGATTCCGTCGCCACGTTCGAGGTCTTTTATCGCTAATTCTTCCAGCCCGCATTAGCGGGCATTCGCGATCATTTCGCTAACTTCATTAACCCTCGCTTTTCATCTGGTTAATTCTTAAACCCTTAAATCTTGTAGGGGCGCTTACTGCTTGCTATGCAGCCAGCGTTTCGCATATTATTCTGCGGTCATAATAATAATTCTCGTTTACGTTATCATTCACTTTTCCATCAGAGATAAACATGGCGCTTTCCAATACTGCTCAGCCAATTAACACGTCGCTGCGTAAAATCGCGGTTGTCGTAGCCACAGCGGTTGCCGGCATGTCTACTTACGCGCATGCGGCCGAAACCCCGAAAAAAGAAGAAACCATCACTGTCACTTCCGCACCTGCTGCACAGGAAAGTGCCTGGGGGCCTGCGGCGACGATTGCTGCAAGGCAATCCGCGACCGGGACTAAAACGGACACCCCGATTCAAAAGGTGCCACAGTCCATTTCGGTAGTGACGGCAGAAGAGATGGCTCTGCATCAGCCTCGCTCGGTGAAAGAAGCCTTGAGTTATACACCAGGTGTAGCGGTAGGCACCCGTGGCGCTTCTAATACCTATGACTATCTGGTCATTCGTGGTTTTGCGGCCGATGGTCAGAGCCAGAATAACTACCTCGACGGTATGAAGATGCAGGGAAACTTCTATAACGACGCGGTAATTGACCCTTATATGCTGGAGCGCGCTGAAATCATGCGTGGACCGGTTTCCGTTCTGTACGGAAAAAGCAGCCCTGGTGGTTTGCTGAACATGGTGAGTAAGCGCCCAACAACCGAACCGCTGAAAGAGATCCAGTTCAAAGTGGGCACGGATAGTCTGTTCCAGACCGGCTTTGACTTTAGTGATGCAATTGATGACGACGGTGTTTACTCTTACCGTTTAACGGGCGTCGCGCGTTCTAACAATGCCCAGCAGGAGCGTGCTGAAGAGCAACGTTACGCCATCGCACCATCTTTCTCATGGCGTCCGGATGATAAGACTACCTTTACTTTCCTCTCTTACTTCCAGAACGAGCCAGAAACGGGCTACTACGGCTGGTTACCAAAAGAGGGAACGGTTGATCCCCTGCCAAACGGCGATCGTCTGCCGACGAACTTCAACGAAGGCGCGAAGAACAACACCTATTCCCGCAACCAGAAAATGGTGGGATACAGCTTCGACCACGAGTTCAACGATACCTTTACCGTGCGTCAGAACCTGCGTTTTGCTGAGAACAAAACCTCGCAAAACAGCGTTTACGGCTATGGTGTATGTACCGATCCGGCAAACAGTGGCAACAAACAGTGTGCAGCTTTAGCTCCTGCAGACAAAGGGCATTTTCTGGCGCGTAAATACGTTGTCGATAATGAAAAGCTGCAGAACTTCACCGTTGATACCCAGTTGCAGAGCAAATTCGCTACCGGTGAAGTGGACCACGTTCTGCTGACCGGCGTTGATTTTATGCGCATGCGTAATGACATCGACTCCTGGTTTGGCTATGACGACTCTGTACCGTTGCTGGATCTCTACAATCCGGTGAACAGCGATTTTGATTTTGGCTCAAAAAATCCGGCTAACTCCGGCCCTTATCAGATCCTCAACCGCCAGAAGCAAACGGGTCTGTATGTTCAGGATCAGGCGCAGTGGGATAAGGTGCTGGTGACCATGGGAGGCCGTTATGACTGGGCCGATCAGGAATCCTACAACCGCGTGGCAAATACCACTTCTACACGTAATGATACACAGTTCACATGGCGTGGCGGTGTTAACTACCTGTTTGATAACGGTGTTACCCCGTACTTTAGCTACAGTGAATCTTTCGAACCTGCTTCACAGACAGATGCTCAGGGTAAACTGTTCTCTCCGTCTAAAGGCAAACAGTACGAAGCGGGCGTGAAATACGTTCCGAATGACCGTCCGATCGTGGTTACCGGTGCAGTGTATCAACTGACCAAAACTAACAATCTGATGGCCGATCCTGCGGGTTCATTCTTCTCCGTTGAAGGCGGCGAGATCCGTGCCCGTGGCGTCGAAGTGGAAGCAAAAGCGGCACTGTCTGCAAGTGTGAACGTTGTCGGTTCTTATACCTACACCGATGCAGAATACACCACCGACACCAACTACAAAGGCAACACGCCAGCGCAGGTACCTAAACATATGGCATCCCTGTGGGGCGATTACACTCTGTATGATGGCGCACTGTCTGGCTTGACGCTGGGTACCGGCGTTCGTTACACCGGCTCCAGCAAAGGCGACCCGGCGAACACCTTCACGGTGGGCAGCTACACCGTAGTTGATGCGCTGGTCAGATACGATCTGGCGCGTGTGGGCATGGCGGGTTCTAATGTGGCGCTTCACGTGAACAACCTGTTCGATCGTGAATACGTTGCCAGCTGCTTTAACACCTACGGTTGTTTCTGGGGTGCTGAACGCCAGGTTGTTGCCACCGCGACCTTCCGCTTCTAATCTCTCTTCGGGCACGGTTCGCCGTGCCCTTTTTATTTAAGTTGGCTGATATGCAGGATAATCAAACGCAATCCGACACCACCTTTTCGCTCAGCAATCTCTCCTTTCGCGTACCCGGGCGCACCCTGCTGCATCCGCTCTCACTGACCTTTCCTGCTGGTAAAGTCACTGGCCTGATTGGTCACAATGGCTCGGGTAAGTCCACGTTGCTTAAGATGCTTGGACGCCATCAGCCGCCGTCGGAAGGCGATATTCTGCTGGACGGTCAGCCGCTGGAGAGCTGGAACAGCAAGGCCTTTGCCCGCAAGGTGGCGTATCTGCCGCAGCAGTTACCGCAGGCAGAAGGGATGACGGTGCGTGAGCTGGTGGCGATTGGTCGTTATCCGTGGCACGGGGCGCTTGGTCGCTTCGGCGTGGCCGACAGAGAGAAAGTGGAAGAGGCGATTGCGCTGGTAGGATTAAAGCCGCTGGCGCACCGTCTGGTGGATAGCCTGTCCGGAGGTGAGCGTCAGCGCGCATGGATTGCGATGCTGGTAGCGCAGGACAGCCGTTGCCTGCTGCTCGACGAACCGACCTCTGCACTGGATATTGCCCACCAGGTCGACGTTCTGGCGCTGGTGCATCGTTTAAGCCAGCAGCGTGGGCTGACGGTGATTGCGGTACTGCATGATATCAACATGGCAGCGCGCTACTGCGATTACCTTGTGGCCTTACGCGGCGGAGAGATGATCGCTCAGGGAACGCCGTCTGAACTGATGCATAGCGAAACGCTGGAAACCATTTACGGTATTCCGATGGGGATTTTGCCTCACCCAGCCGGGGCTGCACCGGTGAGCTTCGTCTACTGATGCTGGATTCAATCTCAATGAGCCGTCGTCGCCTGCTGATGGCGATGGCGCTGTCACCGCTGCTGTTAAAAATGAATACCGCCCGTGCCGCCGCGATAGATCCACATCGGATTGTGGCGCTGGAATGGCTGCCGGTCGAGCTGATGATGGCACTCGGCGTCACGCCGTATGGTGTGGCGGACATTCCTAACTATAACCTCTGGGTGAACGAGCCGAAGCTGCCGGACTCGGTGATCGACATCGGCCTGCGAACGGAGCCAAACCTCGAACTGCTTACCCAGATGAAACCGTCGTTTCTGTTCTGGTCAGCGGGCTACGGTCCATCAGAAGAGACCATGGCGCGCATTGCGCCAGGACGCGGGTTCTCTTTCAGCGACGGTAAAAAGCCGCTGGCTATGGCAAAAAATTCCATTAACGAGATGGCGCATTTCCTCAATCGCGAGGCGGAGGCCAAAAAACACCTCGACGAATTTGATGCCCTGATTGACTCCCTGAAGCCGCGCTTTGCTCACCGGGGCGACCGTCCTCTACTGATGGTGACGCTGCTGGATGCCCGGCATATGCTGGTCTTCGGTAATAACTGCCTGTTCCAGGAAGTGCTCGACAGCTTCGGTATTCGCAACGCCTGGGAAGGGGAGATGACCTTCTGGGGGAGCACCGCCGTCGGCATTGATCGCCTTGCGGCATTTCGCGATGTTGACGTGCTGTGCTTCGATCACGGCAACGAGCGCGAAATGCAAACCCTGATGGCGACCCCGCTCTGGCAGGCGATGCCGTTCGTACGCGAGAAACGTTTCCTGCGCGCGCCAGCGGTGTGGTTCTACGGCGCGACGCTGTCGGCGATGCATTTTGCCCGCGTGCTGGACAACGCGATGGGAGGCAATGCATGAGTACGCGTATTGCCCGTTTCCCGGCGCTTCTTATGGCGCTGCTTTTCCTCGTCGCGATGGCGTTGACCTGGTTCAACCTCTCGACCGCGTTACCGCGCGAACAGTGGGGCGCTGCCTTTGCCGCGCCGGATATCGACAATATTCAGCAAATGCTGTTCCACTACAGCCTGCTGCCGCGTCTGGCGATTTCGCTGCTGGTCGGGGCCGGATTGGGTCTGGTGGGGGTCTTGTTCCAGCAGGTTTTACGTAACCCGCTGGCAGAACCGACCACGCTGGGGGTTGCCACCGGCGCACAGCTTGGGATCACCATTACCACGCTGTGGGCGTTACCGGGAGCATTAACCTCGCAGTTTGCAGCCCTCGCGGGGGCATGCGTGGTGGGCGCGCTGGTCTTTGGCGTGGCGTGGGGTAAGCGTCTTTCACCGGTCACGCTGATCCTCGCGGGTCTGGTGGTCAGCCTCTACTGCGGGGCAATCAACCAGCTGCTGGTGCTGTTCCATCACGACCAGCTGCAAAGCATGTTCATGTGGAGTACCGGGACGCTCACCCAGACCGACTGGAGCATCGTGCAGCGCCTGTGGCCACAGTTGATTGGCGGCGTGGTGCTGACGCTGCTGCTGCTACGTCCGCTGACCCTAATGGGGCTGGACGACGGCGTGGCGCGCAACCTGGGTCTTGCCCTGTCGCTGGCGCGTCTGGGCGCGCTGACGCTGGCGATTGTGCTAAGTGCTTTGCTGGTAAACGCGGTCGGCATCATCGGGTTTATCGGCCTGTTTGCGCCGCTGCTGGCGAAAATGCTCGGGGCGCGTCGTTTGCTGATGCGTCTGATGCTGGCGCCGCTGATTGGGGCGCTGATCCTCTGGCTTTCCGATCAAATCATTCTCTGGCTGGCGCGGGTCTGGATGGAAGTTTCTACCGGGTCGGTGACCGCACTCGTCGGTGCGCCGCTGCTGCTGTGGCTGCTGCCGCGCCTGCGCAGCATGAGCGCGCCCGCCATGGATGCGGGTGATAAGGTCCATGCTGAGCGGCAGTCGGTCCTGTGGTTTAGCCTGGCGGGACTGGCGGTGCTGATCGTTGCCTCGTTCGCGGCGCTCTCCTTCGGACGTGATGCCTCGGGCTGGCACTGGGCAACGGGTGATTTACTCAATGAACTGCTGCAGTGGCGCTGGCCGCGTATCTTCGCTGCGCTGATCGCAGGCGTGATGCTCGCGGTTGCGGGGTGCATTATCCAACGTCTCACCGGCAACCCGATGGCAAGCCCGGAAGTCTTGGGTATCAGTTCTGGCGCGGCGTTTGGCGTGGTCCTGATGCTGTTCTTCGTGCCGGGCAATGCGTTTGGCTGGCTACTGCCGGCCGGCAGTATCGGTGCGGCGGTCACGCTGATGATTATCCTGATTGCTGCCGGCCGCGGCGGGTTTTCGCCTCACCGCATGCTGCTGGCCGGGATGGCGCTCAGCACCGCCTTCACGATGCTGCTGATGATGCTGCAGGCCAGCGGCGATCCGCGCATGGCGAAGATCCTGACCTGGATTTCTGGCTCAACGTACAACGCCACCGGAAGCCAGGTAGTCTGGTCCGGGATGGTGATGCTCGTGCTGCTGGCGGTGGTGCCGCTGTGCCGTCGCTGGATGACAATCCTGCCGCTTGGCGGTGAAACCGCGCGCGCGGTGGGGATGGCGCTGACGCCAGCGCGCGTGGCGCTGCTGCTGCTGGCTGCGTGCCTGACGGCGACGGCAACCATGACGATTGGACCGCTGAGTTTTGTGGGGTTAATGGCGCCACATATTGCCAGAATGATGGGCTTCCGCCGGACGATGCCGCATATCGTCATGTCGGCCCTGACGGGCGGGGTAATGCTGGTGTTCGCGGACTGGTGCGGAAGAATGGTGCTGTTCCCGTATCAGATCCCTGCGGGTCTGCTGTCGACCTTTATCGGTGCGCCGTACTTTATTTATCTGTTGAGAAAGCAGAGCCGGTAGTCAGGTGCGGCCTGATGCCCTCACCCCAGCCCTCTCCCACAGGGAGAGGGAGAACATCGTAGGCCGGGTAAGCGTTAGCGCCACCCGGCAATGACCTTACAGCTTCGCAAACACCTTACGCGCCGCGTCGATGGTGTTATTGATATCTTCTTCGCTGTGCGCCACGGACATAAAGCCCGCTTCGAACGCTGACGGTGCCAGGTACACACCTTCTTCCAGCATCAGGTGGAAGAAGCGCTTGAAGCGCTCAACGTCGCACTTCACCACGTCGTGATAGCAGGTCACGGTTTTCGCCTCGGTGAAGAAGATCCCGAACATGCCGCCCACGTGGTTGACCACCAGAGGAATACCGGCCTCTTCTGCCGCTTCCAGCAGACCGCTTGCCAGCTGCGTGGTCAGGTCGGTCAGGGTTTCGTGAATGCCAGGCTGAGCCACTTCGGTCAGGCAGGCGAAACCGGCTGCCATCGCGATGGGGTTGCCCGAGAGCGTTCCCGCCTGGTAAACCGGACCGGTTGGTGCCAGCGCTTCCATCACGTCCTTACGACCACCAAATGCCCCGACCGGCATGCCGCCGCCGATGATTTTGCCGAGGCAGGTCAGGTCTGGCTCAACGCCGTAGTAAGACTGAGCACCCGCCAGCGCCACGCGGAAGCCGGTCATCACTTCATCGATGATCAGCAGCGCGCCGAACTCGTCGCACAGGGCGCGCAGGCCCGGCAGGAAGTCTGGCTGCGGTGGGATGCAGTTCATGTTGCCCGCAACCGGCTCAACGATGATGCAGGCGATCTCCTGCGGATACTGTTCGAACGCCGCGCGAACGGTGTCCAGATCGTTGTAGGTGCAGGTCAGGGTATGCTTCGCGAAATCTGCCGGTACGCCAGGCGAGTTTGGCTGGCCGAGCGTCAGCGCGCCAGAGCCCGCCTTCACCAGCAGACAGTCGGCGTGGCCGTGGTAGCAGCCTTCAAACTTGATGATTTTATCGCGACCGGTAAAACCACGCGCCAGACGAATGGCGCTCATGGTGGCTTCGGTGCCGGAGTTCACCATACGTACCATATCCATGGTCGGCACCAGCTCGGTGACCAGCTCCGCCATTTTGACTTCCATTTCGGTTGGCGCACCGAAGCTCAGGCCGCGCTGGGCCGCTTCAATCACCGCGTTACGAATGGCCGGGTGGTTGTGCCCCAGCACCATCGGGCCCCAGGAGCCGACATAATCGATATAGGCTTTGCCATCGACATCATACAGATACGCGCCGTCAGCACGTTCGATAAACAGCGGCGTACCGCCCACGCCGGTAAAGGCGCGCACGGGTGAGTTCACGCCACCCGGAATAAGCTCGCGGGCTGCACTGTAGAGGTTTTCAGACTTGCTCATGGCGTCGTTCCTGGTTCGTATAAAATGATTAAGCACACTATTCTAAGTGATTCGGGGATGGTTATGAAATTTTTACCCTGGCAATGCTTTAAGATTTGTTAAGTAATTTTCAGGAGACGGTGGGGCGGTCTCTGGTAAAATCCTGACGGCGATTTGTATGACGAAAAGAACAGGCAATGAAATCAGACTCACCCTCATTTGAAGAACAACAGTTTGCGCGCGCGCGACACCGTATCAGCATCCGACGACTGCTCAACCGCGACAAGACGCCGCTGGCGATTCTGCTGGGCGCTGCCGTGGTGGGAACGCTGGCGGGGCTGGTGGGCGTCGCGTTCGAAAAGGCCGTCAATGGCGTGCTTAACTGGCGTATTGGCACCGTTGCGGGTTATGCCGATCGCGAATGGCTGGTCTGGATCCTGGCGTTTGGTTTATCTGCACTGCTCGCCATGGTGGGCTATTTTCTGGTGCGGAAATTTGCCCCGGAAGCGGGCGGTTCAGGGATCCCGGAAATAGAAGGGGCACTCGAAGAGCTGCGTCCGGTCCGTTGGTGGCGCGTGCTTCCCGTGAAGTTTATCGGTGGGTTAGGCACGCTGGGTGCGGGAATGGTGCTCGGGCGCGAAGGGCCGACCGTACAACTGGGCGGTAATGTTGGCCGTATGGTCAGCGATCTGTTCAGGATGCGCAGTGCTGAAGCCCGCCATACGCTGCTGGCAACCGGTGCCGCCGCAGGGCTTTCCGCCGCGTTTAATGCCCCGCTGGCGGGGATCCTGTTTATTATCGAAGAGATGCGCGCTCAGTTTCGCTATAACCTGATCTCGATAAAAGCGGTATTTACCGGGGTAATCATGTCGAGCATCGTCTTTCGCCTTTTCAATGGCGAAGGGGCGGTCATCGAGGTCGGGAAGCTGACCAATGCGCCGGTCAATACGTTGTGGCTGTATCTGATCCTCGGCATGATTTTTGGCATTGTTGGCCCGCTGTTTAACAGCCTTATTTTACGTGCTCAGGACATGTTCCAGCGGATCCACGGTGGTAACACGACCAAATGGGTGCTGGTGGGGGGGCTGCTCGGCGGCATGTGTGGGGTTCTGGGCTTTATCGAACCCAACGCGGCAGGTGGCGGTTTTGGGCTTATCCCCATCGCGGCGGCGGGAAATTTCAGCATTGGTCTTTTGCTGTTCATGTTCATCTCGCGGGTGATCACTACCGTGCTCTGCTTCTCTTCCGGCGCGCCTGGCGGCATTTTTGCCCCGATGCTGGCGCTGGGCACGCTGCTGGGAACCGCTTTTGGCATGGCGGCGGCTGTGGGTTTCCCGGCCTATCATCTTGAAGCCGGGACGTTTGCCGTCGCCGGAATGGGGGCGCTGCTCGCCGCGTCCCTGCGCGCGCCCTTGACCGGGATCGTGCTGGTGCTGGAGATGACGGACAATTATCAGCTCATTTTGCCAATGATCATTACCTGTCTCGGCGCGACACTATTAGCCCAATTCCTGGGTGGAAAACCGCTATACTCCACTATTCTTGCACGGACCCTGGCGAAACAGGAGGCTGAACGGGCCTCAGCGCAGAATACTTGAATGAATTACCAGGGTATTAGATAATGAAAAAAAGAATTGGGTGATTTTTACCCAATAGCAGTATGCAGTATTCATGGGAGCATAAGATGAGTGATGACGTAGTAGCTGTACCGCTCGAATTTACCGAAGCAGCAGCCAAAAAAGTGAAAGTCCTGATTGCCGATGAAGATAATCCGGAACTGAAACTCCGTGTTTATATTACCGGCGGTGGCTGCAGCGGCTTCCAGTATGGTTTTACCTTTGACGACCAGGTGAACGAAGGCGATATGACCATCGAGAAGCAGGGCGTCGCGCTGGTGGTTGACCCGATGAGCCTGCAATACCTGGTCGGTGGTTCGGTTGATTACACCGAAGGTCTGGAAGGTTCGCGCTTTGTGGTGACCAACCCGAACGCAACAAGCACCTGTGGGTGTGGTTCTTCGTTCAGCATTTAAGAGGGTGCGGGCTGATGCCCTCACCCCCGCCCTCTCCCACGGGAGAGGGAGAAAAGACTAAAAACGGTAACCTTGCGGTTACCGTTTTGCGTTTACCTGTCATCCAGCGCAAACGTCGGCAGCTTCAGGTGCCAGCGTATCGCCGCTAAGCGTATCACCAGCGTCACGACCATCCCCAGCATCGCGGCATTTTCCAGCGGGACCGCAAAGGTGTAATACGCGGTGGCGTGAACAATTCCCCCTACAATACAGGCCGTCGCGTAAATTTCAGTACGCAGGATCATGGGCACTTCACGCGCCAGAATGTCGCGAATGATCCCGCCGCCCACGCCGGTTAATACACCCATGCAGATCGCCACCATCGGACCGGTACCCGCATTAAACGCCTTATTGACGCCAATGCCGACAAACACGGCGAGGCCGACGGCATCCAGCACCGGTAATACCCATTTGGGTAATCTTCGTGGCTGACGAACCAGTACAATGGTCAACATGCAGGTGACCATCGCCACCACCAGATCGGTAGGATCTTTTACCCAAAATACCGGGCCATTCGCCAGCGCCATATCGCGGATTGTTCCGCCGCCCACGGCGGTCACAACGCCCAACACCAGCACGCCAAACGGGTCCATGCGCAGTTTTCCGGCGAGTAAAACGCCGGAGATAGCAAAAACGGCTGTGCCAAGAATATCCAGCCAATACACGAGCATCGTTAAATCCTCGAAAAGTATTTATCTCTGTTAGTGACTCTCTGCCAGCGCGGCACAGAGTTGTTTTGCGGCGAGGATAATACGCGGGCTGGCGCGTTCAAACCAGTCACCGTTGATCGGGATCACCGGAATTTTAAGCTGGCTTTGCCAGAATTGTTCAACTTTAGGAATATCGCTCGCATTTCCGACCACGACGATGGCCTGCGGCTGGCGCGCAAGCACCTGTTCACGGCTGACCTGAGGCCACGGTACCCGGCTGGCTGCAAAGATATTTTCGCCGCCGCAGATTTCCAGCACCTGATTCTGAATCGAACCTTTCCCGGTGGTGAACAACGGCTGGCTACCAAACTGCAGGAAGATGCGTTTTTTAACAGAGGTATCGTATCGGGATTTCAGCGCAGCATAGTCGCTGAGCATCTGTTTCGCAGCGTCCTCGGCTTTTTTGGGCGTGGGGCTAAAAGGGGCAAGATCGCGAAGCGTCTGGGCGATTTGCTCGATACTGACTGCGTCCACCCACATGACCTTAATACCCAGTGAGGTGAGTTGGTTGACCTGCCGCTCGGCATTGCCGCCACGCCAGGCCAGCACGAGGTCAGGCTTAAGGGCCACAATACGCTCGAGATTCATTCCTTGCCAGGTCGCGACCTGTTCTATGCTGGCGGCCTGGGGGGGATAATCTGAAAAGCTACTCACGCCCACAGGGGTGATCCCGGCAGCAAAGGCCAGTTCGGTATTCGCGGGGGAAAGGGTAATCACACGCGGCATGGCGAAAAGCCATGCCGGTGCGAGAAGAAGCAGGGCGGCCAGCGCCCTGACGGTATGTTTAGCCACGAGCCAGTTTCTGCACCAGACGCTCCACCATCACGGTGGACTGTTTTGCCGCGACAACAAGGAACTCGTCAAAGCTAATGTGCGACTGCTGGTCCGCCACGTCAGAGATCGCGCGAACGACCACGAACGGTACGCTAAAGTTATGGCAAACGTGCGCAATTGCGGTTGCTTCCATCTCAACGGCAACCGCCTGCGGGAAGTTATGACGGATTTTCGCCAGGCCCACGGAGCCATTAATGAACGCATCGCCGCTGACAATCAGGCCGCGTACCGCATTAAGGTTCAGCTCTGCGATGCAGCTTTCTGCCGCGGCAATCAGGCTGTCGTCGGCTTTAAACCCGGCCGGGCAGCCCGGAAGCTGACCATATTCATAGCCGAAGGCGGTCACGTCGGCATCGTGGTAGCGCGCTTCGTCGGAAACGACGATATCACCCACCTTCAGCGTCGGTGCCAGACCGCCCGCAGAGCCGGTATTAACGATCACGTCCGGCTTGCAGCGTTCCAGCAGCAGGGTCGCACCCAGCGCAGCCGCCACTTTACCGATGCCTGATTTCAGCAGAGCCACGTCAACACCGTTCAGCTGGCCGGTGTAGATCTCACAACCACCCAGAGAGAGGGTCTGACGGTTCTCAATTTTGTCACGCAGGAGCGTAACTTCTTCTTCCATTGCACCAATAATGCCGATTTTCATAGATTTACTCGCGATGTGCCTTGTTAAGATGCATAGTCTATCATGCGGTTAAGGGGAAACGCATTCTCACGCGGGGGAGCACATGGCACCAATCGATTTTCGCACCAAAATTAACTGGCACCGACGTTTCCGTTCGCCGCAGGGCGAAAAGAGCGAACATGAGATCCTGCGAATCTTCGAGAGCGATCGCGGGAGGATCATTAACTCGCCCGCTATCCGGCGTTTGCAGCAAAAGACCCAGGTGTTCCCGCTGGAGCGTAACGCCGCGGTGCGCACGCGCTTAACCCACTCCATGGAAGTTCAGCAGGTTGGGCGCTACATTGCCAAAGAGATTTTGAGCCGCCTGAAAGAGCAGCGGCTGCTGGAAACTTATGGTCTGGATGAACTGACCGGGCCGTTTGAAAGCATCGTTGAGATGGCCTGCCTGATGCATGACATCGGCAACCCGCCCTTCGGGCATTTCGGCGAGGCGGCAATCAACGACTGGTTTAAGCAGCGGCTTTTCCCTTTGGATGCGAAAAGCCAGCCGCTGAGCGACGATCGCTGCGTAGTGAGGGATTTACGCCTGCGTGAGGGGGAAGAGGGCCTTAACGATCTGCGTCGCAAGGTCCGTCAGGATCTCTGCCATTTCGAAGGTAACGCGCAGGGGATCCGCCTGGTGCACTCCCTGATGCGCATGAACCTGACGTGGGCGCAGGTGGGCTGCATACTCAAATACACGCGTCCGGCCTGGTGGATGGGAGAAACCCCTGCCACGCATAGCTACCTGATGAAAAAGCCGGGCTACTATCTTTCCGAAGAGGCCTATATTGAGCGGCTGCGTAAAGAACTTTCATTAACGCCAAAGGGGCGTTTTCCATTGACGTGGATTATGGAAGCCGCCGATGACATTTCCTATTGCGTGGCCGATCTGGAAGACGCCGTTGAGAAAAGAATATTCAGCGTCGAGGAGCTTTATCAGCATCTTTATGATGCCTGGGGTAAACATGAAAAAGGCTCTCTGTTTTCTCAGGTCGTCGAAAATGCCTGGGAAAAATCGCGCTCGAATTCCCTCAGCCGCAGTACCGAAGATCAGTTCTTTATGTATTTGCGGGTCAATACATTAAATAAGCTGGTGCCTTACGCGGCGTCGCGCTTTATTGATAATTTGCCGCTGATTTTCAGCGGGGAATTTAATCACGCGCTGCTGGAAGATGACAGCAGTTACAGTCAACTCCTTGAGCTTTATAAACATGTGGCGATGCGCCATGTGTTCAGCCATCCGGACGTGGAGCAATTAGAGCTGCAGGGATACCGGGTGATCGGCGGGTTACTGGAAATTTATTCCCCGTTGCTTCACTTATCGGTCGATGAATTCAGCGAGCTGGTAGAACACGAGCGCGTGCGGCGAATACCTATCGAATCCCGGCTTTATCAGAAACTTTCTACCCGTCATCGTCTGGCGTATGTCGAAGCAATTGGTAAGCTGGAGCGCCACTCCCCTGAATGGCCGGTAATGGAATATTATTATCGCTGTCGTCTTATCCAGGACTATATCAGCGGCATGACAGATTTGTATGCCTGGGATGAATACCGCAAGCTCATGGCCGTGGAATAAGCGCGGAGTTTTGTAAAGACGACCAATAAATTTTTACTTTTTCCATAAACTTAATCCCGGAACTAAGCGGTATAAAACGAATCTGAGTTACACAGCAATTTTGCGTTATCTGGTAAATCGAGATTGAGAAACATGAAAAAAACCACATTAGCAATGAGTGCACTGGCTCTGAGTTTAGGTTTAGCGCTGTCTCCTCTGACTGCTACTGCAGCCGAGACCGCGTCGTCGGCAGCAACCGCGCAGCAGATGCCAAGCCTGGCACCGATGCTCGAAAAAGTGATGCCATCGGTGGTGAGTATTAACGTTGAGGGCAGCACGACCGTCAATACGCCGCGTATGCCGCGTAACTTCCAGCAGTTCTTCGGCGACAACTCGCCGTTCTGCCAGGACGGTTCGCCATTCCAGAGTTCCCCGTTCTGTCAGGGCGGTGGGGCAGGAGATGACAGCCAGGGCGGCGGCCAGCAGCAGAAATTCATGGCGCTTGGTTCGGGTGTCATCATTGACGCCGCAAAAGGCTACGTGGTAACCAACAACCACGTTGTGGATAACGCCAGCACCATCAAAGTTCAGCTGAGCGACGGTCGTAAGTTCGATGCCAAAGTCGTGGGTAAAGATCCGCGCTCCGACATCGCGCTGATCCAGATTCAGGATCCGAAAAACCTGACGGCGATTAAGCTTGCCGATTCCGACGCGCTGCGCGTGGGTGACTATACCGTGGCAATCGGTAACCCGTTCGGTCTGGGCGAAACCGTGACTTCGGGGATCGTCTCTGCGCTAGGTCGTAGCGGCCTGAACGCAGAAAACTACGAAAACTTTATCCAGACGGATGCGGCGATCAACCGCGGTAACTCCGGCGGTGCGCTGGTGAATCTGAACGGTGAACTGATCGGTATCAACACCGCAATTCTGGCTCCGGACGGCGGCAACATCGGTATCGGCTTTGCTATCCCGAGCAACATGGTGAAAAACCTGACCGCGCAGATGGTCCAGTATGGCCAGGTGAAACGCGGCGAGCTGGGTATCCTCGGCACCGAGCTGAACTCTGAGCTGGCGAAAGCGATGAAGGTTGACGCCCAGCGCGGGGCATTCGTCAGCCAGGTGATGCCGAATTCCTCCGCGGCGAAAGCGGGCATTAAAGCGGGGGATGTGATCACCTCCCTGAACGGTAAGCCGATCAGCAGCTTTGCCGCCCTGCGTGCCGAAGTGGGCTCAATGCCGATTGGCAGCAAAGTCACCCTCGGCCTGCTGCGCGACGGTAAGCCGGTTAACGTGAGCCTGGAGCTGCAGCAGAGCAGCCAGAATCAGGTAGATTCCAGCACAATCTTCAGCGGGATTGAAGGTGCCGAGATGAGCAATAAAGGCGCAGACAAAGGCGTAGTGGTGAACAACGTGAAAGCGAATTCACCGGCAGCCCGTATCGGCCTGAAGAAAGGTGATGTGATCATGGGCGCTAACCAGCAGCCGGTGAAAAACATCGCTGAACTGCGCAAAATTCTCGACAGCAAGCCTTCCGTGCTGGCGCTGAATATTCAGCGTGGTGATACCTCTCTCTATCTGCTGATGCAGTAATCCGCTTAAGCCCCTGTTCGCAGGGGCTTTCTCGTTTCTGTGATTCTTGCCACAACTCCATACTTCTCCCTCTCTCTTTGTGCATTCGCACAATGCAGCCGTCGCTGAACTTCCCTATGCTTGAGCTCTGCTCACAGGAGGGTTACATGGCTGGCTGGCATCTTGATACCAAAATGGCGCAGGATATCGTGGCGCGCACTATGCGCATCATTGATACCAATATCAACGTAATGGATGCCCGCGGGCGCATTATCGGCAGCGGCGATCGCGAGCGTATTGGGGAATTGCACGAAGGTGCATTGCTGGTGCTCTCCCAGGGCCGCGTGGTCGATATCGACGATGCGGTAGCAAAACATCTGCACGGCGTTCGTCAGGGCATCAATTTACCGCTGCGCCTTGAAGGGGAAATTGTCGGCGTTATAGGTCTGACCGGCGAGCCGGAGTCGCTGCGTAAATACGGCGAGCTGGTCTGTATGACGGCGGAGATGATGCTGGAGCAGTCGCGCCTGATGCACCTGCTTGCCCAGGACAGCCGCCTGCGCGAAGAGCTGGTCATGAACCTTATACAGGCGGATGAGCATACGCCTGCACTCAGCGAATGGGCGCAGCGGCTGGGAATCGATCTGAACCAGCCGCGCGTGGTGGCGGTGATTGAGGTCGATAGCGGCCAGCTTGGCGTGGACAGCGCCATGGCAGAGCTGCAGCAGCTGCAAAACGCGCTGGCGACGCCGGAACGCAATAACCTGGTGGCGATTGTGTCTCTGACTGAAATGGTGGTGCTTAAACCCGCGCTCAATCAGTTTGGCCGCTGGGATGCAGAAGACCATCGCCGCCGTGTGGATCAGCTGATTGCACGCATGCAGGAGAACGGCCAGCTGCGCTTTCGCGTTGCGCTTGGCAACTACTTTACCGGGCCGGGCAGCATCGCCCGCTCCTGGCGTACCGCACGCACCACCATGATGGTGGGTAAACAGCGTATGCCGGAAAGCCGCAGTTATTTCTATCAGGATTTGATGCTGCCTGTGCTGCTCGACAGCCTGCGCGGCGGCTGGCAGGCCAATGAGCTGGCGCGGCCACTAGTGCGTCTGAAAGCCATGGATAACAACGGCCTGCTGCGCCGCACATTGCAGGCCTGGTTCCGTCACAACGTGCAGCCGCTGGCGACCTCGAAGGCGCTGTTTATTCACCGCAACACCCTGGAGTATCGGTTAAACCGGATTTCGGAGCTGACGGGGCTGGATCTGGGGAATTTCGACGACAGGCTGCTGCTGTATGTGGCGCTGCAGCTGGACGAACAGAGATGATGCTTTTGCCGGGTGGCGGCTTCGCCTTACCCGGCCTACATGATGGTTTTCGCCCTCTCCCTGTGGGAGAGGGCCGGGGTGAGGGCATCAGGCCGCACCCAACTTATTTGTTGCGAGTTAACTTCTCAAGATCCGCTTCAATCTCGCTGATCTTATTCGTCACAACGCTTTCAAGGTGACGCAGATCGTCAAGGATCTTACGCTTGAGATCGACTTCGGTGCGGTCGCGCTGGCAGATCTGATCGAGTTCATCGATCACATAGCGCAGGTTAGGGCTGATTTCCTGTACTTCTTTGTAACCCTGCCCTACGCCGTCAGCCACAACGGTCTTACGCTGGCGCGGATATTTAAACTTCACGCTTTTGGCGAAAAACTCGCCTTTATCCTTGTGAAAATAGATTTTCAAAATATCGTTATTGGCTTCCTGACGGAGGCTGTAACGATCAATTTCATCAGGATTGGTAATGCCCAGACTTTTCAGATTATCGTACATAGCGGTACCCTTGATCTCAACATAACCTTTGAATAATTAACGAAAAAATCTACTTTCGCCACCCTCAGATATAAAAAAAGCGGGGTTGCCCCCGCTTTTTGTTATACCCGATTAATCGATGGTGCGCAGCAACTCATTGATGCCGACTTTACCGCGGGTTTTCGCATCCACTTTCTTCACGATAACCGCGCAGTACAGGCTGTATTTGCCATCTTTAGACGGCAGGTTGCCTGAAACCACCACGGAGCCCGCCGGAACGCGACCGTAATGCACTTCACCGGTTTCACGATCGTAAATACGGGTGCTCTGACCGATGTAAACGCCCATGGAGATCACGGAGCCTTCTTCAACGATCACGCCTTCAACCACTTCAGAACGCGCGCCGATGAAGCAGTTGTCTTCGATGATGGTTGGGTTAGCCTGCAGTGGCTCCAGTACGCCACCGATGCCGACGCCGCCGGACAGGTGAACGTTTTTGCCGATCTGCGCGCAGGAACCGACGGTCGCCCAGGTGTCAACCATGGTGCCTTCGTCAACGTAGGCGCCGATGTTTACGTAGGATGGCATCAGCACGGTGTTGCGTGCGATGAACGCACCCTGACGCACTGCCGCAGGTGGTACCACGCGGAAGCCTTCTTTCTGGAAGCGCGCTTCGTCGTAGTCAGCGAATTTCATTGGCACTTTATCGAAGTAGCGGCTTTCTGCTCCGTCGATAACCTGGTTATCGTTGATACGGAAAGAGAGCAGCACGGCTTTCTTCAGCCATTGATGAGTGACCCACTGACCGTCGATTTTTTCTGCCACGCGTAATGCGCCGGAATCCAGCAGGGAAATAACCTGGTTTACCGCTTCACGGGTCACGGTATCCACATTTGCCGGAGTGATCTCGGCGCGACGCTCAAAAGCGGACTCAATAACGTTCTGTAACTGCTGCATTGTTTACTCTTTCCATTTCACTAAAAAACACGTCACCCTTTATCGTTTGGATTGAGGGCTGCTGTCAACCGTTGTTGCACTTCAAGCTGCAGGTCATTATTAAGGGCACGCCGGTCCGCTGTGGCGATTATAAATAAATCTTCTACTCGCTCGCCAATGGTTGTAATTCGGGCGCCGTGAAGCGAAATTCCCAGATCGGCAAAAACCTGGCCGACGCGGGCAAGTAGCCCCGGCTGGTCGAGCGCGATCAGCTCCAGGAACGATTTGCGGTCGGTGTGGGTCGGCAGGAAATTGACCTCGGTATCGACGGTAAAATGACGCAATTTTGCAGGCTGGCGACGCGGCTGCGGCGCTTGCCAACTGCGCTGGGTAATGGCCTGCTCCAGACCAAAACGAATCCCTTCATGCCTGTCCGACGACAGCGGGCTGCCGTCCGGCTCCAGCACAATAAAGGTGTCCATTGCCATGCCGTCGCGGGTAGTGAAAATCTGCGCGTCGTGAACGCTCAGGTTACGCCTGTCGAGTTCGGCGCAGACGGCGGCAAACAGGTATGGTCGGTCCGGGCTCCAGATGAAGATCTCCGTGCCCCCGCGCGTGGCCTGTGGGCTCAGCAGGATCATCGGCTTCGACAAATCGTGCTTCAGCAGATGCCGCGCGTGCCAGGCAAGCTGGTTTGGGCTGTGGCGCACAAAGTAGTTAGCGCGACAACGCGCCCAGATCTGATGCAGCGCCTCTTCATCAATATTATCCATCCGCAACAGCGCCAGCGCCTGCAGCTGATGGTGGCGCACGCGCTCGCGCATGTCCGGGGTGTTTTGCATCCCGCGACGCAGCTGTTTTTCGGTAGCGAAGTACAGCTCGCGCAGCAGGCTCTGCTTCCAGCTGTTCCACAGGGTTTCGTTGGTGGCGCAGATATCCGCCACCGTCAGGCAGACCAGATAGCGCAGGCGGTTTTCCGTTTGCACCTCTTCGGCGAACTGCTTGATCACTTCAGGATCCTGAATGTCGCGACGCTGCGCGGTAACCGACATCAGCAGGTGATGACGGACCAGCCAGGCCACCAGCTGCGTTTCGCGTGAGTTCAGGCCGTGTAGCTCGGCAAATTTCAGCACGTCCTGCGCCCCCAGCACCGAGTGGTCGCCGCCGCGACCTTTGGCGATATCGTGGAACAGGGCGGCGATCAGGATCAGTTCGGGATGAGAAAGACGTGGCCACAGCTCGACGCACAGCGGATGGCGGGAGCGCGTCTCTTCTTTCGCAAAGCTTTCCAGCTTGAGCATCACGCGGATCGTGTGTTCATCCACCGTGTAGGCGTGGAACAGATCGAACTGCATCTGACCCACGATGTGCGACCACTGGGGCATATAGGCCCACAGCACGCTGTGGCGGTGCATCGGCAGCAGACCGCGGCTCACGGCACCCGGGTGGCGCAGCATGCTCAGGAACAGGGCGCGCGCTTCCGGGATATAGCACAAAGGCTCCGTCAAATGGCGGCGCGCATGGCGCAGATGGCGCAGGGTGGTGGAGTAGATCCCGGTGATGGTGCTGTTGCGAACCATGGTATAGAACATCCGCAGAATCGCTTCCGGCTCGCGGATAAACAGCGTTTCGTCGCGCAGATCGATAAGCGTGCCGCGCAGCTGGAATTCGTCATCAATCGGGCGCGGTTTTTCGTCCGCCGTCAGGGCCAGAATGGCCTCGTCGAACAGCTGCAGCAGCATCTGGTTCAGCTCGGTCACCCGGCGGGTGACGCGGAAGAAATCCTTCATCATGTGCTCAACCGGCTCGTTACCTTCTCCCTGGTAATTCAGGCGCTGCGCCACGCTGAGCTGGCGATCAAACAGCAGGCGGTTGTCGTAGCGGGTGACTTCCAGATGCAGGGCAAACCGGATGCGCCACAGCAGGTGCAGGCACTCGTTCAGCTCGTTACGCTCTGCCTCGGTTAAAAAGCCGAAGCCGACCATCTCGTCCAGCGAGGTGGCACCAAAATGGCGGCGGGCGACCCACTGCAGGGTGTGGATGTCGCGCAGGCCGCCGGGGCTGCTTTTAATATCGGGTTCAAGATTATAGCTGGTGCCGTGGTAGCGCTGGTGGCGCTGGTTTTGCTCCTCGACCTTCGCCGCGAAGAACTTTTCCGACGGCCAGAAGCCGTCGCTGAAGATGTGCTTTTGCAGCTCCAGGAACAGCGCGACGTCGCCGATCAGCAGACGGGTTTCAATCAGGTTGGTGGCGACGGTCAGGTCCGATAGCCCTTCCAGCAGACACTCTTCCAGGGTGCGCACGCTGTGGCCCACTTCCAGCTTCACGTCCCAGAGCAGGGTCAGCAGTTCGCCGATTTTTTGCGCCTGTTCGTCCGGCAGCTTTTTGCGGCTTAAGATTAGCAGGTCGATATCGGAAAGCGGATGCAGCTCACCGCGGCCATAGCCCCCAACGGCAACCAGCGCCACGTCGCTAATCTGCCCGAAGCCGTAATCGATCCACAGGCGTTGCAGCAGCTGGTCGATAAACTCGGTGCGCGCTTCGATGAGCTGCTCGGCCGAAATGCCCGCGTCAAACGCGCTTCCCAGCCAGCGCTGGAAGACGTCCATATGCGCTTTGATATCGGCACACTTCAGCTCGTGCGGCGGCCAGACGCCAGGGTTGTCGGGCTGGTCGGGGAGGGTGGGAAGAGCTGTGTTAGCATACTGTTCGGGTAAAAGATTACTCATCGTGCGCCACCCATAAGAAAAAGCTATCGCCATTAAAAAAGCCGGCATTCGCCGGCTCTTTTATCACTCAATGTTCGTCAGTATCGCCGGGATGGTGTCATCCTTGCGCAACGTCATAATTTCGCAGCCGTTGTCTGTTACCACAATAGTATGCTCGTACTGCGCAGACAAGCTTCTGTCTTTGGTTTTCACCGTCCAGCCGTCTTTCATGGTGCGGATGCGGTAATCGCCAGAGTTCACCATTGGCTCAATGGTGAAGGTCATGCCTTTCTGCAGCACCACGCCGCCGTCATCTGCATCATAGTGCAGGACCTGCGGTTCTTCATGGAAAACGCGACCAATGCCGTGACCGCAGTACTCGCGCACCACGGAGAAACCTTCTGCTTCCACGAACTTCTGGATAGCCGCACCGATAGTGCGCAGACGGATGCCTGGTTTCACCATCTTCAGTGCCAGGTAGAGGCTCTCTTGCGTCACTTTACACAGGCGCTCGCCGAGGATGGTCGGTTTGCCCACGATGAACATCTTAGAGGTATCGCCGTGGTACTCGTCTTTAATGACGGTCACGTCGATGTTAACGATGTCGCCATCTTTCAGCAGTTTTGCGTCGTCCGGAATACCGTGACAAACCACTTCATTTATAGAGATGCACACGGACTTTGGAAAGCCGTGGTAGCCGAGGCAGGCGGAAACCGCGTGCTGCTCGTTGACGATGTAGTCATTACAGATGCGATCCAGCTCGCCGGTGCTGACGCCCGGCTTCACGAACGGCTCGATCATTTCCAGCACTTCCGCGGCCAGACGACCGGCGACGCGCATCTTTTCAATTTCTTCAGGAGTCTTAATAGAGATAGCCATGTAATCTGTCCATCGGTGTCGTTTTTGTCGACAATACTAGTTCAAGTGTCGTCAATGGTAACAGTCTGGCGCACCCACTGCCAAATTGAGAATCATTAACAGCACACACCGTCAACAATTATTGGTTTCTGGCCGTGTTTTGTGGTATAAAGCGCGCCGGACTTCCGATCCATTTCAGATACACAGGCTGGACGGAAGCGACAAATCTCACTTTGTGTAACAACACACACGTATCGGCACATATTCCGGGGTGCCCTTTGGGGTCGGTAATATGGGATACGTGGAGGCATAACCCCAACTTTTACTATAGAGGTTTTAAACATGGCAACTGTTTCCATGCGCGACATGCTCAAGGCTGGTGTTCACTTTGGTCACCAGACCCGTTACTGGAACCCGAAAATGAAGCCTTTCATCTTCGGCGCACGTAACAAAGTTCACATCATCAACCTTGAGAAAACTGTACCAATGTTCAACGAAGCCCTGGCTGAGCTGAACAAGATCTCTTCCCGTAAAGGTAAGATTCTGTTCGTTGGTACTAAGCGCGCTGCAAGCGAAGCTGTGAAAGATGCTGCTAACAGCTGCGACCAGTTCTTCGTGAACCATCGCTGGTTGGGCGGCATGCTGACCAACTGGAAAACTGTTCGTCAGTCCATCAAACGCCTGAAAGATCTGGAAACCCAGTCTCAGGACGGTACTTTCGACAAGCTGACTAAGAAAGAAGCGCTGATGCGCACTCGTGAACTGGACAAGCTGGAAAACAGCCTGGGCGGTATCAAAGATATGGGCGGCCTGCCAGACGCGCTGTTCGTAATCGATGCAGACCACGAGCACATCGCAATCAAAGAAGCTAACAACCTGGGTATCCCGGTATTCGCTATCGTTGATACCAACTCCGATCCGGACGGTGTTGACTTCGTTATCCCGGGTAACGACGACGCAATCCGTGCTGTTAGCCTGTACCTGAGCGCTGTAGCTGCTACCGTTCGTGAAGGCCGTTCCCAGGATCTGGCTTCTCAGGCGGAAGAAAGCTTCGTAGAAGCTGAATAATAAGGTTTTACCCCTTATTAGTACCGTGTATGAATAGGGGCCCATTACCGGCCCCTTTTTTCAATTTACACTGTTTGGCCTCCGGCCGGGCAGTTCACATCTCCCGAGGATTTAAGAATGGCTGAAATTACCGCATCCCTGGTAAAAGAGCTGCGCGAGCGTACTGGCGCAGGCATGATGGATTGCAAAAAAGCGCTGACTGAAGCGAACGGCGACATCGAGCTGGCAATCGAAAACATGCGTAAATCCGGTGCGATCAAAGCAGCTAAGAAAGCAGGCAACGTTGCTGCTGACGGCGTGATCATCACTAAAATCGACGGCACCTACGGTATCATTCTGGAAGTTAACTGCCAGACTGACTTCGTTGCTAAAGATGGCGGTTTCCAGGCATTTGCGAACAAAGTACTGGACGCAGCTGTAGCGGGCAAAATCACTGACGTTGAAGTTCTGAAAGCACAGTTCGAAGAAGAGCGTGTTGCGCTGGTTGCTAAAATCGGTGAGAACATCAACATCCGTCGCGTATCTTCCCTGGAAGGCGAAGTACTGGGTTCTTACCAGCACGGCGCACGTATCGGTGTTCTGGTTGCGGCTAAAGGCGCAGACGAAGAGCTGGTTAAACAGCTGGCAATGCACATCGCTGCAAGCAAGCCAGAATTCGTTAAGCCAGAAGACGTGTCTGCTGAAGTGGTAGAGAAAGAGTACCAGGTTCAGCTGGACATCGCGATGCAGTCTGGTAAGCCGAAAGAAATCGCAGAGAAAATGGTTGAAGGCCGCATGAAGAAATTCACCGGCGAAGTTTCTCTGACTGGCCAGCCTTTCGTTATGGATCCAAGCAAGTCTGTTGCTCAGCTGCTGAAAGAGCACAACGCTGACGTAACTGGCTTCATCCGCTTCGAAGTGGGCGAAGGCATCGAGAAAGTTGAGACTGACTTCGCAGCAGAAGTTGCTGCAATGTCCAAGCAGTCTTAATGATTGAAAAGGAGCCGCCTGAGGGCGGCTTCTTTTTGTCACCCGTCATACAAAATCAGACAGGTTACTGTATCCCTGCGCTGGTTTGCGGCATAACATGTCGCCAGAATTAACCCCATCTTAATCGTTGACAGTCTCAGGAAAGAAACATGGCTACCAATGCAAAACCCGTGTACAAACGCATTCTGCTTAAGCTGAGTGGCGAAGCGCTGCAGGGAACGGAAGGCTTCGGTATTGACGCAAGCATCCTTGACCGCATGGCACAGGAAATCAAAGAACTGGTCGAACTGGGTATTCAGGTTGGCGTAGTTATTGGCGGTGGCAACCTTTTCCGTGGTGCTGGTCTGGCGAAAGCGGGGATGAACCGCGTTGTGGGCGACCACATGGGTATGCTGGCAACCGTGATGAATGGCCTGGCGATGCGTGATGCGCTCCATCGCGCCTATGTGAACGCCCGCCTGATGTCCGCTATTCCCCTGAACGGCGTGTGCGATAACTACAGCTGGGCAGAAGCCATCAGCCTGCTGCGCAACAACCGCGTGGTGATCCTCTCTGCCGGTACGGGTAACCCCTTCTTTACCACCGATTCCGCTGCCTGCCTGCGCGGTATCGAAATCGAAGCCGATGTGGTGCTGAAAGCAACCAAAGTGGATGGCGTGTTTACTGCCGATCCGGCAAAAGATCCGTCTGCGACCATGTACGATCAGCTAAGCTACAGCGAAGTGCTGGATAAAGAGCTGAAAGTAATGGATCTTGCCGCCTTCACGCTGGCTCGTGACCACAAACTGCCGATCCGTGTCTTCAACATGAACAAGCCGGGCGCACTGCGCCGCGTTGTAATGGGCGAAAAAGAAGGCACTTTGATCACGGAATAATTTCCGTCGGCGATAAATACAGGTAAGATTCCGCTTTACTTTGTAGTGGTATCTTACCCTGACGCGCCTTTGGCGTTGTCATGAATTAAACGCGACTATACTTAGCACACCTGTAGCGCTGTGCTGGCGGTTAGTCTGCCTGAGACAAGTTTTCAAGGATCCGTAACGTGATTAACGACATCAGAAAAGATGCTGAAGTACGCATGGATAAATGCGTAGAAGCGTTCAAAAACCAAATCAGCAAAATCCGTACTGGCCGTGCTTCTCCAAGCCTGCTGGATGGCATCATCGTAGAATACTACGGTACGCCAACTCCACTGCGTCAGCTGGCGAGCGTTACCGTAGAAGATACCCGTACGCTGAAAATCAACGTATTCGATCGCTCCATGAGCCCGGCCGTTGAGAAAGCGATCATGGCGTCTGACCTGGGGCTGAACCCAAGCTCTGCGGGTGCTGACATCCGCGTCCCGCTGCCTCCGCTGACGGAAGAGCGTCGTAAAGACCTGATCAAAGTCGTGCGTGGCGAAGCAGAGCAGGGCCGCGTTTCCGTACGTAACGTGCGCCGCGATGCGAACGACAAAGTGAAAGCGCTGCTGAAAGAAAAAGAGATCAGCGAAGATGACGACCGCCGTTCACAGGACGACGTGCAGAAGATGACCGACGCAGCGATCAAGAAAATTGACGCGGCGCTGGCAGAAAAAGAAGCGGAACTGATGCAGTTCTGATTTCTTCTGTAAACTGATAAACGCCGTTCAGAAAGACCTCATGTCTTGCTGGCGGCGTTTTGCTTTTATCTGTTCTCACTTTTCGGGCATCTCATGAAGCATCTGACTCTCCTTGGCTCAACCGGCTCTATCGGTTGCAGCACTCTCGACGTGGTTCGCCACAATCCTGACAGCTATACCGTGACCGCCCTCGTGGCCGGAAAGAACGTGCAGCGCATGGTCGAACAGTGCCTGGAGTTTACGCCCCGCTTTGCGGTGATGGATGATGAAGAGAGCGCACGTCAGGTTAAGACGTTGCTGCAGGAGCAGGGCAGCCGCACCGAGGTGTTGAGCGGGCAGCAGGCAGCCTGTGATATGGCGGCGTTGGATGAGGTCGATCAGGTGATGGCCGCGATCGTTGGGGCGGCTGGGCTTCTGCCGACGCTTGCCGCTATTGATGCCGGTAAAGATGTCCTTCTGGCGAATAAAGAGTCGCTGGTGACCTGCGGACGCCTGTTTATGGAGGCGGTCAAGCAGCGCGGCGCGCGTCTTTTACCGGTTGATAGCGAACACAACGCCATTTTTCAGAGTTTGCCGCAACCTTTTCAACAGAACCTGGGGTACGCTGACCTGGAGCAGAATGGCGTCGTGTCGATTCTGCTCACCGGGTCTGGTGGCCCGTTCCGTGAAACGCCACTGTCTGAGCTGAGCGCAATGACGCCGGATCAGGCGTGCCGTCATCCGAACTGGTCGATGGGTCGTAAGATCTCCGTTGATTCAGCCACCATGATGAATAAAGGTCTGGAATACATTGAAGCGCGCTGGCTGTTTAATGCGTCAGCGAAACAGATGGAAGTGCTGATCCACCCGCAATCGGTGATTCACTCTATGGTGCGCTATCAGGATGGCAGCGTGCTTGCTCAGTTGGGCGAACCGGATATGCGTACGCCTATTGCTCATGCGATGGCGTGGCCAAATCGCGTGACATCTGGGGCAAAACCGCTCGATTTCTGCAAGCTGAGTTCACTGACCTTTAGCGAGCCTGATTACGACCGTTACGCGTGTCTGAAGCTTGCGATGACGGCCTTTGACCAGGGGCAGGCGGCGACGACGGCACTGAATGCAGCGAATGAAGTGACCGTTGAGGCGTTTCTGAATCAGCAGATCCGCTTTACCGATATCGCAGCAATGAATCTTTCAGTGCTTGAATTGATGGATTTGCGCGAACCACAAAGCGTGGAAGAGGTGCTGGCGGTTGATGCAGAGGCTCGCATTGTTGCGCGTAAACAGGTGACACGTCTCGCAGGCTGGTGATAAAGCAGCCACTAGTCGTCGTGCTATTTGTTAGCGTTGTGCTTCAGTGATATAGTCTGCGCCACCTGATCGCAGGTATTTGACTTTATGTGGTCAGGTAAGCCGTGGTTTGACACGGCTTTTTTATGTATAGGCTTCAGTATTCCTGTGTACCGTTAAATCCTTTTCAGGGACTAAAAACGCGTTATGTTGTCTGCGAATCAACCAATGAGCGAAAACGTGCCAGCGCATGGCTGTCGCCATGTAGCAATCATCATGGATGGCAACGGCCGCTGGGCGAAAAGACAAGGGAAGATACGAGCCTTTGGGCATAAAGCGGGGGCGAAATCCGTTCGCCGTGCCGTTTCTTTTGCCGCCAATAACGGCATTGATGCGTTAACGCTCTATGCTTTTAGCAGTGAGAACTGGAATCGACCACCGCAGGAAGTGACTGCGTTGATGGAACTGTTTGTGTGGGCGCTCGACAGCGAAGTAAAAAGCCTGCACCGCCACAACGTCCGCCTGCGTATTATTGGCGAAACCAGTCGTTTTAACTCACGTTTGCAGGAACGGATTCGCAAAGCAGAAGCGCTGACGGAAAACAATACCGGCCTGACGCTCAATATCGCGGCGAATTACGGCGGACGCTGGGATATTATTCAGGGCGTTCGGCATCTGGCCGAACAGGTTCAGGAAGGGCTGTTGAGACCCGACCAAATTGATGAAGAGGCGCTCAGTCGGCAAATCTGCATGAATGAACTGGCGCCTGTGGATTTGGTAATAAGGACAGGGGGGGAACACCGCATAAGTAACTTTTTGCTTTGGCAAATCGCCTACGCCGAACTTTACTTTACCGATGTTCTTTGGCCCGATTTTGATGAACAAGACTTTGAAGGTGCGCTGCATGCCTTTGCCAATCGAGAGCGTCGTTTCGGCGGCACCGAGCCTGGTGGCGACAAAGCCTGATGGGGGTAGCTTTTGCTGAAGTATCGCCTGATTTCCGCTTTTGTATTAATACCCATTGTCATTGCGGCGCTGTTTTTACTGCCCCCAGTGGGATTCGCGATTGTCACGCTGGTGGTGTGCATGCTTGCCGCCTGGGAATGGGGACAGTTTAGCGGCTTTACCTCGCGCACACAGCGGGTATGGCTGGCGGTGCTTTGTGGCTTTATTCTGGCCCTTATGCTGTTCACGTTGCCTGAATATCATCACGATATTCACCAACCGCTGGTTGCCGGCTCCTTATGGATATCGCTGGCATGGTGGGTTGCTGCGCTTGTGTTGGTGCTTTTTTATCCAGGATCTGCGGCGCTGTGGCGAAATTCTAAAGTGTTGCGCCTTATTTTTGGTCTGCTCACAATTGTTCCATTTTTCTGGGGTATGGTCGCGCTGCGCGCCTGGCACTATGACGAAAACCACTATAGCGGTGCCCTCTGGCTGCTTTATGTGATGATTCTCGTCTGGGGGGCTGACTCTGGAGCCTATATGTTTGGTAAACTGTTCGGCAAACATAAACTGGCGCCGAAGGTTTCCCCGGGTAAAACCTGGCAAGGATTCATTGGTGGCCTGTTTACGGCGGCGATCATCTCCTGGGGTTATGGCCTCTGGGCGAATCTGGAGGTTGCACCGTCAACATTGCTGGTGTGCTCAATTTTCGCTGCGCTGGCCTCGGTGTTGGGTGATCTCACCGAAAGTATGTTCAAGCGTGAAGCAGGGATTAAAGACAGCGGTCACTTGATTCCAGGCCATGGCGGGATACTGGATCGTATTGACAGCCTGACGGCGGCTGTTCCAGTGTTTGCTTGCTTGCTTTTACTGGTATTCGGGACGATTTAACGGAAGGTTTTATGCTGAGCATTCTCTGGAATCTGGCGGCTTTCATTGTTGCACTGGGTGTGCTGATTACCGTGCATGAATTTGGCCATTTCTGGGTTGCTCGACGCTGTGGCGTGCGGGTGGAGAGATTCTCCATCGGGTTTGGTAAATCGCTCTGGAAGCGTACCGATCGCCATGGCACCGAGTTTGTCATCGCCCTTATTCCGCTAGGCGGCTACGTCAAAATGCTCGACGAGCGCGTCGAGCCTGTTGCGCCAGAACTGAGGCACAGCGCGTTTAACAACAAAACCGTTGGGCAACGTGCTGCCATCATTGCTGCCGGTCCGGTAGCCAATTTCATCTTTGCTATCTTCGCTTACTGGCTGGTGTTTATCATCGGTGTTCCTGGCGTGCGTCCGGTTGTCGGTGAAATTGCCCCTGGCTCTATTGCAGCGAGTGGGCAAATTACACCTGGGATGGAACTTAAAGCGATTGATGGCATCGAAACCCCTGATTGGGATGCCGTGCGATTGCAGCTGGTTGCGAAAATTGGTGATGAGAAGACGACTGTTAGCGTGTCGCCTTTTGGATCTGACCAGCGGCAGGAAAAAGTGCTGGATTTACGCCACTGGAGTTTCGAACCCGACAAAGAAGATCCCGTTTCCGCTCTGGGGATTCGGCCGCGCAGCGCGCAAATCGAACCGGTATTAGCCGAAGTACAGGCTAACTCCGCAGCGAGTAAAGCGGGTTTGCAAGCGGGCGACAGGATCGTTAAAGTCGATGGTCAACCATTAACACAATGGATGACCTTTGTTACTCTGGTACGCGATAATCCGGGTACATCGCTCGCGCTGGAAGTGGAAAGACAGGGGAGCCCGCTCTCACTGACGCTGATTCCGGATACCAAATCGAGCAGCGGAAAGGCAGAAGGGTTTGCAGGCGTTGTGCCGAAAGTGATCCCACTGCCAGATGAGTACAAGACAATACGCCAGTATGGGCCGTTCAGCGCCATCCTTGAAGCCACGGATAAAACATGGCAACTGATGAAGCTAACGGTAAACATGTTGGGGAAATTGATAACCGGTGATGTGAAACTGAACAACCTCAGTGGGCCTATTTCGATTGCTCAGGGGGCTGGGATGTCAGCGGAGTTCGGGGTGATTTACTATCTCATGTTTCTCGCGCTCATTAGCGTGAACCTCGGGATAATCAACCTGTTCCCGCTTCCCGTATTAGACGGGGGCCATCTGCTGTTTTTAGCGATCGAAAAGCTAAAAGGCGGACCGGTATCCGAGCGAGTTCAAGACTTTAGTTATCGCATTGGCTCGATTTTGCTGGTGCTGTTAATGGGGCTTGCACTTTTCAATGATTTCTCTCGGTTGTAAGAGAGTTAGTTAGGAAGAACGCATAATAACGATGGCGATGAAAAAGTTGCTCATAGCGTCGCTGCTGTTTAGCAGCGCCACCGTATACGGTGCTGACGGGTTCGTAGTGAAAGATATTCATTTCGAAGGCCTTCAGCGTGTCGCCGTTGGTGCGGCCCTCCTCAGTATGCCTGTGCGCCCCGGCGATACGGTTAATGATGATGATATCAGTAACACCATCCGCGCTCTGTTTGCCACTGGCAACTTTGAGGACGTCCGCGTCCTGCGCGATGGTGATACGCTGCTGGTTCAGGTAAAAGAACGTCCAACGATCGCCAGTATCACTTTCTCCGGCAACAAGTCGGTGAAAGATGACATGCTCAAGCAAAACCTTGAAGCATCCGGTGTTCGTGTGGGGGAGTCCCTGGACCGCACAACCCTTGCAGACATTGAAAAAGGTCTGGAAGACTTCTATTACAGCGTCGGTAAATACAGCGCCAGCGTAAAAGCGGTAGTGACGCCGCTGCCGCGTAACCGTGTTGACCTGAAACTGGTCTTCCAGGAAGGTGTTTCTGCGAAGATCCAGCAGATCAACATCGTGGGTAACCACGCGTTCAGCACCGACGAACTGATCTCAACGTTCCAGCTGCGTGACGAAGTGCCGTGGTGGAACGTGGTGGGCGATCGTAAATACCAGAAACAGAAACTGGCAGGCGACCTTGAAACCCTGCGCAGCTATTATCTGGATCGCGGTTATGCCCGTTTCAACATTGATTCAACTCAGGTCAGTCTGACTCCGGACAAGAAAGGGATCTACATTACGGTTAACATCACAGAAGGCGATCAGTACAAGCTTTCTGGCGTTGAAGTCAGTGGAAACCTGGCGGGGCATTCTGCTGAGATTGAGTCGCTGACCAAAATTCAGCCAGGCGATCTGTATAGCGGTTCTAAAGTGACCAAAATGGAAGACAGCATTAAAAAGCTGCTCGGCCGTTATGGTTATGCCTATCCGCGCGTACAAACTCAGCCGGAAATCAACGACACGGAGAAAACCGTTAAGCTGCACGTGAACGTTGATGCGGGTAACCGTTTCTACGTGCGTAAGATCCGCTTCGAAGGTAACGACACTTCTAAAGATTCCGTTCTGCGCCGCGAAATGCGCCAGATGGAAGGGGCGTGGTTGGGTAGCGACCTGGTTGATCAGGGTAAAGAGCGTCTGAATCGTCTGGGTTACTTCGAGACGGTTGATACTGATACCCAGCGCGTACCGGGCAGTCCGGATCAGGTTGATGTCGTCTATAAAGTGAAAGAGCGTAACACCGGTAGCTTCAACTTCGGTGTGGGCTACGGTACTGAAAGCGGTGTGAGCTTCCAGGTCGGTGTTCAGCAGGATAACTGGCTGGGTACGGGATACTCTGTTGGTATCAACGGTACCAAAAACGACTACCAGACCTACTCTGAGTTTTCTGTCACAAACCCATACTTCACCGTTGACGGTGTGAGCCTGGGTGGTCGTATCTTCTATAACGACTTTAAAGCAGACGACGCAGATCTGTCCTCCTATACCAACAAGAGTTACGGTGTAGACGGTACGCTCGGCTTCCCGGTGAACGAATACAACACCCTGCGTGCGGGCTTAGGTTATGTGCATAACGACCTGTCCAACATGCAGCCGCAGGTGGCGATGTGGCGTTATCTGGATTCCATTGGCCAGTCGGCAAGTACGTCCAGCGATGACAACGGTTTCGCGGCGGATGACTTCACCTTCAACTACGGCTGGACCTATAACCGCCTTGACCGTGGCTACTTCCCGACGGAAGGTTCTCGCGTCAACCTGAACGGTAAAGTGACCATTCCTGGCTCTGATAACGAGTTCTACAAGTTGACCCTGGATACGGCGTCTTACTTCCCAATTGATGATGACCACAAGTGGGTTGTCCTGGGTCGTACTCGTTGGGGTTACGGTGACGGGATTGGCAGTAAAGAGTTGCCGTTCTATGAGAACTTCTATGCGGGCGGCTCCAGCACCGTTCGTGGCTTCCAGTCCAACAACATTGGTCCGAAAGCAGTCTACTACGGCGGTAATGACGAAGATAACTGCGCAAGCCGTGATCCAAAACAAGTGTGTAGCTCTGATGATGCGGTCGGCGGTAACGCTATGGCCGTGGCGAGCCTTGAGTTCATCACGCCTACGCCGTTTATCAGCGACAAGTACGCGAACTCTGTCCGTACCTCCTTCTTTATGGATGCGGGTACGGTGTGGGATACCAACTGGGAAAATACCGCCCAGATGCGTGAGGCAGGTGTTCCAGACTACAGCGATCCGGGCAACATTCGCATGTCCGCAGGTATCGCATTACAATGGATGTCACCGCTGGGGCCGTTGGTCTTCTCTTACGCCCAGCCGTTTAAGAAATACGATGGAGACAAAGCGGAGCAATTCCAGTTTAACATTGGTAAAACCTGGTAATAATTCGCTGCAAAGGAATGCGTTGGCAGTGTAGCGCTGACAACTGGCGATCGGTAACACGATCGCCTTGCCACGCAAAGAACGGTACCTTCTGGTGCCAATGGGATGGTAAGGAGTTAATTGTGAAAAAGTGGTTATTAGCTGCAGGTCTCGGTTTAGCGATGGCAACTTCTGCTCAGGCAGCGGACAAAATCGCAATCGTCAACATGGGTAATTTGTTCCAGCAAGTTGCACAGAAAACGGGCGTTTCTGCAACGCTGGAGAACGAATTCAAAGGCCGTGCTAGCGAACTGCAACGTATGGAAGGTGACCTCCAGACTAAAATGCAGCGTCTGCAGCGCGATGGTTCTACCATGAAAGCAAGCGATCGCAGCAAGCTGGAAAAAGACGTAATGGCTCAGCGCCAGACCTTCTCCCAGAAAGCGCAGGCTTTCGAGCAGGATCGTCAGCGTCGTTCTAACGAAGAGCGCGGTAAACTGGTGACTCGCATTCAGTCTGCAGTTAAAGCTGTTGCTGCCGATCAGAGCATCGATCTGGTTGTTGATGCGAATGCCGTTGCTTTCAACAGCAGCGATGTTAAAGACATCACCGCTGATGTTCTGAAACAGGTTAAATAAGTAATGCCTTCAATTCGACTGGCTGATTTAGCTCAGCAGTTGGATGCAGAATTACACGGTGATGGCGATATCGTCATCACCGCTGTTGCGTCCATGCAATCTGCTAAAGCTGGCAACATCACTTTCATGGTAAGTCCTAAGTACCGTGAACACCTGGCTCAATGCCAGGCGTCTGCCGTTGTTCTGACGCAGGACGATCTTCCGTTTGCCACAGGCGCTGCTCTGGTAGTGAAAAATCCCTACCTGACGTATGCACGCATGGCCCAAATTCTTGATACCACGCCGCAGCCGGCGCAGAACATTGCGGCTAGCGCCTCAATCGATCCGACGGCCCAGCTGGGTAACAACGTTGCAGTTGGCGCGAATGCCGTGATTGAGTCCGGCGTTGTGCTGGGTGATAACGTGGTGATTGGCCCGGGCTGCTTTGTTGGTAAAAATACGAAGATTGGTGCAGGGTCCCGCTTGTGGGCCAATGTATCTGTCTACCACGAGGTTGAGATTGGCGAAAATTGCCTCATTCAATCCAGCACGGTGATTGGTTCTGACGGTTTCGGTTACGCCAACGATCGGGGTAACTGGGTTAAGATCCCACAGTTGGGTCGCGTGATTATCGGCGATCGTGTTGAGATCGGTGCCTGTACCACTATTGACCGCGGTGCGCTTGACGACACCATTATTGGCAATGGTGTTATCATTGATAACCAGTGCCAGATTGCACATAACGTTGTGATTGGCGACAATACCGCAGTTGCGGGCGGCGTGATCATGGCAGGCAGCCTCAAAATTGGCCGTTACTGCATGATTGGCGGTGCCAGCGTGATCAACGGCCATATGGAAATATGCGACAAAGTGACGGTGACAGGTATGGGCATGGTTATGCGTCCTATCACTGAGCCTGGCGTCTATTCCTCAGGCATTCCGCTGCAACCGAACAAGGTCTGGCGTAAAACAGCTGCTCTGGTGATGAATATTGATGATATGAGCAAGCGTCTCAAAGCGATTGAGCGCAAAATCGATCAACAAGACTAAGCGTTCATCCGTTTAACGCTAATTTTCCCGGCCTGTCGGCTTTTTTATAAACCGGCAGGCCGTGTTATTATTGCTACTTAGTACATTTGACAGGAAGAGTATTTTGACTACTGACACTCATACTCTGCATATTGAAGAGATTTTAGAACTTCTGCCGCACCGCTACCCGTTTTTGCTGGTAGACCGTGTGCTGGATTTTGAAGAAGGTCGTTTTCTGCGCGCAGTGAAAAATGTCTCCGTTAACGAGCCTTTCTTCCAGGGACACTTCCCTGGTAAGCCGATCTTCCCGGGTGTGTTGATCCTGGAAGCAATGGCACAGGCAACCGGTATTCTGGCGTTTAAAAGTGTAGGTAAACTGGAGCCGGGTGAACTCTATTACTTCGCAGGTATCGATGAGGCGCGCTTTAAGCGCCCAGTCGTGCCTGGTGATCAGATGATCATGGAAGTCACTTTTGAAAAAACGCGTCGCGGCCTGACTCGCTTCAAAGGCGTAGCTCTGGTTGACGGCAAAGTTGTTTGCGAAGCGACGATGATGTGTGCTCGTAGCCGGGAGTCCTGATACGTGATTGATAAATCTGCCTTTATTCATCCTACTGCCATTGTGGAAACCGGTGCCATCATTGGTGCTAACGTCCACGTTGGCCCGTTTTGTATTGTTGGACCCCATGTCGAAATTGGTGAGGGTACAGTACTGAAATCTCACGTTGTCGTGAATGGTCACACGACCATTGGCTGCAATAACGAGATTTATCAGTTCGCTTCCATCGGTGAAGTTAACCAGGATCTGAAATATGCTGGTGAAGCCACCCGTCTGGAAATTGGCGATCGTAACCGTATTCGTGAAAGCGTCACCATTCATCGTGGAACAGTACAGGGCGGTGGGTTGACGAAGGTAGGCAGCGACAACCTGTTTATGGTTAATGCGCATATTGCGCACGACTGTACCGTAGGTGACCGCTGTATCCTCGCCAACAACGCAACGCTGGCGGGACACGTATCGGTAGATGATTTCGCAATTATCGGCGGCATGACCGCAGTTCATCAGTTCTGCATCATTGGTGCACACGTGATGGTCGGCGGCTGCTCAGGTGTAGCGCAAGACGTTCCACCTTACGTTATTGCGCAGGGTAACCATGCCACGCCATTTGGCGTGAACATCGAAGGCCTCAAGCGCCGTGGCTTTAGTCGTGAAGCGATTACAGCCATCCGCAACGCGTACAAACTGCTGTACCGTAGCGGGAAAACGCTGGAAGAGGCGAAGCCGGAAATTGCCGAACTGGCGAACAAACACCCTGAAGTGAACGCGTTCATGGAGTTCTTTGACCGTTCTACCAGGGGTCTGATTCGTTAATGGTCGACAGTCGCCCACTTACGATAGCCCTGGTCGCCGGAGAAACCTCCGGCGATATTCTTGGTGCAGGTCTCATCCGTGCGCTCAAGGCGCGTGTACCCAATGCTCGTTTTGTTGGCGTTGCTGGCCCGCTGATGCAGGCCGAAGGCTGTGAAGCCTGGTATGAGATGGAAGAGCTGGCCGTGATGGGCATCGTTGAGGTGCTGGGACGGCTCCGCCGTTTGCTGCACATTCGTGCCGATCTCACCCGCCGTTTTACCGAACTCAAACCCGATGTGTTTGTCGGTATCGATGCGCCTGATTTCAACATTACCCTCGAAGGGAATCTGAAAAAGCAGGGCATAAAAACCATTCATTACGTCAGTCCGTCCGTTTGGGCGTGGCGACAGAAACGCGTTTTCAAAATAGGACGGTCCACCCACCTGGTGCTGGCTTTTCTGCCTTTCGAAAAAGCGTTTTACGACAGATTTAATGTTCCGTGCCGTTTTATCGGTCATACCATGGCGGATGCTATGCCGCTGGATCCGGATAAAAACGCGGCGCGCGACGTGCTGGGCATCCCTCATGATGTGCACTGTCTGGCGCTGCTGCCCGGCAGCCGCAGTGCTGAAGTTGAAATGCTGAGCGCCGATTTCCTCAAAACAGCGCAAATTCTTCGCCAGACCTATCCCGACCTTGAAGTGGTCGTGCCGCTGGTGAACGCCAAACGCCGCGAGCAGTTTGAGCGCATCAAAGCGGAAGTCGCCCCGGATCTTCACGTCCGTCTGCTGGATGGGAAAGGGCGGGAAGCGATGTATGCGAGCGATGCCGCGCTGCTGGCCTCCGGCACGGCGGCGCTGGAGTGTATGCTGGCGAAATGCCCGATGGTGGTCGGTTACCGCATGAAGCCGTTCACCTTCTGGCTGGCAAAACGTCTGGTGAAAACGGATTATGTCTCCCTGCCAAACCTGCTTGCCGGTCGCGAGCTGGTGAAAGAGCTGTTGCAGGATGAGTGCCAGCCGCAGGCGCTCGCGGATGCACTGTTGCCGCTGCTGGCAAACGGTAAGACCAGCCATCAGATGCACGATACCTTCCGCGAACTGCATCAACTGATCCGCTGTAATGCTGATGAGCAAGCGGCTGATGCGGTGCTGGAGCTAGCAAAATGATGGAATTTGTTTATCCTCACACCCACCTTGTGGCGGGCGTGGACGAAGTGGGTCGTGGTCCGTTAGTGGGGGCAGTGGTGACCGCTGCGGTGATCCTCGATCCGGCTCGGCCGATCGTCGGGCTGAACGACTCAAAAAAATTGTCTGAAAAGCGCCGGCTGGCACTGTTTGGTGAGATTCAGGAGAAGGCGCTGGCCTGGAGCCTGGGACGCGCTGAACCGCATGAAATAGACGAGCTGAATATTCTGCATGCCACCATGCTGGCGATGCAGCGTGCGGTCGCGGGTTTGAAAATTTGCCCGGAATATGTCCTGATTGACGGCAACCGCTGTCCGGCATTGCCCATGCCATCGATGGCGGTCGTCAAAGGCGATAGCCGGGTCGCAGAAATTAGCGCAGCTTCTATTATTGCCAAAGTGACGCGCGATGCCGAAATGGCCGCGCTGGACCTCACTTACCCTCAGTATGGTTTCGCCCAGCATAAGGGGTATCCCACACCTTTCCATCTGGAAAGGCTGGCTGAACATGGCGCAACCGAACACCATCGGCGCAGTTTTGGCCCGGTGAAACGCGCCCTGGGGCGGGTGTCCTGAATCAATACGCAAGCAATTAAGTAACGCGGAATCTGAAGATGGCTGAACCACGTTTCGTACACCTGCGGGTGCATAGCGACTACTCCATGATCGATGGGCTGGCAAAAACCGGACCGCTGGTAAAAAAGGCGGCCGCGCTTGGCATGCCCGCGCTGGCGATCACCGATTTTACCAACCTGTGCGGCCTGGTGAAGTTCTACGGAACCGCGCATGGCGCCGGGTTAAAGCCAATTGTTGGCGCGGATTTTCATGTCCAGAGCGAGCTGCTCGGCGATGAAATGACGCAGATCTCCGTGTTGGCGATGAACAACACCGGTTATCAGAACCTTACCCTGCTTATTTCTAAAGCCTATCAGCGTGGATATGGTGCGCTGGGGCCGTGGATCGACCGCGACTGGCTGGCAGAGCTTAACGAAGGCCTGCTGCTGATTTCCGGCGGCCGCATGGGCGATGTCGGCAAGTGTCTGCTGCGTGGCAATAGCGCGCTGGTGGATCAGTGCGTCTCGTTCTACGAAGAGTATTTCCCGGATCGCTACTATCTCGAGCTGATCCGCACCGGGCGTGCGGACGAAGAGAGCTATCTGCATGCCGCCGTGGCGCTTGCTGAAGAGCGCGGTTTGCCTGTGGTCGCCACTAACGATGTCCGTTTCCTTGAAGCGGGCGATTTTGACGCACATGAAATTCGTGTGGCGATCCACGACGGCTTCACCCTCGACGATCCTAAACGCCCGCGTAACTACTCCTCTCAGCAGTACATGCGCAACGAAGAGGAGATGTGTGAGCTCTTCTCGGACATCCCGGAAGCGCTGGAAAACAGTGTTGAAATAGCAAAACGCTGTAACGTCACCGTGCGTCTCGGCGAATACTTCCTGCCGCAGTTCCCGACAGGGGATATGACCACGGAAGATTTCCTGGTCGTAAAATCGAAGGAAGGTCTGGAAGAGCGTCTGGAATTCCTGTTCCCGGATGAGGCCGTTCGCAAAGAGAAGCGGCCACCGTACGATGAGCGTCTCGATATTGAACTCCAGGTGATCAACCAGATGGGCTTCCCCGGCTACTTCCTGATCGTTATGGAGTTTATCCAGTGGTCGAAGGATAACGGCGTGCCGGTCGGGCCGGGGCGTGGCTCCGGTGCAGGATCGCTTGTGGCCTATGCGCTGAAAATTACCGACCTCGATCCGCTGGAGTTTGACCTGCTGTTCGAACGTTTCCTCAACCCGGAACGTGTCTCGATGCCCGACTTCGACGTCGACTTCTGCATGGAGAAACGTGACCAGGTGATTGAGCACGTGGCCGATATGTACGGCCGTGATGCGGTATCGCAGATCATTACCTTCGGTACGATGGCGGCGAAAGCGGTTATCCGTGACGTGGGCCGCGTGCTGGGCCACCCGTACGGGTTTGTCGATCGCATCTCTAAACTGGTGCCGCCCGATCCGGGCATGACGCTGGCAAAAGCCTTTGAGGCCGAACCGCAGCTGCCGGAAATCTACGAAGCGGACGAAGAAGTCAAAGCGCTGATCGACATGGCGCGCAAGCTGGAAGGCGTCACGCGTAACGCCGGTAAGCATGCGGGGGGCGTGGTTATCGCCCCGACCAAAATTACCGACTTTGCGCCGCTCTACTGCGACGAAGCGGGTCAGCACCCGGTTACCCAGTTCGATAAGAACGACGTAGAATACGCCGGGCTGGTGAAGTTCGACTTCCTTGGTCTGCGTACGTTGACCATCATTAACTGGGCGCTGGAGATGATCAACGCCCGCCGCGAGAAGAACGGCGAGCCGCCGTTGGATATCGCGGCCATCCCGCTGGATGACAAGAAAAGTTTCGACATGCTGCAGCGCTCGGAGACCACCGCCGTCTTCCAGCTTGAATCGCGTGGCATGAAAGACTTGATTAAGCGCCTGCAGCCCGACTGCTTCGAAGATATGATCGCACTGGTGGCCCTGTTCCGTCCGGGCCCGCTGCAGTCAGGGATGGTAGATAACTTTATCGACCGTAAGCACGGGCGCGAAGAGATTTCCTACCCGGACGTTCAGTGGCAGCACGAAAGCCTGAAGCCGGTGCTGGAGCCCACCTACGGCATCATCCTGTACCAGGAACAGGTTATGCAGATCGCCCAGGTGCTTTCCGGCTATACCCTCGGCGGCGCGGACATGCTGCGTCGTGCGATGGGTAAGAAAAAGCCGGAAGAGATGGCCAAGCAGCGAGGCACTTTCGAAGAAGGCGCGAAAAAAAATGGTGTTGATGGCGAACTGGCGATGAAAATTTTCGACCTGGTGGAGAAATTCGCCGGGTACGGATTTAACAAATCCCACTCCGCCGCCTATGCTTTGGTGTCGTACCAAACGCTGTGGCTCAAAGCGCACTATCCCGCTGAATTTATGGCGGCGGTAATGACGGCCGATATGGACAACACCGAGAAGGTGGTGGGCCTGGTAGACGAGTGCTGGCGCATGGGGCTTAAGATCCTGCCGCCGGATATCAACTCGGGGCTCTACCATTTCCACGTCAACGACGACGGGGAGATCGTTTACGGGATCGGCGCGATCAAGGGCGTAGGCGAGGGGCCGATCGAGGCGATCATCGAAGCGCGCAACAACGGCGGCTATTTCCGCGAGCTGTTCGATCTATGCGCCCGCACCGATACCAAGAAACTGAACCGCCGCGTGCTGGAAAAACTGATCATGTCCGGCGCGTTTGACCGGCTGGGGCCGCACCGCGCCGCGCTGATGAACTCGCTGGGTGATGCGCTAAAAGCGGCGGATCAGCACGCGAAAGCGGAAGCCATTGGCCAGGCGGATATGTTCGGCGTGCTGGCGGAAGAGCCGGAGCAGATTGAGCAGTCGTATTCCAACTGCCAGCCGTGGCCAGAACAGGTCGTACTGGATGGGGAGCGTGAAACGTTAGGCTTGTACCTGACGGGGCACCCGATCAACCAGTACATCAAAGAAATTGAGCGCTATGTCGGCGGCCACAGGCTAAAAGACATGCATCCGACAGATCGTGGTAAAATCACCACGGCTGCGGGGCTCGTGATTGCTGCAAGGGTTATGGTCACCAAGCGCGGCAATCGTATCGGCATCTGTACGCTGGATGACCGTTCCGGGCGTCTGGAGGTGATGTTGTTCACCGACGCGCTGGATAAATACCAGCAATTGCTGGAAAAAGACCGCATACTTATCGTCAGCGGACAGGTCAGCTTTGATGACTTCAGTGGGGGGCTTAAAATGACCGCCCGCGAAGTGATGGACATTGACGAAGCCCGGGAAAAATATGCTCGCGGGCTTGCTATCTCGCTGACGGACAGGCAAATTGATGACCAGCTTTTAAACCGACTCCGTCAGTCTCTGGAACCCCACCGCTCGGGGACAATTCCAGTACATCTCTACTATCAGAGGGCGGATGCACGCGCGCGGTTGCGCTTTGGTGCAACGTGGCGTGTCTCTCCGAGCGATCGTTTACTGAACGATCTCCGTGGCCTCATTGGTTCGGAGCAGGTGGAACTGGAGTTTGACTAATACAGGAATACTATGAGTCTGAATTTCCTTGATTTCGAACAGCCGATTGCAGAGCTGGAAGCGAAAATCGATTCTCTGACAGCGGTAAGCCGTCAGGATGAAAAACTGGATATTAACATCGACGAAGAAGTGCATCGTCTGCGCGAGAAAAGCGTAGAGCTGACGCGCAAAATCTTTGCCGATCTCGGCGCATGGCAGGTGGCCCAGCTGGCTCGCCATCCACAGCGTCCGTACACCCTGGATTATGTCCGCCTGGCGTTTGACGAATTTGACGAACTGGCAGGCGATCGCGCATACGCAGACGATAAAGCTATCGTTGGCGGTATCGCGCGTCTGGACGGACGCCCGGTGATGATCATTGGTCATCAGAAAGGCCGTGAAACCAAAGAAAAAATCCGTCGTAACTTTGGTATGCCAGCCCCAGAAGGCTACCGCAAAGCCCTGCGTCTGATGGAGATGGCTGAGCGTTTCAACATGCCAATCATCACCTTCATCGATACCCCGGGTGCATACCCAGGCGTGGGCGCGGAAGAGCGCGGTCAGTCTGAAGCCATCGCGCGCAACCTGCGCGAGATGTCTCGTCTGAAGGTGCCGGTCATCTGTACCGTTATCGGCGAGGGTGGTTCCGGCGGTGCGCTGGCGATTGGCGTGGGCGATAAAGTGAATATGCTGCAGTACAGCACCTATTCCGTTATCTCCCCGGAAGGCTGCGCGTCCATTCTGTGGAAAAGCGCCGACAAAGCGCCGCTGGCTGCAGAAGCAATGGGCATCATTGCGCCACGCCTGAAAGAGCTTAAGCTGATCGATTCCATCATCCCGGAACCGCTGGGTGGTGCGCATCGTAAGCCGGAAGTGATGGCAGCTTCTCTGAAAGCGCAGCTGCTGGCCGATCTGGCGGATCTGGACGTGCTGAGCAAAGACGATCTGCTCAACCGCCGTTACCAGCGTCTGATGACCTACGGCTACGCGTAAGCTTCACAATTATCTGAAAAGCCGCACACTGTTGCGGCTTTTTTTATACCTGCGGTTTAGCCGGGCTATGCTTAGCTAATGTTTTTAAGGAGGAAGCCCATGAATATCATTGCCATTATGGGGCCACACGGCGTCTTTTATAAAGATGAGCCGATTAAGGAGCTGGAGCAAGCCCTGCAGTCGCGCGGGTATCAGCTAATCTGGCCGCACAACAGCGCCGACCTGCTGAAGTTCATCGAGCATAACCCGCGTATCTGCGGCGTGATCTTCGACTGGGACGAATATGATCTCGAACTGTGCAGCGACATCAACAAGCTGAACGAATACCTCCCGCTGTACGCGTTTATTAATACCCACTCCACCATGGACGTCAGCGCCAATGATATGCGTATGGCGCTGTGGTTCTTTGAATATTCCCTCGGCGTGGCGGACGATATTGCGACCCGAATTCAGCAATACACGAATGAATATCTCGATAACATTACGCCACCGTTTACCCGGGCGCTCTTCACCTACGTGAAGGAGGGGAAATATACCTTCTGTACGCCGGGCCATATGGCGGGGACGGCCTACCAAAAAAGCCCGGTGGGCTGCCTGTTCTATGATTTCTTTGGTGGCAACGCGCTGAAAGCGGACGTGTCGATTTCAGTCACCGAATTAGGCTCTCTGCTGGATCACACCGGCCCGCATCTGGAAGCCGAAGAGTATATCGCCCGCACCTTTGGGGCCGAGCAGAGCTATATGGTGACCAACGGCACCTCGACCTCGAACAAAATCGTCGGGATGTACGCCGCGCCGGCGGGCAGCACCCTGCTGATTGACCGTAACTGCCATAAGTCGCTGGCTCACCTGCTGATGATGAGCGACGTCGTACCGCTCTGGCTGTCACCCACGCGTAACGCGCTCGGTATACTTGGCGGCATTCCGCGCCGGGAGTTCACGCATGAAGCCATTGAAAGCAAGGTCGCGGCAATTCCTGGCGCGAGCTGGCCCGTGCATGCGGTGATCACCAACTCGACCTATGACGGCCTGCTGTACAACACCAACTGGATCAAAAAGACGCTGGACGTGCCGTCAATCCACTTCGATTCCGCGTGGGTACCGTACACCAACTTCCACCCGATATACGCGGGTAAAAGCGGCATGAGCGGCGAGCGCGTGCCGGGTAAAGTATTCTTCGAAACGCAGTCGACGCACAAAATGCTGGCGGCGTTTTCGCAGGCTTCGTTAATTCATATCAAAGGCGAGTACGACGAAGATACGTTTAACGAAGCCTTTATGATGCACACCACCACCTCGCCGAGCTATCCGCTGGTGGCCTCCATTGAAACGGCCGCGGCGATGCTGCGCGGCAATCCGGGAAAACGTCTCATCAACCGTTCGGTGGAGCGCGCGCTGCATTTCCGCAAAGAGGTTCAGCGGCTGAAAGAGGAAGCCGACGGCTGGTTCTTTGATATCTGGCAGCCGGAAGAGATTGATGAGGCGGAGTGCTGGCCCGTCTCGCCCGGCGAAGAGTGGCATGGCTTCCGGGATGCCGATAGCGACCATATGTTCCTCGACCCGGTAAAAGTAACGATCCTGACGCCGGGCATGGACGAGCAGGGCATTATGGGTGATGAAGGGATCCCCGCCGCGCTGGTGGCGAAGTTCCTGGACGAGCGCGGCGTGGTGGTGGAGAAAACCGGGCCGTATAACCTGCTGTTCCTGTTCAGCATCGGGATCGACAAAACCCGCGCGATGGGGCTGTTGCGCGGCCTGATGGAGTTTAAGCGCGCCTACGATCTCAACCTGCGGGTGAAGAACATGCTGCCGGATCTCTACGCGGAGGATCCTGACTTCTATCGCAATATGCGTATTCAGGATCTGGCCCAGGGGATCCACAAACTGATCCGCCAGCACGACCTGCCGCGCCTGATGCTGCAGGCGTTTGATGTCCTGCCGGAGATGAAACTCACGCCACACAAAGCGTGGCAGCGGCAGGTGAAAGGCGAGGTGGAAACCATCGAGCTGGAAAATTTGGTCGGGCGGGTGTCGGCCAACATGATCCTGCCTTATCCGCCGGGTGTTCCGCTTTTAATGCCTGGAGAGATGATCGCCGAAGAGAGCCGGGCAGTGCTCGATTTCCTGTTGATGCTCTGCTCTGTCGGACGCCATTATCCGGGCTTTGAGACCGATATCCACGGTGCGAAGCGCGACGAGCAGGGCGTGTACTGGGTGCGAGTCCTAAAATAAAGGTGACCGCTTGCAAGGTGCGGGTTTTCGGTTGTAACGTTCAGGCATCATAAAAAGGAGAAGCTATGCTGGGTTTAAAAGCGGTTCATCATATTGCGATCATTGCGACCGATTACGCGAAAAGTAAGTCCTTCTACTGCGACATCCTGGGCTTTACGCTCATGAGCGAGGCCTACCGCGAAGAGCGCGACTCCTGGAAGGGCGATCTGGCGTTAAACGGGCAGTATGTGATTGAGCTGTTCTCATTTCCTTTTCCGCCTGCTCGTCCGTCCCGCCCGGAAGCCTGCGGCCTGCGCCATCTGGCCTTTAGCGTTGACGATCTTAATAGCGCGGTCAAGCATCTGGAATCTCACGGCGTGATGTGCGAAGCGATACGCGTCGATCCGTTCACCGACAAGCGTTTTACCTTTTTCAGCGACCCGGATGGCCTGCCGCTGGAGCTTTACCAGCAGTAATCGTCGTCATGTGTGATAATGCCCGCTTAGTCCGGGCATTTTTTATGTGTAATTTCCTATGACCTTACCCGCTATCGCACACGCCGTTTCACCGTACCGCCAGCTGCTGGTGGGGTTTAGCGGTGGGCTGGATTCTACCGTTTTGCTCCATCGCCTTAAGCTCTGGCGTGACCAGGTGCCTGACGTCCAGCTCCGGGCGATGCATATCCATCACGGGTTAAGTCCTCATGCTGATGCATGGGTGGCGCACTGTGAAGCCCTCTGTGAGGCGTGGAGCATTCCGTTGAGGGTCGAACGCGTGATTCTCCACGAGGAAGGGCTGGGCATTGAGGCGCAGGCGCGCAAGGCCCGCTATGCCGCTTTTGCTCGCGCCTTACGTCCCGGTGAAGCACTCGTTACGGCGCAGCATCTTGACGATCAGTGCGAAACTTTTTTACTTGCGCTTAAGCGGGGCAGTGGCCCGGCGGGGTTATCCGCCATGCCTGAGCGCGCGCGTTTTGCCGGAACGGAATTAATCCGCCCGCTGCTGGGTGAAACACGTGCTTCTCTTGAATCCTGGGCACATGAATATCAGCTGAGCTGGATTGAGGACGAAAGCAATCAGGACGACAGCTACGATCGTAACTTCCTGCGTCTGCGCGTCTTACCGTTACTGACCGAACGCTGGGAGCACTTTGCTGCAGCGACGGCCAGGAGCGCCACGCTCTGTGCCGAGCAGGAGAGCCTGCTGGATGAGTTGCTGAGTGAAGAGTTGGCCGGGCTGATTTCCTCTGAGGGTGCGCTGGCAATTGCGCCGCTGGAAGCGATGAGTGCGGTACGCCGTGCTGCCGTTTTACGCCGCTGGTTGGCCTCTCATCATGCCGTCATGCCGTCGCGAGCAATGCTCGGCAGAATATGGGATGAAGTGGCGCAGGCGCGAGAAGATGCCACTCCGAGCGTTTACCTGAACGGCTTCGAGGTCAGGCGCTATCAGGGCAAACTGTGGTGGGTTAAATCCCGTTCTTCTCTTTCTGATGTTGTTCTCGACTGGCCCTGCGTGGTGGAAGCACTGACATTACCCGCTGGCGCGGGTAGCGTATCCCTGACGAATGCCGGTCACGTGCGTCTGCCAGAAGCGGATGAGCCCGTTACGGTGCGTTTTAAAGCCGGTGGTTTGCTGCATATCGTCGGGCGTAATGGTGGACGAAAATTGAAGAAAATCTGGCAGGAGAACAATGTGCCGCCCTGGCTGCGCGATACCACGCCGCTGCTGTTTTATGGTGAGACGCTTATTGCCGCTGCGGGCGTGTTTATCACTGAAGAAGGGTGGGCAGAAAAGGGCGTTTCGTTTGAGTGGAATGCGTAACGGGCAGCCTGGCTGCCCGTGAGTGTCATCAGGATTCGCTTACCACAACGGTACCGATTTCCGGGTGGCTGAAGCTGGCAATTTTGTCCAGACGAAGCTCGCGCGTCGCGCCGGCATCTTCCACTATCAGATATTCCACATTCTTACGTGAAACCAAATCGCTGGCTTTCGCCTTCAACACTTCGCCATCTTTTAGCTCCAGCGTCAGTATTAAATGATGCTGGCAGGCGAGTTCGAGGTTGTCATAGTCATCACAATTGATGGGTTGATAAGTATCATTCATCGACATAATCGCTCACCAGTAAATTCGCCGCAGCATACGCTGCTTTTTCCCTGACCGACTCTGAAAGGCTCTCATCAGAGGCCACTTCATTAAGCACCTTCAATACACAGCCCAACGCGTCCGGGACATACCCCAGATCGCCGCTGGCGATTTCCGCATACCGTTTGCGAATTAACTCACAATAATTATTCACATCCCCTCCCGCCAGCGCACTGACTTACTGTGAGATATCATTAAGCCTACGAAGATAAACTCGGTTTAGCAAGGTGACTATACCATACTCATTTAAGCAATATCAGCGCCTTGATAGCGCACTATTCATCACCTCGTAACAGCGTTTTGCTCCGGTTTTCGCTACAATGTCCGCCTGAATCGAAAGGAGTTCTCTGATGGCGCTGAAAGCGACAATTTATAAAGCTGTGGTCAATGTGGCGGATCTTGACCGCAACCAGTTCCTTGATGCGTCATTGACGCTGGCGCGTCACCCCTCTGAAACCCAGGAACGCATGATGCTGCGCCTGCTGGCGTGGATAAAATACGCCGACGAGCGTTTGCAATTTACGCGTGGTCTGAGTGCGGAAGATGAACCCGAAGCCTGGCTGCGCAACGATCATCTCGGTATCGATTTGTGGATTGAGCTTGGCCTGCCGGATGAGCGCAGGATTAAAAAGGCGTGCACCCAGTCCGCGGAGGTGGCGTTATTCGCGTATAATCAACGCGCTGCGGAGATCTGGTGGCAGCAAAACAAGAGCAAGTGCGGACAGTTTAAAAATCTCACCGTCTGGTATCTGGACGATGAGCAGCTGGCGCAGCTGAGCGAGTTTGCTGGCCGAACGATGGTCCTGCAGGCGACGATTCAGGACGGTGCGATCTGGCTTTCTGATTCTCAGAATAATCTGGAAATCCATTTAACGGCATGGCAATCGGCGCCATGATTGTTTTGTCCCGAAACGTCAGCATTCCGGATAACGAGCTGGAGATCGCTGCCATCCGGGCGCAGGGCGCGGGCGGTCAGCACGTTAATAAGGCCTCAACGGCTATCCATTTGCGCTTTGACATTCGGGCCTCCAGCCTGCCAGAGTATTATAAAGAAAGTCTGCTTGCCGCCAGCCATCATCTGATCACCAGCGATGGCGTCATTGTGATTAAAGCGCAGGAGTACCGCAGCCAGGAGTTAAACCGGGAAGCGGCGATTGCGAGGCTGGTGGCAATGATTAAAGAATTAACGACAGTGCAGAAAAGCCGCCGGGCAACGCGGCCCACACGTGCATCGAAAGAGCGCCGGCTGTCGTCAAAGGCGCAGAAATCCACAGTGAAAGCACTACGCGGTAAAGTTCGTCGCCCTACAGAGTGACGAAAGGGAACACACTTTTCATAAGGAATTCATTGTGAAAAAAGCATTATGGTCAGCGCTTGCAGTGAGTACGCTGTTTGCGCTTTTTGGGTGTAATAACCGTTCGGAAACGCAGGTATTACAGCCTACGCAAACCGAAGAATTAAAGCCGATGCAGCAGAGCTGGCGTGGCGTATTGCCTTGTGCGGACTGCGAGGGCATTGAAACGTCCCTGTTCCTGCAAAAAGACGGTACCTGGGTAATGAACCAGCGCTATCAGGGTGCGAAAGAGCCTTCTTCGTTTGCGACTTACGGAACCTGGGCACGTACGGCGGAGAAGCTGGTCCTGACGGATACGACCGGTGAGAAAACCTGGTTCCGCCCTAAAGGTGAAAGCATGGAGATGCTTGACCGTGAAGGCAATCCTATTGAGTCTCAGTTCAACTACACGCTGGCGCCGGTAAAAGCGGCCCTGCCTGCCACACCGATGGCAATGCGGGGGATGTACTTCTATATGGCGGATGCGGCGATCTTTACCGACTGCGCAACCGGCAAGAAGGTCAGCGTGGCAAACAATGCGCAGCTGGAGCGTGATTACGCCGTGGCGCGCGGCAACGACAGCAAGCCGGTATTGCTAACGGTGGACGGTCACTTTACGCTGGAGCCAAACCCGGACAGCGGAGAGATGGTGAAAATGCTGGTGGCGGATAAAGACGCGAAGTTTATTGCGGGCAAAGACTGTAACAGCAAATAAGCTGACGTAGCGCCATTAAAAAACCCCGCCGGAGCGGGGTTTTTTGTTTCTTAACCTTTAATGGCTTTCACCAGGTAATCAAGAATGTCGCCAGTCTTGATCATCTGCTTCTCGCCGCTGCGACGGTATTTGTATTCAATCTCGTCGCTGTCGAGGTTACGGTCGCCGATGACAACGGTGTGCGGAATACCGATCAGTTCCATATCAGCAAACATCACGCCAGGACGCTCTTTACGGTCATCCATCAGCACGTCGATGCCCTTGGCGCGCAGCTCAGCGTAAAGTTTTTCCGCCAGTTCCTGCACGCGGTAAGACTTATGCATGTTCATTGGCAGAATCGCAACCTGGAACGGCGCGATGTTGTCCGGCCAAACGATGCCGCGCTCGTCGTAGTTTTGCTCGATAGCAGCAGCAACAACGCGCGTGACCCCGATACCGTAGCAGCCCATTGTCAGAACCTGGTTACGGCCATCTTCGCCCTGAACGGCAGCGTTCATCGCGCGGGAGTATTTATCGCCCAGCTGGAAGATATGACCCACTTCAATACCGCGTTTGATCATCAGCGTACCCTGGCCGTCCGGGCTTGGATCGCCTGCGACCACGTTACGGATGTCAGCCACTTCTGGCGTCGCTACGTCGCGATCCCAGTTGATGCCGAAGTAGTGCTTACCGTCGATGTTCGCACCGGCGGAGAAGTCGCTCATCGCGGCAACCGTGCGGTCAATAACAACCGGAACCGGCAGATTGACTGGACCCAGTGAACCTGGGCCCGCATTCACCACGGCGCGGATTTCCGCTTCCGTGGCGAAGGTCAGCGGGCTGGCAACCTGCGGCAGCTTCTCGGCTTTCACTTCGTTCAGCTCGTGATCGCCACGGACCAGCAGGGCAACCAGCGGGTATGCGCTACCTTCGGTGGATTTCACCAGCAGGGTCTTAACGGTTTTTTCGATCGGCAGGTTGAACTGCTCAACCAGCTCGGCGATGGTTTTCGCGTTTGGCGTATCAACCAGCGTCATCTCTTGCGTTGCAGCAGCACGTGGTTCTTTTGGTGCCAGCGCCTCTGCAAATTCGATGTTCGCCGCGTAGTCTGAAGAGTCAGAGAAGATCACATCGTCTTCACCGCTCTGCGCCAGTACCTGGAACTCATGGGATGCGCTACCGCCAATAGAACCGGTATCAGCCTGCACAGCACGGAAATCCAGTCCCATGCGGGAGAAGATTTTGCTGTATGCCGCGTACATGGCGTCGTACGTCTCTTGCAGGGATTCCTGAGAGGTATGGAAAGAGTAGGCATCCTTCATCAGGAATTCGCGAGAGCGCATGACGCCAAAGCGTGGACGTACTTCGTCACGGAATTTGGTCTGGATCTGGAAGAAGTTCAGCGGCAGCTGTTTGTATGAGCTCAGCTCATTACGGATCAGATCGGTAATGACCTCTTCATGCGTTGGGCCGAGGACAAATGGACGATCGCCGCGATCGGCAATACGCAGCAGTTCCGGACCGTACTGCTCCCAGCGACCGCTCTCCTGCCAGAGTTCAGAGGGCTGAACGACCGGCATTAACACCTCGATAGCACCGGCGTTGTTCATCTCTTCACGCACGATGTTTTCGACTTTTTTCAGGACGCGCACGCCGGTCGGCAGCCAGGTGTATAACCCGGAGGCCAGCTTGCGGATCATCCCGGCGCGCAGCATCAGCTGATGGCTGATCACTTCGGCGTCGGCAGGTGTCTCCTTTAACGTGGAGAGCAGATATTGGCTAGTACGCATGTTGTTACGGTTCCGTTTCGACGAGTAGGGCTGGCGGAAAGGCCAACCTGACACAAAAAAAGTGGTTTAGTTTACCAGTGTGGCAAAGATGCCAAAAGAGAGGAGGTTAAAATTACCTGGGTTCCAGGGCAAACACTTCAAAACCTGCCCCGGTAACGCGCCAGCGCACGTTAAAATCCAGCAGCCAGACGGCATAGGTTTTACCGGCTTCCTCTTCTTTACGGTAGGCGGGACGAGGGTCCTGCGCCAGCACTTCAACGATAAAGTCCCGAAGATGGGGATAACGCTTCTCGAGCTGATGTATCTGGACGGTGAGCTCAGGCGTAAAGTGTACCGGCATATCGGCCTGTGGGGCGTCCTGAGCATAACTTGCCCGGGCGTCCGGTAGCGCTTCAGCGAAAGGCAAATACGGCTTGATGTCGATAACCGGCGTGCCATCCACCAGGTCAAGGCTGCCTAACTCGAGTATCACCCGATCCTTCTGACAGTGTATACCTTTCAGTTCAACCAGCGACATGCCGATAGGGTTGGGGCGAAAGGTCGAACGGGTGGCGAAAACGCCCATTCTGGCATTTCCTCCCAAACGGGGAGGACGCACCGTTGGGCGCCAGCCACCTTCCATGGTCTGGTGAAACACAAAAACAACCCACAGGTGGCTGAAGGCGTCGAGCCCGCGTACCGCATCGGCCTGATTGTAAGGCGCGATCAAATGAAGCTCGCCGCCGCCCCGTGTGACCAGACCGGGCTGGCGCGGTACGGCGAATTTCTCTTTATAAGGAGAGTGGATAACGCCTATTTGCTCAAACTGAAATGCACTCATTTCGCCGTGATGTTCAGCGCAGAACCGATACAAACAGCCTGACGATAACATCCTGGCGTACCGCTGGTCACTTCACAGCTGTGCAGCAGCACCGCGTTGGCTTTCATTTTGGACGCGTTAATCTGCATACGCTTGCGGGCCGTTGGAATGTTTGGAGGAGAGTCCTGATTAGTTGCCTGGCAGGATTCACCGCTCACTTCACCCAGTTCACGGAATGGCTTGCCCACGAGATCGTCGGCTTTAGTGATAATGCGTACCGGTGCAGGGCGAGGCGCTTTCGGTTTTGCTGGCTCCGCTTTTGGCGGGGTTGCTGTGCTTTGAACAGGTTCAACAGGAGATCTGCTTAGCATAGAACAGCCGCTCAGCATGAGTGCTAAGAGACAGATCGGTAAAGCACGCATAATAGTTCCTCAATGGATAATCAAAACAACGGATATTGAATCAGTTGCCTGTATAAATGACAAGACGGGCATAAGCCCGTCCTGATGATATTACACTGAGAGGAGATTACCAGCCTTTAACAGCACCGCCGTTAAACACCTTGTTGGCTTCCTGGTAAACTTCGTCAGACTGATAAGCCTGAACAAATTTCTTCACGTTTTCCGCGTCTTTGTTGTCTTCGCGAGTCACGATCAGGTTGACGTATGGGGAGTCTTTATCTTCAACGAAGATACCGTCTTTGGCTGGCGTCAGGCCAATCTGGCTGGCGTAAGTGGTGTTGATCACCGCCAGCGCGATCTGTGCATCGTCCAGTGAACGCGGCAACTGTGGTGCTTCCAGCTCAACCAGTTTCAGATTTTTCGGATTCTCGATAACGTCCAGTGCAGTCGGCAGCAACCCCACGCCGTCTTTCAGTTTAATCAGGCCCACTTTCTGCAGCAGCAGCAGGGAGCGACCGAGGTTTGTTGGGTCGTTAGGGATCGCGACCTGGGAGCCTGGCTGCAGTTCATCAAGCGATTTGATTTTTTTCGAGTAACCAGCAATCGGGTAAACGAAGGTGTTACCGGCCGCAACCAGCTTGTAGCCGCGATCTTTGATCTGCTGATCCAGGTATGGTTTGTGCTGGAAGGCGTTGGCGTCGATATCGCCTTTGCTCAGCGCTTCGTTCGGCAGCACGTAATCGTTGAAGGTCACCAGTTCAACGTCCAGACCATATTTCTCTTTCGCCACTTTCTGAGCAACTTCAGCAACCTGCTGCTCAGCACCCACGATAACGCCCACTTTAATGTGGTTTGGATCTTTTTCGTCCTGACCGCAACCCACCAGTGCCAGAGAGCCGATCAGCGCGCCTACCGCTGCAAAGGTCTTTAATTTGAACGCCATGTTTTATCCTTAACTCGTCGAGTTTGTGTTGTGTGTAACGTTATTTGTGAGTAACAGCCCGGACGATGCGATCGCCAGAGAATTGGATTAAGTAAACCAGCACAACCAGCAATACCAGAACGGTATTCATTACGGTAGCGTTATAACCAATATAGCCATATTGATAGCCGATCTGGCCTAAACCGCCAGCACCCACTGCGCCACCCATCGCGGAATAACCGACCAGCGTAATGAGCGTAATGGTCGCTGCGTTCACCAGGCCAGGCAACGCTTCAGGCAGCAGCACTTTGCGTACGATCTGCATCGGTGTCGCGCCCATTGCGCGAGAGGCTTCGATAAGACCGGTTGGGATCTCCAGCAGGGCGTTTTCCACCATACGGGCGATAAACGGCGCTGCACCTACGGTTAGCGGAACGATGGCCGCCTGCAGACCGATAGACGTCCCGACGATCACGCGGGTAAACGGAATCATCCACACCAGCAGAATAATGAACGGGATTGAACGGAAGATATTCACCAGCGCAGAGAGGGTGCGATACAGCTTCGCGTTCTCAATGATTTGACCCGGACGCGTCACGTACAGCAGGACGCCGACCGGCAGACCAATCACAAAACCAAAGAAGCCCGATACAAAGGTCATTGCCAGCGTTTCCCAAACGCCGCGAACCAGCAGCCACATCATCGGCTCAGACATAACCCAGTACCTCTACTTTTACATGGTGTTCTTGCAGCCAGGCAATTGCCGCCTGGGTTTCTTCTTGTGTGCCGTGCATTTCCGTCAGCATGATGCCGAACTTCACGCCACCGGCGTAATCCATCTGCGCGCTAATGATGTTGTTGTTTACGTTAAAGCGACGGGCTGTTTCGGAAAGCAGCGGGGCGTCAACGGACTGACCGGTGAACTCCATACGCAGCATTGGGACACTGTCTGCTGCTGCTTCTGTTTTCAGGCGTTCCAGATAATCTTCCGGAATATCCAGATGCAGCGTGGACTGAATAAACTGCTGCGCCAGCGGGGTTTTCGGATGCGAGAACACTTCACTTACCGTGTCCTGCTCGATCAGTTCACCGTTACTGATGACCGCCACGCAGTCACAGATGCGTTTCACCACGTCCATCTCGTGCGTAATAAGGAGGATCGTCAGGCCCAGGCGACGATTAATATCTTTCAGCAGTTCCAGAATCGAACGCGTGGTCGCCGGGTCCAGTGCGCTGGTCGCTTCATCGCACAGCAGTACCTTAGGATTACTTGCCAGCGCGCGGGCAATGGCCACACGCTGTTTCTGCCCACCGGACAGGTTCGCCGGATAGCTATCATGTTTATCGCCCAGACCCACGAGGTCGAGCAGTTCGGTGACGCGACGCTTCACTTCTTCTTTAGGCGTGTTGTCCAGCTCCAGCGGCAATGCGACGTTACCGAAAACGGTGCGGGAAGCCAGCAGGTTGAAGTGCTGGAAGATCATGCCAATCTGACGACGCGCTTTGGTGAGTTCTTTTTCTGAGAGGGCGGTAAGCTCTTGCCCGCCAACTTCAACGCTGCCCTGGGTTGGACGCTCAAGCAGGTTAACACAACGGATCAGCGTACTTTTACCTGCACCCGATGCGCCAATGACGCCATAAATTTGACCAGCAGGAACATGCAGGCTGACATTGTGCAACGCCTGAATGGTTCGGTTCCCCTGCTGGAACACTTTGGTGATATTGGAAAGTTTAATCATTAGATTATTTTTATCGTATGTAAGTTAGCCGTGGCATTTTGTTCTGCCAGATACGGGGGATGACCGTAAACAAAACGGATGTTAAGGCATCCAGACGTCTAAATCAATCCAACTCTGTGCGATGAGCACTTTATTGCGCTGCGATTCATGAGATACTAGTCGAACATGCCTTTTTCAGGAGCAAACCGGTGGCAAAATCAGTACCCGCAATTTTTCTCGATCGTGATGGCACTATTAATGTGGATCATGGTTACGTCCATGAGATTGATGAGTTCGAGTTTATCGAGGGCGCAATAGATGCCATGCGCCAGCTGAAAGAGAGAGGTTATGCGCTGGTGGTTGTGACGAACCAGTCCGGTATTGCACGCGGTAAATTTACCGAAGCGCAGTTCGAGACGCTGACGGAATGGATGGACTGGTCGCTGGCCGACCGCGGTGTGGATCTCGACGGTATCTATTATTGTCCGCATCACCCGCAGGGAACGGTTGAAGAGTATCGCCAGACCTGTGATTGCCGTAAACCGCATCCGGGGATGTTCATCTCTGCGCAGGAATTCCTGCACATTGATATGGCAGCCTCTTATATGGTGGGCGATAAGCTGGAAGATATGCAGGCAGCTGCGGCTGCGGGTGTGGGGACCAAAATATTAGTTCGCACCGGTAAGCCAGTGACGCCAGAAGCAGAGAATGCGGCAGATTGGGTAATTAATAGTCTTGCAGACCTGCCTGAAGAGATTAAAAAGCACCAAAAATAGCCTTTTTGGTGAAAAGGTGAGCGGTCGAAATAAAAATGCATATTTCCGCTTGTCATTCCTCGGCGGCTCCCTATAATGCGCCTCCATCGACACGGAACATGTGAATCACTTCACAAACAACCGGGTCGGTTGAAGAGAAAAAATCCTGAAATAACGGGTTGACTCTGAAAGAGGAAAGCGTAATATACGCCACCTCGCAACGGTGAGCGAAAGCCGCGTTGCACTGCTCTTTAACAATTTATCAGACAATCTGTGTGGGCACTCAAAGTGACATGGATTCTTAATGTCTTCGGACAATAAATGAATACCAAGTCTCTGAGTGAACATACGTAATTCATTACGAAGTTTAATTCACGAGCATCAAACTTAAATTGAAGAGTTTGATCATGGCTC